>JAIXZO010000010.1 GCA_027489535.1 Hyphomicrobiales bacterium
AGGTCCGCGACTGGGTCCGCGAGACCGCCGCGGGGGAGGGGCGCTCGATGGCGAGCTTCCTCGTGCTGCTGTGTCTCGCATGGGCGGAGATGAACGGGCGCCCCCCGCCGCAGGTGCCGGCGCGATACCGGCGCTTGCTGCGGTAAGCGCGCCCCGCGAAGTCCCAAGGCCCGATTTTGGAACGCGCCTCGACCGCTCACGGCGGTGGGTCCCGCACGGTATCCAACGCCGCCATTTCCCCCGCGTCGTAACGGTGTGGTCCGGTGACGAATATTTTCCGCCGATGCAAAGCAGAGATCGCGCCCGCCTTCGCCGGACCGTTTCCAGTTCGCAAGCATCGAAAGAAGCATGCGCCGGAATGCTCCCATCGCCTGTGCCCCTCCGGCATGCCACCCGGCGGCGGTTTCGGACGGCGGTCTCCGCGTCGCCCTTAAGATATTACGTTACGGAAAAATTTGCCCTCGTTTTAGCGCGATGCGCCCATTCTTAGGCGCGACCAGGGAGCGACATGGGCGCATGAAAACCGCGCGTCGTCTTCGTTTCGGCCTTGTCCTGATCGCCCCCGTCCTCGCCGCTTGCGGCGGAGGCGGCGGAGGCGGCGGAGGATCCTCGCCCGTGCTAACGGCCGCTCCTCCCCCGGGAAGCACCGTGACGCCGCCGGGCGGAACGACGTCTCCGGACGGGATCAACCCGTTCTCGCTCGCCTATATGACGAGCTTCGACGAGGACGAGGCGTCCCGTCTCCGGAGCCTTCCCGAATTCGCGATCCAGCAGCGGACCTGGAGCTTTCCGGGGTCCCCGACCTATACGAGCTTCTCCTATGCCTCCGTCCGGGCGGAGTATCCCCTTTCGGTCGGCCTCACCGGGGCGGGCAAGACGATCGCCGTCGTCGACGACGGCTTCCGCCTGAGCCATCGCGAATTCGCCGGGAAGATGATCCGCAGCTTCGGGACCTTCAGCTCCGAGACGCACGGGACCAAGGTCGCGTCCATCGTTGCGGGCGTGCGGGACGGATCGGGCATGATGGGCATCGCCCCCGGGGCCGATCTCCACGTCTCGAGCTTCGTCGGCACGACCGGCGGCCTCAATCTCCAGCGACTCGCCGATGCCACGCGCGACGCCGTCGAGAAGAACGCGATCGCGCAGAACAATTCCTGGGGCATCATCGACGCGCAGGGAACCGAGATTCCGGTCACCGAACTTCAGGCGCGGGTCGACGCCGATCCGGCGCGGAACGTCGGCCGGGCGCTCGCATCGATCGTGGGCGGCTCGGAGAAGGCCGCGACGAACTATCTAGATTCGCTGCAGGCCTTCGCCTCCCGCGGGGTCGTCGTCTTCGCCGCCTCCAATGACGCGGCGGCGACCTCGGCGGGGATCCTCGACGGGCTGCCGACCGTCCTCCCGAGCCTCGCGGCGGGATGGCTCGTCGCGGTCAATGCCGTGCCGACCTTCGGCGCGGACGGGAGGGTCGCCTCGGCCGCCCGTCTCTCCGCGGCTTGCCTCCAATCGGCTCCGGCCTGTCTAGTCGGCGACGGGATGACGTTGGGAGCGTCGGCGGGCGGAGACCGCAGCTATCAATGGTCTACCGGCACGTCTTTCGTCGCGCCCCAAATCGCGGGTGGCCTCGCGATCCTGGCCGAAGCCTTTCCTTCTCTTCCGCCGTCGGACCTGCGTAAACGTCTCCTCGCAAGCGCCGACAATGGTTTCTATGCACATTCGGGCGTGACCGATCTCGGCTATGGCGTCACGCATGGCTACAATTCGGAATTCGGTCACGGGTTCTTGAATTTGAAGGTCGCGCTGCAGCCGATCGGGACGGTCGGGCTTCCTACGGGCGCTACGGCGTATGACCGCAAGACTGCTTTGGCATCCGCCGGCATCGGTCCGGGCGCCGCGCAGGGCGACGGGATCGCCCGGTCGCTCGTGGGCAGGCGGATTGCCGTATTCGATGCGCTGGGAGCCGACTTCCGCGTGCGGGCATCCGCGCTCGTCCGATCCACTAACGAGCCGTCGGGCTTCGAAAGACGGTTCCGCTCTTTCACAGCCGTCTCAGGGGGGCAGCGGGCGGGTTTCGCGCGGACTGCGCTCGGGTTGACCGCGCATACGCTCGGGCCGACCGGAAACGTCCTCTCCTTCGGTTCGACCGATCTCCTCGTTCCGACGCTCGGCGCGGGCTTCGCGTCGCCCGGCATCGGCGCATTGCCCGACCGAATGCACGGCGTCATTCCGGGCGCGGTCGCGGCCGCCTTCACCCGCGCAGCCGATTTAACGGCGCCTGCCGGATACTCGACGACGTTCTACGCATTCGCGACGCCGGGCGGCGAGCATCGCGCAACCGTGACTGGAACGGCGTTCCGCGGGGAGACCGACGAGAGGCTCGGCGCGGGCGCGGGCGTGATCCGCACATTTTCCTTCGGCTCGGCCGATCTGTCCGTCGGCGCGTCGGTGATGGGCGAGAACCGATCCGCTCTCGGACTCGAGAGCTTCGGCGCGCTCGGCACGTCGAAGGCCGCATCGGCCGCCCTCGATCTCGGCGCGGGACTTCGGCTGTCGGACAAGGTCGCCGTCTTTGCGTCCGTGCAGGGCGGCGCGAGCGTGGCCGACCGCGACGGGTTGCTCGCCTCCGGCACCGGGGCTCCGTTCACGGCCTTCACTGCGGGCATTAGGCACAGCGCCGTCCTGAGCGATCGCGATGTCTTCACCTTTTCCGTATCCCAGCCGCTGCGGGCGGAAGCCGACCGGGCGATCTTGTCGGCGCCTTCGGGCCGGACGCTCGACGGCGGCATTCTCTGGCAGGCCATCCCCGTGAACATGGCTCCGTCGGGCCGCCAATTCGATTGGAATGCGGGATACGAGGCCTCCGCCGCGACCGGGCTGTTCCGGCTTGCCGCCACGCTCTCGACGGATGCGGGACACGTGCACGGCGCCGTCGAAGTGGCGGTGATGGGAAGCTGGATGCAGCGCTTCTAGCAGGGTCGAGACGACGCTGCGCCTGAGCATGAGCGACGGCTCAGCTCCACGAACCGTCAGTTTCACATGACGTTGCCCGGCGCAATCGGTTGAGGTCTTGCAGGGCGTTGCGGGGCGAGATCCGCGGCGGACTCTGGGGAAGACCCGCGGGACTGGCGCGGGCGCTGCCGTTAAGCGAATCCGCGCCGCTCCCATCGAAATCACACGCCTCCTCAACAAGACCCCAAGCCCTCGCGGACACGTTCCGCGGGGTTTTTTTTCGGCGCGGCGAGGGGCGGATCCCGCGGGCTGCGAGGCGGAATCGAAATCCGCGGAAGGCGGGTCTGAAAGCGGAAAAACCGTCGTCCGAGTCGGTCGTTTCCGGTCTTTCTTTCTTTCTTTCTTTTTAAGACGCGGCTTCGGGTTCTTCTATTCGAAGAATAGCGGCGAGTTCACACGGCGGACGCGGAAGACGGAAAAAAAAGGAGGGCCGACCCGCCGCGGACCGCCGCACCCCGCGCCTGCGGATCGCCCGACGGGGCCGCGGCGTCAGGGACGGCGTTCGGGCCGTGCGGGGCCTCGGACGCGAAGACCGCGCATTCCGCCCCCGCGCACGAAGCGCCCCGTTCCCCTGCCGATCCGGCCGCGGTTTCGAGGACGGTCCTGCGGCGGCCGACGACGCAAAAAACGACGGCCGCCCTCTTCCGAGGATGCGTTGAACCGTCGTCTTTGAAGTGATCTCTCATGCAAACGCGCCAGCAAGACGCGCCGAACCTAATTCGCAGCGCACAAAACCGTTTGGCGGCCTTCCGGGTTAGGTTGGCTTCAGGAAAAATTAGGCTGCGGCGGCCGCGAACCCGAAGACGATTAGGCGCGGAAAGCTTCAGCTTCAGCAGGGGTAAAGCGCCCGCAGCGCCACCTCGACGGCGCGGCGGAAGGCGTAGTGGCGGGTATCGGTGCGGCCGGCGACGAGGTCCATCATCCGGGTCTCGGGCCGCGCCTCGTCGACGCGGAACAGCGGGCAGATCGTGCGCGTGCGGACGATGCGGCGCTTCTCCATCTCGAACCAGGTAAAGTAGGAGTCCCGGAACTGCTCCCATTGCGGGTTGCGGAAGCCGGCCATGCACAACGCCCAGACGTCGGCGACGGGGCGATGCGCGAAGTTCCGCGCCCAATCGGCGGCAAGGCGCAGGTCGTTTTTTTATTCCTTCGCACCGGCCGTCGACATGAAAAGCACGCTCGCCAGGGTGGCGGCGACCAGCGTCGTCTTGCGCTTCATCGGCATGACCATGTGCTCCCGATCTTGGTGCAGGTTGAGGTGGTGCGGCCCTTTTCGTCCTCGATGACGAGGCGGTCGCGGCCGTAGCGGCGATAAACCGTCTCGCCCCCGCCCGGTTTCGGCCGCGAGATCGACAGCGTGTCCTTGCCGATGGTGTAGCCCGCGGTGCCGTCGGTGCAGTCGAAGCGGCTGGCGTTGGAGAATTTCAGCTCCACGCAGTCGACCCGCTGCGCCAGCGCGGGCGGGCTCGACCAAACGAGGGCGGCGAGGCTCGTGACGAAGGCGGTTCTGCGGATCATGGCGCACCTCTCGCGTGACGTGTTCGACGCATGAAGTCTCGACGCGGACCGACGGCGACCGGACGGCTTTCGCACCCCTTCCCTCGCCTAAAGCTTGAGCCAGAGGCGGGTGTTGGTGTCATTGAAGGGCTTGCCCTGCAGCGTGGTAACGCCGCGCGTCGAGCGCGGCGCGGATGCTGGGCAGCTCGCCCAGCTCCTCGAGCGCGGGGGCGACGGCGGCGGCGTGCTCGCTGTGTAGCCGGCGGCGCTGCTCAAGGCTCAGGACCTCGGCGTGGCGGCGCTGCTCGGGGCGGCCGTAGTCGTGCCCGGCCCGCGCCCGGCCCGACCTGCGCCCGCGCTCGGCGGAATAGGCGCCCTCCGCCGCCAGCGTCTCCTCCAGCGCGGCCAGCGCGCGGTGCAGATAGCCGGCCAGCTTCATGCAGACTCCCTTTGGCGCGTGCGCCACAACAACGCCCGACGTCCCGGCGCGCGTTCCGCGCTTCATCGTCGGGCCAGACCGCGAATGTTCCGCGACCGGAAAACGGCGATCCGCGACCGGAAACCGATCGTGAACCGCTGCCTTTCGACGGCGGAACGCCGATTTGTGATCAGATCAGCAGGCCGAACCATTCGGAGGAATGATGGGAGCTCGGGACGATCCCGGCGAGGCGGTGATCGAGGCGCGCCGCCAGCTGCATCTCGCCTTCGACCGCTTGATCGGCGCGGGCGCGAACGGGCGCATCGACATCCACGACGAGCTCTGCCGCCTGATCGCTTCGGCCGGCTTTTGCGACGTGCTCGAGGTGCGGATGCGCCTCGAGGCGATCGACGACGAGGACGGGGTCGACTTCCTCGACGAGGAGCCCCCCGCCCTCGCCGACGTCGTGCCGTTCAAGCGGCGCGGAGCTTAAGAATGTCCGTCTCGGCCGTCGTCTCCCTCGTCGCCGCGCTGCTCGTCACGACGGCCGCCGCCGCCCAGCAGCCGCGGAGGCTGACGCCGCAGGAGCTCGACGGCAAAACGGCCTGCGTCGGCAAGGCCGTCACCTTCACCGACGGCAAGCTCGATTCCAGCCTTCTCGGCACGACCTTGATCGTGCGGACCTCGAACGCGCTCGCATGGGCTGTCGCCGGCGTGCAGGTCGGATACGTGGTGCGCACGCCGGGGCGCACGGTCCCGTGGGCGACCGGCAAGGCGTCGGCCCGGATCCCGGGCGGGGTCGAGCCCGGCGAAACCCGCGAAATCAGGATCACCCTCGGCATGAATGTGCCGCGCGACCTGATCGAGCCGGTGGTCGTGGACGTCGTGGCGGTCGACCTCGTCGATCCCGACGGCCGTCAGATCGTGCTGGCCGACGACACGATGAGCAATGCGCCGAAGCGTTCGGCGCGGCCCTGCTCCTGAGAGACGCCCTGTAAACGTCGGGCGGCGCGCCGGGGCCGCGACATTGCGGCGGCTTTTTCGACGCGGCGTTTCGCGTCAAACTTTATCTTCGCCATGAAGATCGCCCCGATGTCCCGCGCCCCGTTTCGTCCCGACAACCCCGTCCTGCTCGCCTGTCGCCGCGATCCGCAAATGCGCGCGATGATGGCCGAGCTGGTGAAGATGGACGATGCGGCCTTCGCCGAAACGGTCCACAGGCTGCGCGACCCCGCCGCCGCGTCCGAACAGGGCGTCGCCGAGACGCTGCGTGCGGTCATGTTGCGGCGAGCCGAGACCAAAAACCGCCCGATGTCGGAGCTGGTGGACGAGCTCGAGGAGGCCCGCTCGATCTTCGGCATGCTGATGCCCCTCGCCGACTTTGCCCAAGGCCGCGTCGCGGGCCGGAAAACCTGACTTCGGCAGCTGTGATCTTTTCCGCCGCGACGGGCTGATTCCGGTGCTGATGGCGGGCGGGGACAACACCATTCCGGACGGCGCGTTCACCACTGAGGACGGTCGTCCGGATCTGGTCCAGTTCAGCGTTTCAGCCTTGAGGCGATCTGAAAACACCCGCGTTGTTAGGCCTCCGCGCGCTTCGCGCGCTGCGGCGGCGACGCCTCGGACCCGCTTCAAGCCCTTCGGGCTCTTGCGTCCTCGGCGTCGCCGGTTTTCGAGGTTCCTCGCGGTGCGTCTTCAATTGCAGTGTGCCACGCCAACCGGGCCCACCGGGGAAGGGGCTTTCTCCCCCCAGCCACAGGACCACATCCTGCGACTTGAGGGAGATACTCTTCGACCGTTCGAAGGGGGTGGGGAGAGCCTGACAGAAAACATTCTGTAGCCCGGTGGTGACCATTACCGGGCAATTGAGCTCCGTATCTCGCCGTTAGGCTCACGGTTATCGGGGTGGATACCCCGATGCATCCGGCGCTGCACACCAAATCCCAACAGCTACCGGATCGGAAGTTGCGGCAACGCAGCGCTTCCGTCTTTCTTGCGCGTTCCAGCCGAAGCTGCGGTGCAACCCCCGCGAAGCGTCCTGAGCCAACAGGGGAGCGATCGCGCTGATATCCCGTTCGGGCGCGGCACCCTCATAGCCGGGGTCATGTTCCCCCGAACCGTTTCGACAAAGCCGCTATGCCTCTCAAGATGAGAGTTGCAATAGATTTCTATAAATTCGTGAATTCTGCAACGTTTTATTTCTAAGTTTCAACGAGAGCAGGCTCGTTGCTCGAGTGTTCGTGAACAATTTCATTAAAATCGTGAACGATTTCGCTCGGTTTGTAGAAGGTTTTTGATCATATTTGATCAAACTTTGGTTGTGCACTAATTTCGCTCTACGGGGCCTGGAGCGGCGCGATCATGGGGGCGCTCTCCGGTAAGTCGCGTAAAGTGGCCCTTGGTCTCCATCGCGATGAACCCGAACGCGCTGGCGGTCATACACAAGCACTCGTGGCAGGCGCGGTGCGCACCGCGAGAACTGATCCGGCGCTCGGTATGCGAGCGACCTCGTCGCGGTGGGCGCAGGCATCCGTTGCACGGTTCGTCGCGCCTCTACCCCGCCGCAGCCGAGGCTAAGCGTGGTGGCCGAGGTCGTCGGTCCGTCTTTCTGGAGCACGACGGCCCGCCTCCGGACGTTACCGACTTCGATGCGCCTTGATGTCGATCCGGCATGGAGCAACGAAGGTTCGGCAGGGTGACGTGGCAGCTCAGCGCCGCGGGGCTGACCGCGTCATGCAGAGGGAGCCACCAGCGCGAAATACCTTCGGAGCCGGGACTGGGCGGGGACGCTTGCTCGGCGTTGCGGGGCCGGAGCGTCGCGTGACGAGACGAGGCGCTTGACTGAATAGAACCGACAGTTGGCGGTTATGTCTTCTAGGATGGCGGGAAGAGACGGACGCGGTGAACTGCAGCATCGAAGACCGCTCGGGAAGGCCGGGGCCGGCACTGTCGTGGGACGACGAATACAGCCTGATCCAAGCCTGCCGCAAAAAGGCTCAGCTCGAGCTTTTTTCTCGACATCGGGCGAAAATCCCGTAACAAAAAGTGCCTCCAACTGATGTTACAAAAAATTCTCTCCAAACAAGCTAACCATATGATAAGATTATAGAATAAGCGGAACCTTGAGAGTTCAATCCTCTCTCGCAGCACCAGCCGGACCTTTTCTCCTAGTTGTAAGCCAAACCCGGACGTCTCGGTTGCTCGAGTGCGTACGCTTGCTGGAACCGCCCGCTGCGATGGGAGGTCGCCGCTGGACCCGCCCTTCGGTCTTCGCTAAGCAGCGACGCAGCCGATGAGCAAGGATTCATGCTGATGTCCCTCGACCCCAAAATCGTCGAAACCCTTTCCGCCGTCTCGACCGCCACTCTGACGACGATCTTGCTGAAGAAGGGCCTGCGCAACGTGTGGATGCGCGGCACGAAGCCGTTGCGTCCGGGCCAGCCGCGGCTCGTGGGGCGGGCCTTCACGCTGCGCTTCGTTCCCGCGCGCGAAGATCTGGCAACGCCGGAATCGTGGTCTTCGCCGAAGTCGACCCGCGGCGCCATCGAGGCGATGCCCGCGGGCTGCATCGCGGTGGTGGATGCCATGGGCGTAACCGATGCGGGAATTTTCGGCGACATTCTCTGCGCGCGCATGGCCAAGAAGGGCGTCGCGGGCCTCGTGACCGACGGGGTGATCCGCGATTTGGCGGGCGTGCTCGGAACCGGCCTGCCGGTGTGGTGCCAAGGGCAGGCGGCGCCTCCCTCGGTCGCAGGCCTTACCTTCGTCGATTGGCAGCAGCCCGTGGCCTGCGGCGGCGTGGCCGTGTTCCCCGACGACGTCATCGTGGTCGACGACGACGGCGCGGTGCTGATCCCCGCGGCGCTTCTCGACGCGGTGCTCGAAGCCGCACCGGAGCAGGAGCGGATGGAAGCCTGGATCATGGAAGAGGTCGAGAAGGGCCTCGCCTTGCCGGGCCTTTACCCGATGAACGCCGAGACGAAGGCCCGCTACGAGGCTTCCAAGACCAAGTGAGCGGAACGGTCACTTCGACCGCCATGGCTTTGAGGATCACGAGGGTTCCCCTCTCGTGATCCCGGGCGCGGATTGCATGCGCATCACGCGCCACACGGCTTCGTGCTGAAAACGTGATCATTCATTCGTCACGTTCAAGATCGTACACTCGCATCCTCGGCCTGCATGCCGCGGCCGGTGGAGAGAACGATCGCATGACGAGAACAATCCTCGCGGCCGTCTTGCTGAGCGTTGCCGCTTCGACCGGCGCCGAAGCTCAAATCCTCGATGCGTTGCGCGGTCATGCCGAAGACGCGAGGAGCCGGTTCGCCGAGAACCGCGTCATCGCCGGGGAGACGGTGAAGCGCGGCGACATCGACGCGGCCGCCAAGGGGCAGGATTTGCTCCATAATTCCTCCGGCACCTGGACGGTCGTGCGCGTCGGCGGCGAGCTTTATCTGCAGTCCGGCGAGAATTTCCGGTCGAGCCCGGGGCCGGACTATCACGTCTATGTCAGCCGAGCGGCCGCGATCACCGACAATGACCAATTCGACGCGAAGCAGATCGAAGTGGGACGCCTGACCAAGCCGAACGGGGCCGCTTACTACAAGCTGCCGAGCTCCGACCTCGAAGGGGTCAACAGCGTTCTGATCTGGTGCAAGCGCTTCAAGGAATATATCGGATCGGCGGACCTGCGCTCCGTCAAATGACACGCGCGCACGCCTCCGAACCGGGCGGAACGACGGCCCATTGGTCGGAGTTCCGGTCGCCGTCAGGCGATCTGTCCCGCAATTCCCCGTTCCCCGGAGAAGTTAATTCCTTGTTCACCTTCCGCGCCCCCTTATGGTGGGCGTGGAGATCGCGGGTGATCGCCCCGCGTCGGGTGCAGCGTGATGGGAAAGTCGCAGGGTCGCATGGAAGGCCTGCCTTTGGCGGCGGACGACGCCGCCGACCTCGTTCAGGTCGGGGCACTTCCGCTGCTGCGCGGCGAGGACGGTCTCTTGCGCGTGGTCTTGGTGACGACGCGCGGATCCGGCCGTTGGACGATTCCGAAGGGCAACCCCATCGCGGGCTTGGCCCCGCACAAGGCGGCGGCCCGTGAGGCGCGGGAGGAAGCGGGTCTCCTCGGCAAAGCGTCCAAGAAATTGCTCGGCCGCTACATGTTCTGGAAGCGGCGCGAGGACCATTGGGAACTCGCCTCGGTGGACGTTTATCGCTTCAAGGTCGAAAGCCGTCTGGAGACGTTCAAGGAGCAGGCCGAGCGCGCGGTCGGCGTCTTCACGCCCGAAGAGGCCGCCCGGCTCGTGTTGGAGCCCGGGCTGACGAGCCTCATCGCCGCAGTCGGTGCGGGAAAGGACGGCAAAGGCAAGAAGAAGCGCAAAAACGCGGCGGGCCAAGCCGACGGCGGCGAAATCTGACGGGCAGCATCCCCGCAAGCGACTGGCGCGCGCGCCCCGAACGGTCCAGTCTAAGACCGACGCCATCGTGAATCATCGGAAGCAGCCCATGTCCTCGGCCGAACGCCTCGCCTCAACCCTCATCGCCGCCTACAAGTCCGGCCGTCGCGTGCCCGTCGATGCGGATGCGCAGGCGCTGACGCTCGCCGAGGCGATGCCGATGCAGGCCACGATCGCCGCCGGGATCGGCGCTGCGGTCGGCGGTTGGAAGGTCGCCATCCCGAACGGCGCGCCGGGTTATGCGCCGATGTTCGCCGCCAACATCCGCGAAAGCGGCAGCCGTTGGGCCATCCCGCAGGAAGGCTTTCTGGTTGAGATCGAGCTCGCCTTTACGCTGAAATCCGATTTGCCGGTGCGGCCCGGCCGCCCCTACAGCCGCGACGAGGTGCTCGCCGCCCTCGACCATGCCGTCGTCGGCATCGAGCTGATCGCCAGCCGCTTCGAGAAGTCGCCCCCGACCGCGCCGTTCCCGGCTTGGCTTGCCGACAATATGGGCAATGCCGGCTATGTGACCGGCGCGGCGATTCCGGTCGCCGCCTTCAAGGACATGACGGGTTTCCGGACGGTCTACCGCGCGGACGGCGTGGTGGCGCAGGAAGTGACCGGGCATCCGCTCGGCGATCCGCTCGCGCCCATCGTCGCCTGCGCGTCCGACGAGGCCAATGCATTCGGCGGCTTCAAGGCCGGACAGATCGTGACCACGGGCAGCCTGACGACGCCGAAGGTGTTCAATGCCCCGGTACGCCTGACCGCTTCGATCGAAGGATTGGGCGAGGTCGCCGTCGACATCGGCTGAGCCGTTCGCCATGCGCGGCACGCATCGCCGTCCGCGCTCCTCCGCCGTTGACGCGGCGTACGCAGCGGGGATTGTGACGCAACGCCCCGTCACGAGTTCCCGATGACCCTGATCGCCTTCCTTGCCGCGCTCGGCAGCGCCGTGCTCCACGCGGCGTGGAACACGTTGGCGCGCAGCCGTTCGGAACCGGGCTACGCCTTCGGCGCCATCGTGGTGGCGGCGGGCGTCACGTCGCTTCCCATCTTGGCGCTTCGCGGCGTGCCGACCGTCTCGGCCGCATGGGGCTGGATGGCGATCGGCTTCACCTTCAACCTGATCGCCATCCGTCTGACGATGGCGGCCTATCGCCGGCTGCCCTTGTCGCTTGCCTACCCGCTGTCGCGGGGCACCGCGCCGCTGATGGTCGCGTTGATGGAATTCGGCTTCCTCTCGCATGCTCTTCCGGGTGCGGGCGTCATTGTGGGCATGCTCGTGGTGTCCGCGGCGGTGCTGATGCTCGCAAAGTCCGCCCGCACGGGCGAAGGCCTCGACCGCAAGGGACTGCTGTTCACCATGGGCGCGGCCGTTTCCACCGCGATCTTTTCGATTACCGACGCGCAGGGCGTGCGCGCAGGGGGCGACCCGTTGGCCTACGGCGCGACCGTGGCCGTGCTGATGGCCGTCGCGCTGCCGATCATCCAGCGCGTCGAAGGCGTGAGTCTCGCACGCATGTTCCGCGGCAACGTCGTGTTCGCGATGTCGGCTTCGGTCGTTTCGATGGGCTCTTATCTGCTGGTGCTCTACGCCTTCATGCACGGCCCCATCGCGCCGTCCTCCGCGATCCGCGAAACGAGCGTGCTGTTCGGCACCGTGTTTGCGGCGATGTTCTTGGGCGAGAAGCCCGGTCCGTTGCGCTGGAGCGCTATCGCGCTGGCCGTCGCGGGCGTCGCGCTGATCCGGCTGGGGTGAGCGTCAGCGACCGCGTTCGAGCAGCTTGGTGACGACCTTCGCGGTGTAATCCACCATCGGCACGATGCGCGCGTAATTGAGCCGCGTCGGCCCGATGACGCCGAGCACGCCGACGATCTTCTGCTGCGCGTCGCGGAAGGGCGCCGCGATGAGCGACGAACCGGACAGCGAGAACAGCCGGTTTTCAGAGCCGATATAGATGCGGACGCCGTCGCCTTGCTCCGCGCGCGCGATCAGATCGATGACGTCCTTCTGCCGCTCGAGATCGGAGAACAGCAGGCGGATGCGTTCGAGATCGTCGCCGGCGTGCAGGTCTTCCAACAGATTGGCCTGACCCCGCACGATCAACTGCCGACTGTCGGATTCTCCCGCCCAACTCGCGAGCCCCGTCTCGATGAGACGGGCCGTGATCGAGTCGAGTTCCTGCTCCGCCTGTTGGCGGGATGCCTCGATCTCGCCGAGCAGGTCGGCAAGGGTGCGGCCCCGAATGCGCTCGGACAGGTAATTGGATGCCTCGACGAGCGCGGAGGGGGGCAGACCGGCGGGAAGTTCGACGATGCGGTTCTCGACGGAGCCGTCCTCCGTCACGAGAACGACGAGGGCGCGGCCGTTGTCGAGCCGCACGAATTCGATGTGCTTGAGGGGCGAACTCGCCTTGGTGGTCACGACCACGCCCGCGCCGCGCGAAAGCCCGGAGATCAGCTGCGTCGCCTCGGCGAGCGTCTGTTCCATGGTGCGGTTGTGGCCGCCCGCGCGCACCTGCGCCTCGATCCGGTCGCGCTCGTCGGCAGGAACGTCGCCGATCTCGAGCATGGAATCGACGAAGAACCGCAGACCTTGCTCGGTCGGGAGCCGGCCCGCGCTGGTATGCGGCGCATAGACGAGACCCGCGGCTTCAAGATCGGACATCACGTTGCGGACGGAGGCGGGCGACAACGTGATGGGCAGGATGCGCGACAGATTGCGCGAGCCGAGCGGTTCGCCGGTCGCGAGATAGCTCTCCACGACGTGGCGGAAGATTTCCCGCGAACGTTCGTTGAGATCGATGAGCGTGCGCCCGGAAGCGGCGGCGTCGCGGTCGGAAGCTGTCACCCTTTGGAACTCCTTGAAGCGCGACTGTGCGCGTCGCCGCGCGCGGGATCAAGCGGCGGGCGCGGTGTCACGCAGGGTCCGCGCCTTGCCGGGCCGGCCTGAGGAGCCTAGAAGAACCCGTCCTCCGTGTCCCGAAAGCCGAGCCCGCATGCGCCCCTCCAATCGCCGCCCCGACGAACTCCGTGCCGTGTCTCTCGAGCGGGGCGTCGCGCGCTACGCCGAAGGCTCTTGCCTCGTGAAATTCGGCAACACCCACGTCTTGTGCGCCGCCACGCTCGAAGAGCGCGGTCCGCCGTGGCTGCGCGGCACCGGGAAGGGCTGGGTGACCGCCGAATATTCGATGCTGCCGCGTGCGACCCTCGAGCGGACGCGCCGCGAGAGCACATCCGGCAAGCAAGGCGGCCGGACCCATGAAATCCAGCGTCTGATAGGTCGCAGCCTGCGCGCGGTGGTGGATCTCGCGGTGCTCGGCGAAAAGCAGATCATCGTCGATTGCGACGTCATTCAGGCCGACGGCGGCACGCGCACCGCGGCCATCACCGGTGCGTGGGTCGCGCTGCATGATTGTCTTGCATGGATGCACGGCCGCTCGATGGTGGCCACCATGCCGCTCAAGGATCATGTCGCGGCCGTCTCCTGCGGCATCTACAAGGAAACCCCGGTTCTCGATCTCGATTATGTCGAAGATTCGGGCTGCGGCACCGATGCGAATTTCGTGATGACCGGCACGGGCGGCATCGTGGAAGTGCAGGGCACCGCCGAGGGCGCGCCGTTCAGCGAAGAGGAACTGACCAAGCTGCTGCGTCTCGCGCGCAACGGCATCGGCGACCTCGTGGCGCTTCAGAAGGCGGCGATCAGGGGATGACGGGCATGCGGCGGCTGTCGGGCACCATCGTCATCGCCACGCACAATGCGGGCAAGCTGAAGGAAATGCGCGAATTGCTCGCGCCCTACGGCCTCACGGCGGTTTCGGCCGGCGAATTGGGGCTGCCCGAGCCGGAAGAAACCGGCGTCACCTTCGCGGAGAATGCCGCCATCAAGGCGCTGGCCGCGGCGAAGGCTGCGAACCTGCCCGCCTTCGCGGACGATTCCGGCGTCTGCGTCGCGGCCTTGGGCGGCGATCCCGGCATCTATTCCGCGCGTTGGGGCGGGCCGACCAAGGACTTCGACTTCGCGATGCGGACCATCGAGGATCTGCTGCAGAAGAAGGGTGCGACCGCGCCCGAGGACCGTCGAGCATGGTTCGTCTCGGCCCTGTGCGTCGCATGGCCGGACGAGGAAACCGTGACCGTGGAAGGCCGCGTCGACGGTACCCTGGTATGGCCGCCGCGCGGTCCCGCCGGATTCGGCTACGATCCCATGTTCCAGCCCGACGGGCATGAGCGGACCTTCGGCGAGATGTCGCCGGAGGAGAAGCACGGGCTGCCTCCGCAAGGTCTCGGCCTGTCGCACCGCGCCCGCGCATTCATCGCCTTGGCCGAGACGGTGCTGGCTTGAACGCCCCCGCACCCTCGCCCGTGGGGCCGGACGCCCCGGGTTTCGGGGTGTATCTGCACTGGCCGTTCTGCGCGGCGAAATGCCCGTATTGCGACTTCAACAGCCATGTGCGGCAAGCGCCCGTGGACGAGCACCGCTTCGCGGCGGCCTTCGAGCGCGCGATCGCGGGGCAGGCGGCCCTGACGCCCGGACGCACGGTGACCAGCATCTTCTTGGGCGGCGGCACGCCCTCGCTGATGCAGCCGAGCACCGTGGCTACGATCCTCGACTCCGTCGCGCGGCATTGGACCGTCGCACCCGACGCCGAAATCAGCTTGGAGGCGAACCCGACCAGCATCGAGGCGGGGCGGCTCCGGGGCTATCGCACGGCCGGCGTCAACCGGTTGTCGATGGGTATTCAGGCCATGAACGATACGGATCTGCGCGCGCTCGGCCGCATGCATTCGGCGTCCGAGGCCATGGGCGCGGTCGAGACGGCCTCGAAGATCTTCGACCGCTACTCCTTCGACCTTATCTACGCTCGTCCCGGCCACACCCCGGCGGCCTGGAAGGCGGAGTTGGAAGAGGCGGTGAACCGGGCGGCGGAGCATCTCTCGCTTTATCAACTCACCATCGAGCCGGGCACGATGTTCGAGCGCCTGCACCGCGCGGGAAAGCTGATCGTTCCCGACCCCGACCTGGCGAGGGCGCTGTACGACGTGACGCAGGAGGTCTGCGACGCGCGCGGGCTGCCCGCTTACGAAATTTCCAACCACGCTCGGCCGGGCGCGGAGAGCCGGCACAACCTCGTCTATTGGCGCTATGGGGAATATGCGGGCGTCGGGCCGGGCGCGCATGCTCGGCTGGCGACGGCGACCGGCCGCGAGGCGCTTGTCTTCGAGAAGCATCCCGAAACGTGGCTGTCGCGCATCGAAGCGGGCGAGGACGCTTCCATCGAGCGGGAAGTGCTGAGCCGTGAGGCGCAGGGCGACGAAATGTTGCTGATGGGGTTGCGCCTGCGGGAGGGCATTTCACCCGAACGCTATGTCGAAACGGCCGGCCGCAGTCTTGACGAACGACGCATCGCGGATCTCGTCGGGGACGGCTTGGTAGAATTCACCGACGGAGGGCGACTGCGCGCCACCATATCCGGCGTCCCCGTGATAGACGCCATCGTGGCGGATCTTGCAGCCTGAAGCGATTGCCGCGTGTCTGCAGCGCGTCAGCCTCTCGCGTGCGTATTCCGACTGAATGCAGGGCTGAATGGTGTCCGGCCCTCCGATCTGGGGCGGAGTGCCGGACACGTCGCGCGGCGCATCCGTCTGGGGGCGGCGGCCGCGGCGATCAGCGTTTCTTTGCGAGCCGACCGAAGCCGTTCAACAGGAAACGGCCGACCGCCGTTGTTTACCAATCCGCGTCCGCGTCCATAACTGTCCGATAGAACAGTGGTGCAGCGTCAGTCGAATGCAATCAGACCGGATTGCATCGCCTTGGCCGCGGCATGGCGGGTATTGGTCGCATCCAGCTTGCGGCGGGCATTGTCATGGTGAAATCGCACGGTCCGCTCGCGGATGCCCAGGATCGCCGCCGTGTCCTGAACGGTCTTGCCCGCGGCGCTCCACTGCAGACACTCCTTCTCGCGGGCCGACAGCCTCGGAGCTTTGCTGCGTTCTTCCGCCCATGATCTTTCGAGCAGATGGCACGACACGAGCAGGACGTCCGCGGTACGCCGTTTCAGCAAGCGTCGCCAAGTCGCTTCGTCGCCGTCGGAGCTGACGGACAGAACCGCCAAGCGGCCGTTCGGTCCATGGACGGGAACCGTCAGCCCGAACTTGCCGACCCCATATGCGTGCGCCGCTTCGAAGAAAGGCCCGACGGGTCCCGACCCGTATTGGAGGGAGGACCATTCGATCGGCGTAACCGCGTTTCGGGATGCGACGAGGATCGGGTCGATCCGACCGTAATCCGAGGCGGTGTAATGTGCGATCCAGTCGAGGGGGTAATCCGACGAGGCGCCGCGCAGCGCGTTGCCCTTCGGCGATGGAGCCGACGAGAATTCCGCATAAACCGCGCGGGCGAAGCCCCATCGCTCGAGAGCGCTGAAGACGACGTTCAGGCCTTCGGCACCTTTCGGCAGCGCGGAGACGAGTTCGAGCACGTGCTGCAAGACCGCCAACCCCCCGAGGATAGAAGCGTCAAAGTTGCAGCACTTGCTTTCATGCACAACGAACCGGCGGTAGCGATTTAGGTTATTGCGTACCTGGGGATGCAAAACTGCGCGGAGCGGGGCCTATGACCTGCGCCGTGTTGCCCGTGATCTGAAGCACGGCCAGAGCCCGCCGGCTCGTGCCGTCGGCCTGAAAGCGGAAGAGACCGTCCGTGCCGATCACGCCCTCGGACGATTGCAGCGTGCCGTCTGCGAAAGCCTGCGCGCCGTATTGCGCGTTGAGAGCGCTGACCAAGAAGACCGCGTCGTAGGCGAGGCTCGCGATCCGCGTCGGTTCGCTGCCGAAGCGGGCCCGATAGCGTTGGGCGAAGGCGTTGAAACCGGTCTTGTCAGGCGCGGCGAACCATCCGCCCTGCAGTTGCGGCACGCGCTGGACGCGCGGATCGTCCCACACGCCTGAACCGAGCAGTTGGACACGGCGTCCGTCGATGCCCGCCGCGGCGAGCGCTTGACCCAACGCCGCCGCGCCGTCCCCGTTCTCCGGGAGAAACAGCGCATCGGCCGGCACGCGCAGGGCGGCGATCTGCTTCGCGCCCTCGTCGACGCCGCCCGGGGCGTAGCGTTCCATGGCGGCGAGCGCCAAGCCCCGCCGGGTCACGGCGGCTTGGAACGCGGCCGCGGCAACATTGCCGTATGCCCCTTCGGGGATCAGCGCGGCGAAGGAGCGTTTGCCCCTTTGCGCTGCGAATTCGACGACCCGGTCGATGTCGTTTTCCGGCATGAAGCTGAGCAGATTGACGCCGCGGCCCGCGACGGACGCATCCGTCGAAAACGCGATCATCGGCCGCCCGGCGGCACGCACCACCTGCGCGGCCGCTTGAACGTTGGGAGCCAACAACGGGCCGAGCACGACTTCCGCGCCCTCCGCAAGCGCGGCGCTCGCGGCGGCACGTGCGCCCTCGGCGGTGCCGCCGTCGTCCTTCACGATGAGCCGGACCTTGCTGCCCTTGTATTCTTCGACAGCAAGATCCGCCGCGTTCTTCAAGGACGCCGCGACCGCTCCGGCATTGCCCGGCGCGGTCAGGGGCAGGATCAGCGCGACGCCGAGGCCGTCTTGAAGCGTGGGTGCTGCGGGCGCGGGCGTATTGTCCGCGGACTGAGGGCGACTGCCGCGCATGCGGTCGAAATCGCCGGCACAGCCCGCCGCGAAGAAGGCGATGAGCGCGGTAGTCGCGACGACCCGCGCGGCGGCGGCGAACGAACAAGTCTGCAGCACGGGCCATCCCCCTCGACGGTCGCTAAAGCCCCGACCTGAGCGGAGCGCACGTTGTCCTTCATTCGCAATTCGGCCGCCCTCGTGCAACCGGTTCCGGCTTCTACCGCGTCGCCGCGCGTGCGAAGATGCAGCATGAGCCTTCGTCGCCCCTTCCAATCCGATGCCGTTCCGCCGCGCTCCGCGTTCACTCTTCTGGGGCTTGCTGCGGAGGCCGAACCCATCGCGGCGGGGCTGCACGTCGTCGCGACGCCGATCGGCAATCTGAAGGACATTTCACTGCGCGCGCTGGGCACTTTGGCGGCGGCCGATGCCGTGCTGGCGGAAGACACGCGCGTCACCCGCGTGCTGTTGGCCCATTACGGCATCACCACGCCGCTGATCGCGTATCACGAGCACAATGCCGCCGAGATGCGCCCGAAAGTGTTGGAAAAAATCGGCGAGGGCCGCGCCTTGGCCATCGTTTCGGATGCGGGCACGCCCTTGGTTTCGGACCCCGGCTTCAAATTGGTCGAGGCGGTGCTGGAAGCGGGGTTTCAGGTGACGACCGTCCCGGGGGCGTCGGCGGTGCTGGCGGGATTGGTGGTAGCGGGATTGCCGACCGACCGTTTCTTCTTCGAGGGCTTCCTCCCGCCGAAATCGGCAGCGCGGCGCGAGCGCCTTTCCGTGCTCGGTCCGATCCCCGGGACGCTCGTGTTCTTCGAGTCGCCGCGCCGTACGGCGGAGATGCTGGCGGATGCGGCTGCCGTGCTCGGCCCGCGACCGGCCGCGGTGGCGCGGGAATTGACCAAGTTCTTCGAGACGGTGAGGCGCGGTACGCTGCCGGACCTCGCGGCTGAATTCGGCGACGCTCCCACGCCGAAGGGTGAGATCGTGGTGCTGATCGGCCCTCCTGCCGAGGAGCATGCGCCCGTCGACGACACCGACCTCGACGCCCGCCTCGCCCGACATCTCGCGCGGCTTTCCGTCAAGGATGCCGTCGCCGTGACGGTGCAGGAGACCGGCCTGCCCAAGCGCCACGTCTATGCACGCGCCGTGGCTGTGGCGACGAAGGCGGACGGCGAGCGGACATGAGGCAGCGCCCTTCCGTTCAGGACCGTCGTGCGCGGCTCAAGCGCGGCGCGACGGCGGAATTGTTCGGAGCGGCCGCCTTGCTCTTGAAAGGGTGGCGTATTTTGGCGCGCGGCCATGCGGGCCATGGCGGCGAGATCGACATCATTGCGACGCGCGGACGCGTGGTCGCCTTCGTCGAGGTGAAGGCGCGCGCCACCCGCGACTCGGCATTGCTGGCCATCGACCCGACGAAGCAGCATCGTTTTTCACGTGCCGTTCGGCATTGGATGATGCGCAATCCGTGGGCCGCCGACTACACGCTGCGTGCCGACGCGCTGCTGGTCACGCCTTGGCGTTGGCCCGCCCATGTGCCGGACGCCTTTCCGCTGCGGCTCTGAGCGGTTAAGCCTTCGACACTTCGGAATGAAGCAGACCGCCCGCAGGAGAGCATTTCGTGCGCAAATTGACCGTCGCGGTCCAGATGGACCCCATCGACCGCATCCGCATCGCGGGCGATTCCACCTTCGCGCTCTTGCTTGAAGCCCAGGCGCGCGGGCACGCGATCCAGTACTACACGCCCGAGCAGCTCTCGATGCGCGACGGCACCGTCTCCGCCGTGATGCGGCCGCTGACGGTGAAGGACGTGCAGGGCGAGCATTTCACGCTGGGCGAACCGGCGACGCGCGGCCTCGACTCTCTGGACGTCGTTTTGCTGCGGCAAGATCCGCCGTTCGACATGGCCTATGTGACGAGCACGCATCTGCTCGAACGGGTCCATCCGAAGACGCTCGTGGTGAACGATCCGGCGCATGTCCGCAACGCCCCGGAAAAGATCTTCGTCACGGAATTTCCGGATCTCATGCCCGCCACGCTGATCACGCGCGACAGGGACGCCATCGAGGCCTTCAAGGCCGAGCACGGCGACATCGTGATGAAGCCGCTTTACGGCAACGGCGGTGCCGCGGTGTTCAAGACCGGCGAGAAAGATCCGAATTTCGGGTCGTTGTTCGACCTGTTCTCCACCATGTTCCGCGAGCCTTGGGTGGTTCAGCGGTTCTTGCCGGCGGTGACGCTGGGCGACAAGCGCATCATTCTGGTGGACGGCGAGCCCCTCGGCGCGGTCAATCGCGTGCCGGCGGAAAACGACATCCGCTCGAACATGGTGCGCGGCGGAGCGGCGGAAACCACCATGCTGACGCCGCGAGAGCGGGAAATCTGCGACCGGATCGGACCTGCATTGCGCGAACGCGGTCTGCTGTTCGTCGGCATCGACGTCATCGACGGCAATCTGACGGAAATCAACGTGACTTCGCCGACGGGCGTGCGCGCGATCAAGCGCCTCGGCGGCCCCGATCTCGCGGTTGCGATCTGGGATCGGATCGAGGCGAAGGTCGGCGCTTAAGACGCGCCGACCGGCTCGTTCGTCGCAGGGTCGGGGCTCTTGGGCTGGAAGGCCTGAAGCTGCGTCTTCGCGGCGGCGAGCGTCGCCGGATCGAGACGGCGGGCGGCTTCGTCGCGGCGGCTTGCAGCGGCCGTGTCGCCAGCAGCGGCGGCCAATGAGAACCACACATAGGCCGACTTCATGTCGGCCGCGCCGCCGAGCCCGCGCGCGGCAAGGACCGCGGCGTTGTATTGGCTGTCGCGGAGGCCGAATTCGGCGGCCTTGCGGAACCAGGTCGACGCTTGGACATAGTCGGGCTGTTCTGCCCCCGCCATCAGCACCGCGTAATTGTGCATGGCGCTGACATTGCCCTTTTCGCCGGCCTTGCGGTACCAATCCTTGGCCGCGTCGGGGTCCTTGGTTCCGAGAAGGCCCTTCTCGAAAATGGCGCCCAGACGATAGGCGGCCTTCGCCGAGCCCTTGTCGGCCGCAGTGCGCAACCACGTCTCGGCGAGGCGCGGATCGCGCGTAACCCCGACGCCGTCGAGGTAACGCAAGGCGACCTTGAACGCCATGTCGTGATCGGCCGGGTTGAAACCCTCGCGCATGTCGGCGGGAACTTCCGGAGAGATCGCGGCCGAGGGCCGCAATCCGTTGCCGGGCGAAAGCAGCCCCCCCGTCGTGAGCGCCGAAGCCGGAGCCGCGGGCGCAGGCTTGGCCGATCCCGTCATGAACGGAACTGAGACTTTTCCGTCCGCGAACCAGTGCGCCGCCTGCACGCCGCCGGCCACCAACGTGATCGCGGTCAATCCCATCAAGACGGGCTTCGCCATGACGCGGCGCGGCGAAGCGGCCGGCTCTGCCGTCCGATTGTTTTCTTTCGCTGCAGTGCGGATCGAACGGATGACTTCCGCGAGGTCGGATTGGATCGAGCCCGTCGTCTGCTGCGGGACGGCGGTCTCTGCCGGTCCGCCGGATGCGGCGGGGAGAGCGCCGGCAATTTCGGGCTCGGTCGTCGGGAGGGCCGGAACGTCCTGAGCCGGGGCATTCCCGATCAGACGGGCGCGTGACGCTTCGCGCTCGACAGGCCCCATCTCCTCGACCGCGCGGGCCGCCGCTGCGCGCGCGGCTGCGAGCATCGCGCGGGCATCGGCCGGGATGTCGTCTGCGGGAGGAGCCTCGCGCGACGGCGTGCCGAGGCGTGGCTCGGGCGAACGAACCGCAAGCATTTCTAGGGCGCGCTGCACGGACTGCAGCGCATCCAACGTTCTGCGATCGGTCGCTTCCTGCAACGCGCGGAGGTCTCCGAGATCGCGGCGAAGGTCCTCGACCGACGTCTCGGCTCCGCTCTGTCCCGGAACGGCCGTGCGGTTGAGCGCTTCCTCGATCGCCGGCAGGCGCGACAGAAGCCGCCGCTCCTCTTCCAGGGCTGCCAATGCCTGCGCGAGTTCTGCTGCGGCTGCCGGGCCGCGATCGCTTTCGAACCGCTCGACGATGCGCTTGAGGTCCTGCGCGACGGGTGAAATCTGCGCCTCGACCTTACCCGCGAGGTGATCGACGCTGCGGACGATTTCGGCAAGACCGGAACCTTCGGCGGCGCGGGCCTTCCGGTCGTCGTCGAGGACTTTTTCGACGCGCTCCGCCACACGGCCCAAGCGCGCGTCGAGCGCGCGGCCGATGGCCGTCTCTGTTGCGGCATGCGTGCTTTGCGCCGCGTCGATGCGCGCCTCGACGCGATCGAGCGCCTCCCGCACGGCCTGCGGATCGGCAGGGAGTTTCCGGTCGATGTCTTCGATGCGACGCCCGATGTCGTCCTGGCTGCGCCCGATGCGCTCCAAGTGACCGGCGGCCACCATCGCTTCGAGTTGCTCGAGCTTCTCGGAAAGCGCCGTCAACATCGCGGCGGTACGGGGCGGTTCGGGCGCGACACGCGCCCGTTCGACCGATTGAAGTCGTCCTGCGAGAATGTCGAGGGCTTCGAGGGTGCGGCTGTGGGCGAGCTTGCTGCGGTCCGTTGCGCGCGACAACGCGTCCCTGATGAGGGAATCGACCGCGCCGCCATCCGAGCGGTCGGACGGCGACCTCTCGGGATGAAGGTTGACTGCAATATTCATCAGTGCGCTCGCTCGAAAAATAGGCCGGCAACCCGACGCTTCGATCCGCATCGTGCGAAAACACGGTAAATATCGCGTTAACGGCGGATATTCCCCAGTTTGAGCGTGACCATACCGAAGCCGCTTGCAAATTGCGGCGGAAAAGGGTCAGGTGTCCGTAACGGCAACTAGAATGGCTCGGACGTTTCCGGAGCATAATCGGGGACGCCGTAAGTTCGGTTTTCGTATCACCCATGTCTCCTATGGCGGATGACGGGTGTTCAGACTGCAGGTTGGAAATGCTGCGCGATACAACCAAATCCCCCGCTGTTGCGGCTAAGGCCGCCGCTCTTCGCACCGCCCGCAAAACGGCCGCCGGCGATGCGGACGAGAAAATGTTCACCATCGGTGATCTCGCCCGCGAGTTCGGCGTCACGCTGCGTACCCTTCGTTTTTACGAAGATCGCGGCCTGATTACGCCGCGTCGTTCGGGCATGACGCGTCTTTACAACGAACGAGCACGCGATCGCCTCGGCCTCATCCTCAAGGGCAAGCACCTCGGCTTCACGCTGACCGAGATCCGCGCGATGCTCGAAGCGGAAGAAAAAGGCGGCAGCGAGCTGAAGCTCGGTCGTGATCAGGTCGCCGAGCAGATCGAGCACCTCGAGCGTCAGAAGTCCGAGATCGAACAGGCCATCGAAGAACTGCGCGCGAACCTCGGCCGCTTGGGCTGAGGGCACGCCCGTCGCCGTTCTTGTCCTCCGTCGGCCCGCCTGCGCTTGGGGCAGGGTGAACGGAAGCCTTTTTATGGCCATATAGTTTACATAAGAACTGTTCATGTGAAGATCGATTTTCCGAGTCGCTGGAGTCCGCCATGCCGCATTATCGCGCGCCCGTCGCCGACGTCGTTTTCCTCCTCGAGGACGTCTTTGCGATGTCGCGTCTGAACAATCTCTCGGGCTTCGGCGAGATGACGTCCGACGTGGTCGCCGCGGTCGTCCACGAGGCGGCGCGCTTGACGGAACATGAGTTTTTACCGCTCAACCGCGTCGGCGATCTGCAAGGCTGCAAGCGGCATGCGGACGGCCGCGTCAGTACGCCCGAAGGCTTCGGTACGGCTTTCGCCGCTTTCGCCGAGGGCGGATGGATCGGCCTCGCCGCCGATCCCGAGCACGGCGGACAAGGGCTGCCCTACACCCTTTCGGCCGTGATGAACGAATTTTCCTCCTCCGCAAACATGGCGCTGGCCATGTATGCGGGCCTGACGATCAGCGCCGTCGCCGCCATATCGACCCATGCTTCCGAAGAGTTGAAGCGGATCTTTCTGCCTCCCATGATCGCGGGCCGCTGGACGGGCACGATGAATTTGACCGAGCCGCAATGCGGCACCGATCTCGGTCTCATCCGCACGCGTGCCGTACGGCTCGACGACGGCTCGTTTCGCATCACCGGTACGAAGATCTTCATTTCGGCCGGCGAGCACGACATGGCCGAAAACATCGTTCACCTCGTCCTCGCCCGCATCGAAGGGGCGCCGGAGGGGACCAAGGGCATCTCCCTCTTCATCGTACCGAAATTTGAACTCCGGCCCGACGGCGCGCTCGGGTCGCCCAACGGCGTGACCTGCGGTTCCATCGAGCACAAGATGGGCATTCACGGCAACGCGACCTGCGTGATGAACTACGACGGCGCGCGCGGTTTCCTCGTCGGCGAGGAGAACAGGGGTCTTGCGGCCATGTTCGTCATGATGAACGAGGCGCGGCTCGGGGTGGGCGCGCAGGGATTGGCGCAGTCCGAAGTCGCGTACCAAAATGCCGCGGCCTACGCCAAGGAGCGGCTGCAGGGCCGAGCCCCGACCGGACCCAAGGCCGAAGGGCGTGCCGCCGATCCGATCCTCGTCCATCCCGACGTGCGCAGAACGCTGCTCTGGATCCGCGCCTTCAACGAAGCCGCACGGGCTCTCATGCTGTGGACGTCGCTGAAGAGCGACGTGGCGCACCGCTCGGAGGACGACGCGGAGCGCCGTGAGGCGGAGGACCTGCTCGGGCTGATGACGCCGGTGGTGAAGGGCGTGCTGACCGACATCGGCTTCGACAACACCGTCAAGGCGCAGCAGCTGTTCGGCGGCCACGGCTACATCGCGGAATGGGGGATGGAGCAGTTCGTGCGCGATGCACGCATCGCCATGATCTACGAGGGCGCAAACGGCGTTCAGGCGCTCGATCTGGTCGGGCGCAAATTGCCCAAGGACGGCGGTCGGGCCGTGACGGCCTTCTTCGCGGAGCTGCACGGATTTGTGCGCGAGCATGCCAGCGACGACGCGATGACGCCTTTCGTCGCGCCGCTCGAGCACGGCCTCGATCACCTGCAAAGCGCGACGACCTGGCTGGCTCGGAACGGGTTCAAAAATCCCGACGACGCGGCGGCGGCCTCGACGGATTACATGCATTTGATGGGCCTCGTGGCGCTCGGATACATGTGGGCAAGGATCGCGAAGGCCGCCATGATCAAGAGGCGGGCCGGCGACGGCGTCGCCGCCGTCATGGATGCCAAGCTCGTCGCCGGGCGCTTCTTCATGGAGCGGATCATGCCGGAAACCGCGCTGCGGCTCGCCCGCGTCGTCGCAGGAAGCGACGCCGTCATGGCGATGCCGGACGATATGTTCTGAAGGGGGGAGCGCGATGCCGGACGCTTATGTCTTCGACCACGTGCGGACGCCGCGCGGGCGCGGCAAGCCCGACGGGGCGCTGCACGAGGTGCCGACGATCCGCCTGGCGGAAGCCGTGCTGCGCGCCTTGCGCGACCGCACCGGGCTCGATACGGCCGCAGTCGACGACGTGGTCCTGGGCTGCGTCGACCCGGTGGGCGAGGCGGGCGGGGACGTTGCGCGCGCGGCGGCGATGCTGGCCGATTACGGCGACGGCGTGCCGGGAATCCAGATCAACCGCTTTTGCGCGTCGGGCCTCGATGCCGTGAACTTCGCCGCCGCGCAGATCATGGCCGGCCAGCAGGACATGGCGGTGGCAGGCGGCGTCGAGAGCATGAGCCGCGTCGGCATCGGCGCATCCGGCGGGGCTTGGCCGGTCGATCCCGAAATCGCGATCAAGTCCTACTTCATGCCGCAAGGCATCTCGGCCGACCTGATCGCTACGAAATACGGCTTCGACCGCACGGCCTGCGACGCCTATGCGGTCGAAAGTCAGGCCCGCGCCGCGACGGCGTGGAACGAGGGCCGCTTCGCCGGCTCGATCGTCCCGGTGCGGGACGTCAACCGCATCACGTTGCTGGACCGCGACGAACATATGCGGCCGGGCACGGACATGCAGTCGCTCGCCGCCCTCAAGCCGTCCTTTCCTGCCATGGCCGAACAGGGCGGGTTCGGGGCCGTGGCACTTCAGGCGCATCCCGAGATCGAGAGCCTCGAACACGTGCATCATGCGGGCAATTCGTCCGGCATCGTGGACGGAGCGTCAGCGGTTCTGTTGGGCTCGCGGGAGGCGGGCGCAGCGCAGGGGATGCGGCCCCGCGCCCGCATCCGCGCCTTCGCCAATACCGGTTCCGAACCGGCGCTGATGCTTACGGGGCCGGTGGACGTCACGAAGAAAGTGCTGGGGCGGGCCGGCATGACCACGGCGGACATCGACCTGTTCGAAGTCAACGAAGCCTTCGCGGCGGTGGTGCTGCGCTATCTCCAGGCGTTCGATCTCGATCCCGCCAAGGTGAACGTCAACGGAGGGGCCATCGCGATGGGGCATCCGCTGGGCGCGACGGGAGCGATGATCCTCGGCACTGTGCTCGACGAGTTGGAACGGACCGGAAAGGCGACCGCCCTCGTCACCTTGTGCATCGGCGCAGGCATGG
Source organism: Hyphomicrobiales bacterium (assembly GCA_027489535.1). Classification (GTDB taxonomy): domain Bacteria; phylum Pseudomonadota; class Alphaproteobacteria; order Rhizobiales; family Beijerinckiaceae; genus JAIXZO01. Next base: position 26,515 of record JAIXZO010000010.1, read on the forward strand.
GCACCGCGACCGTCATCGAGCGCGTGTGATGAACAAGATCGAACCTGCCGAGACCGCGCTGATCGTCATCGACATGCAGAGGGGCTTCGAGGAGATCGCCGCCTCGGGGCTGCACCGCAACAATCCTCAGGCCGAGGAACGCACGGCGGATCTGTTGGCGGCATTCCGCCTTATGGGCATGCAGGTCGTCCACGTCCGCCATGCCTCGGAAGAGGAGGGTTCGGTATTCCGGCCCGAACGCCCCGGCTACGCCGTAATGCCATGCGCTGCGGAAAAACACGGCGAAGCGGTGATCGCGAAAAGAGTGAACTCCGCCTTCATCGGTACGTCGCTGGAAGCGCATTTGCGCGGCGCCGGCATCGTGACGCTCGTGATCGTCGGCGCGACCACCAATCACTGCGTCGAGACGACGACGCGCATGGCGGGCAATCTCGGGTTTCGGGCCCTGTTGGTTCGCGACGCGACATTCACCTTCGACCGCGTCGGCATCGACGGCGAGCGCCATCGCGCCGAGGACGTGCACGCGATGACCTTGTCGAACCTCTCCGGCGAATTCGCCGAAATCGTCACGGCCGAAACCGTGATCCGGAGGATGGAAATCTCGTTTTCGGGAGCCGATGCATGAGCGACATGACCTCGTTTCGTCTCGACGTCGATGCGGACGGCATCATCACCGCGCTGTGGGACATGCCGGGCCGTTCGATGAACGTGATCACCGAACAGGTGATGCGGGAACTGGACGCGCTGGTCGACCGGGTCGCCTCCGACCCTGCGATCAAGGGCTGCGTGATCGCCTCGGGCAAACCGACCGGTTTCTCGGGCGGGGCCGATCTCTCGATGCTGCAGGGCCTCGCCGGGCTCTACGCGGAGATGGCGAAAACCCGCGGCAAGGAGGAAGCGATGCGCGTCTTCTTCGAGGAGTCGCGCAAGCTCACGCTGCTCTATCGCAAGCTCGAAACCTGCGGAAAGCCGTTCGTCGCGGCGATCGACGGCGTGTGTCTCGGCGGCGCTTTCGAACTGGCCCTCGCCTGCCGACGGCGGATCGTCTCGGACGACCCCAAGACGCGCGTGGGCCTGCCGGAGATCAAGATCGGCCTGTTCCCCGGAGCGGGCGGCACGACGCGCATTGCCCGCATGCTGCCGACCGGCGACGCCTTGCAGATGCTGCTGAAGGGCGAACCGCTTCGCCCGCCCATGGCCAAGACGATGGGCCTCGTCGACGAGGTGTTGCCGAAGGACGAGATGATCCCGGCGGGCAAGGCTTGGATCATCGGGGGCGGCTCCGCCGTCCAGCCTTGGGACGAACCCAAGGCGAAACTTCCGTCCGGCCGCGTCCAGTCGCCGCAAGGCATGATGATCTGGCCCGCCGCGAACGCCATCTATCGACGCGAAAACTACGACAACTACCCTGCCGCCAAGGCTATCCTTCAAACCGTGCATGACGGGCTGCAACTGCCGTTCGACCTCGCCTTGCGGGTCGAAAGCCGGCAGTTCGCCGCGATCCTGCGCTCGAACGAAGCGGCGGCGATGATCCGGACGCTGTTCGTCTCCAAGCAGGCCTTGGAGAAAGGCGCGCGCCGCCCGGCCGCGGTGCCGCCCACGTCCTTGCGCCGCATCGGCGTGATCGGTGCGGGCTTCATGGGGGCCGGCATCGCGCATGTCGCGGCGGGCGCGGGTCTCGACGTGGTTCTGATCGACCGCGACATGGAGACTGCGGAGAAGGGCAAGGCGCATTCCCACAAGCTCATGTCCGACCGGATCATGAAGGGGCGCGCCGCATCGGCGGATCGCGACGCGCTGCTCGCGCGCATCACGCCCTCTGCGGCTTACGCGGACCTCGCGGGCTGCGACCTCGTGATCGAGGCCGTCTTCGAAGATCCGAAGACGAAGGCGGCGGCCATCGCGGCGACCGAGTCCGCGGCCGGAGACGTCGTGATCGGCTCCAACACCTCCACCCTCCCGATCTCGGGCTTGGCCGAAGCGGCGGCGCGGCCGGGCAACGTCGTCGGCATTCATTTCTTCTCGCCCGTCGAGAAGATGATGCTCGTGGAGGTGATCGTCGGACGGGAGACTTCCGACCGTGCGCTGGCCGCTGCGCTCGACTTCGTGCGGGCGCTGAAGAAGACGCCGATCGTGGTGAAGGATGCGCGCGGATTTTACGCGAACCGCTGCGTCGGGGCTTACATCCTCGAGGGGCACCTGATGCTGGCGGAGGGCGTGCCGCCCGCCATGATCGAGAACGTCGCGCGCATGGCGGGGATGCCCGTGGGCCCGTTGTCGTTGAACGACGAGGTCGCGCTGGACCTCGCGCTCCGCATCGTGGAAGCGACCCGGGCGCAACTCGGCGAAGGGGCTGTGAATGCCGATCAGGCACGCATTCTCGCCGCGATGGTGCAAGGTCACGGACGGCTCGGCCGCAAGAACGGCAAGGGTTTCTACGACTATCCCGAGAAGGGGAAAAAGAAGCTGTGGCCCGGTCTGTCCGAGGCCGTCGGTGCGTCGCCTCTCGATCCCGACACACTCGACGTCGCGGAGTTGAAGGACCGGTTCTTATTTGCACAAGCCTTGGAGGCCGCGCGCACCTTCTCGGAAGGCATCGTCACCGACCCGCGCGAGGCGGATGTGGGCGCGATCCTCGGATTCGGTTTCGCGCCGTTCACCGGGGGACCCTTGTCGATGATCGACGGCATGGGGGCGGCGGTCTTCGTCGAGCGGGCCGGGGCGTTGGCCGGCAAGCATGGACCTCGCTTTGCGCCCGGCGCATGGCTGGAGGACTTGGCGAAGGCGGGCGAGACCTTCTACGGTCGGGCAGGGCGACGCGCCGCGGCGGCGTGATCGCCGAAGCGACGGCGGCAGCAACCGCCGCAAGGAAACACCCGATGTCCGACACGATCGACTATTATTTCTCGCTGGCCTCGCCTTGGGCCTATCTCGGCCATGCGAAGTTCATGGACATGCGGGCGCGGCACGGATTTTCCGTGAACTTCAAGCCGGTGTTTCTGCCGAACGTGTTCGAACACACCGGCGGCTTGGTGCTGCCGAAGCGCCATCCCGTGCGGCAGCGTTATCGCTTGCTGGAAATGCAGCGCTGGCGGGACAAGCGCGGCGTGCCGTTGAACATCCATCCGCAATTCTGGCCGTTCGACTGCAAGTTCGCCGACCGCACCATTCTCGCCGCGGCGATGCTCGGCCATGATCCCGACGCCTATGTCCGCCTGTGCTTCGCGGGCGTCTGGGCCAACGAGCTCAACCTCGCCGAAGTGCCGGTGCTTGAAGGCCTGCTGAAGCGCGCCGGGCTCGACGCGACCGCCATCCTTGCGGCCGCCGATTCCGCGCCGGTGACGGCCGCCTATGAGCGGCACGTCGAGGAGGCCGTCGCGTCGGACGTTATCGGATCGCCGGGTTACGTCAGGCGCGGCGAATTGTTCTGGGGTCAGGACCGTCTCGAATTGCTCGAAGATGCAGTCGCTTCGGGTCGCGAGGGCTATCGGCCCGTCTGAGGGTTCGCGGTGATCGTTCGTTCTCCGGAACGAACGATCACTCCGCCGCGGCCCGCGCACCCCGCCATTGCGCGATCCATGACCGCAACGCGGCCGGTTTGACCGGCTTGTTCATCACTTGAATGCCTTTTTCCGTCGCCTCGTCGCGGACGGCGGGGGTGCGGTCTGCCGTGAGCAAAACGGCCGGCATGTCGGTGCCGAGTTTCCACCGCAGGGCCACGATGGCTTCGATGCCCGTGCCTTCGTCGAGGTGGTAATCGGCCACGATGACGTCCGGAGACGACTTCTCGCGCTTCAAGGCCTGATGCGCCTCGGCCAGGCTCGCGGCGGTGAGCACGGTGCAGCCCCAGCCGGAGAGCAGCGTGCGCATGCCGTCGAGGATCGCGGGTTCGTTGTCGATGCACAGCACCACGGTCCCGGCGAGCGGCGCAAGCGCCGGGGCGGGCGCGCCGGTCTGCGGCGCCGCAGCCGGCAGGCGGGGTCCCAAAGGCATCTCGACCGAGAACATGGAGCCGCGGCCGACGGTCGACTGCAGCTTGACGCGATGGTCGAGCACGCGCGCGATGCGCTCGACGATGGAAAGGCCCAGACCGAGGCCGCGGGCGACGCGCGCGCCCTGATCAAGTCTTTGGAACTCGCGGAAAACGGTCCGTTGCTTGGAACTGGGGATGCCGAGCCCCGTATCCCAAACCTCCACGCGCAGCTTGCCCTTGCTGCGTCGGCAGCCGACGAGCACGCGACCGCGCGGGGTATATTTCAGGGCGTTCGAGACGAGGTTCTGCAGCAGACGACGCAGCAGACGGCGGTCCGAGCGTACGGCCAGCGACGAGGGCACGAAGACGAGTTCGAGCCCCTTCTCCTTCGCCGTAGGCTCGAATTCCAGCCGCAACTGATTGAGAATGTCGTCGATGCGGAAATTCGAGGGCTCCGCCTTCATCGCGCCGGCGTCGAGGCGTGAGATGTCGAGCAGGGCGGTAAGGATCTCTTCCACCGCTTCGAGCGATGCGTCGACGTTTTCCGCCAAACGGGCATCGCCGCCGTTGCGGTCGCGCTCGAGCAGCGACGTCGCGTAGAGACGGGCGGCGTTGAGCGGTTGGAGAATGTCGTGGCTCGCGGCGGCGAGGAAGCGCGTCTTCGACGTGTTGGCCTCTTCCGCCTCTCCTTTGGCGCGCCCGAGTTCTTCGTTGAGACGCGTCAGTTCTTCCGTGCGCTCCCGTACGCGGCGCTCGAGCGTTTCATTGGCGCGCTCCAGCGCCTCCTCGGCCTCCACCGTGGCGGTGATGTCCGTGTAGGTCGTCACGATTCCGCCGTCGGGCATATGGGCCGAACGGATGTCGATGACCTTGCCGGAGGAGTACAGCTTCACGCGCACCGGTTCCGCGTCGTTGACGAAGCTTTCGAGCCGTGCCGCGAGGAAGTCGTCGGCCGCGCCGCGGCCGTACATGCCGCGCGAGGCGTTGAACCGGATGATCTCGTCGAGCCCCACGCCCACTTGTGCCAATTCGGGCGGAAGATCGAACAATTCCTGAAATTCGCGGTTCCAACTGACGAGACGCAGATTGCCGTCGAACACCGTGATGCCTTGGCGGGCGTGATCGAGCGCATGCTGCAGGAGGTCCCGGTTGTATTGAATGGCGGCCGAGGCATCGTCGAGCAGGCGCAGCGCCGCCTTCTTGGTCACGTTTCTGCGACGCAGCAGCAGCGAAAGTACCAGCCGGGAGGAGGACGCGCCGATGGCCGAGGACAATTGGTGTTCGGCAAAGCGCAACAGGTGAATGTCCGCCTCGCGACCCCCGTCCAGCACCTGCCCGCGTCGGGCGGCGAATTCGGCGAAGGTGGACAGCGTCCGCTGCGGCCCGAGATAGCGGGCCACGCAGCCCTGCAGCTCCTCGACGGTGACGGACGTGCGCCAGAACCGGAAGGTCTGCGCCATCACCGGGCGGTCGGGCGAGACGAACATGCTGGCCTGCAGCCGCTCGAGCGGGCTCGAGGCGCGGCTCAGCGAAAAGGCGACGAAGGCCGCGACGTTGAGCGCCAAGCTCCACAGCGTCCCGTTCGTGATCGGCGACAACTCGTAGCCGAACAGGGCGGTGGGCTTCAGCATGGCGATGCCGAAGGGGCCGGCGTCGATGAACTCGTGCAGGCCGAAGGATTCCGGACGCGCCAGACTCGGCAACAGCAGCGTATAGGCCCACACGACGAAGCCCACGACGAGGCCCGCGGTCGCACCGCGCGCATTGGCGCGCCGCCAATACAGTCCTCCGAAAAAGGCGGGCGCGATCTGCGCGATCGCGGCGAAGGACGTCAGCCCGATTGCGGCGAGCGCCGCATCGCTCGTGTTGCGGAAATAGGCATAGCCGAGCAGTACGATGACGATGATCGCGACGCGGCGGACGACGAGGACCAGCGTGCCCATGTCGGACGCCGCCTGCCCGCCTCGCCGCAGCAGCAGCGGCACCACCAACGTGTTCGACACCATGATGGCGAGCGCCACGCAGGCGACGATGACCATTGCGGTGGCGGCGGAAAGGCCGCCGATGAAGACCAGCAGCGCGAGGCCGTCGCTGCGGGCGCGCAAGGGCAGTTCGAGAACCGCCATGTCCGGCGAAATGCTGCCCGGCGCGAAGATGATGTCCGCCGCCAGTGCGAGCGGCACGACGAACAGATTGATCACGACGAGATAGGCAGGAAACAGCCATGCGGCGCGCTCGACGTCCGCCTCGTCGCGGTTTTCGACGACCGTGACGTGGAACTGACGCGGCAGCAGCAGGATGACGGACGCCGACAGCGCCATCATGGTGAGGATATTGGCCGTCCCCGAACTGCGGTCGAGCGGCGATGCCACGTCGGCCCGGGCCGCGACTTGGCGCAGCAGATCGCCCGGGCCGTCGAACATGCCGAAGGTGACGAAGGCGCCGACGGCGAGAAACGCCACGAGTTTGACGACGGATTCCGCGGCCACCGCCAGCATCAATCCGTCCTGATGCTCCGTCGCGTCGATGTGACGGGTCCCGAATGCCGTCGCGAAACCGGCGAGGATGAGCGCGACGAGGAAGGCGAGGTCGCCGAAGATGGGGGACGCGTGGGCCACCGATCCCGGTTCGAAGGCGTCGAGTACCGTCGTCAGCGACGTCGAAATCGCCTTGAGCTGCAGGGCGATATACGGCACGGAGCCGATCACCGCGATCAGGCACACGATCACCGCGACGCGCGCGCTCTTGCCGTAGCGGGCGGACACGAAGTCCGCCACCGAGGTGATGTTCTGCGATTTGGCGAGCCGCACGATGCGGCGCACGAGACCGGAGCCGAGGCCGAAGATCAGGATCGGGCCGAGATAGATCGCGAAGAAGTCCAAGCCTGACACGGCGGCGAGGCCGACGGAGCCGAAAAACGTCCAAGACGTACAATAAACCGCCAGTGTCAGCGCATAGATCGTCGAACGCGCGCGCCCGCGCATCAGCGGCCTGCCCGACGTGTCGCCGTAATGGGCCACCGCGAACAGCAGGCATAGATAGAAAAGAGCGGCCAGTACGACCGTCCAACCCGCGAACATGCCCCGTTCCGCCCCGAACTTCCCCGACGACGGACATTATCCGAGGCGCGTGCGGGCGCAAATTGTGCGTGCGGTTTGCGTCTTTCCGCTTCGGATATAACGTTACGTAATCTCAGCGGGGCGTTCAAAACGGGAGGCGGTCATGAGCGGACTGGTGCGGGAATTCAAGGAATTCGCGATGCGCGGCAACGTCGTCGATCTCGCCATCGGCGTCGTGATCGGCGCGGCTTTCGGCAAGATCATCGACTCGCTGGTCGGAGACCTGATCATGCCCGTGTTGGGAGCGATCACGGGCGGGCTCGATTTCTCGAACTACTATTTGCGCCTGTCCTCCCGCATCCCCGAAAACCTCCCATACGCCGAAGCCAAGAAGGCCGGCGCGGCGCTCGGCTGGGGCAATTTCATCACGGTCGTGGTCGGCTTCCTGCTCGTGGCGCTCGCGCTGTTCGCGGTGATGAAGGTTATCAACCGCTTCCGCCGTCAGACGCCGGACAAGACCGAAACCGCCGCACCGACGCGGTCCGAGGCGCTCCTGTCGGAAATCCGGGATCTGCTCGCGGCACGCCGCTAGGGCAAGGCACGGCCACGAAAATCAGGGAGACGGACGGCCCGGGCAGTGACATAACGCGGAACCGATTCATTCTTTTTGCGAGCCCGTTCGCGCCATGACGCATGCCGTTCCGTCCGTCCGCCCCGAAGCCGCCGACGCACCGGCCAGCGGCATCGTCGAGGTCTTCAATTACGGGCGCGGCCGCCCCGGCCTCATTCCGCTCTGGACCGGCGAAGGCGACATGCCCACGCCGGCCTTCATCGCGGACGCCGCAAGCCGCGCGCTCGCGGGCGGCGAGACCTTCTATACGTGGCAGCGGGGCATCCCCGACCTCCGCCAAGCCATTTCCGACTATATGACCCGGCTCTACGACAAGCCGCTCGGACCCGACCGGTTCTTCGCCACCATCGGCGGCATGCATGCCATTCAGATCGCCGTCCGCATCGCATGCGGCACGGGCGACGAGGTTCTCATTCCCTCGCCCGCCTGGCCGAACTTCATCGGTGCGGCCGTGGCCGTCGGCGCAAAGCCGGTCGAGGTGCCGTTGGTGCTGACCTCCGACGCCGGCAACGGCCGTTGGACGCTCGACGTGGACGGCCTCGCGGCGGCCGTCACCCCGCGCACCCGCGCCATCATGGTGAACTCGCCCGCCAATCCCACCGGCTGGACCGCCACCCGCGAAGAACTCGTCGCCATCCTCGATCTCGCCCGCAAGCACGGCCTGTGGATCATCGCGGATGAAATCTACGGCCGTTTCGTCTTCGACGGTTCGGCCCGTGCGCCCTCCTTCCACGACGTGATGGAGGACGAGGACCGCATCTTCTTCGTGCAAACCTTCTCGAAGAACTGGGCCATGACGGGTTGGCGCGTCGGCTGGCTCGAATGTCATCCCTCGCTCGGCGATACGGTCGAGAACCTGATACAGTATTCGTCCTCGGGCGTCGCGGCGTTCCTGCAGCGCGGCGCGATCGCGGCGTTGGAACAGGGCGAGAGCTTCGTGCAAGGACAGATCGCGCGGGCCAAGCGCGGACGCGAGATCGTCTGTGAAGGGCTCGCCGCGACCGGACGGGTTCGTTTTCCGGTCCCCGAGGGCGCGTTCTACTTGTTCTTCTCCGTGGATGGCGAGGATGATACGCGTGCCTTGGCGATGCGGTTGATCGACGAAGCCAATGTCGGCTTGGCCCCCGGCACGGCGTTCGGGCACGGTGCGGAGCGGTATCTGCGGCTCTGCTTTCAGCGCCGCGCCGAGGACCTGCAGGAAGCCGTCCGCCGTCTGGCGGGAGTTCTCACAAGATCCTGATCTTCATCCGGTATTGCGTGCGTCCGTTGGGTAAGGCAGAGTCCGTCCTACGTTTGTTTACGGATGCCGGACCATTGCGATGCAGGCGGACGGGGCGCTCATGAGGGCCGAGACGGAATCCGAGGCCCGCCTCGTCAGCGTGCTCGACACGGCCGTCGACGGCATCCTCGTGATCGACGAGCGCGCCCGCATCCTCGTCTACAACAGCGCGTGCGAGCGGCTGTTCGGCTGGACCGCGGAGGAGACGCTCGGCCAGAACGTGCAGATGATCATGCCGAGCGCTTATGCGCGCGCTCATGATCGTTATCTCGACAATTACATGTCGACGGGCGAGCGCAAGATCATCGGCATCGGCCGCGAGGTGCATGCGCGCCACAAGGACGGCACCGAATTCCCGGTCGAATTGTCCGTCGGCGAGGCGGGTACCCCGCAGGGCCGGCAATTCATCGGCATCATCCGCGACCTTCGCTCGCGCCGGGAGGCCGAACAGCGCGTCCGCGAACTGCAGTCGGACCTCGTGCACATGGCGCGGGTGTCGGCCATGGACGAGATGGGCGCGGCTCTGGCGCACGAGCTCAACCAACCGCTGACGGCGATCATGCTGTATCTGCAGGCCGGTGCGCGCACGCTGCAGAAAGGTCGCGACGCGAAATCGGACGAGACCTTGGCCTCGGTGATGAACAAGGCGGTGCACGAGGCGGAGCGCGCGGGCGCCATCATCAGCCGCATGCGGCAGTTCGTGGAAAAGCGCGAGCCCAACCGACGCCGCGTCGATCTCAACGCCGTCGTGGAGGAGGCCGTCGAACTGACGCTGGTCGGCATTCGGGACAAGGTAAATGCCGTACGCGGCTACGCGCCGAACTTGCCGCAAGCCTTCATCGAACCGGTGCAGATTCAGCAGGTCGTGGTCAACTTGCTCCGCAACGCGGCGGAAGCGCTGCGCGGCCGTCCGAACCCGACCGTCACCATCGAAACCCGGATGACGGGGGATATGCTTGCCGTGGAAGTGTGCGACAACGGTCCGGGCATCCCCGCAGAATCGGTGCCCGACCTGTTCAAGGCGTTCGCCACGACGAAACGCACGGGCATGGGCTTGGGCCTGTCCATTTCACGCACGATCGCGCAGAGCCACGGCGGAGATCTCTCCGTGCATCCCGGCGGCAACGGTCGCGGCGCATGTTTCACCCTGACGCTTCAGCCGGCCACGGCCGACGACGCCTGACGCGACAGTCGAACGAAGGAGACCGAGGGGAATGGCGGCACAAGACGAGGAAATCTTCATCGCGGACGACGATCCCGCAGTGCGGGACGCGTTGTGCGTCGTGCTGGAACTCGAAGGCTACCGCGTCAGCGCATTTCCCGACGGTCTCGGCTTGCTGAATGCGACCCGTTCGCGCATGCCGTCCTGCATCATCCTCGACGTCCACATGCCCGGCCGCTCCGGGATCGACGTCCTCAACGAGTTGGGAATGCGCTGCCAAGCCCCGATCTTCATGATCTCCGGGCAAGGCGACATCCCGATGGCCGTCGAGGCGATCAAGCGCGGCGCGCACGACTTCATCGAAAAGCCCTTCGACGCGGACACCGTCGTGTCTCGCGTCCGCAACGCGCTCGACGCGAAGGCGCGCGCCGCTTCCGCCCCGGCCGTTTCGTCGTTCCCGGGCGAAGACGCCTTGACGCCGCGCGAACGTGAAGTTCTGGAGCGCATCGCCATGGGCGCGTCCAACAAGGAAGCGGGACGGCAGCTCGGCATCAGCCCGCGCACCATCGAGGTGCATCGTGCGCGGATCATGGAAAAGCTCGGGGCCAAGAACACCGCCGATCTGGTCCGAATGGTCTATGCCGAACGGCGCGCCTGACGATCCGCAATGCTACCGACCTGAACTTCATCGACCGTCCGCGATAAGATCATCGCAATCCGCCGTGCCGACCGCGCTGGGGCGGACGCACCGGGCCCGAAAGGCGATGACGTTGACGGTCCATATTCTTGAAGACGATCCGGGCGTGAGCGACTCGCTCGACATGCTGTTGCGCGGGATGGGCCTCGAAACCGTGTCCCACAACGACGCCGAATCGTTTTTCGACGCCGACATCCCCGGCCCGGACGATACCGTCCTGGTCGATCTGATGTTGCCGGGGATCAGCGGCGCGCGCGTCATACAGTGGCTCAGCAGCCTCAAGGCGCCGCCCCGCGTCGTCGCGATCAGCGGGCAGCCGCGCGCCGCCATCGAGGCGCAGCTCAAAGGACTCGATCGTCTGAAGATCCTCCGCAAGCCTCTGAACCCGGAGGCCTTGTCGGCCGTCGTCTGATCCCTTCGGAGATCAGTAGCACTGCTTAAGGGTCCCACCCGATGCGGACGGTTTCGACCCCCGATAGGATTTCTTCACTGAACGGCCCGCGTACTCCCCCACGCCGAGGCATCGAAGGCCGCGAACGCCGGCGGGAGAAGGCTTCCTCTCGCCAGGTGTGTGCCCATGTCCCTCGACGCCCGCTCTCTTGATCATTCCGCCGATCGCATACCGCCGAAATTCGATGCGGCTTGGAGCTTGGGGCCTTCGCGACCGAGTCCCGTCGCGAATGACGGGCAAGGTCGCGTCCTGTCGTTCGATGCGCGCCACATGATCATCGACGAGGCGGATCCGGCCCGCTGCTCCTACGTCGTCCTCGAAGGGTCGGTGATGATTTCCAAAATGCTGCCCGACGGGCGGCGTCAGATCATCGAACTCCTCGGCCCCGGCGACGTGTTCGGGATGACCACGAACCGCGTCCACGAGAGCGCCGCCGAGTCCCTTGGCCCCGTGCGCGTGGCGGCCTACGATGCTGCGGCGCTGAGGGCCGACCAAGACCTTCAGCTCATGTTCGCGGAGCGGATGAAGAGCCAAATTTGCGCTTTGCACGACCACGCGATGCTGCTGGGCCGCAAGACGGCGCGGGAGCGCGTCTCGACCTTCCTGATCCGCCTCATTCCGGGCCGCGGCGGCGGCGGGTGCACCGGGCCCGTCGGCAAGGATGCATGCGGCGTGACGGTTTCGCTCACGCGGCAGGAAATCGCCGACTATCTCGGCATCACGCTTGAAACGGTCAGCCGGGCGTTCTCCCAGCTCAAGCGGGAAGGCGTGCTCTCCTATAGCCGCCACGACGCGGTGACCGTGACGAATGTCTGCCGGCTCTGCCGCCTCACCGGCGCACATTGATCCGCACGGACGGTCGCGAATCGGAAAAGTGACCGGGTTTCTCCGTGCGTCCTCTCCTCCTGCCGAACCGGCGCCCGCCGAACCGTCGGGCGCCATTTTTCGGCGGGTCTCCGGGCGTAAACAAAAGTGCTCGACGCAGCTCCCCCGAGACTGCGCCGAGCACTCTGACTCTCGGCCGAAACCGAGAGATCGTTTGCGCAGCGGTCCCGCGACCGCCTCGCTCTTCGGAGGAGCCGGTCGCTGACCGACCTCGCCGAAGCCTTGATTCAATTTGACGCCGGCACGCGTCGCCCGCATTGATCCGCGTCAACGTCGCCCCGGTTTTCGATTTCATGCCGCCCGCACTTTTCGCAGTTGCCGGACAGACCACCACGCTCCTCGCGGCCGGGGCGGGCGGAGCCGTGCTTGCATTCGCGGGTTTCCCCGCCGCTTGGCTCTCGGGCGCGATGATCGTGTCGGCGCTGATCGCCGCATCGGGACGCGGAAGGCCGATGTTGACCGGCGTGCGCGATTTCGCGCTGCTGATTTCCGGGATCACCATGGGAACGGGCGTGACCCCGGCGACGCTGACGGCGCTGGCCGCCGTTCCGCTCAGCCTGGTGCTGCTGGTCGCCGCGATCGTGGTGATCATGGCCGCGTCCGCCTTCTTGCTCATCCGCGTCTTCGGATGGAACCGCATGGACGCGATGCTGGCATCCGTTCCCGGCGCGCTGTCGTCGATCCTCGTCATTGCGCATGATCAGAAGGCGGACGTGCCCGCCATCGCCTGCGTGCAGCTTTTCCGTCTCGTCATGCTGATCGCCGTGCTGCCCTCTGTTCTCGTGGCCGGGAATGCGGGCCCCATGATCGCCCAGGATCCGCAAGCGATGTCGCTCGTCGGCATCCTCGTGCTGTTCGCCGCGGCGCTGCCCGCGGGTCTGCTGCTGCATCGTTTCCGGGTGCCGGCGGCGCTGCTGCTCGGCGGCATGCTCGCCACGGGCGTCCTGACCGGATCGGGCGTCATCGACGGCCGCTTCCCCGGAACGCTGGCGTCGTTCGGCTTCATGCTCATCGGAGCCTTCATCGGCGAGCGTTTCCGCGGGATGCGGCGCGCCGATTTCGTCCGCTTGCTGCCGGCGGCGGTCGCATCCTTCATCGTCGCCACCGTGATCGCCGCCGCCTTCGCGGAAGCCGCGGCTTTGCTGCTCGGCGTGTCGCAGGCCGCAGCCTTCTTGGCTTTTGCGCCGGGCGGGTTGGAGGCGATGGCGATCCTCGCCTTCACGCTCGCCATCGATCCGGTCTATGTGGCGGCGCACCACCTCGCGCGCTTCTTGTTCATCGGAATATCATTGCCCGTCGCGTTCAAGGCGAGCCCCGCCTTTTTCGGCGCGAGACGCGACGACGCTCAGCGCTGAACCGGCACCAACTGGTAGCCGCGTTGATAGAGGCACGCCTCGACCATCTTCTCGCGGGGCGAGGCGTTGAGGTCCTGCACCGCATAATTGGGCGGGATGTAGGACGGCGGCGCGTTGCGGCAGTAGACGTCGCCGTAACGCGTGCGGTTGCAGCTGCGCCAACCCGGCTCGAAATAGCCGCCGCTCGTCTGCACGACCACGGGCGTGCTCGGATACAGCGCCGCCGCGCGGCTTTCGCAGGCGAGACGGTCGCCGCCATATTGCGCGGGCGTCCGCGTAGGGTGGACCCACTGATACTGGGTGCACCCCGCCAAGGTCGCCGCGACCAGAACCGCGGCGAGGGTTTTGAGGGACGAGCGACCTGCGGTTTGAAGCGTCATCGGAGAAGAATAGCGCCGCTTGTCCCGCCTTCAAAGCAAATCCCCGCAGACATGTGTCCGCGGGGATTTCCACTGCTCGGTGCGAGGGCTCAGGCCGCGTCGCGATTGCCTTGCCGCTGCTCGCCCTGCTGCTCGCCCTGCTGCTGATCGGCGATTTCGCGGATCGTTTCGGACGTTTCCGACGCCGTGCGCACTGAAATCTCGCCGATCCGGCGGGCCGTTTCCACGGCGCGCTGCAGGCTCTCGCGCATCAGGTCGGCCTGCGCGTTCAGCATGTCGGGAATGGTGCGGACCTGCGAGATCTGCGACAGCGCGTCGCTGCTGCGGCGCAAATTGTCCTGCGTCATGCCCATGAATTCACGGGAGACTTCCTGCAGGCCCTGCATCAGCACGGAACTCGCCTTCGACAACGTCTCGACGTTGCGGGACGTCCGCTCCGCGATCCGGCTCATGTCGCGGCCGACGTCCCGCCCCATGTCGCGGCTGAGATCGAAGGCCTTCGTAAATCCTTCCGCGCCCGAACGCAGCGCTTCCTGGCCGCTCCGCAGTCCCTCTTCGGCGCCCCGCCGCATCGTGTCCGCTCCTGCGCGGGCGGCGTCCTGTGCACGGTTCTGCATCTCGTCCTTATCTTTGTTCATCGCGTGTTCGACCTGTTCCATGCCTTGTTTGAAATTGGTGCCAGGCTTCTGGCCTGCCGGTTTGCCCGACCTCATGTCGTCATGCGCCATGGTGCTGCGCCCTCCGTTCCGAATGAATTGTGCTGGTGAGGCATGTCCGTCGCTTCGGCATGCCGCCTCACAACCGCCGAAACCCTCCAGGGTTCTTCGTAGGGGAAGAAAAAACGTCCCGCACGGCGCGGAGAAGACAGGGCGCGCCGGCAATCTCGGCCGCCCGACGCTATATGAAGCTGCACGGTTGAATCGGGAGAACGGCATGACGACGACGGCCGCGGGCGATCCGCTACTCGCCTCCAACCCTCTTCTGGAACCGTGGAACACGCCGTTCGGCATTCCGCCCTTCGCCGATATCCGACCCGAGCATTTCCGTCCCGCCTTCGAGCGCGCCATCGCCGAACATCGCGCCGAGATCGACGCCGTCGCGAACGATCCCGCGCCGCCGACCTTCGCCAACACCGTCGACGCCCTCGAGCTTTCGGGCGATCTGCTGGACCGCGTGGGCGGCGTGTTCTGGAACCTCTCCGGCGCGCATACCAACCCCGAACTCCAAGCGATCGAGCGGGATATTTCGCCGCTTATGGCGAAACATTTCGCTGAAATAGGCATGAACGAGGGCTTGTTTCGGCGCGTCGACGCGCTGTGGCAGGCCGTCGACGCCCTCGATCTCGACGACGAGCGCCGCCGCGTGCTCGACCTCACCCGCAAGCGCTTCGTTCGCGCGGGCGCGGAGTTGGATCAGGCCGCAAAGCTGCGGCTCGGCGCCATCATCGAGCGGCTGGCGCAACTCGGCACCCGGTTCTCCCAAAACGTGTTGGCCGACGAAGCCGGGACGGTCATTCCGCTGTCCGGCGCGGATGACCTCGCGGGCTTGCCCGAGTGGCTCGTGGCGGCCGCGGCCGGTGCGGCGGCCGAGCGCGGCCTGTCCGGCCACGTCATCACGACGTCGCGTTCGCTGATCGAGCCTTTCCTGCAATTCTCCACCAACCGCGTCTTGCGCGAGAAGGCCTATGCCGCGTGGATCGGGCGCGGCGAGAGCGGCGGCGAGACCGACAATCGCGCGGTCGTGGCCGAAATGCTGGCGCTGCGGGCGGAGCGCGCGCAGATTCTCGGCTTCCGCACCTTCGCGGACTACAAGCTCGAACCCAGCATGGCCAAGACGCCCGCCGGCGTGCGCGGCCTGCTCGACCGGGTCTGGCCGATGGCGCGCGCTCGTGCCGCGGAGGAGCGTGAAGCCCTTCAGAACATGATCCGTTCCGAAGGCGGCAATTTCGAACTCGCGGCGCATGATTGGCGGCATTACTCGGCCAAGGTCCGCATGGCCGAACACGCCTTGGACGAGGGCGAGATCAAGCCCTACCTCCAGCTCGACCGTATTGTGGACGCTGCCTTCGACACCGCCACGCGGCTGTTCGGCGTCACGTTCCAAGAGCGCGACGACGTCCCGGTCTATCACCCGGACGTCCGCGCCTGGGAGGTGAAGGATCGCGACGGGCGACACCTCGCTTTGTTTTACGGCGATTATTTCAATCGGCCGTCCAAGCGCAGCGGCGCTTGGATGAACGCGCTTCGCAGCCAACACAAACTCGGCGGAGAGGACGTCCGGCCGATCGTCCTCAACGTGCTGAACGTCGCACGCGCGCCCGACGGCAAGCCGACGCTGCTGAGCTTCGACGACGCCCGCACGATCTTCCACGAATTCGGCCACGCCCTGCACGGCATGCTGTCGGACGTGACGTATCCCTCTATTTCCGGCACCTCCGTGCCGCGGGACTTCGTCGAGTTCCCCTCGCAGGTCTACGAGCATTGGCTCATGACCCCCGAGGTGCTGCGCCGCTTCGCGGTTCACGCCGAAACCGGCGAGCCGATGCCGCAATCGCTGATCGACAAGGTGCAGGCCGCGCGTAACTTCAATCAGGGTTTCGCGACGGTCGAATATACCGCGTCCGCCATCGTCGACATGGAATTCCATGCGCTGGAAACGGCGGAGGGCATCGATCCGCTCGCCTTCGAACGCGAGGTGCTGGCCCGGTTGGGAATGCCTGCGGAGATCGCCATGCGGCATCGCACGCCGCATTTCACGCACGTGTTCTCCGGCGACGGCTATTCGGCCGGTTACTATTCCTACCTATGGTCCGAGGTGTTGGACGCCGACGGATTTTCCGCCTTCGAGGAGACGGGCGACGTGTTCGATGCGGGCCTCGCGGCGCGTCTTCGCGAGCATGTTTATGCCGCCGGTTCGAAGCGCGATCCCGCCGAGGCCTATCGCGCGTTCCGCGGTCGCGATCCGGAAGTGGCCGCGCTGCTGCGCAAGCGGGGCTTTCCGACCGCCTGACGACGCCTCTGAAACCAAGCGCCGTCCGGCCCGTTTGAGTTGATGCAACGCAAACGGGAGTTCCCCCATGTCCTATGAGCCCGCACCCCGAGACTATCCGAGCAAATTCGACGGCAGGATGCGTTTGTGGGAGTTCGCCGCCTTCGGCATGTTCGCGCTGATCATTTGGTGGCCGATGGCGGCGGCGGCCTTCCATCGTTGATCGCAGGTACTGCAGTTCGAATTCGTCGGACTGCAGTACCGTATCGTCACATTGCGTGGATGTCGCAAATCGATCATCGTGCGAGCCGTATCGCTGAAATGATCGGTATGTATCCGCGTGTCGTTTCCGCCTGCCGACAATGATGCTTCGGCCGCGCTCATCCGCATGACGCAGGATGACGACTTTCTTCGACATATGGTGCGCATCGAAGATCTGCGGTCGCAGGATCAAAAATCCGTGATGATCGTGCTGGAGCGTCTTCTCGCCGGCTTCGTCTATGATCTCGCCGCAGGCCTAGCCGACCGGCTGACGAGCCGCGAGGAAGATGCGCGGTTCGCGACGGGGATCGTCGCGATCGCCCTCATCCATGCCGCCGTGGTGTGCGATCTGACCAATGTGCGCGACGAATCCGCCGTGACCGAGATCGTGGAGCGCGCGTTCGGGCATATGGCCGCGCCCTACTTGCGCATCCTGCCGTCCGACCTGCCGGGACTGATCGTGGCGGCTCGGGCCATGTTGCGCGACTCGGAAGTGGACCTCATCCGCGAAATCCGAACCCTCGTCGAAAACGATCTCGCCCTCGTGGCGCGTGGCATCCCTGAAAACCGCAGGGCGACTGTCGCAGTGCCGGCGCTGATCCTGCTGACGGGCCTGCCCTTCGGCATCAGACCCGCCGGTGCCGGGCGCCGGGGTTACTGAGGCGATCGGACGACCCGAAGGCCTGCAGCATCGATCATCGGAGAGCCGTCTTCCTTGAAGAACGGCCCCGTCGGCATCCGTTCCAGCAAATCGAGCACCTTTTCGCTGGGCCGACACAGCCGAACGCCCTTGGGCGTACACACGATGGGCCGGTTGACGAGGACCGGATGCGCGACCATCGCGTCCAACAGCCTTTCGTCGTCCACGCCCGGCTCCAGCAGTCCGAGCTCCTCGGCGGGCGACTTCGTTTCGCGAAGCGCAGTGCGTGGCGTGAGCCCGGCCGCCGCGAACAGTCCGAGAAGCTGCGGCCTCGTCCACCCCGTCCGCAGGTAGTCGATCACGGTCGGCGCATAACCGGCCGCTTCGATCGCGGCCAAGACGTTGCGGGAGGTGCCGCAATCGGGGTTGTGGTGAATGACGACGGTCATGGCGACGTCATCCCCTTCAATGCCGCGGCATGCCGGTCGGCCCCGCAAGGCGCGCCTGCGCGGCCAGTCGGATGCCGGCATTCGGCGCGCCGTACCCGGCATAGCCCTCGGTCCGCTGCACGATTTCGAAGAAGAAGCCGCCTTCGAGCGTCGTCGTATAGGCTTGAAAGAACGTCCCGTGGTCGTCGCGATCGAAGAGAATGTTCAGACGCCGCAGGTCTGCGACGGTCTCGGGCGCGAGGTCCGTGCGGGCTTCGAGATCCTCGTAATAATTGGCCGGAATCTCGAGAATTTCGACGCCGTTCCGCAGCATCTGCGCGACCGTTCCGAAAATGTCGGCCGTCGTGAGGGCGATGTGCTGCACGCCGGAGCCGAAGAAGTCGGTGACGAAGCGCGAGGAGAGCGTGCGGTGGCTTTGCGAGCCGTTGAGCACCAAGCGCAGGCCCTCGCCGCCGTCGAGCCCCGATTCGATGACTTGGCTCTGCACGACGCCGCCCGGATCGATCACGGCTTGCGTCGGCGTCTTTTTCGCATCGAGCAACGACATGTAAAACAGCAGCCAGGTCAGCATCTCTTCGTATTGCATCGACTGCGAGATGTGGTCGACCGCGGCAAGTCCCGCACCCGTCGCGTTCTCGCCCGTGGGGACGAAGTCCACCTCCGACCAATGCCCGAGCGCCGAAACGTCGTCGACGAAGTAGACGAGGCTGCCGCCGAGTCCGCGTACGGCGGGAATGTCGAGTTCGCCCGGGCCCGTCGCGCCGGCATGGGGGCGTTCCAGCAGCGCTTCGGCGCGCTGCAGCGTCGCCTTCGCGTCGGGCACCTTCACCGCCAGCGCACACACGGACGTGCCGTGGTTCAAATTGTAGCTGTGGGCGAAGCCTTCCTTGTCGCTGTTGAGCACGATGCGGATGCGGCCTTGGCCCCATAGCGAGACGTCCTTGGAGCGATGCGCGCCCGTCTTGCCGAAGCCCATGCCGCGCAGCAGCGCCTCGAAGGCCGGCCGCTCGTTCTCGTCGACCGCGAACTCGATGAATTCCACGTCCTTGACCGGAGCGCGCGGCGGCATCGCGGGCACCTTGCCGAGGCTGCGCCCGGCGCGCTTGGAAGCGTCGTCGATCAGCGTGAACAGCGACCGGCGTCCGTCCACGGCGACGGCACGGGCGGAGCCCGCACGGAAACGGTCGTTGAAGATCTCCAACGACAGCGCCCCGTCATAGCCCGTGGTCGCCAGTGCATCCATGAACGATGCGAGGTCGAGTTCGCCTTGGCCGGGCATGCAGCGCCAGTGGCGGCTCCATGAGAGATGGTCCATCTGCAGCTTCGGCGCATCGGCCACCTGCACGAAAAAGATCTTGTCGCGCGGGATGGCGGCCATGGCGGACAGCTCGGTGCCGCGTGCAAGCACGTGGAAGCTGTCCAGAATCGTGCCGACGGCGGGATGCGCGGCACGGCGCACGATCTCCCAAGCGTCGCGGTAATCATTGACGAAGCGGCCCCATGCGAGCGCCTCGTAACCGACCCGCATGCCCCGCCGTGCGGCGCGTTCGCCGAGTTCGTGAAAATCCGCCGCCGCACGCTCGATGCCGCCCGTCGCTTCGGGCGAGACGCTCGAGCACACGAAGAGGAGATCGCAGCCCAATTCGTCCATCAGGTCGAATTTGCGCTCGGCCCGCTCGAAGGTCTTCGCGCGACGCGGCTCGGGCAGGCCTTCGAAATCGCGAAACGGCTGCACGGTGATGATGCGCAGGCCAAGATCCGCGCAGATGCGCTTCACGTCGGCCGGCGAGCCCGGAAACGCGAGAAGGTCGTTCTCGAAGATCTCGACGTCCGTGAACCCCGCCGCGGCGATGGCTTCGAGCTTTTCCTGCAGCGTGCCGGACAGGCAGACGGTGGCGATCGCGGGGATCATTGTCGAAGCTCCCAAGTCGTCGATGCGGGGCGAAGACCGCTCGTTCCGACTTAACGAAGGGAACGCAGGCGTCGTCAATGTTCAAGCCGTTCTTCCGCCGGACGGCGCGCCGAGGATCGACTTCGCGGGCGGCCCGTCGCATAAGGCCGCTCCGGCCCTTGCGCCGGCCGCGCGGGACCTTTTCTCCACACCGCTGCGGCGGCGCATCGGGGGCAGGTTCAGGTTTTCCGATTCCGGTGCGCACATGATTCGTCTCGAAAACATCAGCAAGCAGAACGGCCATCAGATCCTCTTCATCGAGGCCTCCGCATCGCTGCAGAAGGGCGAAAAGGTCGGTCTCGTCGGCCCCAACGGCGCGGGCAAGACGACCCTGTTCCGCATGATGACGGGCCGCGAGCAGCCGGACGAAGGTCAGGTCGGCGTCGATCGGGGCGTCAGCATCGGCTATTTCAGTCAGGACGTCGGCGAAATGTCCGGCCGCAGCGCCGTGGCCGAAGTGATGGACGGCGCCGGTCCCGTGAGCGCTGTCGCCGCAGAATTGCGCGAGCTCGAAGCCGCCATGGTCGATCCCGACCGGGTCGACGAGATGGACGCGATTCTGGCGCGCTACGGCGAAGTGCAGGCCCGCTTCGAAGAGCTCGACGGCTATGCCCTCGACGGCCGCGCCCGCGAGGTCCTCGCCGGCCTGAGCTTCACCGACGCGATGATGGACGGCGACGTCGGCGCGCTGTCCGGCGGCTGGAAGATGCGGGTGGCCTTGGCCCGCATTCTCCTGATGCGGCCCGACGTGATGCTGCTCGACGAGCCGAGCAACCATCTGGATCTCGAAAGCCTCATTTGGCTCGAGGACTTTCTCAAAAACTACGAAGGCGCCTTGATGATGACCTCGCATGATCGCGAGTTCATGAACCGCATCATCACCAAAGTCGTCGAAATCGACGGCGGGGGCCTGACCTCCTATTCCGGCGACTACGAGTTTTACGAGCAGCAGCGTGCGCTGTCGGAGAAGCAGCAGCAGGCGCAGTTCGAGCGTCAGCAGGCCATGCTGGCCAAGGAAATCAAGTTCATCGAGCGCTTCAAGGCCCGCGCCTCGCATGCCGCGCAGGTGCAGAG
Source organism: Hyphomicrobiales bacterium (assembly GCA_027489535.1). Lineage (GTDB taxonomy): Bacteria > Pseudomonadota > Alphaproteobacteria > Rhizobiales > Beijerinckiaceae > JAIXZO01. Next base: position 47,750 of record JAIXZO010000010.1, read on the forward strand.
CCGCGTGAAGAAGCTGGAAAAGATCGACCGCGTGGAGCCGCCGAAGCGCCGGCAGGTCGTGTCCTTCGATTTCATGCCGGCTCCGCGTTCCGGGGAGGACGTGGTCACCTTGAAGAACGTGCACAAGAGCTACGGCAGCCGGACCATTTACGAGGGCTTGGACCTCATGGTGCGCCGGCGCGAACGCTGGTGCGTCATGGGCGTCAACGGCGCCGGCAAATCCACGCTGCTGAAGCTCGTGACCGGTTCGACGGAGCCCGACGACGGCACCGTCGCCGTGGGCGGCAGCGTGAAGATGGGCTACTTCGCGCAGCACGCGATGGAGCTGCTCGACGGCGAGCGCACGGTCTTCGAATGGTTGGAGGATTCGTTCCCGCAGGCGGGCCAGGGGTCTTTGCGCGCTCTCGCAGGCTGTTTCGGATTTTCGGGCGACGACGTCGAGAAGAAGTGCCGCGTGCTGTCGGGCGGCGAGAAGGCGCGGCTCGTCATGGCCAAGATGCTGTTCGACCCGCCGAATTTCCTCGTGCTCGATGAACCGACGAACCATTTGGACATGGCGACGAAGGAAATGCTCATCGCGGCGCTCTCGCAATATGAGGGCACGATGCTGTTCGTCTCGCATGACCGCCACTTCCTGGCGGCATTGTCGAACCGGGTCTTGGAACTGACGCCCGACGGCATCCACCAATACGGCGGCGGCTACACCGAATACGTCGCCCGCACCGGCCAGGAAGCCCCCGGGTTGCGGAGCTGAGCGGAAAGCCCGCTACCCCGCGGCCTGAGGGGTTTCCAAGGTCAGGCGCGTGCCGCCGATGCGCGCGAAGGTGCGGGTGCGGCACGTGAAGACGATCACCTGCTGCCGGCGGCCCGCGCGGCCGAGCGCGTCGAACATGCGTTCGATGCGCTCGTCGTCGGAGAATACGAGGGCGTCGTCCAGCACGATCGGCACGGCCTTGCCGCGCTCCGCCAGCATGGAGCCCATCGCGAGTCTGGTCAGCACGGCGATCTGTTCCTTCGTCCCTTCCGAGAGCAGTTCGAAGCGCTCATGCGCCGGCCCGACGCGTCGCAGGCCGTTGACGTTGAAGCCGTCGCCCAAGTCCAGATCCGCCGTGGCGAAGAGGTCGGCCAGATAGGGCTGCAGGTGCCGCTTGAGCGGCGCGTTGAGTTGGTCGCGCTGCTCCTGATGGCACGCGGCCACGGTGTCGTGCAGCATGCGCAGCATGTCGACGCGATGCCGAAATTTGGCTTCCTCGCGGCGGCGCAGTTCGAGTTCGTCGCGTGACGCCGCGACCTTCTCGCCGAGCCCCTCGGCGCCGGCATTTTGAATCCGGCCTTCGAGATTGGCGATTTCGCGATCCAGAGCGGCGGCTTTGGCCTTTTGCGTCTCCATCGCGGACTTCAGCCGCACGGCGCGGTTTTCCAGCCGCTCGAGCTCCGCCGCATCGGGCGCATGCATCCGTCGCTCGGCCAACGCGGCTGCGGCGAGCATGGCGTCCCGCTCCGCGTTCGCCCAATTCGCCGCCGCCTCGGCCCGTGCCGCCGCGCGCAGGTCGTCGGGCAAGGCCGCAAGATCGGCTTGGAGAAGCCTGTCATTGGCCCTGCGTTCGCCTTCCATCACGCCGCGTTCCCCGGCGAGCGCCTGAACCGCCGCGTTGATCCCCGTCCTGCGTCCGTCGAGCCGCGCACGACGCTTGGCGGCCTCCTCGACCTGCGCTTCGGCTTCGGCTTCCTCGTGGTCGAGTTCCGCGACGTTCGGCAAGGCGTCGCGACCCGCCGTCGCGAGCGCCGCATGGACGGTCTCGTCATGACGCGCCGTCGCCGTCGCGAGCCGCTCGAGCTCGCCGGCGAGGTCGTCGGCCTTGATGCCCAAGCCCGCCAACCCGCCCAAGATGCCCGCGCGTTCGGAAAGGATCTCGCGCCGCCGGTCGTTCTGCCGGCGCAGGGCGCCCGCCGAGCCGACGTCGCATGCAGCGAGGATGGCGGCCGCTTCGCGCTTCACGACGTCGACTCGAGCGGTCTCCGCCGCTCCGAACGCAGAGGGCGGCAGCGCCGTAATGCGTGCGAAATCCCCGACGGCGATTTCCACCGGGCCGGAGACGGCCTGAGAGACGAGCCCTTCGATGTCTCCCCCGCCCAAGGTGACGCGACCCTTGCCTGCGGGAAGAACCTCGACGGTCACCCGAGCGGAACCGGCGTCCAGCCGTGCAGCCAAACCGTCCAACTCGCGCTGCAAGGCGTCGAATTTCGTCAGGGCGGCGTCGTCGGCCCGCAGCGTCGCGAGTTCGGCCTCCAGATGCCGCAGCCTGTCGCTGCGCTCGGCCAAGGCGGCAAGCCGTTCGGCCGCGCCTGCGCGCGCCGTGACGGCGGCGATGGCCGCGCGCAGGCCCCGGCAGATCCGCAGGGCGCTCGCACCGCGCTGTTCCGCTTCCGCGGCCGCCGCGAGTTCCGCTTGAACCTCGGCGAGAAGATGCGCCTGTTCCTGCTCGCGCAGGGCGCACGCTTTCGCCCGCTCCTCGAGCGCGCCGTCCTGCGCGCGGGCTTCGTCGATGCGGGCGGCGCGGCCGTCCAATTCGTCCAGAAGCCTGCGGGCCGTCTCTGCCTTGTTGCGGCGGTCCCGTTCCTCGGCTTCCGCCAATTGAAGCTTCTGGTTCGCCGCCCGCCCTTCGGCGAGGGCGGCTTCCGCCGTCGCAAGCTCCGCGGCCATCGCCGCGGCCTGCACGGGATCCATCGCCTCGTCGCGGTCGCGGCGGCTTTGCGTCAATGCGTTGATCTGCGCGTCGACTTCCGCCAAGCGCCGTTCCGAGTCGCTCAGTTCCCGTTCCAGTTCGGCGACGCGCGAGGCCGCCTTTTCCAGCTCGCCGCCCGCTTTCGGACGCCCCGTTTCGGTGACGAAAAGCGCGATCTCGCGCTTCACTTCCGCCAGCAGCGTGCGCGCCCGCTCGCCGCCGACAAGCGCTCCGACCTCCGCCTGAATCGCTTCATTGAGCGCACCGGCCGCCGCTTCGCTCGGCTCGGGAAGGCCGAAGGACTGGCCCTGCGCCACCCACAACAGTCCGAACGCCGCCTGATCGACGGACCGGCCCGAGCCGGGCGCGATGCCGAGAATGTCCCACACCTGCTCGTCCGCGGTGCCGCCGCGCGCGATTTCGACGCCGTCACGCCGCAAGGACGCCGCCGCGCTGCGCAGAAACGACTTCCGCAATTCGTAGCTCCGGCCCTCATGCTCGAACCCGAGCATGACCGTGAGCGGCAGGGCCGAGCCGTCCGTCGCCAAACGGCGCAGCGCGTCGTTCTTGGCCCCGTGCCTTTCGAACAAGCAGGCCCGCAGTGCCCGAAACAGCGTCGATTTCCCGACCTCGTTGTGCTCGCAAAGCACGTTCACGCCGTCGCCGAAGCCGGTGACGGAGACCGGGGTGCTGAAGCGGCCGGCACCCTCGACATGGAGCGAGGTGATCTTCATGCCTCGGCTCTCGCTTCGCGCGAGGCGGTGCGGAGATAGAGCTCCACGAGCGCGTCCTCGGCCAGCCTGCGCTCGGCCGCGGGGGCGGTCTCGTCTTGCGCGGTCGCGAGAAGGCGGTCGGAGGCGCGGCGCAGCACGCCGTCGAAGTCGATGCTTTCGAGATCGGCGGCGGTGGGCCGGGCGGCGAGGGCGGAGCGGTCCGCGTCCAGACGGAACATGGCGGCCTGCAGCCCGAGCAGACAGGCGTCGAGCGCGGCATGGGCCGCCAGCGGCAACGCACCCTCCAGCGTCAGGCGCATGGCCGTGCGCGGCAGGTCCTGCAGGCTGCGCAACCGGCTTTCCAGATCGGCGACATGCTCCGGCGCGTCCAGACGCCCGCGCTCGGCGAGCCAGCGATAACGCCCGACGCGCCTTCGCTCGACCTGCGGCGGAGCACCCGGCCCGGCCACGTCGACCAGCAGGACGACCCCATCCGTCTGGCTGTTGAACCGATCCGGCTCGGGCGTCCCGGCATAATGCACGGCGGCGTTGACTTCGACGGTGCGGTGCCAATCGCCCAAGGCGAGATAATCGAGCTGCGCCGTGCGCGCGCGGTTCGGATGGATGGGGTTTCCCGCCTCCCCTTCGCTGCCGAAATCCACAACGGAGCCGTGCGCCAAGCCGATGCGGACGATGCCCGGCCCGCTCGGCGCGTCGTCCATCCAAGCGGTGAGATCCTTCACCTCGCTCTTGCGCACCAAGGGCGCGGGCAGAATGACGGCGCCCGCCAGCTCGAAAGGCTGCGGCGCGAGATGCAGGTGCACGTTCGGCGGCGGTCCCGACTCGCGCACGCGGTCCCACACGCCGCGCGGTCGGTGCGGATCATGATTGCCGGGGATGACGTGCCATTGCACGCCCGCGCATTGCCTCATGCGCTCCAACGGCTCGCGCAGCGTCTTGGGCGAGGGCGATTCATTGTCGTAGACGTCGCCGGCCACCAGCACATGGACGACGCCTTCCGCGCGCGCCGTCGCGCCGATCGCCTCGATCACGTCGAGGCGGGCCTGCTGCAGGACCGCTTCCTTCTCGCCGAACTGCCGGAAAACCTTCCCGATCTGCCAATCCGCCGTATGGATGAATCGCATGCTCGAAATCTCCCGACGCTTCGCAGCTTAAGCGAACCGCGGGGCGGAGCAAACGAAGCGGACGCCGCCGGCGTGAGCCTCCGCCGGCACCGGGCCGACCGCGAAATCCTCCCGCGGCTTATGCGAAGAGGTCGGCGCGGGTCGCGGGCACGGGAAGCTTCCCCTTCGCTTTCCGTGAGGCCAAGGTCTGGAAGATGCCTACGGCGCCGCGCTCGAAGGCAAGCGAGCAGCCGCCGAGATACAGCAGCCACATCCGCGTCTTTTCCGCGCCCACTTCGGCCTCCGCCTCCGCCCGGCGGGCCAGCAGGCGGTCATGCCAAAGCCGCGTGGTGCGCGCATAGTGCATCCGCCAAGCCTCGACGTCGTGCACTTCGAAGCGGGCCCGTTCGAGATTGGCGATCGACATTCCCAGATGATCGAGCTCGCCGCCGGGAAAAATGTACCGCACCAGGGCCCGGTATTCGGCGCGCATCTTCCGGAAGGTGCGGTCCGTTCCCTTGGCCGGCCGCGAGATCGCGTGATGCAGATAGAGCCCGCCGGGCTTCAGCAGCCGATGCACGGCCCCGAAATATTTGCGGTGGTTGTCGATGCCCACGGCCTCGAACATGCCGATCGAGGAAACGGTGTCGAAGGACCCGTCCTCGAGATCGTTGTAGTCGATGATCTTGACCGTCACCCGGTCGGAGAGGCCAAGCGCCGCGATCTTTTCGCGCGCCAATGCCGCCTGCTCTTCCGAAAGCGTCACGCCCACGGCTTCCACGCCGTAATGCATCGCGGCGTGGCAGATGAGCGCGCCCCAGCCGCATCCGATGTCGAGATGGCGGCCGCCCGGCTTCAGCCGCAGCTTCCGGCAGATCATGTCCAGCTTGTCGTGCTGCGCCTTCGCGAGATCGTCGTGGAAGTCCGGCGTGTAATAAGCGCAGGTGTAGACCATCTCCGGGTCCAGAAAGAGCCGATAGAACGGGTTCGACACGTCGTAATGATGCGCGATGTTCCGCTTGTTCGTCGCCGAGTCGCCGCGCTTGAGGTCGGCATCGTCGCCGCGCCCGCGTTCCAGCTCCGGCCGGCCGGGCACGCGCAGCAGGTGCAGCGCCGCCTTGGCCAAGGGCATGATCCCGACGGACCGCAAGGCCCGGCCGATCTTCCCGCCGGGCCGCAGGGCCGCAAGATCGAAGATCGAGCCGTTCTCCCACTCGATCCGGCCCTCGGCATGCAGCCGGATGAAGGTATCGAGACGAGGACTGCGCACGAGGCTGGCCAGAGCGCCTTCGTCTGCAATGCGCACCCTGAGCGGATGGTCGCCGGCCGCGGGCGGGATTTCCGCCCCGTTCCAAAGCCTGAACCCGAACTGCAACGCCAACGCTTCGCTGGCGCGACGAAGCACCGTCTCGCTCGGACCCATCGGAACAACTTTCGGGATCATATTGACGCTCGGCATGATGACGATGACGAGCGGGGTCGTATCAGCGAATCCGGCGCGGTCAAAGCGCGCCTCCGACAAATCTCCGTCGGGCGAATAAACCCGCAAATGCCGCCTGAATTCGTCGTGCCTTTTCTTCTGCGGATTTTCTGGACTTGGATGCGGGTCTCAGGTCATCGTTCATGGAGTTTACTTGGGGACTGAAGCATGCCGACCGATTTCGGAATTGCAGGAAGCCGAAACTACAAAGCCGACTTGGGCTCGATCGACGAAAGCAAGGCGCGTTCGCTTCTTCTCGCCGTCAAAACGCAGATTACCGGTACCAACGGCATCAAGAGCGGCGTCCTCAAACTCGTGAACCTCGAGGGCGACGGCAACATCACCCTCAAGCGCAAGGGAATCATGTCCCGCATGTTTCAGCGCGACGGCGCCGACATGCGGACGACGTCCGAGGTTCTGAAGGATCTTTTCGCCAAGGCGGGTTTCAGTCCCGAGATCCGGCAAGAACTGTCGGATTATCTTGATCGGCGTTCGAGCCGCGCCGGCACGAAGACGATATCGGCGCTGATCGCCAAGGGTTTCACCGGCATCGGCGCCGCTTCCGGAGACACGGTACGCGAGGCCCTGCACAAGCTCGGCGTCGACCTTTCCCGCGACGGTTCGGATCCCGTGAAGGGCGGGGGCCGCGGCAAGGTGATTCAAGCGACGCACATAGCCGAACGGCGTCTCCTGAAGATCAACAACAACGCGACCGTGCTGAAGCTCGACGGGGTAAACGCACGCGGCGAACCGCGGCTCGACCGCCGAAATGCTGCAGGATCCGCCTATCTGGAAAATCGCGTTCCCGGCATCGTCCGGCCCGAGATCTATGCCCTGATCGAGACGCGGGCCGACGGAACCGAGACCTGCCACGCCGTCGCCGGCGACAAGTACTTCAAGCGTTGGGCGGCCGATCGTCTCGCCTCGAATCCGGGCTCTGCCTTGGCCGTCGCGGGCGTCGTGATGGCGCGCGCCAAGGGTGTCGAGATGATGGACGCCAACGACAAGGGCCGTCCCCCCGTCGTCGCGACCGTGACGCCGGGCGTGCTCGCGGCTGCCGCGGTCGACGGTCTCGAAACGTTGAAGAACATGTCGGCGAACGGTTTCGTTCACGGAGACCTGAAGTCCCCGAACATGTTCATCGATGCCTCGACGGGGACGCTCCAGTTCATCGACGTCGACGACATTTCGAAGATGCGGAAGGGTCAGAACGGCGCGCTGCCGCCCGGCTACACGACATCCTATTCGCATCCCAACGTCACGAAGGGAGCGGTGGGGTTCGAACAGGATCTGATGGGCCTCGGCCTGTCGATTCTGCACACGGCGCTCACGAACCGCGGGGATGCCGCCGGCGCGAACGGTCTTCTGAACCGGGTGGCCGATTACAACAAAACCTTCAAAGAGCTCGTGCGTTCGGGTAATTCGGCGTCCGATCCCGATTTCATCAAGCTTCGGACGATCATCGAAGGCGCCGTCCCCGCCGACGCCTCGCCCGCCGAGATTCTTGCGCTCAATTGGATCAATGCCGCTCTCGACCAATCCGCCCCCGCGGCCGTCCGCTACGGGACGCAGAACGATGCCGAGCATCTGCTCGACAGGGTCGACCCTCGCCGCAATCCGGCGATGGCCGAGCGCATCGACCGCCGCACCGCCGCGGTTGCCGCGGCCGTTCCGAAGCCTGCCGCTCCGCAGCGCGCCGCTCCGCCGCGGCCGCAGCCCGCCCCTGTGCAGCCCCGTCCTCGGCCCGTCGCGGACTTCCCGCCGGTCGCAAATGCCCCCGCAGCAGCTCCGAAGGGACTCGCCGCATCCGTCGAAAAAGCGTTGGACGCTGCCGGGGTCATCATGGACCGGACCTTCCCGGCCAAGACCATGATGGCCGTCTATCAAGCGGTCGAGGCTTGGACGAAGGGCATCGAAGGCAGGGCCATGATGGCCGCCGCCGCCGCGGATGCGCGCGGCCCCGACGCTCTCGCCGACGGCATCCGCGAAGTTATCGTCGACCGCGTCAATCTCGAGCATCTCCGCTTCATGATGAGCGGCGATCCGGCACTGAGCGCCCTTCCGGCCGAGTCCCGTGCGATTTTGGAGGGGCAACTCAACCGGCGCGCGGTCTTCGAGGCGCAGGTTCTTTGGACTCCCGAGCAACTGACCGAACGGATCGAGCGAATCCGGTCGCGGATGAACGTCTGAACGCGATGCCCCCCTTTTCCCGAGCCGAGGTGTACCCCGCATGAAACCCGTTCACGGCGACTTCGCCGTCCTGATGTCGGATTTTCTCCGGCGCTGCGGTCGCGATCCCGACCCGGCGGCCGACGGCATCGAATTCGCGGCCGAGGACTGCATCCTCCGTGCGCGGCAGGATTCCGAACATCCGCGCGATGTGCTGATCGAGATCGAGCTCGGCGCCGTCGATTTCGAAACGCTCGCGGACGACGCCCGCGCCCTTTTGGACCTTCACCGTTTCAACGAGGTCTCGGATTGGCTGTTCACCGTCGACGGCGACGACGCGCCTGTGCTGCGTCTCGCCCGGCCGATCGCCGAAACGGACGGCGCGATGCTGGAAAGGCTGTTCGCCGACGGCATCGAAACCGCGTCGGCCGTCGCCGCTCTGGCGAAGCGTCGCGACGTCGCCGCCCCCGAACCCCGTTTCTCCGGCGTCGACTTCGGCATCATCCGCGGTTGAGGGGCCGGACAGGCGCGTTTTCGGGCATGCGCGCGCCGAGCGCCGCAGTCCGAGCGGTCAGACGTTTTGCGTTTGGTCAGGAATAAATCTGGCGGAGGGAGAGGGATTCGAACCCTCGATACGGTTTCCCGTATACACACTTTCCAGGCGTGCGCCTTCAACCACTCGGCCACCCCTCCGAACCGTCCGGAAACGAATTTGACGGTACGCCCGGTCGATTATACCAATCCGTCAGAGGCCACAAGCGCGGCATCGGCTCGCGTGCGATCGGCAGAGGTATTTCAAAAATGATTTTGGCACTTCGTTTTTACGGATGGATCATGCTGCTGGTCGGCATCGGTCTGCTCCTCGTCGATCTGCAGCTGTCCTATTACCGCCTGCAGATTTCGTTCCGAACCATCGCGAACCTGATGGATACGTTCGAGATACGCGGGACCAATTCCTACGACTACGGGCTGCACAGCTCCTCGGCGCTGTGGAACTGGCTCATCGATCCGCTGGTTCAGATGCCGGCCGCGTTCTTTTGTCTGACGGTGGCCACGATCATCCTTGCGGTCTTCCGCAAAGGGGCCAAATTCATGACAGTGTGAGCGCCGCATCCGCGGCGCGTCTCGGGAGTTCGTCATGTTGTTTTCGCGTCGTCCCGAAATGCCTTCCCCGGGCTCGGCCCTGCCCGGCCGCCCGGCTCCCGTCGCCACGGCCGTCCATCACTTCGTCAACAAACGCGCGCTGAAGGGTCCGTATCCGCCCGGCGTCGAGACGGCCCTGTTCGGCATGGGCTGTTTCTGGGGCGCGGAACGGATGTTCTGGAAGCTCGACGGCGTCTGGGTGACGGCGGCGGGTTATGCCGGCGGCTACACGGAAAACCCGACCTATGAGGAAGTGTGTTCCGGCGCCACCGGGCACACCGAGGTCGTTCTCGTCGCCTATGATCCCGCGGTCGTCCCCTTGGAGCGCCTGCTGCAGACGTTTTGGGAAAATCACGATCCCACCCAAGGCATGCGGCAGGGCAACGACGTCGGCACGCAATATCGTTCGGCGCTCTATGTCGGCTCGCCCGATGCCAAGGCCGCGGCCGAGGCCTCCCGCGAGGCCTATTCCGTCGCGCTGAACGCCGCGGGCTACGGCACGATCACCACCGAGATCGGCGAAAACGTGCCGTTCTATTTCGCCGAGGCTTATCACCAGCAATATCTCGCCAAGAACCCCAACGGCTATTGCGGCATCGGAGGCACGGGCGTCGGTTGTCCTGTCGGCTCGGGCGCGTCCTTCGACCGGGCTTGAACCGTAAGCCGGGGCGTGGCAAGCCGGGACGGCCACGGTCACCCCGGAGACGATGATGAAGTCGCTCGAACGCGCCCTCGAAAACTTCCTCTTCGCCAGCCGCTGGCTCCTTGCGCCCTTTTACGTGGGCCTCGTCTTCTGCCTCCTGTTCCTGCTGTTCAAGGCGGGACAGGAGATGATCCACTTCGCCGCCGTCGTTCCGACCGCCAAGGAGTCGGACGTCATCCTCGGCGTGCTCACCCTCATCGATCTGACCTTCACGGGGTCGCTGATCGTGATCGTGATCTTCTCCGGCTACGAAAATTTCGTCTCGAAGATCGATATCGGCGAGCACAAGGACTGGCCCGAATGGATGGGCAAGATCGACTTCACCGGCCTCAAGCTGAAGCTGCTGTCGTCGATCGTCGCCATTTCCGCCATCCAGCTGCTCAAGGCGTTCATGGATCTCAAGAACCTGAGCGACCGGGAACTGATGTGGTATGTCGGCATCCACATGGTGTTCGTCATATCCGGCATCCTGATGGCTTGGACCGACAAGATTTCCGCGGACGCCAAGCCTCATTGAGGCCCGTCTCGTCCCCCCCAGGTCACTCAGCCCTTGGGGCGGGCCGGGGCGAGAACGTAGATCGCCGTCGAGACGGCCAGCAGGGCCGCGAAGATGCCGTGAAGCGTGCCGTAGGTCGCCGCCGGGGTCCAGCCGGCCGCCACCATGCCTTCGACCAGCCGGCCCGATCCCCATTGCAACAGGCCCGCGCCGCCGATGAACAGGAAATTCATCGCGGTGACGCCGCGGCCGAGCAGATGCGCGGGAAAGAACATCCGCGCATGGGCCATCAGAATGCCGTAGGTCATCCCTGCACCGCCGAAGGCTGCATAGAGCATGAGCGCTCCCGAGGCCGATTGTGCGCCGAACACGGCCAATCCGCCGAGCGCCGCGGCCGCGGCGACGCTTCCCGCGAGCACCGTCGGCTTCGCTCCGCCGAAACGGCGTTCCAAGGGGCCGTAAGCCAAGGCCCCAGCCGTCATCGCCGCCGCCATCACCAGCGCCGCATTGCCGCGCGCCGTCACGTCGAAGCCGTGCACCTGCCCGAAGAAGGGCGCGATCCACAGGCTGCGCAGCGCGGCCACGCCCGCATAGCTGAACAGAACCAAGGGCGACATCAGCAGGATGGCGCGCACGCTGAAGATGGCCGCCAGACCCGACCACAGCCCGTCCGCCGCCCCGTCCTTGGCCGCGAGGCGCTCGGGATCGCGGATCACGAAAAAGATCAGCAGCGCCGAGAGCGCCGTTGCGGCCGCAATCACGGCCATGCTCGTGCGCCATCCCACGGCGGCGACCGCCCAAGCGAGCGGCGCGGCTCCCAGCAGGTTGCCGGCCGAGCCCAGCCCGATGAGCAGCGAGGCGAGAAAGGCGAAACGATCCGGCGCGACCCTGCCGAAATAATACATGCTGCCCATCAGCACCGGCGAGCAGCCGATGCCGATCAGCGCCATGGCCGCCGCCGCATCCGCAAAGCCCTGCGCCGCCGAAAACCAGACCGCGCCGATCACCGCGACGCAAAACAGGCCCGCCACCGTGCGGCGCGGGCCAAGGCGGTCGAGCGCGACGCCGACAGGAAACTGCGCGAAGGCGAAGGTCGCGAACCATATGGCGGAGAGGTCGCCCAGCGCGGCGGGACCGAGGCCGAGATCGCGGGAGAGGTCGCCCGCCACCACGGCGAGGAAGGCGCGGTAGAACTGGCTCAGCACATAGGCCGAGACCAGCGCGGAAAAGGCGGCGACCATTGCGTCCCTCGTCCGCTCAGGAATCCATCTTCAAGGCGGCGATGAAGGCTTCCTGCGGAATTTCGACCCGCCCGAACTGCCGCATGCGCTTCTTGCCCTCCTTCTGCTTGTCGAGGAGCTTGCGCTTGCGGCTGATGTCGCCGCCGTAGCACTTGGCCGTCACGTCCTTGCGCAGCGCGGAAATGGTCTCGCGCGCAATGATCTTGCCGCCGATCGCCGCCTGGATCGGGATTTGGAATAGATGCTGCGGGATCAGCTCCTTGAGCTTCTCGCACATCGCGCGGCCGCGGCTTTCGGCGCGGGTGCGGTGCACCAGCATCGACAAGGCGTCCACGGGCTCGGCATTGACGAGGATCGACATCTTCACGAGGTCGCCCGCGCGATAGTCCGTGATGGCGTAGTCGAAGCTGGCATAGCCCTTCGAAATCGACTTCAGCCGGTCATAAAAGTCGAAGACGACCTCGTTCAGAGGCAGGTCGTAGACCACCATGGCGCGCTTGCCGACATAGTTAAGGTCGATTTGGCTGCCGCGACGGTCTTGGCACAGCTTCAGCACGCTGCCGAGATACTCGTCGGGCGTCAGGATGGTGGCGCGGATCCACGGCTCCTGAATTTCCTCGATCTGCATTACGTCCGGCATGTCGGCCGGATTGTGCATCTCGATCTCTTCGCCGTTGCGCATCGACAGCTTGTAGATCACCGACGGCGCGGTCGCGATCAGGTCGAGATTGAACTCGCGCTCCAGCCGCTCCTGAATGATTTCGAGATGCAGCAGCCCGAGGAAGCCGCAGCGGAAGCCGAAGCCGAGCGCGGCGGAGCTCTCCATCTCAAAGCTGAAGCTGGCGTCGTTGAGCCGCAACCGGCCCATCGCGGCGCGAAGGTCCTCGAACTGCGCCGCATCCACCGGGAACAATCCGCAGAACACCACCGGCTGCGCGGGCTTGAAGCCGGGCAGGGCGGCGGCCGTGGGCTTGCGCGTCTCGGTAATCGTGTCGCCGACCCGGGTGTCCGCCACTTGCTTGATCTGGGCGGTGATGAAGCCGACTTCGCCGGGGCCGAGCCGATCCATGTCGGTCATCTTCGGCTTGAACACGCCGATCCGGTCCACGTGATACTTGGCGTTGGTGCCCATCATCGTGATCTCGGTGCCCTTCTTCAGGCTGCCGTCGATCACGCGCACCAGCACGACCACGCCGAGATAGGCGTCATACCAGCTGTCCACCAGCAGCGCCTTCAGCGGGGCGTTCTCGTCGCCTTCCGGCGGCGGCAGGCGCGTGACGATGGCTTCGAGCACGCCTTCGATGTTGATGCCCGTCTTGGCCGAGATCGGCACCGCGTCCGACGCGTCGAGGCCGATCACCTCTTCGATCTGCTCCTTCACGCGGTCCGGTTCGGCCGCGGGCAGGTCGATCTTGTTGAGCACCGGCACGATCTCGTGACCGGCGTCGAGCGCCTGATAGACGTTGGCGAGCGTCTGCGCCTCCACGCCCTGCGAGGCGTCCACCACCAGCAGCGAGCCTTCGCAGGCCGCGAGCGAGCGGGACACCTCATAGGCGAAGTCCACGTGCCCGGGCGTGTCCATCAGGTTGAGGATGTAGGTCTTGCCGTCCTTGGCCGTATAGTCCAGCCGCACGGTGTTGGCCTTGATCGTGATGCCGCGCTCGCGCTCGATGTCCATCGAGTCCAGCACCTGCTCCACCATCTCGCGCGCGGTCAGCCCGCCCGTGAACTGGATCAGCCGGTCGGCCAACGTCGATTTCCCATGGTCGATATGCGCGACGATGGAGAAATTGCGGATGTTCTCGAAGCGGTGAGCGGTCATGCCGCCGGAGATAGCAGCGAAGGGTGTTTTTTCCAAGCGACGCGGGAGCGCAGGGGGAGGGCCACCTTTTCACCAATTCGAGAAAAGCGGCCTGTTCCGAGAAGGCCTCCGCGAGACCCCTTCAGGAGAGCGGTGCGCCGTGTCGTCGGCGCACCGCATCTCGTCTTGACGCATGGGCGGGTCGGCGCGCTTAAACCCGCACCATCTTCACCGCGTTCGGCGCGGGCTTGTTGATGGTCTGGAACACCACGCAGTAGCGCTCCGTCAGCTTCAGCAGCGAGTCGAGCTTTTCCTGGGGGGCGTCGGTGTCCACCTCGAAGGTCAGGCGGATTTCGCGGAAGCCGACGGGGGCTTCGCGGTCGACGCCCAGCGTGCCGCGGAAGTCGAGATCGCCTTCGGCCTTCACGCGGCCGCTCTTGAGCGGGATTTCGAGCGCCGTGGCGACGGCCTTCAAGGTTACGCCGGCGCAGGCGACGAGAGCTTCGAGCAGCATGTCGCCCGAGCACAATTCCATCCCCGAACCGCCGGTCGCGGGGTGCAGGCCGGCCACGGCCATCGCGCGGCCGGTTTCGACCTTGCAGGCGATGTTCTGCGAATCGAGCTCGCCCGAAGCGCGCAGCGTGATCACGGCGGCGTTCGGGTCGTCCTTGTACTTGGCCTTGATCGGGGCCTGCATTGCGCGCAGCGCGTCGGCGTCCATGGTCGTGTCCTCTCGGCGATGTGTCGTCGGTGTCAGAAGGAGGCGTTGGCTTCGACGTCGGCTCCGGCGGGGCGCGGCGTCTCGGGCCGCAGCGAACGGTCGAGCGCATTCAAGACGCGCCGCTTCGCCTTGTCGAATCCCGCCGCCAGCTTGTCGCGCGGCCGGTCGAGATGGGCCGTGATCGTCTCGTAGACGCGTCCCGGCTTCGGCCGCATCACGATGATGCGGTCGGCCAGCGTCACGGCCTCTTCCACGTCATGCGTCACCATCACCACGGTCGGCTTCGTCTCTTCCCACAGCAGCAGCAGATGCTCGTGCAGGCTGGCGCGGGTGAAGGCGTCGAGCGCGGAAAACGGCTCGTCCAGCAGCAGCACCTTCGGGCGCGCGGTGAAGGCGCGGGCGATGGCGATGCGCTGCTGCTGCCCGCCGGAGAGTTCGCGCGGCCAGCGCTTGCCGTAGCCGGCGAGGCCCACGCGGTCGAGCGCGTGATCGACCCGCTCGGCGCGCTCGGCGCGGGGCAGGTCGGCGAGGCCGAACCCGACATTGTCGGCCACGCTCAGCCAAGGCAGCAGCCGCGGTTCCTGAAACACGATGCCGACCGCGGGGTGCGGCGCGACGATGGTCTCGCCCGCCACCGCCACGCGCCCCTCGGTCGCGGTGTCGAGGCCCGCCACGAGCCGCAGCAGCGTCGTCTTGCCGCAACCCGATCCGCCGACCAGCGCGAGGATCTCGCCCGCGCCGACTTCGACGTTGATGCCGGTCAGCGCGACGGTGCCGTCTGCATAGGTTTTGGAGAGCCGTTCGAGGTTGAGCATCAGAGCGTTCCCCGCGCGGTGTCCTGCCATGCGAGCAGCGGCTTGGTCAGCAGCACCAGCACCGCGTCGCACGTCTTGCCCAGCACCGCGAAGGCGATGATCGCGCCGAGAATCTGGTCGGGCTTGCCCATCTGTTGCCCGTCCACGAGCAGATAGCCGAGCCCTTCCGCCGCGCCCATGAATTCCGCCGCGACGACGAACATGAAGCCGAGGCCCAGTCCCGAGCGCAGCGCGATGATCCATTCCGGCAGAACGGCCGGCAGCATCACGCGCCGCACCAGCGCCGCCCGCGAAAGGCGGAACACGCGGCCGACTTCGAGCAGCTTGCGGTCGATGTTCTCGATGGCGCCCGCCACGCCCAGATAGACCGGGAAGAACACGCCCACCGCGATCAGCGCGATCTTCGACGTCTCGAAAATGCCCAGCCACAGGATGAACAGCGGCACCCAGGCGATGGAGGGCACCGAGCGCAGCGATTGCAAGGTCGGGTCGATGATGCGGCGCACCGCCTCCGACGCGCCCGCCGCCGCGCCCACCAGCGTGCCGGCGATCGCGCCGAGCGCGAAGCCGACGAACACGCGGTACAGCGTGGCGACGACATGGGTCTTCAACTCGCCGCTCGCGGCCAGCTCCGCCATCGTCGCCCAGATCTTCGAGGGCGGCGGCATCAGCCGCACGGAGATCAGTTTTTCCGCGGCGGCCCATTCCCACAGCACGGCGAGCGCGACGGGAAGCACGAGCCCCGCGACGGCGAGAAGCCGTCGTCCGATGCCGAAATCCCGCGACGGTGAGGTCGCGGGACCCGTGTCCGCCGGGGCGGATGAAACTGCACTCATGGCCTGCACCGTTCCGATGCGACGCGGCGTGCGCGGCTCACTTCGACAGATATTGCCCGTCGATGAGCGCCGCGACGGTCGCCTTCACGTCCGTCTCAGGCTTCAGCACACCCGCCTCCTGCAAGGCAAGCCCCGCGGCGACGATGCTCTCGGCCTGCGCCGCGCCGATGGGGCCGTGCGTCAGGTCGGTGCGCTCCAACTGCTTGGCGATCACGGCCTCGGGGAGCTTGGTGGCGTCGACCAGCGACTTGGTCAGGTCCTTCGGGTTCGCGACCGACCATTTGCGGGCCTGCTCGTAGACCGCGAGCACGCGCTTCACGATCGCCGGGTTCGCCGTCGCGAATTCCTCGCGCACGTTCAGGATGCCCCAGGTGTTGGCTTCCGGCTTGCGGAAGAACAGCTTCGCGCCGCTCTCCACTTCCGCCGCCGCCATGATCGGGTCGAGACCCGCCCATGCTTCGACGTCGCCGCGCTCGAGCGCCAGGCGTCCGTCCGCATGCTGCAGCAGCACCAGCTTCACGTCCTTTTCGGTCAGCTTGGCTTCGGCGAGCGCGCGCACGAGGAAGATGTGCGGGTCGGTGCCGCGCGTCACGGCCACGCGCTTGCCCTTGAGGTCGGCCACGGTCTTCACGGCGTCGTTCTTGGTCACCAGCGCCGTCCATTCGGGGCGCGAATAGACGTAGACGGATTTGATCGGATTGCCGTTGATCTTGCCGATCAGCGCGGCCGCGCCGGCGGTGGAGCCGAAATCGATCGAACCGGCATTGAGGAATTCCAGCGCCTTGTTGGAGCCGGCGGACTGCACCCAGCGGATCGTGATGCCGTCCTTCTCGAATTCCTTTTCGAGCAGCTTCTGATCCTTCAGCACGAGGCTGACGGGGTTGTAGGTCGCCCAATCGATGCGGATTTCCTTCACCTGCGCGGAGGCGAAGGACGGCGCGGCGGCGGCGAACAAGCCGGCGGCGAGGGCGAGGGCGGTGCGGCGGGTCGTCTTGAAGGTCATCACGCGGTCTCCAGATCATGAGCCCGGGGCGGCCGATGTCGGAGCCCGCGGCGCTTTAGCCGTATTTCGGGTCCGCTTTCGCGGCCCCTGCGCCCGGCAAGCTGCTCGGTTCAAATCGGCGCATGACGTTCTTTTAAACGGATCGTTCGTTATGTCAAACGCTTTGTCCGGCATGGAGGATATTTCGCCCCCTTGCCACGAACCGTCCCCGCCGACACTCTGCGCGCCGAACATATCAAGAAAACGCAAGGCGAGGACGAGTCATGGCGGGTGCAAAGGCGGGCGAAGTCCGCATCGAGAACGAGCGGCTGCGCGAGTTGGTGCGCGACATCTTCGCGGCGGCGGGGTCCGACGCCCGCGAATGCGCCCTCGTCGCCGACCATCTGGTCGAGGCCAATCTGCGCGGCCATGATTCGCACGGCGTCGGCATGCTGCCCGCCTACATCGCCAACGCGCTCACCGGCGAGTGCCGCCTCAACGCGACCCCGACCGTCGCGGCCGATCTCGGCTCCATGCTGATCGTCGAGGCGGATCGCGGGCTCGGCCAGACCATGGCGCATGACGCCGTCGCCATGGCGATCGATCGCGCCCGCGCGCAGGGCTCCTGCATCCTCTCGCTGCGCAACAGCCACCATATCGGCCGCATCGGCCATTGGTCCGAGCAATGCGTGCGCGCCGGCATGGTCTCGCTGCATTTCGTCAACGTCATTTCCACGCCGGCCGTGTCCCCGCATGGCGGCTTCGCCGCGCGCGTCGGCACCAACCCCATCTCCATCGGCCTGCCGCGTCCGGGCCGCGATCCCTTCATCGTCGATTTCGCCACCAGCCGCTTGGCCGTCGGCAAGGTCCGCGTCGCCTACAACAAGGGCGTGGACGTGCCCGAAGGCGTGCTGATCGACGGCGCGGGCGAACCCACCACCGATCCCGCCGCCCTGTTCGAGGAGCCGCTCGGCGCGCTGCGCACCTTCGGCGAGCACAAGGGCTGGGCCCTGTCCTTCGCCTGCGATCTCCTGGCGGGCGCGCTCGCCGGCGGCGCGACGCAGAAGGGGCCGAAATCGCGCGACGCCATCATCAACAACATGTTCGCCGTCATCGTCTCGCCCGAGGCGATGGGCACCGCCGCGTCCTATGCCCGCGAGATCGAGGCCTATGCCGAATGGGTCACGCGCCCGCCGGAAGGCCGCGGACCCTCCGTGCTGCTTCCCGGCCAACCCGAGCTGGCGACCCGCGCGGACCGCTTGGCCAACCTCATCCCGGTCGACACCAACACCTGGGAGCAGATCCTCTCCGCCGCCGAAAGCGTCAAGCTCGCCCGCGCCGACGTGATCCGCACCGCAGGCCTCGCCTGAAGCAATCGGCTGATCGAGCCTCAGACCGGAAAGACCCGGCCCCTCAGGATGCGCACCGGGCGCTCCTCGCCCGGTTTCACCGTCAGCGCGGCCGGCGCGTCGATCTCGAACACGGCCTCGACGTCCGAAAGCCTGATCTCCGCCCGCCGCGTCGGCCCGCTCCGCCGCACCGAGAGGATGCGCGCGGGCAGGGCGTCGCCCGCATGGGCGGCGAATTCCACGTCGTGCGGGCGCAGATGCAGCGCCGCCGGGCCTTCGCTCAGCCCGCCCGCCGCCATCAGGATCGGCTGTCCCGCCAGCCACACCTTGCCGTCATGCACCATCACCGGCACGGCGTGGCTCTCGCCGATGAAGCGGAACACGAAGGGCGTCTCCGGCCGGTCGTAGATCGTGTCGGGCGTGCCGATCTGCTCGATCTTGCCGTGGTTCAACACCGCCACGCGGTCCGCCAGTTCCAGCGCCTCGTCCTGGTCATGCGTCACGAACACGGTCGTGTGGCCCGTGCGCTCGTGGATTTCGCGCAGCCAGCGGCGCAGGTCCTTGCGCACTTTCGCGTCGAGCGCGCCGAAGGGCTCGTCGAGCAGCAGCACGCGCGGCTCCACCGCCAGCGCCCGCGCCAAGGCCACGCGCTGCCGCTGCCCGCCCGAAAGCTGTCCCGGATACCTCTTCTCCAAGCCGGAAAGCTGCACGAGGTCCAACAATTCCATGCTCCGCCGGCGGATTTCGCCCGCGCTCGGCCGCGTCTTCCCGTCCCGCACCGAAAGCCCGAAGCCGATGTTCTCGAGCACGGTCATGTGCTTGAACAGC
The DNA here is from genome assembly GCA_027489535.1 of Hyphomicrobiales bacterium. Classification (GTDB taxonomy): domain Bacteria; phylum Pseudomonadota; class Alphaproteobacteria; order Rhizobiales; family Beijerinckiaceae; genus JAIXZO01. The sequence continues at coordinate 66,877 of JAIXZO010000010.1, forward strand.
GCATAGCTCTGGAACACGAAACCCACGTTCCGGTCCTGCACCGGCGTATGCGAGGCGTCCTCCTCGCCGAAAAACACCTGCCCCGAGGTCGGCACGTCGAGCCCCGCGATGATGCGCAGCAGCGTCGTCTTGCCCGAACCCGAAGGCCCCAGCAGCGCCACCAGCTCGCCCGAGGCGATGTCGAGCGATACGCCTTCCAGCGCGGCGGTGCGCCCGTAATCCTTCACGATGTTGCGAACGCGGATGTCCATGCGGGGTCCTCAGCGTCGGTGCGTGCCGGCGATCTCGTCGGCATAACGCCATTCGAGAAGCGCCTTCAAAGCGAGGGTGACGAGCGCCAGCAGCGCCAGCAGCGAAGCGATGGTGAAGGCTGCGACGGCATTGTACTCGTTGTAGAGCACCTCCACCTGCAGCGGCATGGTATTGGTCACGCCGCGGATGTGCCCGGACACCACCGAGACCGCGCCGAATTCGCCCATAGCCCGGGCGTTGCACAGCAGCACGCCGTAGAGCAGGCCCCATTTGATGTTGGGCAGCGTCACGCGCATGAACGTCTTTAACCCGCCCGCGCCCAGCGACAGCGCCGCCTCCTCGTCGGTCGTGCCCTGTTCTTCCATCAGCGGGATCAGCTCGCGCGCCACGAAGGGCAGAGTGACGAAGATGGTGGCCAGCACGATCCCCGGCACCGCGAAGATCACCTCGATGCCGTAGGCCTTCATCGTCGGCCCCATCAGCCCCTGCGCGCCGAACAGCAGTACATAGACCAGCCCCGCCACCACCGGCGACACCGAGAAGGGCAGGTCGATCAGGCTGACCAGCAGGCTCTTTCCCGGAAATTCGAACTTCGCGATGCACCAGGCCGCCGCGATGCCGAACACGATGTTCACCGGCACCGCGATGGCGGCCACCGTCAGCGTCAGCTTGATCGCCGCTACCGCGTCCTCGTCCTGCAGGGAGGTCCAATAGGCCTCCGCCCCCTTGCGGAACGCCTCCACGAACACGGCCACGAGCGGCAAGACCAGAAACAGCGCGAGAAAAAGCACCGCAACGGCGATCAGCACATATTTGAGAACCGGCGGGTCCTCCGTCGCGGGCCGCAGACGAACCGTGCTTGCGGCGCGCGTGAGCGTTGCGGAAGGCACGAGGGGAGGCGCGACGGCGCGCAGAGGGCTATCGGACAACGCCGTACCTCCTGCGCGACCACGAGCCGAGGGCGTTCAGCCCCAACAAGATCAGGAAGGACGCCGTCAGCATCGTCAGCGCGATGGCCGTCGCCCCGGCATAGTCGTATTCCTCGAGCTTCACGACGATCAGCAGCGGCGCGATCTCCGAGACGTAGGGAATGTTGCCCGCGATGAAGATCACCGAGCCGTATTCCCCCACCCCGCGCGCGAACGACATCGCGACCCCCGTGAGAATCGCGGGCGTCAGCGGCGGCAGCAGCACGCGCAGGATGGTGCGGATGCGTCCCGCGCCGAGCGTCGCGGCGGCTTCCTCGATCTCGTGTTCCGCCTCCGCCAGCACCGGCTGCACCGTCCGCACCACGAAGGGCAGGCCGACGAACACCAGCGCGATGAAGATGCCGACGGGCGTGTAGGCGATCTTTATGTCATAGGGCGCGAACAGCGACCCGACCCAGCCGTTCGGGGCATACAGCGCGGCCAAGGCGATGCCCGCCACCGCGGTCGGCAGCGCGAAGGGCAGGTCCACCGCCGCGTCCAGCAGTCGGCGTCCCGGAAATCTGTAGCGCACCAGCACCCAGGCGGTGATCACGCCGAACACGCCGTTCACGACGGCGGCGGCGAGCGACAGGCCGAAGCTCGTCTTCAGCGCGGCGAAGATGCGCGGCTCCATCGCCAGCTTCGCCACGCCCGCAAAGCCGAGTTCGCTCGCGCGCAGCACCAGCGCCGCCAGCGGCAGCAACACTATCGCGGTCAGCAAGGCGAGCGTCAGGCCGAGCGCGACGCCGAAGCCGGGAACGACGCTTCTCATCCGCATGAGCCTCAAGCGAGGGTCTCCACCGGGTTCGGGGCATTTCCAATGAACATTCCGGCCCCCTCGTCATGAAACGGAAGAAACGATCTTACGACGGTTTCGTGCGCCCGTCAGACCTTACGTAGCGTCATGTATTTTTCCGAGCCGTCAAGGCGGATCTTCAGGTTGACAACCGCACGGCCGGGCGATGCTCTTGCGCCCCCGGCCGAAAGCTCGACCGGACCCGTTCTGCCCGGAAACGCCGTCGCCGGAAGCCGCATCATGTCGAACCATCTCTTCGATCTCGTCCGCAGCCGCGCCCCCGCGCTCGACCGCATCTTCATCGAAACGGGTTCCGGAGAGCGCCGCACCTACGGCGACATCTTCGACCGGGCCGCGCGATATGCGGCGGTGCTGCAGGACATGGGCCTCGCCCCCGGCGACCGAATCGCGCTGCAGATCGAAAAATCGGCGGAAGCCGTCGCGCTGAAGCTCGGCTCGATCTTCGCGGGCACCATTTTCGTGCCGCTGAACACCGCCTACACCCCCGCCGAAATCTCCTATTTCGTCGGCGACGCCGAGCCGAAGCTGCTCGTCTGCGATCCCGGCCGTCGCGAGGCGCTGCGCGCTTGCGCGGACGATGTCGGCGCGCGCGTCGAGACGCTCGATCCCGAAGGGCGCGGTTCCTTGGCCGAGCTCGCCGACCTCACTTCGCCCGCAGCAGCCCCCGCTTCGCGCGGTCCCGACGACATCGCCGCCATTCTCTACACCTCGGGCACCACGGGCCGCTCCAAGGGCGCGATGCTGAGCCACGACAATCTGGCGTCGAACGCGCTCACGCTCGCCGAGCATTGGCGCTTCACCCGCGACGACGTGCTGCTGCATGCCCTGCCGATCTACCACACGCACGGGCTCTTCGTGGCCACCAACGTCGTGCTGATGGCCGGCGCGTCCATGATCTTCCTGCCGAAATTCGATGCGGACGAGGTCATGCGCCACATGCCGCGCGCCACGACGATGATGGGCGTGCCGACCTTCTACACGCGCCTGCTCCAGCATCCCGGCCTCACTCCGGACGCGACCCGGCACATGCGCCTGTTCGTCTCGGGCTCCGCGCCGCTGCTGGCCGACACGCATCGCGATTGGCGCGCCAAGACCGGCCACGCCATTCTCGAGCGTTACGGCATGACCGAAACCAACATGAACACCTCGAACCCCTATGACGGCGACCGCGTCGCGGGCACGGTCGGGTTCCCGCTCCCCGGCGTGTCGCTACGCATCGCCGATCCCGACACCGGCGCGGTCCTGCCGCAGGGCGAGATCGGCATGATCGAGGTCAAGGGCCCCAACGTCTTCAAGGGTTATTGGCGGATGCCCGAAAAGACCGCGTCCGAGTTCCGCGCCGACGGCTTCTTCATCACCGGCGACCTCGGCAAGATCGACGAGCGCGGCTACGTCCACATCGTCGGGCGCGGCAAGGATCTCATCATCACCGGCGGCTTCAACGTCTACCCCAAGGAAATCGAGACCGAGATCGACGCCATCCCCGGCGTGGTCGAAAGCGCCGTCGTCGGCCTGCCGCATCCCGATTTCGGCGAAAGCGTCGTCGCCGCCGTGGTGCGCGAAAAGGGCGCGACGGTGAGCGAGGCGGCGATCATCGCCCAGCTTTCCTCGAAGCTCGCCAAGTTCAAGCAGCCCAAACGCATCTTCATCGTCGACGAATTGCCCCGCAACACCATGGGCAAGGTCCAGAAGAACGTGCTGCGCGACGGCTACAAGACCCTCTTCACCGACAAAGGCGCAAAATGACCCTCAAAATTTACGGCGTTCCCCGCTCCCGCGCCTTCCGCACCCTCTGGGTCGCGCACGAGCTGGGGATTCCCTACGAGAACGTGTCGGTCGACATGCGCAAGGGCGAGCAGCACCACCCGGCCTATCTGGCGGTCAATCCCAACGGCCACATTCCCGCCATCGACGACGGCGGGCTGGTGATGTGGGAGTCGCTCGCCATCAACCTCTATCTCGCCAAGAAGCACGGCGGCCCCATCGCGCCCCGCGACGTGTCGGAAGACGGCATGATGACGATGTGGAGCTTCTGGGCCGTGACCGAGGCCGAAGGCCATGCCCTGAAAATCCTTTATAACCGGGCGATCCTGCCGGAAGCCGAGCGCGACGAGGCGACGGTCGCCGCGTCCCTGACGGCGCTGCGCAAGCCCACCGCGATCCTCGAGGCGCATCTCGCCGGCAGGAACCATCTGGTCGGAGACCGGTTCACGGTGGCCGACCTCAATGTCGCCGCGGTCTATTCCTATGCCAAGCCCGCGCCCGAGCTGTTCGCGGATGCGCCGCGGGTTCTGGCTTGGCTCGACGCCGCGCTGGAGCGGCCCGCGACGCTGGCGGCCCGCGAAGGCTGAACCGTCGCCCGAGGAGTTCATGACCGCAGCACCCGAGCCCGCGCGCGCATCGCGCTTCCGGCGCTTCATGCCGTCCCGCTCGTCGTCCGGGCGCACGTCGATGTTCGCCACCTTGGCGGGCCTCGTCATCCTCGGCGCGTCGGCGGCGGTGCTCTACACGCTGCTGCGCGAGGTGAACGTCTCGGACGTGAAGATCGCGCTGCGCGCGGTCTCGCCCGAGCAGTTCTTCTTCGCGCTGTCCTGCACCCTGGGCAGCTATCTCCTGCTCACCGGCTACGACGCGCTCGCGCTGCGCCAGCTCCGCGCCGACGTGCCCTACGCCACGACGGCGCTCGCCTCCTTCACCAGCTACGCGGTGTCCTTCACCCTCGGCTTCCCGCTCGTGACGGGCGGCACGGTGCGCTACTGGATCTACGCCCCGCGCGGCCTGTCCGCCGCCAAGGTGGCGAGCCTCACTCTGATCGCGGGCGTCACCTTCTGGCTCGGCATGGGCCTCGTCATCGCCGCGGGCCTCATCACCCGCCCCGATGAAATCGCCCGCATCACGGCGCTGCCGCCGTCGCTCAACCGGCTTCTCGGCATCGCCGTGATCTTCGGCATGGGGCTCTATCTCATCTGGGTGTCGCTGAAGCGCCGCGCGGTGAAGATCCAGCGCTGGCTCATCCAGCTTCCCACGCTCCCGGTCACCCTGGGCCAATTGGTGCTCGGCTCGCTCGATGTTTTCGCGGCGGCGGGCGTGCTGTATTTCCTGCTGCCCGAGGGCCACGGCATCCCCTTCGCGAGCTTCGCGGCGGTCTATGCCTTCGCCTGCATCCTCGGCATCGTCAGCCATGCGCCCGGCGGCTTGGGCGTGTTCGAGGCGACGATGCTGCTCGCCTTCACGCAGGTGCCGCGCGAAAGCATGATCGGGGCCTTGCTGCTGTTTCGCCTGTGCTATTACCTGCTCCCCTTCGTGGTCGCGCTGGCGCTTCTCGGCGCCTATGAGATCGCGGGGCGGATCAATCGTTATCGGGAAGGCAGCGAGGTCGAGGACCCCGACATTCTCGATCGGAGCTGACGCGGATGGCCGGCACGGGAGAGGACGCGACGTTGCTCGGCGAAGCGCTCGAAGCCCTTCCCGATCCCGTCATCCTCGTCGACCGCCGCGCCGCCGTCGCCTTCGCCAACGCCGCCGCCCGCACCGCCTTTCCCGCCCTCGCGGTCGGCAACCCGCTCGTCTTCGCATTGCGCATGCCCGAGGTCGTGGATGCGGTGGAGCGTGCGCTGCGCGGTGAGGCGGCCGTCGAGGCCGAGTTCACCGACCGCGGCCCCGTCGAGCGCAGCTTCGCGCTCCGCGCATCCCCGCTTCCCTCCGGCCTGTCGGGCTCGGACCGCACCCGCCCCGCCGCGCTCCTCGCCCTGCGCGATCTGACCGGCGCGAAGCGGCTCGATTCGATGCGCGTCGATTTCGTCGCCAATGCCAGCCACGAGATGCGCACGCCGCTCGCTTCCCTGCTCGGCTTCATCGAGACGCTGCAGGGTCCGGCCAAGGACGACGCCGCCGCCCGCGCCCGCTTTCTCGACATCATGCGCGTGCAGGCCAAGCGCATGGCGCGGCTGGTGGACGATCTGCTCTCCCTCTCGCGCGTCGAGATGAACGAGCACCGCCGCCCCACCGCCCCCGCCGATCTCGGCGCCGTCGCGCGCCAGATCGCGGACGTCCTGTCCCGCTTGGCCGAAGAGCGCGGCGTCGAGCTGGAATGCACGCTCGCGGACGGCGACCGCCTCGTGGTCGCGGGCGATCACGACGAATTGCTCCGCGTCGCCGAGAACCTCGTGGAAAACGCCGTCAAATACGGCCGCTCCGGCGGCCGCGTCGACATCCGCGTCGAGCGCGTGCACACGACCTCGGGCGACGAGATCGTCCTCTCCGTCCGCGATTACGGTCCCGGCATCCCGGCCGAGCATCTCCCGCGCCTGACCGAGCGGTTCTACCGCGTGGACGTGGCGGAGAGCCGCGACAAGGGCGGCACCGGCTTGGGCCTCGCCATCGTCAAGCACATCGTCAACCGCCATCGCGGCCGTCTCGCGGTCGAGAGCCGGCCGGGCGATGGCGCGACGTTCCGCGTCGCATTGCCCGCTCTCGATTGAACGCGCGGCCCCCGTCGCAAACCGTCATTCAACCGTCATGCAGCGGGCTTAACCGTCGGGTCGCGAGGCACTCGCCTCCGCACCGATGCTTCGGGAGAAAACCGAGATGAACCGCCAGATCGTCCTCGCGACCACCGTCGCGGCCGCCATTCTCGCCGCGGGCTCCGCCCAAGCGCGCGACCAGATCCGCATCGTCGGGTCGTCCACCGTCTACCCATTCACCACCGCCGTCGCGGAAGCCTTCGGCAAGTCCGGCGGCGGCAAGACGCCCGTCGTCGAATCGACCGGCACCGGCGGCGGCTTCAAGCTGTTCTGCGCCGGCGTCGGCGTGAACCACCCCGACTTCACCAATGCCTCGCGCGCCATCAAGAAGGGCGAGTTCGAGGAATGCGCCAAGAACGGCGTCACCGACATCGTCGAGATGAAGGTCGGCATCGACGGGCTCACCATCGCCCAGTCCAAGGGCGGCCCCGCGATCAAGCTCACGATGCAGCAGGTCTTCCTTGCCCTCGCAGAGCAGGTCCCCGGCCCCGACGGCAAGCCGGTCGACAACCCCTACAAGCTCTGGTCCGATATCGACAAGAACCTGCCGAACGTGAAGATCGAAGTGCTCGGGCCGCCGCCCACCTCCGGCACGCGCGACTCCTTCCATGAGCTGTTCATGGAAGCCGGCGCCAAGGCCCTCGAAAGCCTCAAGCCCATGCAGACCGCCGACGCCAAGGGCTTCGAGAAGCTCTGGAAGAGCCTCCGCAAGGACGGCGCCTATGTCGAAGCGGGCGAGAACGACAA
>JAIXZO010000021.1 GCA_027489535.1 Hyphomicrobiales bacterium
GGCGCGACGAGCCGTAGTCGTTGGGGCCCGCCCCCGTCGGGAACGTCGCCTTGGTCGAGATCAGAACGCGCTCGCGCTTGCCCTTGATCGCCTGCCCAAGGATCGTCTCGGCAAGACCCGCCGAGTATCCCGACGCGCTGTCGAACATCGACACGCCGTGGTCGAGGCATATGTCCACCAGTCGTGATGCGCCCGCCGCATCAGTCGAGCCCCAAGCCTTGAAGAAATCGTTGCCGCCGCCGAACGTGCCGGTGCCGAAGCTGAGCGCGGGCACGCGAAGGCCCGAATTTCCAAGACGACGATATTCCATGTGAACGACCTCATGAGCGCGCCGCACAGGGCAGACGGTCGGCGTTCTTGTCAAACCTCTGCCAGTACTGCCGTTAGTGGGGTCATTCGATATCGTCAATTCAGGCAAACGACCGAGGACCATGGAATTTGGTTCACCTGAACTGACCCCGGCGACGCCGTAGATGTCACCCCGGAATTGATCAACCCGCCCCTTCCGTCCGCCGTCAAAGACTTCCGGGCCATCCGGAGCGACCGTTACGGTCGGATAATGTGCCGGAGGATCGAAGGCCGAGATACTCTGCGGCGTTTTCGAGCGGTTCGATGTTCTTTCGATGCCGCTCTCCGCAACGGCCGATCAGCGGCGTAACCCTGACCAGCTCCGCAGGCTCGGCTGTTGCTCCGCCCGCCAGTCGGTGCAATATCCGCCGAGGCTCTAATCACTGCTGGACGAAAAGTCAGTGGCAGAGCAGTGTCCGTACGCTAGGACTTGGCGAACGATTTTCAAAAGCCCAACATGCCCCACACCCTAGCCCCTGCCAAACGAGCCCTAGACGAGATCGAGGCAACGGAATTAAATATCGCTAGCAGCCAGCGATTTTACAGCATGATCGACCTGTTCGCAGGCTGTGGCGGTCTTTCATCGGGATTCGAGAATGCCGGTTTCACGCCTGTCTTCGTCAACGAACTCGACAAGGATACGCGCGCGACCTATCTCGCGAACCGCCAACATGAAATCGGCGGCCTTGCATTCTCCGACAATCCCGACCTGCACAGCAGCGACGCTCAACAGCTCACGGGCAAGCGCCTCCAAAAGCTAGTCTCCGACCTGTCCTCGATCCCTGAAATCGACCTGTCCTTCGACAAAGGCGCGTCCGCTGCAAGCGGTGCCGGCAGTACGCTTGACGTCATTGCCGGTGGTCCACCATGCCAAGGGTTCTCTGGTATCGGCATTCGCCGCTCCTATGCAGTCGACAAGAAAGAACTGCCTTCCAACCGCCTCTACGTCCGCATGGCGGATATAATCCGCACGCTGCGGCCGCGCATTTTCCTGTTCGAGAACGTTCGCGGCCTTCTAAATTCCCGGTGGACGCGTCAAGAAGGCGCCGACCTCATTTTTCCAGATGTTAAAGCTGAGTTCCGACGCATCAAGGGCTACGAGGTTCGTTGGTCCCTTGTCTACGCCAAGGACTACGGTGTCCCGCAGAACCGTCCCCGTGTCCTTCTCGTCGGCATTCGCAAAGATGTCCTCGATGCATGCGACTTCCTCGATCCGGCCGCCAATCAGGAAGACGCGGTCGCATGTGGCTTCCTGCCGGAAGGCCAACCAGGAAAGTACCCGCATCTTATCGACTTACTGGGCGACCTCGTCGACCCTGTTGCCGGTCACATCCTGCGTTCTGGTGATTTCCCGCGTGGCACGTTTGGGACAACGACTTATCCACGCGCGGCGTCGACTGCGATCCAGAAGCGCCTGCGCGCGCCAAAGTCAGGAATGCGTGCACGAACCTGTCTGACTGAGCACGAGTACAGCAAGCACAAGCCGGAGGTAGTCGCAAAATTTTGGCACATGCTGCAGAACGACGGCGAAATCCCCGAACATTTCAAAACCAAGAAATTCTCGCAACGCGCACTTAAACCTCGTTGGGGAGCCAGCGGACCGAACATCACTGCGACGTCATTGCCAGATGACTATGTCCATTTCTCGCAGCCTCGGATCCTGACGGTACGCGAATGGGCGCGCCTTCAAATGTTCCCTGATTGGTACCACTTTGTTGGCAAGCGCACGACGGGCGGCAGTCGCCGCGCCGGGAATCCGCTTGAAGGTAATTTCGATCGCGAAGTGCCTAAGTACACCCAGATCGGAAATGCCGTGCCCGTTGGTCTGGCTGAGAAAGTTGGCGCGCACTTCAAGAAGATCATCGACACGGCGACGGGTGCGGATGCTTGAGAAGAGCGGCACGAGCATCAGTGACACGTTGAAGGCATTCAACGCCTTCGACCTAGAAGTGGGATGCATCGTCCCGACCGAAACTGCGATGCGAAAGAGCATCAGGGAAGTCACTGCATCCATGCGTGACTAATTGCATGACATGGGCCCGGTTCGTCGAACCAGCGCCCCGCCCCTAATTTCGTGGTAAATCTGAGCCTCTTGCCTCCGTGCAACGGATCGTCACCTATCCCGCCAGAATCAGACAGATCGGAACGATTCCGAAATGCTCGACTTCGGCGACCAGTGTATTGGTCGCACGAGGGCGCGATATCGGCTTCCGACCGTTGATCCCAGACTACTCGTCTCGCTTCTCGCGAGACGCCTCCAGCTCAAAGAACGGCAGTCCGCGCACGATCTCGCCTGAAACATCGAAGGACTTGTAAAGGCATTGATGAACCGGGAGAGACTTCACTCTTTCGGCCATCTCGGCTGTGCCTCCCGTCAGCCCTAGCGCGGAGAGCTCGGCGGGCGTGACGTTGGGAACCTTGTGGACAAACCAGCTTAAAAGCGGCTCGCGATAGTCTGTGGCATTCACTTTAAAGTGTCGCAAGTATTGCGATGCTAGGATGACGCCAGTGCCGAATTCGCGACCCTGCAAAAGCAGCTTGCGTAACACGTCGAACTCGTACCGCATGATGTTGTCGGCCTCATCGACCAACAGGTAGGAGTCAACCACGCGAAGCTGTGGAGCGTTGCCAATGAATGCCCGCTTGGGCGTTCGCAGCATGTTTTCGTAGAACATGTTGAGCATGACCGCGACGAGCATGTTTTTGCTGCGATCGTCTTGTCCCAAAGCATCGAGCGAGATCACTACGACGCCATCTAGAAACGTGTCGAACGATTGGGTCTCGCTCGTCTTAGAGGCGAACACCTCCATGTCGACAAGGTCGTCGATTATCGACATCGGCGCATCCGACTTGCCGTCCAGCAGCTCGGCATAGGCAGAATGGACGTCGTAGAGCGTTGGTTGCTGGCCCGGGAGGCACACGTCATAGGCCGCGCGCACTGCTCGCTTGAGCTTGTCGCGCTGAACGGGTCCGATGCCGGAGTAGATTTTGTCGAGTACGTCCGCGAAGAAGCGAAAACGATCGAGCCATGGGGCGGCCGAGTCGCCGATAGGACTGGTGTCGAACAGGTTAAGCGGCAGTCGATAGGGCTTCACGACGCGCGCGCCGGTCGCCTTCACGAATTCTGGGCTACTATAATCTCGCTTGTAATCAAAGATCAGGCACCGCGGCCGAATACCCCGATTTGCATCAGATGCATCCGAAATCTGCATGATCAGCGACTTGAGAAGCTGCGTCTTGCCGGTGCCGAGATCGCCAACGACGCCAATGTTGAGCTGGTTGAGGCGGGTGTCGGAGATATTCAGCTGCACACTGCCGGTACGGAAGCTGTCCACGGTTGTGCCTATCGACAGGATGACCCCCCTAGAGCTCTCGGATTCCGTAACCGAAGGCGCGGGCACTGCAGGCGCCTCTGGCTCCACTTGGCCGTCCTCGGCGCCGTCCTCGCCGGAATCCAGCGGCGGCGGGTCCGGAATGTCTTTTATGTCGGGATCGGCATGCGGTTGCACGACCCCCGTCGTGAAGGCACCTGCGGTCGGGAATAGGTCCCATTGCCCAACCCTTGTCCTAACGCTGTCATAGAAGGCCAACGGGTCACCGGCGACGACCTGCCCGGCATCGGCGCTCCCAATCGTAATGGTTTCGTCGAAGCCGTCATCGTCGCGATCACGCACGCAACTTCGAGGACTGTCGTCCACGATGATAAGCCGACCGCGCTGGTCGACCGACACGCAAGGCCGAGGATCAAGGATAGCGGCCGCAATCCGCTCGTGGAGCGATGACCACTGCGCCTCCCGCCCCACAACGTCGGGATGCTGGCTGTAGACCCGCATGCCAAAGCCGATGATCGAGAGAAGAAGATGCTGGAATCCCAGCGCCCACGCGACCGGCTGGCCGTCGTGGGGGAGCATGTTTGCCAGCAGCCGCGAGAAGGTCCGCGCTTGTTCGAGTGCGTCGTTGACCTCGGATGACGGGAACACCGACCCGGGGCGGCACTTCACCTCGACAGGCGTAAGATGGATCCGGACGCCCTCGACCCCGAGCTTCACGCCGATTACCAAGAGGTCGGGCCGGGAGAGTGAGGCGTCCTTGCGGTCCTTGCCGAGAGATTTCGCCAGATCGGAAAAGTACCCACGGAATGGGTCGACCGGTACGATGATGCAGACGGCAACGTCCTCGCCGGTCACGTCGATGACGGGGATCAGGCTCTCGCCGATGTTCGAGAGACGAAACCGATCTTGCAGCAACCGAACCGCCACAAACAGACCAAGGTCTCCGATCGCTCCGGCATTGTCGCCTGCCAAACCCCTAATCGTAGGGATGCCGCGACGAGCGATCTCAAGCAACACGTCTTGTACGTGATCGGGCTTGATCGCGGCGCATCCTGGAAGGCGACCGAGAGCCTTCGATAGGGCCTCGCTATCGGCCTGCTTGACCCGCGACAAGAGATAATAACCGTTGGTGTCGCCCGCCCGGTGGGAATAGGACGGCATATCGTAGTCCCAGAGGTAGGCATCCTCCAACCAGCCGCCCAAGAAGCAGGCGGGATCGATAGCCGAGGACGAGACCGCGACAAAGTCTGTCCGGCGCGTCTCGAGCATGTCGCGCACCGCGTTCACATTGGGGGCGAACCGCAAGCCTGTACGGCGATCGCCGAGGCTTTCCATCGTGCTGATGCAGGCAGAAACCTTGTCGGCTAGGACGTCGCCCGAAGCCGATCCCGCGAGGGACTGGCGCGTCTCGCTCAGGAAGGCGCCAGGTAGTTGGCGTCGAACACGATGGCGCAGCAAGCCGCCGTGGCCGAGGGGGGACCGGCCAGAGACTGGCGCCGCGCTCGGCTCCGACATGTCAAGCTGCGCGATGATCCCAAGGTCGGGTCGCGCAATGGCTGGCTGGCCCTCGAACCATCGCACGCTATTAAGCGTGTCCTCGGACAGGTTGGAAATCGTGGCATCGTCGGGCCGGGAATCACCATCCCGGTGATCGTAGATCTCGACGAAGCGCGGCCCCGCCACCGGCCGCCGCGCGCGCGTGTCGCTGTCGCGATATCGATCAGCACACCAGTTGATCAGTCCCTCGTTGCAGGCATCAGTCGTGCCGCCTGCGCTGGCGACGACGACCCCGATCGAGGGCTTTGCCGCCAAAAGCCCGGAGACGTCCTCTAGCGCACGGCCGACCTGCGCGGCACTGAAACCGACGGAGATGCCGCCAACCGAAATACCAAACCCTTCGCCGAAGGGCGCCACCCTCGAACGGCTAGGGAGGCGGCCGAGCCGCTCGCCATTCCACAGAACCGACCAATAATCCGTGCCGTTCTCGACGGCGAGGAAATCGACCTTTTCGATACCATCAGGCGATCGAAGCGACAACGCCAGCAAGTCTGGTACGCAATCAGGATTTAGGACACTGACCGCTGGACAAGGGTTCCCACTAGATTCGGCTTCCAGAAGAACTCCCTGCGCAACCGAATGCCAAGCAAGACGGAGCGGGTGGAGCGGGGATAGCATGATGGCGTCGGGTACCCGGGAGATCGTCCTGCGATCGTCCTCTAGCGAGGTGATTACACCTACATCTACCCAACAGGCCACGTCGGGTTCGGCGGCCAGCCAGGCCTGATATGCGTCAAGATACTCTTCTACGAGGGCGCGAAACTCCTCATCGGCCACGAGCCACTTCCCAAGCTCGGCCGACTCTACCAGACCGGTTTGGTCGCCAGTGCCCCGGATACGTGCGGCCAATTTCTGCCTCGCTTCCACGAAGCCCACTGGTGGTTGGAACTCCTCGGCGTCCGGTCGCGGATCCTGAAGATATCGACCGGTGGAGAAGATCGGTCCCGGGCCAGAGCCCCACACTGGCTGGACCCAGGCATCGACATAGTCGTCGGCGAGCACTATCGGAAGATATGACCTGCTGGCGGAATCCTCGGACAGCATCCAGTCCTGCAAGCTCGAGGAGCGCGCGCTTCGGTTTAGCTGGACGACTGGCTTAGCTTCCGACGGCTCAATCGCGCGGCGATTGGCCCGGATCAGCCGTTCGAACTCGCTTCTGCAGCCATGCTCGACGACGTCCTCGACAGCAAGGAAGACGCGACACGTTTCATGCGACGTTGAGCCGTCGGCTGCCGGCCGGCTGAAGCCAATGTCGACCTGATAGTTGGTCTCCGCTTCGACTTCCACTTGGTGGAAACCCTCGCGCACCGGCCGGACGACGAGCTGTTGGATAGCATCGATGCGATCCTGCGCGTCGTCAGCCGTGCCCGTGGCGGCAGCATTGAGCACGACACCGGGTGACGTGAAGACCAGCAATTCGTAACGGCCACCACCGGGAACGACGAGGCTCGTCTCAAGCTCTGGCGCGCCCTTCCCGCGCCGCGTAGGCTTGCGTGGCGGCGTGAGCTTGCGGGCAAGGCGGCAGGCGACGAAGATGCCTGGCTGCCATGTCGCCAGCGACACGATCTTGATGGCGCCAGGCTTGAAGCCATCACAAGACGCGGCGTAGCGGATAGGTGTTTTGTGATCAGGCGGGGCCTCGTCGAGAAAGACGGCGTCTTCCTCGCCGACCCGAACGTCGCCAAGTTTGTTTCCCTTGCCACGCTCGATCGACACGACCGTGCCGGTAGCATCCGGGCCGACTGTCTCGAACGTGAGCGCAACGTTTCCTTCCACCAGAATGGGCATGCCTTTGGCCAGAGGGATGAGGGCATTCGAGCAGCCCATGCGGATATCGCCCTGCGCCGCCGCGTCCTCGGTGAGCAATTCCGACCACTTTTCGGTCGTCAGCGCGCGCCACCAACCGGGCGCAACGGGCATGTCCAACCCGTTTCCTGGCGCATAATATGCGGCAGTTGCCCGCTCGAAAGCCGTCGGGAGATCGCATGCGTCACGAAGGTGCGCGAGGAAGGCGTCCAAGTGGCCGTTATCAACTTCGTTGGCATTCTCTTGCGCGCGACGAATTCCTGGGCCGAAGCCATCGGACATGGCGTCCGCGATCTTCTCGAGCACTGCGGCTTGCTCGCGGGAAGATAGAGACCCATCCCGCATCGGTGGCACGCCGCAGGCAAGGCTTACCTGTTGAGCGGGCGTGAGCCCCGCCACGTCTGGTGCTGAGGAAAAGAGGCGCGAGAGGACTTTCCAGGCCGCAGCGCGCTGCGTTCGTTCCGGATCCATTTCATCCGCCGCCGCGGCGGCTTTTCCGACCAACGTGCGCGCGTCGTCGCGCTGTTGTTGATCCTGAATTCCCGCCAAGCCTATACCAACACGGACCAATTCCTGAATGAATTCGTCCAACCACCAATCCTCAAACGGCACGTTTCCGCCATTGTTGGGGGCGGCAACACCGAATTCGTCCGTTGTCGACGTCACCGAGCGCATGCTGTGTTGGCCCGGTGGCACCAGCGCCAGGAACGTCGGTTGCGAAGGTGAATTTCGTAGGTTGAGCAAGTGGGTGTCGTCGCAGCGCCCCGACATGCCGACCGGCGGGTTTTCCTCGCCGATCGCCAAGCTTGGTAGCTGGAGCAAGATCGGCACTTGGGGTCTGTCATCCTTCGCCACGGCCAATAAGTCGAAGACCGCGGTGAGGATTTCCTTCTGCGGCCCGTGGAAAATCAACCGCACCTCGCCTTGGTCGCCCCCGGAGGATTGGGCGAGCTTGTCGCGAATCATGTCCGCGATGGTGGAGGCCAGGCGATTCATGCTGGTTCTCTTTGGCGTTTGGGGAAGGGCGGCACGAGCAGCATGCCGCTCTCGGCATCCGGACTATCGAGCACTAAGCCGAGCATCCGCAGTTGGTAGCCAAGGTCGTTCGTTGCGATATCGCGATAATCGACGATCGCCCCGTACCCGGCGAGGTGCTGCGAAAGTCGTCGCACCGAGCGTGGGCCTGTCGTCCCGGCCAAGGAACAATGCACGAGCGCAAGCACGCTGACCGGCCCAAGCCCCACGACCCATGGACTCGAGTTGCTGGTTCCGCGCTTGCGGAGGGAGAAGCCCTGATCATAGCCGCGCAGTAGGGGGTTTGCTGCTTGTCGCTGACCGAGTACGTGACGCGCAAACTCCATAATATTCGAGCCGATTCCCTTCTTGCACAGCAGCGTCCGCGTCTCGCGCTCAGACACGTCGGCGAGCACGTCGCGAAGGCCGGTCGCCTCCACCTTTGCCGCATTCGAACGGAGGCGATCGCACACGTCGGCGAGACCGGCAGCCGACGAAAGCGATGCTGCCTCCACGCCTGCGGCATCGAGCGCCCATAGCACTGCATTGAGACCTAGCCGCGCCTGCAGGAAGGCAGATGCCCGGTCCTTTATGCCCGGAAGCGCACGGTCACCGTAGGATAAGAACTGAAAAGCCTTGGGATACATCGACGCACGGGCTGCGGCCGCGTCTCCCGGCCCATTTCCATCGAGCGCCGCCTTAATACATTCCCAAGACTTGGCATGGACGTCGCACAGCCAGGTAACATGTGCGACGGCAGCAAGCCTGACGATTGCCTCAAGGAGGCTCGTCCATTGGCGCCGCGTCATTGAGTCCTTGGCGTCGATGATCGAGGCAAGGTCTCGGACGAAGCGTCGCGCTGGATAGTCGAGCCCCTCTTGGTCTACTGGATCGAGTGTCGCCTGTTCGGCAGAATTAATGGCAGCCCAAGCTGGCTGGGGGCACCAAGCCTTGATTTCCGCCTGAAGAAAACGAGCGAAGATATCGTCGTCGTCCGTGACCGACAGGGCCTCGAACAACGATTGCCAGATCGTCGCTGCCGCCGCGTTGTCCGGCGATCCCAGCCAGACCATCCGCCGGACCAAAGCGCCCGCCGGCCAGGAGTTACTGCTCAGTCGCGCTGATCCCGAGAAGACGGCGGCCTGCGGCACGAGTGGGGTGACTTGGACGAACCGCTTCGAGGCTTGGTTAGGGAGCTTCGGGCTTTCCAGTACCGAATGAAGCAGTGTGTGGAAGGTGTCGGCATCCAGTGCGGCGGCGTCCGGCTTGCGCGCACGATCGCGATACCATTGGACTTCCTTGTCGAGATCTCGCCCGCGCTGGGGAACCGTGCGCTCCGTCGCCCCCTCTAGGCCAGCATGACGATACAGGGACGAAAGAATAACCTCGGAACTCGCGTATTCCGGCGCTGGCGACATGGCGAGCGCCGACTCCTGATAGGCGCCGTGCGACGTACGCCACGGCTCCTCGCGAAACCTTGCAAGCGTCATCGGCCGCCTTCCTTGCGAACGGCAAAGCCCGATCGCCGTTGGACCACCGAAGTGCCGCTCGACCCAAGTTGGATACGGGCCCGGTCTAGCACAAGCTGGTCCCTGACGATCGGACCTGAAAGGCGCGCGCGCGTCGTGTCGAGCAGGGCGAGAACAGCACGGGGAAGCGATGCCACTGACATGCCCTTCTCGAGTTCCTTGACCGCTTTAAACAGATCATACGTCAGGGCGATTGGCTGGCCCGATCGTCCGTCACCTACCTTCAGAAAACAAATCGGAGATGCGGGCCTACCTGCCTTCTCGGCGCCGAGCGGCTGGACCGATCGGGATGGCACGACCAAGATCGCGCGCCGGATCATGGGTGGCAGGGGCTGGCCGAACGTCGTGGTCAGGGAAATTTCAAAATTCTGGTTCCGGTTGAGGAGTTGCTCGACCTCCTGCGCTACGTCGAAAAGGTCGTCCCCTGCTGTGTCCTCGAGCACTTTCTGGAATTTACCAAGGATCGGTGCGTCGAGCACGGCAGCGGTCCGCGTACCAAGGGCTCGGCGAACCAGTCGGCAGGCAAAGTCGCGCACGAAGCGCTGGACATTGGTGGCAGATGCGGGCCGCCGGCGTCGGACGCCCCCAACCGAAAGCTCCGCGTCGAGCTTGGCCAGTCGCTCAAGCAGGTCCACCTCGAGCCTTGAAAGCACATGTAGCTTCCGAATGTAGTCGAGGCCTTCCAGAACCGATCGGCTAAACCTCACGTCGAGCTCTCGGAGTGCAAAGCGCGTGTTCTTCGTTGCCTGCACTTCCGTATCCGGGTCGGCAAGGGCAGGATCGAGCAGCTCAACGATGCCTTCAAGCGCGCTGCCAATCATTGCGGGCAGGTAGGCGGTCCGGCGCGATGACAGGAACCACTGTAAGCCCATCGCCGTATTGTCGTCGTCGAGCTTGAGTTCCTTAATCTCTCGCAGGAGGGCCGGACCAGCGTCACGCTCCCAGCGGTGGAAAAGCGCGTGCTGGTACTGGGAGGTCACTAGCCGGAAGATCGCAGTCGATTGGTCCTTCGCGGGCTTCCCGCCGCGACGGGCGATCTCGTCGAGCCCGACCATCTTCCCGGCCCATTCGCACGGCGCGAGGCTCGCTTCGCGCGGCGACACGCGATGGCCAGCAAACAAGTAGGATGCCAGTGAGAACAGCTCACGGAAACTCCAACGCTTCCCACTTGCAACTTCGAACCATCGCAAGATCTGGAGGAGCGACGTTTCTTCGCGTTCACGCTCTAGGCGTTCGCGACTTCCGCAAAACGGACAGGATGTGCCACCGTCGCATGAGCCGGGCGTCGGCCACATCTTCTCGTCGAGCGCCGTGCGCAAAAGGCTTCGTGCGGGCACCTCCCCGCCTGCGACCGGCGTCAGCAGCAGAGATTCAGCATCCATCGGCCAGACAGCTACTTCTGGAAATCCAGCAAGTGGCCAGCAGGAAGGCGCGTCCGGGGCGAGGCTTACGGCGCATGTAACAGCCTCCAGCAAGCGACGCGACCCGTCCCGATCATTGTCGATCGCCTCGATGAGGGCATCATCGAGCACGCCCCGGTTCACGCAGCACAAATATGCCTCCGTCGGGGCCGCTGCCTGCACTGCGTCGAGTTCATCCAGCAGGAGCTGCGCCGCCTGCTTGCCCGTCGCGCCAACCACCGCCGAGGCGTCCTGAACGATCGACAACCCGAGCGATATCGACTGGAGGCCAATTTGTGAGGTGTCCACCCTGACAAGCCGAGGAACGGCGGTGCCCTCCGGTGGGAAGAAGGACTTCTTGAGTTCGTTAGCGAGCTTGCCGTCGGCGCCCAGCGAAGAGTCGAGCCAACCCACAGTCGATTCAATCGCCTCGGTCTTGCCATTTCCCGGGCCGCCGACGAGCAACAATATGCGAGGGACGGTGCCAGAACAGGCGGTGATCGATCCTGCCCAGGCCTCGAGCCTATGCAGCAAGTTTGTCTCGAAAACTATCTGGCCGGGCCGACCGCTACCAGCATCGAACAGTCGGCGCACTCCGCCCGACCGGTTTCCCGCCCAATTCAAGAGTTGCGCCGGAAACGGCGCCTCCATTGCTGCCCCTGTCATAATCCCCCCTTGAGCCAGACTGCGACCTTGAGGCGGTTCCGCGGCGCCAAGGAAGTGTACCGCTATGCAAGGCCTACAAGCTTAGCAAGAGATGGCGGAGGCTGGCTAGCCGAAGCTTGGGGACGAGGCCGATCATGCGGAGAAGAGAGCGAACCTGTTCTTCTGATGTGCGAAGACATGCTCGATCCGCGCACGGATCGACGACTTGGCGGCCGCCTAGTTCATTGCCCCAAAGATCATAATTCCACCGTCGAAACCGCCCTGAGCGGCGCGCTGCACCAAGGATCGCCATCCATGGAAAGGGATATCTCTCCGAAAGGGTCGCAATTCGATTGCTTAAAAGGGTATTACTGTAATCGCCATCAGATCTCTCCAACGCGGCGCAGCTCATTTTGAACAAAACAATTTTCTTGTCACGTTCTTGACGAGCCCCCGAACCCGACATAATTCTTGTCACGTTCAGGAGGCGACCATGACCCTTGCCGAATTGGCCGAGAAGGCCGGCATCCCGCCGCGGCAGATCCGCTTCCTCATCGCAGAAGGCATCCTGCCGCCCGCGTCCAAGACGGGCCGCGCGGCGGATGCCTACGGCGAGGAGCACCTCGCCAAGGCCCGCCGCTACACGACGCTGCACGGTCTCGGCATGAAGCCCGCGGCGGTGAAGGTCCTCATGGCCTTCGACGACGCCCTTCCGATCCATCAGGCGCGCGGCGTGGAGCTGCGCGTCGATCCATCCGTCGACCCCGCCTCCATCGACGTCGAAGCGACCCTCGCCGACATCGAAAAGGCTTTGCGCGCCTATACGGCGAAGGAGTGATCGCATGCCCGCTTCCGCTCTCGGACATCCACTTTCCGTCCTTCGCGACGGCGTGACCGGCTTCGTCGACCGCACGCCGCGGCCGGTGCCGCTCGCCGCGTCGCGGATCGACATCGACATCCGCTCCGGCCTCGCCGTGTCGACGACGACGCGCACCTTCAGCAATGCCGAAGACGTCGCGATCGAGGCCGTGATGACCTTCCCGGTCGGCTTCGACGCCGTGGTCACGGGGCTTTCGGCCCGCATCGACGGTCGCCTGTTGAAGGCGGTCGCCAAGGCCAAAAACGAGGCCCGCGCGACCTATGAGGAGGCGATCGACCGCGGCAAGGCGGCGGTGCTGCACGAAGAGGTTCTGCGCGGACTGCACGTGCTGTCCGTCGGACAGCTCGGGCCGGGCAAGCAGGTCGAGGTCGTGATCGAAACGGTCGCGCCGCTCTCCGATCTCGACGGCGTGCCCTTCCTGCGGATCCCGACCACGGCCGGGCAGGTCTACGGCACTTCACCGCTGATGCCCGCCGACGATCTCGTGACCGATCCGGACACGCGGCATGAGGCGGAGCTCACGATCCGCACGGACGGCGGGGTCCCGCGCTTCGCCTCCGGTCGAGACTATGCCGACGGGATGCGGATCGCGCTCGACCGCGCCATCGAGATCGTGGTGCCCGGTATGCGGTTCGGGACCGTTGCGGGACACGACGGCGCGGGCCGCGCGGTGAAACTGACGCTTCGAGCGGCCGAGGGCGGGAACGGGGCGCTCGATCTCGCGATCGTGGCGGACCGCTCTGCATCAATGGCCGGGGCGATCGGCCGCGGACGAATCACGAATTTCGAGGCAATGCGCCGGGGACTTTCGAATGCAATGGAGGCCCTGCGCACGGATGATCGGATAGCCCTTTGGGAGTTCGATCAATCATGCCAGCGGCTCGGCACCGCCGTCGGTCCGGGCGCCAGGGGTCTCCCGGCGCGCCTCACGCGACCGCAGGGCGGGACGGAACTCGGACAGGCCGTGAGCACCGTCGCAGCCTCCGGCGCGAGGGACATCCTCGTGATCACGGACGGCCAGACCTATGCGAACGAGGTCTCGGATGCCGCGAAGGCGGGATGCCGGATCGGCGCAGTTCTGGTCGGGGAAGGAAGTCTGGACGTGATGATCGGCCACCTGGTCGCGATGACGGGCGGGCAGTTGTTTTATGCGCCGGGAGCCGACGTCGGCGCGGCCGTCGAGACGGCTCTGTCGACATTCCGGACCTCGGGCCGTGGGGTCGAGGGCTCCGTCGGGCATCACGGTCCGACGCGAGTGCGGGCCGAAAGGGCCGGCATCGTGATTTCGGCCGAATGGGAGCCGGAAGCCGCGGGTGCATCGGCCGATGCCGCGGGCCGTTATGCTGCGGCGCTCGCGCTTTCTTTGTTCCACGAACCAAAGGCGGCAGCGTTCGCGGCGGAGCAAGGCCTCTGCTCGCATGTCACGAGCCTCGTGCTCGTGGACGAAGAAGGCGGCCGGCAGGACGGGTTGCCGGAGATGCGCAAGGTCGCCCTCATGGAGCACACCGCCGCGGCGATATATGCGAGCGCCGACCCGGGAATCGTCTACTCGGTCGCACCTCCCGGGTACGAAAGCCTCGAACGGCCCCTCTTCCTGCGGCTGGAGGACTCCACCGGTTCGCCGCACCGAGCCTCTTCGCCGCACGTCGGTGCGATCTCACGTAAGCTCCGTAGATTCCCGCACGAAACGGACGTCTTCGCGACGGATCCGAACGGCGTACTCGAAGGCGATCTGTCCTCGCTCCCGGACGATCTTCGCCGTGAGATTCTCGAACTTGCCGAAGACGCCGCGGTAAAGGCCTTGGCCGCCGCGCTCCGCAAACCCGCCGTCGTCGTCGCGGCGGCACTCGTTGCCGAACGCCGCAGCGGACGACAGGCGGCGCGGATTGCGCGGAAGGTCTTTTGGCGGGCGCCCGAGGACCTCCTCGCGGCGGTGCGGGCCCTGCGCGCGGCGGCTGCCTGAGCCGGAGCGACCGCTCGTTCGCCGCGTGTGAACCGGCGTCCCCGATCACGGTCGGGGGCGCTTGTCATCGGGTCGAGGATGATCGGCGGCCGGTTCAGCCGAGCCGCTCGTCAGCGAGAATGACGTGCTGCAGCCGCGGAGGCTGAGTGCGCCAGTCGAGATCGAGACGGAGCCTCCGCTTGAAGTAGAAAACCAGCGCTTCGCGGACGCGGACCTCCAGCGTCTCTCCCGGAAAGCCGAAATCCGCGCGGACGCTCGCGGCCTGTTCGGGGCCGAGTTCGGGGTGGGCGGCGAGGACGAGGGTGACGATGCGGTTCCAGGCGGCGTCCTGCTCGGCCCGCGACGTCGCCGCCCCTTCGCGGCGCAGTCCGGTCATGCGACCGAGCGTGAAATCTCGGAATTCGCCACTCTCGACGTCGAAGGCGCGGGCATGCCAGCGCAACCCGTCGTGGGCGAGCGCATGCGGCTCAAGGAGCCGCTCGCGCGGCGCCGCGCTGGAAAAGGACTGATAGGTCACCGCCACCCGTCCGCGCTCCTTGAGGGCCGCCACGACGCGGCGGACAAGCTCCGGGTTCAGCGGTCGGATCGGCGAGGGCACCGCCTCGGCGGAAGCGAGGTCCGAGAACTGGGCTGACGCATCCTCGATCAGGCCCTCGCGCCTTCCCCTCAACTCCGCGAGATAACGCTCGGCGTCGGGTTTGGACAGCTTCGGTGCGAAGTCCGGCCCGGCGACGTAGCGCTTCGCGCGCGTGTCATAGGCCATGTTGCCCGGCGCGAGGGCCTGATAACGCGCGATGTCCGCCGAGGCCTGATTGATGGAGACGCCGAAGCGAGCCATCAGGTCGTTGCGGTTGACCGTCCCGTCCCAGAACAGCCGCTGCTCCAGAAATACGAGACGCCGTTCGACGCCCCAGCGTAGGGGGGCCTCATCCTCGGGCTTAGCTGTTGACACAGTTTCTGTAACCATCTAAAAAATAGGCCCATCAGGTTTCTGTGCTCATCTTACACGGGTTCGCCGCTCCTGTCAGCGGCTTTTGGAGGGGCGTGCGTGATGAACGATGTCGACCAAGTCGCCGGAGAGCTTGAAGACGAGGCATTTCCCGACCCAAAGGCGATCGGCGGTCGTCATGAGGGACGGGCCTTCGACGAAATCACGGCCCGCTATTTTGCCGCCAAGTGCCGGGAAGCGCTTCAGGACGAAGACGTATTCGCGGCGGAAGCCTCCGAGGCGGTCGCGTTGATCCTCATGATCACGGCGGCCGAACTGCCCCGGCAGGTCATGACCAAGATCGCCGTCTTCGAGGCCGAGATCACTGCCGAGTGCGACGACGGACCGTGGGTCGATCACCGCATTCTGCCGATGTTCGCAGGCCTCAAAGCCGATCTCGTCCGCTTCGGCATCGGCCGCCGCTGCCAAGCCGCTTGCGCTCAAGACAGGTGACCATCATGGCCGGCGACGCTTTCCGCTTCTCTCATCCGCACGATCTCGTCGACGCGGTGACGGCCCGACGGGCCTCCATCCGCAGCATCCGCGACGTCGATGCCCGTCGCGGCACGGATTATTTCCGTTTGCTGCAGGGCTGCGGCTGGCCCCATTACGTCACGCGGTTCGGACTGGAGGGCGTGTTGGGGGACACCTCGCCCATGGTCTCGAGCGGTTGCTGCGGGCGGAGAGGCGGAACTCGCTGAAGAGCCTGCCGTGACCCTGCAAACCCGCTAACTGACCGCCTTCAGCGCAACAATAAGTTGCAGCATCGCCCAAATCGGGTTATTTTGATTTTGCATGCAGAAGGAAGTCGTTTTCCGCCGACCTGCCGTCCCGGGCAAGGTGGTTCCCTGCAAAGGGCATGCGGCCGTCAAGGCAAACATACGGGGCATAAGGTCCATGCTCCGCCCGGAACTCGAAAGGTACGACATGGTCCGTCTCCGCTTTCCTCTCCTGATCTGATCGACGGCTCCCGACGACTTCACCGCGCGTGCGCACGACCTTGTGCGCGCCGAGGGATGCTGTTTTGACCGAAAAGGGAGACGAACGATGAGCCGATACGGCGATCTCGACCCGTTCCGCGTCAGTTTCGAAGAAGAAAGAGACATTGCGCATGCGCTGCTCGATTTCATCTTGAGATCGGAAGAGACGGGCGGCGATGAGCAATGCCGCCTTCTGCAGAAGATGATTTGGATCGAGGCCCGCGGGGCAAGCATCTCGGGTGCCGGGCCCGAATTCCTCGGCTTCATCCACGCGGCCATTCTCGAAGGCCAGGAGATGCGGACGGAAATCGACATCAATGACGACGGTGACGACACCGACGAACTGCCCCGGGCGACGGTCATGGGGTTCGGGCGGGCCTGAGGCCTGCCGCACCAGGAAAGGAACCACGATGGAACAATGGATCAGAGTGTTGAAGGCCGCGGACGCGGCGGCGCGGTGGCATGTCGATCAGCGGCGCGACGGCCATGCGCAAGAGCCCTACGTCAATCATCTGCTGGAAGTCGCAAGCCTCGTGACGGAGGCCACCGACGGCAAAGATCCCGACCTCGTCATCGCGGCTCTGCTGCATGACGCCATCGAGGATCAGGAGGTCCCCTTCGAAATGATCGAGCGGGAATTCGGGTCGGACGTGGCCGCGCTCGTGCGCGAGGTCACGGACGACAAGAGCCTCGAAAAGTCCGAGCGCAAGCGGCTCCAGATCGTGAACGCACCGTCGAAGAGCCGCCGTGCGGCGATGCTGAAGATTGCCGACAAGACCAGCAATCTTCGCGCCGTCGCGCGCAGCCCCGCCCGCGACTGGAGCGTGCGCAGACGGCTCGATTACGTGGACTGGGCCAAAAGCGTCGTAGCCGCGCTCGGCGAGACGAATTCCGGGCTCGAAGCCCGCTTCCGCGAAGCCGCCGAGGCGGCCGAAGCCTCGGTCCGGCCCTTGGTCTGACACTCTCGCTCTCTTCCGCGTCGGGGATTTGTCCTCCGGCTTGTGCCCCCGGCGCGGTCCATCTGCAGCACTAAAGAGGAACCGGCCATGAGCGCCATCACCGTCCCCCATTTCGACAACCTGTCCCGCATTGCGCCGGGAAGCCTCTATCCGCATCAGGCGGACGGGGTCACGTTTCTCATCTCCAAAAAGCGGGCGATCCTCGGCGACGACATGGGCTTGGGCAAGACGCGGCAGGCCATCGTCGCGCTCGAGGCGGCGGCGCCCGACGGCCTGATCCTCGTAGTCTGCCCCGCCTCGCTGAAGCTCAACTGGAATCGCGAGATCCTGTTGGTCGATCCCGCCGCGCGGATCGAGGTGATCGGGCACGACAAGACGCCGGTCGAGGATCCGCGCTGGGTGATCGTGAACTACGATCTCCTGCGCCGCGACGCCGTGCGGCTCCACGGCATCGGTTGGTCGGGCGTGATCCTCGACGAGGCGCATTTCATCAAGAATGCGAGCGCGCGGACGAGCCATTGCCTGAAGCTGCTCGGGGTGCTCGACGAGAAGAAGGCAGCACCGCTCGGGCCGGACTTCGTCTTCCTGCTCACCGGCACGCCGATGACGAACCGGCCGCGCGATCTCTTCAACCTGCTCCGCTGCGTCGGCCATCCCGCCGCGCGCAGCTTTGTCTCCTTCGCAAAGCGCTACTGCGACGCCTACAAGAACGACTACGGCTGGGTGACCACCGGCGCGTCCAATCTCGACGAGCTCAACCTCCTGATGAAGGAGGTGATGCTGCGGCGAAAGAAGGACGACGTCCTCGATCTCCCGCCCAAGATCCGCAGCTGGGTCCCCGTCGACGTGTCGGACCATCCCGCCGCGCTGAACGCCGTGGAGGATTTCCTCTTCTGGTATCAGGGGACCGATCCGGACCGGCCGAACGACACGCAGTTTCTGGCGCGGCTGACCAAGCTCCGCACGGCGTTGCACAAGGCAAAGCACAAGACGGTCGCCGAGCGCATCCGCGACGTGATCGAGGCGGGCGAGAAGGTCGTGGTGTTCACGACGTTCAACGAGGGCATCACGAGGCACGCGAAGACGCTCGGCTCGGCGGCGGTGACGATCACCGGGTCGCAGACGGCGGAGCAGCGCATGGCGGCGGTCGACAGGTTCCAGATCGACCCGAGCGTCAAGGTCGCTCTATGCAACATCATCGCGGGCGGCGTCGGCATCACCTTGACGGCGGGTACGCACGTCATCTTCCAAGATCTCGACTGGGTACCCGCGAACCATGCGCAGGCTGAAGACCGTTGCTACCGGCTCGGGCAGACGAAGCGCGTGACTGTCGAGTATTTTCACGCTGCAGGCACGCTCGACGGTTACATCGCCAAGCTCCTGGAGGCGAAGATGGCGCTGATCGGCGCGGTGGAGGCGGACGAGCTGCCAGACGTTTCCATCCTTGCTCAGATTGAAACCGACCTCCGTCGTCTCGCTCCGGCGCTAATCGAGGAGGTCCGCCTCGCCCGTTCCGGCGGGGCCGCACACGACGACGCGGTCGCGCGGATCTCGGCATCGCGGCCACGGACGGCGCTCGAAGAGACGCCGCTCGACGCCGCAGGCTCATGGGAATTCAAAAGCGATCGCGATCCCTCGCAGGTTTATCGCGTCACTTACGGCCGAGCCGGACATCTCGAATGCACCTGCAGAGGCTTCGAATTCCGTGGAAACTGCAAGCATGTGCGGGAGGTGAGGACCGGGTGATCTCGACCGCCGACCTCGCACTGAAATTCAACCGACATTCGAATGTGGAGAACCCGTCATGCCGCCCGCGTCAGGAACAATGAAGCACGACGATCGCGCGATCGGCGCATTGATCGGCCTCGCCGTAGGCGACGCACTCGGCACCACCATCGAATTCAAAAAGCGGGACAGCTACGAACCGGTGGTCGACATGATCGGCGGCGGCCCGTTCGGGCTCAAGCCCGGCGAGTGGACCGACGACACGTCCATGGCGCTTTGCCTTGCCGACAGCCTGATCGCGAGCAAAGGTCGCCTCGTACCCGACGATGTCGCGAGACGTTTCGTGCGCTGGTGGCTCAAGGGCGAGAACAGCGTCAACGGACGGTGTTTCGACATCGGCAATGCGACTTCCGAGGCTCTTGCCGAGTTCCGGAACACGCGGATTCCGAAAGGCAGCACCGACCCGAAATCTGCCGGAAACGGCGGCATCATGCGGCTTGCGCCTGCGGTCCTCGCCGCCCGCGGTGACGCGGCGCAAGCGGTCGAATTATCGCGGGCGCAATCCGACGTAACGCATTCAGCGGCCGAATGTCTCGACGCGGCCGACCTCATGGCACGCATACTCCACGCGGGGATCAACGGTGACGGCAAGGCGGCCCTGAATGCAGGACGCGAGACGGTTTTCGAATCACCCTCGATCGCCGGGCTGGCGTCATCACACTGGCGCGGCAAGGAGCGTGATCAGATATGGTCGACCGGCTACGTCGTCCATACGCTCGAGGCCGCGCTCTGGTGCATTGATCGCTCCGACAATTTCAACGATGCCGTGCTGCTGGCGGTAAACCTAGGGCACGATGCCGACACCGTCGGTGCGGTCACGGGCCAGATCGCCGGAGCGATCTGGGGCTATTCAAGAATACCGCTCGCATGGCGTGACAGATTGGCTTGGCACGACGAACTCGTGTTACGCGCTGTCACGCTTTGGGCTGGACCATAGGTTAGCTGAGCTTCTCTCGGAGAGCGGGGCGGATTCCTAGCGGGTTAATCTACTCCTAGCGCCTCCGCGCCGTTCAAGTACGCCACGGACGGGCTGTTGCTTCGGCAGTATGAGGACGCTTGTGATACACCGGCCGGTATCGATCGACGCCGCTGTGAAAGCGATGATCCGCTCTCGATGCACCAACTCAGCTGGGCCCGAGGGCCGGGTGTTCACGTCCGTCGATCAACCGCCGCTTGCGCGAGCGAGCATCGATCCGGGTGTGCCGTAGCTGACGGCCCCTGAATTTGCCACGATTTGTCGGACCTCGACGAGAACTGTTCGTTGCATGATTGCTCGTGGCGACCTTCATGCCTTACGGATAGGCCAATCTGTTCGTATTAATTAATCCATTGAATTCGTGGATAAATTACAGCCGGAAGGATGAACTTCGAGCAAACGTCCCGTTCGGTGAAACCGCGTTTGTCCATTTGGACCTTTGAATTTTCTCGGGCAACGAACTGCTAGAATACGCCCGATCATCAAAGCCGTTTGCTGGGGCGCGGGGACCCGAGTTTTCGAAAGTCGAGGATGTTGGGGATCCGACCGGAGGTCAGATCCGAGTGCAATCAATTGCACCGTCCAAACGGTTGCCAGGTTCATGGTGCGGGAGCTCGGCAGGGGCACCGCACCGCCTGCTTCCCGCCGCCTGCTTCCCACATGCTTCCCGAGCCCTTTCAGGCCCGTTCAGCTCACGACCTAAGTCATTGATATTGTTGGCGCACCCGACACGATTCGAACGTGTGACCTTTGCCTTCGGAGGGCAACGCTCTATCCAGCTGAGCTACGGGTGCCCGGCGCAGGTTTCTTGCCGCGCGAACGGGACGTGTTTACCCGATCGGCGCGGGGCGGGCAATGGCGTGTGCGCGGGTTTGAAGGGCGCACGGGGACCTGTGGTGCATGATCGGGGCACGCGGCGATGCCGAAGGGACTCGACTTTCCGCCGCCGGGCTTCGGGCCGTCGGGATCCACGCGGTCAGTTCCTGCCGGCGGCCGGATTTCTGCGCGCGTTTGAATCCTTGCCGCTTGCCGGATTCATGTTCGAGCCCGGGTTTCCGCTCCCGCCGAATTCCCGCCGGCGGGCCGATTCCTGCGCCGGCGCTGATTCCTGCCGGCCGTCGATGTCCTGCAGGTGCTCGTCTTTGCATAGGTTTCCGGCTTTAGCCGTCATTTGGCCTTCTCGGTCGCCTTTGCGTATTCGCCGAGGAGAAGAGAGGCGGGGTAGAGGACTTTTTCTTCCATCATGGCGTGGCCGAGGATTTTTTCGGCGAGGCGGGCGGGGCCGGCTTTCTTTTCGGATTCGGCGGCCCGCTCCATCTCGTGCAGGGCCGCGCCGATCCGCTTGTGCTCTTCCAGCATCTTGGGAAGTTCGGCGCGGAAGGCGTCCGAGCGCCGGATCAGATCGGCGGTCAGTTCGGCCCGGGGCGTGCCGCCGCCGGTGACGGAGTCGAGCGCGCCGAGTTGCGGGAGGGCGTAGCGCTCCTCCTTCTCGAAATGCGGCCGGAGCACGTCGCGGACCTTGGCCGCGGCGGCGCCGGTCTTGCCGCCCGCCTTGGTCGCCTTCTCCAATTCCTCGAACAGTTCGTGATGCTCCACGCGGAGCGGCTCGGGAATCGTCATGGGTCCCTTCGCGGCTTCGGAGGCGGCCCAGACATGGGATGCGGCGACGACCAGCCCGGCGCCGGCGATGAGGGCAAGACGCATGACGTGCTCCGTGTTCGTGTCGGCCCGCGCGGAATGCGTCCGGGCCCATACGGAACGCGGACGACCGTCGCCGGTTCGTTACGCAGGAACACGGACCGCGCCGCGCGGCCGCCGAAAGACGGCCGGCCGACCGATCAGGCGCGGGCTTCGGGGGCGGATTGCTTGGCCGTCATGAAGTCGAGCAGGGCCGTTTCGGCCATGACGGTTTCGGGGACCGCCCGGATCATCGCCTCGGCGCGCTGCTCCTCGGAATCGAAGCTGCGGCGGATGTAGGAGCCCAGACGACGCACATGCGCGACGAAGCTGCGCCCGACGGGCAGACGCTCCGCCTCGAAGGACTTGAGGCCGGAAACGACGTCCGCGGCTTGGCCGACGCAGCGCGCCAGCGCGCCCGCATCCTCGGCGGCCTTCACGACGCCCGCGCCGACATGGGGGCGGACGATGAAGGCGGCGTCGCCGATGAGACAGGCGCGGCCGACGGCCATGGAGGGCGCCTCGAAATCATAGATCGGCTGGAAGAAGGGCTGATCGATGAGGCGCAGGGCCTCGCGGAACTGCCGGGGAAGACGTTCGGCATCGGCGCGCATCTCGGCGATGACGCTCTTGGCGATCAGCGGCGGCGGGATCGAGACGCGGTGCTTGTGGCCGGTATCGTCGGTGAGGAAACGATCGAGGGCGGCTTCGTCGGTGGGGCGATACCAGACGATGTTCCAGCTGCGGTGACCGGGACGGAGATCGTTGTCCGGGCCGGCGGCGGGATAGCCGATGATCTGCTCGCCCGGCGGCAGGTGAAAGACGAAGGTGTCGATGATCTCGCGGCGAAGCGCCTCGGGGAAGCGGGCTTCCTCCGCCAGACCGCGCCAACCGACATAGCCGGCATAGACGGATTTGGCCTCGGGGAAGAGGAAGGCGCGGACGCGGGAGCGGAAGCCGTCGGCCCCGACGAGAATGTCGCCGCGTACGCTGGTGCCGTCGGCGAATGAGGCGGTGATGCCGTCGGCATCCTGTTCGAAGCCGACGAAGTCCTTGCCGAGGTGATAATGCTCCTGCGGCATCACCTCGTTGAGAATTTCGAAGAGGCGGTTCCAGGAGGTGGAAATCTGGGGGCAAAGCAGCTTGGCCGTGACTTCGCCGGCGGCGTCGATGACGACGCGCCAATCGAAGGGGATGCCGAGGTCTCCCTCGGCGCTGCGGCCGATGTCGGCCAGAGCTTGCCGCAGTTCGGGGTGGGTGACGATGCCCGCGCCGCGGGCCACGAGCGGAACGGCGGAACGTTCGTAGATGTCGACGGCCCAACCTTGTTTCTTGAGATACAGCGCGGCAAAAAGGCCGCCCATGGATCCGCCGATGATGATCGCCCGCCGCTTGGTCTGACCCGACATCCGTCCGCTCCCGCAGATTATATTTATCGTACGATAAATAACGCGACCGTATCGCAAATCAACTGTTTTTCGCGCCGCATGGGCAGGACTTCTCGTTTGCGGGCGGAGGCCCCGCAGTCTGCGCGCGACATCCCGATCGCCGCAGTGCAACCCGAAACGAGCGC
The DNA here is from genome assembly GCA_027489535.1 of Hyphomicrobiales bacterium. Lineage (GTDB taxonomy): Bacteria > Pseudomonadota > Alphaproteobacteria > Rhizobiales > Beijerinckiaceae > JAIXZO01. The sequence goes on from JAIXZO010000021.1 coordinate 23,413, forward strand.
CCCTCCCGAAAAGATTGCCGAAAGGTTTGCTGTTTTCAATTTTAACGTGCATTTTCCGCTCGCAACTATTCTGGGCGGGATCCAAAACATGCGGACGGTTCGTGCAAGGTCGCTGGCGGCTTTCATCTTCATCGGACTGATCGTGGGAGCGATGGCGATCTTCGCAACGTTGATCAACCGCAGCTCGGAAGAGGCGCTGCGCGATCTGGCGCGCGGATCCTTTCGCCTGACGGCGCTGGCCGACCTCGAGCGTACGATCACCCGCATCGAAATCATCGCGCAGGAAGCGGTGATCTTCGCCGCCCGCGGCGACATCCCCGCCGCCGACATCGCGGAAATCGAGCGGCGCGACGCCGAATTCCGCAAGGTGCTGCCCGGCATTCTCGGCCCGCATTCGAAGCTCAACGCGGCCCGCTACGAGGCGGAACTCGACACGTTGAAATCGCTGGTGATGAAGGATCTCCGCGCGGCCTTGAAGACGAAGGACCGGGCGGTGCTCGAAGATCTCGACCAGAAGATCGTCACGCAGGGCCGCAAGATCATCGAGGCGCTCGGCGAATATCGCCACGTTCTCGTCCAGCGCTTCGAAACCGAAGCGAACGAAAAGATTGCCGCGGTTTCGGCCGGCAGTTCGACGCTCGACATCGCGGCGATGATCACCGTGCTGGCGATCGTCGCGCTGACGATCTTGAGCGAGCGCCTCGTGCTCGGCCCGCTCCGCGGCGCTACGGCGGGCATGCAGGCGCTCTCGAGCGGCAATGTCGACGTCGCCGTCCAAGGCGTCGAGCGGCAGGACGAGATCGGAGAGCTCAATCGCGCCCTCGTCGTGTTCATCGAAGCCGAACGGCAGCGCCGGATTTTGGTGGCCGAGCAGTTGGCGGCCGCCGAACAGGCGAAGCAGATGGCCAGCGACGTGAGGACGGACGCCTCGCAGGTGGCCGGAGCGACGAGCGAAGCGACGCAGGCCATCCAGCAGATCGCCTACGGCGTGCAGCAGCAGGTTTCCGCGCTGACGCAGGTCGGAACGGCGATCACGCAGAGCGTGCGCGCGATCGCGGAAATCAATTCCAACGCGATGACGGCGCGCAAGAATGCCGGCTCGCTTCAGGAGCTTTCGCGCGAGGGCCGCAACCGCGTCTCCAACCTCGCGCAGGTCGTGGCGCGCAGCGCGGAAGCCAGCGAGCAGATCCGGCAGATCACGCAGGTGATCGACGGCATTTCGCGCAAGACCAATTTGCTCTCGCTGAACGCGCAGATCGAAGCGGCCAATGCCGGCGAAGTCGGCCGCGGCTTCGCCGTGGTGGCGAACGAGGTGCAGACGCTGGCGGACAACGTGGCGCGCTCGGCGGGCGAAATCGCCAGCTCGGTCGAGCAGATCATTGCGGACGTGAAGTCGATCTCGGGATCGGCCGACGCGGTGAACGAGATCATCTCCGAATTCGAAGCGAGCGCGCGCTCGAATGCCGAACTGATGACGTCGGTCAGCGCGGCGGTCGAGGAGACCGACGCGACCGTCACGCAGATCAACGCGTCGATGGAAGAGATCGGCCAGATCAGCCGTTCGAACGCCGCCTCGACCGAGGAGCTTTCGGCGACGATGACGGACCTTTCGTCGGTGGCGAGCCGGATGCGGCAGCGCGTCTCGGCGGTCTGAGGGTTCAGTCCGGAACGGCGTTCCGCTCGGAGGCGCCGCGCGCGAGCCCATGCCCGCGCGCGGCCTTCTCGATCTCCATCACGAGAAGAAGCGAGAGCGCCGCGCCGGTCAAAATCGCCCAGATTTCGAACGGAATCGGTCGGACCTGCAAAATGTCGCGGAGGCCCGGAACGTAGGGCGCCGCGATGTGAAGGGTCTGCGCCAGGACGACCGCGACGACGACGAGGCGGTTGTTGCGCAGGGGAACGTCGAAGACCGATCGGTGCTCCGACCGGCAATTGAGGACGTGGACGTTCTCCAAGGCGACCATGAGCGACAGCACGATGCTGCGCGCCTCCGTCTCGGCATAGCCGGCGGCGAGCGCCCCGTAGAAGACGGCCGAGGCCAAGAGGCCGGCATGCACCCCCGATACGACGATCTGGCGGATCATCAGGCGATCCGTGAGCGGCTCGTTCGGGGGACGGGGCGGACGCGCCAGCACGTCCGGATTGCCGCGTTCGAGGGCGAGAGCGACGTCCTGCCCCCCGTTGGTGACGAGATTGAGCCAGAGCAGCTGGGTGGCGAGCAGGGGAACCGGGAGGCCCGCGGCGAGCGAGACGGCGAACAGCACGATTTCAGCCGCGGCCGTGCTGAGCAACAGGTAGACCACCTTCCGAATGTTGGAATAGGCCACACGCCCTTCTTCGATGCCGGCGACGATGGAGGCAAAGCGGTCGTCGGTCAGCACCAGATCGGCGGCATCGCGGGCGGCATCGGTACCGTCACGACCCATGGCGATGCCGAGATCGGCGCGCTGCAGCGCGGGCGCGTCGTTGACGCCGTCGCCCGTCATGGCGACGACGTGTCCCGCAGCCTGCAGGCTTTCGACGATCATCACCTTTTGAAGCGGCTCGATGCGCGCGAAGACGGAGGCGGCGGCGATGCGGGCCGGGCTCGCGCCGGCCAATTCCGCTCCCGTGACGACGTCGGCGGCATCCGCCGACATTCCCAATGCGCGGGCGACGGCGCGAGCCGTCACGGGGTGGTCGCCCGTGATCATCTTCACGGCAACGCCGGCGCGCCGGCAGCTCTCGACCGCCTCCCGCGCCTCGGGCCGAAGAGGATCGATGAAGCCGACCAAACCGTAAAACGTGAGATCGCCGATCTCGCCGGCGGGCGACGCGGCCTCTTCCGCACCGCCGGGCATCGGCTTTCCCGCGACGGCGAGGACGCGCAACGCGTGCCCCGCCATGGTCTCGGCGACGGCCAGGATCGCCGCCCAGTCCACGTCGCGGCAGAGCGGCAGAATGACCTCGGCCGCCCCCTTCACGTGCACGACCCGCGCATCCTCATGCAGCGTCACCGTGGCGGCGAAACGGCGTTCGGCGGAGAAGGGAACTTCCCCCAAGCGTCGGGCGTCTCGGCGGACCGTGCCGTAATCCACGCCGGCCTTGGCGGCCAGCACCAAAAACGCGATGTCGACCGTATCGCCCGAACGGCCCTCCGCGCCGCGATCCGGATCGAACGCCGCATCGTTGCAGAGAGCGCCGGCGGTCGCGAGACGATGAAGGTCCGCCGCGGCGTCGGGCGACGGCGCCGTACCTTGGCGCAGCACCTCCCCTTCCGTCGTGAAACCCTCGCCGCCGATGTCCAATTCGCCGTGGCCCGGCAGCCATACGCGCTTGGCCGTCAGTTCGTTGAGGGTCAAGGTGCCCGTCTTGTCGGTCGCGACCACGGTGCATGAGCCCAGCCCTTCGACTGCGGGCAGACGGCGCACGATGACGTTGCGCCGGGCCATGCGACGCGCCGCGACCGACAGCGCGACCGTGACCGCAACGGGCAAGCCCTCGGGAATGATCGAGACGGCAAGGGCGACCGCGAGGAAGAACGTCTCGCGCAGGGGCGCGCCTTCCGCGGTGCGCCACACGACCAACAGGGCCACCGTCGCCAACGATGCGACGCCGAGGCGGCGCGTAAGCAGCGCCAAGCGGGCGGTCAGAGGCGGTGCGGTGGCGGGGGCATCGAGCGCGCCCGCGATGCGGCCGAACTCCGTTCGCGAGCCGGTGCGGACGACCGCGCCGAGGCAGCGGCCGCGCAACAGCGTCGTGCCCGCATGCAGCATCGTGATGCGGTCGCCCAAGGGCATGGCGGCCGGCAAGGCCTCGCCCACGGCCTTGTCCGCCGGCATCGACTCGCCCGTGAGCCCCGACTCGTCGGCCGAGAGTTCCGCGCCCTCCAAGATCCGGATGTCGGCGGGAACCCGATCGCCCGCCTCCAGCAGCACGATGTCGCCCGGCACCAGGGACGCGCCGTCCACCTTGACCACGACGCCGTCGCGCAAAGCGCGTGCGGAGGTTCGAACGGCGGAGCGCAAGGCTGCGGCGTCGGATTCCGCCCGCGCCTCCTGAACGGCCCCGATCGCGGTATTCAAAGCGATCACGAGCAGGATGAACGCGGCATCGTCGAATTCGCCGAGACCGGCGGACACGGCGGCCGCGGCGATGAGCAGATAGATCAGCGGGCTGCGGAGTTGGCCGAAAACGACCGCGGTCAGGGATTTTCGTCTCGGCTGCGGCAGCGCGTTGGGGCCGAAGCGGGCCAAGCGGGCGGCGTGCTCCCGTCGGGACAGTCCCGCCGGCACTGTCCTCAAACGGTCGAACGTATCCCGCAAGCCCCATGCATGCGGGGCGTCGTCTTCGACGAAGGGCGCCTCGTCGGCATCGTCGGGCATCATTTCACTCGGAGTCGCGGACCGCCCTCGACGCTGCACCAACGCGGAAGGTCGGCGTTCCGACGCGTCCGGGCTCCGTTTTGGGCCCGACGCCGAGGGGCAGCAGGGCGGTGTCGGCCGGCGGCGGCGGGACTACGATGCCTGCGGCACGGCGCAGGGCGTCGACGGCGCTCATTTCGCCGAGCCGTGAACGGCGCATGACCCACGCGGCCTTGCCCCAGAGGCGCAGCGCATCTCCCGTGAAGCCCGGACCTCGGCGCAGACGTCGCAGACGTCGCCCGACCGCGCCTGAAAAGCCTCCGATGGCGTGGGGAATGCGCGTGCCGAAAAACGCCTCCAGAAGTTCGGACTGCGCCGCGACGGCGGAGCGTTCGAGGGGCGCGGCGGCGGCGGCGCGGAGCGCGGCCCAGTCGATCCCGCCGGCGCGGATCAGGGCGTCGCATTCCACGAGATGCCGCAATTCGAAGGCCCCGCGCCAGAGCCCTCCGTCCCGCAACTGGTCGTGCAGGACGAGGTGGAGCAGGCGCGCCGCAGGGTCCGGGATCAACGCGACGGCGACGCCGCGGACATGCGCCACCGGAGGTTTTGCGAGACGGTCGAGAGCGGCATAGGCCGCGTGGCCGCGCTGCGGCGAATGCAGCTCGATCGGCGCGGCGTCGCTGCCGCGATACAAGACGTCGCTGGCCTCGTTGGGCGCGGACCAGAGCCGATGCCCCGCGGCCATGAGAATGCGGCGGGCCTCCGCACGCTCGGCCTCCGTCACCACCAGATCGAGATCGCCCATCATGCGGCGCGGCAGATCGGCATCCGACGCCGTGAACAGGTGGATCGCGCCCTTGCTCAACAAGGGCCGGATATCCGCCTCGGCCAGCCGCAGGAGCGCTTCTTCGAGTTGCGCGCGCAGCTTGAGATTGCGCGCCGCGTTGCGGGCGTGAATGAAGCGCAGATAGCCGCGGGCCTCGTCGGGAAGCGCCGGATCATCCGCCCGGCCCGCTTGCGTGATCGCACCCCACAGCGCCGGGACGAGCCAGGACTCGTTGGCGAGCGCAATCGTCGCGTCCCAATCGACGGACGCGGGAACGGGGTCCCCGCGCAACAGGCCGAGGACGACCGACAGGGGCGAGGACGCGGGGAGCGTCACGGCGTCCCGCAATCCGCGGCGCGCGACAGCAGACGGACGGCCTCGTCCAACGGAGCGCCCGACAGGCGCAGGCATTCCGCCCCGCGCAGCATGATGACGAGCGCGGCGAAACCGTCCGCGTCGAGTCGACGATCCGGCGTGTAGGCGCCCCGCAGCAACCCGTCGAGCGCGGCGACGGGATCGGCGGCTTCCAGAGACGGCCCCTTCCCGGCGCGGTTCAGCAGCACGAGGCGTTCGACCGGAAACGATCCGGCAAGAGCGCGGACGGGGAGATAGCGCACGCGCACGCCGTCGGGCCGGAGATGCTCCGGCAGAGCCGCCAAGCGCGGCTCGAAGGCTTCGGCGAGCGCCCATGCGCCGGATTTGACGGCTGCGGGGAAGGCCACCGGGAGAACCCGCCCGTCATTTTGCAGCAGCACGAGATCGTCGCAGGCCATGACGCCGGCGCGGCCGGACAATGCCGTCGCAAGCGTGGTCTTGCCCGCGCCGGGCGGGCCGGACAGCAGCGTGGCCCGCCCCTCGCGCACCAGCGCGGCGGCGTGCAGCGCGAGCGCGTAATCGCCGCGTTCGAGCACGACGGAGACCAAGGCCGCCTTGAGAGCAGGCACGAAGGCGGCGGGGCGCACGCGCGCGCCCGGTACGCCGTCGATGAACAATTGAACGGAATCGTTGCGGGCCACGATGCGGATGACGGCGGCAGCGGGCGCATCGTCGGGCGCGCGGAACGTCGCCGACAAGACCGCGCAACGCCGTTCCAGCGCGCGATGGGAGAAGCGGAGATCGATGCGGACGCCGGCGACGACGAGCGGGCGCTCCAACACGGACCCGTCCCCGATCATCGAGGCGGAACGTCGCGGGGCCGCACATCGCGAGGCCGCCTCGCGACGCAGCCTCTCGTCCCGATCGGCGACGTTCTCGATCAGGCCGAGCTCCCTCCACGCGTCGACGGCGGTTTCGACGATTTCCCGGTCATGATCCGACCAGCGGCGCGACGCGCTCAACTCGCCGAGCGAGGACGTGCGGGGCAGGCCCGCCTGCAACTCCGCCCAGATCGCGCAGGCCGTCTCGTTGAGCTCGAAGACCTGTTGGCGCGCGTGCGAGAACAGCAGGGCACGCCCGCCGAGCTTCATGGCGACTCCGGAAAGGACGAGATCGGAGACCATCAACCGCGGGACCCGGGCACCCTCCCGTGTGCCGCGTGGCCGGGATGGCCATGGGAGCCGCGCCCGCCGCCGACCGACCCGCCTCCCCCGCCCGACTTGGCGAGCGCATCCGAGTTCATGGTGGTGGAGAGCAACAGCGTGACGGCCGGCGGGGTGACGGCCGCGAAACGTCCGCACGCCTTCAGGAAGGCGCGGCGATCTTCGTCCGCCTCGGCTTGCGTGTCGTTCGTCATGTTCGCTCCTCGGGAGTTCAACCGTTCACGGCGGGAACTATGCAGGAGCCGGACAGAGCGCGGCAGTCGGCCGATCGGGCGGAAAGCGGCTGCGGCATACCACCTGCGGCGGAGGGCCCTCGGCCGTCGGGGCCCTTTCGCCGAACGCGATCGCGGAAAACGTCGACACACGTCGAATCCGATCGAGCGGATTTCCGATCGATTCACAATATTACGTAACGGAACTTTATGGTCGAGCTTGCGTTCTTGTTCCACGCCGGAAGCGCGGGGTTTCCGGAGAACGGAGACGCGACGATGGACGATCATCCGGCGGAGATGGAAAGCCTCTCGATGCGCGAGGCGAACCTCAAATTGCAGCATGCCGCGTTGAGCATCCGCGCTGCGGTGTTGGACCTGAAGATCGCGATGGCCGACCTGGACAAGGCGCTCGACGAAGTCCGCGTCGCGGCGATGCAGCTTTCCGAAGCGGTGCGGCCGCGCGGCGTCATCCTCGATCTCGCGCCCTTGAACGTCGGGATCGACGACGCAACGACGGCGGAGGACGAAGACGCGCCGCATCGGGGCATCCTCGAAGCGTTCGACGTCGCGCCGGGCACGCGGGGACATTGAGGGACGGACGACGCGGACGAGGCGCCGGTTGCACCGCGATCGGGCCCATCTTGCGTTCGTGCAAGGAAACGCCGCTCGCATTTGCGGCGGCAGGTTCTATCTCACGGTTCGACACCGGCGCGCAGACCGTGCCGCCTGCAAGGACCGAACGATGAACCTCACCGGAATCCACCATCTGACGGCCGTGACCGCCAACGCGGCCGGCAATCACGACTTCTACACGCGCCTGCTCGGCATGCGTCTGGTCAAGAAGACGGTCAATCAGGACGACGTGAGCGCCTATCACCTGTTCTATGCCGACGGGGAAGCCTCGCCGGGGTCGGACCTCACCTTTTTCGATTGGCCGGTCGGCCCCGAACAACGCGGCACGCACAGCATCGTCGCGACGGGGCTGCGCGTGAACGGTGCGGCGGCGCTCAAGTGGTGGAAGGCGCGGCTGGATGCCGAGGGCGTACGCAGCGAAGACATCCGCGAGATCGACGGCAGGCTCACGCTGCGCTTCGAGGATTTCGAGGGGCAGCGGCTGTTCCTCGTGGACGACGGCGGCGTCGGCCCCTCGCATCCCTGGGACCGGAGTGCCGTACCGGCCGAAATGCAGATCCGCGGCCTCGGCCCGATCATCCTCAGCGTGCCCGAACTCGCGCCCACGGCCGCGGTTCTGACGCATCTGATGGACATGCGGGCGGAGCGCGAATACGCGCTCGGCGACCGCAAGGTGCACGTCTTCGCCATGGGCGAAGGCGGCCCGGCGGCCGAATTGCACGTGAAGATCGAACCCGATCTGCCGCCGGCGCGGCAGGGGGCGGGCGCGGTCCATCACGTCGCGTTCAGGACGCCGGACGAGGCGAGCTACCAGGCGTGCCTCGACAAGCTGCAGAGCCTTCGCGTGCCTTCGAGCGGCCCGGTCGACCGCTTTTATTTCCGCAGCCTGTATTTCCGCGAGCCCAACGGCATCCTGTTCGAGATCGCGACGGACGGGCCGGGCTTCGCCGTGGACGAGCCGAAGGACACGATGGGGGAAAGCCTCGCTTTGCCGCCGTTCCTCGAGCCGCGCCGCGCGCAGATCGAGGCGGGCTTGAAGCCGCTGATCGTGAGGCACTGACCGGAACTCCGGCGGCGGCGGCCCGTTGATGCGGACCGTCGCCGAGGAGAATTTCGATGCGTATCGTTCTGCCGCTCGCCGCCGCCCTGATCGCGGCAATTCCCGCCGCATCGGCGCAGGACGTCCCCGAGATCGAGGCCTGCCGCACCTCGGGGCTGATCGCTCTCAAGGAGCGCTCTCCCTCCATCCGCGACGTCTACATCGACGAGGACAGCCTCACCGTGGCCAAGGCGAACACCAAGGTCGAGGACACGCCCATCCGGACCGTCATCTTCGGCGAGGCCTATCTGGAGAAGGGCAAGAAGGAGAAGCCCCACCGCTTCGTCTGCCTCATCGGCGAGAAGGGCAAGGTGGTGCTCACCTTCTTCACGGAGCGGTAAGGGAAGCGGGCGCCGAAACGCCCGCCTCCCCGATCAATGCGCGGCAAGGGCGGGAGGGATGACGCCGAGTTCCCGGAAGCCGAAGATCATCAGCTGCACCGCGAGTGCGGCGAGCAGGATCGAGACGACGCGCAGGATCACGTCGCCGACCGCGCCGGACTTTTCGCCGTCCTTCTTCTGCTTCACCGCGCCGGCCGCGAACCACATCACCACGAGATTGATCAGCATCTGCGTGCCGAGCGCGGCGAAGGCGACGAGTTTTTCGCTGAAGGCGTCGTAACGGCTCATGATGACGACGAGCGCGACGATGGCCTGCGGCGTGGCCAGCAGCGGCATAGCCAGCGGGTAGATCGCGATGTCCCCGCCCGAGGCCTTTTCCTTGTCGTCATGGCCTCCGTCGCCGAGCACGATTCCCAGCGCGAAGATCAAGAGGATCAGCCCGCCCGCGATCTCGAGCGCCGGCAACGTGACGTGGAAGAATTTGATGATCCGCTGTCCGAGGAAGGCGAAGACGAACAGAACGATGCTGGACACCAGCACCGCCTTCACGGCCACGCCGCGGCGCTCGGGTACCGTCATGCCGCCGGTGCCGGCCATGAGAACGGCCAATGCTTTCGTAGGTCCGGCGACGATGCCGAACACGATCAGAAGATCGATGAAACCGAAACCCATGGGGGCACCCCTCGCCTTTTGCGTTCGGCGCGCCCGAATGCACGCGCTTGTTCAAGCTGGGGCATAGCATTAAACACCGTATCGGGCGATATCGGCCGAAATAGGCATGGAGACTGCGATGACGGGGACGGACACCGCCGCCGAGCCTGCGGGCGCCGACCCCGCTCCGGCCGATCCCGTGCGGGCTTGGACGCTGCGCGTTCTCGCGGTTCTCGGCCTCATGCTGGTGCTGCAGATCGTCAGCGACCGCACCGCGCCGGTCACCTCCATCGGCACGGTGGAGGCTTTGGTCATCCCGATTTCCGCGCGCGTGGCCGGCGAAGTGGCCGAGGCGGGGGTGCGCGACGACCGCGTGGTGAAGGCCGGCGACATGCTGTTTCGCATCGATCCGACGCCCATGCGGCTCGCCGTCGACGCCGCCGAGGCCCGCGTCGCCTCGGCGGGCCAATCCATCGGAGCGTCGACCGCGCAGGTCGTGTCGGCCCAAGCCAAAGTGGCGGACCAGCGCGCGGCCCTTTCGAACATGCGTGCACAGTCCGAACGCACGATCGAGCTGGTCAGCAAGGGCGTGCTCGCCGCCTCGCGCGGCGACACGGCGCTCAATGATCTCAAACGCGCGGAAGCCTCGGTCGAGGCGGCCGAAGCGGAGTTGCGGCGATCCCGCGAGTCGCTGGGGCCGGAGGGCGACGCCAATCCGCAACTGCGCGCGGCCATCGCCGATCTCGAAAACGCGCGTTTCAACCTCGCGCGCACGACGGTGGTGTCCCCGACGGACGGCTATGTGAGCGGCGTGCGCCTCGGCGTGGGGCAATATGCGCAGCCCGGGCAGCCGCTGATGAACGTCGTCGATCTCGGCTCGGCCTGGGTGATCGCCTATTTTCGCGAGAATCAGCTCGAAAACATCGCCTTGGGCGACCCGGTGGAGATGACGCTCGACATTCGTCCCGGCGAGGTGCTGCGCGGCAGAGTCGTCGGCTTCGGCGCGGGCGTCGCGACCATCAACCAACAGGCTCCGGCCGGGGGCCTCGTGCAGACGCCGGCCTCCGGCAAGTGGCTTTCCGCCGCTCAACGCCACCCCGTGCGCATCGCGTTCGAGGGTGAGGGGATCCCGCGGAAGGTCCGCGTCGGCTCGCAGGTGACCGCGCTCGTCCGCACCGAAAGCTCCGGCCCGCTCGCGCCGCTGTGGTGGTTGTGGATCCGGTCGCTGGCCGTGCTGTCCTATGTCTATTGACGCCGGGGACGCGCAGGCGCGATCGGCGCTGCGCGTCGTACTCGGCGCGCCGCTCGCCTTCGCGGCGGCGACATGGCTCGAATTGCCGCTGCCCTATGTGGCGGCTTCGGGATACGTGTCCGTCGCGGCGGGCATGGCGAACCGGCCGACGCCCGCGGTGCTGTCGGTTCTCGTCGCCGCCGTTGCGGCGATCACCGCGCTGTTCTCGGGTTTGGGCGGCTGGATCTCCACGTTCCCCTATCTGACCCTCGCGCTGGCCGGCGGCGTCGTTTTCGTCGGGTTGAGGATGCAGGCGCATCCGAAAACGAAGATGCCGGGACTGCTCGTCACCTTGCTCGGGCCGATGGCTTTGCTCGTCACCGACGCCGTGGCGGGGATCGAGGGCGTGTTCATCATGGCCGTCGTCGGCAACGTGTCGGTCGCCGTCGCCGTGCTGCTGCTCGCCTTCATGGCCTTCCCCGCGGGACCGGACCCGACCGCGAAGGTCTCCGCGCCGGCGGAGCCGAACGCGGACCTGCATGCGGCCGCAGGTGCCATCGCAGTCCTGCCGCTGTTCGCGGTGATGACCGCCGTCGACGCCGTCAACGCGCTGCGGGTGCTCTTGGCGGCGCTGGGCGTTCTGGCGGTGACGTCGGCCGGTGCGCGTCGACGGGCGGTGGGCGATACGATCTTCGCCGTCGGCTTGGCCGGTGCGGCGGCGGCTGCGTGTTCGACGGTCCTGTCGTTCTGGCCCGTGCTCCCGGCCGTCATGCTCGTCACGGCGCTCGTGGGCCTTCTCTTTGCACGCGGGCTGACCGGCGGCCGGGCGGGGATGTTCATTCCGGCGCTCGGGTCGATGTGGCCGTTGCTGATCACCAGCGGGGCCGAACCGCTGCAAAAGACATTGATATGGACGTGCTACGCGGTCGTCGGCACCGCCTATGCCGTCGGGATGCGTCGTTTGGTGCTCGACGGTTTCGCGGCTCTTGCGCGGCGGTCCGAGCGCATCGCGTCATGATCGCCGAGATTGCCGTTGCGCTCCTCGTGAGCGGGCTCAACATCGGGCTGCATGCCGCGATGATGCCGCTGCTGATGGCCGTGCATCAGCGCCAGTTGGGCCGCGACGTGCCGCGCCGGACGGGACCGTGGCTTGCGCGCATCATGGTCCTGACCGTGACGATGCTGATGGCGGCGCATACCGTCGAAGTGGCGGTATGGGCGGCCGCGATGAGGCTGGTCGGCGCGCTCGCGGAACCGGATGCGGCATTCTATTTCGCCTTCGTGAGCTACACGACGATCGGCTACGGCGACTACACGCCGTTGAAGGAATGGCGACTGCTCGGCCCCTTCGCCGGGATGAACGGCGTGCTGCTGTTCGGCTGGTCGACAGCCCTGATCTTCCAGATCCTCACGGCGGCCTATCGCAAGATGTCGCGCGGCCCGGACCTTTCCTGAGCCCTCACGCCGACGTCGCCAATTTCGCTCCCACGGCGTCGAGCACCATGCGGTGGGCCCGGTCGACGATCTCGTCGAGCGACTTCGTGCGCACGAACATGTCGGAAGCGCGGCGGTGAAGCTCGTCGCGGGTCGGCAGATGCGGAAGATGGGGCAGTTGTTCCAGCATCACGACGGCGCGGTGCTGCGCATCGGCGAGCCGGCGGGAGAGGTCGGCCAAGGTGGGGGTCGCCGGCATCGCCGCACGGATCGCATGCGCGATCCCTTCGACGTTGACGCTTGCGGCCAGTTCCGCCGCCGCGCGGTCGATGACGCGGGCGCCGAGCTTCTGCTCGTTGCGCACCACGGCCTCGGGCGGGGTCTTCAGGCCCCAGACGATGCCGACCCAGGACAGCGCCTTCAGGATGTAGAAGGTCGCGTCATATTCGTACCAGCGGAAGCCTTGGCGCACGCTGCTCTGATAGGCGTGGTGGTTGTTGTGCCAGCCCTCGCCCATGGTGATGATCGCGAGCCACCAATTGTTGCGGGAGTCGTCGCCCGTCACGTAGCGCTTGTCGCCGTGCACATGGGCGAGCGAATTGATGCAGAAGGTGCCGTGATAGACGAGCACCGTGCTCCAGCAGAAGCCGACCACGAGGCCGGTCCAGCCGTCGATCAGGAAGCACAGCGCGCCGAGGCCGACCGCGGGGGCGACCTCGCGGCGGTGCAGCCACATCAGTTCCGGATATTTGGTAAAGTCCTGCACCTTGGTCAGGTCGGCATGATCGTGCCGGCTCGCGAAGATCCAGCCGAGATGGGAATAGAAGAACCCGGTATGGCGCGGCGAGTGGACGTCGTGTTCGGTATCCGAGAACAGATGGTGGTGGCGATGCTTGGCCGCCCACCACAGCACGCTTTTCTGCGCGGTGCTCTGCGCCAGCAGCGCCAGCACGAATTGGAAGGCGCGGCTCGTCGAATAGGCCTTGTGCGAGAAATAGCGGTGATAGCCCGCCGTCACGCCGAACATCCGCAGCCAATACAGGCCGAAGCAGAGCCACAGCGACGTCGCGCTCACGCCGGTGAAGAAGGCCGCGAAGCAGGCGAGGTGCACGATGACGAAGGGGATGGCCGACGGATAGACGATGTCGTCGTGGTGGTCTTCCACCGAAGGTCCGAGAGAAGGGGTCACGTGAACAACCGGTCCTGAACGGGAAGGGACAGCCCTTCTGCCGGCCGAATGCGGCAAGGGCACGCTCGGCGCGCGACCGAACTTTGACGCGACCGCGGCGAGACGTCCAGTGCGACGAATGATGACGGTTCGGGATGGTTTCGAAACATCTTTCCCCGCGACGGGACGGCCAAGTCGGTCTATTTCTCCGACCGCTCCGGAGTAGCCCGAATCGTGATCGCCGACCCCGCCGACGTGCTCAGAACCGTCTTCGGCCATGCCGCCTTTCGCGGCCGGCAGGAAGAGGCCGTGCGCCATGTCGCGGAGGGCGGGGATGCGGTCGTGCTGTTCCCGACCGGCGCCGGAAAATCCATGTGCTATCAGGTGCCCTCGCTCTGCCGCGAGGGCGTGGGCGTGGTGGTGTCCCCGCTGATCGCCTTGATGCGCGATCAGGTCGAGGCGCTGAAGCAGGCGGGCGTGCGCGCCGCCGCGCTTAACTCCAGCCTGTCGGCCTCGGAGGCCTCGGAGCTGCGCGGCAAGCTGCGCGCGGGCGAACTCGATCTCGTCTACGTCACGCCCGAGCGGCTGGTGACGGACGGCTTTCTGGATCTGCTCGGCCGCTGTCGCATCGCCCTGTTCGCCATCGACGAAGCGCATTGCGTGAGCCAATGGGGCCATGATTTCCGGCCGGAATATCTCAAGCTCGCATCGCTCAAGGAGTTGTTCCCGGGCGTGCCGCGCATCGCGCTGACGGCGACGGCGGACCCGCAGACGCGCGAGGATCTGATCGAGCGGTTGGGGCTGCAGGGCGCCTCGGTGTTCACCACCAGCTTCGACCGCCCGAACATCCGCTACACCATCGTCGACAAGGACGAGCCGCGAAAGCAGCTGCTCGCCTTTTTGCGCAACCGACAAGGCGAAAGCGGCATCATCTATTGCCTCAGCCGCGCCAAGGTGGACGGCATCGTCGAGTTCCTGAACGACCGGGGCATCGAGGCGCGCGGCTACCATGCCGGGATGGACCGCGACGTGCGCGACCGGGCGCAGGACGCCTTCCTGAAGGAAGAGGGCCTCGTGCTCGTCGCCACCATCGCCTTCGGCATGGGCATCGACAAGCCGGACGTGCGCTTCGTCGCCCATCTCGACCTGCCGTCGAGCGTGGAGGCCTATTATCAGGAGACCGGCCGCGCCGGCCGCGACGGGCTGCCGTCCGACGCGTGGATGACCTACGGCATGGGCGACCTCTCTCAGCGCGCCCGCATGATCGCCGAAAGCGCCGCGCCCGACGACGTGAAACGCGTCGAACGCATGAAGCTCGACGCACTGCTCGCCATCTGCGAGACGCCGCATTGCCGGCGGCAGGCGCTGCTGGCGCATTTCGGCGAGGCGCATCCCGGCGGCTGCGGCAATTGCGACAACTGCATCCGGCCCGTCGCGACGTGGGACGGCTCGGTGGCGGCGCAGAAGGCGCTTTCGGCGATCCACCGCACCGGCCGCCGCTACGGCGCGGGACACATCATCGACGTGCTGCTGGGCCGCGCGACCGAAAAGGTGGTGCGCGCGGGACACGATCAGATCCCGACCTTCGGCGTCGGGAAGGACATCGAGGAGCGCACCTGGCAATCGGTGCTGCGCCAACTCGCCGTGCTCGGCGCGGTGATCGTCGATCCGGCTTATTCCACGCTCGATCTGGGCGAACCGGCCCGCGCGATCCTCAAGGGCGAGCGCAGCGTCGCCTTCCGGCAGGACCGCAAATTCGAGGCGTCCGGCGCGGGCGGCGGCGGACGCAAGAAGGGCGAACGATCTCGGCCCGTCTCCTCCGGCGATGCGGGGGAGGACGCGCTGTTCGAGGCGCTTCGCGGAGAGCGGATGGCCATCGCGCGCGAACAGGGCGTGCCGCCTTACGTGGTCTTTCATGACTCCACGCTGCGGGAAATGGCGAAGGCGCGGCCGGAAACGCTCGACGATCTGGGCGGGGTGCCGGGCGTGGGCGCGGCCAAGCTCGGCCGCTACGGCGACCGTTTCCTCGAGGCCATCGGCCGGCATATGGATGCGGGCGCGGGGGCCTGAGCGCCGCCGACCGTTGACAGCGCCGCCGCTTTCCCGTTCGTGGCGGCAAAATCGGGAGGTCCTGCATGCAACTCGGAATGATCGGCCTCGGCCGGATGGGCGCCAACATCGTGCGTCGCCTGATGCGTGCCGGCCATGCCTGCGTGGTGCATGACAGCAATCCGGAGCCGGGCCGCGCACTCGCCGCCGAAGGCGCGACGACGGTGGACGGGCTCTCCGCAATGGTGGCGGCCATGGATGCGCCCCGGCACGTCTGGGTGATGCTGCCCGCCGGCGCGATCACCGAAGCGACGATCGCGCAGCTCGCGGACCTGCTCTCGCCCGGCGACGTGATCATCGACGGCGGCAATACCTTCTGGAAGGACGACATCCGCCGCGCGCGCGAACTCGGCGCGCGCGGCTTGTCATATGTCGACGTCGGCACCTCGGGCGGCGTGCACGGGCTCGACCGCGGCTATTGCCTGATGATCGGCGGGGCGAAGGACGTGGTGGACCGGCTAGACCCGATCTTCGCGGCGCTCGCGCCCGGACGCGGCGACGTGGAAGCGACGCGCGGGCGGGAGGGACGCGACCCGCGCGTCGAACAGGGCTATCTCCATGCCGGGCCGAACGGCTCCGGCCATTTCGTGAAGATGATCCACAACGGCATCGAATACGGCATGATGCAGGCCTTCGCCGAAGGCTTCGACATTCTGAAGAACGCCTCGGGGCCCGGCGTCGCCGAAGAGAACCGGCTGGACTTCGAGCTGGCCGACGTTGCGGAAGTGTGGCGGCGCGGCAGCGTCGTCACGTCCTGGCTGCTCGATCTGACCTCGCAGGCCTTGGCGGAAGACGGCGATCTCTCGAGCTATTCCGGCCATGTCGAGGATTCCGGCGAGGGCCGCTGGACCGTGCAGGCCGCCATCGAGGAGGCGGTGCCGGCCGAGGTGCTCACCGCCGCGCTCTACACCCGCTTCCGCTCGCGGCAGGACCATACCTTCGCCGAAAAGGTGCTCTCGGCGATGCGCAAGGGCTTCGGCGGGCATGTCGAACCGAAAAAGGCGTGATCCGGGCATGACCTCGTTTTCGACCGACGCCGCGCCGCCGTCCGTGCTCTTGATCATGGGCGTATCGGGTTGCGGCAAGAGCACCGCGGGCGAGCGGCTGGCCGCCCGGCTGGGCTGGATCTTTCGCGATGCGGACTCGTTTCATCCTCCCGCCAACGTGGAGAAGATGAGCCGCGGCATGCCGCTCGACGACGACGACCGCGCGCCTTGGCTCGCCGCCATCGCCGCATGGATCGACGCGCGGCATGCGGCCGGCGAACCGGCCATCGTGACCTGCTCGGCGTTGAAGCGCCGCTATCGCGACGTGCTCGTCGGCGACCGCAGCTTCGTGCGCCTTGTGCATCTGGTGGGCGACAAGGCGTTGATCGCCGCGCGCATGGCGCGCCGCACGGATCATTTCATGCCGCCCGCGCTGCTCGACAGCCAATTCGCGGCCTTGGAGCCGCCGGGCGACGACGAGAACCCGCTGCGCGTGCCCGTGACGCTCGCGCCGCAGGTCATCGTCGAAACCATCGTGACGGAGCTTCGCCTCTCCGCCTGACGCTTCGCCCGAAGCGCCGGCATGTCCGGTGCACTTTCCTCCGCAGACTTGAACCGATGCGGACGGAAACGGGCTTTTGGACCAGAAATCATCGCAGAACGGCAAAGCGGATTTCGCAAAACGCGAAGAACCCGCGGCCGCGAAGGTCCGAAGCGGAACGCAGCAGGCGGCCATTTACGGCCTGTCGCTTCTCGCGACACGCGGCATGTCCATCGTCATGCTGCCCTACATCACGCATACGCTGTCGCCGACCGATTACGGCTCCATCGAACTGCTGCAGGGCTTCGCCGACGCCGTCACCGTGATCTTCGGCTTCGGTCTGGTGGAGGCGATGTTCCGCTATGCGGGCCGCTTCGGGGCCGACCGGAACGACCTCCCGGCGGCGGCCTACGGCGCGATCCTCGCGCTGGCTCTGCCCTGTGCCGCGCTGCTGCAACTCTCCGCCCCCTTGGTCGTGAAGCTGCTCGGACCGACGATTCCGCTCGACGCCGTCCGCTTCATTCTCGGCACCGCCTCGCTCGACGGGCTGATCGCGTTGTCGCTGGGCTGGATCCGCTTCGAGAACAAATCCGGCCTTTATCTCGGCCTCGTGGCCGGGCGATCCGTGGTTCAGGTGGCCGGCATCGTCGCGGCGCTCGAATTCGGTTTCGGGATCACCGGCATCATGGCGGCCGGCTTCATCGCCTCCTCGCTGCTCGCGGCGGTGCTGATGGTCGTGCATTACCGCACCGTCGGCATCCGCTTCGATGCGGCGATCGCCGCGAAGCTCGTGCGCTACGGCGCGCCCATCGTGCTCGCGGGGCTCGCGGGATTCGTGCTCAACACCTTCGACCGGCTGCTGCTGGTGCCGGCCGTCCCGGTCACGGCCATCGCCGAATATGCGCTGGCGCTGAAGCTCAGCTTCCTCCTGACGCTGTTGTTCCAGCCGCTCACTTTGTGGTGGCAGCCGCGCCGCATCTCCATCCTGTCGGAATTCGGCGGCGTCGAGCGCAGCGGCGCGGTCGCCTGCCTCGGCTTCTCCTATCTCTGCGTGGTGGCCGTCGGCTTGGCCGTCGCCGGCCCGTCCCTGATCCGTCTCGCGACGCCGAGCGCCTATCACGGCGCCATCGTGCTCGTGCCCTGGCTGCTGCTCGCCAAGGCGATGATGCTGGCGAGCGACCTCGTCGACGTCGGCTCCTATTACGCCGAGGACGGGCGTCGGCCGATGGCGATCAATCTCGTCGCCGCGGGCGTCGCCCTCGCCCTCTACATCCTCCTGATCCCGCTCTTCGGCATCGGCGGCGCGATCGCCGCCACCGTGATCGCCTATGCGGTCCGCCTCGCCGCCTTCACCCGCGTCAGCCTCAAGCGCGTGAAGCTGCCGCTGCCTTGGGGCCGCCTCGCGGCCATGGCGGCGCTGTCCGTCACCGCCGCCGTGGTCATCCCGCATGACGGAAGCATTCTGGTCGGCATCGCGCTGGGCTCCGCCGCGAGCTTCGGCATCGCCGTCGCGGCTTATCTCCTCGGGCTTCTCGCACCTGCGGAGCCCCGTTCCTTACCCATCGGTCTGCCGGAGCGTGCAGCATGAACCGCAAGAAGCGCCTTCTCATTTGGGCTCACTGCCACCTCGCCAAGCCCGGCGGATTCGAGCGCCAGCTCGTCGAAGCGACGCGTCGGCTCCGGCTGAACGGGTGGATCGTCCGCCTGTGCTGCGGCACCGACGTGGCGAGCGCCGTGCGCAACGACCTCGCGAAGCAGGACGTGGACATCGTCAAGCTGAGCTTCGAGGAGCTGAATTCGCTGACCGTGTTCACCCGCATCTGCGCCCGCTTCCGGCCGGACGTGTGCCAGTATCACTACGGCTCCCCTTCGCCCGTCATGGCGTTGGCGGCCAAGGCGACGGGGGCGCGCAACATCATGCGCGACCACGGTTCGCGCACCGTGCTGATGCAGCCGCCCGCCTCCCTCGTCGATCATCTGAAGCGGTTCCGCCGCACCATGATCGCCCGTGCCGTCGACCTCTATCTGCCGGTCAGCGGCTATAACGGCGACCAGATCCGCATCGAAGTCGGCGCGCCCGCGGAGAAGATCGCCGTCTGCCACAACTCCATCGATCTGGAGCGCTTCCGGCCCGTCTCCGGCCCGGACGAGAAGGCCGAACTGCGCCGCGGCCTCGGTATCCCCGACGACGCCCGCGTCTTCGCCTATGTCGGCCAGATGACCGAGGAGAAGGGCATCCGCGACCTGCTCGCGATCCAACCCGCTCTGCTCGAGGCCGATCCGAAGCTGGTCCTGCTGTGGGCCGGCGCGGGCCCGCTGGCCGACGAGGTCGCCGCCGCATCCGGTCCGCGCTCGATCATGCTCGGTCGGCGCACCGACGTTCCCGAATTGCTGCGCGCGGCGGACGCGATGGTCGCGCCGTCGCTCTGGTACGAGGCGTTCTCGCTCGCCTTGGGCGAGGCCGCCGCCACCGCGATCCCGGCCGTCGCCTCGCGCATCGGCGGCATCCCCGAGGTCGTGGCGGATTGCGAGACCGGCATCCTCATCACGCCGGGCGACCGGGTCGCCCTTTACGACGCGATCCTCACGCTGTCCGGCCATGACCGGCGGCGCGACGAGATGGGCCGCGCGGCCCGCGCCCGCGCCGTCCGCATGTTCAACCTCGACCGGCAGGTCGAAATCTGGGTCGGCCACATCGAGTCGATGATCGACCGTCCTCCCACCGCCCAAACCCGCAAGAACCCGACGGAGGTGTCACCATGAACGCGAATGTCAGGATGTCCGGCGCCCTCGGCTCGCCGGTGCTCGAAAAGCTGGAGCGCGACGGCGTCGTCATGCTCCCCTCGCTGCTGTCGCCGCACCAGTTGCAGCGCCTGCAGCAGTCGTTCAATCAAGCTCTGGAGCATCCCTCCTTCAATACCTGGAGCGGCTTCGAGCAGAACGAGAAATGGCGGCGGCTCGTCGAGAACGTGCTGACGCTCGATCCCACGGCCGTGTCGCTGGCGCTTCATCCGCTCGTGAAGGGCGTGCTGTCGTCCTATCTCGGGCCGAATTTCGCGCTCGTGGAAGCCCGCGGCTGGGAAACCATCGCGACCAAGACCAATTTCCACGGCTGGCACAACGATGCATGGTTCCACCCGTCGGTGACGCACACGAACCCGCGCGAGGTGAAGCTCGGCGTCTATCTCAGCGACGTGGACAGCGGCTATTTCAGCTACATCAAGGGTTCGCACAAGGACCGCGGTCCCGCGCGACACTGGTCGCCCGCCGAAGTCGCCAAGATGGAGGACCGCCGCGAGAACCTGATGGGTCCCGCCGGAACCGCCTTCCTGTTCGACACGTCGGGCATCCACTGCCAGTCCACGCCGGTGCTCACCAAGCGCAACGTGATCTTCTTCAACTATCACGACCCGGCGGTCCCGCTTCAGGACATCGACGTGGAATACGGGCGATATCGGCCGCTGATGCTGAATGCCGGCTTCCTGCCGCCTTTGTCCTCGGACGACCAGCGCATCCTCGGCTTCGGGGCGGCGCTCGGCGCGGCCGTGGGCGCGGGGGTTCCGGGCCGGGCGGGAACGCGGCGCTACACGCGCATCCACGACACGCTCGCCGCGATGATGAAGCTCCGTTTGGAGATTCAGGAATTCGACCGTCAGCGCCGCCGCGTCACCAACAAGCTCGCCCGCATGTTCGGCGGCGGCTCTGCTCACTGATTGAGCAAGCACCGGCTCTTGCCTGCCCAATATGAGGGCTGGAGCCGGTAGACTTTGGTGGAATCTCGGCGAAAGCCCCGCCGGCACGGCCCCTGCAAACGAGCTTCCCGACATCGTGACGGGAGACTCTCATGGCGACCTTCGACAATCCCTTCGACCCGCGTTTGCGCCTTCGCAGCCGCGGCTGCTCCTGCGGCGCGCATGCATCGCAATCCGACCACGACGCGTCGGTCTCGGGCGGCGAGGAGCAAGCGCGCAGGGTGGTCGAAGGCGCGGTCGTCCGCGCGCTCTTCCCCGAAGACGCGACCCGCCGCGCCTTTCTGAAAGCCGTCGGCGTGCCGGCCGCGATGGCGGCGATCTCGCAGTTCTTCCCGCTTGTCACGGCCACGGAGGCTTTCGCCCAGACGGGCAAGCCGGAAAAGACCGATCTCAAGGTCGGCTTCATCCCGATCACCTGCGCCACGCCCATCATCATGGGCGCGCCGATGGGGTTCTATTCCAAGCAGGGTCTCAACGTCGAAGTGGTCAAGACCGCCGGTTGGGCGGTGATCCGCGACAAGACGATGAACAAGGAATACGACGCCGCGCACATGCTCTCGCCCATGCCGCTGGCGATCTCGCTCGGCCTCGGCGCGAACCCGCAGCCCTACACGCTTTCCGCCATCGAGAACGTCAACGGCCAAGCGATCACGCTGGCGATGAAGCACAAGGACAAGCGCAATCCGAAGGATTGGAAGGGCTTCAAGCTCGCCGTGCCCTTCGACTATTCGATGCACAATTACCTGCTGCGCTACTATCTCGCGGAAGCCGGGCTCGATCCCGATACGGACGTGCAGATCCGCTCCGTGCCGCCGCCGGAAATGGTCGCCAATCTCCGCGCCGACAATATCGACGGTTTCCTCGCGCCCGATCCGGTCAATCAGCGCGCGGTGTATGACGGCGTGGGCTTCATCCACATTCTCTCGAAGGAATTGTGGGACGGGCATCCCTGCTGCGCCTTCGCCGCCTCGCGCGAATTCGTGACCACGATGCCGAACACCTATGCGGCTCTGCTGCGCGCCATCATGGAAGCCACCGCGTTCGCGCGGAAGGCAGAGAACCGCAAGCAGATCGCCGAGGCCATCGCGCCCGCGAACTACCTCAACCAACCTCTGACCGTGGTGGAACAGGTGCTGACCGGCACCTTCGCCGACGGACTCGGCAACATCGTCCGGCAACCCGACCGCATCGACTTCGACCCCTTCCCCTGGGAGTCCTTCGCCGTGTGGATCCTCACGCAGATGAAGCGTTGGGGTCAGCTGAAGGGCGACGTGGATTATCAGGCGGTCGCCAAGCAGGTGTTCCTCGCCACCGACGCGGCAAAGCTGATGAAGGACGCGGGCCTGACGCCTCCGACGGCCACCACCAAGAGCTTCTCGGTGATGGGCAAGCCGTTCGATCCGGCCAAGCCCGAGGACTACGTCAAGAGCTTCGCGATCAAGAGGATCTGAGCGTCATGCGTCTTTCCATCGGCGCACGCGCCTCCGTCCTGTCGGCGGTTATCCTCGTCGTCTTCCTCCTCGCATGGCACATCGCCGTGCGGGGAACGACGACGGGCGGACCGGCGATGGACCCCGAATATGCCAAGCTGATGGGCCTCACTGCCACGCAGGGCAAATCCGCGATGCCGGGCCCGCTCGACGTCGGCGCGAAGCTGATCGAGCATGCCCGCAGGCCGTTCTACGACAACGGCCCCAACGACAAGGGCATCGGCATCCAGCTGGGCTGGTCGATCCTGCGCGTCGCGGCGGGCTACGGCCTCGCCGTGCTGCTCGCCATTCCGCTCGGCTTCCTGATCGGCATGTCGCCGATGGTGAGCCGCGCGCTCGACCCGTTCATCCAGATCCTGAAGCCCGTGTCGCCGCTCGCATGGATGCCCTTGGCGCTCTACACGATCAAGGATTCCGGAGCCTCGGCGATCTTCGTGATCTTCATCTGCTCGGTCTGGCCGATGCTGGTGAACACGGCCTTCGGCGTCGCGAGCGTCCGCAAGGAATGGCTCAACGTCGCGCGCACCTTGGAAGTCGGCCCCTGGCGGCGCGCCTTCACCGTCATCCTGCCCGCAGCCGCGCCGACCATCCTCACCGGCATGCGGATTTCCATCGGCATCGCCTGGCTCGTGATCGTGGCCGCGGAGATGCTCGTGGGCGGCACCGGCATCGGCTACTTCGTCTGGAACGAGTGGAACAACCTTTCGATCACCAACGTGATCACGGCCATCCTCGTCATCGGGCTCGTGGGCATGCTGCTCGACCAAATGCTGGCCCGCGCGGCGCGCGCCGTCACCTTCCCGGAGTGATCGCCATGAACGACAGGTTCATTTCCTTCGAGGGAATCGCACGCCGCTATCCCGCCCCCGGCGGAGCGCAGACCACGATCTTCGAGGATCTCTGGCTCGGCGTGCCCAAGGGCGAATTCGTCTGCGTGATCGGCCATTCGGGTTGCGGCAAGACGACCTTGCTCAACATCCTCGCCGGGCTCGACGCGCCGAACGGCGGCGTGGTGCTCGTCGACGGCAAGGAAATTTCCGGCCCGAGCCTCGACCGCGCCGTGATCTTCCAAGGCCATGCGCTGCTGCCTTGGCGCACGGTGCTCGGCAACGTCGCCTATGCCGTGTCCTCGCGCCATCCGAAGAAGTCGAAGGCCGAGGTGGAGGAGCACGCGAAGCGGTTCATCAAGCTGGTCGGGCTCGAAGGCTCGGAGCACAAACGGCCGGCGGAACTCTCGGGCGGGATGAAGCAACGTGTCGGTATCGCCCGCGCGCTCTCCATCGAGCCGAAAATCCTGCTGATGGACGAGCCCTTCTCGGCGCTCGACGCGCTGACGCGCGGCACGCTGCAGGAAGAGGTGCGCCGCATCTGCCGGGAAACCGGCCAAACCGTGTTCATGATCACCCATGACGTGGACGAGGCGATCTATCTCGCCGACCGCATCGTGCTGATGACGAACGGGCCCGGCGCGATGGTGGCTGAAACCGTCGTCAATCCCCTTCCGGTCGACCGCGAACGCACCGACCTGCACAAGAACCCGGCCTATTATCCGCTGCGCAACCACCTGATCGACTTCCTCGTGACGCGCAGCCGCACCTTCCGCGACGCCGTGCCGGCGGACCGCGATCCGCGCCGGCCGCCCGCCGTGACGATCCCGGTTCCGCAACCGGCCGAAAGCCTGCGCACCGTCGCCTGATCCAAAAAGCATCAACAGAGGACATGCCCCCATGAAGAGAGCGGACCTGACCGAGAAGATTCTCGACATCAAGCGCGAGAAGGGCTGGACGTGGAAATACATCACGGACGAGATCGGCGGCATGTCGCCGGTGCTCGTCGTCGGCGCATTGCTGGGCCAGATGAAGCTGGTGAAGCCTCTCGCCGAGAAGGCCGCGACGCTGTTCGGCCTGTCGGAAGTCGAAAAGCGGATGCTCAACGAAGTGCCGTATCGGGGCACGCAGATGCCGCCGACCGACCCGCTCATCTACCGTTTCTACGAGATGGTCATGGTCAACGGTCCGGCTTGGAAGGCGCTGATCGAAGAAGAGTTCGGCGACGGCATCATGTCGGCCATCGACTTCGACATCACCATCAACCGCCAGCCCAATCCGAGGGGCGACCGCGTCGAGATCAACATGTCCGGCAAGTTCCTGCCCTACAAGTATTACCACAACGAGCAGGGCATTCCCGACTACGGCTTCAAAGAGGACTGAGCGGGCGCTTGCCGCGCGAGTGCATCGAGCGTATTTTGGGAGGGCATTGTCCCTCCCATTTTTATTCAAGTGCGGTTCATGAATTCTCATTCGATCATTGCCGACGCGGCGGAGCCTTTCCGCTCGTCTCCGACGGCACGATGGCCCGTCGAATTTCGTCCCTGGTCGGCATGGTGCGGCCACGCCCAATTCGCATTCTGGCTCGTGGAGGCCTTGCGGCCGCGCAGCATCGTCGAACTCGGCACCCATTTCGGCCTGTCCTACATGGCGTTCTGCCAAGCGGTGAATACGACCGGGATCGATGCCGCATGCACGGCCGTCGACACGTGGGAAGGCGACGCCCATGCCGGCACTTATGACGGGGATGCCGTCCTGAGCGCCCTGAAGGCCGCCCACGATCCCGCTTACGGCCGGTTCTCACGACTGATGCGCACGACCTTCGATCAGGCCGCGGCCTCGTTCGCCGACGGCTCGGTGGACCTTCTGCACATCGACGGACTGCACAGCTACGAAGCCGTCCGCCATGATTACGAGACATGGCTGCCGAAGATGTCGGACCGCGGCGTCATCCTGTTTCACGACACGGAGGTGCGGGAACGAAACTTCGGCGTCCATCGCCTGTGGGCGGAGGTGTCGAAGGACCGGCCCTCGTTCAATTTCACCCACTCCTACGGCCTCGGCGTGTTGGGAACGGGCGATGCGCTTCCCCGGACCCTCTCGCCGCTTTTCGACGCCGCGAAGGACCCGCACGCGGCGGCGGACGTCCGCAACTTCTATTCCGCCCTCGCGGACCGCACCTTCCCGCCGGAGAATCCCGGCCCGTTGCGCCGCGCGCTGTCGTGGATCGGGCTGCCTCGGCTCGGCCTCCGCTGACCGAATGAAACGACGCGACCAGCGCGCGGGAATGGGCTACACGAACGGGCGCTTTCCCATGGGAGCGCCCGTCCCGTTTTCCGGTGCCTCATGCCGAACACCGTCGCCATCATCGGGTCAGGCCCCGCCGGGCTCATCGCCGCCGAACGCCTCGCCGCTGCGGGTCACGCGGTCACCGTGTTCGACCGCATGCCGTCCCCCGCGCGCAAGTTCCTGCTCGCGGGCCGGGGCGGGCTCAATCTCACCCATACCGAGCCCTATGAGGACTTCGTCGCGCGCTATGCCGAGGCCGCACCGCGCCTGAAACCGATGCTCGACGCCTTCCGCCCCGAGGACATGGTCGACTGGGTCGAAGGCCTGGACGAGCCGACCTTCGCGGGCTCGAGCGGACGCGTGTTCCCCGAGAGCTTCAAAGCCTCGCCGCTGTTGCGCAAATGGCTCGCCCGCCTCGACGCCTCGGGCGTGCGTTTGGCGCTTCGTCGCCGCTGGACAGGCTGGACGGGCGACGGCGCCTTGCGCTTCGACGGTCCCGAGGGCGAGGACATCATCCGCGCCGACGCGACGGTGCTCGCGCTCGGCGGGGCGAGTTGGCCGCGCATGGGCTCGGACGGCGCCTGGACGTCCATCCTCGTCGAAGCCGGCGTGCGGGTCTCGCCGCTGCGCCCGTCGAATGTCGGCTTCGAGGTGAACTGGTCGCCGATCATGCGCGAAAAATTCGCGGGCGAGCCGATCAAGCGCGCCTTCTTCACCCACAAGCACCGCTCGGTCCGCGGCGAGGCCGTCGTCACGGCGGACGGGCTCGAAGGCGGCGCGATCTACGCGCTTTCCGCGCCCCTGCGCGAGACCCTCGCGGCAGAGGGCCACGCCGAATTGCTGATCGACCTGCGCCCGGACATGGCGCTCGACCGCATCGCGGAGCGTCTCGCGACGCCGCGCGGCAAGAGTTCGCAAGCCACGTTCCTGCACCGCGCCGCCGGGCTCTCGCCGGTCGGCATCGCGCTGATGCGCGAAAGCACCGGCGGCCCCCTGCCCGCAAACCCGCGCGCCCTCGCGACCTTGCTGAAGGCCGTGCCCCTGCGCCTCACCGGCATGCGCCCCATCGACCGAGCCATCTCGACCGCGGGCGGAGTCGCCCTCGAAGAAGTCGACGACGGCTTGATGCTGAAAGCCAAGCCCGGCACCTTCGTCGCCGGCGAAATGCTCGATTGGGAGGCCCCGACCGGCGGCTATCTCCTGCAGGCGAGCTTCGCCACGGGCATCCGCGCCGCCGAGGGCGTCATGAAGCACCTCGCGGCCGTGCCGTGAACGGCGCATATTCCCCGGCCGGTGGAGCCTCCGTGCTCGCCGTGCCATGATCTCGGCCCGATTCCGTCCCATCACGCGAGCGACATGACCGAAACGCTTCGACCCCTCCGCAGCGGCGACCACGTCTTTCTCGTCGACGGCTCGTCCTACATCTTCCGCGCCTATCACGCGCTGCCGCCGCTGACGCGCAAGTCGGACGGCCTGCCCATCGGCGCGGTCGCGGGCTTCTGCAACATGCTCTGGCGGCTGATGCGCGACAGCGTGGCCGGCGAGAAGCCGACGCATCTGGCCGTCGTGTTCGACCATTCCGCCACCACCTTCCGCAACGCGCTCTACGACAAGTACAAGGCGCACCGGCCCGATCCGCCGGACGATCTGCGCCCGCAATTCCGCGTCATCCGCCACGCCGTCCGCGCCTTCGACATCCCCTGCATCGAGCAGGAAGGCTACGAGGCCGACGACATCATCGCGACCTATGCGCGCCTCGCCTGCGAGGCCGGCGCGACCACCACCATCGTGGCGTCGGACAAGGACCTCATGCAGCTCGTCGGCCGCGGCGTGACGATGTTCGACCCCATGAAGGACAAGCGCATCGGGCCGGACGAGGTGCTCGAGAAGTTCGGCGTGCCGCCCGACAAGGTGGTGGACGTGCAGGCGCTCATCGGCGACCCCGTCGACAACGTGCCCGGCGTCCCCGGCATCGGCGTGAAGACGGCCGCGCAGCTGATCCTCGAATACGGCGACCTCGAAACGCTTCTGGCGCGCGCCCACGAGATCAAGCAGCCCAAGCGCCGCGAGGCGCTCACCGACAATGCCGAGATCGCGCGCCTGTCCAAAACCCTCGTGCGCCTCGAAGATGCGGTGCCGCTGACCACGTCCGTCGATGAAATCGGCGTGCACGACCCCGACCCGAAGCGCCTCGTCGCCTTCCTCAAGGCGATGGAATTCGGCCAGATCACCCGGCGCGTCTGCGACGCCTACGGGCTGGAGGCGGCCGCCATCGACGCCGATCCGGAACTCGCAGCTCCCGGCGCGGGCACCGGCTTCCGCGGCGAATCCGACATCGGCAAGCCGCCCTCGGCAAGCGACGCCCCGCTCCCCCACGACCCTACCTCCGGCGATGCGCCCACGCCCTTGCCTCATGACGGCGCAACGGCCCCGGCAGCCGCGGCGGAGCGCGTCTTCGCGCAGATCACCGCGGTTCCCGTCGACCGCTCGGCCTATGAGACGGTGCGCACCCTCGACCGTCTCGACCGCTGGATCGCGACGGCGCGCGAGGCCGGCACCGTCGCCTTCGATACGGAAACGACGTCGCTCGACGCCATGCGCGCCGAACTCGTCGGCTTCTCCTTCGCCGTCGCGCCCAATCTCGCCTGCTATGTCCCGGTCGGCCATGTCGGCGAGGGCGGCAACGATCTGTTCGGCGGCGGCGCGCTCGTCGAAGGGCAGATCCCGCTGCGCGACGTGCTCGCCCGGCTGAAGCCGCTGCTCGAAGACCCGACCGTCCTCAAGGTCGGCCAGAACGTCAAATACGACCGGCTCGTGCTGGAGCGCCACGGCATCTGCGTGATGCCGTTCGACGACACGATGCTGATGTCCTCGGTGCTCGACACCGGCCGCAACGGCCACGGCATGGACGAGTTGTCCGAGAAATGGCTCGGCCACAAGACGATCCAGTTCGGCGACGTGGCCGGCACGGGCCGCAGTTTCGTGGGCTTCGCCCGCGTCTCGATCGAAAGGGCGTCGGAATACGCCGCCGAAGACGCCGACGTGACCCTCCGGCTCTGGTCCGTCCTCAAGCCGCGCTTGGCCGCCGAGAAGCTGACCACGGTCTACGAGACCTTGGAGCGCCCGCTCGCACCCGTGCTCTCGCGTATGGAGCGGCGCGGCATCGCCATCGACCGGCAATTGTTGTCGCGTCTGTCCGGCGAGTTCGCGCAATCCATGGCGCGGCTGGAAGCCGAGATCCACATCCTTGCGGGCCAGTCCTTCAATCTCGGTTCTCCCAAGCAGCTGGGCGACATCCTGTTCGGCAAGATGGGCCTGCCCGGCGGCAAGAAGACCGCCACCGGCGCATGGGCGACGGGCGCGCAGGCGCTCGAGGAATTGGCCGATCAGGGCCACGAACTCCCGCGCCGCATTCTCGAATGGCGTCAGCTCGCGAAGCTGAAATCCACCTATACGGACGCGCTGCCCACCTTCGTGCATCCCGAAACGCAGCGCGTGCACACCTGCTTCTCGATGGCGGCGACCACCACGGGGCGGCTGTCCTCGTCCGAGCCCAACATCCAGAACATCCCCGTGCGCACCGAGGAAGGCCGCCGCATCCGCCAAGCCTTCATCGCCACGCCGGGACACAAGCTGGTCTCCGCGGACTATTCGCAGATCGAGCTGCGCGTGCTCGCCCACATGGCGGAAATCCCGCAACTCCGCCGCGCCTTCGCGGACGGCATCGACATCCACGCCATGACGGCCTCGGAGATGTTCGGCGTCCCCGTCGAGGGCATGGACCCGATGGTGCGCCGCCGCGCCAAGGCGATCAATTTCGGCATCATCTACGGCATCTCGGCCTTCGGCTTGGCCAACCAGCTCGGCATCGGCCGCGAGGAGGCCGGCGCCTATATCCGCAAATATTTCGAGCGCTTCCCCGGAATCCGCGACTACATGGAAGACACCAAGCGCTTCGCCCGGCAGAACGGCTTCGTCGCCACCGTGTTCGGCCGCAAGGCGCATTACCCGCAGATCAACTCGAAGAACCCGGCCGAACGCGCCTTCATGGAGCGCGCCGCCATCAACGCGCCCATCCAAGGCTCCGCCGCCGACATCATCCGCCGCGCGATGGTGCGCATGGAAGACGCGCTGGACGAAGCGAAGCTCTCCGCCCGCATGCTGCTGCAGGTGCACGACGAACTGATTTTCGAAGTGCCCGAAGGCGAGGTCGAAGCCACCATCCCCCTCGTCCGCCGCATCATGGTCGACGCCCCCCACCCGGCCGTGCGCCTCTCCGTCCCGTTGCAGGTCGACGCGAGAGCGGCGGCGAACTGGGACGAGGCGCACTGAGAGTCCTCGCCGTCATTGCGAGGAGCGCAGCGACGCTGCAATCCAGAACCGCGCCTCGACGGTCGGACATGACGCCCGTCGAGGCAAATCGCGGGGCATCAACTGGATTGCTTCGCTTGCGCTCGCAATGACGGAACCGAATTCCAGCCCGCCCGTGTCATCCCGGGGCGCGAAGCGAACCCGGGACCCAGACTTGCGGGCGTCGCGGAACGAGACTGGGTCCCGGGTCGGCTTACGCCGCCCGGGATGACAACGGTTGTGAAGGCCACGACAGACCACTGCCCATTGCCGACTGCCGACTGCCGACTGCCGACTGCCGACCAAATTCCCTACCTTCCCGAAGCCGCCTTCTCCAACCGCTCCAGCGCGCCGTCCAAGACCTCGTCGCGCTTGGCGAAGCAGAAACGCACGGCCGTGGTCACCGGGTCTTCGGCGTAGAAGGCGGAGACCGGAATGGCGGCCACGCCGAACTCCGTGACGAGCTTGCGGCAGAAGGCGACGTCGTCGTCGAGGCCGAGGGGCGCGATGTCGACCGTGAGGAAATAGGTGCCGTGGCTGGGCAGCACGCTGAAGCCGCGCTCCGTCAGCCCCGCCGCGAAACGGTCGCGGCTGCGGGCCATCGCGCTTCGCATGTCCTCGAAATAGGCGTCGTCCTTGCCGAGCCCGTAGGCCACCGCCGTCTGCAGGTTCGGCGGCGTCGTGAAGGTCAAGAACTGATGCGCCTTGGAAATCACCTTCATGATCGGCGGTGCGGCGGCGACCAGCCCGACCTTCCACCCGGTCAAGGAGAAGATCTTCCCGGCCGAGCCGATCTTGATCGTGCGCTCCCGCATGCCGGGGATTTCCATCATCGAGACGTGGCGGCGACCGTCGAAGATGACGTGCTCCCAGACCTCGTCGCAGACGGCGACCGCATCATGGGCGATGCAGAACTTCGCCAGCAGCGCGAGCTGCTCCGTCCCGTAGACCGAGGCGGCGGGGTTCAGCGGATTGTTGAACAGCACGACGCGGGTCTTCGGCGAGAAGGCCTCGGCCAGCATCTCCTCGGTGAAATCCCAATGCGGCGGGGACAGCTTCACGAATTTCGGGATGCCGCCCGCGCGGCGCACCAGCGGCAGATAGGCGTCGTACATCGGCTGGAACAGCACGACCTCGTCGCCGGCCCGGATCAACGCCATCAATGCGCCGGCGAGCGCCTCGGTCGCGCCGGACGTCACCATGACCTCGGTCGCGGGATCGAGGCCGAGGCCCTGCCAATGCGCGTAATGCGTCGCGATTGCCTGCCGCAATTCGGGGATGCCCATCATCGGCGGATATTGGTTCCAGCCGTCGATCACCGCCTCCGCCGCTTTGCGGCGCACGTCTTCGGGGCCCGGATCGTCGGGGAAGCCTTGGCCGAGATTGATCGCGCCCGTCTCGCGGGCAAGCGCGGACATGACCTCGAAGACGGTGGTCGGCAGATCGGCGAAAATGGGGTTCATGCGCGCGGCCCGATGATGACGGGGCCGAGTCTTAGCCGAGTTCGCGGGCAGGGGGAAAGGCGGGACGACGGATCGTCCCGCCCGGCGCGTCAGCGCGGCGCGCGCTTGGCGAGAATACGCTGCAGCGTACGACGATGCATCGAAAGCCGACGCGCGGTCTCGGAGACGTTGCGGCCGCAGAGCTCATAGACCCGCTGGATATGCTCCCACCGCACGCGGTCGGCCGACATCGGGTTCTCGGGAAGCTCGGGACGGGCCTCGCCCTCCGAGCGCAGCGCCGCGTCGATGTCGTCGGCGTCGGCGGGTTTGGCGAGGTAGTCGAACGCGCCCATCTTCACCGCCGTGACGGCCGTGGCGATGTTGCCGTAGCCGGTCAGCACGATGCCGCGGGCATCGGGGCGTTTGCGGTTCAATTCGGCGAGAAGATCGATGCCGTTGCCGTCGGCCAGGCGCATGTCGATGACCGCGAAGGCGGGGGCGCTGTCCTGAATGGCCTTGAAGCCGTCGCCGACCGTATCGGCCGTGCGCACGGCGTAGCCGCGCTGCTCCATCGCGCGGGCGAGCCGCGTGAGGAAGGCCTTGTCGTCGTCCACGATCAAGAGGCTGTTGTCGGCAGAAGTCGAGACGTCGAGCATGTCTTTCAGGCTCCCGATTTGTCTCGTCTACGGACGAAACGCGCGGCCGGTTCAGTCGATGGGGGCGGGCGAGGCGGAAAATGCGACATGTTCTGCGGGGGGCGGCGCAATGCCGCGCTCGAACGCCGTCCGCGGCCAGACGATGGTGATTTCCGCGCCCCGCGTTCCGCCCGAGGCGTTGCGCATGTTCAGCCGCGCGCCGGAGCGTTCCAGCAGCGTCTTGGCGATGAACAGCCCGAGCCCGAGCCCGCCGCCCTCCTTGGCGCGACGGGGCCCGCGCGACGTCACGTAAGGCTCGCCGAGGCGGCTCAGCATGTCCGCCGGGAAGCCGGGGCCGTCGTCGACGATGCTGACGGCGACGCCCTGATGGTCCCAACTCGCGGTGATCTCGACCTCGGTCTGCGCGAAATCGACCGCGTTTTCGACGAGATTGCCGAGCCCGTAGAGGATAGCGGGATTGCGCCGGCAGACCGGCTCCGACCCGAGTCCGCGACTCTCGACGCGGATGGCGACGCCGAACGGCCGCTGCGGGCCGACGACCTCCTCGACCAGATGCAGCAGCCGCATGGTCTCGAGCGGCCCTTCGCCGCCGGATTCGAGCGAATTCAGCTTGCCGAGGATCTCGCGGCAACGCTGCACCTGTTCGCGCAGCAGCGTGATGTCCTCGGCCATTTCCCCTTCCGAAGGGGCCATGCGCTCCAATTCCTTGGCGATCAGCGCGATGGTGGCCAGCGGCGTGCCGAGTTCATGCGCCGCCGCAGCCGCGAGCCCGTCGAGCTGCGAAAGGTGCTGTTCGCGTGCAAGCACCAGTTCGGTGGCCGCGAGAGCGCCGGCGAGCTGCCGCGATTCCTCGGCGACGCGCCAGGCGTAGGCGCCGGTGAACACCGTCCCCAACGCGATCGCCGTCCAGACGCCCGTCCGGTAGAGCCACGGCATTTCGAAGCTCGCATCGGCCCAAGGCAGAGGCATGTGCAAAAAGGCGAGGACCGAGGCGGCGGCGATGGCGGTGACGCCGATCGTCACGGTGTAGGAGGGCGGCAGTGCCGTCGCGGAGATCATCACGGGTGCGAGGATCAACATCGCGAACGGGTTCTGCAGACCGCCGGTGAGGAACAGCAGCACCGACAGCTGCACCACGTCGAAGGCCAGAATGGCGGAGGCCGAGGCGTCGCCCAAGCGATGGCCGAGCGGAAAGCTCCAGCGCAAGACGAGGTTCAGGACGGCCGAAGCGATGATGGCGAGGGCGGCCGGCCAGAACGGCAGGGCGAAATCCAACCCGAAATGCACGAACAGCACGGCGAGGCTCTGCCCCGCCACGGCAAGCCAGCGCAGGCGGATCAAGGTGTCGAGCCGCAGGCGGCTGCCGCTGCGGCTCAGATCGAGGACGTCGAAATCTGCCATGACGTCATTCTAGGGCGCGGCGGCAGGATGGAAACGGAACATCCCGTCATCCGTCTCCGATTCGCGGTCGGAGACCGAATCACCTGATCGTCTGCCGATGTTGCGGTCGCGTCCGAAAGGTCTGCACTTGGCGGCGCGTGCCTCCGAAGAGCCTCTTCGATCACCCGAAAAGCAGCTTGGGTAAAGTTGCATGCGTCGTCTTTAGCCCGTCTTGGGTGCGTTTACGCAGCTTTCACCTTAGGATGATATGCATACGGCGTCGGAACCGCTAATCTCCTTGGTGAGTTTTTGCAGTGCAGCGAGCCGAGACCGCTGCCGAATGAGGTGCCGCAATGCAGCTGCCGTATTACATGTGGTACGAAACCGCGCATACGATGCTCGGCCCCGCCCGCGCGATGGCCGATACCACCAAGTGGATCTACCAGAACCCGGTGAACCCGCTCGGCAAGACCGTGTTCGGCCGGGCCGTCGCGGCGGCCTGCGAATTGTTCGAGCGCTCCACGCGGCGCTACGGCAAACCCGCCTTCGACCTGCCGACGACCAACGTCAACGGCGTACGGGTTGCGGTGAACGAGCATGTGGTGTGGGAAAACACCTTCTGCCGCGTCATCCATTTCGACCGCGCGATCGACCGCACCCGCGTCCAGCAGCCCAAGCTGCTGATCGTCGCGCCCATGTCCGGCCATTACGCGACCCTTCTGCGCGGCACCGTCGAGACGTTCCTGCAGACGCATGAGGTCTACATCACCGACTGGGTCGATGCTCGTCTCGTGCCGATGTCCGAGGGCCGGTTCGATCTCGACGACTATGTCGACTACGTCATGGACATGCTGCGCGCCCTCGGGCCGGACGTGCACGTCCTCGCGGTGTGCCAGCCCTCCGTCCCGGTGCTCGCCGCCGTCGCCCGCATGGAATCCGAGAACGATCCCTGCGTGCCCTATTCGATGACGCTCATGGGCGGCCCGATCGACACGCGCAAAAGCCCGACCGAGGTCAACAAGGTCGCCGAGAAGCGCGGCATCGACTGGTTCCGCCGCCATTGCATCGTCAAGGTGCCGCTGCCGAACGCCGGTTTCATGCGGGACGTCTATCCGGGCTTCCTGCAGCTGTCCGGCTTCATGGCCATGAACATCGACAAGCACATCTCCGCCCACGGCGACATGTTCAATCATCTCGTGGACGGCGACGGCGACTCCGCCGAAAAGCATCGCGAGTTCTACGACGAGTACATGGCCGTCATGGATCTGACGGCCGAGTTCTACCTGCAGACGGTCGAAACGGTGTTCGTGAAGCACTCGCTGCCCAAGGGCGAGATGATGCATCGCGGCGAGCTCGTGGACTGCACCGCCGTGCGCCGCTGCGCGCTGATGACGGTGGAAGGCGAGCGCGACGACATTTCCGGCGTCGGTCAGACGCAGGCGGCGCATACGCTCTGCGTCAACATCCCCGACGACATGCGCGTGCACTGGGTGCAGCCGCGCGTCGGCCATTACGGCGTGTTCAACGGCTCGCGCTTTCGGGCCGACATCGCGCCGCGGATCTGCGACTTCATCGCCAATTCGACGATGGCCGGCCGCCGCCGCGAACTCCCCGCTGCGTCCACGAAGAGCGCATCCTCGGTCGTGCCGTTGACCTCGACCGGTCGCCGCACCGCCGCCCGCAAGCCCGCCAAGGACTGACCCGGCGGCCGGTCGCGGCTCCGACATCGAAGATGACGGAGTGCCGCGCATGCGGCACTCTTCGAAGACAGAGAGAGCGCCGTCCGTGCGGCCCTCGCCCCGTCGATTCCGATCTCATTCGTCGCATGATCTGCCCGCCATGACCTTCTTGCCATGATCTTCTCCCGCCTCAGGGCCGTCCGCGCTCCCGAACCCGGCCACATCGTCGTGCCGCACGGAACCGCGAGCTACCGCGTCGCGCTGCGCCGCTCGGCCAAGGCCCGGCGCTACACGCTGCGGGTCTGCTCCGGCTCCGGCGAGATCGTGCTGACCTTGCCTTCGCGCGCCGATCTGCGCACCGCGTCGGATTTCGCGGCCCGCCACACGGGCTGGATCGCGGCGCGTCTCGCCCGCCTGCCGGAGATGGTCGCCATCGAACCCGGCGCGACGATCCCGTTTCGCGGCGTTCCTCACCGCGTCGAACACCGTCCCGCCGGCCGCGGCACGGTCAGGGTCGAAACGACGGCCGACGGTTCCCCCGTTCTCGCCGTCTCGGGCCTCCCCGAACATGCCGCGCGCCGCGTCCGCGATTTCCTCAAGCGCGAGGCGTCGAAAGATCTTTCGGCCGCCGCGGCCCGCTATGCCGCGGCCTTGGACGTCACGGTGGCCGGCATCACCCTGCGCGACACGCGCAGCCGTTGGGGCTCATGCACCGCGAGCGGCCGCCTCAATTTTTCGTGGCGTCTGATCATGGCCCCGCCGATGGTTCTCGACTATCTGGCCGCGCACGAGGCCACGCATCGCCGCGAAATGAATCACTCCAACCGGTTCTGGCGCCTGCTGCGCGAGGTCTGCCCCGCCACGGACGAAGCCGAATCCTGGCTCGACCGGAACGGCCCGGGGCTCCACCGCTACCGGTGAGCCACGTCGGCCGGCGGGTCAGGCGGCATTCAGGATCGGGCCGGCCTTGAGAACCGCGCGCACCTCTTCCGCCAGCACCTTCGCCTCGGCCGTTCGGCGTGCGCCGGGCACTTCGAGCAGTCCCATCCGGTTGATCGGCAACGCCGGCAGGCCGTCATCCGCATCGAGCACGCGTTGGCCGGGCCGAACGGCGCTTTCCGGCAACACGGTGATCGCGAGGCCGGATTGCACGATGGGCGCGATCGCGGCCTGATTGGCCGAGACGACCACCAGCTTCCACGCGATCCCGGCTTCGTCCAACCGGCCGACGGCGGCGCGACGCCAGGCGCAGGACGGCCCGGACAAGGCCAGCGGCAGCGGCCTTTGTTCATGGGCCCGAGAGCCGGGGCCGACGACCCAGCGCAGCTGCTCCTGCCGCAGCACCTCGGTGCCGTCGAATTCGGCGCAGTCCGTCACGACGGCGAGGTCGAGATCGCGCGCCGCGATCCGTTCGCTCAACAGAATGCTGGAGTCGCAGACGACGGAAATCTCGACGAGCGGGTGTCGCCGCGTGAAACGCGTCAGGATCGCGGGCAACACCGCTTCCGCGTAGTCGTCGGGGATGCCGAGCCGGATGCGGCCCGCCAAGGCGTTGCGCGACAGCGCCGCCACGGCTTCGGCTTCCACCTGCAGCATCCGCCGCGCATGTTCGACAAGCCGTTCCCCGTCTTCCGAGAGCCGGACGCCGCGCCCGTTCTTGAGAAACAGCGCCCGCCCCAATCGCTCCTCCAGCCGGCGGACATGCATCGAAACGGCGGATTGCGTCTTGTGCACGCGCTCCGCAGCCCGGGTGAAACTGCCCGTGTCGACAATGGCGACGAAGCTTCTCAGCTGATCGGTATCGAGCACGATTCATCTCCCTTACGAATGAGACATATTGAAATCATTCGTTGGATCGATCAATCGGGTTTTGCGACATTGCGCCCGTCGACATCGCGAACCGCGCGCAGATGCGCCCGGGACGGATCGTACGGGAGATATTGCCATGAATGCACATTTGGAGACCGTTCTCATCAACGAGCGCAGCGGCGCGACGGCGAAGGTCGCAACCGCCGTCAAAGCCGTGCTTTACGTCGCAACGTGGCCGGCGCGCCTGCTCCGAGCCCGCCGAAATTTCGCGCTCATCGCCGGATTGTCCGAACATGAACTCAAGGACATCGGATTGACGCCCCAAGACGGCATGTCGGTCACGGCTCTCGATGCCGACGAGGATCCCACGGTGCACCTCGCCCGCATGGTCACGGACCGGCGCCGCCGCCGCAAGACGCCCTGACGCGCGAGGGTGATACGCGAGGACCGACGTCCGCCCCGGCGGCGTCGCGTCCTTGCGTTCCGTCGTCGCATGCCCAGCTATAGGTTTCTCGCTCGCGCGCCCGAGGAGCCTCCGTGACGCCGAAGACAGCATCGTGCCTGCTCGTTCTCGGCATCGCCGCAGCCCCGCTTCCCGCATCCGCCGCCACTCTGGACGGCGCGTCTCTCGGGCTCGCATGGGCGCTCCCCTTCTTAGGCATCCTGCTGTCCATCGCGCTCGGGCCGCTTGTGGCCCCGCATTTCTGGCACGCCCGCTACGGCACCGTGGCCGCTTTCTGGGCGCTGCTTGCGGCGGGCGCACTTGCGCTCTCTCTCGGGCCGCTCGGCGCGACGCAAGCCGTCGTCCATGTCGTCCTGCTCGAATATCTGCCGTTCATCCTGCTGTTGTTCGCACTCTTCACGGCGGCGGGCGGCATCGTGGTCTCGGGCAATCTGCACGGCTCGCCGGCGGTCAATACCGGCATTCTCGCGCTCGGTGCCGTGATGGCGAGCTTCGTGGGCACCACCGGCGCGTCGATGATCCTGATCAGGCCTCTGCTGCACGCCAACGACGACCGGCGCCGGCGCGTCCATATCGTCGTGTTCTTCATCTTCATCGTCTCGAACATCGGCGGGGCGTTGACGCCGCTGGGCGACCCGCCGCTGTTCCTGGGTTTCCTGCGCGGCGTCGATTTCTTCTGGCCGACGATGCATCTCTGGCAGGAGTCGTTGTTCACGCTCGCCGTTCTGCTGGCCGTCTTCTTCCTGTTCGACACATGGATGGAGCGCAAGGAGGGACGCGTCGCGCCCGATCCGACGCCGGACGCGCCGTTGCGGCTGGAAGGCTTGGTCAATTTCGCCCTCATCGGCATCGCCGTCGCGGCGATCCTGCTCAGCGGCTCGTGGAAGCCGGGTTCGATCCATGTGCTCGGCACGGAGTGGCCGATCCAGAACATCGTGCGCGAAGGCGTGATGATCGCCGTCGGCCTCGCTTCTCTGGCGCTCAGCCGCGCCGAACACCGCAAGGCCAACGCTTTCGATTGGGAGCCCATCCGCGAGGTCGCCAAGCTGTTCGCGGGCATCTTCGTCTGCATCATCCCGGTGATGGCGATGCTGCAGGCGGGCAAGGCGGGCGCGTTCGCTCCGCTCGTCACGCTGGTCGAAGTGCCCGGCGCGGGGCCGTCGCCGACGGCCTATTTCTGGCTCACGGGCGTCCTGTCGGCCGTGCTCGACAATGCGCCCACCTATCTCGTGTTCTTTGAATTGGCAGGCGGCAATCCGCAGGTGCTGATGACGGAGCGCGCGGCGGTGTTGGCGGCGATCTCGCTCGGTGCGGTCTTCATGGGCGCGATGACCTATATCGGCAATGCGCCCAACTTCATGGTCTACGCCATCGCGCGGACGTCCGGCGTGCCGATGCCGAGCTTTTTCGGCTTCCTGCTCTGGTCGCTTGCGATTTTAGCCCCTCTTTTCATCGTGATGAGCCTGATTTTCATCCGTTGAGGGCTTCCCGCGCGTCCACCCTGCGCTATTCTCGCGCCGCATTTCGACCGGGACGCGAGATCCCGGCTCAAGGGTACGGGAGCGGGTATGAGCAAGATCATCACGGCGGTCGCGACGGCGGCAGCCTTCACATGGCCGGGTGCGGCCTTCGCCGCCGAAGGG
The DNA here is from genome assembly GCA_027489535.1 of Hyphomicrobiales bacterium. GTDB lineage: Bacteria > Pseudomonadota > Alphaproteobacteria > Rhizobiales > Beijerinckiaceae > JAIXZO01. The sequence continues at coordinate 62,305 of JAIXZO010000021.1, forward strand.
CTGAACGGCGCGAGCCTCGGCTTCCTCTGGGCGCTGCCGTTCATCGGCATCCTGCTCTCCATCGCCCTGTTCCCGCTCTTGGCCCCCCATGCTTGGGAGCACCATCAGGGCAAGATCGCGGCGGGTTGGGCGCTGTTGGTCGCCGTGCCGATGGCCTTCGGCTACGGGCTCGGCACGACGGCCGAGGCCGTCGCGCACACGTTCCTGCTGGAATACATCCCCTTCATCCTGCTTCTGCTGGCGCTGTTCACGACGGCGGGCGGCATTCTCGTGCAGGGCAATCTGCACGGCTCGCCCGCGACCAACACGGCGTTGCTGGCGATCGGCGCGGGCCTCGCGAGCATCATCGGGACCACGGGTGCATCGATGGTGATGATCCGGCCGGTCATCCGCGCCAATGACGAGCGCGTCCACAACGTGCACGTCGTCGTGTTCTTCATCTTCCTCGTCTCGAATCTCGGCGGCTCCCTTACGCCGCTCGGCGATCCGCCGCTGTTCCTCGGCTTCCTGAAGGGCGTCGACTTCTTCTGGACGACGACGCACCTCTTCGGTGAAACGCTCTTCGCGGGCGGCGTCGTTCTGGCCGCGTTCTTCGTGCTGGACACCTACCTCTACCGCCGCGACAAGATCGTGCCGCCGTTGAGCGATCCGACGCCCGAGGCCGGCATTCGACTGCGCGGCCTCGTCAACCTCGCGCTCATCGCCGTCATCATCGCCGCGATCCTGATGAGCGCGTCGTGGAAGCCCGGCGTCGCCTTTACCGTCCTCGGCGTGCCGATGGAGTGGCAGAACCTGCTGCGCGATGCCGTCTTCGTCGTCGTCACCATCGCCTCCATGAAGTTGACCAAGGTCGATTTCCGCGAGGCCAACGGCTTCTCCTGGGGACCCATCGTCGAAGTCGCCAAGCTCTTCGCGGGCATCTTCACCGCCATGATCCCGGTGCTCGCCATGCTCCGCGCGGGCAAGGACGGGGCCTTCGCGCCGCTGGTGGCCTTGGTGTCGAACCCGGACGGTAGCCCGAACGACGCGGCGTATTTCTGGCTCACCGGCCTGCTCTCGTCGTTCCTCGACAACGCGCCGACCTATCTGGTGTTCTTCGAACTCGCAGGCGGCGATGCCGCCGTACTGATGACCAAGGGCGCACTGACGCTCGCGGCCATTTCCTGCGGCGCGGTGTTCATGGGCGCGAACAGCTATATCGGCAACGCCCCAAACTTCATGGTCTACGCCATCGCGCGCGACCGGGGCGTGAACATGCCGAGCTTCTTCGGCTACATGCTGTGGTCCGGCGCGGTACTGATCCCGACCTTCGTCCTGGTGACGCTGGTCTTCTTCCGCTGACGCGGTCGACCGCGGGATTCGTCCCGCGGTCCCGCCCGGCCTCTGCACCAAATGAAAACGGCGGCCCGAGGGCCGCCGTTTTGCGTCATCACTGTGCCTGAGCCGAAATTACTCGGCGGCGAGAAGGCTCGTGGGAGCCGCCGCCTTCACGTCGGCATCCACATGCTGCTCGAACTTCTGGAAGTTCGTGCGGAACATGTCGACGAGCTTCTTGGCCATGTCGGAGAACTCGGCCTTGTTCGGCCAAGTCTTCACCGGATAGAGGATGTGCGGCTCGACGCCCGGAACCGAAGTCGGGACCGAGAAGCCGAAATAGGGGTCGGTGCGGAAGTCGGCGCGGTTGAGCGAGCCGTCCAGCGCGGCGGTCAGCAGACGGCGCGTCACGCTGATCGGCATGCGGCGGCCGACGCCGTATTTTCCGCCCGTCCAGCCGGTGTTCACCAGCCAGCAATCGACGTCGTGCTTGGCGATGAGGTCGCGCAGCAGGTTGCCGTAGACCGACGGATGACGCGGCACGAAAGGCGCGCCGAAGCAGGTCGAGAACGTCGCCTGCGGCTCCGTCACGCCCTTTTCGGTGCCCGCGACCTTGGCGGTGTAGCCCGAGAGGAAGTGGTACATCGCCTGAGCGGGCGTCAGCTTGGCGATCGGCGGCATCACGCCGAAGGCGTCGCAGGTGAGCATCACGATGTTCTTCGGCATGCCGGCGAGGCCGGTCGACGAAGCGTTGGCGATGAAGTCCAGCGGATAGGCGATCCGGGTGTTCTCGGTGCGCGAACCGTCGTCGAAGTCCGGGCGGCCCTGCTCGTCCAGCACCACGTTCTCCATCACGGTGCCGAAGCGTTCCGTGGTGGCGTAGATCTCGGGTTCGGCTTCGCGCGACAGCTTGATCGCCTTGGCGTAGCAGCCGCCCTCGAAGTTGAAGATGCCGTCCGGGCCCCAGCCGTGCTCGTCGTCGCCGAGCAGCGTGCGGTTCGGGTCGGCGGACAGGGTGGTCTTGCCCGTGCCGGAGAGGCCGAAGAACAGGGCGGAGTCTTCCTTGTCGCCCACATTCGCCGAGCAATGCATCGGCATGATCTTCTTCGTCGGCAGCACGTAGTTGAGATAGGTGAACACCGACTTCTTCATCTCGCCCGCATAGGACGTGCCGCCGATCAGCACGATGTTGCGGGTGAAGTCGATGGCGATCACCGTCTCGGAGCGGCAGCCGTGGCGGGCCGGATCGGCCTTGAAGCTCGGCAGGTCGACGATGGTCATGTCCGGCACGAAACCGGCGATCTCTTCCCGGCGGGGACGGATCAGCAGGTTGCGGATGAACAGCGAGTGCCAGGCATATTCGGTGAACACGCGGGCCTTGACGCGATGCGTCGGGTCGGCGGCGCCGTAGAGGTCCTGCGCGAACAGTTCCTTCCCGGCCGCATGGGCGAGGAAGTCGGCATGGAGCACGTCGAACTGCTCCTTGGTCATCTTGCCGTTGTTGTCCCACCAGATCGTGTCGCGGGTGGTCGCGTCGTCGACGATGAACTTGTCCTTGGGCGAGCGACCCGTATGCACGCCCGTCTGCGCGACGATGGGGCCGCCTGCGGCGAGGCGGGCTTCCTTGCGCGCGATCGACTCCTCATAGAGCCGCGGCGCTTCGAAATTCCAGAAAACGCGGGTGAGATCCTTGAACCCGAAGGTCTCCGCGCCGGCGGCGCTGTTGAAGGTTCCGACGTTGATCACCTTGAGAGCTCCTCACCCGGCCGATACACGGCCCGACTATTGATCGTTCCCGAGGCGCAAACGACGAGATGCGCATCGCTGCGCCCGCCGCCTTCGCCCGAGGTCACGGTTCCAGATGCGGCACCGTTCCGCGACCTATGAGCACGGGACCGAGCCTTAAACAAGACGTTTTAATCACGTCGGAGTTTCCATCCCGTGAAAGAAGAACCTGCGGAAAAGGCTCGACTAAATTTCAATCGGTTGAAATCCGGGAGACCTCGTCCGACCGGGCGTCCACGGCCAACCGATGCAGCATCTCCCGCAGGTCGGAAGCGGTAGCCGCGCGATGCGGGAAGGGCAGGCGCGCACTCATTTCGCCGCAGCCGAGGTCGCATCCGGCGGGGTCGATCCCGGTCAACGTCCACCGTCCGGCGGGCAGCCGCAGCAGCCGTTCGGCGTAGAGCGAGGCGGCGTCCCCATGGTCCGCATTCATGTGCGCGACCGCGCTTTCCTCGGCCGCGATCAACTCGTCGGCGCCCGACAGGTCGAGCACGAGATCCTCGCGCTCCAAACGGTAGGCCTTGCCGAAGCCCCCGTTGAGGCTCCCGCGCTCGATCTCCAGCGCGATGAAGCCGAAATCCGGGAAGTCGACATAGAGTTCGGCCTTGGGCTGCCGCGCGAGGAACCGCCGGCGAATGCGCAGGCCCCGCTCGCTCTCACGATCCACCGCCGCCGCGCGGCACGACAGCGTGATGCGCGGATGCGCCAGCGGATCGCCCTTGCCGCTCTCCCCCACCAGCAGCGAACAGCGCCGGTCCGCCGCGAGATGGCCCGTATGGTTCGACAGCTGCGATACGAGAATGATCGGCGTGCCGTCGACGTCGGTCGCCAGACTGACGAGGCTGACGAAGGGATGGCCCGTCTCCGGCTCCAGGGTCCCCAGCGATCCGCGCCGCGCCGTGCGCAGCAGGCGCTCGGCCAGCCGGCGGCTTTCGTCGTCGACGGGGCGGACGGGATCGACCGAACGATTCATCGTGAATCTCCGAAAACGGCGAAGCGGACCGAAAATCCGCCTTCCGCAAACCTGTTGAAATCGTTGGCGAACCGGACACCGCCACAATTAGGCCCCGGTTCGTTCCAACAACGGGTATGATCGTGGCACAGACCGCGCCCCAGCACGAGACATCCATGCCAACCATCGCCCTGGTAGACGACGACCGCAACATCCTCACCTCCGTCTCGATCGCGCTCGAGAACGAGGGGTACCGGGTGCAGACCTATACCGACGGCGCGTCCGCCCTCGAAGGGCTGAAGCAGACGCCGCCGGATCTCGCGATCTTCGACATCAAGATGCCCCGCATGGACGGCATGGAGCTTCTGCGCCGGCTGCGGCAGAAATCCGACCTGCCCGTCATCTTCCTCACCTCCAAGGACGAGGAAATCGACGAGCTGTTCGGCCTGAAGATGGGCGCGGACGATTTCATCCGGAAGCCGTTCTCCCAGCGCCTGCTCGTCGAGCGGGTCAAGGCGGTGCTGCGGCGCGCGGGCAGCCGCGAGCCCACGGCGATCAAGGAGGGCGACGCCCGCGTGCTCGAGCGCGGCCTGCTGGTCATGGATCCCGAGCGCCACACCTGCACCTGGAAGGGACTGCAGGTCACGCTGACGGTCACCGAATTCCTGATCCTGCAGGCGCTCGCCACGCGTCCCGGCGTCGTCAAGAGCCGCAATGCGCTGATGGACGCGGCTTATGACGATCAGGTCTATGTCGACGACCGCACCATCGACAGCCACATCAAAAGGCTCCGCAAGAAGTTCAAGTCGGTGGACGACGACTTCGAAATGATCGAAACGCTGTACGGCGTAGGCTATCGCTTCAAGGAAGCGTAACCGCGCCGACGGGCGCAGGACGAGATGACGACCGAGGTCGGAGCCGGACAGGATACGGAGGCCGCAGCGCGCCGGCATCGCAGCCCGCGCGACCGCGTGCGGCTGATGCTGCGCGTGCTCGCGGCCCGCGCCTCCTCCAGCCTCGTGCGCCGCATCGTGGTGCTCAACCTCGCCGGCCTCTTCGCGCTGTTTCTCGCCTTCCTCTACCTCAACCAGTTCCGCGAAGGTCTGATCGACGCGCGGGTCCAAAGCCTGCTAACGCAGGGCGAGATCATCGCCGGCGCCATCGCGGCGTCGGCGACGGTCGAGACGGACACGATCACCATCGATCCGGACAAGCTCCTGCAATTGCAGGCCGGCGAAAGCGCCGGGGCGGCCGAGGAAAGCATCCTCGAATTCTCGATCAATCCGGAGCGCGTCGCCCCGCTGCTTCGCCGTCTCGTGACGCCGACGCGGACCCGCGCGCGCATCTATGACCGCGAGGGCTCGCTCGTCCTCGATTCCCGCGCGCTCTATCGCGCCGGCGACATCATCCGTTTCGAGCTGCCGCCGCCGATCCGCGAGCCCGACACCCTGATCGAGCGCACCTGGAACACGCTGCGCGGCCGCTTCGGCTGGGTGGAAACGCCCCTCGCCGAGGAGATCAACGCCGGCAACGCCCGCAATCTCCCGGAAGTCCTCCGCGCCTTGGGCGGCCAATCGTCCAGCACCGTGCGCGTCAATGCGCGCGGGGAAACCATCGTGTCCGTCGCCGTTCCCGTGCAGCGCTTCCGCGCCGTCCGCGGCGCGCTGCTGCTGTCCACGCAGGGCGGCGACATCGACGCGACCATCACCGCCGAGCGCATGGCGATCCTGCGCGTGTTCCTGATTGCGGCGGCCGTGATGCTGGTCGTCTCCGCCGTCTTCGCCAGCACCATCGCCGGCCCGATGCGGAGGCTGTCCGCCGCCGCCGACCGGGTGCGGCGCGGCACGCGGGTGCGCGAGGAAATCCCGGACTTCACCGACCGGTCGGACGAAATCGGCCACCTTTCCGGCTCGCTGCGCGACATGACCCGCGCCCTGTATGACCGCATCGACGCCATCGAGAGCTTCGCGGCCGACGTGGCGCATGAACTGAAGAACCCCCTCACCTCCTTGCGCAGCGCCGTCGAGACGCTGCCGCTGGCGCGCAACGACGACTCCCGCGCGCGGCTGATGAACGTGATCCAGCACGACGTGCGCCGTCTCGACCGGCTGATCAGCGACATTTCCGACGCATCCCGGCTCGACGCGGAACTCGCCCGCGCAGAATCGGAGCCGGTCGACATGAAGCGACTGATCGAAACGGTCGCCGCCATCGGCAACGAAATTCATTCCGCCGAAGCGCAGATCCGCGTCGAGGTTTCCCCGAGCCCGGCCGCTCCGGAGACGTTCTTCGTCATCGGGCACGAGTCCCGCTTGGGGCAGATCATCAACAACCTGCTCGACAATGCGCGCTCCTTCTCCGAGCCCGACGGCGAAGTGCGGGTGCTGCTGAACCGCCGAGGCCCCTTCGTCGAAATCGCAGTCGAGGACGACGGCCCCGGCATTCCGCCCCATGCTCTGGAGCGCATCTTCGAGCGCTTCTACACCGACCGTCCCGAACAGGGCTTCGGCCAAAATTCGGGCCTCGGCCTGTCGATCTCGCGCCAGATCGTCGAAGCGCATCGCGGCACCATCCGCGCCGAGAACCGCCTCGGACCGCCCGACGAAAACGGAGAACCGATGCGCATCGGCGCGCGCTTCGTCGTCAGAATTCCGGCCGCCCGATGAGCGGACCCGCGTTCATCCATGCCTCATGCGTCGTCGTCGGCGAGGCCGGCGTGCTCATCCGCGGGGCTTCCGGCTCCGGCAAATCGGAGCTGGCGATCCGGTTGATAGACGCCGCCGGAGCGCGCGGCCTGTTCGCCAGACTGGTCGGGGACGACCGTGTGGCCGTCTCGGCCGTGCACGGACGCCTGCTCGTCCGCCCGCATCGGGCAATCGAGCACATGATCGAGATGAGAGGCCTCGGGATCACCGCGACTCCCTCGGAAAAAGCCGTTATCGTGCGCCTCGTCGCGGACTGCTCGGCGGAGGTTTCGCCGCGCATGCCCGCACCGGACGACGCGGCCGAGGTCGCAGGCATCCGCCTTCCACGCATCGATTGCCGACCCGAAGACGAACGTCTCGTCCTGACGGCGCTCGGCTTCGGCAACTTCACCGTTCAGTCGACAGAATGAGTTACAACCGAAAGCGACTTGCACTTTACGTCGCAGTGCACAAAATGCGGGTCCCGCGCCTGCGCGGCGCGTTGGAGAAGGCTCGATGATCGGTATGGTGCTCGTAACCCATGGGCGGCTCGCCGTGGAGTTCCGGGCGGCTTTGGAGCACGTCGTCGGTCCCCAATCCCAATTGGAGACGATCACGATCGGGCCGGAAGACGACATGGAGCAGCGTCGCCGCGACATCGTGGCGGCCGTTCACGGCGTCGACACGGGCGAAGGCGTCGTGGTCCTGACCGACATGTTCGGCGGCACGCCCTCGAATCTGGCGATCTCCGTGATGAACGGCTCACGCACGGAAGTGGTGGCCGGCATCAATCTGCCGATGCTCATCAAGCTCGCCAGCGTGCGCAACGACTGCGATCTCGACAAGGCCGTCACGCAGGCGCAGGATGCGGGCCGCAAATACATCAACGTGGCGAGCCGGGTTCTCGCCGGCAAATAAGTCGAGTCCGGAATTGAGCGAAGAGCCCTGCCCGCCTGCGCCCGTCCCCGACGGGGCTCTGGTCCGCGAACTCCCCATCGTCAATAAAAAGGGCCTCCACGCCCGGGCGACTGCGAAATTCGTTCAGACGGCCGATTCCTACGATGCCGAGATCACGGTGACGCGCTGCGGGGAGACCGTGGGCGGCACCTCCATCATGGGCATCCTGACCCTCGGCGCCGGCATCGGCACCACCATCACGGTCACCAGCCGCGGCCCCGAGGCGGAAGCCGCGCTCGACGCCATCACCGCCCTCGTCGCCGACAGGTTCGGCGAAGAGGAGTAAGCGCCCGCCCCGCGCCGGCGCATCCGAACCTCCATCCTCGACGTTCCGCCCGTCCCGCGGGAGCGGAGCCGTGCCCGCAGTCCGCCCGTGCCCTGCGTGAAACCTCCACATAAAGACTTCTTTATATCTTTATTGCCTCGCGGCCGCGGCCCTGCTATTGAGCGCCATCCTCATTCACGCGGACGCGCTCGGCGCGCCCGCCTTCGCGCGCTTGTACGGGAGCTTCCATGAGCCATTTCAACGATTACCGCATCGCCGACATCGGCCTCGCCGAGTGGGGCCGCAAGGAAATCCGCATCGCCGAGACGGAAATGCCGGGCCTGATGGCCACGCGCGCCGAATACGGCGCGGCGCAGCCGCTCAAGGGCGCGCGCATCGCGGGCTCGCTGCACATGACCATTCAGACCGCCGTGCTGATCGAGACGCTTCAGGCGCTCGGCGCCGACGTCCGTTGGGCCTCGTGCAACATCTATTCGACGCAGGATCACGCCGCCGCCGCCATCGCGGCCGCCGGCACGCCGGTGTTCGCCATCAAGGGCGAGAGCCTCGAAGACTACTGGGACTACACCCACAACATCTTCGACTGGAGCGACGGCGGCACGCCGAACATGATCCTCGACGACGGCGGCGACGCGACGCTGCTGATCCATCTCGGCATCCGCGCCGAAGGCGGCGACGTGGCCTTCCTCGAAGGCGCGACCAACGAGGAAGAGGAAGTCCTCTTCGCGGCCATCAAGAAGCGCCTCAAGTCCCATCCCGGCTGGTACGGCCGCAACGGTCAGGCCATCAAGGGCGTGACCGAAGAGACCACCACGGGCGTGCATCGCCTCTACATGATGCAGAAGGAAGGCAAGCTGCTCTTCCCGGCCATCAACGTGAACGACTCGGTCACCAAGTCGAAGTTCGACAACCTCTACGGTTGCCGTGAATCGCTGGTCGACGGCATCCGCCGCGGCACCGACGTCATGATGTCGGGCAAGGTCGCCATGGTCGCGGGCTTCGGCGACGTGGGCAAGGGTTCGGCCGCCTCGCTGCGCAATGCCGGCTGCCGCGTGCTCGTGTCCGAAGTCGATCCGATCTGCGCCCTGCAGGCCGCGATGGAAGGCTATGAAGTCACCACGATGGAAGACGCGGCTCCCCGCGCCGACATCTTCGTGACCGCCACCGGCAACGTCGACGTCATCACCGTCGACCACATGCGCGCCATGAAGGACCGGGCGATCGTCTGCAACATCGGTCACTTCGACAGCGAAATTCAGATCGGCGCGCTCAAGAACTTCAAGTGGCACAACGTGAAGCCGCAGGTCGACGAGGTGGAATTCCCCGACGGCAAGCGCCTGCTCGTCCTGTCCGAAGGTCGCCTCGTCAACCTCGGCAACGCCACCGGCCACCCCTCCTTCGTGATGTCGGCGTCGTTCACCAACCAGACGCTCGCGCAGATCGAGCTTTGGACCAAGCCGGGCCAGTACAAGAAGGAAGTCTATACGCTTCCGAAGCACCTCGACGAGAAGGTCGCGGCGCTGCATCTCGAGAAGATCGGCGTGAAGCTGACCAAGCTCAGCGACAAGCAGTCCGAATACCTGAACGTGCCGCAGGCCGGCCCGTTCAAGCCGGAAACCTACCGCTACTGAGACGCGGCGGTCGGCTCGCCCGACCCTCGAACTGCGACGCGAATGGCCGGGCTCGTCCCGGCCATTTTCGTTTCCGGCTGAAATCCGACCCCGAATCCGCGTGAAATCCGGGTTGAATCGACTGATAATCCGACGTGAATCCGACCGAAATCCGTCGTGAATCAACGCCGTTTTAACCCCCTTCCGGCCTCTCTCTTCGAGAGGGTACAGTCCGAGTGATTCGGTCGGCGGGATGATGGGGACGGCATGACGGAGGCACACGGCGAGCGTCGTGCGGAACGGACCCCCGCCCTCGGGCGCGCGTCGCGTCTCGCCCTCGACTTGTCCGCCGTCGTCTCGCCCCTCGCGCTCGCGGCCCCGGCCGCCGCGTCGGAGCTGTTCGCGCTTCCCAAGATCGCCCCCGCATCGCTCGCCGCCCTCTCCGTCGGCATCGGCCTGACGATGGTCTGCGCGACGACGTCGCTGCTCTATCTGCGACTGCGCCGCAGCGCCTCCCGCAAGGAAGACGCGCTGGCGACCGAGAATGCCGACCTCAAGGACCGGCTCGACCGGGCGCAGTTTCTGCTGCGCACCGAACCATTCGTCATCGTCACTTGGGGCGGCGCGACGGGCCATACGGAAGTGACGGGCGATGCGAGCCTGATCGGCGGCGAAATCGCCTCGGCGCTGCGTTTCGCCACATGGCTGCCGCCGCATCAGGCGACCGATCTCGACCGCGCCGTGGCGGCGCTGCGCGCGGGCGGTTCCGCCTTCCGCGTCACGCTGTGGCCGCTCAACGGCCGCGTTCTGGAAGCGGAAGGCCGCGCCGTGCTCGGCCGCGCCGTGCTCCGCATCCGCGAGGTGACGGGCGAGCGGCTCGAAGCCGTGCGGTTGCGCCATGAAGCGGACGCGGCGACGCGCGAGAGCAACCTGATCCGCGAGACGCTGGACGCGATCCCTCATCCGATCTGGCAGCGCGACAAGGACGGCCGGCTCACCTTCGCCAATGCGGCCTATGCCGGCGCGGTGGAGGCCAAGGACGGGCCGGACGCCGTGGCCCGCGTGCTCGAATTCCTCGACAGCACCGTCCGGCAGGAGGCCTTCCGCCGGCGCGCGCTGAACGGCGCATGGACGGCCCGCACCCCGGCCATCTATGCCGGCGAGCGGCGCATGGTGGACGCCGCGGAGATCGCGGGCGAACACGGCAGCACGGGCTTCGCCATCGACGTGTCGGAACTGGAGGCCGTGCGCAGCGATCTTCAACGGCAGATGGAAAGCCAGCTCCGCACGCTGGACCAGTTGCCGACCGCGGTCGCGATGTTCGACGACGCCAAGCGGCTGGTGTTCTGCAATGCGGCCTACCGCACGCTGTTCCAGCTCGACCAGACCTTCATCGACGGCCGGCCGACGGACCCGGAAATCCTCGACCGTCTCCGCGCCGAGCGCCGCCTGCCCGAGCAGACCGACTATCGGGCTTGGAAGACGCATCTGCTGGAGGCCTATCGCGCCATCGAGACGCAGGAAACCGTCTGGCATCTGCCGGACGGCCGCACGCTCCGCGTCGTCGTGAACCCCGATCCGCGCGGCGGCGTCACCTATCTGTTCGACGATCTCACCGAGCGGCTGCATCTGGAAACGCGCTTCAAATCGGCGATGCGGGTGCAGAGCGAAACGCTCGAAAACCTCATCGAAGGCGTCGCGGTGTTCGGCACGGACGGCCGTCTGGCGCTGCACAACCCGGCCTTCGCGACCTTGTGGAACCTCGACGCGAACGTCGAGCGGCCGCATGTCGACGCGTTCATCCTGCGCGCCAACGCGCTGTTCGCGGACGAAAGCGCCTGGGCGGCCATCCGCGGCATGGTCACGGGCATCGGCGAGGCGCGCGAGGTTCTGACGATCCGCATGGAGCGTTATGACGGAACGGTGGTCGACTGCACCGGCGCTCCGCTGCCCGACGGCTCGACCCTGCTGACCTTCGTCGACGTCACGGCCGGCGTCAGCGTCGAACGGGCCTTGAAGGAGCGCAACGACGCGCTGGAGCAGGCCGGCGCGCTGCGCGACAACTTCGTGCACCACGTCTCCTATCAACTGCGCTCGCCCCTCACGAACGTGATCGGCTTCACGCAGATGATCGCCGACCGGGTGATCGGACCCCTTAACGACAAGCAGGCCGAATATGCCGGCCACATCATGCGGTCTTCCAACGCGCTTCTCGCCATCATCGACGACATTCTCGACCTCGCCTCGATCGACACCGGAGAGATCGCGCTGGACGTCGAGGACGTGCAGATCGACAGCCTGATCGCGGCCGCGGCCGAAGGGCTGCAGGATCGGATGAACGATCAGCACCTGAAGCTGGTGATCGAAGCCGCGCCGGGGATCGGCGCGTTCCGGGCCGATCCGAAGCGGATGCGGCAGATCGTGTTCAATCTGCTGTCGAATGCGGCGGGTTTTTCCAAGCCGGGCCAGACCATCCGCGTGACGGCCGACCGCGAGAACGACGCGGTGGTGCTGCGCGTTTCGGACGAAGGGCGCGGCATACCGCCGGAACTGCTCGACCGGGTTTTCGAGCGCTTCGAGACGCATACGTCCGGCACGCGTCATCGCGGGCTCGGCCTCGGCCTGTCCATCGTGCGGTCCTTCGTGGAACTGCACGGCGGTCGCATTTCGGTAAAGTCGGAGCCGGATGTCGGCACCGTGGTGACGTGCATCTTTCCCGCCGACGGTCTGCGTCCGCGGGTCGCGGCGGAGTAAGGCATGCAGGACCTCGCCTCTTCCGCCCGCGTGGTGGACGCTCCCGATCTCGCGGCGACCGAAGCGGTGGCCGCCGAACTCTCGTCGGCACTGGCCCCGGGCGATCTGGTCACGCTCAACGGCGATCTGGGAGCGGGGAAAACCGCTTTTGCGCGCGCGCTGATCCGCACCCTGGCCAAGGACCCCGAGCTCGAGGTGCCGAGCCCGACCTTCACCCTGATCCAGACGTACGACACGCCCCGGCTCGGGGTGGTGCATGCCGATCTCTACCGCATCGATTCGCCCGAAGAACTCGCGGGGCTCGGCTGGGACGAGGCGGCCGAAGGCGCGGCGGTGCTGCTGGAATGGCCGGAGCGTGCGGGCGAATGGCTGCCCGCCGACCGCCTGGACGTATCGATCCGGCTCGTGCCGGGGCAGGACGACGCCCGGCGCATCGTCGTGACGCCGATGGGAACATGGGTCGACCGTCTGGCCCGCCACGAGGCCCTGGCTAAGCTGCTCGCGGCGAGCGGTTGGGACAAGGCCGAGCGCGTGCCCATTCAGGGCGACGCCTCGACGCGCGCCTACGAGCGACTGGTGCGCGGCGACGAAACCGCCATCCTCATGATCGCGCCGCGCCGGCCGGACGGCCCGCCGGTGCGGGACGGAAAGCCCTACAGCGCCATCGCGAAGCTGGCCGAAAGCGTGCACGCCTTCGTGGCGGTGGCGGACGGGTTGCGCGGCCTCGGCTACAGCGCGCCGAAGATCCTCGCTTCCGATCTCGATGCCGGCCTGCTCATCGTCGAAGATCTGGGCGGCGAAGGCGTGCTCGATCGCGACGGCCCGCTGTCCGAACGCTACGAGCTTGCGACGTCGCTGCTGGCCGACCTGCACGCGCGCACCCTGCCCGACACGCTCCCGGTGGCGGGGGCGGACGAGGCCTATACGCTGCCGCAATACGATCTCGACGCGATGATGATCGAGGTCGAACTGCTGCTCGACTGGTACATTCCGCACATCGCGCGCCGTCCTATTTCCGCGTCGGCGCGTGCGCAGTTCGGCGCGTTGTGGCGGCAGGCGCTTGCGCCGCTCGCGGAGCAACGGCAGACTTGGACCTTGCGCGACTACCACTCCCCCAATCTGCTCTGGCTGCCCGAGCGGCAGGGGCTGAAGCGCATCGGGATCATCGACTTTCAGGACGCGGTGACGGGGCATCCGGCCTACGACCTCGCCTCGCTGCTGCAGGACGCGCGGCGGGCGGTGCCGGAGCCGATGGAATTGATCCTGTTCCAGCATTACGTCCAGTTGCGGCGCAAGACCGAGCCGGCCTTCGACGTGGGCGCCTTCGCGGCGGCTTATGCCGTCATCGGGGCGCAGCGCGTCACCAAGGTGCTCGGCATCTTCGTGCGGCTCGACCGGCGCGACGGCAAGCCGGGCTATCTGAAGCATCTGCCGCATATGGAAGCCTATCTCCGCCGCAATCTCGCCCACCCGGCATTGTCCGATCTGCGGCTTTGGTACAGGCAGAACCTGCCCATGCTGTTCTCCGACGAAACGGGCATTCCCCGATGACGGCGAAAATGCCCCGCCGGGCGATGGTGTTGGCGGCGGGCTTGGGCACGCGCATGCGACCGATCACCGAGACGATCCCCAAACCTATGGTGCGGGTCGGCGGCATGACGCTGATCGACCACGTGCTCGGGCCGCTGGCGAGAGCCGGGGTCGAACGGGCGGTCGTCAACGTCCATCATCTCGCCGACAAGCTCGAAGCGCATCTGGCCGCCCGCACGGCACCCCAGATCGTGATCTCCGACGAGCGCGAGCGCCTGCTCGATTCCGGCGGCGGGGTGAAGAAGGCGCTGCCGCTTCTCGGGGACGAGCCGTTCTTCGTGCTGAATGCCGACACGTTCTGGCTGGACGGACCTTCGCCGAACCTGCCGCGTCTCGCGGCGGCGTGGGACCCGGAAAAGATGGACATCCTGCTGCTGCTCTCGGCCACCGCCACGGCGACCGGCTATGAGGGGCGGGGCGACTTCGCCATGGGTCCGCTGGGCGAACTGCGCCGCCGCGCGGCGCACGAGACCGTGCCTTTCGTGTATGCGGGCGTGATGATCGTGAAGCCCGAATTGTTCGCGGGCACGCCGGACGGACCGTTCTCGCTCAACCGCCTTTTCGATGCGGCGCAGGAGCGCGAGCGACTCTACGGCTTGCGACTCGACGGGTGGTGGTTGCACGTTGGGACACCCGCGAGCATCGAGGATGCTGAACGGCGATTGGTCATCAGCACCGTTTGAACCGAGGCGACATGAGCGCGGCGGGCCCCAAAGTCTTTTCGATCCCGCCCGGCGCCCCGTTTTTGCCGACGCTTGCGGATGCGTTGCTGCAGGGCGAGTTGATCCCGGACTGGTCGCATCTCGGCGACCCGATGGCGCTGGCCTCCGTCACCATCTTTCTGCCGACCCGCCGCGCCGCCCGCGCGCTTTCCTCCGTCATCGCGCAAAAGGTCGGCGGAGACTCGGTGCTGCTGCCGCGCATCGTGCCGCTCGGCGATCTCGACGACGCGGAAGCGAATCTCGCCTTTGGCGACGGGCTCGGCTTTGAGGAAGACGGCACGCTGCCGCCCGAGGCCGACCCGATGTTCCGGCGGTTGGCCTTGGCGAATTTCGTCCGCACATGGTCGATGCAGGTGCGCGAGGCCTTGGCGGACGGAGGCGGCTCGCCATTTCCGAACAAGTTGCGGAGCGGCATCGCCGACGATCCGAACGGCTTTGCGGTGGCGGGATCGGCGCGCGACGCGCTCGCGCTCGCCGACGCCTTGGGGCTCCTGATCGACAGTCTCGCGATCCACGGCAAGTCATGGGAGGACCTGCACGGCCTGATCCCGCTCGAGCATGACGCCTATTGGGAAATCTCCCGCAACTTCTTGGAAATCGCCGCGCGCGAATGGCCGAAAATGCTGGAGGCCGCGCAACTCATGGATGCCGGCGAGCGTCGGCACAAGCTGATCGTGATGGAGGCGGAGCGCCTTGCGCGGGCCCGGCCGGAGACGCCGTTCATCGTCGCGGGCTCGACCGGCTCGATGCCGGCCACCGCCAAGCTGATCGGCGCCGTGGCACGCCTGCCGCGCGGGGCGGTTGTGCTGCCGGGTCTCGACCGGCATTTGTCCGACGAAGACCGCAAGGCGGTGAGCGAGACGGAGGGGGGCGATCCCGGCCATCCGCAGCATCTGTTGTCCAAGCTCGTCGCGGGCATGGGCGTGGCGCATGCGCATGTCGTCACCTTGGGCGTTCAGCGCCCGGATCTTGCCGCGCGGGAGGCCTATGTCGCCGAAGCGCTTCGGCCCGCCGAAACGACGGAAGCGTGGCGCGGCCGGGCGGAACGGCTTCCGGATGCCGCCGTCGTGTCGGCCTTGTCGGGCGTCACGGTGGTGGAGGCCGACGACGAGCGCGAGGAGGCCGTCGCCGTCGCGCTGTGCCTGCGCGAAACCATCGAAGAGCCGGGGCGGACCGCCGCCCTCGTGACGCCCGACCGCTCGCTGGCCGAGCGGGTCTGCGCGGAACTGGCGCGGTGGGGGATCGCGGCCGAGGATTCGGCCGGACGGCCGCTGTCGCGCAGCGCTGCGGGACGTTTCGCGCGGCTCGCGGCGGACGCCTTCGCGAGCGACTTCGCGGCCGTGGAATTGCTGGCGCTGCTCGACCATCCGCTCGCGGTCTTGGGCCTCGATGCCGCGACCGCGGGGCGCGGCCGATCGGCGCTCGAACTCGGCGTGTTGCGGGGCCTCGCGCCTCCGCCGGGGCTCGACGGCATCGCGCAGGCCATGGCGAAGGCCCGCGTCGCCGATACGGGCCGCTCGCCGCGCCCGCGCAAGCGGTTGACGCCCGAGGATTTCGACGCGGCGGAGGCCGTGCTCGGCGCGCTGCGCGAGGCTTTCGGGCCGATGGCGTCGCTGCGCGGTCGGTTCGATCTGATCGAAGCGGCGAAACGTCTGGCGGAAACTTTGGCCGTGCTCGGGACGGACGCGGACGGAACCGCGGCGTTCGACACGGCGGAAGGCGGGGAGGCCTTGGCCGCGCTGTTCGACGATCTGGAAGAGGGCGGCGGCGCGGAATTGCTAGGCTCGCGAGCCGACCTGCCGGGTGTGCTCGACGGCTTCATGCAGGGCCGCACGGTGCCCGGCCGCGGCGTGTCGCATCCGCGCATCCGCATCTGGGGCCTGCTGGAAGCGCGCCTGCTGGACGTGGATCGGCTGGTTCTCGGCGGTCTCGACGAGACCGTGTGGCCGCCCGCGACACGCACCGATCCGTTTTTGAGCCGTCCGCTGGCCCGCGAACTCGGGCTGCCCTCGCCGGAACTGCGCATCGGCCGCACCGCGCACGACTTCGCGCAGGCGATGGGCGCGCCCGAGGTGGTGCTGACGCGCGCCGCCAAGCGCGGCGGCGACCCGACCGTACCGTCGCGTTTCCTGCAGCGGATGCGCGCGGTGGCGGGCGAGCCCTATGCCTCGGCCGTCGCACGCGGAACGCATGTGCTCGACTGCGTGCGGATGCTCGACCGCCGGCCCGCGCCGACGCCGATCGCCCCGCCCGCCCCGACGCCGCCGCGCGACCGCATGCCGGACCGCATGAGCGTGACCGAGATCGACACGCTGCGGCGCGACCCCTACGCGATCTACGCCCGGCGCGTGCTGAAGCTCGACCCCTTGGACGAGCTTGCCCGCGCCCCGAACGCGGCGGAGATCGGCACCGCCACGCATGACGCCATCGGCGATTTCACCGAAGAGTACCCGGAGGTGCTGCCCGACGATGCGCGCGAAAGGCTGCTCGCATACGGGAAGAAGCATTTCGCCGCGCTCGAAGACCGGCCGGAATACGGGGCGTTCTGGTGGCCGCGCTTCGTGCGGCAGGCTGATTGGTATCTGAACTGGGAGGCGGGGCGACGGCTCGGGACCTCCTCCGTCAGGGCGGAGACGGAGGGGGAGCGCAGCTTCGACCTGCCGGGCGGCGGTCGTTTTACCGTGCGCGGCCGCGCGGACCGGATCGAGATCCATCCCGACGGCTCATTCAGCATCCTCGACTACAAGACCGGCACGCCGCCGAGCGCCAAGCAGGTGCGTACCGGCCTCGCGCCGCAGCTGACCATTCAAGCCGCGATGGCGCAGTCCGGAGGCTACGGCGCAGGGCTTGGCGGACGGGTCTCGGACCTGCTCTACGTCAAGCTCGGCCGCGAGGGCGGCAAGGAGACGTCCGTGGTGCGCGGCCGCGACCCGGTCGATCCGGAGGATCTGGCGG
This sequence comes from Hyphomicrobiales bacterium, assembly GCA_027489535.1. Taxonomy (GTDB): domain Bacteria; phylum Pseudomonadota; class Alphaproteobacteria; order Rhizobiales; family Beijerinckiaceae; genus JAIXZO01. Next base: position 79,914 of record JAIXZO010000021.1, read on the forward strand.
CGGAGCATTGGGCGGAATTCGTGAAGCTGGTCGACGCTCATCTCAACAAGGGGCGCGGCTTCGGCTCGCAGCTGATCCCGAAGATGCGCAAGCCCTATGACCGCTACGACCACCTCGCGCGCTACAAGGAATGGTCGGTCGGCGGCGAAGGGGAGGACGCGGAATGAACGCTCATGACCCGCTGAGCCTGGCCACGCAGCTGCAGCATCGCGCGTCCGACCCGAAGGTGTCGGCTTGGGTGTCGGCCAATGCGGGCTCGGGCAAGACGCATGTGCTCGTGCAGCGCGTCATTCGGCTGCTGCTGGACGGCGTGCCGCCGTCGCGCATTCTCGCGCTCACCTACACGAAGGCCGCCGCGGCCAACATGGCGAACCGGGTGTTCGACACGCTCGGCAGCTGGGTGACGCTCGACGACGCCGCGCTGGGCGAGAAGCTCTACGATGTCGACCACACGCGGCCGTCGACCGAGCGGCTGCGGCTCGCGCGGCGGCTGTTCGCGCGCGCGGTCGAGACGCCGGGCGGACTGAAGATTCAGACCATCCACGCCTTTTGCGAGAGGCTGCTGCAGCTGTTTCCGTTCGAGGCCAACGTGGCCGCGCGGTTCGAGGTGCTGGACGACGCGACGAAGGCGGTGCTGGAATTCGACGCCCGCAACGGCCTGCTGACCGATGCGGCGCAGGGCCGCGACCCGGAGCTGCGCGAGGCGCTGGACCTCGTGACCGGCCTTTGCGGGGAGGATGCGCTCGACAAGCTGCTGCACGAGGCCATGCGCTTGAAGCCGCTGCTGCGACGCATCGGAGGCGACCGCGAGACGTTGGACGATCTCACGGCTCGACTCGCGGAGGGCCTCGGACTGGCGCCCGGCGAGACCACGGCGACGGTCGATGCCGAACTCGAACGGGGCGCGTTCACGCCGAACGAATATCAAGCGGCGGTCGCGACGCTGGTGAGCGTCGGGGGAACCAACAACGAGAAGCGTGCGCAAAGTTTGAAAAGCGCGCTTGTCGCAATCGGCACGCCCGCTTGGCGCGACGCGTATGAAAGCGTTTTCCTGACGGAAAAGGGCAAGGCCTTCGCCGACAGCGGCTTCTTCACGGGCAAGGCCAAGACGTCGGCCTTCGCCCCGCGCGCCTTCGCGGAGCGTGAGCGCGTCGCGGGTCTCCATCAGCGCCGCCGCGCGGCCGCCGCGGTGGAGCGGACCCGGGCGTTGCTGATCGTCGCGGACTCCGCGCTGGGACGGTACGAAACGGCGAAAGCGGCGCGCGGCGCTTTGGATTTCGACGATCTGATCGAGCGGACGAATGCACTGCTGTCGCGGTCGGACGCGGCATGGGTGCTGTTCAAGCTCGACAAGGGCATCGACCATCTGCTCGTCGACGAGGCGCAGGACACGAGCCCCGAACAGTGGGAGATCCTGCGCGCGCTCACCTCCGAATTCTTCGCCGGTGCCGGCGCACGCGCGGGCCGACGCACGGTGTTCGCGGTGGGCGATCCCAAACAGTCGATCTACAGCTTCCAAGGTGCGGAGCCAGGCGCTTTCGCCGAAAGCCGTCGCCATTTCGAAAAGCTGGCCAACGATGCCGTGGAAGCCGGAAGCGAGGGCTTCGTACCCGTCTCGCTGAACATGTCCTTTCGCTCCGCGCCCTTGGTGCTGAGCGCCGTCGACGACGTGTTCGCCTCTCCCGAGGCGCATCGCGGACTGTCCGACGATCTCGACAAGCCGGTTCATACGCCGAGGGACGCGAAGCTGCCGGGCTTGGTCGAACTGCGCCCCGTCGTCACCAAGGAGGAGGAAGAGGAGCCGCGCGAATGGACGCTGGCGCCGGATGCGCTGACGCGATCCTCTCCGGCCGTCCGCGTCGCGTCCGACATCGCGGGCCTCATCGCCGGATGGCTGCGCCCCGACTCGCCCGAGCGCATTCTCGACGTCGATCCCGCCGACCGAAAGACGAAGGTGCTGCGCCCCATCCGCGCCGGCGACGTGACGATCCTCGTGCGCAGCCGCAACGCCTTTTTCGAGGCGGTGATCCGGCAGTTGAAGGAAAAGCGCGTGCCCGTCGCGGGCGCGGACAAGCTGGCGCTCACCGCGCACATCGCCGTAATGGACCTGATGGCGCTCGGACGCGCGGCCTTGTTGCCGGAAGACGATCTGAGCCTTGCGGAGCTGCTGAAATCGCCGCTGTTCGGCATGGACGACGACGACCTGATGCGTCTCGCACCCGCCCGCACCCGCAGTCTGCACGCGGCGCTGGCGGCTAGCCCGGCCGATGCCGAAGCCTTCGCACGGTTCGAACGGTGGCGCGCGGCGGCGCGCGCAACGGGGCCGTTCGCCTTTTATTCGGCCGTGCTCGGCGCGGATGAAGGCCGCGCGACGCTTTTGGCGCGGCTCGGCCCGGAGGCCGGCGACGCGGTGGACGAGTTCCTCAAGCTCGCGCTGGACCACGAGCATCAGGGCCCGCCTTCCCTGCAGCGCTTCCTCTCCGAACTGTCGGCCGCCGACATCAAGGTGAAGCGCGACATGGAAGCGGGGCGCGACGAAGTCCGGGTCATGACGGTGCACGGGGCCAAGGGCTTGGAAGCCCCGATCGTGCTGCTGCCCGACACCTGCGGAACGCCCGACAAGGGCCGCGCCGGCGCGATCCAGACCATCCCGGCCGCGCCGGGCGCGGATTTCGCGACGCTGCCCGTCTGGTCGATCTCGGAGGCGGTGGACGCCGAGATGGTCGACGGAGCGAAGCGCGCCGAAGTCGAGCGGCAGATGGAGGAGCACCGGCGGCTGCTTTACGTCGCCCTCACCCGCGCCAAGGAGCGGCTTTACGTGTTCGGCCATGTCGGCGTGAACAAGCCGTCGAAGGGCTGCTGGTACGAATTGATCGAAGCCGGGCTCGACGGCACGCTCGAACCCGTGACGGACGGCAGCGCGCCCGACGGCACGAAACGCCGCGTGGTCCCGGCCGAGGGCGTGCCGGACGCGAAGATCGTCTCCCGCGCGGCCGCGACGTCGGACGTCGCGCCCGATTGGCTGCGTCGACCGGCGGCGGCCGAGCCGCCCGCCGCGCCGCCTCTGAGCCCTTCGACGGCCCTTGCGGCTGCCGACGGCGCGGAGCGGCCCTTCGACGGGCCCTTCGCGCGCAAGGCCCGCCTCGTCGGAACCTTGGTGCATACGCTTCTGGAGCTTTTGCCGGGTTGCCCCGCTAACCGGCGCGCGGACGCGGCGGGCAAGCTCGTGGCGGCGCGCGGGCGCTCGCTTGCGGAGAGCGAGCGCGAACGCATCGTCGCGGACGTGCTCGGCATCGTCGCCGACCCCGAACTGGCGCCGCTGTTCGGCCCGAAGAGCCGGGCGGAAGTGACGATCGCGGGACGGCTGCCCGTGGGCCCGGGCGGAGCGCAGGCCGCCGTCGCGGGCCGCATCGACCGGCTCGCGGAAACCGAGGACTCGGTCTTCATCGCCGACTACAAGACCTCCGCCATAGGGCCGGATTCCGCCGACGACGTGCGCACCGAGCATTTGGCGCAGCTGGCGGTGTACCGGGCCCTCGTCGCGCCGCTCTATCCGACCAAGACCGTGCGATGCGTGCTGATTTACACCGCGCGACGCATCTGCATCGAAATTCCGCCCGAACGTCTCGATGAGGCGTGGACGGAGGTCCGACCCGCGTAATGCGCATCGCGGCCTTCCTTGACGCTGAGGGGGCGCGTTCATAGCTTCCACCCACAGCGGATTCGCCGCGCCACAACGAGGATACCGCCATGACCGGCAAGACGACCGACGCCAGCTTCGACCAGGACGTATTGAACGCGTCCGAACCGGTGGTCGTGGACTTCTGGGCCGAGTGGTGCGGCCCCTGCCGCATGATCGCGCCCGCCTTGGACGAGATTTCCAAGGAAATGGGCGACAAGGTGAAGATCGTGAAGCTGAACGTGGACGAGAACCCCGCCACGGCGGCGAAGTTCGGCATCCGCTCGATCCCGACCCTGATGATCTTCAAGGACGGCAAGCTCGCCTCGCAGAAGGTCGGCGCGGCGTCCAAGGGCGATCTCTCGCGCTGGATCAGCGGCGCGGTCTGATCGTCCATCCTTCGATATGCGAAAGGCCCCGATCGTTTCGGGGCCTTTTTTCGTTGCGGTCCGAAGGGGCGGCGATCAGGTCGGGGGCGTGCCGTTTGCGGCCAGCACTTCGCCGGCGAGATAAAGCGACCCGGTGATCAGCACGCGCGGCGGCACGGGCCAGCTCCGCGCGGCGACGGCGGCCAGCGCGGCTTCGACGCTCGGCTCGGTATGCGCCGGGATGCCCGATGCGACCGCCAAGGCCGCCACGTCGGAGGCGGAGCGGGTGGCCTGTTGGCCCGGGATTGCGACCGCGGCGACTTCCTGCGCCAAGCCGGCGAACGGCGCGAGGAAGCCCGTGGAATCCTTGGTGCCGAGCATGCCGACGATCATCAGCAGCGGACGCGGGCGCGCCTCTTCGAACTCGGCCATGGCCGCGGCCAAAGCCTTGCCGCCGTCGGGATTGTGACCGCCGTCGAGCCAGAGCTCGCTGCCCTCCGGGAGCATTTCGGAGAGCCGGCCCTTGGCGAGACGTTGCAGCCGCGCCGGCCAGTCGGCGGTGCGCAGGCCCGTCTCATAGGCCTTGTGATCGAGGCGTCCGAAGCCCGCCCGGCGCAGCGCCGCGATGGCCGTGCCCGCGTTCATATGCTGGTGGCGGCCGATCAGCTTGGGCAAAGGCAGATCGAGCAGTCCGTCTTCGTCCTGATAGACGAGGCGTCCTTGCTCCTCGTGAACGTGAAAGTCCTGCCCGCCCGCGAAGATCGGTGCACCGACCCGAGCCGCTTCGCGCTCGAGGGAGCGTTCCGCGTCGGGATGCTCCTGCAGCGCGATGACGGCGGGCACGCCGCGTTTGAAGATGCCGGCCTTTTCCGCCGCGATCTTGCCGACGGTGTCGCCCAGATATTCCGAATGATCCATCGACACCGGCGTGACGACGGTCACGAGGGGCTTGTCGACGACGTTGGTGGCGTCGTAGCGGCCGCCGAGGCCGACTTCGAGCAGGAGGACATGCGCGGGATGCTCGGAGAAGAGCAGCAGCCCGGCCGCGGTCGTCATCTCGAACATCGTGATGGGGGCGCCGGCATTCACCGCTTCGCAGCGGCGGAACGCATCGACCAGCGCCTGCTCGGCCACCGGCCGTCCGCCGCCCGGCACGCCCAGACGGATGCGCTCATGAAAACGCACGAGATGCGGCGAAGTGTAGACGTGCACCGCCAAGCCGGCGGCTTCGAGCACCGCGCGCATGAAGGCGATGGTGGAGCCCTTGCCGTTCGTCCCCGCGACGTGAATCACCGGCGGAAGCCGATGATGCGGGCTGCCCAGCGCGTCCAGAAGCCGCTCGATCCGCCCGAGGGACAGATCGATCAGCTTCGGATGCAGCGCGAGGAAGCGCGCGAGGATGGCGTCCGAGGACTCCACCGACGGGTCTCAGCGCGCCGCGATGACGGCGATTTCGACCTTGTATTCGGGCGTGGCCAGCTTGGCTTCGACCGTGGCGCGGGCCGGGGTGCAGCCCGGAGCGACCCAGCCGTCCCACACTGCGTTCATTTCGCCGAAGGTGGACATGTCGGTGAGCCAGATCGAAGCCGAGAGCAGCTTCGTCTTGTCGGTGCCGGCCTGCGCGAGCAGCGAGTCGATGATGCCGAGAATGTCGCGGGTCTGATCGGTGACGCTCGCGCCCTTGGCGGCGACGGCCACCTGGCCGGCCAGATACACGGTGTCGCCGTGCACGACCGCGGCGCTCATGCGCGGGCCCGTTCCGATCCGAGTGATGCTCATCGTCATGATCTCCCCTGTGCGCTCCGCTCCGGAGCCCGGACGGGTTAGCCCGACCTTCGACGGAGCGCAACTCGACGGGCGCGCCGCAGTTGCTCTCGGGCCCCGCCGGGGCTAGGAACGAGGACCCGCCCGAATTGGGCAGCGAGGCCGCGGGCATGAGCGAGAGCGACTACTTCGTCGAACGCCGAAAACTGAAGCGCAGCCGGGGGATTTGGCGCGCGATGGCGTTCATCGCCCTCGCCGGCACCGTCGTGGCGGGCGGCTTTGCGCTCGGCGGCGCGCCGGCCTTGCGGGACGGCCGCGCCCATGTGGCCCGCATCGAAATTTCCGGCACGATCACCGGCGACAAGAAGACGCTCGACCTCATCAAGCGTGCCGAACGCGACAATGCGAAGGCGCTGCTGCTGGTAGTGAACAGCCCGGGCGGCACCGTTTCGGGATCGGAGGCGATCTACGACGCCGTGCGCAGCGTGGCGGCCAAGAAGCCGACGGTGGCGGTGGTCGACGGCACGGCGGCGTCGGGCGGCTACATCGCGGCCATCGCCACGGACCGGATCGTGGCGCGGGAGACGGCCATCGTCGGCTCCATCGGAGTGCTGTTTCAGTATCCCAACGTCGTCAAGCTGCTCGACACTCTCGGGATCCGCATGGAAGGCGTGAAATCGAGCCCGCTCAAGGCGGCGCCGAACCCCTTCGAGCCGATGACGCCGGAGTCCAAGGCGGCGCTGGAAGCGGTGATCGGGGACACGTTCGACTGGTTCAAGCGGCTGGTGCGCGAGCGCCGCGGCTATGACGACGCCGGTCTGGCGCGCGTGGCCGACGGGCGGGTATTCTCGGGCCGCCAAGGCTTGGAGCTGCGCCTCGTCGATGCGGTGGGCGACGAACGCGCGGCCTTGGAGTGGCTGCGGGCGGACAAGAAGATCGACAGGGATCTGCCGGTGAATACCTACAAGCGCGACGACACGGCCGAGCGCCTCGGTCTGGCGGAGGCGCTGGCCTTCGCGGCGGACCTTTCGGGGTTCACGCGCGCAGGGGACGCATTCCGCCGCGCGGGGTCCTCGGACCGTGAGCCCGTCCTTGACGGTCTCTTGGCCCTCTGGCACCCTGCCGCTCATAACTAACGGAAAATCAGAACCTTAGTGAACCTCGTATGATCAAGTCCGAGCTCGTCCAGAAGATCGCGGATCACTATCCCGAGCTGTATCAGCGCGACGCGGAAAACGTCGTCAACGCCATCCTCGACGAGATCGCGGACGCTTTGGCACGCGGGGACCGGGTCGAAATCCGCGGCTTCGGCGCCTTCTCAGTGAAGAAGCGCGACGCGCGCGTGGGCCGCAACCCGCGCACGGGCGAGCATGTGCCGGTGGACGAGAAGGCCGTTCCCGTGTTCCGGGCCGGCAAGGAAATGCGGGAACGCATCAACCGCGCCTGACGTTCGGATCGATTTCAGACGAGGATCGAATGAAGCGCTTCTTCAAGGCCTTGGTCTTCATCCCCGTCGCCTTGATCATCATCGTGTTCGCCGTCGCGAACCGTGCGCCCGTGACGCTGTCGCTCGACCCGTTCGGCGGCGTGCCGCCCGTGCTGTCCGTCGAGGTGCCGCTGTTCCTGCTGCTGTTCGCGGCCGCGATCCTCGGGGCCGTCGCGGGCGGGGTCGGGGCGTGGTTCGGCCAATCGCAGCGTCGTCGGGCGGCGCGCGAGGCGGAGCGCGAATTGTCGGCCAAGCGCGCCGAGGTGGAGCGGCTGCGGGCCCGCAGCGAAGCGCCGGATGCCGCGCTGCCCTCTCTGATCCGCTGAAACCATGAAGATCATCGACGCCGCGACCATCGACAGGGTGCTCGACCCTGCGGCGCTGGCCGACGCCTTGGCGGCCGCCTTCGTCTCCGACATCGTCGTGCCGGTGCGGCATCACCACGAGATCGAGCGGCCCGGAGCGGCGGCGACCCTGCTGCTGATGCCGGCTTGGACCGCGCCCGGGGCGAAGCCGTCCTTTCTGGGCACGAAGATCGTGAGCGTGTTCCCGACGAACGCGGCGCGCGACCTGCCGAGCGTCTACGGCACCTATATGCTGATGGACGGCGAGACCGGCGCGCCGCTTGCGGCCATGGACGGCACCCGTCTGACGGCCTGGCGCACGGCCGCCGCTTCGGCGCTCGCGGCACGCCGGTTGGCGCGCAAGGACGCCGCGCGGATGGTGATGGTGGGAGCGGGGGCGCTCGCGCCGTTCCTCATCCGCGCCCATCTCGCCGCGCGCCCGATCGAGCGCGTCCAGCTGTGGAACCACCGGTTCGAGCGCGCGCACGAGACGGCGCGGCTGCTGGCGGCGGAAGGCCTGCCCGTCGAGGCCGTCCGCGACCTCGAAGACGCGGTGCGGGACGCGGACCTCGTGTCCTGCGCGACCCTCAGCCGCGAGCCCCTGATCCGCGGCGCATGGCTCGCGCCCGGCACGCATGTCGACTGCGTGGGCGCGTTTCGGCCGAACATGCGCGAGACCGACGACGAACTCGTGCGGCGCGCGAGCCTCTTCTGCGACACGCGCGCCGGGGCTTTGACCGAAGCGGGCGACCTCGCCGCCCCCATCGCCGCGGGCGTGATTTCCGCAAGCGACGTGAAGGCCGATCTCTACGACCTCGCGCGCGGCACGCATCCGGGCCGGACCTCAAACGACGAGATCACGTTCTTCAAGTCGGTCGGCACCGCCATCGAGGATCTGGCGGCCGCGATGCTCGTACATTCGCGGGTCTGAGCGCGACGACGGTCGGGCGCGCGACAAGCGGCATCGGGCCGCGGCGGAAAGTCGTGACATCCGGGGCGCGAGGGTGCAGAAAAACCGCCATGTCCACCTTGGTGAAGATCTGCGGTCTCCGCACGCCTGAAACGCTCGACGCCGCTCTCGACGCGGGCGCGGACATGGTGGGATTCGTGTTCTTTCCCAAGTCGCCGCGCCATGTCTCGACCGCCGAAGCCGCGATGCTGGGCGCGCGCACCGGCGACCGCGCGCGCAAGGTCGCGCTGACGGTCGACGCGTCGGACGACGAATTGGCGGCGATCGTCGACGCGCTGCATCCCGACATCCTCCAGCTTCACGGCCATGAAACGCCTGCGCGGACGGCCGCCGTGCGCGCCCGTTTCGGCCTGCCGGTGATGACCGTCGTCGGCGTCTCCGCGCCCGACGATCTCGCCGGGATCGCCGAGAGGGCGGCGGCGGCGGACCTCGTTCTGTTCGACGCCAAGCCGCCGAAGGACGCCGCCCTGCCCGGCGGCAACGGCGTGTCCTTCGACTGGAACATCCTTGCGGGCCTTGACCTCGGAAAGCCGTTCATGGTGTCAGGAGGGCTCGATGCCGGAAACGTCGCCGAAGCTCTCGCCCGAACGGGCGCGGGCGGGGCCGACGTCTCGTCCGGCGTCGAAAGCGCACCGGGCGTCAAAGATCCCCGCCGCATCAAAGCATTCATCGAGGCGGCCCGCCATGCGGCGCCGGCCCGGGAGGAGACAGCGTGACCGTCCAGACCCCCAACTCCTTCCGCACCGGCCCCGACGAGACGGGTCATTTCGGCATTTTCGGCGGGCGCTTCGTCGCCGAAACCCTGATGCCGCTGATCCTCGAACTCGAGCAGGCCTATAAGGACGCGAAGGCCGATCCGGCGTTCCAGCAGGAAATGGACGGCTATCTGGCCCATTACGTCGGCCGGCCGAGCCCGCTCTATTTCGCCGAACGGCTCACCGAGCATTGCGGCGGCGCGAAGATCTACCTCAAGCGCGACGAGCTGAACCACACCGGCGCGCACAAGGTGAACAACGTGCTCGGCCAGATCATGCTGGCGATGCGCATGGGCAAGAAGCGCATCATCGCGGAGACGGGCGCGGGCCAGCACGGCGTGGCGACGGCGACGCTCTGCGCCCGCTTCGGCCTCGAATGCATCGTCTATATGGGCGCGGTCGACGTCGAACGGCAGAAGCCGAACGTGTTCCGCATGAAGATGCTCGGCGCGCAGGTGGTGCCCGTGCAGTCCGGCGCGAAGACGCTGAAGGACGCCATGAACGAGGCCCTGCGCGATTGGGTCTCGAACGTCGAAAACACGTTCTACTGCATCGGCACCGCCGCCGGCCCGCATCCCTATCCCGGCATGGTCCGCGACTTCCAGTCGGTGATCGGCCGCGAGGCGAAGGAGCAGATGCTCGAGCGCGAAGGTCGGCTGCCGGACTCGCTGATCGCCTGCATCGGCGGCGGCTCGAACGCCATCGGGCTGTTCCATCCGTTCCTCGACGACCGCGACGTGGAAATCTTCGGCGTGGAAGCGGCCGGCCACGGCATTTCCACGGGCGAGCACGCCGCCTCGCTCACGGGCGGCAAGCCGGGCGTGCTGCACGGCAACCGCACCTATCTGCTGATGGACGACGACGGCCAGATCGTCGAAGGCCACTCGATCTCCGCCGGTCTCGACTATCCCGGGATCGGGCCCGAGCATTCCTGGCTCTATGAAACCGGCCGCGTGAAATACATTTCGGCGACCGACAAGGAAGCGCTCGCCGCGTTCCAGCTGCTTTCCAAGCTCGAAGGCATCATCCCGGCGCTCGAACCCGCGCACGCGGTGGCCAAGGTCCTCGACATCGCCCCGACGAAGCCGAAGGACCACCTGATGATCGTCAATCTGTGCGGTCGCGGCGACAAGGACATCTTCACCGTGGCGGAACACCTCGGCGGGTTGTGAGGTCAGGCGGCGGACTCGACTTCCGCCGCGATGCGCGCGCCCAGATCGCGCTCGGCGACATGCAGGTCGTAAGCGGCCTGCATGTTCATCCAGAATGCCGGGCTCGTGCCGAGGCAACGGGCAAGCCGGAGCGCCGTGTCGGGCGTGATGCCGCGGGTTCCGTTGACGATGGCGCTGATGCGATTGGCAGGAACCCTCAGCTTCAGAGCCAAGGCATGCGCCGTCAGCCCGCGGGCATCGAGTTCCTCGGACAGGATCTCGCCCGGGTGAACCGCAAGCAGGCGGAACCCGGCTTCCGGCGCCTCGATGTTTTCGATTTCGGACATCGTTTTCATCCCTGATGGTAGTCGACGATCTCGACGTCGTATGCGTTTGCGTCGGCGAAACGAAAGATGATCCGCCAAGGGCCGTTCACCGAAACGGCCCAGAACCCGGCCAAGTCGCCCTTTAATTTGTGCAGACCCACGCTTTTGAGGCTGCCTATGTCCGAAAGGCTCGACGCCGTCGCCAGAACCATGAGCCTGCGTCTCGCCAATTTCTCGTCGAGGCCCGTAAATTTCGATTTTCCGGTCTCTGCAAACCTGCGTGATGCAGACCCTCTGAACGATTTGATCATCAAACGAGCTCTCGAGAATATCAAGAGCGTATTACGTGTTACGTAAAGTGCAAAGGGAAATCACGAGCGCCTCTCCCCATCGGGGCGCGCTCATGCTAACTGCCTGCGCATGAGCACCCGCATCGACCGCCGCTTCGCCGAGACCCGGGCCCAAGGCCGGGCCGCACTCGTCACCTTCGTCATGGCCGGAGACCCGGATACGGCGACTTCGCTCGCCGTGATCAAGGCGTTGCCGAAGGCCGGGGCGGACCTGATCGAGATCGGCATGCCCTTTACCGATCCGATGGCGGACGGCCCGGCGATTCAGGCGGCCGGGCTTCGCGCGCTCGGCGCGGGACAGACGCTGGTCAAGACGCTCGGCGTCGTGCGCGACTTCCGCAAGGACGATCCGGATACGCCGGTCATCCTCATGGGCTATTACAACCCGATCTACATCTACGGCGTCGACCGGTTCCTCACGGATGCCGTGGACGCGGGCGTCGACGGGCTGATCGTGGTCGATCTGCCGCCGGAAGAGGATGCGGAACTCTGCATCCCCGCGGTGAAGGCCGGCCTGAACTTCATCCGCCTCGCCACGCCGACGACCGACGACGCGCGCCTGCCGAAGGTTCTCCAGAACACGTCCGGCTTCGTCTATTACGTGTCGGTGAACGGCATCACGGGCTCCGCAATCCCCGATTATTCCAGGGTTGCCGGCGCCGTGGCCCGGATCAAGCGCCACACCGACCTGCCCATCGCGGTGGGTTTCGGCGTGAAGAACGCGGAGAGCGCGGAAATCATCGCCCGCGGAGCGGACGGCGTCGTGGTAGGCTCCGCGCTCGTGGAAGCCGTCCGGACGTCTCTCGACGCCGACGGCAAGGGCTCGGCGAAGACGGTGGAAGCCGTGACGTCGTTGGTCTCGGACATCGCGGCCGGCGTGCGCCGTGCGGTGAAGTCGACGGCCTGAGGAGATCGCGATGAGCTGGATTTCGAACGTCGCTCCTAAGATTCGCTCCTTTCTCAAGCGCGACACGCCCGAAAATCTCTGGCTGAAATGCCCGGAGAGCGGTCAGCTCGTGTTCCACAAGGACGTCGAGGCGAACCAGTTCGTCATTCCGGGCTCCGACCATCATCTGCGGATGAAGGCCGTCGTGCGGCTGAAGTCGATGTTCGACGAAGGCCGCTACGAGGACATCGCGATCCCGGACGTTCCGCTCGATCCGCTGAAGTTCCGCGACGAGAAGAAGTATGTCGACCGGCTGCGTGATTCCCGCACGAAGACGAGCCTGAACGACGCCGTGAAGATCGGCTTCGGCAAGCTCGAAGGCTCCGACGTCACCATCGGCGTGCAGGATTTCGACTTCATGGGCGGATCGCTCGGCATGGCCGCCGGAGAAGGCGTCGTCCGGGGCCTCGAGACGGCCGTGGAGCGGGGCACGCCGTTCGTGATGTTTGCGGCGTCGGGCGGCGCGCGGATGCAGGAGGGGATGTTCTCCCTGATGCAGATGCCGCGCACCACCATCGCCATCCGCCGTCTGCGGGCCGCCAAGCTGCCCTACATCGTCGTGCTCACCAATCCCACGACGGGCGGGGTAACGGCCTCCTACGCCATGCTGGGCGACGTGCACATCGCCGAACCCGGCGCCTTGATCGGGTTCGCCGGTCCGCGCGTGATCGAGCAGACGATTCGCGAAAAGCTGCCGCCGGGCTTCCAGCGCTCCGAATATCTGAAGGACCACGGCATGGTGGACATGGTGGTTCACCGTCATGACCTGCGTGCCGTCATCGGCAGGCTCTGCCGTCTGCTGACGAACGCACCGGCGAAGGCGGCTTAAGGCCGCCTCAAGGGTAACCGCTCCTTAATTCCGCCCGCATAAGACTTCAGTCACCTCCGGATCAAGGAAGGGCTGCGGGAATCCCATGGCGCAAGGTGGACGCGACCGTCCGCATGAACGCCGCGAGCCGTCGTTCGGCGGCGGCGACGACAAGGGTGCGAGCGATTTCCGCCTGAGCCGCGAAGACCGTGCGTCCGTGTCCAGCGTCGAGAAGGGCCGCGCCCGACCGCCCGAAGGCGCGGAGGACGCGCCGAAAACCGCATCCCGTAAAAAAGCGAAAGCCGAAAAAGCCCCGCGCAAGCGTCGGCGCGGAGGCTCCGTCATCGGGCGCATGCTGTATTGGAGCGCCGTTCTGTGCCTGTGGGGCTTGATCGGCATCGGCGCGATCTTCGCCTATCACGCGACGAAGCTGCCCCCGATCGATCAGTTGGCGGTGCCGAAGCGGCCGCCCAACGTCGCCATCCTCGCGGCCGACGGCTCGCTGATCGCCAATCGCGGCGAAACGGGCGGGCGGGCGATCGAGATCAAGGAATTGCCGCCTTATCTGCCGAAGGCGTTCATCGCCATCGAGGACCGGCGTTTTTACGACCATTTCGGCATCGACGTGATCGGCATCGCACGCGCCATGGTGCGCAACGTGACGCGTTCGAGCGGACCGATGCAGGGCGGCTCGACGCTGACGCAGCAGCTCGCCAAGAACCTGTTTCTGACGCAGGAGCGGACCGCCTCGCGCAAGATCCAAGAGGCGATCCTCGCGGTCTGGTTGGAGCGCAACTACACCAAGGACCAGATTCTCGAACTCTATCTCAACCGGGTCTATTTCGGTTCGGGTGCCTACGGCATCGATGCGGCGGCGTTGCGTTATTTCGGCAAGCCCGCGCGGCAGGTCACGCTGTCGGAGGCCGCGATCCTCGCAGGGCTCGTGCAGTCGCCGTCGCGTCTGGCCCCCAACCGCAACCCGAAAGGCGCGCAGGCCCGCTCGGAGCTGGTGCTCGCCGCGATGGCGCGCGAGGGGCTGGTGTCCGACGAGATGGTGAAGCTGGCGCTCATCAACCCGTCCCAGCCCGTGAAGCCCGCCGGCGCGGGATCGTTCGGCTATGCCGCCGACCATGTGATGGACGTTCTCGACGACTTCATCGGCACGTTGGATGCCGACGTCGTCGTCAACACCACCATCGAGTCCGGCCTGCAGCTGGCTGCGGAAAAGGCGTTGGTCGACGAACTCACGCTGAAGGGCGACAAGTTCGGCGTGTCGCAGGGCGCGTTCGTGGCCATGCAGCCCGACGGCGCGATCAAGGCGCTCGTCGGCGGGCGCAGCTATGCGGACAGCCAGTTCAACCGCGCCGTGACGGCCAAGCGCCAGCCGGGCTCGGCCTTCAAGCCCTTCGTCTACCTCGCCGCCGTGGAACACGGGCTGACGCCCGACAGCGTGCGCGAGGATGCACCGTTGAACATCCGCGGCTGGGCGCCCGAGAATTATTCGCGCGATTATCGCGGGGCGGTGACGCTGAAGACGGCGTTGTCGCTGTCGTTGAACACCGTGGCGGTGCGGCTGGGCATGGAAGTCGGCCCGAAGGTCGTGGCTTCGACGGCGCAGCGCATGGGCATCCGCTCCAAGCTGGAAGCCAATGCCTCCATCGCGCTCGGAACGTCGGAGGTGACGCCGCTGGAACTCGTTTCAGCCTATGCGCCCTTCGCCAACAACGGCATCGCCGTGCTGCCCTATGTCATCGTGAGCGTGAAGACCAAGGACGGCGGCTGGATCTATCGGCGCAGCGGCGGCGGGCTGGGGCGCGTCATCGCGCCCGAAGCGGTCGGCATGATGAACGTGATGATGCGCGAGACGCTGCTGACCGGCACCGGCCGAAAGGCGGAACTGCCCGGCTGGGACGCGGCGGGCAAGACGGGCACCAGTCAGGATTTCCGGGACGCCTGGTTCGTCGGCTACACGTCCTCGCTCGTCGCGGGCGTCTGGCTCGGCAATGACGACGGCTCGCCGACGAAGCGCGTTTCGGGCGGCAACCTGCCGGTGGAGGTGTGGAGCCGTTTCATGAAGACGGCGTTGGCGGGCAAGCCGCCACAGCCTCTGCCGGGCCTGCCGACCGGGTTCAGCCTTCAGGCGCTGTTCGGGATCACGACCTCGGAGTCCCCGCAGGACGAGCCGCCGGTCATCGCGCCGGGCGACGGCAGCGGACCGCTGGGCCGCTCGGCACCGCGACCGCCGGGCTCCGTCGGGCCGACGCCCTCCGCGACGCCGCAACGGCCCTTGCCGCCGCCCGCGACCGTCCCCACCGCCTCCGCTCCCGTGCCGCCGGCCGGGATGCCTCCGGCACAGGTGCGGGCGGACGATGCGCCGCGACCGCCCGGCATGATCGGCGGGGGCGCGACGGCCCAACCGCCGCGTCGTCCGCCGCAGCAGGAGCCTTCGCTGTTCGGGCGCTTGTTCGGCGGCTGATCAGGCCGGACGCGGCCGTTTGACGACGAAGAATACGGCAAAGGCCGCGAGGCCGAGCGCGGCGATGACGAAGGGCAGAGCCAGCGGAGTCACGTCGAGCGCCAAGCCGAGGCCGATGCCGACGACGGCGGCGATGCTCATCTGCACCAATCCGAGGAACGACGAGGCCGCGCCTGCACGGTCGGGGAACGGGCTCATCGCACCCGCCATGGATTGCGGCATGGTGAAGCCGACGCCGCAGGTGTAGACGGCCATCGGCACCATGATGACGAAGGGCGAATGCGGCCCGAACGTCGCGCCGAACACCATCGCGACGCCGCCGAAGGCGAGGCAGGACACGCCGATGCGGACGGTGCCCTCGATCCCGCGCTTTCCGACCTCCTTCTGCGCCAGCAGCGTGCCCGTGATGTAGCCGAGCACGACGAAGGAGAAGGCGAAGCCGAACAGGATCTCGGACAGTCCGTACACGCGCTGCAGCACGAAGGACGAGCCGGAGATGAAGGCGAAGAGGCCGGAATAGGTCAGCGCGCTCATCGTCAGATAAAGGCGGTAGGTGGAGCTGCCGAGCAGCACGCCGTAACCGCGCAGGATCGCCGCGAAGGACAGGGGCTCCGTCGAGCGCCGCTTCAGCGTTTCGGGCAGGCCGAACACGACCGCGAAGGCGAGCGCCGCACCGCCGACGGCGGTGACGAAGAAGCTCGCGCGCCAGCCGTAAGCGGCCTCGAGCAATCCGCCGGCGATGGGAGCGACCGCGGGCACGAGGCCCATGACGGTGCCCATGCGCGACAATTCACGCCCGGCGCGGGGGCCGTCATAGAGGTCGCGGACGACGGCGCGGGCGAGCACGATGGGACCGGACGCCCCGATGGCTTGGAAGAAGCGCGCCGCGGTGAGCTGCTCGATGGAGCCCGCAATGCCGCAGGCCATGCTGGCGAGCACGAACAGAACCAGCCCGGCGAGCAGCGCGGGCTTGCGGCCGTACCGGTCGGCGACGGGGCCGTAGACGATCTGCCCCGCGGCGAAGCCGACGAGGAAGGCAGAGAGCGTCAGTTGGGCGCCCGCCGTGTCGGTATCGAGCAGCCGCGCGATGGAGGGCAGCGACGGCAGATACATGTCCGTCGCCAACGGCCCCAAAGCCGTGAGGAAGGCGAGGAGCGCCGTCAGGGCGAGCGTGTCTGGGCGAAGATGCATCGGAGCTCCGGGGACAGCTTGGTCCTACGCGCTCGACCGGAGAAAAGGAACCCCGGACGCGGCGGTCGCGCGTCTCCCTTGCCCGCGGCGGCGGCGCATCCTAGCTTTCCGCGCATCTTGCATCATCGGACCTTCGGCATGAAACGCGCATTGTTTTCCCTCGTCCTCGCGACGGCTCTCGCTTCCCCCGTCGCGGCGCAGGACAAGGTGGTCAACGTCTACAACTGGACGGATTATGTCGATCCGACGGTGCTCGAGGAGTTCACCAAGGAGACGGGCATTCGGGTCGTCTACGACACCTACGACAACAACGAGATCGTCGAGACGAAGATGCTCGCCGGCCGATCGGGCTACGACGTCGTGGTGCCGTCGGGACCCTTTCTGCAGCGGATGGCCGCGGCGGGCGTGTTCATGCCGCTCGACCGCGCCAAGCTCAAAAACTTCGGCAATGTCTGGCCCGACGTCGCCAAGCGTCTGGCCGCGTTCGACCCCGGCAACCGTTTCGCGATCACCTATATGTGGGGCACCACGGGGATCGGCTACAACGTCGCCAAGGCCAAGGAACGGCTCGGCGACCGCCCGATCGACTCGTGGGACATCCTGCTGAAGCCCGACATCGTGGCGAAATTCAAGGATTGCGGCGTCATGGTGCTCGACAGCGCCGAAGACGTCTTTCCCGGCGTGCTGCGTGCGCTGGGACTGAATCCCGATTCCAAGACGGCGGCGGATTATCAGAAAGCGGCGGATGCCTTGACGAAGATCCGCCCGAGCGTGCGGAAATTCCATTCCTCCGAATACATCAACGCCCTCGCGAACGGGGACGTGTGCCTCGTGCTCGGCTATTCGGGCGACGTGCTGCAGGCGAAGAAGCGGGCGGAAGAGGCCAAGAACGGCGTTGAGGTGGCCTATGCGATCCCGAAGGAAGGCGCGCTGATGTGGTTCGACGCCATGGCCGTTCCGGTCGATGCGCCGAACGCGGACAATGCCCACGCCTTCATCGACTACATGCTGCGCCCCGACGTGGCGGCGCGGAACTCCAATTTCGTCGCTTATGCCAACGGCAACATCGCCGCGAAGCCGCTGGTGAAGCCGGAGGTGCTGAACAACCCCGGTGTCTACCCCAACGATGCCGTGTTTGCGCGCCTGTTCACCAACACTTCGCCCGACGAGAAGCTGCAAAAGGCCATCACGCGGATGTGGACGCGGGTGAAGACCGGGCGGTGAACCCAGTCCGTCATTGCGAGCGAAAGCGAAGCAATCCAGTTGAGGGTTGCCGCTCGTCCATGATGACGGCCGACCACCGACATAGTGGCGCGCGGCCCGTGGATTGCCGCGTCGCTGCGCTCCTCGCAATGACGGGTGATGTCACAGACCTTTGCAGGTCCGGGCGATCTCGGTTTCGAATTCCCTGATCGATTCACGGCTTTCGGCGAGGGCGCGGCTGCGGTCGGGATCGGTGAGGCAGCGCCCCTGCACCTCGGACGCCTTCTTCATCACGTCGACGTGACGCCGCTGGATGCGGCAGCGGTCGACGCGCTCGGCGGAGACGGCGGCGAGCAAGCGGTCGCGCGACGTGGAAATCGCGCCCTGCGTCTGGAACAGATCGCGCCGGCATTCGGCCGTGTCGAGTGACCCGGCAAGCGCCGGGGCCGCCGTCAGGCACGCCAAGACTGCGGCCGCGATGCGCTTGGCGACGCGGGACCTCACCCGAGGTTCAACTCCTTGAAGAAGTCGTTGCCCTTGTCGTCGATGACGATGAAGGCCGGGAAATCCTGCACCTCGACCTTCCAGATCGCCTCCATGCCGAGTTCCGGATATTCCAAAACCTCGACCTTCTTGATGCAGTCCTGCGCGAGGCGTGCCGCCGGGCCGCCGATGGAGCCGAGATAGAAGCCGCCATGCTTGGCGCAAGCCTCGCGCACCTGAGCGGAGCGGTTGCCCTTGGCGAGCATCACCATCGAGCCGCCGGCGGCTTGGAACTGCTCGACATAGCTGTCCATGCGTCCTGCCGTCGTCGGACCGAACGACCCCGAGGCGAAGCCTTCGGGCGTCTTGGCCGGACCGGCGTAATAGACCGGGTGGTTCTTGAAATAGTCGGGCATCGGCTCGCCGCGGTCGAGCCGCTCGCGGATCTTGGCGTGGGCAAGGTCGCGCGCCACGATGATCGTGCCCGTCAGCGACAGGCGCGTCTTCACCGGGTGCATGGAGAGCGTGGCGAGGATCTCGCTCATGGGCTTGGCGAGGTCGATATTCACGACATCGCCGCCGAGGGCCGACACGTCGATGTCGGGCATGAAGCGGGCGGGGTTGGTTTCCAGCGTTTCGAGAAACACGCCGTCGCGGTTGATCTTGCCCTTGGCCTGACGGTCGGCGGAGCAGGATACGCCGAGGCCGATGGGCAGCGACGCGCCGTGGCGCGGCAGGCGGATCACGCGGACGTCATGGCAGAAATATTTGCCGCCGAACTGCGCGCCGACGCCGAGGGACTGCGTGAGCTTGTGGACCTCCTCCTCCATCGCGAGATCGCGGAAGGCGTGGCCCGCCTCCGACCCCTGCGTGGGCAGGTCGTCGAGATAGCGGGTCGAGGCGAGCTTGACGGTCTTCATCACCAATTCGGCCGAGGTGCCGCCGATGACGATGGCGAGGTGGTAGGGCGGGCAGGCCGAGGTGCCGAGGGTGAGGATCTTCTCCTTCAGAAACGCGAGCAGCCGGTCATGCGTGAGAACCGAGGGCGTCGCCTGATAGAGGAAGGTCTTATTGGCCGAGCCGCCGCCCTTGGCGACGAACAGGAACTTATATTCGTCGTCGCCCTCGGCGTAGATGTTGATCTCGGCCGGGAGATTGGTCTTCGTGTTCTTCTCTTCGAACATCGAGATCGGGGCGAGCTGCGAGTAGCGCAGGTTGCGCTCGAAATAGGCGTCGCGGATGCCGTCGGCGATGGCGTCCTCGTCGCTGCCGTCCGTCCAGACGAAGCGGCCCTTCTTGCCCATGGCGATGGCCGTGCCGGTGTCCTGACACATCGGCAGCACGCCGCCCGCGGCGATATTGGCGTTCTTGAGCAGGTCATAGGCCACGAACTTGTCGTTCGAGGTCGCTTCGGGGTCGTCGAGGATCTTGGCGAGCTGGGCCAGATGACCGGGACGCAACAGGTGATTGATGTCGATCATCGCCTGCTTGGCGAGCGCACGGATCGCCTCGGGCTTTACCGAGATCATTTCATGGTCGCCGAATTTTTCGACCGTCACGCCGTCGTCGGAAATCTTGCGGTAGGGCGTGGCGTCGGGGCCGAGCGGAAACAGGCTCGAAGCGGAAGCGGCCATGGTCGGAACCTCGAAGGACGGAAGACGAAAGAACCGCCCGCCTTCTAGGCCCTGCCGAGGCACTTTCCAAGTCGGCCGTTCGACGAGGTGAATTCCAGACGCACGGCCGGGACGACGGGACGGACGATCGCGTTCAACTCTGCCGATTTTGCGGGCAGACGATCAAGCCGCGTGCGATTGCGCCTGCGTGAGCACGGCGAAAAGGGCGGACGGATCGCGCGTGGTACGCAGCGCCTGCACGGTGCTCGGCTCGCGCAGGATGCGGGCCACGCGGGCCAGAGCCTTGAGGTGATCCGCGCCGGCGGATTCGGGCGCGATCAGCAGGAACACGAGATCGACGGGTTCGCCGTCGAGGGCTTCGAAATCGACCGGCTTCTCGAGCCGCGCAAACAGGCCGAAAAGGCGGTCGGCCTTGGCCAATTTGCCGTGCGGAATGGCGATTCCGCGCCCGATTCCGGTCGAGCCGAGACGCTCGCGTTGAAGCAGCGTCTCGAACAGTTCACGGGCGTCCAAGCCGGAGACGGCGGCGGCACGCTCCGACAGATCCTGCAGAACCTGCTTCTTGTTTCCCCCCTTCAACGCGGGGAGAACGGCATCTTGTGCCAACAGATCGGTCAACGGCATGGGTTCGCCTATGGTTCGGCCACGGAAGACCGGGCTCGCCGGACTAGTCGATTCGATGAAGGCCAGATCCGTGCCGGCCGGATCAGGACGGAGCGGCGCCCTCGAGAACGGGAGGATCGATCCAGCCGATATTCCCGTCGGAACGCCGATACACGATGTTGACCCTTTCGGATCCGGCGTGACGGAACACGAGGACGGGGGCTCCCGTCAAGTCGAGATCGAGAACCGCGTCGCTGACGGACAGCCGCCGCATGTTCTTCTTCGTCTCGGCGATCACCAAGGGGTTGAATTCTCCCGTGTCCTCCTCGTCGTCCAGCGCATCCGGCGCTTGGATGACGTAAGCGGGCACGTCGAGGTTCCATGCCGAGCCGTTCGTATTCTGCGCGGCGGACCTGTCCTTCAAGCGACGGTTGTAGCGGCGCAGACGCTTTTCGATTCGCTCCGCGGCGCGGTCGGCACTCACATAAGCGTCATGGGCCATGCCTTCCGACTGAAGCGTCACGCCCGAGGACAGATGCAGCGTGCAGTCCGTCCGAAACCCCGTGCCCTCCGGCTCGACCACGACATGCCCCGTGACGCTGCCGTCGAAATACCGCTTCACCGCACCCGCAACACGCTCGACGATTTGTCCTCTGAGAGATTCACCGATGTCGATGTTTTTACCCGAAACGCGAAGAGGCATGGATGCACCCGCTGTTAGAGGGGACGTCTTCCTATGCCGCACGCGGCCCGGGACCGACGTCTTGTATAAGACGTAGGCACGGCCCGGAGAGGTGTCAACGGCGACGGCGGGCGGGCTCGGATCATCCCTGACGAGACGTCAACGCCTGCTTCTCGCGACGACGCTCGACCGACGAGGGAATGCGCAGCCCTTCGCGATATTTGGCCACCGTGCGGCGGGCGATGTCGATGCCCGCCTCTTTGAGCTTCGTGACGATGGCATCGTCGGACAGCACGTTGGCGGCGGTTTCGCCGTCGATCATCTGCTTGATGCGATGGCGCACGGCTTCGGCCGAATGGGAGTCGCCGCCCGGCGTGCCCGAGATGGCGGCGGTGAAGAAATATTTCATCTCGAACAGCCCGCGCGGGGTCGAAATGTATTTGTTCGAGGTCACCCGCGACACGGTCGACTCGTGCATCGCGATGGCGTCGGCGACCGTGCGCAGGTTCAACGGGCGAAGATGCTCCACGCCGTGCACGAGGAACGCGTCCTGCTGGCGCACGATCTCGCTCGCCACCTTCAGAATGGTCTTGGCCCGCTGCTCGAGGCTGCGCGTCAGCCAATTGGCGTTTTGCAGGCAATCGGCGACGTAGCTCTTCTCGGCCTCGCTGCGGGCGTGCGTCGAGATGCGCGCGGCGTAGGTCTGGTTGAGCAGCACGCGCGGCAGAACCTCGGTGTTCAGTTCGACATGCCAGGTCTGGTCGGGCGCGCGGCGCACGAGCACGTCGGGGATGACCGGCTGCACGGGCGCGCCGCCGAAACGCAGGCCGGGCTTGGGATCGAGCCGGCGGATTTCATCCACCATCTCGCCCATGTCTTCGTCGTCGACGTTGCACAGCCGGCAAAGCCCGGCGAAGTCGCGCCTTGCGAGCATCTGCAGATTGTCGAGCAGGATGGCCATGAAGCCGTCGTAGCGTCCGAGTTCTTCGAGCTGAAGGCGCAGACATTCGGCGAGGTTGCGGGCGCCGACGCCGGTCGGCTCGCAGGCTTGGACGATCTTCAGGACCGCTTCGACGCGGTCCGTGGACACCCCGAGGCGGTCGGCGACGTCTTCGACCGATTCCGCGAGATAGCCGGCGTCATCCAAGCCGTCGACCAAGGCGGAGCCGATCAAGCGGTCGACCGGGTCCGTCGCGGCGAGATGAAACTGCGCCAGGACGTGATCCTGAAGGGACAGCGCTTCGGCGACATAGGCTTCGAGGTCCGGCGCTTCGCCGGAACCGCCGGATCCGCTGCCCACGCCAGACCAACTGGTGGCGGAGAGCCCGGATGCGGGCTCCGCTTCGACTTCACGGCGGGATGGGGCGTCGTCGGGAAAGACGTTGTCGAGGGAGGTGTCGAGCCGCGCCTCGATGCTTTGGCGGTCCTGCCCCGTGTCGTCGGGCAACCAATCGCCTTCGACCGCCTCGCCGCCGTCGGAGGCAGATTTCGGCTCGGGGGCGTTGACGGGGCCGTCATCGTCGCCGGAGCGTTCCAGCAACGGATTGCGCTCGAGCTCCGTTTCCACGAAGGCGGCGAGATCGATCGTCGACAGCTGCAGGAGCTTGATGGCCTGCAGCAGCTGCGGAGTCATGACCAGAGACTGGCTCTGGCGCATCTCGAGTCGATGCGAGACCTTCATTACCCGACCGCCTGAGCACTCTGAGCGGCCCGGAGGGGGCACGCACGGCACAATTCTTGCGTCGAGTACTTACCCCGATTTCGGGCCCAACGTCAAAGGGCGAAACGGAAATGCGCCGCAACTCCGGCGTCTTTGCCCGAAAGTCGGTAAACGGCGTCCGTCAAAGACGGAAGTCTTCGCCGAGATAGAGCCGGCGCACCTCGGGCGAGGCGATGATCGCGTCGGGTCGGCCTTCCATCAGCACGCGGCCGGAATGGATGATGTAGGCGCGGTCGATCAGGCCCAAGGTCTCGCGGACATTGTGGTCCGTGATCAGCACGCCGATGCCGCGACGCGTCAGATGGCGCACGAGATCCTGAATGTCGCCGACCGCGATGGGGTCGATGCCCGCGAAAGGCTCGTCGAGCAGCATGAAGGAGGGTTTGCCGGCCAAGGACCGGGCGATTTCGCAGCGGCGGCGCTCGCCGCCCGAGAGCGCGATGGAGGGCGACTTGCGCAGGCGCTTGATGTCGAATTCTTCGAGCAAGGCGTCGAGTTCGGCCTCGCGACGGTCCCGGTCCGGCTGGGTGACTTCCAACACCGCGCGGATGTTGTCCTCGACGCTCAGGCCGCGAAAGATCGAGGCTTCCTGCGGGAGATAGCCGATGCCCAACCGCGCCCGCCGATACATCGGCAGATGCGTCACGTCATGGCCGTCGAGCAGGATGCGCCCGCGGTCGGCCGGCACGAGGCCGGTGATCATGTAGAAAATCGTGGTCTTGCCCGCGCCGTTCGGCCCCAGCAGGCCGACGGCCTCGCCGTTGCGCACCGACAACCCGGCATCCTGCACCACGGCGCGGCCGCGATAGCTCTTGCAAAGGCCGCTCACGGCCAATTCGCCGCCGAGCGCGCGCTCGGGCACGGTCGACGGGTTCGGCCGCAGTGCCGCTGCTCCGTCCGTCACGGGCGGACCGGGGGCTTGGGCGCAGCCGTCGCCGGAGGAGCGGCCGCGGGCGCCTTGGCGGCGGGCGCGGGAGCTGCGGGCGGCGTGCCCGGCCGCGAGATGGGCTTCGCGCCGTCCTCGGAGCCCGGCACCAGCAAGCTGCGCACGCGCCCGCTCGACGGCTTGGCCTCGACCGTCGCCTGCCCCGTGGCGAGATCGTAATTCAGGCGGTCGCCCTTGGTCACGTTGCCGCCCTGAGACAGCGAAACGTCCCCGATCAGCACGACGCGGTTGTTTTCGCGGTCGAAAATGCCTTCGCGGCCCGCCGCGATCTGATCCTTGGAGGCGACGGTGACGCCGCCGAACGCTTCCACGCGGCGAACGCTGGTGCCGCCCTCCGCGGCGGGAGCGCCGCCGGGGGCGGCGGCGGGCGCGGGCTGCTCGCCGTTCTTTGCGCCGCGCGCGTAAAACACCACCATCTCGGCGGATTTCATGATCGTGTCGCCCTGAACGACGACGACATTGCCGCGATACACGGCCTTTTGATCGCGATCGAACACTTCGAGACTGTCAGCCTCGATGTTGATCGGCTCCTTCGACGAGGTACCGAAGACGCCGGCGCCCGGCGCCGTCGTGCCCGGCTTCGGCTGCGGCGCAGCAGGCTGCTTGGTCTGGGCGAATGCGGGCGACGCCAGAACGACGAGCAGAACAGCCAACCGTTTCATTTCTTCCCCTCGTCGACCGCGCGAGCATCCTTCGAGCCGGAGGCGGAATCGTCCGCCGCCCGCAGATGCGTGCGTACACGTCCGATGAACACGATCCTTTTGCCGTTGTCCATGATCTGCATGGCGTCCGCGTCGATGCTGCCGCCCGACATCACCACGCGCACGGGCTCGTCGGTCACCACCGTGCCGGCCTTCATGTCGACCCGTGCCGCCTTCATGCGCACGTCGTAGCCCTCGGCGACGACGCGCACGTCGCGTTTGAGGTCCAGAATTTCCTTCTGGCTGTCATAGACGCCGGTCGCGGCTTCGAGCGTCGCCGTCTGCTTTTGCTCCATGCCGATCTTGGCCCGCATGGCGGTCATGTCGAGGACGGTCGGATTGCGCACGTCCTGCACCGCCGTTTCGGCCGTGACTTCATAGGGACGCATGTCCTGCCGGAAGCCGGTCAATCTCGGCAGTTCCATCGTGATCTTGGAGCCGTTGAGCTTGAACGCGCCGATGCTGAGGCCGGCCGGGACGCTGCGGAACGGGTCGAAGACGGCGATGAACACGACGGCCGCGACGACGAGGATCGAGCCGAACGGGATCGCGCGCCGCAGAAAGCGCACGCGCCGCGTGTGGCGCTGCGCCGCCGCATAGCGGGCCGCCACCGCGTCCCGGTCGGGGATCGCGATCATCGCGTCGTCGAAGCTTATCGACCTGTCCGTCGCACTCTCCCGTGGAAGCTCATGCCTCTGAAAACGCGCTCAGCTATGCGCGAAGATGTCGGTCTCGGGCCAACCCGAGAGGTCGAGCAGCGCGCGCGTACGCATGAATTCGAAACATGACGTCGCAATGGCCGTGCGCCCCTCGCGGGCCAGCAAGACGTCGAGCTTCGCCCGCAGCGCATGCAGATGAAGCACGTCCGAGGCGGCATAAGCAAGCTGGGCGTCCGTCAGGTCGTCCGCGCCCCAATCCGACGATTGCTGCTGCTTGGACAAGTCCACCCCGAGCAGTTCCCGCACGAGATCCTTCAGGCCGTGCCGATCCGTGTAGGTGCGCACCAGACGCGAGGCGATCTTGGTGCAGTAGATCGGGCCCGTCATGACGCCGAAGGCGTTGTACATCACCGCCACGTCGAAGCGGGCGTAATGAAAGATCTTGGTCACGGCGGGATCGGACAGCACGCGTTCGAGATTCGGCGCACGCTTTTGACCCGGCGCGATCTTCACGAGGTCGGCGGTGCCGTCTCCCGTGGAAATCTGCACGAGGCACAGCCGGTCGCGATGCGGGTTGAGCCCGAGCGTCTCGGTATCGATGGCGACGGCCGTGCCGGCGTCCCATCCGTCGGGCAGATCGTTGAAATGCAGGCGATGCGTCATCGGGGCGTCCGCGTTGATCCGGCGTCGATGGTGCGAACACCATAGACGCCGCGACGTCAAGCGCGAGCGCGCTCGACCGCCGCGTGGACGCCGCCGAACGACCGCACGGGCCGCACCGTCGGCCTCGCTCCCACAATGGCGATCGCCGCAGAAATTGCCTTGGACAGATCGCCGCCCTCGACGAGGGCGCGACGCAACCCGTCCATGGTGCGGCCGAGGCGCTGCACCACGGCAGCCTGCTTTTTCCGGTCCGCGGACGTCCCGGGCTCCGTCACCCGCTCCACCGTGCCCGCGGCAAAATCTTGACTGATCCTGCGATGGATCAAGATCGCCGCGAGGGTGTCGTCGTCGAACGCGAAAACATCCCGCGACAGGAATTCGAGACCGTTCACCGTCAGGCAGCTCACCCATTTGCGCGTGTCGACCGCGTAGCGCAGCGACGGGCTCTCGTCCGGATGAAACCATTCGATGCCGTCGAGCAGCATGCGCAGGAGGTCGGGGTGATCGGATGCCGCGGCATCGCCCACGGCGGCATGCAGGGCGCGCCACTGCCGTTCGGCCAGCATATGCCCCGCCAACCGTCGGGCCTGGGCCGAGCGCGTCGGCGCCGCGGCGATATTGCCCAGCAGCTTCAGAAACTCCCGCTGCCAGTAACGGAAGATTGATTCGCGCAGGAACACATTGCGATGAAGCAGCAATTCGACCGGGAGCTCTCCGCCGAATCCGACAGGCGCGGCGAGCAGGTGATGCGTCAGAAACAGAATATCTTCCGAGGCAACGGGTTTGTCGGCCAGACCTGTGATGCGGTGGGACGTATCGACCATGACGCAAGACCCGAGGTTGAATCGAAACCAAGAACTTACGTATGGTTACATTTCTTTACGGCCAAGAACAAGCCTGCATTACGTTACGTCGCGTACTTCATCCGAGGGTTGCAAATCGGTCGTAACGGAGGTGAAGCGCGTCACGCGGTCCGCGCCAAAGGCACCGGTGAAACGGAGGGCTCGACGTCCATCGCAGCCAGGA
Organism: Hyphomicrobiales bacterium; assembly: GCA_027489535.1. Classification (GTDB taxonomy): domain Bacteria; phylum Pseudomonadota; class Alphaproteobacteria; order Rhizobiales; family Beijerinckiaceae; genus JAIXZO01. The sequence goes on from JAIXZO010000021.1 coordinate 106,848, forward strand.
ATTCGCCGACGCGGTTGGCCGAGGCACGCCATTCGGCGAAGCGGATGAAATTGTCCACGAACCAATTCAGCGCCATCTGCACCTGCACGAAGGCCGTCGCAAGCTGCATGACGGCTCCGAGGCTGAGATCGCCCGCAAGATATTTCGGTACCGCCAGCATGATGGGGAACACGCCGACGAGAACCGCATTGGCGCTGGCGACGCCCGAGACCCGCGCCTGCCCCAACACCACGCGACGCCAACTCGCGGCGACGCCCTCGAGCGCCGTCGACAGAATGCCGGATGCACCGGCATGGCCGCGGCCGGCCGCTACGCCCTCGCGCGTGCGGGTCAACTCGTAGCGCAACACGCCTTCGCGATGGTTCTTCGCTTCGATCGAGCGCACCAAGGGCCATCCCAGAAGGGAGGAAAGCCCCGACATCACGACGGCATAAAGAACAGCGGCGCAGAGGAAGTAAGCCGGTATCGTCACGCCGTATTCTTCGACGTCCAGCGAGCCGCCGACGCGCGCGAGCACGGCGAAAAAGGTGACTGCGATCAGGAGAGCGCCCGCGAAGCCGACCGTGAGATCGACCAATGGATCGACCGCCAGCCGCACGTCGTCGGCAATTCGGAACTCCGGAGTCTCCGCACCGCGTCTTCCGTCCAGCAGCCGCGCGCATGTTCCGTCCGACAGCCAGCGGGCCATCACGCGTTCGGTCAACCAGCGGCGCAGGCGCACCTGCAGAGTCATGCGGGAGAGAACCGTCAGCACCATGACGAGGCCTGCAGCAGCCACGAAAAGGAGGAAATCGAGAAGCAGATCGCCTATTTTCCGGTCGCGCCTCTCCAACGCGTCGAAAAATGCCGCATTCCAATCATTGATTTCAGACTGGATGGCGACGCCCGTGAAGATCAACAGGCCGATCATGGCGGTCAGCAGCCAAGCGACGGGAGCTTGCGCACCGCGCCAGAAAAGGGCGGCGAGCGACAAAAACACACCGGCCCCGCCGCGCGGCGAAGCGTTCGCTTTCGTGTGTTGCATAAGGCCCCCCGACCCGTTCTCGACGGCATGTACCGTCCTACGTTATTGTACGTAGGTTAAGCAATAATCCGGGGAGACGCGAGTGCTGCAGATCTGGGACGTGAACTGGTATCTCGACGAGGCGCTCTGCCCCTGCGACGTCCATCTCATCGAGTGGTTGGAAGCCGAAGGCGTCCGCGGCTCGACCGTGTTTCATTTCGGCACCGGCGGCCACCACGTGCTCGGTCTCTCCAACATGGAGAAGGGCGCCCCCAACACGATCCTCGGCATCACCGCCTCGCCGAAGGAATTCGACGACTTCGTCAAATTCGCCATCGAGAAGCCCACGCTGTCCCGCGACTATCAGGTGCTGTTCGGCGACATCTACCTGCTCAATGCACGGATGCTGCCGCGCATCGACGTGGCGAGCCTGTTCCATCTCTGCGAGTTCCGCGGCGACTCGCAGGACGCCTATGGCGGCCTCACCGACCGTCAGGTGATCGAGACCCTGCTGACGGTGATGCCGGTCGGCGGGCGGGTGCTGCTCTACACGGGCTCCTTCGCCTATCCGGACGCCGCCCGCATCGCCGACGCCCTCGTGGCGGAGGGCGTGCTTGCGGAGGCGGGGACGTTCAAGACGCTGCGGGTTTTGACCAAGAACTGACGCCGGCGAAAGGCGGGCGCAGCCGCGCCCGCTCCGGTTCGGACGCGCGTCAGACGCGCGCGAGCGCGGCGTTCAGGTCGCGCATCAGATCGTCGGCATCCTCGATGCCGACGGAGAGACGAACCAGATTGTCGCCGATCCCGAGTTCCCGCCGTGCTTCGGCGGGAACGGAGGCGTGCGTCATGATCGCCGGATGTTCGATCAGGCTTTCGACGCCGCCCAAGCTCTCGGCCAGCGTGAACAACTCGCAGCCCTCGAGAAAGCGCTTCGTGCCCGCAAGGTCCGACGCCACCTTCAGCGTGATGATGCCGCCGAAGCCGTTCATCTGCTCGCGGGCGATGCCGTGCTGCGGATGGCTCGTCAGGCCGGGATAGATCACCGATTCGACGGCCTTGTGCCGCTCGAGCGCGGAGGCGATTTCCAGCGCCGAGCCGCAATGCCGCTCCATCCGCAGCCCCAGCGTCTTCAGGCCGCGCAAAGCGAGGAAGCTGTCGAACGGGCCCGAGACGGCACCCACGGCGTTTTGCAGGAAGCCCATGCGCTCGACGATTTCGGGACGTTCGCCGACCACGGCCACGCCGCCGATCATGTCCGAATGGCCGTTGAGATATTTCGTCGTGGAATGCACGACGATGTCGAAGCCGAAATCCAGCGGCTTCTGCACGTAAGGGCTGGCGAAGGTGTTGTCCGCGATCAGCACCAGACCGTGCTTGCTGCCGAATTCGGCGACGCGGCGCAGGTCGGTGATGCGCAGCATCGGATTGGTCGGCGTCTCGACCCAGATGAATTTCGTTTCCGGGCGCAACGCGCCTTCGAGCGCCGCCGGATCGTTGACGTCGATGAAGCTGACCGCGAGGCCCGCGGTCTTCGCCTTCACGCGCTCGAACAGCCGCCGCGTACCGCCGTAAAGATCATCGGAGGCGATCACGTGCGACCCGACATCCAACATGTCCAGCACGGTCGAGATCGCCGCGAGGCCGGAGGCGAAGGCGAAGGCCGCGCTGCCGTTCTCCAGATTCGCCATGCAGCGCTCGAAGGCCATGCGGGTCGGGTTGTGCGTGCGGCCGTATTCGTATCCGAGATGCTCGCCGGGGCTGATCTGCGCATAGGTGGAGGTGGCGTAGATCGGCACCATCACCGCGCCCGTCAGCGGGTCGTTGCGTTGTCCGCCATGGACGCAGCGGGTGGCGAAGCTCTGATCGTTGCGGCTCATGGGTGTCTCGCTTTCGGGGATCGAACGGCGCGTTCAGAGCGTCCAGCCCTGCGCCCGGATGTAGTCGTCGTTGAACAGCTTGGAGAAATATTTGGCCCCGCTGTCGCACACGAAGGTGACGACCCGCTTCGGCTCGCTCTGCTTTCGGCACCATTGCACCGCCGCGGCGATGAGAGTGCCGGAGGACGTGCCGGCGAGGATTCCGTCGGTGCGGAGAATTTCACGGGCCGCACGAAAGCTGTCCTCGTCGGATATCGAGAACGCCTCGTCGACCAGAGACATGTCGGCATTGGGCGGGATGAAATCCTCGCCGATGCCTTCGACGCGCCAACTGCCGGGCGTGCCGAACCGACCGGTGTTCACGTAATCGGCCAGAATCGAGCCGACCGGGTCCGCGAGGATGATCTTGGTCTTGGGCGAATGCGCCTTGAGGTACCCGCCGACGCCGGTGAGCGTGCCGCCCGATCCGACACCGACGACGAAGGCGTCGATGTCGCCGTCCATCTGGGCGAGAATCTCCGGCCCGGTCGTGGCGACATGCGCGGCCGGGTTCGCCGGGTTGCCGAACTGGTCGATATAGACCGCGTTCGGCGTATTGCGGGCGAGCTCGACGGCCATGTCCTGATAATAGGCCGGATGGCCCTTCTCGACGTCGGAGCGGGTCATGACGACCTCGGCCCCCATGGCCTTGAGATGTGCGATCTTCTCCGAGGACATCTTGTCGGGCACGACGAGCAGCGTGCGGTAGCCCTTGCGCGCCGCGATCAATGCGAGCGCCAGCCCGGTATTGCCGGCCGTCGCCTCGACGATGGTCCCGCCCGGACGCAGCGCGCCCGAAGCTTCCGCCGCCTCGATCATCGCCCGCGCCGGGCGATCCTTGATCGAGCCGCCGGGATTCGCGCTTTCCAATTTCAGGAAAAGTTCGCAGGGGCCGACATCGAGCCCCGTCGTCCGAACGAGCGGCGTATTTCCGACCAAGGAGAGAAGATCTACCATTTTTCCCATTTTCAAACGTGTTTATACAAAAAACTCATACACGTTTGTGAATTTAAGTTCAAACGCGAACGGCAGCGGTGCGTTCAGGCATCAACCGGCTTGGAGCGCGGATGTGTTGCACGCATCGTACGCGGCGACGCGGCAGGACACGCGCCGAAACGGCGTCTCGACAAGATTTTGGAAGTCCGAAGGTCTCAAAACGCGGCATCATGCCTGCGCTTTTGTGAGCGAGCCGGGGGGCGGCTCGTCGGGAACCCCCGCTTCATGCGGGAGTTTGGTGCCCAGGAGAGGACTCGAACCTCCACGTCCTTGCGGACACTGGCACCTGAAGCCAGCGCGTCTACCAATTCCGCCACCTGGGCCCGGCGCGTCTCATACGGGCCGGGAGTCGGTGTTGTCAATCGGGGCCGCACGAGAAATCGGACCCCCGCGCACTTGCCGGGGCGTGTTGCACGCCCCATTCTGGAATCTCAGAGTCATTCGGAGGCCGTCATGGCCCGTTCCATCCGCCCGCCTTCCAAGCCGCCGCACTCGCTGGTGCGCGCCGTGCTCGTGCAAGCCGCCTTGGGCGCGGGGTTGGGGCTCGCTTTCGCGATTTCGCTGTTGGCGCTGGACATCAACGGTTTGGGCGGGCTGATCCGGGGGTCCGATACCGGCCTGCTGGCGTTCATCCTGTTGGCGGCGGGCTTCATGGTGACGGGCGGCAGCGTCGTCGCGGGCACCGCGATCATGATGATGCGGAACGACGACGAGGACGGCGACGGCGGACATTTCAGCCGAGATCGCGCCCTTGTCCCCATCCCGGTGCGGGCGGGTCGACGTTCGTCCCCTGTACAGCGCCGTTTCCATTGACTAAGAGCCTTCCCTAGGTCTCCGGGGAGGGCATCCATGGTCGCGTCGTCCAGCCGTTTGGTCACCGTTTTCGGCGGTTCAGGCTTCGTGGGTCGACATGTCGTGCGCGCGCTCGCACGTCGCGGCTACCGGATTCGTGTCGCCGTGCGCCGCCCGGACCTTGCGCTGTTCCTACAGCCGCTCGGCAATGTCGGCCAAATCCATCCGGTCCAGGCGAATCTGCGCTACCCGGAATCGGTCGCCCGCGCCATCGAAGGCGCGGATGCGGTCATCAATCTCGTCGGCATCCTCGCCGAGGGCGGCAAGCAGCGTTTCGACGCGGTCCAGGCCGACGGCGCGCGTGCCGTCGCGCAAGCCGCGGCGCGTGCCGGCATCCGCGCGCTCGTGCAGATGTCCGCCATCGGCGCCGATCCCGATTCCGACAGCGACTACGCCCGCACCAAGGCGGCCGGCGAAGTCGCGGCACGCACCGCGGTGCCGGATGCGGTCGTGATCCGCCCTTCCATCGTGTTCGGCCCGGAAGACGGTTTCTTCAACCGCTTCGCCTCGCTCGCCACCAAGCTGCCCGTCATCCCGCTCGTGGGCGGCGGCAAGACGCGCTTTCAGCCGGTCTTCGTCGGCGACGTCGCCGAGGTGATCGCCCGTGCGATCGACGGCGCGATCAAGTCCGGCACCACCTATGAACTGGGCGGCCCGGAGGTGAAGACCTTCGAAGAGCTCGTGCGCTACGTGCTCGAAGTCACGCACCGCAAGGCCCTCCTCGCGCCCCTCCCCTTCGGCGCCGCGCGCGCGCAGGCGGGCGTGATGGAGCTGCTGAATTCCGTCACCTTCGGCATGATGCCCGACGAGTTGATGATCACGCGCGATCAGGTCCGTCTGCTGGAGCGCGACAACGTGGTCACCGACGCCGCGATCGCGGAAGGCCGCACGCTCGAGGGCCTCGGCATCCACGGCGAAACCATCGAGGCGGTCGTTCCGACCTATCTTTACCGCTACCGCAAGGGCGGCCAGTTCGCCTCGGGCCGCTACGCCTGATCAGGCGATCCGCGCGGCGCGCTCGCGCCGCTCGATGCCCTTGTGCACGTGCACCATCAAGGCGGTGCCGAACAGGGGCGTGAACAGGTTCAGGATCGGCACGGCGACGAAGATCGCGATCAGAAGCCCCGCGAACGTAACGGTGCCGGAATTGCGGTCCCGCAAAGCGCGCATCTCCTCGGGCGAGCGGAACCGGCCCGCCGCGAGGGCGAAATATTCCCGGCCAAGCAGCCAAGCGTTTGCGGCGAAGAACGCGAACAGATTCACGATCGGAATGAACAGCAACAGCAGCGCGAGCACGTTGACGCCGAGCGCCACCGCCGCGAACCGTACGCCTTCGACGATGGCGGTGCCGGTGCTCATCGCCGTTCCGGGCTTGTCGGCCGGATAGTCGCCGCGCTCGATCTTCTCCGCCACGTCGTCGAGGAAGAAGCTCGCGACCAGCATCGAAATCGGCGGAATGAAGTAGGCGAGCCCGATGATGAGGCCGAAGCCCGCGAAGAAGATGGCGAAGGTCTCGATCCAGCCGTGAGACGCGACCACCGCGGTCTGGTCGATCCACATCGCAGCGAGCCGCGTCAGCGCCGCCCAGAGCAAGAGCAGCAGCACGATCGTCAGCGCCAAGGAGCGCCACAAGACGCGCCTGAAACGCGGCGAGAACATCTGCGCGATCGCACGCAATGCGGCTTGGAAAATCATGGTGGGGCTCCCGCTCGATTCGGAGATAAGGACCGCGCGAGTGCGCCGCAAGGCGGCCATGCAACCGCCGCCTTGCGCGCGCCCCCGCTTCCGGGGCTCAATGTCGCCTGCGGGCCTCACAAGAACACGCGACATCCGGCCCGCTCGCACATGAGGAACGCCCGATGCCGATCGTCGATACAGGACGCTGGAAACTCAATTACGTCGAGGAAGGCAGCGGCACGCCCCTGCTCCTCATCCACGGCCTTGCCGGCGACCACACCGCTTGGCTGCCGCAGATCGCCGAATTCAAGTCGCGGCATCGCGTGATCGCCATCGACAATCCCGGCGGCGGCAAGAGCTCGGCCGTGTCCGAGCCGACGTCCATGCAGGAGATGGCCGAAGACGTGCTGCGGTTGCTGGACGCGCTCGGCGTCGAAAGCGCGCACGTGGTCGGGCGCTCCATGGGCGGAGCCATCGCGCAGCGCATGGCGCTGACCGCGCCGGAACGCGTCCGCTCGTTGGTCTTGGCGGCGTCCTTCGCACGGCTCGACCCCATCGGACGGCGCTGGCTGGAAAGCATGCGCGATTTCGTGCTGCGCGGCGGCGCATGGAGCGACTGGGCGAAGCTGTTCTCGCCCACCTTTGTCTCCAACGCCTATTTCAACACGCATCCCGAGGTCATGGCGCGCATCGAGGCGCTGATCGGCGACGAGAGCCGAGACAAGCGGTCCTACGTCAACCTCAACAATGCCGTGCTCGCATCCGACACGATGGACGAAATCGGCCGCCTCGCCTGCCCCGTGCTGATCATGGCCGGCCGCCTCGACCCCATCTGCTCGCCGGCCGTGACGGGCTGGATGCAGCAGGCGTTGCCTGCTGCAGAGACTGCGTGGTTCGAGGAGAGCAGCCACTTCTTCCTGATGGAGGAGCCGCAAAAGGCCATGGCGGTGCTGTCGGATTGGTTGGCACGGCACCCCTAAACCACGCTTAGAGCCGGTCGCCGAGCGCCCCTTCGGGATCCGCAAGCCGATGCAGGCGATCGGCGGCGGTGCGCGCGAAGCGGACCAGCAGCGCCTTGCGCGTCGCCGCCGCCAGACGGTGTTCGGGCGCGTCGCGCAGGATCGCGGCCCCATAGGCGTCGGCCAGTATCAGGCCGGCGTCTTCCGGCATGATCTCGACCGGAACCGTCTCGGGGATAGCGAAGAACAGCCGGTCGCAGAAGGCGCGATAATCCGGCCATTTCGTATCGACGCGGAAGTCCTCGACGCTCGATTTGATCTCGACGATCCAGATCGTGCCGTCCGGCCCGACAGCCGCGAGATCGGCGCGCCTTCCGGACACGAGCACCAATTCCGTCAACGTGGCGAAGCCAAGCCCCGCCAACAGTCGCCGCGTCCCGCGCGCGACGGCGAGCGCGGTGGGAGATTGGCGTCCGTCGGGCGGGAGAACGAGATCGTCGTCGCGCCTCATGGGCTCGCTTCCTTGACGAACGGGTGCGGACAGCACGTAGCCGGTCCGGCCATGGATTGCCGCGTCGCTCCGCTCCTCGCAATGACGGAAGGGAGGACCCGATCTCCCCCGTTCCCTCGCCGCGCGGCCTCAGCCGCGCAGCGCGGCCCCGGTCTTCTTGGTGACCTCGGCGACGATCTTGCCGGCGACGGCCTCGATTTCCACGTCCGTCAGCGTCTTTTCCAAGGGCTGCAGCGTCACGGCGATGGCCACCGACTTCTTGCCCTCGGGCACGCCCGTGCCGCGATAGACGTCGAACACCGTGATCTCGCTCACCAGCGTCCGCTCGGCGGCCTGCGCGGCCTTGAGAATGTCGGCGGCGGCGACCGCCTCGTCCACGACGAAGGCAAAGTCGCGTTCGACCGGCTGGAAGTCGGACAACGTCAGCTTCGGTTTGACCTTGGTCGGCTTGGCCTTGGGAGGCGGCAACCGGTCGAGGATGATCTCGACGGCCACCATCGGACCCTTGGCGTCCAACGCTTCCAAGGTACGCGGATGCAGTTCCCCGAACGCGCCGATCACCACCTTGGGACCGAATTGCAGCGTCGCCGAGCGGCCGGGGTGGAACCAAGCCGGGCCGCCGGGTACCACCTGCAATCCGCCCGTTGGTACGCCGAGCGCTTCGAGCAGAGCGAAGGCATCGGCCTTGGCGTCGAAGGCGTCGACCGAGTCCGCGGCCTCGCCCCAGAAGCGTCCCGATCCTTCGGGGCGCGCCTGCGCGCGGCGCACGGCCGAAGCCGCGATGGTCTGATCTTCGGGCGCGTCGCCCGCGAACACCTGTCCCACCTCGAACAGGGCCGCGTCGGGAATGGCGCGGTCGGCATTGCGCTGCGCGGCCTTGATCAGACCCGGCAGCAGGCTCGGCCGCATGTCGGACAGGTCGGACGCGATCGGGTTGGCGAGCGCCAAGGCCGGCGAGCCGCCGCCGAAATGCTCGGCCTCGGCCTTGCCGATGAACGACCAGGTGACCGCTTCCATGAGCCCGCGCGCGGCGAACGCACGCTTGGCGGCCCGGGTGCGCTTCTGGATCAACGTCAGCACGGGGGCGGCAACGGTCTGCGGATCGCGGAAGAAGGGCGTGGAGGTCACGCGGTCGATGCCCGCGATGCGGATGACCTCTTCGACGATGTCGGCCTTCGCGTCCACGTCCGGACGCCAGCTCGGCACCTTCACTTCGACCGTCGAACCCGCACCGTGAACGGCGAAGCCGAGCGCGTCCAACGTGCGGCGCATTTCCGCTTCGGGAACGTCCACGCCCGTCAGGCGCTTCACCTCGGAGAAGGGAAAGGCGACGGTCTTGGCCGGGACGGGAACCGCGCCCGCGACATGCGTGCCGGTGGGCTCGCCGCCGCAGAGATCGAGCACCATCCGCGTCGCCATCTCAACGCCGGGGATGCAGAAGGCCGGGTCCACGCCGCGCTCGAAGCGGTAGCGCGCGTCCGTGTTGATGCCGAGCGAACGGCCCGACCGCGCGATGTTCAGCGGGTCCCAGAGCGCAGATTCGATCAACACATCTGTGGTATTCTCGTCGCAGCCGGAATGCTCACCGCCCATGATGCCGGCGATGCTCTCGACGCCGTTCTCGTCGGCGATGACGACCGTTCCCGCTTCGAGCTTGTAGGTCTTGCCGTCGAGCGCAAGCACCTCCTCGCCGTCCTTGGCGCGGCGCACCGTGAGCGCGCCCTTCACCTTGGCTGCGTCGAACACGTGCAGCGGCCGTCCGCGGTCGAAGGTGATGTAATTGGTGATGTCGACCAGCGCGTTGATCGGACGAAGGCCGATGGCCTTTAACCGGCGCTGCATCCAATCCGGGCTCGGGCCGTTCTTGACGCCGCGCACGAGGCGCAGCGCGAAGGCGGGAGCGAGGTGCCTGTCGTCCACCGCGAAGTCGAGCGAGACCGCCACCGGGCACTCGCCCTTGCCGGGGACAGGCGCGGAGGCGACGTCCGGCTTCAGCGTGCCGAGGCCCGCCGCCGCGAGATCGCGCGCGATGCCGCGGATGCCGAGCGCGTCGGACCGGTTGGGCGTCACCGCCACGTCGATCACCGGATCGTCGACATGCGCGTAATCGACGTAGCGCACGCCCACGGGCGCGTCGGCCGGCAGGTCGATGATGCCCTCATGGTCCTCGCTGAGGCCCAGCTCGAACGCGGAGCAGAGCATGCCCGCGCTCTCGACGCCGCGCACCACGCCTACGCCGATCGTGATGTTCTTGCCGGGGATGAACGTGCCGGGCGGCGAGAACACGCTCTTCATGCCCGTGCGCGCGTTGGGCGCGCCGCACACGACCTGCACCGGCTTGCCGTCTCCGGTGTCGACGATGCAGACGCGAAGCCGGTCGGCGTTCGGATGCTGCTCGGCGGAGATCACAAAGGCGGTGATGTAGGGCGCGAGCGCCTTCGCCGGATCCTCGACGCCTTCGACCTCGAGTCCGACCCGGGTCAGCGCATCGACGATCTCGTCGAGCGACGCCGTGGTGTCGAGGTGATCCTTGAGCCAGGAGAGAGTGAATTTCATGATCGCCTCCTTACGCGCTCAACCCGCCTGCCAGCGTGGGCAGGTCGAGGGGACGGAAGCCGTAATGGGAGAGCCAGCGCATGTCGGCCTCGAAGAAGGGGCGCAGGTCCGGCATGCCGTATTTGAGCATGGCGATGCGGTCGATGCCCATGCCCCAGGCGAAGCCCTGATATTCGTCGGGATCCAGCCCGCAATGGCGGATTACGTTGGGGTGCACCATGCCGCAGCCCAAGATCTCCAGCCAATCCTCGCCCTCGCCGAAGCGGATCTCGCCGCCCTTGCGCGAGCACTGGATGTCCACTTCCGCCGACGGCTCGGTGAAGGGGAAGAAGGACGGCCGGAACCGCATCTTCACGTCGGAGACCTCGAAGAACGCCTTGCAGAACTCCTCGAGGATCCATTTCAGGTGGCCCATATGCGAGCCCTTGTCGATGACGAGACCCTCCACCTGATGGAACATCGGCGTGTGGGTCTGGTCGGAGTCGCAGCGATAGGTGCGGCCGGGAATGATGACCCGGATCGGCGGCTTCTGCGACGTCATCGTGCGGATCTGCACCGGGCTCGTATGCGTGCGCAGCAGCTTGCGCTCGCCCGTCGCGTCCGGGTTGAAGAAGAACGTGTCGTGCATCTCGCGCGCCGGATGCCCGACGGGGAAGTTCAGCGCCGTGAAGTTGTAGAAGTCCGTCTCGATGTCCGGGCCTTCCGCCACCGCGAAGCCCATGTCCGCGAAGATGGCGGTCAGTTCGTCGATGACCTGACTGATCGGATGGATGCGTCCGCGGGCATTGTCGGAGGGCCGCACCGGCAGCGTCACGTCCACGCGTTCGGCGGCGAGGCGCGCGTCGAGCGCGGCGTCCTTCAGCCCGCTGCGCTTCTCCGCCAAGGCGGCGGTGACGCGGTCGCGAAGGCCGTTGATGAGCGGACCCTTCTCCTTGCGCTCGTCGGGCGTCATGGACCCGAGCGTCTTGAGGAGCCCGGAGACCGAACCGGCCTTGCCGAGCGCGGCGATGCGCACGGCTTCCAGCGCGGCCTCGTCGGCGGAAACGGCGACGGCGGAAAGGATTTCGGCTTCGAGGGCTGCGATATCGGACATCATGGAACCGTGAAGCGAGGCGCGCGGGCGCGCGCGGAACGTCGGCGCGGCTTTTGCCACGCGGGAGGGTGCATGTCGAGTGAGAGGCGGGTCGGACCGACCCGCTCGGTCCCCTCGCCTACGAAAAAAGCCCGCCTTGCGGCGGGCCTTTTCTCGTTCGAACTGCGCGTTCGTTCAGGCTGCGGCCGGGACGTGGGCCTTGGCCTTCTCGACCAGGGCCGCGAAGGCCTCCGGCTGCGTGATCGCGAGATCGGAGAGGACCTTGCGGTCCACCTCGATGCCGGCCTTGTTGAGGCCGTCGATGAAACGCGAATAGACAAGGCCGTGCTCGCGCACGGCGGCGTTCAGACGCTGGATCCACAAAGCGCGGATGGTGCGCTTCTTGGCCTTGCGGTCGCGGGTCGCGAACTGCATGGCCCGATCGACGGCCGCCTTCGCGGCGCGGATCGTATTCTTGCGACGACCGTAAAAGCCCTTGGCGGCCTTGAGGGTCTTCTTGTGCTTGGCGTGGGACGTTACGCCCCGTTTCACGCGTGCCATGGCTGATCTCTCCTGATGTTGAAATGCCCGGGCGATCAGCCGTTGGGCAGGAAATACTTCTTCACGTTGGCCGCATCGCCCTCGAAGAGGACGGCCGTGCCGCGGTGGTTGCGGATCTGCTTGTTCGTACGCTTGATCATGCCATGGCGCTTGCCGGCCTGAGCGTACATCACCTTTCCGGTCCCGGTGATCTTGAACCGCTTTTTGGCGGCCGCCTTCGTCTTGATCTTGGGCATTTTGCTCTCCGTCTGGACGGCGTGAACCGTCCGGTATTCGTCCTGACGGCCGTTGCCGACCGTTTCGCATCGTCATGAGCGAAAAAGAACCGCCACGGCAGCCCTTGTGAGCCGGGCGGTTCTGAGCCGTGGGCTATAGCGGCTATGGCGAGGGAATGCAACGGCATCTCCCTGCGATTGCCCTCCCCGCCGGGGGCGGCTACTCCTTCGGCAAAAGACTTCACGGGAGAAACGCATGGCGGACGCAGGGCAGAACGAAGGAACCTACGACTATATCGTCGTCGGCGCGGGTTCCGCCGGCTGCGTGCTGGCCAATCGCCTCTCCGCCGATCCGAAAAACCGCGTGCTGCTGCTCGAGGCGGGCGGCCGGGACAATTGGATCTGGTTTCACATTCCGGTGGGCTACCTCTTCGCCATCGGCAATCCGCGCGCCGACTGGCTGCTGAAGACGGAGCCCGAAGCCGGGCTCGGCGGACGCGCCATCGCCTATCCGCGCGGCAAGGTCATCGGCGGCTCGTCGGCCATCAACGCGATGATCTACATGCGCGGCCAGGCGGCGGATTACAACGGCTGGCGGCAGCTCGGCCTCGAAGGCTGGGGCTGGGACGACGTGCTGCCGCATTTTCTCAAGCATGAAGATCACGTCGCGCCGCCCAACGCGCTGCATCGCTCCGGCGGCGAGTGGCGCGTGGAATATCCGCGCATGCGCTGGGAAATTCTGGATTCCTTCCGCGATGCGGCCGAGCAATACGGCATCCCGAAGGTCGACGACTTCAACACCGGCGACAACACCGGCTCGTCCTATTTTCAGGTGAATCAGAAGAACGGCAGGCGCTGGAGTGCGGCGCGCGGCTTCCTCAAGCCCGTGCTCGACCGTCCCAATCTGCGGCTCGAGACCGGCGTACGCGTCGACCGCGTGATCGTCGAGAACGGCCGGGCGACCGGCATCGCCTACGTCCAGAACGGCAAGACGAAGACCGCCAAGGCTTCGGGCGAGGTGATCTTGGCGGCGGGCGCGGTCGGGTCTCCGCAGCTGCTGCAGCTCTCGGGCATCGGCCCGGCAGACCTGCTGCAGCGACACGGCATCGCCGTGCAGGCGGACGTGCCGGGCGTCGGCGAGAACCTGCAGGATCATCTGCAGATCCGCCCCGTCTACAAGGTTTCGGGCGTGAAGACGCTCAATATGGAATACCGCTCGCTGATCAAGCGGGCGCTGATGGGGCTGGAATATGCGGCGTTCCGGCGGGGCCCGCTGACCATGGCCCCGTCGCAGCTCGGCGCGTTCACGAAATCGTCCGACGACTATGCGACGCCGAATCTGCAATTCCATGTGCAGCCGCTGTCGCTCGACAAGTTCGGCGAGCCCATGCACGACTTCCCGGCCTTCACCGCGAGCGTCTGCAATCTGCGCCCCGCCAGCCGCGGCTCGATCCGTATCACCGGCCCGGACGCCTCCGCCCCGCCCGCCATCGCGCCGAACTACCTCTCGGCCGAGGAGGACAGGCGCGTCGCGGCGGACGCGCTGCGCATCGTGCGCAAGGTGGTGGGGCAGCCGGCGCTCGCGAAATACAAGCCGGAGGAATACAAGCCCGGCGCGCATCTGGTGTCCGACGAGGACCTGGCGCTCGGGGCCGGACAGGTCGCCTCCACCATCTTCCACCCGGTCGGCACGGCGAAGATGGGGACCGATGACGACCGCATGGCGGTTCTCGACGCCCGCCTGCGCGTGCGCGGCATCTCCGGCCTGCGCGTGATCGACGCTTCGGCCATGCCGCGGATCACGTCGGGGAACACCAATTCCCCGACGATCATGATTGCGGAAAAGGGTGCGGCGATGATCTTGGAAGATGCCCGCCGCTGAGGCCCGTCAGCCGCGACCGACGAGCGGCATGGTGGTGGCCATGACCGTCATCGTGAACACGTTGGCCTCGGGCGGCAGGCTCGCCATGTAGACGACGGCGTTCGCCACGTTCTGCACGTCCATGACGGGCTCGGGGGCCAAGGTGCCGTTGGCCTGCGGCACGCCCTTGAGCATCGCGGCCGTCATGTTGCTGGCGGCATTGCCGATGTCGATCTGGCCGACGGCGATGTTGTATTTCCGCCCGTCGAGCGAGGCGGCCTTGGTGACGCCCGTCACCGCATGCTTCGTCGCGGCATAGGCGACGGAGTTCGGACGCGGCGACTGCGCCGAAATCGAGCCGTTGTTGATGATGCGGCCGCCCTGCGGCGACTGGGCCTTCATCATGCGGAACGCGCCCTGCGTGCAAAGGAACACGGCCGTCAGATTGACGTTCACCACGGCCTGCCAATCGGAGAATTCGAGATCTTCCAGCAGCACGCCCGGGGCGTTCGCGCCGGCATTGTTGAAGACCACGTCGATGCGGCCGAAGTTGGCCTTGATCGCCGCGAACAGGCCGTCGACCTCGGCGGGGATCGTCAGATCGGCGGCATGGACCATCGCCGAACCCGGCGCACCGGCACCCAGCTTCGCGGTTTCCTCCAGCGCGTCCTTGCGGCGGCCGGTAAGCACGACGGCATAGCCCTCGTTCATCAGCGCAAGCGCGGCGGCGCGCCCGATCCCCGAACCCGAACCCGTCACCAGCGCGATCTTGCCCTGACCCGTCATTGCGTCGTCCTCCTCGGCTCTTTGGCCGGATGCTCTTTTTGTCTCGGCGGGAACCCCGCCCTCTCGGGCGCGGATCCTATGCGAAGTTGCGCGCTTCGGTCACGCCCGAAACGCGGGCGCAGCCGTTTCCGAACGCCCGTCGCGCCACCCGAGGGTCACGGCAGCGAACGCTCGTAGGAAATGGTTTCGAAGCGCATGGAGCGCGCGTCCACCATGAGCAACCGTCCGACCAACGGCTCGCCGAACGGCACGACGGCGCGGATCACTTCCAAGGCCATCAAGCTGCCCATCACGCCCGCCAACGCGCCGAGCACGCCGGCTTCCGAGCAACTCGGGACGGCACCGGGCGGCGGGGGAGACGGGAACAGGCAGCGATAGGTCGGATTCGGCTTGCCGTCGGGCCCGGTCTCGTGGGCGCGAATGGTGGTCAACGTCGCGTCGAACACGCCGAGCGCGGCCGTCACAAGCGGCCTCCCCGCCGCTGCGCAAGCGTCGGCCACGGCATAGCGCGTCTCGAAATTGTCCGAGCCGTCGGCGACCACGTCGTAGCGGGCGACGAGACCGGGCAGGCCCGCGGCTTCGACACGGACCGGATGCGCCTCGATGCGGACATGCGGATTGAGCCGCGCCACCGCGTCCGTCGCGCTGTCCACCTTGCGGCGGCCGAGGTCCGGCGTGCCGTGCAGCACCTGACGCTGCAGGTTCGACAGCGACACGACGTCGTCGTCGGCGATGCCGATGGTGCCGACCCCGGCCGCCGCGAGATATTGCAGCAGGGGCGCGCCGAGCCCGCCCGCGCCGATCACCAGCACGCGCGCGGCCTTCAGCCGCGCCTGACCCGGGCCGCCGATCTCGCGCAGCACGATGTGGCGCGCATAGCGCTCCAACTCTTCGGAAGACAAGCTCATCGGCGGCCGCGGGCCCAGTCGCAGGCCTCTTCCAAGCGGTCGTTCCCCCAGAACAGTTCGCCGTCATGCGTCACGAAGGCGGGCGCGCCGAAAATGCCGAGCCGTTCGGCCTCGGCGGTTTCCTTGCGCAATGCATCCTTCACGAGATCGGTCTTGGCCGCGACGAGCGCCGTCTCGTAGCCGAAGCCCGCCGCCGCGACCGCCTCGCGCAGCGTGTCCTCCGCATCGATGGCGCGTCCCTCGCAGAACTGCAGGCGATAAATCACCTTGGTGAAATCCGGCCGCACGTCCTCGGGCAAGGCCAGAGCGACGCGTGCGGCGGGAAGTCCGTTCTGGGGAAAGGGATCGGGGCGCACGAGCGGCAGGCCGAGCCGGTCGCACCAACGCTCCATGTCGCGCCACATGTAGCGACCCTTCACGGGATACATGTTGAAGGGTGACGTCGTGTAGCCCTGCGCCTTGAAGATCGCGCCGAGCAGAAACGGCCGCCACCGCACCGTCACGCCGCGCTCACGCGCGACGGCCTCGACCCGCTCCGCTGCGAGGAACGAGTAGGTGGAGGCGAATTCGTACCAAAAATCCAGCATGGGCGATCCCGAACGGCGTTCGGAACCGTAAGCGCGCAAGCCCCCTGCGGACAAGGGGCGGAGCGGCCGTCAGGGACCGAAGCCGCCGAGGAACATCGGCGCAAAGATCATTGCGACCACGCCGGGCAACAGAAAGCCCGTGATCGGCACGGCCAGTTTGGCGGGCAATTGCAGAGCCTTCCGCTCCAGTTCCAACATCTGACGCGCCCTGCTTTCGACCGACAATTGCCGCAGAGCCTCTCCGAGCGAGGTGCCGTACCGCTCCGCCTGCTGGATGATGAGCACGAGTTCGTCGATCTCTTCGATGCCGCACCTGAAGCGAAAATTCTCGTAGGCGATGCGGCGATCGGTGAGATAGGCGATTTCCGCCGCCAGCAGCCGCAATTCGTCCGCCAGATCCGTCGAACGCCGTTCCACCTCGCTCGTCACGCGACCCAGAGCGGCCTCGAAGGACATGCCCGCCTGAACGCAGATGTAGAGAAGGTCCACCGCATCCGGCAGTCCGCTCCGCAAGGCCTCCCGGCGCTCGCCCACATTGATCGTGACTATGAGGTCGGGAATGAAGAAGCAGACGATGCCCAAGGCAACGGCGGCGCCGTTGCGGATCATGTCGTAGGACGTGCTGAGCGGTTCGATCAGATACTGCGCGGCATCGAATTGCCAGGCGAGCCATGCCGCGATCGGCGGAGCCACGATCTTCATGAACAGAACCGCATTCAACGCGTCCCGCCCGCGATTTCCGGAATGGATCAGCTGACGCGAAAGCCTTTCCGCGCCGAAAAACCTGTCCAACCCCGCCTTTCGGAACACGCCGACGACCTGAGACTTGTAGTCGTTCGCCTGCACGCCCACCGTCGTCGGGCGGGCGTTCTCCATCGTCCGAAAACGCAGGAAGGCGAGACGGCCGTCGGCGTAGATCGACATCCCGATCCACGTCAGTCCGGCGGCCATGACGGCAAATCCGAGAGCGGCAAGCAGGGAGTAAACCGGTTCCACGCTTCAGACCTTCATGTTGACGAGCTTGAAGACGATAAAGAGTCCGATGAACATCCATGCACAGATGCTGATCAGGATGATGTTGCCCATCCCCGTCTCGAAGAGCAGACGCGTGCGGTCGGGGAAGGCGCCGTCGATCATCTTGAATGCGGCGAAGGGCATCGCCGTCAGAATGTAGGCGGAGATCTTGCTCTCGGCAGTGATCGTCCGGATCTTGTCGCGCAGAGCGTTGCGCCCGCGCAGGGTCTGCGAGAACCCGCTCAGGATTTCCGCGATGTTGCCGCCGGTCTGGGTCTGGATCTGCACGACCGTGCTCAAGAGATGGGTTTCCGGAGTGTTGAGGCGCGTCGCCATCAGCCGGAACGCCTCTGCAAGCGTCCGCCCCACCGCCTGATCCTGCATCAACGTCCGGAATTCGCCGGCGATAGGCTCCTGCGACTCGTTGGCGACGAGGCGGACGCAGTCGTTCAGGGGCAAGCCTGCCTTTGCGCCGCGAATGAGCACGTCGACGGCGCTCGGGAGCTTCTTGTTGAAGAGGGCGATCCGGCGACGTTCAAGAAAGACCAACGCGATCCGCGGCATCGCGAGCGTGACGGCCAAACCGGCCAAGCCCGCAAAAATGATGTTGCCGAGCCACACGATGATGCCGATGGCCACGATCACGGGCGGGATCGCGACGAAGCTCCAGAAGCGCTGCGGCGTCCAACCGAGCCCCGCGCGACGCAGCCGCATCGCGATGGTGCCGTCGCTCTCGCGCAGCCCGATGCCGAACGCGCCGGCCGTCATGTTGGCGCGCGGATCCGATTTCAGCATCGCGTTCCCGGGACCGAGAACGCGGGCCGCGGCACGTGCCGCACCGGTATCGAAAACCCGATCGAAGGCGGCGAACAGAACCAAACCCGACGCGAAGGCGAAAACGAGCGCAGAGGCCAGCAATTCCATCGTCAAGCCCTCCGAGCCGGCGGCATGGGAACGTTCAAGGCGTCCATCGCGGCGGCGAGGCGTCGCTCCTCGCCGAAATATCGCGCCCGATCCCAGAATTTCGGTCGGTGAATTCCGGTGCCGCGGTGAACGCCCGTGATGCGCCCTTGCTCGTTCTCGCCGTCCATCTCGAAGGTGACGAGTTCCTGCATCACCACCGTCTCCCCTTCGAGGCCGATGACTTCCGCGATGCTCATGATCTTGCGCGTCCCGTCGCGCAGGCGCTCGGCCTGGATGACCACGTCGAGCGAAGAGGTGATCATGTCGCGGATGATCTTGGACGACAGGTTGTTGTTGCCCATCGTCACCAAGGACTCGAGACGATAAAGCGCCTCGCGCGGCGAGTTGGCGTGGAGAGTGCCCATCGAGCCGTCATGGCCGGTGTTCATCGCCTGCAGCAGGTCGATCGCCTCCGGGCCGCGGACCTCGCCGACGATGATCCGCTCGGGCCGCATGCGAAGGCAGTTCTTGACGAGGTCGCGCATGCTGACCTCGCCCGTCCCTTCCAGATTGGGCGGACGCGTCTCGAGCCGCACGACATGCGGCTGCTGCAGCTGCAGCTCCGCCGTGTCGTCGCAGGTCACGATGCGCTCGTTCTGATCGATGAAGCGCGTGATGCAATTGAGCAGCGTCGTCTTGCCGGACCCCGTTCCGCCCGACACCAGCACGTTGCAGCGGCTGCGCCCGATGATGCGGATCAACTCCGCGACGGGTTCGGACAAGGATCCGAACCGCACCATATCTTCCAAGGTCAGGCGGTCGCGACGAAATTTGCGGATCGTCAGAACAGGGCCGTCCAGCGCCAAGGGCGGCGCGATCACGTTCACGCGCGAACCGTCCTGAAGCCGCGCGTCGCAGATCGGAGAGGACTCGTCCACGCGGCGGCCGACTTGCCCGACGATGCGCTGGCAGACGTTGAGCAATTGGCCCGCGTCCCTGAAGCTGATCGTCGTCAGCTGCATCGTCCCGTCGACCTCGATGTAGATCTGCCGAGGTCCGTTCACCATGATGTCGTTGATCTTGTCCTCGGCCAGAAGTTCTTCCAGCGGGCCCAGGCCGAGAACGTCGTCGCAGAGATCGGCGATGATCTCTTCGCGCTCGTCGAAATCGATGCTGATGTTGCGAAGGCCGACGATCTCGTTGGCGATGTCGCGGATTTCGGTACGCGCGTCCTCGGTGCTCAGTCCCGCAATCGCGGAAAGGTCGACGGCTTCCACCATCGCCAGGAAGATTTCTTGCTTCAACCGGTAATAGCGCTCGCGATCCTTCTCGCGCAGGCCCTTGCGCATGACGATCGGGGCGGCCCTCACCGGTTCGGCCGGAAGTTCCGTCTTGACGACGCTCGCCGCCTCCTGCGCCGGTACGGGCAGGCTTGCGGTTTCAACTGCAGGCAGGGTGCGACGACGACCGAACATGGTTTTGGCTCAAGCTTTTGATTTGGAAAACAGACGCGACATGAGATTTCCGGACTCGGTGGTATCCACGCGCAAATTCGGCACGACCACCCCGGCAAAGTTTTGAAGTTTGCGCGCCTCCGCACTGCGCGCCGCCACGTCGAAGATCAGTTTCCCTTCCGTGGCCGCTTCGCTGAAGGTTTCGGGCGCGAAAGGCATCACGAGGTCCGGCTCCTTGCCCGCTGCGGCTTGGAAGTCCCGCGCACGAAGCTCCTGCCGTCCTCGGACGCCGGCCATGTTCAGGATCAGGCGGGGATCTTCGTCGTTGGGCCGCATCTGTCGAAGCGCTTCGAACATCGCCTTCGTATTGCGCAACCCGGCGATGTCCGGCGCGGCGACGACGACGATGTCGTCCACATCGATCAAAGCATTGCGGATCCAGTCGGACCATTCATGCGGAAGATCGAGGAACGTATAGGAATAGCTCTCGCGGAAACGGCGGATCGTCCGTTCGATGTGCTCCGGAGTGATCGCGATCCCGCGCAGCAGAGACGCCCCCGTGCCGATCAAGGACAGATTGGAATCCGCGCGGAGAACGAACTTCTCGACGGCTTCCGCTTCGCCGGCAACGCTCGAGAACAGCAGTTCCGCGACGCCCTTCAAGGGCGTCAGATCGAAATTCAGGGCCGCCGTGCCGAAGCCGACGTCGAGGTCGACCAGCAGGCTCGGTTTGCCGGACTTGCGTGCGGTCTCCGCGGCGACGTGGTGGCAGAGAACGGAAGACCCCACGCCGCCCTTGGCGCCCAAGAACGCGATGACGCGTCCGGCGGATCGGCCGATATTCATCGCACGGTAGAGCACGTCGACGACGGCCGCGTCGCCCGTCGGGAGAAGCAGGTAGTCGGAGACGCCGTTCTCCCTGAGCCAACGGTAAAAATCGACGTCGTTCGTGCTTCCGGCGACGATCACCTTCGTGTCGACGTCGCAAGCCTCGGCGAAGCTCTCGAGCTTGCTGCGCTCCAGTTCAAGATCGCGTGAACCGAGTTCGAGCAAGACGATGTTCGGGGTCGACGCGGCCGCATAGGCCTCGAGCGCACGCGGGATGCCGCCGCTTTGAATTTGCATGGTGACGCGGCTGAGCAGCCTGTCGCGCCCCGCCGCACGGAGGGTGTCCGCAAAACCCGGCGTTTCAAAGAACGCATCCATTCGCAGGTTGGGGAGCGGCGAACGGTCCCGCCCCCCTGCAATACCTTCGAAATGTTTATCTGAGGCGTCTGAAAAACGTGTCATCCCAACTTTCTTCGGAAATTGAAAAAGCTACCGCCTCATTGTGATGGATTTTCGCGAACTGCCAAGCGCGCGGCGGAGGGACCGCGCGACGGCGAGAGGTCGGTGCGACGCGGCTCCGCAAGATCGAGCGGGTCGGCGACCGTTCTTGCGATGGCCGCGGTGTAGGCGCAACCGAGGCCGGCGGCTCCGGGATCACGCTCGAATGTTCCCGCCTGGAAATCACGGCAGGTCGCAACCGCGCCTACGGTTTCGTAGGCCAGTTGCACCGCGGGCTCGAGACCCTGGGGAGCGACATAGCCGGAGACCTTCACCGAGGAGCCGGAGACGCCGTGGCGGCCCAACGCGGCCAGCAATCCGGCGGGACGCGGCGTCTTGCCGTCGGCGCGTTGCGGAACCCTGACATGCATCGGTCCGCGCCCCTCGGCACGATAGGCCTGCACGAATTGCTGGATCTTTCGCTCCTGCGCTCCGTCGAGGATTCCGGACGTGCCGCGTGCGAAGAGGGCGAGCGACCGCTGGTCCGACTTGAGCGTGATGGCGCTGCGGTTGCGCAGGTCCACCTCGTCGAAGGCGGCCGTTTTCCCGGCACACCCGGCCGCCGCCAAGGCGAGGACCGCCGCACCCAATCCGACGAAGGTCCGGGAGAAAGCGTAATTGCGTGCTTTGCTGGTCATTGACTGGTCCTCACCGTGCGATGAAGCCGGCGCCGGGTGCGGCGGCGGAACCATCGGAGCCATAACGCTTGGAGAGACGGCCGATCAGCGCCTGCTGGCCGTCGCTCGCCAAGACGTACCCGTCGGTCGGCAGCGGACCCGCACCGGGCTTGCCCGGCTTGGCGATGTAAGGCGTCGCCACGATCAACAGCTCCGTCTCGTTGCGCTGAAACTCCTTCGAACGGAACAAGACGCCGAGGACGGGAATGCTGCCGAGGCCGGGGGTGGAGTCGATGGTCGAACCGTTTTGCTGCTGCAAGAGGCCGGCCGTCATGATCGAACCGCCGGACGGAAGTTCGACCGTGGTCTGGAGATTGCGGGTACGGAAGCCCGGGACCACGGCATCCGAGATGAGGACGGCGGTCGACGGGTCCACTTCGTTGACGACGGTGTTGATGCGCAGGCTGATCCGGCCCTCGCTGATCACCACCGGCGTGAAACCGAGCGTCACGCCGTAGGTCCGATATTCGACCGTTCGAACGCAGATGTTGTTCGTGCAGTTGATGGGACCCGGGATCGGGATTTCACCGCCCGCCCGAAACGTCGCCGCTTCGCCGGAGACGGCCGTCAAAGTCGGTTCGGCCAGGGTTCGGAGAGCGCCGTTCCGGTCGAGCGCGGACAGCGTAACGAAACTGTTGGCATCGTTCGAGCCGAACGTACCCTTGGTTCCCGACGAGACGCCGTTGTTGAAGTCGGCGGAGTCGAACCGCAGCGAGCGCGGCCCGACGGACCAGCTGCCGCTGGTCTTGATGCCGAGCTGACGCAACACGTTGCGCCGTACTTCGGCGACCGTGACCTTGATCATCACCTGCTCGGGCTCGCGCAGTCGAACCTGGTTGATGACGTATTTTCCGTCTTCGCCGAGAAGGACTCGCGCGGCGCTCTCGATGCTTTGAACCACTTCGGGGCTCGCCGCCTCGCCGGTCAGCACGACCTGACGTCCGATCGCGGCCGCCTTGACGGAACTGCCGGGGGCGATCGCCCGAATCGTTTCCCGAAGCTCGTCCATGTTGCGATTGACGACGACGGAATAAGTGCTCAGCGAGCGACCTGCGGCGTCGTTGACGAAGATTTCGGCCTGGCCGGGCGTCTTCCCGACCAGAAGGAGTCGACGCGTTCCCCGTACGGTCGCGGATACGACGTTCGGATCGCTGACGAAGACTTCCTTCGCGTCGCCGGACAGCTCTATCGAATAGGGCGGTCCCGCCACGATGTTCAGATTGGCGGTGGCTTCTGCAGTGGCCATGGCGGGACGACCCGCGGGTCCTTGGCCGGCGGCAAGGGCCCCGTATCCCGTCGTCCCGGCAAGGACGGCGGCGAGGGGGATCGCGAATGCGAGCATCCGTATCATGGCATTCTCCTATTCAGCGACCGGTAACGATGATCGCGGGAGGCTGAGGGTATTCCAGAGCGGTAAGGGCACTGTCGGTGGTGCCGCGAAGGCTCAGGAGAAGAGTGGTCGTCCTCTCGAAGCTCGACAGGAGCTCGACTTCGGCAGGCGAAACCTCGAGCGTGGCGAGGCGGGCAAGCGCGACCTTGTCGCCCGACGGGTCGAGACGGTGGCCGATCGCGAGTACGCGGACGTTTTGCAGGATGGTGCGCGTACCGGGTCCGCGAGGAGTCATGTCGCCGACCGCAAGAATGTCGACGCGGTCGTTCGGGAGGACGAAGCCGCCGGCCGACAATTTCTCGTCGATGCTGACGGCATAAGCGCGACGCCCGGGCGGAAGAATCGCCGAAAGAACGCCCGCGCCGCCGGTGTCGAGGACGCGGTCTCGGCGGAGCGGTTCGCCGGGGAAAATGGCCTGAAGAACGACTTTCCCGACCATGGCGTTGAGCCCGCCGGGCTCGGCCGAGCGAAGGATCATGCCCGGCGTGACCGCGCGTTCGGGCCACTCGATCCAACGCAGATCGGGAACGCCGAGCGCGGTGCCCGCCGGCACGCTCCTGACGACGACGAGAACCTCGGTTTGCTGGATGGGAGGGCCGCCGGCCGCGACGGGCGTCCGGTCGGAGCCGATCAATACGAAAGAAACGTAAGCCGCGCCCAACCCTGCGGTGAGCGCGACGATCAATATGATGAGGCGCGGGAGATTCATGACGTCCTCCGAAATTTCAAGCCGAACTCTGCCTGTCTATGGTTAATCTGCAGTTAATCCCGCGCTCATGCGGCAAAGATCAGAGCTTTGGGAATCGGCGAGTTGAAAAACACGACCAGCGCGCCTCCGGCGATCGCGGCGCCGTAAGGAATCTTCTTTTCGTCGACGACTTTCCCGAGAACTCCGGAAAAAAAGCCCGTCGGCAGATAGCGGCGCGCTCCGACGATCGCGAATGCGGCCATGCCGCCGAGCAATCCGGTCACGATGAACGCTTCGAGCGCGGACCACGGGCCGACCCACAAAGCGACGACGGCCAACAGCTTGCCGTCGCCGCCGCCCATCCATTTGAAGTGAAAGCTCACATATCCCGCAGTCAGAACGGCGAAGCTGAGAAGCACGTGCAGTCCGATGTCCGAGGGACGAAGCTCCGCCATCCACGCAGCCGGCCAAAACATCAAGAAGAGGGTCAGACAAATGAGGTTCGGTACGCGCATCGTCAGGATGTCGTGAATCCCGGCGGCGAGTATCAAGGCGAGCGGAACGAGGACAAAAATCTGCTGAAAAATAAGCATCATTGGACCATTCGAAAATCTTAAAAAAAAAGGAGCGGCGCTTGCGCACCCCTCCTCCCTGAATACGTTCAACACATTGCCGGTCGGATAAAATGCCCGATAAAAAGTCTCGCTTCTCGGCAGCTTTGAACGAAAACCGTAGCCCGATCGGTATGCCGTCCGCGATCGGCAGCCGAGGGTTCCGGACGGTTTCCGGCCACGAAACGAAATGCGTGACCGGTCGGTATCAATCGATCCGTCGGAGAGGCCGAAGCCTTGCAGAAAGCGGCAGTTCCCGACGGCGTAAAGACTGGGCGCCGTCGGAAATTGCTGCAGAGATCACCTGAACGCGGCGTTGTTCATCTGGTTCTGAATGCGGGCATTCATGGTGTTGAAGGCGTTCGTCACCTGCGTGCGCACGGTGCTCAGGATCGCGATCGCGATGCCGCTGGCGAAGAGAATGGCGAAACCATACTCGATGCTGACCGCGCCGCTTTCGTCGGACAAGAAACTCTTGAGATCGCTCATCATTTATTCCTTTGGGTTTGATCGTGCGTGCCGGGAAACCCGGCACGCACGCGGTTGACGTCCGATCCGATATCGCAACGGACGTCCCGAAAGCGCCGAAGCGCCGCAGCGCCGTAGATTACTGGTAGGAGGCGTTGTTCATCTGGTTCTGGATGCGGGCGTTCAAGGTGTTGAACGCCGTCGTCACCTGCGTGCGAACCGTACCCAGGATCGCGATGGCGATGCCGCTCGCGAAAAGGATGGCAAAGCCGTATTCGATGCTGACCGCGCCGCTGTCGTCAGACAGAAAATTCACAACATTACGCATTTCGAAATCCTCAGTTCTGGTTGCATGCCGTACGAGACCCCCCGCACGTTTTTTTCGCCGAAGCTCCGAAACGGACACTTCGACAAAACTCCAAAATACCTCGATCTCCGACCTGTGCGGACCAAGGCCCGCCGTCTCATCGGCGATGTCCGACCGAACGACACATTCAACAAACGAATTGAGCTGCAATCCGACCGTTTCGATGGATTGAGCATTGCCCGCAGAAGATGCGCGTGTCAACACGTCGACCGCCCCGAACTCCGCATTCCGCGTGTAATGATGCAGTTACCTTAACGAATGCATCGAATTTAAGCGCTTTTTATCCGAGTAACTATCGGTTGTATATTATATAAATACAACTCAAACGTTAGTTGATTTAGGTGCTATTACACATATACAATGGTTTAACACTCATCATTCATTGTTCGATTCAGTAGTCAGTCGAGGTGGTATCATGTTTCGTTTTTCGATCTCGTCCCGCGACCTTGCCGGGTTGCTTGTCGCGGCGGCGCTCGTCCCTTCGGCGCAGGCCGTGCCGCGCGAACCGGCTCTCGTGACGTCGGGGGACATCGTTCTGGAGCTGAACGCTCTGGAAATCCTGCGGGCGCCGCCCGGCACGGCGAGCATCGTCATCGGGGCTCCGGCCGTCGCGACCGTTCAGCTCGGAAGCGCGGGCGATCTTCTGTTTACGGGCCGCGTTTTGGGCAGCGCCCCCTTCTACCTTCAGGACAGCACCGGCAAGATCACCGGAGAAGGTCGAATCCGCGTCGTCCTTCCGGATGGCTCGATCGTTCTGAACGCCGGCGAGCGGAGCACGGCCTACGCCTGCAGCCCGCTTTGCTTCCCGACCGAGTCGCCGGGCGGTCCCGCCCTCGATGCCAAGGCGTTGGCGTCCGTCGCCGTGCCCGTACCCGCCCCCGCATCCGGCGGCCCGAAGACGAGCCCCTGAGGCATGAAGCGGCTGCATCGCGACGAGAGCGGCGGGACGTCCACGGACGTCGCGCTGGCGTTGACGTTTTTCCTGGTTCCCTTGCTGCTGATCCTGTTTCAGCTCGCGATGGTGATGGGAGAACAGATCGACACCGCGCGCGCCTCCGGGGTCGTCGCGAACATGGTCCGCCGCGGAGAGGCCTCGAACCCGCCGTTGTTCAACACGGATCTCGTCAGGAGGCTCTGCGAAGCGCGGCTGGCGCCCGGCGGCGCCGACTGCCGGACCGCCACCGAAGTCAAAACGGACGCTTACGCGAACTTCAGAGAACTCGCGGACAACAAACCCTCCGTGACGGCGACCCTCCTGACCGAGACGGCATTCGCGGTGCCGGCGCCCTATGTGCGGCTGCAGTTCGTCACTTCTTCGACCTGGATTTCTTCGATTTGGAAGAACAGCTACGGATTTCAGAACGCTTTCGGCCGGCTCGTATCTTGGCGCAACACGCACGTCGTCGTAGTCGACCCATGAGCACGCGCCCCTCGATATCGCGCTTGTTGCTCCGCGTCGCCAGAGACCGTCGCGGTACCGGCCTGGCGGAATCCGCGTTTCTCGTGATGGGCTCGCTCGTGCTGTTTCTGACGCTGATCGTCTTCTTTCCGATGGCGTTCATGCGGGTTCAGCGCGTCGAGGCGGGCGCGGTTCTGTTGGCCGACATCCTCGCCCGCGAGGCGGTTTGGACCGACGCGAAACTGGAGGCCTTGGTTCGCGACGTCGGCGCTCGTCTCGACGAGGCGCCGGATCTTACCGTGTCGGTCGGAGCGGGCCGGATTTACTTGGACCCCGCCGATCCGGAAAGGACGGTGGCCTATCTTTGTCGCGGAAGTCGTTTCGCTCTCGCCGACGGATCGACGAGGATCATCGAGGGCAATAACGGCGGCACCCGGACGGTGTTGGCGGGATTGCCGCAACTCTCCCCCGCAGCATCCACATCCTACGTCTTCGTGGCCGAAATCAGCGGAGCAATGAAAGTGGCGGGGTTCACCTACACGATCCGAAAGGTTGCGACATCGCGCCCCCTGCTCGGCGTCATCCGCATCCAGCCCGTCGGCACGACCGTGCCCACGCTCTGCACGTGAGCCACGCGGGCGGTCGCCCCGATTACACGCGATCAGCCATCTGAAGCCGTTCCCCGGCCCCTTTCAGCACCGGACCGAGCGGACGTTCAGCGGTCGTTTTCGATCACCCCGTACTGTCGCGCCACCATCATCTCACGAAGGACGACCGACATTCGTCTCGCGGATTCGTCGTCCTCGTCGTCGTCGTCACTGTCCGGCTCTTTCGCAATGGCCCGTGCGTCGACGCCGTCATTCTGGACTCTTTTATTCGAACTCTTCGCGGGGTTCTCGCCGTCGCGTTCTGGGGAGAGCCCGACGTGTTTTTGGGCCAGATCAGCAACGACGTCGGGCAGATCGATAGGATTTTCGTCGGTCTTGAACGCTTCCCGCCTCAGCTCGGCGATTCTTTCCGCGGTCACGCCGGGTCGGCCGACACGGATCGCGTCTCCCTGCAGCATTCCGAAAACCGCCAGCTTCCTCGCATCGAACAGCGTCTTGAAAATTTCCGCCAGCGAGATGTCGGGGGAGGGAGGAGCGTCGACCGCCTCGGCATTCGTCCGATTGAACAGGTTCACCCTATCGATCGCATTGGCCAACATGACTTGCGACCGGGAGAAGTTGCTGATGACGCCGGGAACGGGGACCCGCTCGCCTTCGAACGCTTCGAGAACGGCATTGAGGCGGCAGGACGGTTCGATGGAAGCGTCTCCAATCACCGATGCGGCGGAAGCCACCAATTTGGCCCTCTTGTCCGGATCGTTTTGAATCACTGCTCGCGCCGCGTCGTCGAGCGTCGTGAGAAAACGGCTCACCAAGACCTTCGGATGGCCGAGTTGAGCCGCCGCGAGCATCCCGATGATGGCCGCCCGGTCCATCTTGGCCAAGGTCGTCGAGTTTCCGAAATCGATCATGGTCAGGGTTGCCCCTTGCCCTCCGGAACCGTCGTCCCTCTTGAAGAGCATGTTCCCGGCGTGAAGATCGCCGTGGTAAAAACCGGAGCCGAAGAGCGCCTCGTCGAGCCAAAGGCGGCCGAGTCGTCCCAGCCGATCCGCCAATTCTCGTCCGGCGACCAGCGCCGTTTCGGGATCGAAGCCCGGCGATGCCGGATCCAGCTCATCGACGGCCGCTTCGAGCGTTTTCCCGGGTGCTCGTTCTATCATCAGGGCAGAACGTGACGGCGCGACCATTCCCATCCTGCGCATCGCGCGAATGCCGGTTTCATCCGCATCATTGTAGACGTGAGCGGCATCGGTGTTTCGAGCCTCGTTGCGAAGGTCCAACTCGTCGTCGACCTGATTCAGCACGGGGATGACCGATAACCACCTGACCGCGGCTTCGCCCTTGGCCGCTTCCTGCCTCGCCTCGACTTCGCGCTCCCATTCCTGTTTGTGACGCGCGGCAATCTGGTCGTGGACCGAGGGAGGAAGTTCCGGATCGGTCTCGATCGGCACATATTCAGGCTTGAAGATCGCTTCTGCGAAAGTGATCGCGAACAAGAGATCCCGTTCGCGGACGGCCCGTTGCTCGATGCCCGGCCGAAGCAACTTGATCACCACGCCCTGTCCCTCCGGATGAGCCCTCGTACGTGCTGTCGCCGAGATCGTCTCACCCACGGACGCCGCACCGAGCGAGCGGATATTCTCGAAGGCGGAAATTTCGCCGTCCGACGCTTCACGAACCTGCAGGAGCATCGCCTGTTTCATCTCGGCGTCGATGGGCTCCAGGTTCGATTTCAATTGCGCGAGCAGGTTGCGCATTTCGGGAGTCGAGGCGAAATCTCCGAGCGCTTGCAGGATTTTCTTGAAGTACGGTCCAGTCGCCTTCAGCACTTCGAGTAATATTTCGGCGTCGAACTTTTGGGCGGCGCGAGTATGGGCCGAAACGAGTGCGGCGTAATCCGCCTCCTGCGGGGTCAAGGCCGGGCCATCCTTGACGGCAGCGGCGGCGAGGCGCTGCAGGCCCTGAAAGTAGCCGGTGATGATGGGCTTCGTCGTCCGCACCATCATTACCGGCATACGGTCCCAATCGAACGCTTTCTCCAGACTTTCGGAAAGCTCCTTCGCGGGAAACTCCTTCGCCGTCAGGGCGACGCCGTCGAGCATCGCGTCGATGCCTTTCGGCTCCGGATTTTCGACCGTCTGCTCGGAGATCTCCATCGCGCGGGCGAACTGAGGGGCCGAAACGAAGTTTTCGTCGAGCCGGCTGAGCGAAAGGGCGACTTTGCGGTCGAGCTTCAGCGCCTGAATCAGTCCGACCTGGACGGCCATCGGAAAACGACACCGCGACGCAAGGAGAGGACAGACCGCCAGCGCGGTAGCCTCATAGCGATAATGCTTGAGCAATTCCCGTATCCGGGCGCCTTGGACGTCCTTCTCGTTCGTCCATTCCGCGGCGCTTTTCACATCCTTCGGGAACACGAGTTCACCCGCGAACTGGGCGATCCTCTTCCGCAGCGATGCAGAGGGATCAGTGAACATGCGGCCGTTCTCGTCCGGCCGTTCGATCAGCGCGGGATCCGGAACCCCGCCCCGAGGAACCGGAATTCTAAGGTCCGCGAATTCACGTTCGCTCGCCAAGGCCTCCAAGCTCCGGCTGCTTTCCGGATCGACCGGACGCGCGTTGAACTCCCGCGCAATGCTCCCAAGTTCCTCGAGAAGCCGATCTCTGCGGTAGGCGTCGGCACGTGCCAGTTCACGCGCGATGCGGCTCAGCGTGCTTGTGTCGAGTACGTCCAGAACGTTGCGATAGGACCTCACATTCTCCCCGTCGACGGCACGGATCACCTTCATCGCGGCAGCGCGAACCGCCGACTCCCGCGCCGGATTCCCGCGGCCTTCGACGAACTTTTTCAGAGACTTCCACCGCCCGCTGCCGACGCCGGTGTCGACGCGATTGTCGGATGAAGAAACCTTGCGGGCGTCGGGCCCAGCTTCGGGGTGGCGAAGCGGGAAGACCCTCACGGTCCGCTTCAGTTTCCCGGAGAATGCCAATCCGAGAAACGGAAGCACCAACGCGCTCGTCCAAAGGCCCGCCCGCCCCGACGCGGAGTGCTTGGCACGCAGGCCGATCCGCGTTTGCCCGAGGCCGTACTCCGCGCTCGCAACATTTTGATCGAGCATGCGCCCGACCTTCACGTTGATGGGATCGATTGCCATGGCGTTACGCTCCACCGAGAGAATGGCTGATGGTCAAATTCGCGTCCAAGCGCGTTCGTGAAGGTCCGGCGCGGGCGCCGTCTCTCCTCCGTCCATCATCTCACGTGCGGCTTGGCTCAACTGTTCCTGAAGATGGAGCGAACTTTCAAGAAACCGGTCCAACACGGCGATTAAGTCTTCTTCTTCGATACGGTCGAGTACGATCCCGTAAGTGTAGGAGATCCGATCACCGTCCTCATTGAGACCGAGGGCTCCGCCTCTGCTCTCCAGAAGCAAGTAGTTCAGCTTCAATGCGCATTCGATGAACGGCAGTCTCGCGCCGTTCGGTACTGCGGCGATGTCGCTGTTCAAATAGAGTATCGGACTGCCGTCAGGGCAGACCAACGAGAAGACAAATCGATCTTTGAAATCGAGCGAGATAAATCCGTCGGCGTCGAAGGCCAATCCCTCCGCGTCGAGATCTTCGGCGAGTATTTCAACGAACCGTTTTGCGAGAGGGTGCGGCATCCAGATGTCCGAGTCGTCTTCGATGCCGACAATTAACACCGGCATTTCGGGAGCGGCAACAACACGAAAATCCTGCGAGAGCCCCCGACTCGCGGACGGCGGACCCTCGTGCTGGCATGATTTGTGGACTGCGAGCTTCTGCTTCGCCGACGCGGCGGGCGCGGGAAGCTGCGGTCGATGCAGTCGTCAGGCGGGCTGCGCCGCTGACAGTCCGATCACCCCGTGAGACTGGATGCGCTCCGTGACGAAACCGCCGGCACAGGCGGCGCGGACGACATCGGACAGCCATGCGGAGACGGCGGGATCCTGCGAGCGGGCGCAGCCGACGGCCTGCTGAACGATCATGAAGCCGGGTTGAAGAACGCGCATGTCCGCGGGCAGATCGGCGATCAGTTTCGATTTGAGGCTTGCGATCACGTCCGCGCCGCCGGACATGAAAATCTCGAAACATGCGTCGATGCCTTCCGCGGGCACGATCGAGGCGGAGCGGATATTGCGCTCGAGCCACAGCGTGAACGCGGCGCGGGCCATCGTGACGATGCGGATGCCGGGGCGATCCACATCGGCGTTCACGGCGAGGTCCGAACCGTCGCGGACGGCGTAACAGGCCTCGATCTCGGCGTAAGCGGGCGTGAACGCCATCGTCTCGGCACGCTGCGGTTCGGCCCCGATCAGCCCGATGTCCCATGCGTCCCGGGCGACCGCATCGGCCAACACGCCGGGCGTCTCGAACGGTACCAGCACGCAGGGCACGCCGAGCGCCGCGGCGACGGCACGCGCCATGTCCGGAGAAACGCCGTCCGGATCACCATCCGCCGTGCGACCGGAAACGAGCAGGCCGTTCGAGAGATTGATGCCGGCCCGCAAGACGCCGTGCGGGGTAAGAGCCGCACGAACGGCGGCCGACGGCTGCGGCGCATCGAATGAAGGGGTCATGGAATTTCGTCCTTCCGGGCCGGCTGCGGGGACCGCCCGCTGCGTGACGAGATCTTGAGCGCCGAGTTCAGTCGGCCGACCGAACGGTCGCCGGATTTACGTCAGACGTCGAGTTTCTGATTGTACTCGCCGACGCTGGGCTCCTTGCGGAGGATGGCGTCGACCGCGCGGAACATGTCCCTCATGCGCTCGGCCGATACGGGGCTTTCGACCACGACCACCAGTTCCGGCTTGTTGGAGGAGGCGCGGATGAGGCCCCATGTGCCGTCCGCGCAGGTGACGCGCACGCCGTTGACGGTGACGACGTCGCGGATGGACTGGCCGGCGATGGTTTCGCCGCCGTCGCGCATCGCTTCGATGGTCTTCACCGCACGCGCGACCACGTCGTATTTGACCTCGTCCGCGCAATGCGGCGCCATCGTGGGCGAGCCGTAGGTGACCGGAAGCGCGCGGTAGAGGTCCGCCATGCTCTTGTCCGGGTTGCGGTCGAGCATGTCGAGAACGGCGATGGCGGTGACGACGCCGTCGTCGTAACCGCGGCCGACGGGCGCGTTGAAGAAGAAGTGGCCCGATTTTTCAAAGCCCGCGAGCGCCTTGAGGTCGGCCACGCGGCGCTTGATGTAGGAGTGGCCGGTCTTCCAGTAATCGGCCTTGACGCCCGAGGCGATCAGCTCCGGGTCCGTCGCGAACAGGCCGGTGGACTTCACGTCGACGACGAAGGTCGCGCCAGGATGGAGCTTCGACAGGTCGCGCGCCAACATCACGCCGATCTTGTCGGCGAAGATTTCGTTGCCCTCGTCGTCGACGACGCCGCAGCGGTCGCCGTCGCCGTCGAAGCCGAGACCGACGTCGGCCCCCGTCTCGCGCACCTTGTCGGCGATGGCATGAAGCATCTTCATGTCTTCGGGGTTCGGATTGTAGCGCGGGAAGGTGTAGTCGAGCTCGACGTCCAGCGGGATCACGTCCACGCCGAGATTCTCGAGGATGCGGGGCGCGATGAAGCCCGCCGTGCCGTTGCCGCAGGCTGCGACGGCACGGATGCGGCGCTTGAAAGGCGTGCGGTTCGTGAGGTCGGCGAAATAGCGCTCGGCGAACTCGTGGACGTACACGTAGGAGCCGCCGGGCTGCATCGTGGACCGGCCTTCGAGCACGATGTCGCGCAGGCGGCCCATCTCGTCCGGACCGAAGGTGACGGGACGCTGCGCGCCCATCTTCACGCCCGTCCAGCCGTTGTCGTTGTGAGACGCCGTGACCATCGCCACGCAGGGCACGTCCAATTCGAACTGTGCGAAATAGGCCATCGGGGAAAGCGCCAGACCGATGTCGTGCACCTTGCAGCCGGCCGCCATGAGCCCCGTGATCAGCGCCATCTTGATGGACTGCGAATAGGCGCGATAATCATGCCCCGTCACGATTTCGGGCTTCACGCCCATCTCGCGGATCAAGGTGCCGAGCCCCATGCCGAGAGCTTGGACGCCCATCAGATTGATCTCTTTTTCGAAGTACCAGCGCGCATCGTACTCGCGGAAACCGGTCGGCTTCACCATGGGCAGGAGCTCATAGGCGGCCGTGTTGACGGCAAGCGAGGGGTGCGGCTTGGGAAACATGGAGATCCTCGTTTCGATGGAACGTGCGCAAACTGACGCGGCCAAGGCGTCGACGCAACCCTGAACTCGCCGACGGAGGATCAGCGGCGCTCGGGTTGGGAGAGTTCCATCTCGCGGCCGTTCATCACGACGCGGAGACGCGACAGGTAGTTTTGCCCGAGAAGATTGTAGGGCAGGCCCGACGAGCCATCGAGGATGTAGATCTTGAGGTTTCGCTCGGTGATCCCGCCGATCACGACGGTGTCGAGCTCCGCCATGGCCGCTTTGACGGTGCCGTTGGCGGTCTGCAGACTGTGTTTGAAATCCTCCGGGCGAGGCCGAAGGCCGACGGCGAGGGCGTCCTGATGGCGCAGGACGGTCAGGCTCGCTCCGGTGTCGACGACGGCTCTGACCCGAACGCCGTTGAAAAGAGCATCGGCGATGAAGGACCCCTCGCGGCCGGCGGGGACGAGGGCTCTGCCGATGACGGCCGGAGTCGCTTCGGACGGGGTCGGCACGGCGAGATAGGCGGCCAAACGCGCGCCGTTG
This sequence comes from Hyphomicrobiales bacterium, assembly GCA_027489535.1. Classification (GTDB taxonomy): domain Bacteria; phylum Pseudomonadota; class Alphaproteobacteria; order Rhizobiales; family Beijerinckiaceae; genus JAIXZO01. The sequence continues at coordinate 140,946 of JAIXZO010000021.1, forward strand.
CCCTGCACGTGCTGGACGATCGACCAAACGACCGGGCCGCCTGCACTGCAAAACACAACCAATACGATCAATTTTATGTAACGCGAAAGCATTATCATACAACCAGCCAACTGTCGGAGAGGATAGCTCAGCCGAAAGTGGCGTACAAGCCCATAGAACAGAAGCCTTATCCCATCGCATAACCATGACGAAAACAGTTCATCACGCCATTTGATTCTTCAGGTTGCATTTGAACGTGCAACCTGACGCTGCGGTCGGACGAATCCCTTCGGCGGTCCGTCGTCTCCTTAAGTTTTGCCCTCCGCGACCGTCTTCACTCCCGTGGCATGAGAGGCGTCGATGCGGATCACATTCAATCCCACCATCATGCGGACGGCTCCCGTCCGAGCGATCAGCGCCGTGCGCCGCAAGCCTGCGACGGAGGACGCGGATTCCGTCGACGAGACTGCCGAAGCCGGGCGGCCGGTGACCACGAACCTGTCGTCCGAAGGGCGCACCATCGCCTCTTCGGCGAAAGGGCGCGGCGGCGCGGGCGAGAACAAGGGCGCGCTTTGGAACGTGATGGTCAATCTGGCGAAGCTCTGAACCGGGCGTCCGCGAGCGAGGCCGACTGAAGCAGATCGGCCGGGCGCGCTCAGGCTTGAAAGACGGAGGCGAGGTTCTCGATGGCGGCGACATCCGGAACGCCGGCCCTAGCGCCCGCCGCGGTGCAGGCTAGTGCTCCCGCCGCCGCGCCACGGGCCAGAGCACCGGTAAATCCGTAACCGCGCGACAAGGCGGCGGCGAAGGCTCCGCAGAACGCATCTCCGGCGCCGACGGTGTCGACCACATCCACCCGAAAGGCCGGGACCGAGCGGCGGACACCGCTCCACCATCCCACCACGCCGCGCGCACCGAGCGTGACGACGCAAGCGGTGCCGCGCGCATCGATGATGCGGGCGATGTTCTCGGGGTCGGTCTCGGAAAGGTGAAGTCGTTGCGCGACGGCGAGCGCCTCCGCTTCGTTGACGATCAGCACGTCCACCGTCGGGAGCGCAGCCGTATCGAAACCTTGGACGGGCGCGGCATTGACGACCACGCGTGCGCCGCATGCCTTTGCCCGGGCGGCGGCCGCGAGCGACGCATCGGCGGCGATTTCACCTTGAAGCAGGAGGATGTCGTGCTCGGACAGGGCGAGCGCGTGGAGCGCATCGGCCCCGAGATCGGCGTTCGCGCCCGACGCGACCATGATGATGTTCTCGCCCGCCGGATCGACCCCGATGAAGGCCGCGCCCGTGGGAGACGCCGTACGGACCACATGGGACAGGTCGACGCCTACAGCGACGAGATCGGCCAGCGCGACGTCGGCGAACGCGTCATGCCCGACGGCTCCGAGGAATGCCACCTTCGCGCCGGCACGCGCGGCCGCATAGGCTTGATTGGCACCCTTGCCGCCGCCGAAGATTTCGTAGCGCGGACCCGCAACCGTCTCCCCGGGGCGGGGCAGCGCCGCCACCCGCGTGACGAGATCGGCATTGACGGAGCCGAAGACGACGATCACGCGCCGCGCGCTCCGAATGCCGCCGCATAGGCCGCGCCGAAGGCCCGCGCCCGCTCGCCGACGTCTGCGGCCGTCATGCCGGGCTTGTAGAGCGCGGAGCCGATGCCGAAGCCGGACACGGGCCCGCCCGCCCAGCGACCGAGATCGTCCGCCGCGACGCCTCCGACGACGACGATGCGCACGCCTTTGGGGAGGACGGCCGACATGGCACGCACGCCCGCGGGGGACGTCGCCTCGCCCGGGAATATCTTCAGGACGTCCGCGCCCGCTTCGAGCGCCGCGGCGGCTTCCGTCGGCGTGAACACGCCTGGAGCGGAGACGAGGCCGAGCGCCTTGGTGCGCGTGATGACGGCGGGGTTCGCGTTGGGCGAGACCACGAGCGTGCCGCCGGCGGCGGCGACGGTTTCGACGTCGGCCGGACGATAGACGGTGCCCGCGCCCACGACCGCCCTGCCCGCAAAGGCGGCGCTCATGCGGGCGATGCTGTCCAGCGGCTCCGGCGAATTCAACGGCACTTCCATGATGCGGAAGCCCGCCGCCAGCAACGCCTCGCCCACCGGCACCGCCTCCTCGGGCGTGATGCCGCGCAGAATGGCGATGAGCGGACAGGCGCGGAAGGCCGCGTCGAAGGCGTCGAGATGGCGGGTCATGAGGTGCGGGGTCCGGCGGCGTCGAGAATGCGGGAAAGGCCCGCGATGAAGGTGTCTTCGGGATTGAGGAAGCGGACGGGGATGCCGAACTCTTCGAAAGCCCGCCCGTAATTGCGGCCGAACACGCCTTCGGCGACGACGACGATCTCGCCTTCGGGCCTGTCCAACGCCATGCCCTGCAGGATTTCCGTACCGATCAGCAGACCGGACAGATAAGGCCCGACCTCGCGTCCGGACATGTCGCCCAAGAGCACGGCCGTGCGCGCGCCGAAGGCCTGATGCGTGAGGCCGCCGTAGCGTTTGGCGGCGGCCAATCCGCGTTCGAAGCCCGCGGGGTCCTCGGGAGTTTCGGCGAGTTTGCCGAGGATCGTGTGGTCGTGAAGGGCACCGTAGAAATCGCCGGTCATGAACGAGACGAATCCTACGGCGACGCCGTCGCGCATCGAGACCCATTTGCTGTGCGTGCCGGGCGTGACGATCGTGCCGTTGCGCAGGCCTGCGCCGGCGATCTTCGTCTCCTCGCCCCGGATGACGTCGGGCGTGCCGGACGCGTCCCGGTAGGACAGGCCGGGCACGAGGATGATGTCGGTGAGATCGAAGGGGACGCGCACCACCTTCGACGCGATGTCCTCGACGGAGGCGGGGCAGGCGACGTAGGGGGCTTCCATCCAGCCGTTGCGGCTGCCGATCATGCCGGCCATCAAAACGGGAAGACGACCGTGCCGCTCGATCCACGGCGCAATGCGCCCGCGCAACACCTCGGCGAAGCCGCCGGCGGGCACGGCCATGATGCCCTGATCCTCGACGGCGATGTCCAATATCTCCCCTTCGGCTGAGACGAGCATGGCGCGCAGGCGCGTCGTGCCCCAATCCACAGCGATGGATTTGGGGGTCTTGGTCGTCGCCATGGTGGAAAGCCTCCCTCGGAACCGCGCCGCATGATGGCCGGCGGGAGGGTCCGCCGCAAGTCGTGCGCCGACGGCATGAAACGGCGAACGCCCGGATCGCGCCGAGATGCCCGGCCGCGTGCGCGAGAGAGCAATTTCTCTTCACATGCCCGTGTTTTGTCCATAGCGTCTCGACCGATAGAGTAAGCAGTCGAGCACTATGATGTCAGACCGACGAGACGGCATCCCGACGACTTCGCGGGCCGTCCAAACCCCTGCGATGATTTATCAGATTTTCTACGACGAGAAGACGCGCGGGACGAATGATCGCGGTTTCTTGCAGCTCGACAACGCTGCGAACGATCGTCCGGACTGGAGCGAGTATTGGCCCATTCGGAACTTCTTTCTGAACAACGAACTCGATGACGACGTCCACTACGGATTTCTGTCGCCCAAATTCAAAATGAAGACGGGCTTGGACGCGCAGACCGTGCACGATTTCGTCGCCTCGGCGACGGACCACGACGTGATCGCCTTTTCGCCGTTCTTCGATCAGGCGGCGTTCGCCGTGAACATTTTCGAACAGGCGGCGGCGCAGCATGAGGGGATCTTTCCCGTCTTCCAGAACGCCTTCGCGCTGTTCAATCCTCACATCGACGTCGCGTCCCTGGTGATGAGCTCGACGCAGACGATCTTCTGCAATTACTTCACGGCGAAGAAGCCGTTCTGGGCGCGGTGGTTCGCGCTCTGCGAAGTCTTGTTCGCGGAATGCGAGAACGAGGGTTCCGCTCTTTCTAAAAAGATGACCGCAGGGGTCAGACATTCGGGGACGTTCAATCCGGCCAAGGTCTTCATCGTCGAACGCATGGCGTCCTACATCCTGACGACGGAAAGCGGTTGGAAGGTGAAGACGTACGATCCCTTCGATCTGCCGTATTCGCCGGCCGCGCTTGCCGGTTTCCGCTCCGAGCTCTGCGTGCTCGACGCGCTGAAGATCGCGTTTCGGGAGACGCGTCGCCCGCAATACATCGCGGAATTCCAGAAGGTCCGTGCGGACATTTTGGACAGGCTGCAAAGCCGGAGTTGATTTCCGGCATCTTCATGGTCATGCCTCGCCGAGGGTCCGCGCGGAGCGGGCCGTCACGCGTCCCTCCGAAACGAGCATTCGAAATGGCAAAAGCGGGCCGTCCGACAAAAGGCGTCGAAAGCGCGACGAAGGTCTTGCTGCATCAGGTCGTCTACTCGCCCGAGACGGCGCGGGATTTGGAAGCCGGATATCTGGCGCTCGACAATCTGGCGAACGAACGGCCGGACTGGTTCGAGTATTGGCCGATCCGGCGGTTCCTGCTGACCGAGACGCTCGACGAAAAAGCCTTCTACGGCTTTTTCAGCCCGAAATTCTTTTCCAAGACGGGTTTGGATCACGCGGCGGTCGTCGACTTCGTGCGCAAGAACGCCGCGCGCGCGGACGTGGTGCTGTTTTCGCCCCAAGCCGACATGGGCGCGTTCTTCCTGAACGTGTTCGAGCAAGCCGAGACGTTCGACGCGGGCATGATCGCGACCTATGAGGCGCTGCTGGCGCGGATCGGGCGCGAGACGTCGCTGAGCGGCATGGTGATGGACTCGCGGACGGTGGTTTATTCCAACTACTTCGTCGCGCGGCCGGCATTCTGGCGGGCATGGCTGGCCGTCAACGAGGCGTTGTTCGCCATCGCGGAGACGGAGGACGACGCGCTCGGGCGCGAACTTCGGCATGCGACGGCCTATTCGGCGACGGCGCAGCGGAAGGTGTTTCTGCAGGAGCGGACGGCCTCGTTTCTGCTCGCCGCCGAGCCGCAATGGCGCAGCGTGCGCTACGTCCCGTTTCGGTTGTCCTGGTCGGCGTCCGCGCTGAACACGCGGCCGATCGAGGCGGTGATCAGCGATGCCTTGAAGACGGCCTACATCGCCTATGGCGACCACGAATATCTGACGGCGTTCGGCTCGGTGCGCGACAAGCTGCGGACGCCGGCCGCCGAGGCCCCGGCACCCGTCGCGCCCGACGGCGCCGCGACCGACTTGCCGGCCGGTCCGATGATGCTTTCGGACGCCATCGTGGCGGCGGAAAAGGCAGTCGGCGAAGGGCGGCCCGGCGACGCGGAAGCGGTTTACCGGAGCTACCTCGCCGCGCCGGGCGACGGGCTGATCTATGCGGGTCTGTTCAATCTCGGCACGCTGCTGCGGACCTTGGGACGCAACGTCGAGGCAGAGGCCTTTCTGCGCCATTGCGTGCAGATGAAGCCCGACTTCCTGCGCGGGCATCTCAATCTCGGCATTCTGCTGGAAGGCGTCGGACGCCGGCGCGAAGCGATCGAGAGCTGGAATGCGGGCGCGGAGCATGCGCGCGGCGAAGCCGGGCAGGATCGCGAGGCACGGCTGCAATTGCTGAACAATGCGGGCCGTCTCTCGGAGATCGAACGCGACTATGCCGGGGCCGAGCGCTTCCTCACGGAAAGTCTCGACGTCGAGCCGACGCAGACGGCGGTGCAGCATCACTGGATCCATCTGCGGCAGAAGCAGTGCGTGTGGCCCGTTCTCGGCGGGCGGATCGAGGAAGAGGCGCTCGCGAACGTCGCGTCCCCGCTCGCAATCCTCAGTCTGTCCGACGACCCGGCGGTGCAGCTGGCCTGCGCCGCGCGCTACGTACGGGAGAAGGTGCGCCCCTTCGAGCGGATGGTTCCGGCCGACCGCCGTTACGGCCACGACCGCATCCGCATCGGCTATCTCTCCTCCGACCTTTCGATGCATGCGGTGTCGCTGCTGACCGTGCAGCTGTTCGAGAAGCACGACCGCAGCAAAGTGGAGGTGCACGCCTTCTGCTGGAGCAAGGAAGACGGGACGCCGTTCAGGGCGCGCGTGCGTGCCGCGTTCGATCATTTCCATCCGATCGGCGGCATGACCGACGAAGCGGCGGCGCGGCTGATCGCGGATCGGGAGATCGACGTCCTTGTCGATCTTCAGGGTCTCTCGGGCAATGCGCGCCCGGAGATCGTGGCGCGCGGTCCCGCGCCGATTCAGATCGCGTGGCTCGGCTATCCGGGCACGTCCGCGATCCCGCATGTCGATTACGTGGTGGCCGACGACTTCATCTTCCCGCCCGAGCTGGAGCCTTTCTTCAGCGAAAAGCCGCTGCGGCTGCCGACGACGTTCCAAGTGAGCGATACGGGGCGGGAGTTCGGGCCCGAGCGTCCGCGCGCGTTCTACGGCCTGCCGGACGACGCCTTCGTGTTCTGCGCGTTCAACAACAACTACAAGATAGCGCCCGAAATGTTCGCGGCGTGGCTGCGCATTCTGGGCCGCTCGCCGAACGCCGTGCTGTGGCTCTTGGAAGACAATGTCTGGTCGCGGGCCAATCTTTCGGCGCGGGCGCAGGCGGAGGGCGTGGACCCGGCGCGCATCTTCTTTGCGGGTCGGATCGACCCCAAGGACTATCTCAGCCGTTTCCGCACGGCCGACCTGTTCCTCGACACGTCCCCCTACAATGCCGGCACCACGGCCAACGACGCCTTGTGGGCGGGACTGCCCCTGATCACCCTGCCGGGACGCAGCTATGTTTCCCGCATGGCGGGCAGTCTTTCGAAGGCTGCCGGATTGTCGGAACTGATCTGCCGCGATGCGGAGCACTACGAAAACCTCGCAGTGGAGCTGTCGACGGACCCGCAGCGACTGAAAAACATCAGGTTGCATCTCGATCAGCGCAAATCGGCCGGAGCTCTCTTCAATACGGACAACTTCAGAGACGAATTCGAAGACGCATTGCAGCGCTTGATTGCTTGTTGAATTCCGAAGCCTGCAAACGGATGCAGCGGGAAGGGTCGAAGCGCTTTCGTTTTGATCCTCCCGCGCATTCCCAAAAAAAATTAAAACTTGGCTAAAGTTTGTTCCGGCGACGCCGTCATCTCCCAACGTGAGAGTTCCAATTTGGCGCTCTACGGCATTCGGAGCGGCAGATGTCCACGGTCTCGTCAGTAAGCAGCAGCACAGGCTATAGCGTCACGGTGTCGGATATCTCGACGCTGGACGTCACGTCGCTGACGACGGCTCAGGTCAAAACGTTCACCTCGGCGCAGATCGCCAGCCTCACGACGGCGCAGATCGCCGCGTTGGGAACCAACCAGGCGGCGGTGCTCTCCGCGACGCAGGTCGGCTATCTCTCCTCCACGCAGATCGCCGCATTCGAAACGGCCGACTTGGCGGCGCTCACCTCGGCCGCGATGGCGGGTCTTACCAGCAGCCAGCTCTCCGCAATGTCGACGGCGCAGGTCGGGTCGCTGACCACCGCGCAATTGGCCGCGATCAGCAGCTCCGGCATCGTGGGCATGAGCACGGCTCAGATCGCGGCGCTGAGCACGGGACAGGTCAGCGCCCTCAAGGAAACACAGATTGCGGCGCTGACGTCCGACCAGATCAGCGCCATCGAAACGCAGGACTTCGCCGCGCTGACGACGGCGCAGATCCGTTCGCTCACGACCTCGCAGATCGAGGCCATTTCCGAAGACCAGATCGGCGCGCTGATGTCCCTTCAGGCCATCAGCCTGAAGGTGACCCAGATCGCCGCGCTGAGCACCACCCAGGTCGCCGCGCTCGAAACCACCGATCTCGCGGCGATGACGACGGCTCAGGTCGCGAGCATGACCTCGGCGCAGATCGCCGCGCTCGGGACGGCGCAGATCGTGGCGCTCGGCACCGCTCAGGCGGCGGCGATGACGACCGCCCAGACGGCGGCCCTGACGACGGCGCAACTGGGCGCGCTCGAGACGCGCGACCTGGCCGCCTTCAAGTCCAGCCAGATCGCGGCGCTGACCACCGATCAGGTCGCGGCCCTCAGCACCGACCAGATCGCCGCCTTGACGACCGCGCAGACGGCCGCCCTGACCACCGCGCAGATGGGTGCGCTCACGACCGCCCAGATCGTCGCATTGGGCACCGCCCAAGCCGCAGCCTTGACCACGGCGCAGACCGCATCGCTGACCACCGAACAGGTCGCCGCCCTCGAGACGCGCGACCTCGCGGCGATGAGGACGAACCAGATTTCGGCGCTGACGACCGCGCAGGTCGCGGCCTTGACCACCGGCCAGGTCGTCGCGCTCGGCACCGCGCAGGTCGCGGTGATCACGACTGCGCAGACCGCCTCGCTGACGACCGCGCAGGTCGCGGCACTCGAGACGACCGATCTCGCCGCCCTGAAGACGAACCAGATCGCGGCCCTCACCACCGAACAGGTCGCGGGCCTGACGACCGCGCAGATCGTGGCGCTCGGCACCGCCCAGATCGCGGCGATGACGACCGCGCAAGTCGCGGCGATGACGACGGCACAGATCGCGGCGCTCGAGACCCGCGATCTCGCCGCGTTGAAGACGAACCAGATCGCGGCGCTGACCTCCGACCAGATCGTCGCGCTCGGCACGGCGCAGGCCGCAGCCCTGACCACGGCCCAGATCTCGGCTTTGACGACCGCTCAGGTCGCCGCCTTGGAGACCGCCGACTTGGCGGCCCTGTCGACCGCGCAGACCGCCGCCCTGAAGACGAACCAGATCGCCGCCCTCACCACCTCGCAGATCGTCGCTCTGGGCACCGCCCAAGCCGCGGCGTTGACGACCGCGCAGACGGCCGCACTGACGACCGAGCAGCTTGCAGCGCTTGAAACCCGCGATCTCTCGGCGTTGTCGACCGCGCAGGTCGCCACGATGACGACCGCGCAGGTCGCCGCGCTCACCACCGACCAGATCGTCGCGCTGGGCACCGCCCAAGCTGCGGCTTTGACGTCGGCGCAGGTCGCCGCGCTGACGACCGAACAACTCGCCGCACTCGAAACGCGTGATTTGGCGGCGCTGAGCACCGCGAGGATCGCGGCGCTGACGACCGGACAGGTCGCAAGCTTGACCACCGATCAGATCGTGGCCTTGGGCACCGCCCAGGTCGCCGCGATGACGACCGCTCAGGTCGCTGCGCTGACGACCGCGCAGCTGACTGCTTTGGAGACGATCGATCTCGCCGCCCTCAAGTCGAACCAGATCGCGGCGTTGACGACGGAACAGGTGGCGGCGCTCACCACTGCACAGATCGTCGCGCTGGGTACCGCGCAGGCATCCGCGATGACCACCGCGCAGACGGCGGCGCTGACCACCGCACAGGTGGCGTCGCTCGAGACGCGTGATCTCGCGGCGATGAAGACCAGCCAGATCGCCGCCTTGACGACGGAACAGCTCGCCGCGCTCGGAACGGCGCAAGCCGCCGCCTTGACCACGGCCCAGATCGCCGCGCTGACGACCGAGCAGGTCGCCGCGATGGAAACCGCAGACCTTGCGGCTTTGTCGACCGCCCAGATCGCCGCCATGAAGACCGCGCAGCTCGCGGCCTTGACGACGGCTCAGGTCGTCGCGCTGACCACGGCGCAGGCCGCAGCGTTGACGACCGCGCAGACGACGGCTTTGACCACCGAACAGCTCGCGGCAATGGAAACCCGCGACTTGGCCGCGCTGAGCACGGCGCAGCTCTCCTCGCTGAAGACCGCGCAGCTCGCGGCCATGACCACCGATCAGGTGGTGGGCCTCGGGACGGCCCAGGTGGCCGCTTTGACCACCGCGCAGGTGGCCGCGCTGACGACGGAGCAGATCGCGGCGTTCGAGACGCGTGACTTCGCCGCGCTGACGACTGCCCAGATCGCGGCGATGACGACGGCCCAGATCGTCGGCCTCGGCACGACGCAGCTTGCGGCGATGACGACCGCACAGGCGGCGGCACTGACCACCGCGCAGATCGCGGCCATGGAGACGGCCGATCTTGCGGCCTTGAAGACGTCCCAGCTTGTCGCCCTCCGTACGTCCCAGATTGCTGCCTTGACGACCGATCAGGTCGTCGCGCTGACCACGGCGCAGGCTGCCGCGCTGACGACCGCCCAGATCGGCGCGATGACGACGGCGCAGATCGCCGCGCTGGAGACCGCCGATCTCGCAGCCCTGAAATCCGCGCAGATCGCGGCGTTGAAGACGGCACAGGTTGCGGCCCTCGCAACCGACCAGATCGTCGCTCTCGGCACGGCCCAGACGGCCGCCCTGACCACGGCGCAGGCCGCCGCTTTGACGACCGCCCAAATCGCGGCGATGGAGACGGCCGACCTCGCGGCCATGACGACGGCCCAAGCGGCCGCCCTGAGCACCGACCAGATCGCGGCGCTGACGACCGCGCAGGTCGCCGCGCTGACCACGGCGCAGACCGCCGCGCTCAAGACGTCGCAGGTCGCCGCTCTCACGACCGATCAGGTCGTCGCGCTGACCACGGCGCAGACCGCCGCGCTGACCACGGCGCAGACGGCGGCGTTGACGACCGAGCAGGTCGCCGCGCTTGAAACCGTCGACCTCGCAGCCCTCAAATCCGCTCAGATCGCAGCGTTCAAGACGGCTCAGGTCGCCGCGCTGACGACCGATCAGCTGGTGGCGCTCTCCACGGCGCAGGCTGCGGCGATGACCACGGCTCAGGTCGCCGCGCTGGCGACCGACCAGATCGCCGCGTTGGAAACGCGTGATCTCGCCGCCATGACGACGGCCCAGATCGCGGCGCTGAAGACCGATCAGGTCGCGGCGCTGACCACCGACCAGGTGGTCGCCCTGACGACGGCGCAGACTGCGGCGCTGACGACCGCCCAGACCGCGGCGTTGAGCACGGCGCAGATCGCCGCGATGGAAACCCGCGACCTCGCGGCTCTGAAGACCAACCAGGTCGCTGCGCTGACCTCCGATCAGCTGGCCTCGCTGACCACCGCCCAGATTTCGACGCTCTCCACGAGCCAGATCGCCGCGCTGAAGACCGCGCAGGTGGCCGCCCTCGAGACCGCCGACCTCGCCGCGATGTCGACCGCCCAGATCGCCGCCATGACCACGGCGCAAGTCGCGGCCTTGACCTCCGACCAGATCGTCGCGCTCGGCACCGCGCAGACTGCGGCGCTGACGACCGCCCAGACGGCGGCGCTGACCACGGCACAGGTCGCCGCGCTCGAAACGGCGGATCTCGCGGCTCTGAAGACCTCGCAGCTCGCCGCGCTGAAGACCGCTCAGGTCGCAGCGATGACCACGGACCAGATCGTGGCCCTCGGCACCTCGCAAGTGACCGGCCTGACGACGGCGCAGGTTGCGTCGCTCACGTCCGATCAGATCGTCGCCATGGAAACGGCCGATCTCGCCGCGATGACGACGGCGCAGATTGCCGCGCTCAAGACCGCGCAGATCGCTGCGATGACGACCGCGCAGGTGATCGCCCTGACGACGGCGCAGACCGCCGCGATGACGACGGCTCAGGTCGGCGCGTTGACCTCCGACCAGGTGGCCGCGCTGGAAACGCGCGACGTGGCCGCCCTGACGACGGCCCAGACGGCCGCGCTGAAGACGGCGCAGCTCGCCGCCCTGACCACCGACCAGACCGTGGCGCTGACGACCGCGCAGGCCGGAGCCTTGACGACGGCGCAGACGGCAGCTCTGACCACGGAGCAGGTCGCCGCGATGGAGACCGCCGATTTGGCGGCCCTGAAGACGAACCAGGTCGCGGCGATGACCTCGGATCAGCTCGTGGCGCTCGGGACCGCGCAGGCGGCAGCCCTGACCACGGCTCAGATCGCGGCGCTGACCACGGCACAGGTCGCCGCGTTCGAGACGGCCGATCTCGCGGCCATGACGACCGCTCAGATCGCGGCGATGACGACCGCGCAGGTCGCGTCGCTGACCTCCGACCAGA
>JAIXZO010000004.1 GCA_027489535.1 Hyphomicrobiales bacterium
ATCTCCTCGGTGATGCCGGCGATCTTGATGTCCATCTGCAGCGAGGTGATGCCGTTCTCGGTGCCGGCGACCTTGAAGTCCATGTCGCCGAGATGATCCTCGTCGCCGAGGATGTCCGAGAGCACCGCATAGCGCTCGCCTTCGAGGATCAGACCCATCGCGATGCCCGCCACGGGACGGCGCAGCGGAACGCCCGCGTCCATGAGAGCCAGCGAGGCGCCGCAGACGGTCGCCATGGAGGACGAACCGTTCGACTCGGTGATCTCCGACACGAGACGGATCGTGTAGGGGAACTCGTGATGCGCGGGCAGCATCGGGCGCATGGCGCGCCATGCGAGCTTGCCGTGGCCGATTTCACGACGACCGGGCGATCCCATGCGGCCGGTCTCGCCGACGCTGTAGGGAGGGAAGTTGTAGTGCAGCAGGAAGCGCTCCTTGTAGGTGCCTTCCAGCGAGTCGATGAACTGCTCGTCGTCGCCCGTGCCGAGGGTCGCGACCACCATGGCCTGCGTCTCGCCGCGGGTGAACAGGGCCGAGCCGTGGGTGCGCGGCAGGATGCCGGCTTCCGACACGATCGGGCGGACGGTGCGGACGTCGCGGCCGTCGATGCGCACGCCGGTGTCGAGGATGTTCCAGCGAACGATCTTCGCCTCGACCTCCTTGAACACGCCCGAAACGACGATCGGGTGCTGCGGGTTCTCGACGCCTTCGCCGCAGAAGGCGGCGAGCACCTTCTGCTTCGCGGCGGCGACCTTGTTCTGGCGTTCCATCTTCGCGGGCGTGGTGAACGCGTCGCGGAGGTCCTTCTCGACGAGGGCGAGGACGCGCTTCTCGAGCTCGGAGTGATCCGGCGCGGTGAAGTCGCGCGGCTCCTTGGCGGCCACTTCGGCGAGCTTGATGATGGCGTCGATCACCGGCTGGAAGCCGCGGTGACCGGTCATCACCGCTTCGAGCATGACGTCTTCCGAAAGCTCCTTGGCTTCGGATTCGACCATGAGCACCGCATCGCCCGTACCGGCAACGACGAGGTCCAGCTCGGACTCGGTCATTTCCTGAATGGTCGGGTTGAGCTTGAGCTTGCCGCCGACATGGCCGACGCGCGCCGCGCCGACCGGGCCCATGAAGGGCACGCCGGACAGCGTGAGGGCGGCCGAGGCCGCGACGAGGGCGACGATGTCCGGATCGTTTTCGAGATCGTGCGAAAGCACGGTCACGACGACCTGGGTGTCATGCTTGTAGCCGTCGACGAACAGGGGGCGGATCGGGCGGTCGATGAGGCGGGAGACGAGCGTCTCCTTCTCCGACGGGCGGCCTTCGCGCTTGAAATACCCGCCGGGGATGCGGCCCGCGGCGAAGGTCTTTTCCTGATAATTGACGGTCAGCGGGAAGAAATCGATGCCGGCCTTCGGCTCCTTGGCGGAGACGATGGTGGCGAGAACGGTGGTCTCGCCGTAGGTGGCGAGTACGGCGCCGTCGGCCTGACGGGCGATGCGGCCGGTTTCGAGGGTGAGCTTGCGCCCCGCCCAATTCATCTCGACTTTTTGGATATCGAACATTTTCGGTCTTTCTCGTGCGGACACGGACGGCCCGGACCGACGCCATGAGCAAGACGGCGGGAGCCTCCCCTGCAAGGCGCGCGCGAGCGGCGCGCCGGGAAGACTCCGGCAATCCTGCCATGACCGTCGGGTAAGGCAGGGAACGCCCTTCGGGGGCGCTCGGATGTGCGGCGGACGCGGCTTGGCCCGTCGCGGCTAAGAAAGGCCGGGAGCGGAGCGCCCGGCCTCGAAATCGATCAGCGGCGGATGCCGAGCTTTTCGATGATGGTGCGGTAGCGGGCTTCGTCCTTCGACTTGACGTAGTCGAGGAGCGAGCGGCGCTGCGCGACCATCTTCAGCAGACCGCGGCGGGAATGATTGTCCTTGCCGTGGGCCTTGAAGTGGCCGGTCAGGTTGGTGATGCGCTCGGTGAGGATCGCGATCTGCACTTCCGGGGAGCCGGTGTCGCCGGCCTTCAAGGCGTGCTGAGTGACGAGTTCCTGCTTGCGCTCGGGAGAAATCGACATCGGAATGTCCTTTCGGATTGGAGAAGCGGGCGGCGTCGTTGCGCCGACCGAGGAACGGCCGAGCCGGGATGTCGTCCAGCAAGGTCGCATGATGCGGCGGGCCCGAAGAACCTGCGCGCGGGGAGGTATACACGAAAACGGGCGGAACGCTAGGAGGCCGGCGAAGAGAGCCAGTCGGCGATCCGCAATCCGCGCACCCGCGCAAACTCCCGCGTGTTGTTGGTCACGAGGACGGCATCGGCGGACAAGGCGTGGCCCGCGATGAGAACGTCGAAGGGACCGATCGGAACACCCTCTCGCTCCAGATCGGCTCGAATCCGGCCGGCACTTTCCGAGGCGGCGCCGTCGAAGGCCAGAACGGCAATCGGACTCTCGAGAAATGCGGCAATGCGGCCCTCGTTATGAATGCGTCTGGCGCTTTTTGACGCCCCATACTGCAGCTCGAAGAGGACGATGGAGGAGATTCCTACCGTCTGGCCAGCGGTCCAGCATTCCGCCAAGCCCGCCATGGCCTCCGGCCGCTCGTTGAGAAGAGCCACGACGATATTGGTGTCGAGGTGGATCATTCGTCGAAGATGGACTCGGCATCCGGCATGGAAGGCTGGTTCCGACCTTCTTCCATGAACGATGCGTCGTTGTAGGCGTGGAGTTTCTTCCGCCACGCTTCGAAATCAAAGTCTTCGGGCTCGATCAGCACGCCGCGCCCCATGCGCGTCAGCTTCACGCGCTCGCCGGGCAGGCGGAATTCCTTGGGCAGCCGAACCGCCTGACTGCCGCCATGCTTAAAGAGCTTCGCCGTCGCACGTTCGGACATGATGAGCCTCGCGTATCTACAGTCTATAGATACGTGAAATTCGGTGTGTGCGCAAACACGCCGGCTCCGCAGCCTTTGCGTCAGCGGCCGTCCGCCGGAAGTTGGGCGATCCGCTCAACATGCGCCTCGATATCGTCCGTCGTGAAACGCGTATGCACACGGACGTCGCTTGCGGGGTGATGTTCGAGCTCCAGCTTACGCTCGGGCCGCCATGAACGGCTTGGCCGTACCGGACGCCGGGCAAAACCCCCGCCGCATGTCGGGCAGACATTTTTCAGAACCGTTTCGACGCAGTCGGCGCAGTAGGTGCATTCGTACGAACATATCCGCGCGTCCAAGCTTCGCGGAGGAAGGTCACGATCGCACAATTCACAATTCGGGCGCAGTTCAAGCACGGTTCGGTCCCCGGGCATAAGAGGACGCCCTTGGACCGTATGGCGACTGGCTGAGGTCTTCAATCAACTGCAGGTTGACCGGCGTACGGCCCTGTCAAATCGCCAGATTGAACACCCGGCTCGGCACCAGTTCGCCTTTTTCGACCATGCCGACGGCGACGACCACGCCGCCGCAGGCGCCGTAATAGGGGCCGCCTTCGGCCGGGGCGTCGCGGCCGCGCAGGATGACGGATTGGCCGCGGCGGATGCGGGCGGCCTGATCGCGCGAGAGCACGATGCAGGGCAGTTCGGTGAGGCCGGCCTCGACGCCGCGCAGTGCCTGCTGCGCCGCGCCTTCGGGTTCCAGCTCGGCGTAAGGCACGGAATCGATCTCGCTGAAGGGGCCGACGCGGGTGCGGCGCAGCGAGGTGACGTGGCCGAGGCAGCCGAGCGCACGGCCCATGTCGCGGGCGATGGCGCGGACATAGGTGCCCTTGCCGCATTCGGCCTCGAACACGGCGTCTTCCTCGGTGCGCGCAACCATGCGCAGCTCGTGGATTTCGACGGGGCGCGCCTTGAGTTCCACCTCTTCGCCGTCGCGGGCGAGATCATAGGCGCGTTCGCCGTCGATTTTGATGGCGGAATATTTGGGCGGGACCTGCTCGATCACGCCCATGAAACGCGGCAGCAAGGCGAGGATTTCGGCCTCGGTCGGGCGCTTGTCGGACGTGCCGACGGGGCGGCCCTCGGTGTCGTCGGTATCCGTCTCGATGCCCCAGCGCACGGTGAAGCGGTAGGCCTTCTCGCCGTCGACGACATAGGGGACGGTCTTCGTGCCTTCGCCGAAGGCGAGCGGCAGGATGCCGGAGGCCAGCGGATCGAGCGTGCCGGCATGGCCCGCCTTCTTGGCGTTGAGGAGCCGACGGACGGCGGAGACCGCGTGCGTCGAAGTCATGCCGACCGGCTTGTCGAGCACGATCCAGCCGTTGATCTCGAGCCGGTGCTTCTTGGGGGCGCTCATACGCCGTCCTCGTCGTCCTGCGGCTTGCGGATGTCGCGCTGAACTTCCGGCGAACGCAGAATGGCTTCGACACGGGCCACGTCGTCGAGCCGGTCGTCGATGATGAAGCGCACGTCGGGCGCGAATTTCAGGTTCACGCGCTTGGCGATCTCGGAGCGGATCATGCCGCGATGGCCGGCGAGCGCCTTGACCACGGGCTTCTCGTCCTTCTCCGCATGAACGGTGACGAAGATCGTCGCGATCTTGAGATCGGGGCTCATCCGCACTTCGGGAAAGGTGATGAACACGCGCGAGAGGAAATCGTCGTTGAGGTCGCCGCGCGAGACGATCTCGGCCATGGCGTGGCGGACCAGTTCGCCGACGCGCAGCTGGCGCTGCGAGGGGCCGGACGCCGCTTCGGGTCTGTTCTTCTTCATCGTGCCGCCTGTGCCGGACTCGGACCGGACTCGAGGGGAAAAAGGAAGACCCGCTCGGGCCGGGAGGCGCGAGCGGGTCGGTTCTTGAGCCGAAGCGTCGGATCAGAGGGTGCGGCGGATCTCTTCGACCCGGTAGCACTCGATGACGTCGCCTTCGCGCATGTCCTGATAGTTCTCGAAGGCCATGCCGCATTCCTGACCGGACTGCACTTCCTTGACCTCGTCCTTGAAGCGCTTGAGCGTCGAGAGCTTGCCTTCGTGGATGACGACGTTGTCGCGGATGAGGCGCACGCCGGCGCCGCGTTCCACGCGGCCGTCCTGCACGAGACAGCCCGCGACCTTGCCGACCTTCGAAACCGCGAAGACCTGCAGGATGCGCGCCTCGCCGAGACGATCCTCGCGGAGCGTCGGGGCGAGCAGGCCGGACATGGCCGCTTTGATGTCGTCCACGAGGTTGTAGATGATGTTGTAGTAGCGGATCTCGATGCCCGACTGCTCGGCCGCCGTACGCGCTTCCTTGTTGGCGCGGACGTTGAAGCCGATGACGACCGCACCGGAGGCCTGCGCCAAGGTGATGTCGGACTCGTTGATGCCGCCGACGCCGGCGTGCATGACGCGCGCCATGACCTCGTCGTTGCCGGCCTTTTCGAGCGCGCCGATGATCGCCTCGACCGAGCCCTGCACGTCGCCCTTCACGAGGAGCGTGAACTCCTTGCGGCCGGCGGCCTTGAGCTGGGTCATCATGTCGGCGAGCGAGCCGCGGGCGTTGCCGGCGCGGGCGGCGGTGCGCTCGCGCTTCTGACGTTCGCGGTATTCGGTGATCTCGCGGGCACGCGCTTCGTTCTCGACGACCGCGACTCGGTCGCCGGCTTCGGGAGCGCCGCTGAAGCCGAGGATCTCGACCGGGACGGACGGACCCGCGTTCTTGACGGGCGAGCCCGCCTGATTGAGCAGGGCGCGGACGCGGCCCCATTCGGAACCGGCCACCACGATGTCGCCGGTGCGCAGCGTGCCGCGCTGGACGAGCACGGTCGCGACCGGGCCGCGGCCGCGGTCGAGCTTGGCCTCGATCACGGTGCCTTCCGCCGGACGCTCGGGATCGGCCTTCAGGTCGAGCACTTCGGCCTGCAGCGTGATGGTCTCGAGCAGCTTGTCGAGATTGATCTTCTGGGTGGCGGAGACCTCGATTTCGAGGGTGTCGCCGCCCATGGATTCGACCTGGACGTTGTGCTGCAGCAGCTCGGTGCGCACGCGCTCCGGCTTGGCCGAGGGCTTGTCGATCTTGTTGATCGCCACGATCATCGGGACGCCCGCCGCCTTGGCGTGATTGATCGCCTCGATCGTCTGCGGCATCACGCCGTCGTCCGCCGCCACCACGAGGATGACGATGTCCGTGACCTTGGCGCCGCGGGCGCGCATGGCCGTGAAGGCCGCGTGACCGGGGGTGTCGATGAAGGTGATCTTGCCGCCCAAGGGCGATTCGACCTGATACGCGCCGATATGCTGCGTGATGCCGCCGGCTTCCCCGCCCGCCACGTTGGCGCGGCGAAGCGCGTCGAGCAGCGAGGTCTTGCCGTGGTCGACATGGCCCATGATGGTGACCACGGGCGACCGGCCCTGCATGGCGGCCTCGGTGTCGGGAAGGTCGAACAGACCCTCTTCGACGTCCGACTCCGCGACGCGCTTGACGGTGTGGCCGAACTCTTCCGCCACGATCTGGGCGGTGTCGGCGTCGATCACGTCCGTGATCTTGAACATCTGCCCCTGCTTCATCAGCAGGCGGATGACGTCCACGCCGCGCTCGGCCATGCGGTTGGCGAGTTCCTGGATCGTGATCGTCTCGGGAATGACCACCTCGCGGGCGATCTTTTCCTTCGGCTCGTTGGCCGCGCCGCCCTTGAGGCGCTGCACGCGACGGCGGAAGGCCGCGACGGAACGGGTGCGCTCGTCCTCGCCGCCGGTGGCGGCGGAGACGGTGAGGCGACCGCGACGCTTTTCGTCGCCGACGCGGGCGCGCTCGGGCTTGGCCGGCGTGACGGGACGCGCGGGCATGCCCGGACGGCGAATGACCTTGCGCTCTTCCTCCTCGCCCATCGGACCGCGGGCCAGAGGCGGCATGACGCCTGCCGGCGCGGCCTTGGCCGAAGCGGCGGGCTTTGCGGTCGAGGTCGGGGCGGGAGCCGGACGGCGGCCCATGTCGTCGAGGCTGCGCGGACGTGCGGTGCCGCGGCTGCCGGGCGCGGACGAGACATAGGTCGTCGTCGAAGGACCGGAGGGCGGGGGAGCCTGCTCGCCGAGACGGCGACGGGCTTCCTCTTCCGAGCGGCGGCGCACTTCGTCTTCGCGACGGTGACGCTCTTCCTCTTCGCGCTTGCGCGCTTCGGCGGCTTCACGCTCGACGCGTTCGAGAGCGTCGCGCTCGGCGCGCTGGGCGGACTCGATCTCTGCGCGCTTGCGGTCGTCTTCCTCGCGCTTGCGCGCTTCGACGAGCGCCATGGCGCGGGCGTCGCGCTCGTCGGAGGACAGCGTGCGGAGCACGACGCCGCCGGAGGGGCGCGGTTGGGACTGCTGGCCGCCGGGGCGCTGCTGTCCGCCGGGACGCGACGCGGTCGGCGGCGGCGGCGGGGCGACGCGGCCGGATGCCGGCGCGGGGGCGGGGGCGACCTGACGCGGCGCTTCGGCGCGCGGGGCCTCTGCCGGAGCCGCGGAGGCTTCGGGCTTGCCGGCCTCGCCGGGGCCGATCGCGCGGCGCTTCACCTTCTCGACGACGACGGCTTTGGAGCGCCCGTGCGAGAAGCTCTGGCGCACGACGCCGGCCTCGACGGGACGCTTCAAGCTGAGCGTCTTCGAGGGCACGTGCAGCGTCTTGTCGCCGGGGTTCTTCGTATCTGTCATTCCGCTCGCGTCCTCGCGGGTTGGTCATCTTCGTCGGTCGGATCCGTTCCCGCGACCGGCGCTTCGGGGTCCTTGCGGCCCCTCCAGCGTTCCACGGCCTGCAGGCGCAGCGCGCATGCGCGCGAAACCGGCCCGTCGAGAAGCGCTGCATGTATCACATGTGGCCGCCCCAATGCCAAACCCAAATCCTCGGAATCGAGAGCTCCGAGGATTTGAGCCTCACGACCGCCTTCGCGGACGTGACGGCGGACGGCGGCCCGCATCTTCCTCAGCCCGTCCGGAGCCCCGTCGCGGGCCTCCAAAAGAGCGAAGACGCCGCCCTGTTCGATCGCGGATTCCACCTTGGCGAAACCCGCGACGACCAGACCGGCCTTGTTGGCCAGCGAAACGAATTCGCGGGCCGCGCGGACGAGGAGGAATTCCACCTCATCCGCAAAATTCGGCGAGACGATGGTCTCGGTCTTGAAGGCGCGGGAGAAAAGCTTCTTCCGCACCGCGTCTTCGACGAAGGAGCGCTCCGCCGTGATCCAGACGCCGCGGCCCGGCAGCTTGCGCTTGAGGTCGGGCACCGCCGATCCGTCCGGACCCCGGACGAAGCGGATCATGGCGTCCGGCGCGTGCCGGGCGCGCGTGACGATGCACATGCGCTCCGGCCCGCGCTCGTCGTCGTCTTCGATCTCGTCAGGCGCCGCGCTCATCGCCGACGTCCCGTCCCGAGGCCTCAGACGGCCGCCTCGCCTTCGGCGTCGAATTCGGACTCGTCGGCCGCGACGGGGGCTTCGACCCAGCCGGCGCGCACGCGCGCATCCATGATGATCGCCTCGGCCTCCTCGCGCGACATCTCGATGCCGTCGAGGTAACCGGCCGTGCGGATCGTCTCGCCGCCCTTGCGTTCGGTCCAGCCGACGAGGTCGTCGGTGGCGCAACCGGCAAGATCCTCGATCGTCTTGACGTCGTTCTCGCCGAATTTGACGAGCATCTGCGTGGTCACGCCGGCGACGGACTTGAGTTCGTCCGCCACGCCGAGCGCGGTGCGCTGCGCGTCGAATTCCGCTTCGATGCGGCCGAGATGGTCGCGGGCGCGGGTCTGGATCTCTTCGGCGGTCTCCTCGTCGAAGCCCTCGATGGAGGCGACTTCGGCGGGCTCGACGAAGGCGAGTTCCTCGACGGAGCGGAAGCCTTCGGCCGCGAGCAGCTGGGCCACGACCTCGTCGACGTCCAGCGCTTCCATGAAGGTGGCGGTGCGTTCCGCGAATTCCTTCTGGCGGCGCTCGGATTCCTCGGCTTCCGTCAGGATGTCGATGTCCCAGCCGGTGAGCTGCGAGGCGAGACGCACGTTCTGGCCGCGACGGCCGATCGCCAGGCTGAGCTGGTCGTCCGGCACCACGACCTCGATGCGCTCGGCGTCTTCGTCGAGCACGACCTTGGCCACTTCGGCGGGCTGCAGCGCGTTGACGATGAAGGTCGCGACGTCGGGCGACCACGGAATGATGTCGATCTTTTCGCCCTGAAGCTCGCCGACCACGGCCTGCACGCGCGAGCCGCGCATGCCGACGCAGGCGCCGACGGGATCGATGGAGGTGTCGCGGGAGATGACCGCGATCTTGGCGCGCGAACCCGGATCGCGGGCGACGGCCTTCACCTCGATGATGCCGTCATAGATCTCGGGCACTTCCTGCGCGAACAGCTTCGACATGAATTGCGGATGGGTGCGCGACAGGAAGATCTGCGGGCCGCGCTGCTCGCGGCGCACGTCGAAGACGTAGGCGCGGATGCGGTCGCCGGGGCGGAAGGTTTCGCGCGGGATCATCTCGTCGCGGCGCACGATGCCTTCGCCGCGGCCGAGATCGACGACGACGTTGCCGTATTCGACGCGCTTGACCACGCCGTTGATGATCTGGCCGATGCGGTCCTTGAACTCGTCGTACTGACGGTCGCGCTCGGCTTCGCGCACCTTCTGCACGATGACCTGCTTGGCCGACTGAGCCGCGATGCGGCCGAGATCGAAGGGCGGAAGCTTGTCGGCGATGGTGTCGCCGACCTGCGCCGCGGGGTTCGAGCGCTGAGCGTCGACGAGAGCGATCTCGACGGCGGGATTTTCGACCTGATCGACGACCTGAAGATGCCGCCATAAACGCAATTCGCCGGTGCGCGGATCGATTTCCGCCTTCACGTCGGTTTCGGTGCCGTAACGCGAACGGGCCGCCTTGGCGTAGGCGTCCTCCATCGCTTCAAGGACGATCTGACGATCGATCACCTTTTCGCGGGCGACCGCTTCGGCGATCTGCAACAGTTCGAGCCGGTTGGCGCTGACGGCCATGAGCGTCACTCCTTCGTGCTGCGGCGACCCTTCCCCGGCTTCGGGGAGGCGGGCGCTTCGTCGGATGCTTCGTCTTCGGATGCGTCGTCGAGTTCGACGTCGTCCGCGTCGGGGTCTTTGGTCCCGGCGGCCTCGCGGGCCGCCTTGTCGCGTCGCAGCGATTCGCGGATCAGCTCGTCCGTGAGGGACAGACCCGCTTGTTCGATGTCGCGGATGGGCAGGAGGACGCGGGCGTCCTCGTCCGGCTTCGGATCGAGCCGCTGCATCACGGCCGCGCCGTTCTCGACGCCGAGAACGATGCCGCGGAAGCGCTTACGGCCGTTGACGGGCACGCGCATCTCGATCTTCGCCTCGTGACCGGCCCAACGCTCGAAATCCGACACGCGGACGAGCGGGCGGTCGATGCCCGGCGAGGAAATCTCGAGGTGGTAGGCCTTGTCGATCGGGTCGTCGGCGTCGAGCACCGGGGACACGGCGCGGCTGACGGTTTCGCAATCCGAAACGGTCATGGTGCCGTCGGGCCGCTCGGCCATGATCTGAACCGTGCAACCGTTGTGGCCGGTCACGCGCACGCGGACCAACCGGTAGCCGATGCCCTTGAGGCTCGGCTCGATGATCGCGGCGACGCGGGCGGCTACGCCGGCATCTTCGATCAGTCTGGGTTCGTCGAGATCCATCGTCAGGTGCCGACCCCAATAAAAAAGAGCGGGACCCGGGCGGGACCCACTCTCATATGTGACCCTAAGATCACTGCGAGACATGTATCATCGGCGACTTATACGCCGAAGCCCGTCGGATGCAAGTGGGCCGTCCGATTCGAGGCCGGCGATATATACGTTCCGTCGCATTTTCACGCCCCGCGTACACGTTTTGGTGACCAGTTGCCGTCATGCTCCCGCTCGGTTCAGGAGTATTGCGCAATGAATTCGGTTCAGCTGCTGGTCAAAGACATCGAAAGCGCCGTCGGCGGACACGACGAGGCGCAACGGGTCCGCATGCTCCGCAGCGTGACCGAACTGTTCTTCACGCAGGCGGACCGGCTCGGCGACGACCACATGCAGGTGTTCGACGAGGTGATCATCCGTCTGGCACAGGAGATCGACCGCCTCGCCCGCATCGAATTGTCGCGCAAGCTTTCGATCGCGGAAAAGGCTCCCCGCAAGACGGTGCGCAGCTTGGCTTTGGACGCGGACGCGGAGGTCGCGACGCCGATCCTCGAGCGCAGCACGCTGGTGAGCCAAGACGACATGATGATCGTGATCACCGAGCGCGGACCCGACCATCTGCTGGCTCTCGCCCGCCGCGGCGACCTGAATCCTTCCGTGACCGACGCGTTGATCCAGCGCGGCGACGGGCGCGTCCATGCCGCCCTGCTGCGCAACCGCTCGGCGCAGTTTTCCTCATTCGGGATGCGCCGTCTGGCGCGGGAGACGCCCGCGGACGCGACGGCCGCGCCGGAACGCGCCAATCCCGGCCGGCCGCCGGAGGACCTTTCCAAAGCCGTGTCGAACGCGGCGCAGGAA
The DNA here is from genome assembly GCA_027489535.1 of Hyphomicrobiales bacterium. Taxonomy (GTDB): domain Bacteria; phylum Pseudomonadota; class Alphaproteobacteria; order Rhizobiales; family Beijerinckiaceae; genus JAIXZO01. The sequence goes on from JAIXZO010000004.1 coordinate 11,426, forward strand.
ATCCGCACCCTTGCCGCCACGGGCCGCCTGGACGAAGCCGCGGTGCAGGACATGCTCGCATCCGGCCGCACCCCGGAGGCTTTGGCCGCCATCGCGCTTTTGTCGGACATGGCGACGCCGGTGATCATGCGTGCCTACGCCGCGGCCCAGCCCGACCCGATGATGTTCATCGCGCGTGCGCTCGGCTTCGGCTGGGCCACCCTCGCCGCCGTTCTCGAGACGAAGGAATCCGATCCGGCCCGTCCTCCGGACATGGCGGCGATCCGGGCGAGCTTCGATCTCCTCACCGTCGCGACGGCACAGCGCGTGCTCCGCTTCGTGTCGCTGCGCGCGCTCGCACCGCAGCCGACGGCGCTCAGCGCCTGACCCTTTGGAAAACGCGCTCCCGAGGGGAGCGCCGTCGCTGAGCGCCTGGCTCTTAGAAGAACGCGATCCCGAGGGGAGCGATGCGGCTCAGCGCCGGATCATCGTGAGGTATGAAGGCACGCGACCCTCGCGGATCGCCTTGGCTTCGTAGCGCGTGCCGGGCCAGCCCGCCCAAGGGCGACGCCAGTCGTCGGGGCGCTCGGCGGTCCAGACGAAGTCCGGCGAGCGCAACACGCGCGCCAAAGTCCAACCGACATAATGGTCGATGTCGCTGGCGAAGCGGAACTCGCCGCCGGGGCGCAGGATCCGGGCGAAGCGGGCCAAGGTCTCATCGGACAGGAAACGCCGCTTGTGGTGCCGGCGCTTCGGCCAGGGGTCTGCATAGAGCAGCACCACGCGGTCGACGGAGGCGTCGGCCATGCGGTCGATCAGCTCGACCGCGTCGTCGTCATGCAGGCGGACATTGTCGAGACCGCGCTCCTGCACCGAAGACAGCAGCTTCGCCATGCCGTTGACGAAGGGCTCGCAGCCGATATGGCCGACGTCGGGATGGGCGGAGGCTTCGGACAGCATGTGCTCGCCCCCGCCGAAACCGATTTCGAGCCGGACTTCGGAGACGGGGCGGGCGAAGAGCGTACGGGGATCGACCGGACCCGTCCGGTCGATCCGCAGACGCGGCAGCAGGTCTTCGAGCAGATCGGCTTGGCCGGCGCGAAGGCGTTTGCCTTTGCGCCGTCCGAAGAACGAACCCTGCCGGAAGGCCTCCTCGCTCACGCGAAGTGCGACTTCAGCGCTGCGGCGAGGTCCGTCCGCTCCCACGAGAAGCCGCCGTCGGCTTCCGGCGCGCGGCCGAAATGGCCGTAGGCGGAGGTGCGGGCGTAGATCGCCTTGTTGAGGCCGAGATGCTCGCGGATGCCGCGCGGGGTGAGGTTCATCACCTCCATCAGCACGCCTTCGAGCTTGGCCGCGTCGATGGAACCCGTGCCGTGGAGATCGGCATAGATCGACAGGGGCTTGGCCACGCCGATGGCGTAGGACAGCTGGATCGTGCAGCGCTCGGACAGGCCGGCCGCCACGACGTTCTTGGCGAGATAGCGCGCCGCATATGCCGCCGAACGGTCGACCTTGGTCGGATCCTTGCCGGAGAACGCGCCGCCGCCGTGCGGAGCCGCGCCGCCGTAGGTGTCCACGATGATCTTGCGGCCGGTGAGGCCGCAATCGCCGTCGGGACCGCCGATGACGAACTTGCCCGTCGGGTTGACGTGCCAGACCGTCTCGTTGCCGACCCAACCGGCCGGAAGCGACTCGATCACGTAGGGTTCGATGATCGAACGCACGTCATGCGACGAGAGGTTCTCGTCGAGATGCTGGGTGGAGACCACGATCTGCGTCGCGGCGACGGGACGGCCGTTCTCGTAGCGGACGGTCACCTGGCTCTTCGCGTCCGGGCCGAGCACCTTGCTCTCGCCCGAGCGGCGGGCCTGCGACATGCGCTGCAGGATCTTGTGGGCGTAGTAGATCGGCGCCGGCATCAGCTCGGGCGTCTCGCGGCAGGCGTAACCGAACATGATGCCCTGGTCGCCCGCGCCTTCGTCCTTCGCGGCGCCGGAATCGACGCCCTGCGCGATGTCGGCCGACTGGGCGTGCAGCAGCACTTCGATGTCGCAGTCTTCCCAATGGAAGCCGGACTGCTCGTAGCCGATGTCGCGGATGGCGAGGCGGGCGATGTGGGCGATGTAATCGCGCGTCACCACGGCGGGGCCGCGGGTTTCGCCGGCGATCACGACGCGGTTGGTGGTGGCCAGCGTCTCGCAAGCCACGCGAATGTCCTTGGGGTCCCAGCCGTTTTCCGGGCCGAGCCGGAAGAACGCATCCACGACCTCGTCGGAGATGCGGTCACAAACCTTGTCGGGATGACCTTCGGAAACGGATTCGCTCGTGAAAAGATAATCGGGACGCGACACCTTCGCCTCGCTTGGTTGAGAGGGCCCAAAAACCAAAACCCGAGCGACCGGCAGGTCGCCCGAGTTCGGGTTTATAGTCCGCGTTCGTCAGGTCAGGCAATATGGCCGGACACGTTCTTTTTAAAGAACGATCAGAGGACGATCTGGGCGGCCTGCTCCTCGCCCGCGAGAAGCGTGACCAGCTCCACGATCTTGCGGCGAAGCTTGGGTTCGCGAATGCGCACGAACGCCCGCGTCAGCTGCACGCCCTCGGCCGTGCTGAGGAAATCGGCCACGTAGCGCGTCTCGGCGGAGTCGGCCATGCCCGGCCCGTGCAGCGACACCACGTCGGACGCCGGAGACCCTTCGAAGAAAAATTCGACGGGAACGCCGAGGATCTGCGAAATCTGCTGAAGGCGGCTCGCGCCGATGCGGTTGGTGCCTTTTTCGTATTTCTGCACCTGTTGGAACGTCAGGCCGAGCGACTCTCCCAACCGTTCTTGGCTCATCCCGATCAGGATCCGTCGCATCCGCACCCGTGCGCCGACATGCTTGTCGACGGGGTTGGGCGCTTTTTTCACCGTAACCATCGTCATCGTCATTGAAATGATCCCCAGAATTCAAGACGAATAAAACTAAAAGTTGTGTCGTATTCGTCATGCACTTTAAAATAGAAATCACAGCATAGGATGCAACTATAAGCATCCTTTGAACCGCGAGTTGTATTGATCGGTGAATCGGCGATCGGAGTCAACCGATCGTTAAATGCTCGGGCGTCTGCCGACGATGGCGGCCGCGGCGAAAAGCATCCAGAGCAGCGCCGGGACTGCAAAACCGAAATTTGAAAACGGGGTAGACGATGCCATGACGGGCAGATCGGCGTCGAGGAAGCCGGTTTTGCCGACGTCCAACCGCGCACGCGTGCGCCCATAGGCGTCGACGACGGCGGAGACGCCGGTATTGGCGCTGCGCACCAAGGGCACGCCTTCCTCGATGCTGCGGAGCCGCGCCTGCGCGAAATGTTGCCGCGGGCCCGGCGTATCGCCGAACCACGCGTCGTTGGTGACATTGAGGAAAAGCTGCGGCCGCTCGCCGGACGGCACGACCGCGCCTGGGAAGATCGCCTCGTAGCAGATGAGCGGCACGACGCCCGACAGGCCGGGAACCGGGAGAAGCCGAAAGCCGTCGCCCGCACCGAAGCCGCCGGGCGCGTGCACGAAGCGCCGCAGCCCGAGCGCCGACAGGACGGCCTCGAAGGGCAGATACTCCCCGAAGGGAACGAGATGCACCTTGTCCGCGCTGGCGGTGATGGCGCCGTCAGGGCCGAGGACTTGGATGGAGTTGTAGAAGCGGCGGGAGGTTTCGCCCGGCATGGGCTGCGACTCACGTACTGCGCCGGTCAGCAGCACGGTTCCCGACGGGCGCAGCAGGGCCGCGATGCGGGCCAGGGCCTCCGGCTCGCGCGCCAGAATGAACGGGAACGCGGATTCCGGCCAGACGAGATGGGTGATGCCCTGCATCGCCGGCCGCGTCGGCTCGCCGTTCGCCGCGCTGAGGGTGAGATAGCGGCGCAGGATGGCGGGGCCGTTGGCGGGCCGGAACTTGGCGTCCTGCTGAACGGCCGGCTGAAGGATGCGGAAGCGGACGCCGGGCACCGTTTCGTGATCCGCCATGGCGAGGCGCAGCGCGCCGCCCGCTCCCATGACGACCAGCACGGCAAGCGCGACCGCGGGCGCGACGAGCCGGGCGCGCGTGTCCTGTGCGGTGAGGAACGCCGCGGGAGAGGCGGCAATGGCGACGGCGAGCAGCGTGAGGCCGGGCAGGCCCGCGAGCGCGGCGGTCTGGTCGAGACCCGGCACGGCGGCGAGCGCCATGCCGTAGGCGTTCCACGGAAAGCCGGTGAAGAGCACGCCGCGCAGCGCCTCCGCCGCGCCGAGACCTGCGGCGAGCGCGAGGATGCGACGCGGCCCGGCGGACCACATCGCCGCGGAGGCCGCGAAGCCCGCCGCGGTGAACAGCGCCAGCACGGCAGGAACACCGAGAACGCCGAGCGGCAGCGCCCAAGCGAACTGATCGGCTTCGACGAGGAAAGCGTTGCCGAGCCACCAGAGCCCGGCCGTGAAATAACCGAAGCCGAACCACCAGCCGGTGATCGCCGCCGCCTTCAGCGCGGATTTCGACCAGCGCCCGCCCTCCGTCGCGACGCCGTCGAGCAGGAGGACCGCCACCGTCATGGAGACGAACAGCGCCGGCGCGACGTCGAACGGAGCCATCGCGAGCGCGCCGAACGCACCCGCGGCCCAAGCGATGCCGGCGCGCGAAAGGCCCGCGCTGAGGATGATGGGGTAGACCAGCGCGTTCATCGCTGCGCTAGACGTCGCCGGCGGGTTTGGCCGGGGGTACGACGTCGGTCGAGGGCGGCGGCGCGGGCGTGCGGCGGTGCACGCGCACTTTCTTGACGCGGCGCGGATCGGCGTCGAGCACCTCGAATTCGAGCTCCTGCAGGCCGGCGATGATCTCGCCGCGCACGGGCACGCGCCCGGCCAGCGTGACGATGTAGCCGCCCAGCGTGTCGACCTCCTCCGCGATCTCGTCCATGCCGAGTTCGACGGCGAGAGCCGCGCCGAATTCCTCGAGCGACACGCGCGCGTCGGCGATGAAATCGCCGTCGGACGTGGGCGCGATCATCGGCGCGTCTTCGGAATCATGTTCGTCCTCGATGTCGCCGACGACGATTTCCACGAGGTCCTCGATCGAGACGAGGCCGTCGGTGCCGCCGTATTCGTCGATGACGAGCGCCATGTGGGTGCGCGTGGTCTGCATCTTGGCGAGCAGATCGAGCGCGGGCATCGAGGGCGGGGCGTAGAGCACCGGACGCAGGATCTTGGCGGTGCCGAGCGTGGTGGACAGATCGACCTTGCCGAGATCGGGTGCGCCCGCCGGCATCTTGCGACGGCGCGACGGCGGCACGGTTTCGGCCTTTGCGGCGATGTAGTCGATGTAGTCGCGGATGTGGACCATGCCGCGCGGATCGTCGAGCGACTCGGCATAGACCGGCAGACGCGAATGGCCGGCGGTGCGGAAGATGCGCAGGAGGTCGCCGAGGCTTGTGTCGAGCGGCACGGCCACGATGTCGGCGCGCGGCACCATGACGTCGTCGACGCGGCGCTCGCGCAGGCCGAGGACGTTTTTCAGCATCTCGCGCTCGCGCGGCGAGAAATCGCCGCCCTCGGCGCGGTCGGCCAAGGCGTCTTCGAGATCGTCGCGGAAGGACGGGGCGGCCTTCAGCCCCAAGGCGGAGAGAACGCGATCGAACAATCCCGCTTCAGCATCCCGCGAGGGAGCGCCGTCGGTCGCGCGTGAGGAGTCGTCGGAGCTCATGGCGCCTTTTCGTTCAGCCCGTGTGGCCGGAATCAAGTTCGGTCTCCCGATATGGGTCGGGAACGCCCAATTCGGCAAGCACCATCACTTCCAGCGCTTCCATCGCGTCGGCTTCGGCGTCGTCGAGATGGTCGTAGCCGAGCAGGTGCAGCACGCCGTGGACGACGAGATGGGTCAGATGATCGGGCAGCATCTTGCCGTCGTCCGCGGCCTCGCGGGCGCAGGTTTCGAAGGCGAGGATGAGGTCGCCCAGCAACGGGCTCGTCGCCAGCCGTTCGGGCGGCACGGCGGGGAAGGAGAGCACGTTGGTGGGCTTGTCGAGGCCGCGCCACTCCTTGTTGACGCCGCGCACATGGGCGTCGTCGGCGAGGAGAACGGCAATCTCGGTCTTGGGCGCGACGCGGACCTTGCCGTGCGCGACGGCGGCCGAGCAGGCGCGGGCGACGAGCGCCTCCACGCCGGGAACGGCCTCCCACAGCGGACTTTCGACGACGCAGTCGACCCCGACGGCGCTCATGAGCCGGGCGAAAGGATGCGGCGCGTCTCGGCCTCGTAGGCGCCGACGATGCGGCGGACGAGATCGTGGCGCACCACGTCCCCCTCGGCGAAGGTGATGCGGGAAATGCCCTCGACGCCGTCGAGCACGCGCACGGCCTCCACGAGGCCCGATTTCTGGCCCGGCGGAAGGTCGATCTGCGTCGGATCGCCGGTGATGACCATGCGCGAGCCTTCGCCCAAACGCGTGAGGAACATCTTCATCTGCATCGACGTGGTGTTCTGCGCCTCGTCGAGCAGCACGATGGAGTTGGTCAGCGTGCGGCCGCGCATGAAGGCGAGCGGCGCGATCTCGATCATGCCGGTCTGCAGGCCGCGCTCGACGTGGCGCGCCTCCATGAAATCGTAGAGCGCGTCGTAGATGGGGCGCAGATAGGGATCGACCTTTTCCTTCAGGTCCCCCGGCAGGAAGCCGAGGCGTTCGCCCGCCTCCACCGCCGGACGCGAGAGGATGAGCCGTTCGACCACGCCCTGTTCGAGCAGCGACACCGCGTGGCCCACGGCGAGCCAGGTCTTGCCGGTGCCCGCCGGCCCTTCGGAAAACACGAGTTCGCTTTTCTTGAGGGCACGCAGATAGCCGTGCTGCATGGCGTTGCGAGCGCGGACGCGGCGCTTGCGGGTGACGAGTTCGTCGAAGCCGGTCCGCGACTCGGGCTCGTCCTCCGCCGCAGGGAATAGAAGGCCCTGCCGGGCGGTTTCTTCGATGGTGCCGTCGACGTCGCCGGTGGTCATGGAGCCTCCGGAGCGGACGCGGTCGTAAAGGCTTTCGAGCACGCGGCGCGCCTGTTCGGTCGATTCCGGCGTGCCGCGCAGGATGACCTGATTGCCGTTGGCATGGGCGACGATGCCGAGCCGGCGCTCGATATGCGCGAGATTCTGATCGTATTGACCGAAGACGAGCCCGGCGAGCTTGTTGTCCTCGAAGGCGAGCCGAATTTCGGCGGATTCCGCGAGGCCCTCTCGGGCGGCGGGGCGAGCGAAGCGTGTCGCGCCTTCATTGGACCTCAACCGCGGATCTCCTTCATGCGATCGCCGTCTCCATCCCGGGAACGCGGCTTCCGTAAAGGCTGTTGGTGCCGGGCGCCGTGATTTCAACCATCACAATATCGCCGATTCGCGCGTCCCGGTCTTCGATGTGCACTGCCTGAAGATAAGGCGACTTGCCGCCGAGCTGGCCGGGATGACGACCGGGCTTTTCGATGAGCACTTCGACCCTACGGCCGACGGTGGCGGCGTTGAAGGCGCGCTGCTGTCGCATGATCAGGTCTTGAAGCACGTGGATGCGTTCCGTCTTGACCTCTTCGGGCACCTGATCGCCCAGCTCTGCGGCCGGCGTGCCCGGACGCGTGCTGTATTTGAAGGAGAACGCGGCGGCGTAGCCGACCGTTTCCACGAGGCGCATCGTGTCGGCGAAATCGGCATCCGTCTCGCCGGGGAAGCCCACGATGAAATCGGACGACAGCGCGATGTCGGGCCGGGCGGCGCGGACGCGCTCGATGATGCGCAGATAGTCGTCGGCCGTGTGGCGGCGGTTCATGGCGTCGAGGATGCGGTCGGACCCCGACTGCACGGGCAGATGCAGGTAGGGCATCAGCTGCGGCAGGTCGCGATGCGCCGCGATCAGCTCCTCGTCCATGTCGCGCGGATGGCTAGTGGTGTAGCGGATGCGGGCGATGCCGGGGACGGCGGCGACGCGCTGCAGCAGGCCGCCGAAGGTAACGGCGCGGCCCTTCTCGTCCACGCCGTGGAAGGCGTTGACGTTCTGGCCGAGGAGCGAGACCTCGCGCACGCCCGCATCGGCGAGCTTGGCGATGTCGGTGACGATCGCCCCGACGGGACGCGAGACCTCGGCGCCGCGTGTATAGGGCACCACGCAGAAGGTGCAGAACTTGTCGCAGCCTTCCTGCACCGTGACGAAGGCGGTAACGCCGCGGCTGCGGACCTTTTCACGCGCCGGCTGCGGGAGGACGGAGAATTTGTCCTCGACCGGAAATTCGGTGTCGACCACCCGGGCGTCGCGCGCGGCGCGCACAAGGTCGGGCAGGCGGTGATAGCTTTGCGGGCCGACGACGAGATCGACCGCCGGCGCGCGCCGCAGAATTTCCGCGCCCTCGGCCTGCGCCACGCAGCCGGCGACGACGACCTGCATCTCCTCGCCGCGCCCTTTGCGCTCGCGCTTGAGCGTGCGCACCCGGCCCAATTCCGAATAGACCTTTTCGGCCGCCTTTTCGCGGATGTGGCACGTGTTGAGGACGACGAGGTCGGCATCCTCCATCGTCGCGGTTTCAACGTAACCTTCGGGCGCGAGCACGTCGGCCATGCGCTGCGCGTCATAGACGTTCATCTGGCAGCCGTAGGATTTCACGAACACCTTTTTGGGTCCCGCATCCGGAAGCGCCGCGCCGCTCGTCGCCGTGTCGTCGTTCTGCATCATGTCCGCCTGAAGAAGTCCCGGCCTTTTAGACCTTTCGGGCCTCGGGGGGAACGGCCGTGTGCAAAGGCGTTTCGCGGAGGACCGACGGTCACGCGCGCCGCAGTTCCGTCAGCATCCGCCGCACCTCCGCTTCCGCACGGCGCGTGACCTCCTTGCGATCCGTGCCGGCGCCGAAAAGGATCGGCTCGCCGAAGGCGACGGCGACGTCGAGACCGCCGCCGGCGACGATGCCCGCGAGATGAGGGATCAGGTCCATGTCGCCGTACCAAGCCACAGCGGGCTTGTCGCGCCGATGCAGCGGCAGGCCGTTGCGGCGCAGATAGGCGAGGGCGACGGGCTGGACGAAGACGGTACCGTCGCCGCCCGCGGCCTCCTTGGCCGCGCCCAAGAGCGGCGAGCGGAAGGGCAGGATGCGGTTGCCGTCCCCGGTCGTGCCTTCGGCGAACAGCACGATGGCGTCGCCGGACGACAGCCGCTCGGCGACCTCCTTCGTCGTCGCGCCGGTGGCGGAACGGCGCGTGCGGTCGACGAAGACGGTGCGCTGGAGGCGCGCCAGCGTGCCGAACACCGGCCATTTCGCCACTTCCGACTTGGCGATGAAGGACAGCGGCAGCACGCCGCCGAGCACCATGATGTCCGTCCAGGAGACGTGGTTGGCTACGAGCAGCAAGGGCCGCTCGGTCGCCGGATTGCCGTGCACCCGGACGCGGATGCCGAGCAGCCTGCAGACGAGGCGGTGATAGCGGACGGGGAGGCGATGCGAGAGCTTCAGATTCCCGCGCAGCGCCAGCCATTGAACGGGGAGCAAGGCGAGCGTGAGGCTCGCGAAGGCGGCGGTGAACCCGGCGATCTTCAGCTTGCGCATCGGCTCAGCCGCGATCCTCGTCGAGCGGGACGCCGTAAAGCTCCAGACGATGATCGACGAGGCGGAAGCCGAGGCGGCGTGCGACTTCGGCCTGCAGCCGCTCGATCTCCTCCGAACGGAATTCGACCACCTGCCCGGTGCGGATGTTGACGAGATGGTCGTGGTGAATTTCGGGGGTCTGTTCGTAGCGGGCGCGGCCGCTCTTGAGATCGAGCCGGGCGAGGATGCCCGCCTCCTCCAAGAGCCGCACCGTGCGGTAGACGGTGGACAGCGAAATGCGCGGATCGGCGATGACGGCGCGACGATGCAGCTCGTCGGCGTCGGGATGGTCTTCGGCGCGGTCGAGCACGCGCGCGATGATCCGGCGTTGACCGGTCATCCGCAGGCCGCGTTCCAGACAACGCTGCTCGATACCCTTGCGCGGTGCGGCCAAGGCCTCGCCCTCCGAGATGCGCGCGACTTATACGGCCGGCCTCCCGAACCGTCCACCGGCTCCGGTCCGCCGGCTTAGAGCGGGCGCTTCAAGACCAGCGCGTCGGCGCGGCTTCCGTCCGGCTTGGCGTAATAGGCGGTGCGCCGGCCGACCTGCTCGAAGCCCGCTTGCGCATACAACGCCCGTGCCGCCGCGTTCGTCTCCTCGACTTCGAGGAAGAGCGTGCGGACGCCGGCGGCGGCGAGCCTCGCCAGATGCCGCGACAGCAGGCCCTTGCCGATGCCGCGCCCGCGGGCGGCGCGGGCAGTGGCGATGGTGAGGATTTCCGCCTCGTCGGCCGCCTTGCGGCTCAGCACGAAGCCGAGCACGCGGCCGCCGGGTTTGCCCTCACGGGCGGTGTCGCCGATCACGGCGTCGTCGTTCGCGAGACGTTCGATCTCGACCGAGGCCCAAGGGGCGGCGAAGCCTTCGGCATGGATGGCGGAGGCCGCGGCGGCGTCCGAGGAACGGAACGGCGAGAAGGCCGGAGCGGGAGGAGAGCCGAAAAAGGGCAAGCGCACCGGCGGAACCTCAGACGCGGGCGATGCGGGCGTGGCCCTGCGGCTTCGCGTCGGGCCCGCGCAGATAGAGCGGATCGGGCGGCGCGCTGCGCGGATCGGCGGCGAGGCCCAGCCGGGCGACCCAGAGGATGTCGGGCGCACGCACCGGCGGATCGACGAAGACCTGCAGACCGATGTCGAGAGCGGCGGCGGCGAGAAGATCGGCCGCCGGGCCGACGATGCGCACCGCGCCCGAGCCGAGCGCGCGGGCCGCTTCCGTCAAGGACGCGATGCGCGGCGACACCAGCAAGCGCCCGCCGGGGCCGACGGCCTGCATGTAGACGTTGCCGTGGCGCGCATCGATGGCGGCGGCGATGACGAGCGTACCGTCCGACGTGACCGCGGGGGCCGCGAAGGCCGCGAGCGTGCCGACGCCGACGACCGGAATGCCGAGCCCGACGCCCATCGCGCGCGCGGCGGAGAGGCCGACGCGAAGGCCGGTGAAGCTGCCCGGGCCGACGGTGACGGCGATCTTGTCGACGGAAGCGAACCCGCCGGGAATGTCGGCTTCAAGTTCGGCGAGGAGCGGCACCAACGCCTCGGCGTGGCCCCGCTCCATCATGTCCGAACGGATCGCGAGCGGCTGCGTCGCGCCCGCGTCGAGGACGCAGGCGGAGCAGGCCGAAATCGCGGTATCGACGGCGAGAATGCGCAACGGGACCCCTCGGGACCGTTTCGCCGGTCCTCACGCGATCGAGCAGAATTCCTCGAAGGCGAAGCGCGGGGAACGCGCGAACAGCCCCGACGAATCGCCGTAGCCGAGATTACACAAGAAATTCGCCTTGATCTTCCCGCCGGGGAAGAAGGCCTCTTCGACCTTGGCGGCATCGAAGCCCGACATCGCGCCGGTATCGAGACCGAGCGCGCGGGCGGCGAGCATCAGATAGGCGCCTTGCAGGGTCGAATTGCGGAAGGCCGTTGCCTGAATATGCTCGGGCTTGCCGGCGAACCACGCCTTGGCGTCGGCATGCGGGAAGAGGCGCGGCAGGTGCTCGTAGAAGTCCAAGTCCATCCCGACGATTGCGGTGACCGGAGCGGTCATGGTCTTGTCGACATTGCCCGGCGCGAGGCAGGGCTTGAGCTTTTCCTTGGCCTCGGCCGACTTCACGAAGACGATGCGCGCGGGCGAGCAGTTCACGCTGGTCGGGGCCATCTTCATCACGTCGGCGAGCTGCCGGAGATGCGCGTCGGTGACGGGGCGGTCGAGCCAAGCGTTGTGCGTGCGCGCTTCGGTGAAGAGCTGGCGCAGCGCGGCGTCGCCGAGCGGGGTGTGGAAGACGGGATGAGTCATGCGAAAGGCTCCGATGATGTTCCGGGATCGGAACGTCGGAGCCTTGTTTGATCCGGAACCGCGAGCTTGGCCAGAGGCTTTTCGCAGGCCTTCAGAGCAGGCCTTCAATAGGGGCCTTCAGATCGACTGCACTTCGCGCACGTCCGGCAGGAAATGGCGCAGCAGGTTCTGGATGCCGTGTTTCAGCGTGGCGGTCGACGACGGGCAGCCGGCGCAGGAGCCCTTCATCGCCAGATAGACCACGCCTTCCTTGAAGCCGCGGAAGGTGATGTCGCCGCCGTCGCCGGCCACCGCCGGGCGCACGCGGGTTTCAAGCAGTTCCTTGATGGTCGCGACGGTAGGGGCGTCGGCCTCGTCGAAGAATTCGCCCTCGGCGTCGTTCTCCGCGACCATCGCGGCCTCGTGGCCGCCCTCGATCAGCGGATCGCCGGAGAGGAAATGCTCCATGATCGCGCCGAGAACCGCGGGCTTGAGGTGCTGCCACTCGCCTTCGCGCTTGGTGACGGTGACGAAATCCGAGCCGAAGAACACTGCGGTGACGCCGTCCACCGCGAACAGGCGGCGGGCCAGCGGCGAGCGGTCGCCCGCGCGGGCGTCGCGGATGTCGAGCGTGCCCTCGGGCATCACCACGCGGCCGGGGATGAATTTCAGCGTCGCTGGATTGGGGGTCGCTTCGGTCTGGATGAACATCGGTGGTTCCTCGCATCGCGGTTCAAGGCCGCGCATCGGGCGGTTTTCGGCGGGCGATGCCCCGCTTGGAGAACCGTCGACCGACTTAGAATTGTTCAAAACAGTATGTGGTCGTTTCCGATCCGGAATCAACTCATGCGAGAGCGTCGATTTCCGCATCGCCGAGTTGCCCCGGCACGATGGCGATGGGCACGGGGAAGGCCGCGAGCCCCTTGCCGGAAAAGCCGATGGCGGAGCCGCCCTTGCCCGCGAGCGTCGAAACGAGAGGCCCCGGGCCTTCCGGTCCGCCGCCGGCCGCGAGGACCAGCAGGGAAATGTCCTCGTCCTCTTCGATCAGGGACAGGATTTCCTGCGCGACGTCGCCTTCGCGGATCGTGGATTGCGGTTCGAGCCGCGCGATGGCGCGCACGCAGGTCGCCGCCGTTTCGAGGCGCTTACCCGCCTCCTCCTCGGCTTCCGCGAGCATGACGTTGCCGACGCCGAGAAAATGCCGGAACTCGCTGGGCTCGACCACCGCGAGCATCAGCACGTCCGCCCCGACGCGGGCGGCGCGACGCGCCGCGAAATAGACCGCGCGGTCGCACTCCTCCGACTCGTCGACGACGACGAGGAATTTCGGGCGATGCCCGGCCTCATAGGATCGGCGCGGTTTAATGGGCATTCCACGACCCTCCGCCCGGACTCTGCATGCCGGCCCTGCGGCCCGCAAGCGGTGCGGCGATCAACGCCGCACGAAGCCGAGGATGTCCTTGACCGAGACCATCGTTTCCCGCGCGATGACGCCAGCGCGTTCGGAACCGTCGGCGAGGATCGCATCGATGGAGGCGGGGTCGGCGACGAGGCGCTTCATCTCGGCGCCGATGGGGCCGAGCTTGGCGACCGCGAGATCGACCAGCGCCGCCTTGAAGGTCGAGAATTGCGCGCCGCCGAAATCCACGAGCACGTCTTCGCGGGTCTTGTCCGACAGCGCCGCGAAGATGCCGACGAGGTTGTCGGCTTCGGGGCGGGCGGCGAGGCCCGCGACTTCGCTCGGCAGAGGCTCGGGGTCGGTCTTTGCGCGACGCACCTTCTGCGCGATGGCGTCGGCGTCGTCGGTAAGGTTGATGCGCGAATTGTCGGACGGGTCCGACTTCGACATCTTCTTGGTGCCGTCGCGCAGGCTCATGACGCGGGTCGCGGGGCCCTGAATCAGCGGCTCGGGCTGCGGGAAGAAGGCTTCGCCGAAGCCGTATTTCGCGATGGACGGGCCGAAGTCGTTGTTGAACTTCTGCGCGATGTCGCGCGCCAGCTCCAGATGCTGCTTCTGGTCTTCGCCGACGGGCACATGCGTGGCGCGGTAGACGAGAATGTCGGCGGCCATCAGCGCGGGATAGGCGTAGAGGCCGACCGACGCGTTTTCGCGGTCCTTGCCGGCCTTTTCCTTGAACTGCGTCATGCGGTTGAGCCAACCGAGGCGGGCGACGCAGTTGAACACCCACGCCAGTTCGGCGTGCTCGGGGACCTGACTCTGGTTGAAGACGATGTGCTTCTTGGGGTCGATGCCCGAGGCGATGAAGGCGGCCGTGACCTCGCGGATGCTGTTGCGCAGCGCCTCGGGATCCTGCGGCACGGTGATCGCATGCAGATCGACGACGCAATAGATGCAGTCATGCGTGTCCTGCAGCGCGACGAACTTCGTGATCGCGCCGAGATAGTTGCCGAGGTGCAGATTGCCCGTCGGCTGCACGCCGGAAAACACGCGTTCCTTGAAACCGGCCATTGAAGACGTCCTCTCGTTCGCGCGGCTTATGGCAATGCCGGAGGTTTCACGCAAGCGGAGCGGATTTTCGCCTGAGCGCGGAAGGGCGCAGCGCCCCGGTGACGACGGCGGCGGCGGCATAGACGGCGGCCCCGCCGAAGCACAGTGCGGCGAGCGCGGCGATGCGCGGCATCGTGCCTGCATCGTCCGCGAGCCAAACCGCGGCGCGCGCGAGCCCGGCATCGAGGGCGAAGGCCATGACCGCGGTCGCCACGGCGCAGCGGGCTAGATCGAGCGCGGGCTTGCGTCCCGGCCGCCAATGCCGCGCGGAGACGAGCGCCGCCGCGAGCACGGCGCATTGCACCGCAGCCCCGATGCCTACCGCCAGCGCGATTCCGCCGATGCCGAAAGGCTCGCGCAGCAGCATCGCGGCCGCGAACACCGCGAGCAGGCCGGCCGCCGTGGCGGCCAAGGCGGGGCGCGGCGTCTCGCGGGCGAAAAATACGCTCGACATCACGCGCACGACGACGGCGAAGGGCAGGCCCGCCGCCATGGCCGCGAGCGCCGTCGCGGTGCCCGCCGCATCGGCAGCAGTGAAGGACCCGCGCTGGAACAAGACGCTCGCGACGGGCTCCGCAAGCAGAGCGAGACCGGCCGCCGCCGGGAGGCCTACGAGGAAGGCGAGGCTCAGCGAGCGATCAACGGCGGCGGACAACGACGCCGAACGGGCCGCGTTGCGGGCGAATTCCGGCAGCGCGACGATGCCCAGCGCCGAGGCGACGAAGCCGAGAGGCAGCTGCGCCACGCGGTCCGCGTAATGCAGACGCGACACCGCGCCGGGCAGATCGGAGGCGACCTGCAGCGCAATCAGCACCGCGAGCTGGGTTGAGGCGACGACGATCAGGCCCGGACCGGCCAGCGCAAGCAGGCGCTTCACGTCGGGAGAGAAACGCGGGCGCGCAAGGATGGGCGCGCGGACCGAACGCATCAGCGGCGGCAACACGATGGCGGCCTGCACGAGACCCGCGAGGGCGGAGCCTCCGGCGAGGATCGCGGCGGCGCGGTCGAGATCGTCGCCCGCGAGATCGTCGAGCGCCGCGAGCAGCGCGACGAGCAGCGCGTTGACGACGACCGGCGACCATGACGCCCAGCCGAAACGGCCTTGCGCGACCAGCAGGGCGGATGCGAGCGAGGCGATCGACGCGCCGACGACGAGAGGAAAGGACAGGCGCAGGCACAGCACGGCCGTCGCCGCTTCGGGCCCGTCGGCGAAGCCGGGCGCCATGACGGCGACCACGAGCGGGGCCGCGATCTGAAACAGCGCCGTGACGGCGACCAGCGCGAGCGCGAAGCTCGCGAGCGCCTCCCCGGCGAAACGGCGGGCGGCCGCCTCGCCGTCGCGGCGCGCGACCGCGCGTTCGACCGGCACCAGCCCGGCATGCAGCCCGCCCTCGCCCAAGACGCGCCGCACGAGGTTGGGAATGCGGAAGGCCACGATGAACGCGTCGGCCGCGGGGCCCGTGCCGAGCAGCGACGCCGTCAGCACGTCGCGCGCGAAGCCGAGCACGCGCGAAGCCGTGGTGGCCACGCCGACGGTGACGGTGTCGCGCGCAAGAGTTTCGGCGGGTGCGGCGGTCAGCGCGGGATCTCCGGTGAGGGCGAAAGCTTATGATGCCGCGAGGCCGATTGCGAAAGCGTTGCCATCACGGCACGTGGTTCGAAACGGCGCCTTGCGCCTCCTCACCATGAGGGGATCGGTGCGGCGGCGGGGGTGGGCTCGGGGGCGGCACCTGTGTGTCATCCCGGGCGGCGGAAGCCGACCCGGGACCCAGACTTGCGGGCGTCGCGGAACAAGTCTGGGTCCCGGCTCTACGCTTCGCTTCGGCCGGGATGACAGTTCCACTCGCCTCTCAGAGAATGTAGCGGCTCAGATCGGCGTTCTTGGCGAGGTCGCCGACGGAGCGGTTCACCAGGGCGGCGTCGATGACGATGGTTTCGCCGGAGCGGTCGGGGGCGGTGTAGGAGATGTCGTCGAGGACGCGCTCCAGCACCGTCTGCAGCCGCCGCGCGCCGATGTTTTCGACGGACGCGTTGACCTGTACCGCGATCTTGGCGAGGGCGCCGATCGCGTCTTCGGTGAAGTCGAGCGTCACGCCTTCCGTGCCGAGCAGCGCGACGGACTGCTTGATGAGGCTGGCTTCGGTGTCGGTGAGGATGCCGCGGAAATCGTCCTCGTCGAGAGGCGAGAGCTCCACGCGGATGGGCAGGCGGCCCTGCAGTTCCGGCAGAAGATCCGACGGCTTGGAGACGTGGAACGCGCCGGAGGCGATGAACAGGATGTGGTCGGTCTTCACCGCGCCGTGCTTGGTGGAGACGGTGGTGCCCTCGATCAGCGGCAGCAGATCGCGCTGCACGCCCTCGCGCGACACGTCCGCGCCGCCGCGGCCCTCGCGGGCGCAGATCTTGTCGATCTCGTCGAGAAAGACGATGCCGTCGTTTTCCACCTGCCGCAGGGCTTCCTGCACGATCTGATCCTGATCGAGCAGCTTGTCGCTCTCCTCCGCGATCAGCGGCTCGTAGGCCTCGGCTACGGTGGTGCGGCGCGTCTTGGTGCGGCCGCCGCCGAGCTTGCCGAAAATGTCGCCGATATTGAGCGCGCCGATGCTTGCGCCCGGCACGCCCGGCAGTTCGAACATGGGCATGCCGGAGGCGGATTGCTGGACTTCGATCTCGATTTCCTTGTCGTCCAGTGCGCCTTCACGGAGCTTCTTGCGGAAGCTGTCGCGGGTGGCGGCGCTCGAGGTGGGGCCGACGAGGGCGTCGAGAACGCGGTCTTCCGCGGCCTGCTGCGCCTTGGCGAGCACGCCCTTGCGCTTGGATTCCTTCACGAGGCCGATGCCGACTTCCACGAGATCGCGGATGATCTGCTCGACGTCGCGGCCGACATAGCCGACCTCGGTGAATTTGGTGGCCTCGATCTTGAGGAAGGGCGCGCCCGCGAGCCGCGCCAAACGGCGGGAAATTTCGGTCTTGCCGCAGCCGGTGGGGCCGATCATGAGGATGTTCTTCGGCAGAACCTCCTCGCGCATCGCGCCGGTGAGCTGCTGCCTGCGCCAGCGGTTGCGCAGCGCGATGGCGACGGCGCGCTTGGCGTCGCGCTGGCCGACGATGAAGCGGTCGAGTTCCGAGACGATCTCGCGGGGAGAAAAGGTGGTCATCCGGCCGCATCCTCGAGGGTTTCGACGACGAGATTGGCGTTGGTGTAGACGCAGATCTCGGCGGCGATGCCGAGCGATTTGCGCACCAGAGCCTCGGGATCCATGTCCGTGTCGATGAGCGCGCGGGCGGCGGCCAAGGCGAAGGCCCCCCCGGAGCCGATGCCCATGACGCCGCCTTCGGGCTCCAAGACGTCGCCGGTACCCGACAGGATCAGGCCGACATTCTTGTCGGCCACCAGCATCATCGCTTCCAGCCGGCGCAGGTAACGGTCGGTCCGCCAATCCTTGGCGAGTTCGACGCAGGCGCGCATGAGCTGGCCGGGATACTGCTCGAGCTTGGTTTCGAGCCGCTCGAACAGGGTGAAGGCGTCGGCGGTCGCGCCGGCGAAGCCCGCGATGACGTCGCCCTTGGCGAGCCGGCGCACCTTGCGGGCGTTGCCCTTCATGATGGTCTGGCCGAGGCTGACCTGCCCGTCGCCGCCGATCACCACCTTGCCGCCCTTGCGCACCATCAGAATGGTTGTCGCCCGCCAGCGCTTCGACTCGTCCTCGGCCATCGCCCCTCGCATCCGTCGTGTCGTTTCACATGTAGGGGAGGATGCGGCGGGAAAGAAGACTCGGCCGTTTCGCGCGGGATGCCCATGCGCGGGCCGAATGCCTGCAATTTGCGCAGAGGTGGCGCATCCGTTCGGGCTTTGCTAGAAGCCGCACGCGGGCGCCTCGCCCGCTTCCGGGAAAATTCGCATGCGTTCCGCAACCGTGACGCGCAAGACCGCCGAGACCGACGTTTTCGTGTCCCTCGCCATCGACGGCACGGGACGTTCGACCGTCGCGACGGGGGTCGGCTTCTTCGACCACATGCTCGAACTGTTGGCGCGCCACGCCCTGTTCGACCTCGAAGTGCGTTGCACGGGCGATCTGCATGTCGACCAGCATCACACGGTCGAGGACGTCGGAATCGCGCTGGGACAGGCGTTGTTGCAGGCGCTCGGCGACAAAAAGGGCATTTCGCGCTACGCGGACGTGCATTTGCCGATGGACGAAACCCTGACGCGCGTGGCGGTGGACGTCTCCGGCCGGCCCTCCCTCGTGTTCCGCACGACCTTCGCCCGCGACAAGATCGGCGAGTTCGACACGGAGCTGGTGCGCGAGTGGTTTCAGGCCTTCGCCATGAATGCAGGCCTGACGCTGCACGTGGAAACGCTGTACGGCGAGAACGCGCATCACGTGGCCGAAAGCTGCTTCAAGGGTCTGGCGCGCGCCTTGCGTAAGGCTCTTGCACCGGATCCCCGCGAGGGCGACCGCGTTCCGTCGACCAAGGGAACTCTCTGAGGCCCAAGCCATGTCGGTTCATGCCGTCTTTGTGCCCGCGCGCATCGCGCCGGACACGCCGCTCGCCGTCGAAGCCGCCGTGGTCGTGCGCGAGCGCTTCTCCGCGGCAGCGTTTCTGTTCCCGTTCGTCTGGCTGCTCTATCGCCGCGCCTGGTGGGAGTTTCTGGGCTATGCGCTCGTGATGATCGCGGCCGCCCTCGTCGCAAAATACGCGCTGGGCGCGGGCGGCGGGATGGTCGCGGCGCTGGAAATCCTCGCGGGACTGTTCGTCGGTTTCTCGGCCTCCGACATTCACGGCCGCGCGCTGGAGCGCCGCGGCTTGGTTCTGGCCGACGTGGTCGTCGCGCCCGACGAGGACGCAGCGCTCTCCCGCTTCGCCGAACGGCGCATGGCCGGCATCCCGGCGGAACGCCCGCGCACGCCTCGGGCGGATATCACGGCGGCCGCCGCTGCGCCGTCGCGCGCTTGGCCCGCCGAGGGCTCGGGCGTGCTCGGCTCGTTTCCGGAGGCGGGCCGTTGAGCGTCGCGATCATCGATTACGGTTCGGGCAATCTGCACTCCGCCCATAAGGCGTTCGAGCGCGCGGCACGCGAGGCCGGCATCGCCGCTCCCGTCGTGGTGACGTCGGACCCCGAAGCGGTGCTTGCGGCCGAGCGCATCGTGCTGCCGGGCGTGGGCGCATTCGCCGATTGCCGGCGCGGGCTGGCGGCCGTCACCGGCATGACCGAAGCCTTGGAAGAGGCGGTCCACCGCCGCGCCAAGCCGTTTCTGGGCATCTGCGTCGGCATGCAGCTGATGGCCGAACGCGGCCGCGAATTCGAGACCACCGCAGGTTTGGGCTGGATTCCGGGCGAGGTCGTGAAGATCACGCCGTCCGACCCGTCGCTCAAGGTGCCGCATATGGGCTGGAACACGCTGACGATGCGCCGCCCGCATGCGCTGCTCGACGGCATCCCGACCGGGCCGGAGGGACGCCACGCCTATTTCGTGCACTCCTACCATCTGCGCGCCTCGGACGGAGACACCGTCGTCGCCGAGACCGATTACGGCGGTCCGGTCACGGCGATGGTCGGGCGCGGCACGATGGTCGGCACGCAGTTTCACCCCGAGAAGAGCCAAAAGCTCGGTCTCGCCTTCATCGCCAATTTCCTGAGGTGGCGGCCTTGATCCTCTTTCCCGCGATCGATCTGAAGGAAGGCCGCTGCGTCCGCCTCGTGCAGGGCGACATGGCGCAGGCGACCGTCTTCAACGACGATCCCGCCGATCAGGCCGCGGCCTTCGAACGGCAGGGCTTCCCCTGGCTGCACATCGTCGATCTCGACGGCGCCTTCGCCGGCAAGCCGATGAACGCCGCGGCGGTCGAATCCATCCTCGCGACGATCAAGCGTCCGCTGCAGCTGGGCGGCGGCATCCGGGACATGCGCACGGTCGAAGGCTGGCTGTCGCGCGGCGTGGCCCGCGTCATCATCGGAACCGCCGCGGTGCGCGACCCCGAATTCGTGCGCGAAGCCGCCCGCCGCTTCCCCGGCAAGGTGGCCGTGGGCATCGACGCGCGCGACGGCCGCGTGGCGGTCGAGGGCTGGGCGCGCCTCTCGGAAATGTCGGCTGAAGACCTCGGCAAGCGCTTCGAGGACGCGGGCGTGGCGGCCATCGTCTATACCGACATCGCCCGGGACGGCATTCTCAAGGGCCTGAACATCGAGGCCACGCTGGGGTTGGCACATGCGGTGACGATCCCCGTCATCGCGTCGGGCGGCCTCGCCTCCATCGATGACGTGGCGCGTCTGCTGGAACCCGATTGCGCGGTGCTCGAAGGCGCGATCACGGGACGGGCGCTTTATGACGGCCGGCTCGACCCCGCGGAGGCCTTGGCGATGATCCGCGCCAAAAGCGCCGGGACCGCCGCCGATGCTTAAGATCCGCGTCATCCCCTGCCTCGACGTGAAGGACGGCCGGGTGGTGAAGGGCGTGCAGTTTCTCGAACTGCGCGACGCCGGCGACCCCGTGGAAAGCGCCGTGGCCTATGACGCGGCCGGCGCGGACGAATTGTGCTTCCTCGACATCACGGCCAGCCACGAAAATCGCGGCACGCTGATCGACGTGGTGACCCGCACGGCGGAAGCCTGCTTCATGCCGCTGACGGTGGGCGGCGGCGTGCGGACGGTCGACGACATCCGCGCGCTGCTGCTGGCGGGCGCGGACAAGGTGTCGATCAATACGGCGGCCGTGTTCGACCGGGACTTCGTCAATCGCGCGGCCGAGAAGTTCGGCGGCCAATGCATCGTCGTCGCCATCGACGCGAAGAAGGTGTCGGAACCGGGCGAGCCCGACCGTTGGGAAATCTTCACCCATGGCGGCCGCAAGTCGACGGGCATCGACGCGGTGGAATTCGCGCGCGACGTCTGCGCGCGCGGGGCGGGCGAGATCCTGCTCACCTCGATGGACCGCGACGGCACGCGGGTGGGCTACGACACGGCTTTGACCCGCGCGGTGGCCGACGCCGTGACGATCCCCGTGATCGCCTCGGGCGGCGTGGGCGACCTCGACCACATGGTGGCGGGCGTGCGCGACGGCCATGCCGCGGCCGTGCTGGCCGCCTCGATCTTTCATTTCGGCCGGCATACGATCCGCGAGGCCAAGGAAGCGCTGGGCGCGGCCGGCCTGCCGGTGAGGTTGGACTAGATGACCGAATTCACGCTTGAACGGCTCGATGCGTTCCTCGCGGAGCGGGCCAAGGCTTCGCCGGAGGAATCCTATACGGCGAAGCTGCTGGCCAAGGGCACGGCGCATTCGGCGAAGAAGTTCGGCGAGGAAGCGGTGGAATGCGTCATCGCCGCAGTCGAGGACGACCGTCGCGCGTTGATGATGGAAGCGGCCGACGTGGTGTATCATCTCTTGGTCTTACTTCGCGCCGGCGGCGTCTCGTTGCAGGATGTCATGGCCGAACTCGAGAGGCGCACCGCGCAGACCGGGCTGCAGGAAAAGGCCGCGCGACCGAAGGGCTGAGCCTTTCGGTCGTCGTCACGGAGCGTCGGGATGGATCAGCGCTTGACCAGAACCGTCGAGGACGACGTCTCCCCCTATCGCGCCTTCGCACGCGACGAGTGGGCGGCCTTGCGTGCCGATACGCCGCTGACGTTGAACGTCGAAGACCTGATCAAGCTGCAATCGGTCAACGATCCGATCTCGCTCGAAGAGGTCGTGGCGATCTATCTGCCGCTGTCGCGCCTGCTCTCGCTCTACGTCGCGGCCACGCAGGGCCTGTTCAAGGCGACGCAACGCTTCCTCTTGGCCGAAGACGGCAAGGTGCCTTACGTGATCGGGCTTGCGGGCTCCGTCTCGGCGGGCAAATCGACCACTGCGCGCGTGCTGCGGGCGCTGCTGTCGCGCTGGCCGAACACGCCCAAGGTGCAGCTCGTCACCACCGACGGCTTCCTGCTGCCCAACGCCGCGTTGCGCGAAGAAGGGCTGATGGAACGCAAGGGCTTTCCCGAAAGCTATGACGGCTCGGCGCTGATCCGCTTTCTTTCCGACATCAAGGCCGGCAAGCGCAACGTGGAAGCGCCGGTCTATTCGCATCTCGTCTACGACGTGGTGCCGGACGAGAGGGTGGTCGTGGATCGGCCCGACATCCTGATCGTCGAAGGCCTGAACGTGCTGCTGCCGAGCCGGCTGCCGAAGGACGGAACGCCCGTGCCCTTCGTCTCGGACTATTTCGATTTCTCGATCTATCTCGACGCGGACGAAGACCTGCTGGAGCGCTGGTACGTGGCCCGCTTCATGCGCCTGCGCGAAACCGCCTTCCGCGATCCGCGCTCCTATTTCGCCAAATATGCAGACCTGTCGGACGCCGAGGCCGAGGCCACGGCCAAATCCATCTGGTCGGGCATCAACCTCCCCAATCTCCGTGAAAACATCCTCCCCACGCGTCCCCGCGCGGACCTGATCCTGACCAAGGGCGCGAGCCACCGGATCGAACAGGTGCAGCTGCGGAAGTTGTGAGCGAAGGGTTTGCGGAGGCACGAGCGTCACGGATTTTAGCGCTCGGATGCCCGTGCATCCGCATCCGGTGCCTAGGCTAAAAGTCGATCCGGACTTCCGCCGCGCGCAGACCCGGCAAGCGTAAGCGGCAGCGGTTCCCCGTCCTCACTCCTTGACACCCCCACCCGCCGTGCCTATCTCAAGCACGCTGTTGGCACTCCTCTCGACGAGTGCCAACAAGAGTGAAAGCCCGCGCCCCTCGGTGCGCATGTCGAAAGAGGACACTCGACCCATGAAATTCCGTCCGTTGCACGACCGCGTCGTCGTCCGCCGCCTCGAGTCCGAAGAGAAGACCAAGGGCGGGATCATCATCCCGGAGACCGCCAAGGAGAAGCCGCAGGAAGGCGAAATCATCGCCGTGGGCCCCGGCGGCCGCGACGAGAGCGGCAAGCTCACCCCCCTGGACGTGAAGGCGGGCGACCGCGTTCTGTTCGGCAAGTGGTCGGGCACCGAAGTCAAGATCGATGGCCAGGATCTCCTCATCATGAAGGAGTCGGACATCATGGGCGTCGTCGGCTGATCCGAACGTCCCCTCTTCTTTCCATTTCTCTTTAAGGAGTCAGCACCATGGCTGCCAAAGACGTCCGTTTCTCGTCCGACGCGCGCGAAAAGATGCTGCGCGGCGTCGACATCCTCGCCAATGCGGTGAAGGTCACCCTCGGTCCCAAGGGCCGCAACGTCGTCATCGAGAAGAGCTTCGGCGCTCCCCGCATCACCAAGGACGGCGTCACCGTCGCCAAGGAGATCGAGCTCGAGGATCGCTTCGAGAACATGGGCGCCCAGATGGTGCGCGAAGTGGCCTCGAAGACCAACGACATCGCCGGCGACGGCACCACGACCGCGACCGTTCTCGCTCAGGCGATCGTCCGTGAAGGCGCCAAGTCGGTGGCCGCCGGCATGAACCCGATGGACCTCAAGCGCGGCGTCGATCTCGCCGTCATCGCGGCCATCAAGGACATCGAAGCCCGCGCCAAGAAGGTGAAGTCCTCCGCCGAAGTGGCGCAGGTCGGCACCATCTCCGCCAACGGCGACGCCTCCATCGGCGAGATGATCGCCAAGGCGATGCAGAAGGTCGGCAACGAGGGCGTCATCACGGTGGAAGAGGCCAAGAGCCTCGAAACCGAACTCGACGTCGTCGAAGGCATGCAGTTCGACCGCGGCTACCTCTCCCCCTACTTCATCACGAATGCGGAGAAGATGGTCGCAGAGCTCGAGGACCCCTACATCCTCATCCACGAGAAGAAGCTCTCCTCGCTGCAGGCCATGCTGCCGGTGCTCGAGTCGGTCGTGCAGACCGGCAAGCCCCTGCTGATCATCGCCGAAGACGTCGAAGGCGAGGCTCTGGCCACGCTCGTCGTCAACAAGCTGCGCGGCGGCCTCAAGGTCGCGGCCGTGAAGGCTCCGGGCTTCGGCGACCGCCGCAAGGCGATGCTGGAAGATCTCGCGATCCTCACCGGCGGCCAGATGATCGCCGAAGACCTCGGCATCAAGCTTGAAACCGTGACGCTCGACATGCTCGGCCGCGCCAAGAAGGTGCGCATCGAGAAGGAGAACACCACGATCGTCGACGGCGCGGGCAAGAAGAAGGACATCGAAGGCCGCGTCGCGCAGATCAAGGCGCAGATCGAGGACACCTCCTCGGACTACGACCGCGAGAAGCTGCAGGAGCGTCTGGCCAAGCTCGCGGGCGGCGTCGCGGTGATCCGCGTCGGCGGCGCGACCGAAGTCGAAGTGAAGGAAAAGAAGGATCG
>JAIXZO010000015.1 GCA_027489535.1 Hyphomicrobiales bacterium
AGGCCGAGAAACGCGCCCTGCCGGGCTCCGTCACCTTCGTCGTCGCCGGCGCGCCGCCGCCCGAAGCCGTGCTGGCCGCGATGCGCGCGGCGGGCTTCGCGGTGCTGCATGTCTATGGCCTCACCGAGGTCTATGGCCCCGCCGTCACCAATGAATGGCATGCCGAATGGAACAACGCCCCCGCCGCCGAGCAGGCGAAGCTCATGGCCCGCCAGGGCGTGCGCTACGTCCCGCTGGAAGGCCTCGACGTGATGGACCCCGCGACGATGCAGCCCGTGCCCGCAGATGGCGTTGCGATGGGCGAGGTGATGTTCCGCGGCAATGTCGTGATGAAGGGCTATCTGAAGGACGCGGCGGCGACCGACGCCGCCTTCGCCGGCGGCTGGTTCCACTCGGGCGATCTCGCGGTGAAGTACCCGGATGGCTACATCCAGCTGCGCGACCGCTCGAAGGACATCATCATCTCGGGCGGCGAGAACATCTCCTCCATCGAGGTGGAGGACGCGCTGTTCAAACATCCCGCCGTCCAAGCCGCCGCCGTGGTCGCGAAACCCGACGAGAAATGGGGCGAGACGCCCTGCGCCTTCATCGAATTGAAGCCGGGCGCCGAGGCGACCGCGCAGGAGATGACGGAGTGGTGCCGCACGCAGCTCGCTGGCTACAAGGTGCCGCGCACGATCGTCTTCACCGAACTGCCGAAAACCTCGACCGGCAAAATCCAGAAGTTCAAGCTGCGGGACTTGGCCAAGGCGACGGTCTGAAACGCGAAACGGCCGGGCGAGCCCGGCCGTCACGTCATGGCGAGATGAAGAAGACCGCGCTCAGGGGCAGTCCTTCTTCAGCCGCTCGAGCGCCTGCGCGAGACCGGCGAGGTTGTAGCGGTCCGTGGTCACGTTGCCGCGGGCCGAGGAGGCCTTCACGGTCATCGACTGACCCTTCTTGAGCGCTTCGACCACGGCCGGGTCTTCGGCCGCGTTCTTGAGCCATGCGGACGATCCGCGGGTCACGAGCACGTATTTGGCCGAGCCGACCGTCATTTCGGCCGCGGAATTGTCCTTGGTCGGGAAGCCGAGGATCACGCTGATTTCGTTGCGGACGTTTTCGCTGGGGCGGGTCGACACGAAGAGGAAGGCGTCGTCGCGCTTCAACTCCTTCGGCAGCCGCTCCTTGGGCTTGGCGAGCGCGTAGCAGACGCGGCCCTTGGGCGTCTCGGAGGCGTAAGCGCCCCAATCCCCGAAAGTGCCGACCTGAACCGGACCGGACGGAGCCGCAGGCGCGGCGGCGGGGGCCGCAGGCTTGGCTGCAGGCTTGTTTTGAGCCGATGCGACGAGGGTCGACGCGACGACGGCGAGCGCGGAAAGCCCCGCGAGGCGAAACATTGAAGATCGAATCATGGCCGGCACCTTACTCCGCGATCACGCCGCGCAACGATTCCTCATGCGGCCCGAATGGTTAAGGAACAGGTAAAATAGGCGGAATCTGGCCGTAACGGCGCTTGTTTCCCAATCCCGATATCCGTGCAAATATGAACCGCTCATGAGAGGGACGCCTCCGGAACGTCCTTCCCCCGCCCGGCGCGGGACGATCGAGCATCGCCGGGCTTCGGAGAATGACGGGTGGTTTCAAGTGCCGAGTTCGCGAAATTGGTCGCGGCCGTAGCAGAACATCGCGACCGCGATGCCTTTGCGCGGCTGTTCGATCATTTCGCGCCGCGCCTGCAATCCTACCTGATGCGTCTCGGCTCGGATTCCGGCTCGGCCGAGGAGCTCGCGCAGGACGTCATGGTCACGCTTTGGCGCAAGGCCGAGCTGTTCGACCCCGCGAAGTCTTCGCTCGCGACCTGGCTCTACCGCATCGCGCGAAATCGTCGCATCGATTCCCTGCGTCGTGACCGGCACGACTTCACCGACGACATGGAAGTGTTCGATACGGTGGACGACGTCCGCGATGCCGACGGCATGATCGACATGCAGCACCGCGAGGACCGCGTACGCCTCGCCATCGAGACGCTGCCGGCCGAGCAGCTTCAGCTCGTGCGTCTCGCCTTTTTCGACGGGCTCTCGCACAGCGAGATCGCGGAGCGCACCAAATTGCCGCTCGGCACCGTCAAATCTCGCATCCGCCTCGCCTTCACGCGTCTGCGACGCACGCTGGAGGCCGACGGCGTTCTGGAAGCGGGCTAAGATGCGCGCACTGCTCTGCGAAGCCTTCGGCCCGCCCGAAACGCTGCGGCTGCGTGATCTGCCCGATCCGACACCGGGATCGGGCGAAGTGGTCGTCGCCGTAGGCGCGGCGGCGCTCAATTTCTTCGACACGCTGATCATCGAGAACCGCTACCAGTTCAAGCCCGAGCCGCCCTTCTCCCCGGGCGGCGAAGTCGCGGGCCGCATCGTCGCGCTCGGTGAAGGCGTGACCGACTTCGCCGTCGGCGACCGCGTCGCCGCCTATGTCGGCTGGGGCGGCTGCCGCACGCATGTCGTCGTCGACGTCGCCAAGCTCGTGTGCGTGCCCGACGGCCTCGCCGACGAGACCGCGGCGAGCCTGATGGTCACCTACGGCACCTCCCTGCACGCCTTGAAGGACCGCGCGAAGATCCGGCCCGGCGAGACTTTGGCCGTGCTCGGCGCCTCGGGCGGCGTCGGCCTTTCGGCCGTGGAACTCGGCGTGCTGCTCGGCGCGCGCGTCATCGCCTGCGCGTCCTCCGCCGATAAGCTCGCCTTGGCGAAGGCGCATGGCGCACATGAACTGCTCGACTATTCCCGCGAGGACGTGAAGACCGGCCTCAAGCGGCTCGCGCCCGAGGGCGTCGACGTGATCTACGATCCCGTCGGCGGCGATCTCGCCGAACCGGCCCTGCGGGCGCTCGGCTGGAAGGGCCGCTTCCTCGTGGTCGGCTTCGCCGGCGGCGGAATTCCGAAAATGCCGCTCAACCTGTTGCTGTTGAAGGGCTGCGACGTGCTCGGCGTGTTCTGGGGAGCCTTCACCGAGAAGGAGCCGGACGCCCACCGCGCCAACGTGGCATGGCTGTTCGAGAAGGCCCTCGCCGGCGAATTGCGCGTCCATATCGGCGGCATCGTGCCCTTGGAAGGCGCCGCAGCGGCAATCCGCTCCATCGCCGACCGCAAGGCCGAGGGAAAGCTCGTCGTCCGTCCCTGACCGCTCGACTCTCCGCCTTTGGACCCGGTTTTCGCGCCCGTCGCCCTGCGGTAAACCTGAGCTTGCGTCCGGAAGAGACGACGAGGGAAACGCCATGAAGATCGCAGGATATGCCGCCGTCGTGACCGGCGCGGCCTCGGGCCTCGGGGAAGCGACGGCCCGCATGTTGGCCGCCGAGGGCGCGAAGGTCGCCGTGCTCGACATGAACGCCGCCCGGGGCGAGGAGGTGGCGCGCGAGATCGGCGGCGTGTTCTGCGCGGCCGACGTCACCGACGAGGCCTCCGTCGATGCCGCCTTGGCCAAGGCGCGCGCCGCGCACGGCGTCGAGCGCATCCTCGTCAACTGCGCCGGCATCGCGCCCGGCAAGCGCACCGTGTCGAAGAAGCGCGATACCGGCGAACTCGTCGGCCACGATCTCGCGACCTTCTCGAAGGTTCTCGCCGTCAATCTCGGCGGCACATTCCACATGATCGCGAAATGCGCGACGGCGATGGCGGGCTTGGAGCCGGCGACTCCGGACGGCGGCCGCGGCGTGATCGTCTGCACCGCGTCCATCGCGGGCGAAGACGGCCAGATCGGCCAGGCCGCCTATGCGGCCTCCAAGGGCGGCGTGCTCGGCCTCACCCTCCCCGTCGCGCGCGACCTCGCCTCCTACGGCATCCGCGTGATGACGATCATGCCGGGCTTGTTCCACACCCCGATGTTCGAAAGCGTGCCCGACGACGTACGCGTCGCGCTCGAAAAGAACGTCCCCTTCCCGTCCCGCCTCGGCGATCCCGCCGAATATGCGAAGCTCGTGCGCTCCATCGTCGACAACGACATGCTCAACGGCACCGCCATCCGTCTCGACGGCGCACTGCGCATGCAGCCGAAATAACGGCCCGCGTCAGCCCGCGATGCGGTTCATCGCCTTGGCCAAGTCCACGTCGAGCTTGGTCAATCCGCCCGCGTCATGCGTCGCAAGCACCACGTCGACCGTGCGGTAGACGTTCGACCATTCGGGATGATGGTCCATCTTCTCGGCGACCAGCGCGACGCGGCTCATGAAGCCGAACGCCTCGTTGAAGTCGCGGAACACGAATCGCTTCTGCAGCGCGTCGCGACCCTCCGTCGGCGTCCAGCCGGGCAGGTCTTCGGCCAAGGTCGCGCGTTCGGCATCGGTCAAAAGCTGGGCCATCGAAATCTCCTCGACACCGTCAAATAGGGCGCGCCGAGAGTGCGGCCGGCCCGTCGCGCCGCTGCAGCGGATAGGCTTCCTCCACCACATACGGCCCGCCGCCGACGGAATCGCGCGAGGAATACAGCACGAAGGCGTCCGGCTCCCAGCCCATGGGGCGGACGTGACCGTAATCGGAGAGGAACGCGGCCACATGCCGGGCCGATGCGGAACGCAGGCGCGCCAGGGTGACATGGGGCGTGAACTTGCGCCCTTCCGGCGGCAGTCCCGCCCGGCGGGCGATGCGCTCGTGCTCGGCCTGCAATTCGGCCAGTTCCGGCGTCGGCGCGACGGCCGCGAAGATCGCGCGCGGCCGGTCACCGCCGAACGCCCCCAAGCCGTCGACCTTCACGCGGAGCGGGCGCGGCCGCGCGTCGACCAGCATTTCGTGCAGGTGAAAGGCCGTGCGATCGTCCACGTCGCCGAAGAAGCGCAGCGTCACGTGGTAGTCGTCCGGGTCGATCCACCGCGCGCCCTGCAATCCGCCGCGCATCATGGCCAAGGTCGAGGCGACCTCGTCCGGAACTTCGAGACCGGTGAACAGACGGGGCATCACCCACCCCTCCGCTGAACGTTGCCTGCGAACGGCCGAGAGCCGTTCCGGTTCAGAATGATGCGGAGAAAGTACGATTCTCAAGAGCGGACGGGCGCATGAAACAACGCGCCCGTCCCGCCGGCTCAGGGCGCCGGGTTCATGTGGATCTGATGGATCGCGTCGATCTTCGCCTCGATCTCGGGCGTGATCGTCACGTCGATCGAGTCGATGCAGGTCTCGAGCTGCTCCATCGTCGTCGCGCCGATGATGGTCGAGCCGACGAACGGCCGGCTGTTCACATAGGCGAGCGCCAGCTTGGTGAGATCGATGCCGAGCTCCTGCGCCAGCGCCCAATACAGCTCGATGGCCTCCGCCGAACCGGGCTTCTCGTAGCGCTGCAGGCGGTTGAACATTTCCTTGCGCGAGCCCTTGGGCAGCGCGCCGTTGCGGTACTTGCCCGTGAGATAGCCCTGCGCCAAGGGCGAATAAGCCAGCAGGCTCACCTGCTCGCGCATGGAGATTTCGGCCAGCGCCACGTCATAGGTGCGGTTGATCAGGTGGAACGCGTTCTGGATGGAGGCCACGCGGGGCAGGCCGAGCTTCTCGGAGGCCTGCAGGAATTTCATCGTGCCCCAGGCGCTCTCGTTCGAGAGGCCGACATGGCGCACCTTGCCCTGCTTCACGAAGTCGCCGAGCACGTCGAGAATCTCTTCGATCGGATTGCCCGCATCGCCCATGTCCGACCACTTGAAGTGGGTCGGGTTCGAGCCCCAAGGCATCGTTCGGTCGGGCCAATGCAGCTGGTACAGGTCGATATAATCGGTACCGAGCCGCTTCAGGCTCTTCTCGAGCGCCTGCGTCATCTGCGCGCGCGTCTGCTCGCCGGGAATGTTGCCGTTGCGGAACCAGTTCATCGGCGTGCGGCCGACGACCTTCGACGCGAGGATCACCTTGTCGCGGTTCTTGCGGGCCTTGAACCACGTGCCGATAACCGATTCCGTGCGGCCCTGCGTCTCGGCCTTCGGCGGCACGGGATAAAGCTCGGCCGTGTCGAAGAAGTTGATGCCGCGCTCGAGCGCGCGGTCCATCTGCGCATGGCCTTCGGCTTCGGTATTCTGTTCGCCCCACGTCATGGTGCCGAGACAGATGAGGCTGACGTTCAGGCCGGTGCGGCCGAGCGGGCGGTATTGCATGGGACGTACGACTCCGGGGGACGAAAACGCTGGAGCCGCTTCAAAGCACGAACGCGGCCTTCAAGCCAGACCGCGACTGCATTCAAGAGCCTGGAGCAATGCGATTGAGGAAGGTCTCGACCGAAGGCAGCATCCGCTCCGCCACCGCCCGCACGCCTTCGGCGGTCGGGTGAATCCCGTCCGGCAGATTGAGTTTCGGCACGCCCGCCACGCCTTCGAGCAGGAACGGATAAAGCACCAGCCCGTATTGCTGCGCGAGATCGGCGTGGATCGTGTCGAAATTCCTGATGTAGTCCGCCCCGTAGCTGCGCGGCGCATACATGCCCGCGAGCATCACCGGAATGCCGCGCGCCTTCAGCTTGGCGATGGTCTGCTCCAAGGCGCGCCGCGTCACGGCCGGGTCGATCCCGCGCAGCGCGTCGTTCGCGCCCAGCGCCAAAATCACGCCGTCGGTGCCGTCGGGCACGGACCAATCGACGCGGGCGAAACCGCCCGAAGACGTGTCGCCCGACACGCCCGCATTCTCGATCACGACCTGCCGGCCCTTCGCCTTCAACGCCCGTTCCAGCGCCGCCGGCAAGGCGTCGCGCGGCGGCAGGCCGTATCCGGCGGTCAGGCTGTCGCCCAGCGCGACGAGGCGGATGGTGCGCGCCATGGCGACGTCCCCGGGCAAGATCGGAAGCATTGCGAGAGCAAGGATCGTCAACCAAGCGCCGAGCGCCGCCTTTACGATGCGTCGCGGCATCCCATATTGGCGAAGGCGGGACGAAATGGCCGTGGGGGCGGGTGTTCGTTGCGTCATGACGTCGATTACATCGGGAGAGGCCCCCTCATGGTCAAGGCGATAGAACTCGAAAACGTCGATCTCAGTCTCGGGCGCGGCGCTTCTCGGGTCCATATCCTCAAAGGCATCAGCCTTGCGGTCGCCCATGGCGAGGCCGTCGGCCTCGTCGGACCCTCGGGTTCCGGCAAGTCCACCCTGCTGATGGCGATGGCGGGATTGGAACAGGCCGATTCCGGCAAGATCGTCGTCGACGGACAAAATCTCTCGGGCATGAGCGAAGACGCGCTGGCGCGGTTTCGCGGCCGCCGCATCGGCATCGTGTTCCAGTCCTTCCATCTCATTCCGACGATGACCGCCGTCGAGAACGTCGCCGTCCCCTTGGAGCTCGCCGGCGCCCGCGACGCCTTCGAACGCGCACGGGCCGAACTCGACGCCGTCGGCCTCGGCGGGCGCATGCAGCATTATCCGGCGGAACTGTCGGGCGGCGAGCAGCAGCGCGTGGCTTTGGCCCGTGCGCTGGTGGCCGATCCGGCGATCCTCGTCGCGGACGAACCCACCGGGAACCTCGACGAAACGACCGGCGGCCAGATCGTCGACCTTTTGTTCGATCTCAAGCGCGACCGCGGCGCGACCTTGGTGCTCGTCACCCATGATCCCGCGCTGGCCGCGCGCTGCGACCGCACCATCCGGCTTCGTTCGGGCATGATCGAAAGCGACCGCGCCCGCGTGGCGACGGCGGTCTGACGCCGTGCTCGCACCCAGCCCCGCCTTTCGCCCCGGTTTCCTCGTCATCCTCCGGCTCGCTCTGCGCAGCCTGCGCGGCGGTCTTTCCGGCTTTCGCGTCTTCCTCGCCTGCATCGCGCTCGGCGTGGCCGCCATCGTCGGCGTCGGTTCGCTCGCCCTGTCGCTTCGCGACGGCTTGGGCGCGCAAGGCCGCCTGATCCTGGGCGGCGACGTTTCGCTCAGCCGCATCCACCGGGCGGCCGAGCCCGCCGAACTCGCCTTCATGCAGGCCCGCGGCCGCGTCACCAGCGTCGCGACCATGCGGGCGATGTCGCTTGCGCCGAACGGTCGCGCCGGCCTCGTCGAGATCAAGGCGGTGGACGGCGCCTACCCCACCGTCGGCCAAGTCGAATTCGACCCGCCGGGCATGCCCGCGGACGCGCTCGCCGTGCGCGGCGGCGTGTTCGGGGCCGCGGTCGATCCGGCCCTGTTCGCAAGGCTGGAAGTCGCGCCGGGCACCCGCATCCGCGTCGGCGAAGCGGAGTTCGAACTCCGGGCCGCATTGAAATCCGAGCCCGACAAGCTCGCCGGCGGCGTTACCTTCGGCCCGCGGCTGATGATCTCGCAGGAGGCGCTTGCCGCCACCGGCCTGCTCCAGCCCGGCAGCATCGTGCGCTGGACCTATCGCATCAGCCTGCCCGAAGGCGCGGCTACGGACGAAGACTTGGCGCGTTTCGAGCGTGAAGTGTCGGCCTCGCTCCCGGAAAGCGGGTTCGAGACCCGCTCGCGCGTGAACGCCGCCCCCGGCTTCACGCGCAATCTGGAGCGGTTCACGCAATTCCTCGTCATCGTCGGTCTGACCGCGCTCGTCGTCGGCGGCGTCGGCGTCGCCAATGCGGTGACCGCCTATGTGGATCGCCGGCGCAAGACGCTGGCCGTCTACAAGAGCCTCGGCGCGTCCGGCGGCCGCGTCTTCGCCGTCGCGCTGACCGAAGTCGGGCTGATCGGGGCTCTGGGCACGCTGATCGGCCTCGTTTTCGGCTCTGCCTTGCCCTTCGTCGCCGCTTGGCTCGCGAAGCCGATCATCCCCCTGCCGCTCGAGCCGCATCTTCATCCCGCGCAATGGGCGCTCGGCGCGGCCTACGGTCTGATGGCCGTGCTCGCCTTCTCGATGTGGCCGCTCGGCCGCGCGCATGACGTGCCGGTTTCAGCCCTGTTCCGCGACGAGGTCGCGCCGTCGCACCGCCGCCCGCGCGCGATCTACATCGTCGGCACCGCTCTGGCGGTGCTGGGTCTCGCGGGGACCGCGATCCTGTTTTCCTATGATCGCCGCATCGCGATTTCGGCCGTGGTCGGCACGGCGGCGGTCTTCATCCTGCTGCGCGGCGTCGCATGGGCTGTGGCCGCCGTCGCCCGGCGTCTGCCGCGTTTCGGCCGCACGGAATTGCGGCTTGCCGTGGCCAACATCCACCGGCCCGGCGCGCTGACCCCGTCTCTCGTCCTGTCGCTCGGCCTCGGCGTGACGTTGCTCGTCACCATCGCGCTCATCGACGCCAACATCCGCAACCAGCTCTCGCGCTCCCTCCCCGACCGCGCGCCCACCTTCTTCTTCGTCGACATCGCGGCCGCCGAAGTCGAGTCCTTCGAAACCTTCCTCAAGGAGGCCGCGCCCGGTGCGAAGATCGAGCGTGCGCCGCTCATGCGCGGCCGCATCCTGCGGCTCAACGACACGCGGTCGGACGAGGTGCAGGCCACGGAACGCACGCAATGGGTGCTGGAAGGCGACCGCGGCATCACCCACTCCGCGAAAATTCCGGAGGGCTCCGTGCTGGCCGCCGGCGAGTGGTGGGGTCCCGATTATGCCGGGCCGCCGCTCGTGTCCTTCGATCAGGAGATCGCCTCGGGCATCGGCCTCAAGCTGGGAGACACCGTCACCGTCAACGTGCTCGGGCGCACGATCACCGCGCGGGTCGCCAATTTCCGCCGCATCGAATGGCAGTCCCTGGGCATCAATTTCGTGATGGTGTTCTCGCCGAACACCTTCGCGGGCGCGCCCTTCACCTCCTTGGCCACGATGACGATGCCGAACGGCGGTTCGCCGGAATCCGAAGCCCGCATCTTGTCTGAATCGGCCAAGCGTTTTCCGTCCGTCACGGCGGTGCGGGTCAAGGACGCGCTGGAGGCGATCAACGACGTCGTCTCGAAGCTCGCGGTGGCGATCCGGGCCGCGAGCGGGCTGACGGTCGTCGCGAGCATTCTGGTCTTGGCCGGCGCGCTCGGGGCCGGGCATCGCGCCCGCATCTACGACGCCGTGATCCTGAAGGCGCTCGGCGCGACGCGCGGGCGGCTGATCCTCGCCTATATTCTCGAATACGGCATCTTGGGCCTGATCACCGGCGGGTTCGGACTGATCGCAGGCTTCCTGACGGCACGGGTGGTCGTGACGCAATTGATGAAGTTCGATTTCGTCTGGTTCGCGCCCGCGGCGTTCACCGCCGCAGGCGGCGCGGCGGCGGCGACGATCCTGCTGGGCTTGGTCGGCACATGGCGCGTGCTCGGGCAGAAGCCGGCGCGTCACCTGCGGAGCCTGTGACGGGCGGCTTCCGCCGTTTTCACACGGATTTTCTGTTATACGCCAAAGCGTTGCCCGTCTGATTCATTCACCTTCGGCGCGGCCGGGGCCTTGTATTTTCGACCGGGGATTCTCATATTCGTGCGGTAACCGGATCAACCGGCTCACGGGTTCAGGGAAACCGCACCATGTCGAATTACGATCGCAACGCCGCTGCGCCTTGGGGTTCGGGCGTCGCACGCGTCGGAACGGCCGAGTACGACCAGGGCCTCCGGTCGTACATGCTCGGCATCTACAACCACATGACCCTCGCTCTGGGCATGTCCGCGCTGGTCGCTTGGGCGACGTTCATGGCGTCGACCGATCAGGTCGGCGGCCGGATCGTGCTCAACTCGCTCGGACAGGCTCTCTATCTCAGCCCGCTGAAGTGGCTCATCATGCTGGCCCCGCTGGCCTTCGTGATGGTGCTGTCCTTCCGCATGGAGCGGATGAGCTACGCCGCCGTGCTCGGCACCTTCTGGGCCTTCGCCACGGTGATGGGCCTTTCGCTGTCGTCGATCTTCATCGTCTTCAAGCTCGGCAGCGTCGTGCAGGTGCTGTTCATCACGGCCGCCGCCTTCGGCGCGCTGTCGCTGTACGGCTACACCACCAAGCGCAGCCTCTCGGCGATGGGGTCGTTCATGGTGATGGGCCTGTTCGGCCTGATCATCGCGAGCCTGGTGAACATCTTCCTGCAAAGCTCGATGATGCAGTTCATCATCAGCGCCATCGGCGTCGTCGTGTTCGCGGGCCTCACCGCTTGGGACACGCAGCGCCTGAAGGAGCAGTACGACTACGTCGCCGGCGACGTCGCCGCGATGGGCAAGGCCTCGGTGATGGGCGCGCTCACGCTGTATCTGGACTTCATCAACATGTTCCAGATGCTGCTGTCGCTCTTCGGCCAGCGCAACAACGACTGACGCGAGACATCGCGCAAGGATTTCGCGAACGGAAAAAGCCCCGGGAAACCGGGGCTTTTTTTGTGCCTTCCGCCGCGCTGCGGACCGGCGTTATCCCACCACGAGCCGCAGCGGCTTCTCGAGCACCGCGACCACCCGGTCCAATTCTTGGCCGCGCTTCAGCACCTGCCCGGCCGCGCCGGTTACGGCGTAAGCGCCCTGTTTACGGGCGAGTTTCGGGTTTTTCTCGATGCGGTAGAGCGGATATTCATGCGCCCGGCGAAACACCGAGAACACCGCGCGGTCCTTGGTGAAGTCGAGCGCGTAGTCGCGCCACTCCCCGGCCGCGACCATCCGTCCGTAGATTCCGAACAACACGCGAAGCTCGTGGCGGTCGAAGACGACCTGTTGCGGGACCGGTCCCGGAGCCGCGAGCGGCACGAGCGCCGCCGGGCTCCGCGAATGCGCCCCCGCCGTGTCCTCCGCATCCAACATGCCGCCTCCCGTCGCGCCGAACCTGCGTCATCATGACCCCTGACTTCAGGACCGGCAAGCTGCGGCATTCGGTCATCG
Organism: Hyphomicrobiales bacterium; assembly: GCA_027489535.1. Classification (GTDB taxonomy): domain Bacteria; phylum Pseudomonadota; class Alphaproteobacteria; order Rhizobiales; family Beijerinckiaceae; genus JAIXZO01. The sequence continues at coordinate 11,691 of JAIXZO010000015.1, forward strand.
GCGTTGCGGGGAAAACGACGCGAATACCATGATTTCGCCTTGGATCGGCCCCGCCGAAGCCGCGGAACGCCAAGATCATGCTTGTCGAGGGCCCGGACCTCTCCGCCCGGTTCGATCAGCCCCCCAGCCCCCCCGGACGGGGCCGGCCGGGTCCTCGCCGACCGCGAGTTCGCGTCGATTGTTCCCCCCCTGAACGGACCGGCTCGCGCCGGTCCTTTTTTCTTCGGCCTGCCCGTTTTCGTCAGCGCGCCTGCGTGTGATACGCGTCGTTGGGGCGCATATCGACGGCCGACGCCATCCGGTTCGACATGTTGAAGAACGCCGCCACCGCCGCCACATCCCAAATGTCGCGGTCGGAGAAGCCCGCGCGGCGCAACGCCTCCCGGTCCTCCTCCTCGATCAGATGCGGCTCCCGCGTCATCTTGGCCGCGAAGCCGAGCATCGCCCGATGCCGGAGCGACAGGTCCGCCGCCCGCCAATTCGTCGCCATGAGCTCCCCGAGCACCGGATCGCCCGAGAGCTGCCGCACCGCCGCGCCATGCGCGACGACGCAGTAGAAGCAGCGGTTCTCCGAGGACACCGCGACCGCGATCATTTCGCGCTCGAGCTTCGACAGCCCCGACGGCGCGAGCATCAGGTCGTTGTAGAATTCCGCGAAAACCCGCAATTTAGCGTCGTCATGGGCATAAGCCGCCAAGACGTTCGGCACGAAGCCGATCTTTTCCAAGCATTTGTCGAAATAGGCCTGCATCTCCGGCGACAGTTCCGCCCGAGGCAAATCGAGCGCCGTGGGCTTCGCCTTGCCGCTTTGCGGCCTCGGCTTTTCTCCCGCTTCCTTGCGCGGCGTTTTCATCGCTTGTCCTCCTCGGTCCCCTCGGCCTAGCGTGGGCCGCGGCGTCTCTTCCCGTCAATCGGTCGACGTCTCGGAGCGTCAAGGAAGCCGAAGGGTCGAGGCGTCGAACCGGAGGGGTTCGACGATGCAGGACGGCAACGGCAAGCGTGCGATCATCGGCGCGGTTCAGGCGCTCCTGGAGGGTCCGGAGCCCGCCGCCGCACTGGCGGAATGCGTCTTCGCGGACGCCAACCCGCATGATCTGGACTGCTACGCCCCGGCCGCCTTGGCCGAATGCGCCCGCATCGCCGCCCGCCACCTCTCCTGCCCCCGCGAAGGCGGCGCCGACATCCGCCTCGTCGATCTCCGCGCCGAGGTCGACGGCCGCAGGCGGGAGCTCACCGTTCTTCAGGTCGTCAACGACGACATGCCCTTCCTGCTCGATTCCACGCTGGCGGAGCTGAGCGAGCGCGGACTCTCCGTCCGCTTCGTCGTCCACCCCGTCCTCGCGGTCGCGCGCGACGCAGCCGGCGGATTGCTCCGCTTCGCCAAGGCGCACGGCCCGCGCGGGTCCGGCGAGAAGCGCGAAAGCCTCATCCAGATCCATATCGACCGCATGGACGAAGCAGCGGCGCGCGAAGGTCTCGTCGCGGCCCTCGCGGCCGTCTATCGCGACGTCGCCCGCGCCGTGAACGATTGGCCCGCAATGCGCGAACGCGTCACCGCGGCGATCGAGGCCTACCGCTTCTCGCCGCCGCCGCTTCCCGCCGACGAGATCGAAGAGGCGCGGGTGCTGCTCTCCTGGTTGGAGGAAGGCAACTTCACCCTGCTCGGCGTGCGCGACTACCGCATTCCCGCCGGGGAGGAGAGCGCCGATCCGATCGCGGGCAGCGGCCTCGGCATCCTCGCCGATCCCGAGGTGAAGGTGCTCAAGCGCGGCGGCGAGATGGTGACCATCACGCCCGAGATCCGCGCCTTCCTCGCCGAACCGGTTCCGCTCATCGTCACCAAGGCCAGCGTCCGTTCCCGCGTGCATCGCCGCGCCTATCTCGATTATGTCGGCGTGAAGCTGTTCGACGCGGCGGGCGCGCTGTCCGGCGAACTCGTCCTCGTCGGCCTGTTCACCGCCACCGCCTACACCGAAACCGTCGGCGCGATTCCCTTCATCCGCCGCAAGGTCGCGCGCGTCGTCGCGATGGCGGAATACGATCCGGCGAGCCATTCCGGCCGCGCGCTCCTCAACGTGCTGGAAAACTACCCGCGCGACGAACTCTTCCAGGTCGACGAGGCCACGCTGCTGCGCTTCGCGCTCGACATCCTCGCCGTCTACGACCGCCCGCGCGTCAAGGCGCTGGCGCGGACGGATCGTTACGGCCGCTTCGTGTCCATTCTCGTCTTTGTCCCGAAGGACCGCTACGACACCGATACCCGCATCCGCATCGGCAATCTGCTCGCGGCGCTCTACGGCGGTCGCCTCTCCGCGGCCTATCCGGCCTATCCCGACGGCCCGCTCGCGCGCACGCATTTCATCGTCGGCCGAGACGGCGGCGACGTGCCGGAACTCGCGCCCGCCGCGCTCGACGAAGCGGTGGCCACCGTCGTGCGCACCTGGGCGGACAATCTGCGCGAGGCGCTCGACGAGCGTCTGGGCGGCGCACGCGGCCGCGCTCTCGCCGCCCGCTATGCCGACGCCTTCTCCGCCGCCTATCGCGAAGGCTTCTCGCCCGCCAAGGCCATCGCCGACATCGGCGTCATCGAACGGCTCGCCGCCGAGCGTCCCCGCGCCGTCCGTTTCGACCGGCGCGAAGGCGACGTCGCCCGCGTCAATCTCGAAGTCTTCGCCCGCGGCTTCCCGCTCCCGCTCAGCGTCCGCGTGCCGCTGCTCGAAAGCATGGGCCTGCGCGTCCTCGACGAGCGCACCCACCGCATCGTACCCGCCGGCGCGAAGGAGGAGGAGCGCGTCTGGCTGCACGACATGCTGCTCGAGCGCGCCGCCGGGGGCTTCATCGACGTGGATGTCTGCGGCGACCGGTTGGAGACCGCCCTCATGGCCCTGCTCGGCGGGCACGCGGCTCCCGACGGCTACAACGCCCTGACGCTCGAAGCGGGCCTCGGCTGGCGGGACGTCCAATTGCTCCGCGCGCTCTCTCGATACCTGCTGCAGATCCGCGTGCCCTTCAGCCATGACTACATGGCCGCCACGCTGGTGAAGCATCCCGCCCTCGCCGCCAAGACGGTCGCCTTGTTCTACGCCCGCTTCGACCCCCGCGAGGAGGACCGGACGGGCCGCGTCGCGGCGCTCGGGGCCGAGATCGAGACGGCGCTCGATGCCGTCGCCAGCCTCGACGAGGACCGCATCCTGCGCCACTTCGTCGACGTGGTGGAAGCGGCCGAGCGCACCAGCTTCTTTCGCCTCGGCGCAAATGGCCTCCCGACGGAGACCCTCGCGATCAAGATCGCGAGCCGGGCCGTCGAAGGCATGCCGAGCCCCAAGCCGCTGCACGAAATCTTCGTCTACGGCCGCAAGGTGGAGGGCGTGCATCTGCGCTTCGGCCCCGTCGCCCGCGGCGGCCTGCGCTGGTCGGACCGCAAGGAGGATTACCGCACGGAGGTGCTGGGTCTCGTCAAAGCCCAGCAGGTGAAGAACGCCGTCATCGTGCCGGTCGGTGCGAAGGGCGGCTTCATCCCCAAGGAGCTGCCCTCCCCGACCGACCGGCAGGCCTATATGGCCGAAGGCATCGCGGCCTATCGCGAGTTCGTCGGCGCGCTCCTCGACGTCACGGACGACCTGCGCGGCGGCGAGATCGTGCCGCCGCTCGAGGTGGTGCGGCATGACGGCGACGATCCCTATCTCGTCGTCGCGGCCGACAAGGGCACGGCCACCTTCTCCGACATCGCCAACGGCTTGGCCGTCGAGCGCGGCTTCTGGCTGGGCGACGCCTTCGCCTCAGGCGGTTCCAACGGCTACGACCACAAGGGCATGGGCATCACGGCGCGCGGCGCGTGGGAGGCCGTGAAGCGCCATTTCCGCGAAATCGACGTCGACGTGCAGACCGCGCCCGTCACCGTGGCGGGCGTCGGCGACATGTCGGGCGACGTGTTCGGCAACGGCATGCTGCTGTCGCCCTCGATCCGCCTCGTGGCCGCCTTCGACCATCGCGACATCTTCATCGACCCGAACCCGGACCCGACGCTCTCCCTCGCCGAACGCCGGCGTCTCTTCGCCCTGCCCCGATCCTCCTGGGCCGATTACGACGCGACGCTGATTTCGGCCGGCGGCGGCGTGTGGTCGCGCAACCTCAAATCCATTCCCCTGTCCGCGGAAATCCGCGCGCTGCTGGATCTCGACGCAGAGGATGCGACCCCGCAGGAGATCATGACGGCGATTCTCTCCGCCCGGGTCGATCTGCTCTGGTTCGGCGGCATCGGCACCTATATCCGCGCCTCGACGGAGACGGACGCGCAGGCGGGCGACCGCGCCAATGACGCGATCCGCATCTCCGGCGCGCAGGTGCGCGCCACAGTGATCGGCGAAGGCGCCAATCTCGGCGTCACGCAGCGCGGGCGGATCGAGGCCGCGTTGCGCGGCATCCGCCTCAACACGGACGCGATCGACAATTCCGCGGGCGTGAACACCTCCGACGTCGAGGTGAACATCAAGATCGCGCTCGCGGTGCCGACGGCCGACGGCCGGCTCGACGAGGACGCCCGCAAGGCGCTGCTCGCAACCATGACCGACGAGGTGGCCGGCCTCGTCCTCGCCAACAATCGCCGCCAAACGCTGGCGCTGTCCCTCGCCGAACGGCGCGGTCGCGAGGCGATGCCGGACCTTCTGCGCTCGCTGCGCGCCTTGGAGGCGGCGGGTCGACTCGACAGAAGTGTTGAGTTTCTGCCGGACGACGTACAACTGGCCGAGCGGGAAAAGCGTGGCCTCAGCCTGACGCGCCCCGAACTCGCGGTCCTGCTCGCCTATGAGAAACTGGCGTTGAAGGACGCGCTCGTGGCGAGCACCGTCCCCGACGACGCCTTCTTCACGCGCGAGATCGAAGCCTATTTCCCCCGCGGGATCGTCGCCCGCTTCCCCGACGCCGTGCGCTCCCACCGTCTTCGGCGCAACATCGTGGCCACCCGCTTGGCCAATCTGGTGGTGGACCGCGGCGGCATCGGCTTCATCACCGCCATGGAGAGTTCCACCGGCGTTGATGCGGCGGGAGCCACCGCCTCGCTTGCCGCCGTATGGTCCTTGTTCGGAATGGCCGACCGCTTCAAGGCCGTCGACGAACTCGGCAGCATCGTGTCCGGCAGCGACCAGCTCGCTTTTTACGACGTTCTGCGCCGCTTCGTCGGCGCGCGCGCCGCTTGGCTCGCCCGCATGTCCGGCGCGGGCACGACCGTCGAAGCCGTCATCGCGCGCTTCGCGCCGGCCGTCGCGCAACTGGCCGTCGGCGCGACGACTGACGCTCCGCCGCCCGTTCCCGGCACGCCGGACGCTGCCGCGCAGTCTTTCGCCGAGCTGAAGACCCTCGCCGACGCGCTCGACGTCACGCTCGTTGCCGAGCGGACGTCCGGCAGCCTGACCGAAGCCGCGGAAGCGTTCCGCATCGCGGGGTCGGAGACGGGCCTCGCACGCGTGGCGGAGGCCGGGCAAGCCTTGGTCCCTGCGGACCGTTTCGAGCGCATGGCCGCCGAGGGCGCCTTGGCCCGCATCGCGGAGGCCCGTCGCACATTGGCTGCGGCGCGCATCTCGGGCGGGGACGGCGTGCTGACGAGCATGATCGCGGCCCTCGTGCAGGACGTCGCTTCGGGCCCGATCACGCAGGCGCGGCTCACCGTTTTGGCGGACGCGGTTTCGGTACGGACGACCGTTTGAAGGCGGTCGCGGTTACGCCAGTCCGGCCGCCTTCATCGCGTCCGCCTGGCGCTTCGTGACCGCGTCGACGGAGAAATCTGCCATCGCCGTTTCAAACAGCCGATGGAAGTTCAGCTCCGCCCGGAGATGCAGGAATACCCCGCCCAGCCCGATGGCGGCGCGGTCCATGAACACGAATTCCTGCGGCACCGTCACCGGTCCCTTTTCCTTGAGCGCCTTGTGCACCGTGAACGCCTCGCGGCGGCCGTATTGGCCGGGGCTGACCCCGTCCGCGATGGTGCGCACCCGGTCGTCCAGCAACGGGCCGTAGATGAAGCTCGCCCAGATGTTGAGGATGTCGATCAGGTCGCGCGACAAGCCTCGGAAACCCCACGTCTCATAGGCATGCACGACGCGCGCGTGGTCGCCTTCGAGCAGTCCACGATAGAGATCGACGACGCCGCCGACGAAACTCGGCGGGAAGATGCGTACGCATCCGTAATCGAGGAGGTTGATGCCCGCAGCGCGGCCCTCCTCCTCGAACACCGTGTAATTGCCGAGATGTGGATCGCCGTGGATGACGCCGAAGCGGCTGAACGGTAGCCACCAAGCTTCGAACATCGCCGTCGCGAGTCCGTTACGCGTCTCGATGTCCTCGTCCTTGTAGGCAAGAATCTTGCGCCCTTCGAGCCAGCCGAGCGTCAGCAACCGGTCGGTCGAAAGCTCCTCGTGGACGGCGGGCACGCGCACGCGCGGCGTATCGGTCAGGATCGCGTCATAGAGGCGGGCGTGCTTGGCCTCGCGGCGGTAATCGAGCTCTTCGCGCACCCGCGCGCCGATCTCCTTGGCGATTTCGCGCGTGTCGATAGCGGGGTCCATGCGCCGATGCACGGCGAACAGCAGTTCGAGCTGGCGCAGATCCGCTTCGACCGCCGACTGCATGTCCGGATATTGCAGCTTGCAGGCCAAAGGCGTGCCGTCATGGGTGACGGCCTTGTGCACCTGCCCGAGCGAGGCGGCGGCGGAGGGCTTCAAGTCGAACGAGGCGAAGCGCTTCTGCCAATCAGGCCCGAGTTCCGCCTGCATCCGACGCTTCACGAAGGCCGCACCCATGGGCGGCGCCTCGCTCTGCAGCTTCGAGAGTTCCTCGGCATATTCCGGGGGCAGCACGTCGGGGATCGTGGCGAGCAGTTGCGCCACCTTCATCAACGGACCCTTCAGCCCGCCCAAGGCCCGCATGAGCATTTCGGCATTGGAGCGGTCGCCGATGTCGACGCCCATCAATTTGCCGCCCGCCATCCGCGCCGCGACGCCGCCGACATTCGCGCCGACGCGCGCATAGCGGCTCATCCGCGCCGAAAGGCGGTTCGCTTCGCGATCTTCGATACCCATTCCACAAACCTTCCGTGCCGCACGGACTTCATACGCTCCGCAGCGGGATCGGATCGGGCATGGCGACGGCGGCGCTTTCAAGGCGCTCCGGCGGTTGCCGGAAGAGATGGCGGACTTGGAAGGCTGCGAACAGCAGCAGCAGCGTTTGGGAATAGGGGAACAGGTCCAGCAGCATGATGAGGATGCCGATGGGGCCGCAGCCGATGACCAGCAGCGCCGTGACGCGGTGCGCGCGGCCGTAGGTCTCGCGGTCGAGGAACACCTTGATCGCGAGCGGCAGGATCAGCAGCAGGTCATAGCTGAGCACATAGGGCAGCCCGGCCAAGGCCAGCGCCATGCACGCATCCACGCGTTCACGCCAAGCCCGCCGGGACAGCCCGACCGCGATGCAGGCGGCGACCGCCGTCGCCGTCACGACGGACTGGACGGCAACCGCGACGGTGGTCGTGTGGTCTTGGGTCAGACGCCAGATCGCCGAATACCACGTGATCGCATAGGGTTGCAGGCTGCGTCGTTCGAACATGACCTCCGTCTGATACGGCGCGGTCTTGGAAAACAACATCTGCCACGGCTCGATGCCGATGATCAGCGTCGTCACGCCGACCAGCACCGCGGCCACGAGAAATGCGATCCCAATCGGACGAAACGCTCGCCCGGTCAGCAGCAGAATGCCGGGAAAAAGCATGATCTGAGGCTTCACCGAAAGCAGTCCGAACATGACCCCCGCCAACACCGGGGAAGCGGGCACCGCGAGCAATCCGCCCCACAAAAGCGCGGCGAAAAAGAAGGCCGATTGTCCGAAAAACAGGACGAGAAACACGCCGGAGGAGGTCAGCGTCAGTAAAATCGCGGCCCATCCGGTCTGTCCCAGACGTGTCATCAGCAACGCGTATGCAACTGCGCCGAGAATTGTCCAGACCAAGGCCGACCAGAGGAACGGCAGATAAGAAAAAGGCAGCGTCATCAGGATGAAGTGCAGCGGAAACGACCACACGTGACCTGCATCGAAGGTGAAACGCATCGCACGATGGAGGTTGTACTCGACCGGATCGGTCAGCGTGACGAAATCGTCTGCGCGCCACAGGTGCCCTGCCAGCCAGACGTTCTTGAAGTCGGGCAGAACGCCCGGAAACCATCCGTCGACGGGGTAGATGATGTGCGAGAATTGCCAACAAAAGTAGACGGTCGCGAGCAGCGACAGTGCAACCGGAATGATGGGCCAAAGCGCCGGTTTTCGAGTTTTTGCAACCCGCGCGGGAATTGATGACTCCGACAATAAAGGACTCCGGCTCGAAACAAGCGTCGAAATAAAGGTTTCACTCTCATAATGCGTTCGGCATTTACGCCGGGTTTCGACCGAAAAGGCCGTCCCCCGGCGTCCGGCACGTCAGTCCAACGCCTCCAACTCCGTGATCATCCGCTCGATCAGCGAAAGACCGATCCCCCAAAAAGCGGGGTCCCGGGCATCGAGGCCGAAGGGCGCCAGAAGCTCCGAATGGTGCTTCGTCCCGCCCGCCGAAAGCATCTCGAAATAGCGCTCGACGAAACCGTCGGCGGCCGTCTCGTAGACGCCGTAGAGCGAGTTCACCAGACAATCGCCGAAAGCGTAGGCGTAAACATAGAACGGCGAGTGAATGAAATGCGGGATGTAGGTCCAGAACGTCTCGTATCCCGAACCGAGCCGGATCGCGGGGCCGAGGCTCTCGGCCTGCACTTCGAGCCACAACGCGCCGAGATCCTCGGCCGTGAGCTCGCCCTCGCGGCGGCGCAGATGGACCTTGCGCTCGAAGCCGTAGAAGGCGATCTGCCGGACCACGGTGTTGATCATGTCCTCGACCTTGCCGGCGAGCATCGCCTTGCGGGCCTTGGAGTCGGTTGTGGCGTCCAAAAGACTGCGGAAGGTCAGCATTTCGCCGAAAACGGAGGCCGTTTCGGCCAAGGTGAGCGGCGTCGGCGCCATCAGCGCGCCGTTCGGCGCGGCCATGACCTGATGCACGCCGTGGCCGAGCTCATGCGCGAGCGTCATCACGTCCCGCGTCTTGCCGAGATAGTTGACGAGGACATAAGGGTGCGCCGAAGGCACCGTGGGATGGGCGAAGGCGCCCGGGGCCTTGCCCGGCCGCGTCGGCGCGTCGATCCAGCGCTCGTCGAAGAAGCGCTTGGCGACATCCGCCATCTTCGGCGAGAACGCGCCGTAGGCCGACAGCACGGTATCGCGGGCCTCGTCCCAGGGAATGACGCGCTGCTCGACGTCGGGCAGCGGCGCGTTGCGGTCCCAAAAATCGAGGGCATCCCGGCCGAACCATTTGGCCTTGAGCTTGTAGTAGCGATGCGACAGGCGCGGATAGGCTTCGGTGACGGCCGCGACCAAGGCGTCCACCACTTCCGGTTCGACGCTGTTCGACAGATGGCGGGACTCGGCCACGTCGCCGAATTTGCGCCAGCGGTCCGAGATTTCCTTGTCCTTCGCCAATGTGTTGGTGATGAGCGTGAAGACGCGGAGGTTTTCCTTGAAGGTTGCGCTCAAGGCCTCGGCGGCCTTGCGCCGGACCGTGCCGTCAGCGTCCTGAAGCTTGTTGAGCGTCGGTTCGAGCGTCAGCTCCTCGCCGTCGATGGTGAAGCGGAGCGCGGACATGGTCTCGTCGAACAGGCGGTTCCACGCGGCGCGGCCGGTGGCCGATTTTTCGTGGAAGAGCTGTTCCAACTCGTCCGAAAGCTGGTGCGGCTTCTCGCGGCGGATGTCCTCGAGCCACGGGCGGTAATGGGCCAGAGGCGCGGTCGCGGCGGCCTTGTCGAGCAGCGCGTCGTCGATGCGGTTCAGTTCGAGCGTGAAGAACAGAAGCTCGGTAGAAATCGCGGTCAGCCGGTCCTGCGCGTCGCCGTAGAACTTGGCGCGGATCGGATCCGTCGTGTCGCCCGCATAGATCAGGCCGGCATAGGAGACGATGCGCCCGAGAACGTCGTCGAGCGCTTCATAGCGCACGATGGCGGCGTGGAGCGCCGCCGAGGCGTCGGGGCCCGCGGCCATTTCGGCGAGGCGGCCGCGATAGGCCTTGGCGAAGGCCTTGGCCTCCTCTTCCGAACGGTCGAGATCGGCCTTGTAGAGCGGCGAATCCATCGCGGGATAGAGATCGGCGAGGTTCCATTCCGGCAGGTCGCCCAAGGCCGCGTCGACGTCGTTGCGCAGCGCCTCCGCGGGCGAGCGCGAAGCGCGATTCAGGACGTCGAGGGCACGGAAATTCGCCATTCTTCGGTCTCTCTTTTCGCGCGGAATGAAGCGCGTTCTTTATGGACCGAGGAGCCATGTTCGATCAATGGCGACGGGCGCGTGCGTGCGACGGGGAGACATCTTGTGCGACGGCCGGATCGTTCTAGAGTTGGGGCCATGCACAGGATCGCGACGGCCCTCATCGTCGGACTGACCTTCACTTCGAGCGGCGCGCTCGCCCAAGGCGAGGCTCCGCGCGGCACGCCGCGTCAGGAAAAGCCGGATGCGCCGCGCCGGCAGCCGGCGACGTTGGACGAGCTTTTCGAGCGTCTCTCGGCCGCGAAATCCGGCGAGGAGGCGCGGCCGATTTCGGCGCAGATCGAGCGGCGCTGGCTGCGCTCCGGCAGCGATACCGCCGACCTGCTGATGGGACGCGCGATCGAAGCCATGAAGGGCGGCGACCATCCGCTCGCCGTCGAAATCCTCGACCGCATCATCGCGGTGCGCCCCGGCTGGGCCGAGGCGTGGAACAAGCGGGCCACCGTGTTCTTCATGATGGGCGACACGGCGCGGGCGCGCGCCGACATCGGCGAGACGCTGCGGCGTGAACCGCGTCATTACGGCGCGCTGTTCGGGCTCGCTTCCATGCTCATGGCCGCCGACGAGAAGAAGGCCGCCTACGAGGCGTTCAAGCGCGTGCAGGCGCTGAACCCGCATTTCGGCCCCGTGAAGACGCTGATCGAACGTCTTCGGCCGGAGGTCGAAGGAACCGACATCTGATCGGGCGCGCGGCCCGCGCGCCCTCTCGAGATATGCCGGTTCAGGGTACGAAGGCGATGCGCACCATGTTGGTCGCGCCCGGCGTGCCGAACGGGACGCCCGCGACGATGATGACGCGATCTCCCGAAGCGCCGAACCCTTCCGTTCCCGCGATGCGGCAGGCGCGATCCGCCATGTCGTCGACGTTTTTCGCATCTTCCGCCACGACCGCATGGACGCCCCAGACGAGCGCGAGCCGGCGCGCGGCCGTCACGTTGGGGGTGATGGCGAGGATCGGCGGCTGCGGCCGTTCGCGCGCGATGCGCAGACCCGTCGCGCCGGAGGACGTCCAAGCGATGATGGCCTTGAGATCCAGGGTCTCGGCCACGTCGCGCGCCGCCACCGCGATGGCGTCCGCACCGGTGGGTTCGGGCGCGCCGCGCTGGGCGTTGATGATGGCGCGATAGACCTGATCGCTCTCCACCTCCGCCGCGATGCGGCTCATGGTGGCGACCGCCTCGATGGGATATTTGCCTGCCGCCGACTCGGCCGAAAGCATGACGGCGTCCGCACCTTCGAAAACGGCGGTGGCGACGTCGGACACTTCGGCGCGGGTCGGGACCGGCGAAGTGATCATGGATTCGAGCATCTGCGTGGCGACGACCACCGGCTTGCCGAGGCGGCGGGCGCTGCGGGTGATGCGCTTTTGCAGGCCGGGCACCTTTTCCAGCGGCATTTCCACGCCGAGATCGCCGCGCGCGACCATCAGGGCATCGGAAATCTCGATGATCTCGTCGAGCCGGGCGATGGCCTGCGGCTTCTCGATCTTGGAGAGAACCTTGGCGCGGCCCTGCGCCGTCTTCTTCACGTCGGCCACGTCTTCGGGGCGCTGAACGAAGGAGAGCGCCACCCAATCGATGCCGGCATCGAGCGCGGCTTCGAGGTCGGAGCGGTCCTTCTCGGTCATCGCCGCGACCGGGATTTCGGTATCCGGCAGGCTGACGCCCTTCTTGTCGGAGATGCGGCCCGCGATTTCGACCACGGCGACGGCGCGCTTGGGACCGGCTTCCGTGACGCGCAGGCGCACCTTGCCGTCGTCGATCAGCACGGTGTGGCCGGGACGGAGCGCGCGGAGAATTTCGGGATGGGGCAGGTGCACGCGGTTCGCGTCGCCGGGAGCCTTGTCGGCATCGAGCACGAAGGTCGCGCCCTCCACGAGATCGACCGGACCGGCCCCGAAGCTGCCGACGCGCAATTTGGGACCTTGCAGATCGACGAGGATGGCGATGGGGCGGCCATATTCCTCCTCGACGGACCTAATCGATTTAACGAGGGTGCGCATCACGTCGTGGGAGGCGTGACTCATGTTGATGCGGAACACGTCCGCCCCCGCCTCGAACAGGCGCGCGATCATTCCCCTGTCGCTCGATGCGGGGCCGAGCGTGGCGATGATCTTGGTGCGCTTCATGCGTCTCATGGCCGTTTCCTCAGGGGCGCTGCGGCGCCGTTTTAGCCGGATCGACCATCTGGACGGTCCAGTGCTTCTGTTCCCCGGTATCGACTTCGAAGAACCGGGTTCTCTCGAAGCCGCGGGCGAGGCAATCCTCGGAGCCGCGGATCAAAAATTCCTTGTCGCGGGTGCAGAGCGGGGTTTGACCGGCCCACTCGCCTCCGCGGTCATAATCTTGAGCATAGACATAATAATAACGTGACGTCAGCGTTCCTTTGATCAGCGTTTCGCAGGCATTGGGCCTCAGGTTCCACCAACCCTCGGTGGCCCAGCCCTGCGGGTCGCGATAGCCGACCGCAACGCCGATGCGGCTTGACGTCATATTGCATAGGCGCAGATCGGCAAAGGCCGGGGTCGGGGCGAAGAGATGGACAAGCGCCGCCGCAGCCAGCGCGCCTTGCAGCCTTGCGGCCGCGAAGACTCCGGATCGTCGTGTGAATGCGCTCGCCGTCGAGTTCGTCATCGGACCAAAATCGCCCGCAGGTCGTTGATGTTGGTGCCCGTCGGCCCCGGCGTCAGCAGATCCCCGATGGCTTCGAAAAACGACGTGGCATCGTTGTTTGAGAGATGTTCGGCGGGATCGAGGCCGCGGATCGCGGCGCGGGCCAGAGTGCCGGAGTCGACATAGGCGCCGGCCGGATCGTCGGCCTTGCCCGCTCCGCCGTCCGTTCCGTCCGTGTCGCCGGAGACGGCGGAGAGGCCGGCGGCTCCCTCCAGCGCCGCCGCGAGGCCGAGCGCATATTCCTGATTGGGACCGCCGCGACCGTTGCCGCGCACGGTGACCGTCAGTTCCCCGCCGGAAATGACGGCGATGCGCTTGCCCGATGCGGCCGCGTCGAGCGCGATGCGGGCATGGGCGGCGGCGACGTCGCGCGCTTCACCTTCCACGTCCGCGCCGAGATCGATCACCTCGTAGCCGGCCTTTGCGGCCAATGCGGAGGCGGCGCGCACGCCGTCGGCGGGCTTGGCGACCATGACGAATTCGGCGCGGGCGAAGGCGGGATCGCCCGGCTTGGGGGTTTCGCTCGCGGGATCGTCCAAGCGGCGACGGACGGGTTCGGGGATGTCGAGCGCATATTTGCGGATGACGGCCAGCGCATCTTCGCGCGTCGTCGGGTCGGGCACCGTGGGACCGGACGCGATGACGCCGGGCTCGTCGCCCGGCACGTCGGAAATGGCAAGGGTGAGAACGCGCGCGGGCGCGGCGAGTTTGGCGAGACGGCCGCCCTTGATGTCGGACAGGCGGCGGCGGACCGTGTTGATCTCGCCGATGTCGGCGCCGCAGCGCAGCAGCGCGCGGGTTACGGCCTGCTTGTCGGCCAAGGTGAGTCCGCCTGCGGGCGCGATCCAATTGGCGGAGCCGCCGCCGGACAGCAGCACGAGCACCAGATCGTCCTCGCCCGCCGAGGCGGCGAGCGCGAGGGTTTCGCGGGTGGCGGCGAGGCCCGCTTCGTCGGGCACCGGGTGCCCGGCCTCGACCACGCGCATGAAGGCGGTGGGCTCGCCGTAGCCGATGCGGGTGACGGCGAGGCCCGTGAGACGATCCGGCCCGAGGCCGTACCGCTCGCGATAAAAGCTCTCCGCCACGCGCGTCATGCTGCCGGCGGCCTTGCCGGCGGCGAGCAGGATGATGCGGCCGTTCGCGGGGGGCGCGGGCAGATGCGGCGGCAGGCAATGGGAAGGATGCGCGGCGGTGACGGCGGCATCGAACATGGCGCGCAGGAGGGTGCGGTGGTCCATCGCGTCAGGCTCCTTCCGAGCGGGGCGTTTCAGGGGCGGGTTTCGCGGCCCAGATGCCAACCAGAATGAGGACGCCGCCCGCGGCCTGCATGAGCGTGAGCGCCTCGCCCAGCACGACCCAGGCGACGGCGGCGGCGGCGACCGCCTCGAGGAAGATGACGAGCGAGCTGAACGTGGTCGGGAGGCGGCCGAGCGCCACGGCAAGGAGGCCCTGCCCGCCCGCATGGCTGATGAGGGCCATCGCGACGAGCGCGGCCGCGCCTTCCCGCGTCGAAGGCATGAAGCGGTCGCCCGCCGTGAAGGCGACGACGAAGAGCACGGCGGCCGTGACGACCGACGCGCCGAAGGTGACGCGGCCGGGGCCGGCGTGATCGCGCGAACTCTTCACCGCGAAGAAATACAGCGCGAAGAAGAATGCGGTGACGAGCCCGTAGACGTCGCCGCGGATGCGGGCGGGATCGACCGACAGGGAATTGCCGATCAACGCGCCGCCGCCGAGCAGGCACAGCGAGATGCCGATGACGGTGCCGCGCGAAATGCGCTCGCGAAACACCAGCCACGCCACGAGAATGACCCAGAGCGGCGCGGTGGTGGCGAAGAAGGTGGCGTTGGCCACCGTGGTGCCGAGGATCGACAGATGCCAGAAGATCAGGTCGCCCGAGAAGAACAGGCCGCCGAGCACCGTCGCCTTGGTGAAGGTGGGCCGGTTGACGCGTCCGCGATCCTCGAGCGCGGCCCAGACGGCGAGCGCCGGCACCGCGAGAGCGACGCGCCAGAAGGCGGATGCGAAGGGCCCCACTGCGGCGTCGTTCGCGAAGCGCACGAAGATCGGCGAGACGCCCATCGCGACGGCGCCGGCGACCAACGCGGCGAAGGGCAGAAACAGGCCGGCCGCGGGGCGGCTGAGGGATGCGGGAGTCACGATTCACCGGAAACGGGGACGAACGGCCGGGATCGTATGGCACGGGCCGCGCCGCGTCACTATGATGACGCAACTTCCTCGAACGGATCGGCCATGGACGCGGCGCGCTTGGAACACCCGGTGGAATTGGAACACTCGGTGGAAATCGTGGCGGGAGACCCCGCCTGTGGCGTGCTGATCCTGTGCGATCATGCCTCCAACGCCGTGCCCGCCGACTATGCCGATCTCGGGCTGCCGAAGGCGCAGCTCGCCCGGCATATCGGCTACGACATCGGCGCGGCGGCGCTGTCGCGGCGGTTGGCGCGGGAGCTGGGAGCGCCGGCGCTGCTGACCGATTTCTCGCGTCTCGTGATCGACCCCAACCGCGGCGAAGACGATCCGACGCTCGTGATGCGCCTGTCGGACGGCGCGATCGTGCCGGGCAATGCGCGGGCGGACGCCGCGGAGGTGGAGCGGCGGCTGTCGCGCTTCTACCGGCCTTACGACCGGGCGATCACGGCGGCGGTGGAGGCGGGCATCGCGGCGGGCGCGCCGCCCGCGATCGTCTCGATCCACTCCTTCACGCCCGCTTGGAAGGGCGTGCCCCGGCCTTGGCATGTGGGCGTGCTGTGGCACGACGATCCGCGCCTGCCGCTCGCCCTGTTGGCCGCGCTGGCGGCCGAGACGGACCTCGTCACGGGCGACAACGAGCCCTATCGCGGCGGGCTGCCCGGCGACACCGTGGACCGGCATGCGACGGCGCGGGGGCTGCCCAATGCGTTGATCGAGGTGCGGCAGGACCTGATCGGCACAGACGCGGAGGCGGAGGCGTGGGGCGTGCGGCTGGCCGGCATTCTCGCGCCGCTGGTGCTCGACGGCCGCAAGGCGGCGGCGGTCGGTTCCGGGCGATAATCCCCGTCGTCCACAGGCTGCGCCCGGCAACCGGGCCTCGCCGTCTTGACCGGGACGCGGCCTTGGCCGACACGAGGCGCAATCTTACTCGCGTTCCCCACAAGGACATACGACCATGCAGAATTCCGTCGCAGCCGACGAATTGAAGGCCGTCATCGAGCGCATCGAGCGCCTCGAAGAGGAAAAGGCCGCACTGGCGGGCGACATCCGCGACGTCTATGCGGAGGCCAAGGGCAACGGCTTCGACACGAAGATCATCCGCAAGATCGTGGCGCTGCGCAAAAAGGACCATGCGGAGCGGCAGGAGGAAGAAGCCATCCTCGAGCTTTACATGGAAGCGCTCGGCATGGGCTGAGCGACGCGCGGACGGTCAGCGCGTTCCGGCCGGCCCGAAGCGGTCGGTCGGCAGCGACCCCGGCGGCGGCACGAAGCCGCCCGTCGCGGTCGGCGTGGCCGCGAGCATGCCCGGCGCGAGCTGCGGCCGCGCGGCGACGGACCCCGTGGTGAGGACGTCGCCCGATTTTGATTTCACGCTCTTCGACGGCACGACCTTGACGGCCTCGGTCTTGGCATCGGGCTTGGCCGGCTCGATCTTGGCCGCCGCTTTCGCGGGCTCGGCATTGACGGGCTCGGCCTTGGCGGTCTGCGGACGTGCGGGCGGAAGCGGGGCGAAGACGGCGGGTGCCGGGGCATAGGCCGATACGGCCGTGCCGAGCGACTTTTCCGGAACGCCGGTGATGACGGCGGGCAAGGCCACCGCGCCGCTCGACTTTACGGAACCCACGACGGTCGGCTCGACGCCGGCGACGCGATATTCGACCGGACGCGCGGTCGGCATCGGCACGTCGGCGGCCTTGCCGACGAGCGGCGCGGCGGCGACGACGACCGGGGCCGTGCCGGGACGGTCGGTCGAGGGCGGCAAAGGCACGTCGGCCGGCTTGTAATTCGCCAGCGAGGTGAGCACCGCCACCGTGACGGGCGCGGTCGCCGGCATGCCGAGACGGCCGGTCGGCGGCAGCGGCGCGGGGCCGTTCTGCCAGACGAGCTGCGGCATGTCCTGCCCGCTGCGCGCCATCGGGGCGGTCGAGGGCCGCGTTTCCGCGACGACGACGGACGGCACGCGCGGGGCGGGCTTTTGCGGGATCGGCGTGTCGACGACGGGCTTGTCGTCCGGCTCGGACTGAACCGGGCCGCGATTGCGCGCGACCATGCGGCTACGGCCGCGCGGCTTGGCGACTTCCTCGTCCTCGTCCTCATTGCCGCCGAAGAGCCAGGCGAAGAAGCCCTTGCTCTTGGTCGCGGCCGGGGCGGTCTCGCCCGCATCCGCATAGCTCGAAGCACCGAACACCGTGCCGCCGTTGGCGACGACTTCGGCATAGGCCTCGTCGTAGCGGG
Organism: Hyphomicrobiales bacterium; assembly: GCA_027489535.1. GTDB lineage: Bacteria > Pseudomonadota > Alphaproteobacteria > Rhizobiales > Beijerinckiaceae > JAIXZO01. Next base: position 29,189 of record JAIXZO010000015.1, read on the forward strand.
CCATCGGCTTGCCGTCGGTCGGCACGTGGACCGTCTTGCCGTCCGGGAACACGCGGGCGAGCTGATCGCGGTTCATGCGCGGCCAATGGCGCACGCTGCCCGCGTCGAGATGCACGAAGGGATTGTAGGCGGTCGGGTAATAGCCGACGCCGCCGCGCTGCAGGCGCAGCGCGATGTCGCGCACCTTCTGCATCGACACGTCGGGCAGATAGAAGTCCATCGCCTTGCCGCGCGTGTGCTGCGAATGCTTGGCGACCGCGCTGGAACGGCGGCGGAGCATGGCGTTGGTTTCGGGCGAGCGATAGGCCGAAACGACATGCACCGGCTCTTCCGAACCGACGGAGCGATGCACTTCCCACACGATGTCGAACAGGCGCGGATCCATGCTGGTGGGCTCGTCGCGACGCCAGTCGCGCAACGCCCAATTCAGCTTTTCCAACGCGTCGCGGTCGAACTGGCCGTTGCGCTTGAACGTGATGCGGACGCTTTCCTGCGTGTGCGCATGGTAGATTTCGAGCGTGCGCGTATCGCCGTTGGCGACGAGATCGCCGCCGGCGCGGGTGCCCGCGATCAGCGCGGCGGCGGCGACGAAGCCGACGAAGACGCTACGGCGGACGCGGTCCGCAAGGCGGAACCCGGAGAGGATACGCAAGGGTCGCAAGGCATTTTCCTGCTGACGGCCCCACCGGGCGCTACACACGCATCGCGCCCGACGCATCGGCACGACAGGACGAAACTACTCAACGGAATCTTGCCGAAAATCCTTAACGTCCGGTTTCGACGGCGGCGAAACGGGCCCCGCCGCCGTCAGCGGGACGCCACGCGGCTGGGGCTTTGACGCAAGGCGGTGCGCACTTTCTCGTCGTGGCCGTAGATGTCGGGCAGCCGCTTCAAGCGCCCCTGCTCGTCCACGACGACGGTGAAATAGGTCAGATGAACGGGCAGCGGCCGTGCGAGATGAACCGTGCGCTCGCCCTTGCCGATCAACCCCTTCAGCCGTTCCTCGCCGAAGCCCGTGTCGCCGAGAACCGCTTCGGCCAAGGCGAAGGGCTGGTCGACGCGCACGCAGCCGTGGCTGAACGCACGCTCGTCCTTGGCGAACAATTTCCGCTGCGGCGTGTCGTGGATGTAGACCGCGTGCTGGTTGGGGAACATGAACTTGATGAAGCCGAGCGCGTTGCGCTCGCCCGGCGGCTGGCGGATCGAGACCGAATTGCCGTTGCGCGTGACGAGATAGCCGTGGCGCGCGGCATAATCGGGATCGGCCGCGAGGCGGGGCAGGATCTCCTTGCGCAGGATCGACTGCGGGATGCTCCAGGACGGATTCACGACCACATATTCCATGGTCTCGGAAAAGACCGGCGTCTGCGTCTTGGGCGTTCCGACGACCACGCGGGCAGTGTGGACGGCGCGGCCGCCGTCGACGACGCGGAGTTCGTATTCGGGAATGTTGACCTCGATCCGGCGTTCGCCGAGATCGCGCGGCAGCCAACGCCACCGTTCCATATTGGCGATGACGTCCCCCAGAGACGGGGGCACGGCGAGGACGGGCGACGGCTTGGCATCGCCGCCCTTGAGGGTGAGCGTGCCGGTCGCCTCGCGCATTTCGACGAGCTTTTCGCGCAGGGCGCGATAGCCGGCATGGGGCGGATTGTAGGCCTGCAGCGCATCGCCCGCGTTCGGCGCGGCGGCCAATTCGGCGAGGACGGCGGAGGCGACGGGCAGTTCCAGCGTCGGCGTGATGTTCTTGGAGAGGCGGGTCGGCTCGATGCGTCCGCCGCGGGCGTCGCGGGCATAGGCCACGGCGGCGAAGGAGGCGGCGACGTCGGCGCGCGCCCGTGCTGCCGCATCGCCTTCCGGCGCGGGCAAGGCGTAATCTACGACTTCGAGCGCATCGTCTTCGGCTTTAGCGAGCCGCGCGACCAAGGAGCGACCGGCAGAGGTCCAGCCGGCGCCGTCCGACCATAGGGGCCGGAATTCGCGGGCGGCATAGACGGCGAGAACGGCTTCATATTCCGCGCGAGAGATGCGCGGCCGGGCGATCGCGCCGGGCTCCGTCGCCAAGGCCTTCATGGCCGCGGCGATGTCGCTCACGCTCGGGCCTTTGGGCACGAAACCGTCGGCCGGGGGAACGATCGACGGGGCGCGCTCGGGCGCGGCCGACATCAAGCTCTGCTGGACGTCGCCGGGGGCCAAGGGCGGATAGGCGGGCAGCGCGGCTTCGGACAGGGCCGAGGGCGCGACCGAGCCGCGAATGTCGAGGGCGTCGAGATCGCCCGCGCGGGCCGACGATGCGGCCGCCAGAGCGAAGCAGAACGCCAAGGTTTCAACGACGCCACGAAACGCATTACCGGAATTCACGCGGCATCTCCCAAAAGGGCATCCTGCTGGTCGGCGACGAGGCCGAGATCGCGGGCTTTGCGGTACAAGGTGGATCGCCCGATGCCGAGATCGGCGGCGGCACGCCCGACATGGCCGGACGCACGGTCGAGCGCCTGTCGGATGGCCTCCGCCTCGATGGCGGCGAGGGTTTTGGGACGCCCTGCGGCATCCAGGTAGCCGGACGGCGGCGGCAGACCCGCCGCGGCCGGACCGGACGGGGCCTTCGCCGCGCGCCGGCGCAGCGGGGCGACCTCTCCCGTGATCGTCGGCAGATGTGCGGCCCCGATCATGTCACCGTCCGACATCAGCACGGCGCGATGAAGGACGAGATCGAGTTCCCGCAGATTGCCCGGCCAGGCATAGGCGCGGATGAGGTCGAGCGCCGCGCGGTCGATGCCGCGCACGGCGCGCCCGCATTCGAGACCCGCCCGGATCGCGATTTCATCCGCCAGAGCCTCGATGTCCTGCGGACGGTCGCGCAGGCTCGGCAGCGGCACCGGCTGGACGGCGAGGCGCATATAGAGGTCGTCGCGGAACGATCCCGACCGGACGCAAGCGGCGAGATCGACGCGGGTGGTGGCGTAAAAGCGGACCTGACGGCGGGCGGCGGATGCCGCGCCCGAAAAGCCGAAATGCGAGCCGTCGAACCAGCGGGCCAAGAGGCCCTGCCCTTCTTCGCAAAGCGCGTCGACGTCTCCGACCATGAGGGCGGAATTGGAATCGCGGGCCTTGGCGAAAGCCGCGCGAAGATCCGCCGGCGTTTCAGCACGGGCGGAAAACCACACCGCGTTGCGGTCCGCCCGGTCGCTTGCGGCATTGACGGCGCGGCTGAACATGCGCTTGCCGGTTCCCGTCTCGCCCGTCACGAGCAGCGGCAGACCGGAGCGGGCGGCCCGCAGACCCAAATCGCGCGCGCGCATCATGGCGGGGGAGGCGGTGACCAAGCCTTCGAGACCCCCGCCGACCGACGCCGGAGAACGGTCGAGCAGAGCGCGTTCCAGCACCCCGAGGCGGACGGCATTGCCCAGCGCGGCGGCGAGCCGCTCCAATCCCGCAGGCCGCACGATGAAGTCGCAGGCGCCGGCGCGCAGCGCGGAGGGAACCGTGTCGATGCCGCCCGAGGACGCATGCACGATGACGGGCGGCACGCCGATGCGGCCGCGCAGCCGCGCGAGCACGCCCATGCCGTCGAGATCCGGCATCACGAGATCGAGGATGACCGCGACGACGCCGTCGGAGGCCGCGGAATCGAGACGCAGCAACGCCTCCGCCGCACTCGCCGCCGAGACGGTCGCGTAGCCGCAGCGCGCGACGAGTGTCTCCAGTCGGCGACGCTCTTCGGCGTCGTCATCGACGATCAATACGGTTTTGGGCATCGGTCCAACGTGCTGGAGGCGGACGGCTGAGTCGGACGCGATCGTCGGGCCGTAGGGTAAACGTGGCTTTAACGGCGTCGCACATCCGCCTCAAATTGAGCCTGAAATATCGCTTTCCGAGTTTCGACCGGGCGTGCCCAAGCGTGCGGCGACGGTCCGGCCCGGCGACCCGTTTCGGGCGGCTGCGGCGGGGAGCGTCCGCGTTAACCGAACAGAAAGGTTTCTCGCACGTGCATCGCGAATTATGTGCTACTAAAAATTGAATAACCTCAGGTGGCGTAATGTTGCGTTTGTTCGGTGCGAAGACCCCAGTGGAACGTGAGCGGCCGCAGGCCGTCGCGGTGCCCGCCGTGACCGATTTCTCGGAACTGGAAGCCGTCTTCGACAAGCTGTCGGAAGGCCTTGCCGAGGTTTCGTCGATTCAGGCGCTGGTCGTGGGATTGCGGCAGGCGCTGACGCAGGCGCTGGTACAGCAGCGCGCGCTGAAATCGCAGAACGCCCGTCTCGAATCGACCATCGCATCGCTTCAGGACGATTTGGATGCCTCGCGCGAAAGCGGAACGGCGAGCGCCAAGCGGTTGGCCCAGCTGGAAACCGAATTGCCGCAGCTGCGGCAGGCCTTGGCAGGGCAGGAAGAGCTCACCAGCGACCTGCAGAACCGGATCGTCATCTCGCAGACCGACCTGCGCAGCGCCGTCGAGCGTGCGCAGGATCTCGCGATGCGCCTTGAGACGACGCAGCGCGACCTGACGAGCGCCGGCGAGGATCTCGTGCGCGGCCGCGACATGCTGGTCGAAGAGCAGAACAAGCATGCCGCGTTGCAGAAGTCGTTCGCGGAGACGCGCGCCGAACTCGACTCGATGATCAAGGAAGCCCGATCGCTGACCCAGCTGGCCGAGCGCAATGCCGGCGAGATCAGCGATCGCGACCGCGAATTGGCCGAAATGCGGGCCGAACGGACCCGGCTGCAGGCGACCATCGAGTCGCTGTCGAGCCGCTTGGACCACACGCTGCTGGAACTCGAGTCGACCAAGAAGCAGTTCGAAGAGGCCAATCGCGACCACGCCGAGAACCGCCGCGTGACCGAGGCCAAGCTGGCCGGCGTGCAGAGCCGCGCCGCCACGCTCAACGGCCTCTTGGACGATGCCCGCGATCAGCTGGCCCGCCGCACCGCCGAACTGCGCGACGCGCTGAACGACGTGAAGGACGTGCAGATCGCCAAGAACCGCGCCGAGGCCCGCGCCGAAGCCGCCGGACGCGCCGTGACCGATGCGGTCGACGTGCAGCGCAAGACGGAAGAGGCGCGCCGCGTGCTGTTCGAGCGCACCGAAATGCTGGCCAAGGCCCTCTCGGCTAAGGAAAAGAACCTTCAGCGCGTCGAAATGCAGATCGGCGAATTCGAGATGAAGCTCCGCGCTTCCGAACAGCTGGTGGAAAAGAACGCCCGCATCCATGCCAAGCGCGAGCAGGAACTGCTGGCGCAGCTCGAGCGCGAGCGCATGGAACGCAGCCTGACGGAGGGTGCGTCCGAAGTGCTGCGCCGCGACAAGCTCCGCATCCAGCGCGAACTCGTGGACCTCAAGGCCCGCCTCACCGCCGCGACGCTGTCGGGCGAGATCGAGGAAGGCATGGAAGGGCTCGTGCAGCTCGAAGCGGAAACGCAGCAGGCCGCGCGCGACTCCTGATCGTCCGACCGACCGAGGGCGCGCGGGCTAGAGGCCCAGCTTGCCCACGAAGGCGTCGACATGGACGGACCACATCTTGCCGCCGCGTGCGAGCAGGCGATGGCCGTCCTCGTTCGGGACGGGGCCCGTCATGACGAACGTGCTCTTCGCTCCGCCTTTCGCGTAAGCGGCGTGCCATCGACGCGGCGCGTCGGCTCCCCAGTAGAGATCGTTTTCGGCGTAGAGCCAAAGACCGGGCACGCGTGACTTGGTGCCCGCCTCGCCGTAGAGGACCTCGAGCTTTTCAGGAAAGCAGCTGCGGCCGGGGCGCCTGTCCGGATAGCCGAGCGTGCCGCCGGCGAAATTGACGTAGCCGACGACGCCGGGCGGGTTCGTCGCCGCAAGGAACACGGTGGTCGCGCCGCCGACGGATTGGCCGGCCAGGACCACGACGTCCCGCTTGGCCCATTTTTGCCCACGCACCCAATCCAAGGCGGAGCGGACCGCCGCAGTGGAATTCACGAAGACGCTGCGGGCGTCGGCATCGCCGGCGCATTCGCCGGCGGCGTCCAAGCGGCTGCCGGAACTCTCGCGGTCGCTGCCGCCGCCGGCGCCGTAGCCGGGGCGGATCGGCGCGACCACGGCGAAGCCCTTGCGCATCCAGTATTCAGCATGGCCGCGCAGGACGGGATTTTTCAGATCGGCGCGCTCCTCCGCCTTGCCGGAGCGCCCGTGCGAGAACAGCAGCACGGGGAACGGCCCTGCACCGGGCGGTTTGAACACCTGCGTCGCCATCGCCGCGGGACCGCCGCCCGCGCCGGCGCCGGAAACTTGGATCTCTACGATTTCGGGTTCGGCGGAACGGCCGGGTTCGAGCGCGCCGAAGACCAGGCAGAGCGACAGACCGAAAGTTGAAAACAGGCGGAGCATGGTGCCGAACTCGTCAAAATACCGCGCGAGAGCAGCATGAGCGCGACCGTTCCGCAAGGGCGACCGTCAGGCGGCCGGCGGACCCGGTGCAAGTCCTTCCGCCAGAAAGCGCCGCCTCGACGAGGCAATAATCACAGCAATAAATAAGTACGCTTTTTAGTAATAAGTCTAGAATTGCATAAATCTTTCATTATTGTGAAGCTAAAGATTAATAAAAAATATTGCGTATATTTTTACGGAGCGTAGAATTACAAATAGATGATGCTTTCCGGCATGAGGTAATATGTGCAAGGTTTTGATCGTCGAGGATGACGTCCTCATAGCCGATATGAACGAGCATATCCTCCTCGAAAACGGTTACGAGGTGTGCGGCATCGCTCGTACCGTTGCGGAAGCGGTAAGGCTGGCGCGGTTGCACAAGCCGGACCTCGCGGTCATCGACATGCGCTTGGCCGAAGGGGGGCTGGGCACGGAAGTCGTCGAGCAACTGACGGCGAACGGACGCCTCGGCATCTTGTATGCGACGGGCAACATCTCGAACGCCCTGCTCACCTCGGTGAACGGCGACGCCTGTTTGGGCAAGCCCTATGGCGACGACGACCTCCTGCGCGGGCTGAAGGTGGTGCGGGACATCGTCGCCACCGGCGTCGCATCCGCGCCGTTCCCCCACGCTTTTCGCGTGCTCCTCCCCGATCTGGAGGACCGCTCGGAGATCGAAAATGTCTGAAGACTTGAAGAGAGTGGAAAATCTGCTCCGGCAGCAGGCGGCCATCGCCAGTTTCGGCAGCTTCGCGCTGCGCCAGACAGACCTCATGACGGTCCTGAACGAAGCCGCTCGCGTCTGTGCCGCAGGTCTCGACGTGCCGTTCTGCAAGATCTGCCGATATCGAACCGAAACGAACGACCTCCTCATCGTTTCGGGATACGGCTGGGACGAAGGCGTCGTCGGCCACATCATCTCCCGCGCGGACGAAAGCTCGCCGCAGGGGAGCGCCTTCATAACGGGTCTACCGGCGATTTGCGACGACCTGCGCAATGAGACGAAATTCATTCTGCCTCCGTTCTACGGAGAGCACGGGATCATTTCGACGATCGACGTAAACATAAAGGGCGCCGGAAAGCCCTACGGCGTGCTCGAGATCGACAGCGACGTTCAACGCAATTTCGATCAGCACGACATCAATTTTCTGACGGGTTTCGCGAACGTTCTGGCAGAAGCAGTGGCGACGTCGGAGCGCGTCGCTCTGCTGCAGGTCACGATCGAGCAGATGAAAAGCGTGGTCGACGAGAAGGACCGTCTGCTCGGCCAGAAGAAAGTCTTGGCCGAGGAACTGCAACATCGCGTCCGAAACAATCTTCAACTGGTCTACGGCATGTTGAACCGACAATTGGAGCAGACGGCGGACGAGCCGGGGCAGAGGGGCATCAAGGCCATTTCTCGCCGCGTTTCGACGCTGGCGCAGGTGTATGAGCATCTGATCGGCACGGAGATGACGCGGACCACGGACTTCGGCGGCTATGTGACGGCCTTGTGCCGCAGCTTGGCGACGTTTCAATCCTCGCCGGGCGACCATGTCACGCTCACCTGCGACAGCGACGCGATCACCCTCGATCTGGACGTGGTGACGGCCTTGGGGATCATCGTCGCGGAACTGGTGACCAACAGCTACGACCATGCCTTTCCGGACGGAAAGGGAGCCATCAACGTGTCCGTCCGCAAAAACGGCGACGGAGACGGCCTGTCGACGATGACGATCAGCGACGACGGCACCGGATTCGTCCCCGGCAACGAAAACAAGCGCCACGGCGTGGGTCTCGTACGCCGCCTGGTCGAACAAATCGGCGCGAAGCTGACGCTCGGATCGGGAATCGGCACGGCGTGGACCGTCTCGTTCCCGGAGCAGCCGGCGTCGGCTTCTTGACGACGCCTCTATCGGTCGAGATGGACTTCGCTTTGCTTGATCCCGAGGTTCGACAATTTCAAACATTCGGAGAAATTGCCGATGCGCGATGCATACTCCGCATCGGAGTCGATCTTGCCCAAGGCTTTCACGACGCTCATGAGCTTTCCGTCGGAGCTGACGCGGTAGGTGAGCGCCAGAATGTTTTTACGCAGCTTGCCCAAGGCGGTCTCGCACGACACCTGAGCGGAACTACCCGCCGCCGCGGCGGCGCAGGGCACGAGCGTCGCACAGAGCAACAGGAGGACGGCGGCCGTGAGGCAGGCGCGGGGCCCGGGCGGGCCGCCGTGAGCGCGGCTCATCGGCGCGTGACCTCGATCTTGCAATAGGCCGCGCTTTTCGAGCCGGCCGGGGAATGGGTGCCCGGCGGGCAAGGAACGGGGTACTTGTCTCGTAGTCCCACATAGTAGCCCGGGGGCGCGGCCTTGCAGATCATGTCGGCGACGTAATAGCCCTCTTCGCAACGCGGAAGCTTGTTCCCGATCAGCCCCGGACTGTTCGACTTCTGCATCATCTCGCCCTTGGGAGCGGATGTCTCCCCGGCCGAGGCCGGGGTCGCCGAAAGCGCCGACGAAAAGGCGAGCGTCAGAACGAGCGTAGTCGCAAGGCTCGACGGCGAACGCCGGAGCGGGCGACGGATGGGGATCGAGGTCGACATGCCGCAGTATTTTCCCGAACGAAAACGCCTCCCGACGAGAAGGCGTTTCCTCGAGCGTACCAGTAGGTTGGGACGACCTGCACGGAACAGTGACATTCCCGTCATTCGCAATTAAATTTCCGTCATCGTGACGGTGCCGGGTTTCAGCCTGCGGCGGCGGGCAGAATGATCGTGACGGTAACGACGGAGTCGGGCGTCGCCTCGAAGGTGATTTCTCCGTCATGGGCACGCGCGATTTCGCGGGCGATGCTCAATCCAAGCCCGAGCCCGTCCACTTTCCGGCCGTGCGCTTGATCGCCCCGGTAAAACCGCTCGAACACGCGCGCGTTCGTGCCCGGCGGCAACCCGGCGGAAGGATTGGAGATCGCGATCCTTACGGTCCCGTTCAGCACTTCGGCCGCGATCGTGAGCCGATCGCCGACGTTGTAGCCGGCGGCGTTTTTGAGAATGTTGAAGATCATTTGCTGGAACAACGTGACGTCGCCGTTGCAGCGGATGCCGTCGGCGACGGCAATGGCGACATCGATGCCGTCGGCGAACACTTCGGCATCCGCGGCCGCTTCACGCAGCAGACCGCTGACGTCGATGGGGTCCGACCCGATTTGCCATAGTCCGGAATCGATCGAAGAGAGGAGCAGGAGCCGGCTGAGGATGGATTCGAGGCGGTCGATTTCGTCGAGAACCTTCCCGATCCTGATTTGATGGGGCGATCCTTCCGGCGCGTCCGCCAGCGAACGCTCGACATTCACCTTCATGATCGACAACGGCGTCATGATTTCATGCGCCGCATTGGCCGTGAACCGAGCAGCCTGCGCGTGACTGGCTTCCAGCCTTTTCAGGGTGGTGTTGAAGGCGCGGATGAAATCGGAGAACTCGGTATAAGTCTTTTCCTCCACCGAGTGCATGCCCGGCGACCCGATGCCGATCGCCGCGACCGTCGCGCGCAGCCGAACCAACGGCCTCAGCATGGTTTGGCTCAGAAGAAAGGCGAAGGTGACCGCCACGAGAATGCCGACCGGGATCGTGACCCACAGCGTCATGCGCCGAATGGTCCCGATGGTCTTCCACGTCCGTTCGAGCGAAGTCGGTGCCAAGACGACGTCGAAATTGCGCCCCGCATCGGTGATGCGGACGACGTAGGAACCGAATGCGGACGGATTCGACGCGTCGAAGATGGAGCGAACGGCCCCGATCTTCTCCGATTTCACGGATCGGTTTGCGTCGGACTCGTCGATCCGCACCAGTCTGCGCCCTTGATCGGAGGTCGCGGAGGTCACGACGACATGCACGTCCGACGCATCGAGCCCCTGAACATGCTTCACCATGGCGTCGGTGACGGCGTTCGCATCCAATGCCGCTTCCGAGACCATCAGTTCATCGACAGCCTTTGTTGCATGTTCGACGAACAACGAACTCAACATGTGATGGGCGACGAAGATCGTCGTCAGGTTCATCACGATCCAGATGCATAAAAAACACGCGAAAGCGGCGAGTACGAGCCTGAACCTGAAGGAGTTCCTCATGCCGCCGACGTTTGTGCGGGCTGCAGGGGGGCGACGAATTTATACCCCACGCCCCTGACGTTTTGGATGGCCGCAGACATGTCCGTCGTGCTGTCCAAGGACGCGATTTTGCGACGAATTCTTTGGACGCAAACCTCGACGATGTTCGTGGTCGGATCAAAATCGAACTTCCAAACAAAACCGATGATCTGCTTCTTCGTGAACACCCGGTTCGGCGACCGCATGAGGTATTCGAGAAGCATGTATTCACGCTGGCTCAAGACGCATGACCTGCCCTTGAAGGTCAGCTCGCGGGTCTGCTTGTCGAGGGTCAGCCCCGCTTCCGCGAGCACCGACGGCTCGACGCCCAAAGATCTGAGATGCAGGGCCCTCGCGCGGACGACGAGTTCTTCCACGAAGAAGGGCTTGGACAGGTAATCGTCGGCGCCGAGGTCGAAGGCCGAAAGGCGCGTGCCCAAGTCCGACCGAGCCGTCAGAACGATGACGGGAACCTTGCTTCCGCTTTCGCGGACCGCCCGAAGAACCGACTCTCCGTCGATGATCGGCACCATCAAATCAAGAATGACCAAGTCGAAGGTCTGCGCCTTCAGGGCATGCAGGCCGGAAAAACCGTCGACGACGTGGTGAACGACCATCTCGCGCCGTGCAAACTCCTCGATGATGGAGCGTGCTATTCCATGCTCGTCTTCAATCAAGAGAACCTGAATTTCACCCGGCATGAAGCCCCGCGACGCCTTTGATAACGCGGCATTATTTCAACCATCGCGCGCAAAAGCAAAGGAGGGCGTCTTTTTGGGCGCAAGTCCGGAATCTCCAACGAAAAAACCCCGCCGAAGCGGGGTTTGAACATTTCATCATCCGATCAGGGTCGACGCGAGAAGGCTCGCGCGGAGGACCGTCCGATCAGCCCTGACGCGCCTTGTAGCGCTTCTGGGTCTTGTTGATGATGTAGACGCGACCCTTGCGACGCACGATCTGGTTGTCGCGGTGACGGGTGCGAAGAGACTTCAGTGAATTGCGGATCTTCATCGGTCCATTCTCGCGTCGGTTTGCCGGGATGCGGACCCCGGCGGAATTCGATGGTGGGCGCGACAGGGATTGAACCTGTGACCCCTACGATGTCAACGTAGTGCTCTCCCGCTGAGCTACGCGCCCCTCGACCGAGATGTGCTCTCGATCAAGCGTGGAGGGCCGTATAGCCGCTCGTCCGGAGGATGGCAAGCGCCCGCCCGCCTAAATCAGGCCGCCAGCAGCATCTTCTGGACCTCGCTCACGAGGTCGCGCAGGTGGAAGGGCTTGGAGAGGATCTTGGCGTCCTTCGGAGCCTGCGAATCGGGGTTGAGCGCGACGGCCGCGAAACCCGTGATGAACATCACCTTGATGTCGGGATCGAGCTCGGTGGCGCGACGCGCCAGTTCGATTCCGTCCATCTCCGGCATCACGATGTCGGTGAGCAGGAGCTCGAACGGCTCCTCACGGAGACGATGATAGGCCGTCAGCCCGTTGTCGCAGGAGGCGACGTGGTAGCCCGCGTTCTCCAGCGCTTTCACGAGAAAGCGGCGCATGTCGTTGTCGTCTTCGGCGAGGAGGATACGCTGCATGATGTTTGGACCGAACTCTCTACAAGGCTCGCCCATAAAGACCGCCGCAGGTAAACAACCCATGAAAGGCGGCGACGAAGCCTGCGACATGGTTGCGTTCCCGGTGGACCGTGAGGGGAAGGCGCGGCAAGATGCCGGTACCCGCCCGACAGGAAGACCCTGCAGCCCGAAATGACCGCAGCGCCGCCCCTCGCCCCGTTCGAAGTTCTCGCGCCTGCACGGGCCCGCGGGCCGTTCGTCTTCAATTCCCCGCATTCGGGCGCGGCGTATCCGGCCGAGTTTCTCGCCGCGTCGCGCCTCGACCCGATGGCGTTGCGGCGCTCCGAGGACATGTTCGTGGACGATCTGTTCGCGGGCGTGGTGGAGCGCGGCGCGCCGCTGCTGCGCGCGCATTTCCCGCGCGCCTATCTCGACGTGAACCGCGAGCCCTACGAGCTCGACCCGCGCATGTTCGACGGCCGGCTGCCCGACCATTGCAACACGCGCTCGATGCGGGTGGCCGGCGGGCTGGGCACGATCGCCCGCGTCGTCGGCGAGGGCCAGGAAATCTATGCCCGCCGTTTGAGCGTGGCGGAGGCGCTGGAGCGGATCGAGCGGCTCTACAGGCCCTATCACGCGGCGTTGCGGACCTTGCTGGAAGACACGCGCCGGCGTTTCGGGTTTGCGGTGCTGGTGGATTGCCATTCCATGCCGTCCGGCCCGCATCTGCAGGCGGACGGCGGACGGGCGGACGTCGTGATCGGCGATCGCTACGGGACGAGCTGCGCCGGTTGCTTCACGGATGCCGTGGAGGACGGGCTGCGCGCGCTCGGCTATCGCGTCTCGCGCAACAAGCCTTATGCGGGCGGGTTCATCACCGAGCATTACGGCCACCCGCTCGCGGGGTTCCATGCGCTGCAGCTGGAGGTGAACCGCTCGCTCTATATGGACGAGCGCCGGCAGACGAAGTCTTCGGGCTTCGCGCGCGTGGCGGGCGACCTGATGGCGATGACGGACGATCTGCACGCGGCTGCGGCGGCCCATGCGCGCCTGCACCGGACGGCGGCGGAATAGGCCGGACCGACCCCTCTCCCCTGCTCTATCCCTCTGCCCCGGATGCGTTCGGGCAAGAAAAAAGGCCGCCGTTGCCGGCGGCCCAAGTCTAGGGAGGAAACGCCCAAGGAGGGCTGCAAGGCGTCGCGAAAACGCATCGCCTTACGGGAGTGAATATGCATGTGCACTGCACAAAAGGCAAGCCTCGCTGACGTATTTTTTGCAGCGCAACAAAAAACCGGATTTTCATCATGAACATCAGCGATTTACGTCGAACGTGAGCTATGCATCAGCCGAATGGCTGAGATGTTTCACATGCTGAAAGGGGAATTGACCGCCCGCGGCGCCGGAATCTTGCCAAGCGGACGCCCGTTCACTACACCCGGCCACGGCTGATCGGGGACCGCATCACATGAGCGCCGTGGACTTCGCCTCCTTCGTGGACGACCTCGCGACCCGGTCCGGATCGGCCATCCTGCCCTTCTTCCGTACCTCCATCGCCTCCATCGACAAGTCGCGCGGCGGCGTGTTCGACCCCGTGACGGAAGCCGACCGGGCGGCGGAAGCGGTGATGCGGCAGCTGATCTCGCGCACCTTCCCCACCCACGGCGTAATCGGCGAAGAGTTCGGCAACGAGCGCGAGGATGCGGAATTCGTCTGGGTGCTCGACCCCATCGACGGCACGCGCGCCTTCATCTCCGGCCTGCCGACCTGGGGCACGCTGATCGGCCTGACGCGCAACGGCCGGCCCTGCTACGGCATGATGCACCAGCCGTTCACCCGCGAACGCTTCTCCGGCGACGGGACGGGCGCGAAATGGACCGGCCCAACCGGCGAACGGACGCTGCGCACCCGCGCCTGCGCCGCCATCGCCGACGCCACCATTTCCACGACCAGCCCTCGCCTGTTTCAAGGCGCGGATCTGGAGGCCTTCGAGCGGGTGGAGGCCGAGGCCAAGCTGACCCGCTTCGGCTATGACTGCTACGCCTATTGCATGGTGGCTTCGGGACAGATGGACGCCGTGATCGAATCCGGCCTCAAGCCCTACGACATCGTCGCGCTGGTGCCGATCATCGAAGGCGCGGGCGGCATCGTCACGACATGGGACGGCGGATCGCCCGCCGACGGCGGCTCCATCGTAGCCTCCGGCGACAAGCGGCTGCACGAAAAGATCCTCGCCCGCCTGAAGGGCTGAAGCTGCGTGGTTCGAGACGGCGCTGCGCGCCTCCTCGCCATGAGGTTTTCTCCACCCACGCTGGCGGGGCGCGCCCTCTTGAAACGCCGAAAAACCGCTCCTACCTCCTGAACGTGCAGGCCGTACCGGCTGCACCACGACGGGTTCGGCCATGACGGCGGGCCCGCCGCATGTCGCTTCAACAGGAGGATATGCCATGCGTCACTACGATCTTTCCCCGCTGTACCGTTCCACGGTCGGCTTCGATCGCCTGTTCTCGATGCTCGACCAGTTCGGCGGGCCGGACGCCGGAGGCGGTTACCCGCCCTACAACATCGAGCGCACCGGCGAGAACGCCTATCGCGTGACCATCGCGGTGGCGGGCTTCAAGGACGACGAACTGTCCATCGAGGCCAAGGAAAACGCGCTCACCGTGCGCGGCGAACAGAAGAACGGCGAGGAGGGTCGAGGCGAGGTGCTCTATCAGGGCATCGCCGCGCGCGCCTTCGAGCGTCGGTTCCAGATCGCCGACTATGTGCAGGTGAAGGGCGCGAGCCTCGAAAACGGCCTGCTCCACATCGATCTCGTGCGCGAGGTCCCGGAGGCCAAGAAGCCCCGGTTGATCCCCATCGCCAACGGCGGCCGCCCGGCCGTAGAAGGGCGTGTGGAAGCGGCGTAATCAAGCGAAGCGACGAGAACGGGAAAGGGCGCCGCAAGGCGCCCTTTTTCATGTCAGACCTTCGCGAGCCGCTCCAACGCGCGCTCGAGTTCGGCGATCTCTTCGGGCGTGGGGGGCAGGATCGGGCGGGGGGGCGTGACGGTCGCCAAGCCGAGAAGGCCCGCGATCACGTGGACGGCGCGGAAACTGCTTGCGCGTTTGAAGATGTCCCACATCGGCGCGAAGACGGCTTCGAGCCGGGCGACCTCGGCCCGGTCGCCGGCGAGGGCAGCATGGGCGAGCTTCATCGTCGGCTCGGGCAGGATGCCGCCGACGACGCTGTACCAGGCGACGCCGCCCGCGAGCAGGCAGGCCGAGGCGTTCCAATCGCCGCTGTAGCCCACGGCGAACTCGGCCGGGACCAAGGCCGCGAGCGCCTCGTGTTTCGGCCCGATTTCGGCGGCGGGGAGGCCCGGATTCTTCACCGCTTCGATGCGGGGCACGGCGGCGAGCCGCGCGATGAGCGCATCGGAAAAGGTGAAATGGGTGGTGGTCGGATTGTTGTAGATGCAGACCGGCAGGCCCGTCGCGCCCGCAACCGCACGGAAATTCTGGAACACTTCCTCGTCGCGCAACGGCGTGTAGGAGACCGGAGCGACGAGAAGGCCGTCGGCCCCCGCGGCTTCCGCATCCTGCGCCAGACGGATCGCGTCGTCGGTGCGCAGCGCGCCCGTGCCGACGATGAGGGGCGTGCGACCGCGCACGACCTCTGCGGCGGCGGCGACGGCGCGCTTCCGTTCCTCGCGGGCGAGATACATGTAGGAGCCCGTCGAGCCGAGAAGACCGACGGAATCGACCTTTGCCGCGACGAGACGCTCCAACAGCACGCCGAGATCGTCGGGGCGGATGCGGCCGTCGGGATCGGCCGGGGTGATCGGGAAGGCGGAAAGGCCGCGGAAGATCGACATCACTCGGCCGCCTTCATCGCGACCGTGCCGCGCGCCACCGCGAGGACGCGCTCGATCTGCTCCGCCTCGGTCGCGAAGCTGGTGACGAAGCGCAGGAAGCGTTCATCGGCCCCGATGACGAAGCCTGCGGGCAGGCTTTGACTACCCCACGGCGCAAAGCGGATGCCGTCGGCCGTCAACGCGGCGGCGACGGCGGCAGGCAACACGACGAAGATTTCGTTGGCTTCGGTGGGCCACGGCAGGCGCGCGCCGGGAACGGAGGCGAAGCCGGCCGACAGCCGCTGCGCCATGGCGTTGGCATGGCGCGCATTGTCGAGCCAATGGCCGTTTTCGAGATAGCCGACCATCTGCGCGCCCAAGAGGCGACCCTTGGAGACGGTGTGGCCGGACCGCTTGCGGCGGTATTGGAAGTTCTCGGCCTTGGCGCGGTCGAAGAAGATCACCGCCTCGCAGGCCATCGCGCCGTTTTTGGTGGCGCCGAAGCTCACGATGTCGACGCCGGCCTTCCATGTCATCTCGGCGGGCGTGCAGCCGAGCGCGACGACGGCATTGCCGAAGCGCGCGCCGTCGAGATGGACCGAGAGCCTGTGCGCCTTGGCGACCGCCGCCAGCGCGCGGATTTCGTCGAGGGAATAAAGCGTGCCCGCTTCCGTGACCTGCGAGATCGAGAGCGCGGAAGGCTGCACGGATTTGACGACGCCGGGGACGTAGCGCGACAGGGTTTCCTCCAGATCGGCCGGCGTGAACTTGCCGCCGACGCCGGGGATGCCCACGAGCTTCGCGCCGTCGGTGAACATTTCCGGCGCGCCGCATTCGTCGTCGATGACGTGGCTTTCGGAATGGCAGAACACCGCGCCCCAAGGCGGGGTCATGGCGGCCAACGCCAGCGCGTTCGCGCCGGTGCCGGTGGCGACGAGAAACACCGAGACCTCATGCTCGAAGACCTGCGCCAGCATGGCCTCGGCCTTGGCGGTCCATGAATCCGAGCCGTAGGCCGGTTCGCCGCCGCCGTTCGCGGCGATGAGGGTGTCGAGCACCTGCCGGCTCATGCCGACCACGTTGTCGCTGGCGAGATTCATAGGCACACTCCTTCGCATCGCCGGGGAAGGTGCACGCGCGCGGGCCGTTTGTCATCCCGTCCGGCTGCGTGGTTCGAGACGGCGCTGCGCGCCTCCTCACCATGAGGGTTTGTTGTTTGGAGAGCGGGGCGAGTGCTCTGCCGTGTCATCCCGGGCTGCGTGAGCCGACCCGGGACCCAGATCGTCGGGCATCTTGGAACGAGGCTGGGTCCCGGCGCTTCGGCCCGGATGACACCGTTCGGGGAGCTTGAGCTTCGGAGAGGCGGAGTCATCCAAGGGGGCGGGGTCAGCGTAGACGAGATTGAACGTGCGGGTCATTCCGTGTCGGTTCGAATCCGCTCGGCATTCGTTTCGTTGCGCGGCTGCGCTCGGACGCGCAACTTTCGCCACGAAACGGGTGAAAAGGCGGCTTGTGCAGGTTAATGAAATCTGGCATGGTCCGGGCAGATAGGACAGTCTTGCTGTCCAATTATGGGGCGTCGCAAGCGGCGGCGCCGCGAAAGGATCGCCTGATGCGGATGCGCGTTGCGACGACGGCTTCGAACGCTCGCGGAACGACCGTTCCGCGGACGACGAAACGCGCCGCCGAGCGGCGTATCTGACGGGCGAATTCGGCCGACGGCCGGGCAGCCCGCAAGCGGCGGGCGCATCCGGGGCGCGCCCGACGCTTCTACATCGAAAATCCCGATCGAGGGCGACGGCACCCGCCGCCGCCCATAGCCATGTGACCGGTCGCCGGACGCGAGGACTGAGATGAGCGCAGATTTTGAAGTCGAGAAGACGGTTGTTGCAGCGGGCCGCGAGGCCGCCGCGACCAAATCGCTCGTCATGCGCGATCCGTCCTTCCCCGCGGCTCAGGGCCTGTACGATCCGGCGCACGAAAAGGACTCGTGCGGCGTCGGCTTCGTCACGGACATGAAGAATCGGAAGACGCATGCCATCGTCGAGATGGGCCTGCAGATCCTGCTCAACCTCGACCATCGCGGCGCGGTGGGCGCGGACCCGAAGGCGGGCGACGGCTGCGGCATGCTCGTGCAGATCCCGCATCGCTTCCTTTCGGAAGAGGCGGCGAAGTTCGGCTTCACCCTCCCCGCCCCGGGTGAATATGCGGTCGGCCACTTCTTCCTGCCGCGCGACCCGGGCGGTCGTGAATTGTGCGAGAAGATCATCGCGCAGGTGATCGCGGACGAGGGGCAGGTGCTGCTCGGCATGCGCGAAGTGCCGGTCGACAATTCCGGCCTCGGCGAGAGCGTGATGCCGACCGAGCCGCATCATCGGCAGGTGTTCATCGGCCGCGCGGCGGGACTGGACGAGGACGCCTTCGAGCGCCGCCTATTCATCCTCCGCAAGATGATCTCGAACACCGTCTACGGGTTGCAGGACCCCCGGATGAAGGGGTTCTACCCCGTGTCGCTGTCCTGCCGCACGCTGACCTACAAGGGCATGCTGCTGGCGGGCCAGCTGGGCGACTATTTCCTGGACCTCAAGGACGAGCGCTTCGAGTCGGCGATTTCGCTGGTGCATCAGCGCTTCTCGACCAACACCTTCCCGACCTGGTCGCTGGCGCATCCCTATCGCATGGTCGCGCACAACGGCGAGATCAACACGCTGCGCGGCAACGTGAACTGGATGGCCGCGCGTCAGGCTTCGGTCGACTCGGAGCTGTTCGGGACGGAAATCTCGAAGCTGTGGCCGATTTCCTACGAGGGCCAGTCGGACACCGCGTGCTTCGACAACGCGCTCGAATTCCTCGTGCGCGGCGGCTATTCGCTCGCGCATGCGGTGATGATGCTGATCCCCGAAGCGTGGGCCGGCAATCCGCTGATGGATGAGGAGCGCCGCTCCTTCTACGAATATCACGCCGCCCTGATGGAGCCGTGGGACGGCCCCGCCGCCGTGACCTTCACCGACGGCCGGCAGATCGGCGCGACGCTCGACCGCAACGGCCTGCGCCCCGCGCGCTACCTCGTGACCGAGGATGGCCTCGTCGTGCTTGCATCGGAATCCGGCGTGCTGCCGATCCCCGAGGAGAAGATCGTCACCAAGTGGCGTCTGCAGCCGGGCAAGATGCTGCTGATCGACCTCGAACAGGGCCGCATCGTCTCCGACGAGGAGATCAAGACCTCGCTCGCGACGGCGAACCCCTATCGCGAATGGCTCGACCGCTCGCAGATCATCCTCGAGGACCTGAAGCCCGTCGAACCGCGCCAGTCGCGCACCGACGTGTCGTTGCTCGATCGTCAGCAGGCGTTCGGTTACACGCAGGAAGACCTGAAGCTGCTGATGGCCCCGATGGCCGTGACCGGGCAGGAAGCCGTGGGCTCGATGGGCACCGACACGCCGATTTCGGCGCTCTCGGACAAGTCGAAGCCGCTCTACACCTATTTCAAGCAGAACTTCGCGCAGGTCACGAACCCGCCCATCGACCCGATCCGCGAAGAGCTCGTGATGAGCCTCGTGTCGTTCATCGGGCCGCGGCCGAACATCTTCGACCTCGAAGGCACCTCGCGCCGCAAGCGGCTTGAAGTGCGCCAGCCGATCCTCACCAACGAGGATCTGGAGAAGATCCGCTGCATCGGCCATTTCGAGGACCGGTTCGACACCAAGACGCTCGACACGACCTATCCGGCCGAACAGGGCGCGGGCGGTCTGCGCGGCGCGTTGGAGCGGCTGTGCGAACGTTCGGAAGCGGCGGTGGCGGGCGGCTACAACATCATCGTGCTGTCCGACCGGCAGGTCGGCCCCGACCGCATCCCGATCCCGGCGCTGCTGGCGACGGCGGCCGTGCATCATCACCTGATCCGGAAGGGTCTGCGCACCTCCGTGGGCCTGGTGGTGGAATCGGGCGAGCCGCGCGAAGTGCACCACTTCTGCTGCCTCGCGGGCTACGGCGCCGAGGCGATCAACCCCTATCTCGCCTTCGAGACGCTGACGGCGATGAAGGCCGACTTCCCCGAGGAAGTCAGCGAGTACGAGATCGTCAAGCGCTACATCAAGTCGATCGACAAGGGCATTCTCAAGGTCATGTCCAAGATGGGCATCTCGACCTACCAGTCCTATTGCGGCGCGCAGATCTTCGACGCGGTGGGCCTGAAGAAGGCTTTCGTGGATCAGTACTTCTTCGGCACCTCGACCACCATCGAAGGCGTCGGCCTCGACGAGGTGGCGGAAGAGACCGTGCGCAAGCACCGCGACGCGTTCGGCGACTCGCCGGTCTATCGCACGGCGCTCGACGTCGGCGGCGACTATGCGTTCCGTCTGCGCGGCGAAGACCATGTGTGGACGCCCGACACGGTGGCGCAGCTGCAGCACGCCGTGCGCATGAACGCGCAGGACCGCTATCGCGAATACGCCAAGCAGGTGAACGAGCAGGAAGCCCGCTTCACCACCGTGCGCGGCCTGTTCAAGATCAAGACCGCCGAAGAGCGCGGCGCCAAGCCGATCGCGTTGGACGAGGTTGAATCCGCCGCCTCCATCGTGCGCCGCTTTTCGACGGGCGCGATGTCCTTCGGCTCGATCTCGCGCGAGGCGCATGAGACGCTCGCCATCGCCATGAACTCCATCGGCGGCCGCTCGAACACCGGCGAAGGCGGCGAGGAAGCCTCGCGCTTCGTGCCGCTGTCGGACGGACGGTCCAAGCGTTCGGCGATCAAGCAGGTGGCATCCGGCCGCTTCGGCGTGACGGCGGAATATCTCGTCAATGCCGACGTCATGCAGATCAAGGTCGCGCAGGGCGCCAAGCCCGGCGAAGGCGGCCAGCTGCCCGGCCACAAGGTCGACGCGGTGATCGCGAAGGTGCGTCACTCGACGCCGGGCGTCGGCCTGATCTCGCCGCCGCCGCACCACGACATCTATTCGATCGAAGACCTCGCGCAGCTGATCTACGACCTGAAGAACGTGAACCCGGCGGCGGACGTCTCGGTGAAGCTCGTCTCCGAAGTCGGCGTCGGCACGGTGGCGGCGGGCGTCGCCAAGGCGCGCGCCGACCACATCACGATCTCGGGCTTCGAAGGCGGCACGGGCGCGAGCCCGCTGACCTCGCTGAAGCATGCGGGTTCGCCTTGGGAGATGGGTCTGGCGGAAACGCAGCAGACGCTGGTGTTGAACCGGCTGCGCTCGCGCATCGCGCTGCAGGTCGACGGCGGATTGCGCACCGGACGCGACGTCGTGATCGGCGCGCTGCTCGGGGCCGACGAATTCGGCTTCTCGACCGCGCCCCTGATCGCGGCCGGCTGCATCATGATGCGCAAGTGCCACCTCAACACCTGCCCCGTCGGCGTGGCGACGCAGGACCCGGTGCTGCGCAAGCGCTTCAAGGGCACGCCCGAACACGTGGTGAACTACTTCTTCTTCGTCGCCGAAGAAGTGCGCGAACTGATGGCCGCCATGGGCTTCCGCACCGTCGAGGAGATGGTCGGCCGCTCGGATCTGCTCGACAAGCGCGACGCGGTGGAACACTGGAAGGCGAAGGGGCTCGACTTCACGAAGATCTTCTTCCGCCCCGACGCACCGGAGGCCGAAATGCGGCATTCGATGCGCCAGACGCACCCCATCGACGACGTGCTCGACCGCAAGCTGATCGCCGGGGCCAAGCAGGCCATCGAGACCGGCACGCCGGTGGTGATCGAAGAGACCGTCACGAACGTCGACCGCACGACGGGCGCGATGCTCTCGGGCGAAATCGCCAAGCGCTACGGCCATGAGGGCCTGCCGGAAGACACCGTGACCGTGAAGCTGACGGGCACGGCCGGACAGAGCTTCGGCGCGTTCCTCGCGGCGGGCGTGACGCTCGATCTCAAGGGTCAGGCCAACGACTATGTCGGCAAGGGCCTCTCGGGCGGCAAGCTGATCGTGAGCCCCTCGGGCGCATCGAAGGCCGACCCGTCGCAGTCGATCATCGTCGGCAACACCGTGCTTTACGGCGCGGTTTCGGGCGAAGCCTATTTCCACGGCATCGCGGGCGAACGCTTCGCGGTCCGCAATTCGGGCGCGATCGCGGTCGTCGAAGGGACGGGCGACCACGGCTGCGAATACATGACCGGCGGCGTCGTCGTCGTGATCGGGCCGACCGGCCGCAACTTCGCGGCGGGCATGTCCGGCGGCATCGCCTATGTGCTCGACGAGGACAAGACCTTCGCCAAGCGCTGCAACCTCTCGATGGTCGATCTCGAACCCGTCGAGGAGGAAGAGGACCTGATGGAGCGTCTGCACCATCACGGCGGCGATCTGGAGACGAAGGGCCGCATCGACGTGGGCGGCGACCTGTCGCGCCACGACGAGGAGCGCCTGTATCAGCTCATCGCGAGCCACATGCGCTACACGGGCTCCAAGAACGCGGCGCGCATCCTCGAGAACTGGGCCGATTATCGGACCCGCTTCGTGAAGGTGATGCCGGTCGAGTATCGTCGCGCCTTGCGCGAGATGGAAAAGCTGAGGACGCTTCAGGCGGCGGAGTGACGCCCCGGGGTTTTACGGACTGACGGCTGAGGCGGCGGCGCGATCGGCGCGAAGAAAAGAGACGGACGATGGGCAAGGTTACCGGTTTTCTCGAATTCGATCGTCAGGAGCAGAAGTATCAGCTCGCCGGCGACCGCATCCGCCATTTCCGTGAATTCACGCTGCCGCTCGACGAGGGCGACGTGGCCAAGCAGGCCGCGCGCTGCATGGATTGCGGCGTGCCGTTCTGCCACGGCGACACGGGCTGCCCCGTCCACAACCAGATCCCCGACTGGAACGACCTCGTTTTCAGCGGCGATTGGGAAGAGGCGGCGCGCAACCTGCACTCGACCAACAACTTCCCCGAATTCACCGGCCGCATCTGCCCCGCGCCGTGCGAGGAAGCCTGCACGCTGAACCTCGAAAACGCGCCCGTCACCATCAAGACCATCGAGCAGGCCATCGCCGACAAGGCATGGGAGATGGGCTGGGTGAAGCCCGAAATGCCGACCCGGCTGACCGGCAAGCGCATCGCCGTGGTCGGCTCCGGCCCGGCCGGACTTGCCGCGGCCCAGCAGCTCGCCCGCGCCGGTCACGACGTGCATCTGTTCGAGCGCGAGCCCCGCGCCGGCGGCTTGCTGCGCTACGGCATCCCGGACTTCAAGATGGAGAAGCGGCACATCGACCGCCGCATCGCGCAGATGGAAGCCGAGGGCGTGACGTTCCACTACAACGTCGAAATCGGCGTGACGAAGCCCTTCGACGAGCTGGTGTCGGGCTTCGACGCCGTGCTGATGGCGGCCGGTGCGGAAGACCCGCGCAACCCGAACCTGCCGGGGCAGGAGCTGACCGGCGTGCATTACGCCATGCCGTTCCTCGTGCAGCAGAACCGCGCGGTCGGGCAGGAGCCAGTCGAAGAAGAGCGCATCCTCGCCGCCGGCAAGCATGTGGTGGTGATCGGCGGCGGCGATACGGCCTCCGACTGCGTCGGTACGTCGTTCCGTCAGGGCGCGCTGAGCGTGACCCAGCTCGACATTCGCCCGATGCCCCCGAAGGTCGAGGACAAGCTGACCTCGTGGCCCTATTGGCCGACGAAGCTGCGCACCTCTTCCAGCCAGGCCGAAGGGGCGGAGCGCGAGTTCCAGGCCGCGACGCTCGGCATCGAGGGCAAGAAGGGCAAGGTCACGGGCGTGAAATGCGCGCGCGTCGACGAAAAGCGCGTTCCGATCCCCGGCACCGAATTCATCCTGCCGGCGGACCTCGTGTTCCTCGCGATCGGCTTCGCCGGATCGAAGGTCGAGGGCATGGTGGAGACGGCGGGCGTCGAACGCGACCGGCGCAACAACATCCTCGCCGACGACCGCGCCTACCGCACGTCGCGCGACAAGGTGTTCGTGGCGGGCGACATGCGCCGCGGGCAATCGCTTGTGGTGTGGGCGATCCGCGAAGGCCGGCAGGCCGCGCACGCCATCGACGTGTTCCTGATGGGCGAGAGCATTTTGCCGCGCTGACCGGCGCGGCGGGACCGGCGCGGGTCAGCGGCTCGCGCGGAGCGCCTGCAGCATCTTCGGCGTCGGCCAGCCGTCCGGCAGATGGCCGCGTTTCTCCTGAAAGTCGCGAAGCGCTTCGCGCGTGCGGCTGCCGATGCGGCCGTCCGGTTCGCCGACGTCGTAGCCGAGCGACGCGAGCCGCTTCTGCACCTCGACGCGGTCGGCCTGCGCCAGTTGCGGCTCGTCGCTCGGCCATTCTCCCCGGATCGGGCCGCCGCCCTTCAGACGATCGCCGAGATGGGCGACGGCCAGGGCGTAGGCGTCGGACGAATTGTAGCGCTTGATCACGTCGTAATTGGCGGTGACGAGAAAGACCGGCCCGGTCGCGCCCGCCGGATAGAACAGCCGCGCTTCGCCCGATGCCGGCAGCGGTTTGCCGTCCGCACGACGCAGGCCGCGCTTGCTCCACTCCGCGAAAGTGCCGGTGCGCGCACGGTGATCGAAGCCCTGCGGCAGCGCCACTTCCATGCCCCAAGGCAGACCGGGCTGCCATCCGTGCCCGCGCAGATAATTCGCGGTGGAGGCGAGCGCGTCGGGGACGTTCGTCCAGATGTCGCGGCGGCCGTCGCCGTCGCCGTCGACCGCATAGGTGCGGAAATTGGAGGGCATGAACTGGGTCTGGCCCATCGCGCCCGCCCATGAGCCGCGCAGGCTTTGCCGCGCCGCCTCGCCACGGTCGATGATGTCGAGCGCGGACATCAATTCGTTGCGGAAGAACGCGCCGCGATATTCGATGAAGGCCAAGGTCGCCAGCGAGCGGATCACGTCCTTGTCGCCGGTGACCGCGCCGTAGCTGGTCTCCATGCCCCAAATGCCGAAAATGACGCCGCGATCCACGCCGTAGCGCTTTTCGACGGCCGTGATCCTGGCTGCGTGGGCTGCGAGAAGCTTGGAGCCGCGATCGATGCGGGAGGGCGCGACGGCGCTTTCGAGATAATCCCAGATCGGCTTGACGAATTCGGACTGTCGTTCGGTGAGCGCGACGACCGCTCGGTCCGGCGTGAGCCCTTGGAAGGCGGCGTCGAGCGTGGCCGGCTTGACGCCGCGTTGACGCGCCTCCGTACGGATTTCGGAGAGGAACCTGCCGAAATCGGCCGAAGGCGTCTCCTGCCCTTTGGCGATGCCGTTCAACAAAAAGAACAGGACCACGAACGGAAGGGGCAGAAGGATGCGGGAGATGAACACGGTCAACATGGACGGGACGCAGCACCTGAAAGGACCTGAGCATTTTGTATCGTTAAATGTTTGTCGAAAGGTTGCCGTGCATTCGATGCTTCGGGCCGCAACGACCGGCGGGAGCCGGGCGTTTTGCGCCGGCGCGATTTTGCCTTAAACCCGGCTCGGCAGGTGCATCCCGCCGGAACGCCAAGCTCGAGAGAGAGCCTTCACGCATGACCAAGAAGATCCGCAAGGCCGTCTTCCCCGTCGCCGGTCTCGGCACGCGTTTCCTCCCGGCCACGAAGGCCGTGCCGAAGGAAATGCTCACCGTCGTCGACCGACCCGTGATCCAGCATGTCGTGGACGAGGCGCGTGCGGCCGGGATCGAGCATTTCATCTTCGTGACCGGCCGCAACAAGGCGGTGATCGAGGATCATTTCGACATTCAATACGAACTCGACCGCACGCTCGAAGAGCGCGGCAAGGCGAAGGAACGCGCGGCGTTGGCCGGCGATCTGCCGGGCCCGGGCGAAACCAGCTTCACGCGCCAGCAGGTGCCGCTCGGCTTGGGCCACGCGGTGTGGTGCGCGCGCGAATTGGTGGGCGACGAGCCCTTCGCGCTGCTGCTGCCCGACATGCTGCATCACGGCGTCAAGCCTTGCCTGAAGGGCATGATCGACGCGCATGAGCGCCACGGCGGCAATCTGGTGGCGGTGTACGAGGTGCCGGACTCCGAGACGCACCAATACGGCATCTGCGGCGTCGAGAAGAAGAACGACGCGCTCGCGATCACCAGCATGGTCGAGAAGCCCGCAAAGGGAACCTCTCCCTCGAACCTCGCGATTTCGGGCCGCTACATTCTCGGGCCGGAAATCTTCAAGATCTTGGAGACGCAGGAGCGCGGCGCGGGCGGCGAAATCCAGCTGACGGACGCGATGATCACGCTCGCCAAACAGCAGGATTTCTATGCGCATGTCTTCGACGGCGCGATCTACGACTGCGGCATGAAGATCGGCTTCCTGCTCGCGAACCTGAATCTGGGCCTCGAACGCGAGGACCTCGCCCCGGCGCTCCGTGCGGAAATCGCCCGGCTCGGCGCATGATGAACGGACCGGTTTCCATGCCTCTCTCGCCCGACGCCGACGCTCTCGCCTCGGCCGCCCGCACGCTGGAAGCGGAGCGGGCGGGCTTGGACGCGCTTGCGGACGCGCTGCGGCACGATCTCGGCGGACCGTTTGCGGCGGCGGTGAAGGCGATCCTCGCCGCGCAGGGGCGCGTGGTGGTGTCGGGCATGGGCAAATCCGGCCATGTCGGCCGCAAGATCGCGGCGACGCTCGCCTCGACGGGTACGCCCGCGCATTTCGTCCATCCGGGCGAGGCGAGCCACGGCGATCTGGGCATGATCCTGCCCGAAGACGTGATCATCGCGCTGTCATGGTCCGGCGAGACGAGCGAACTTGCCGACGTGGTGGGCCATGCGAAGCGCTTCCGCGTCACGCTGGTCGGCATCACGTCGAACGCCGACAGCGCGCTGGGCCGCGAGGCGGACATTCCGCTGGTGCTGCCGAAGGCGAAGGAGGCCTGCCCGAACGGGCTTGCGCCCACGACCTCCACCACGATGCAGATGGCGCTCGGAGACGCGCTCGCCGTCGCGCTGCTCGAAGGCCGCGGCTTCACGGCCGGCGATTTCCGCGTCTATCACCCCGGCGGCAAGCTCGGCGCACGGCTCAAGCAGGTCGGCGCGATCATGCATGGCGGCGAGCGCATGCCCGTCGTGCCGCGGGGCACGCGCATGTCGGACGCGCTCGTCGTGATGAGCGGCAAGGGTCTCGGCTGCGTGGCGGTGACCGAAGCGGACGGGAGCCTCGCGGGCATCGTCACCGACGGGGACCTGCGTCGGCACATGGGAGCGGACCTCCTCGCGCGCAGCGTCGACGACGTGATGACCCGCAATCCCAAGACGATCCCCCCGGATACTCTGGTGGCGGAAGCCTTGGAAATCGTGGAAAGCCGGAAGATCGGCGCGCTCGTGGTTGTGGAGGACGGCAAGCCCGTGGGCGTACTTCACGTGCTCGACCTTCTGCGCATCGGCGCGGCCTGACTTCAGGCGCTCACGACCCGCAAGACCGCCCCTTCTGCGCGCTCCACCCGCACCATCGTGCCGGCGGGGATGTCACGATCCGCCTCGACGCGCCACAGCGTGTCGTCCACGCGGATGCGTCCATGGCCGTGCGACACCGCCTCCTCCAGCATGAAGACATGGCCGACCAGCGCATCGGACCGGGCGTTGAGGACCTCCTCGCCCGGCGCGGCGCGGCTCGCGCGCCTATAGACTTCGCGCCCGATGCCGACGGACGCGAGGGCGGCGGCGGAAAACACGAGCAGCATGGTGTCGAGGCCCATGCCGAGCAGGAACGCCGCGAGACCCGTGACGATGGCGGCGATGCCCAGCCAGAGCATGAACGCGCCGGGCATGAACAGTTCGAGCAGCATCAGAACGAGACCGCCCGCGATCCAGAGCCAGCCGGCGCCGACCGAGCCGGGCGTCATGTCCGGTCACCGCTCGCGGGCACCGAGCCGCGCCGAGGGGCGGCGGGATCGGGACCGAGCGCGGATTTCGTCAGTTCGGCGATGCCGCCGAGCGTGCCGATCAACGACGCGGCTTCCACCGGCATCATCAGCACCTTCTGGTTCGGCGCGGAGGCGAGCTTTTCCAACGCGGCGACGTATTTCTGCGCGATGAAATAATTGATGGCGGAGAGATCGCCGCGGGCGATGGCGGCGCTCACCGCGTCCGTGGCCGCCGCCTCCGCCTCGGCGGAGCGCTCGCGCGCCTCCGCATCGCGGAACGCCGCCTCGCGACGGCCTTCCGCTTCGAGAATTTGCGCGGCCTTCAAGCCTTCCGCTTTCAGGATCTGGGCCTGCCGCTGGCCTTCGGCCTCGAGCACGAGCGCGCGCTTCTCGCGCTCGGCCTTCATCTGCCGGCCCATCGATTCGACGAGATCGCGCGGGGGCACGATGTCCTTGATCTCGATGCGGTTGACCTTGATGCCCCACGGCGCGGCTGCGGCGTCGACGACCTTGAGCAGCTTGTCGTTGATCTCGTCGCGATGCGACAGCAGGGCGTCGAGATCCATCGAGCCCATGACGGTGCGGATGTTCGTCATGGTGACGGTGAGCAGCGCCTGACGCAGATCCATGACCTCATACGAGGCTTTAGCGGCGTCGAGAGCGGTGTAGAAGGCCACGCCGTCGACGGTGACGGTGGCGTTGTCCTTGGTGATGACCTCCTGATTGGGAACGTCGAGCACCTGCTCCATCATGTTCACCTTCTGACCGATGCGGTCGATGAAGGGCACGATGAGGCCCAGACCGGGCGTGAGCGTGTGGGAATATTTGCCGAACCGTTCGACGGTCCAAGCAAAGCCCTGCGGCACCGCCTTCACGCCGGCGAGCAGCGTGAACAGGACCAGAATGACGACGGCGACGACGAAGACGGAAAACTCGGAAATCACGGCCCGTTCCCTCCGGATCAGATGGATTTCAGCGCCTCGCCCAGCGGTTTGGTGTCCGGTCGTGCCGCATCGAAGCGGTATGTCGCGAACCGATAAGCGAGGCCCGATTTGCGGGGAATGAAGAAATATTCGACTGAGAAAGGCGATTTGGCATCTTTGCAGACCGTAAAGACGCGTTTGAGGTCCGATCCGGGCTCCGTGAGCTTGCCCGACGCGAAATCCCCCTGACAGGACTTTGCGTCCGATCCTATGGCGGCGGCGAGAGCGTCGTCCATGGGAAGCGCGTCGGTGGAGAAGATGTGGAGGAACCCGATCTCGTCCTTCGAGACCCATGCCACGTCGGAACGCCGCGCAATTTCGGGCCAACGCTTGTCGGCGAGTTCGTCGGCCGTCATGAAGCGATAGTCGCGCATCTCGGTCTTCGCGAAGAGGTTCGCGACGAAGCGGACTGCGTCCAAGCGATCATCGGCCGTGATCGCGCGCGCCTGCGGGACCGCAGAAGGTTTGGACGACTCCGAAGGCTTGGAAGGCTCCGGGCGCGGGATCGTGCCGGCGGTGCGGGAATGCGCGGCCACGCAGTCGACGAGCATGGACAGCGCCTTGGCGGTGCCCGTCAGGCGGAAACGGTGCACGCTGCCTTGGATGGAGACGCTGAGCATCTCGCCATATCGAAACTGATCGAAGATCGCCGCATTGTCGGGCAGATCGGCGCGCAGGAAGTTTCCCTCGCGCGCGATGCCGGACAACCGGTTCACGGGGCCGCCGTCGATCGTGTAGGCGACGGGGTAGCGCTGCTGGGGAACGAGAGCGCCCGCACCGGCAAAGCCGATCGACCAGTCATAGGTCGCATCGACGAAGAAATGCACCGAAATGCCGGAGCGATAGCTGCCGTAGAGCCCGCAATGACTGAGCCGGCCGGTGTCCCGGTCGATATAGGCCCCGCCCTTCCAGTTGCCGCTGACGAGATCCGCGACCTTGACGTTCTCCGCCGAGCCCGCGGTCGCCGAGACCGCGAGCACGACGCATGCCGCGAAAATTCGAAAGACGTGCACCGACAACCTCACGATCCCGAGACCCGCATCATATCGGGGCGAATGGTGCCGTAAAGCGGCGCTTGCGCTCAGATCCAGCCCTGCAACTCGCGTCGCACCACGGCTTCGATGACCTGCATGCCTTCCTCGGACGCGTTGAGGCAGGGGATGTAGGTGAACTTCTCGCCGCCGTTGTGCTCGAAGATCTCGCGGTTTTCGCCGTCGAGTTCCTCGAGCGTTTCAAGACAGTCGGACGAGAAGCCGGGCGCGATGATGGCGAGGCTCTTCACGCCCTTCTTGGCCAAGGCCTCGACGGTCTTGTCCGTGTAGGGCTGCAGCCACTCTTCGGGCCCGAAGCGCGACTGGAAGCTCATCATCATGCGCTCGCGCGACATGCCGAGCTCTTCACGCAGCAGGCGCCAGGTCTTGGCGCAATGGCAGTGGTAGGGGTCGCCCAGCGTCAGATACCGCTTCGGCACGCCGTGGAAGCTGGTGAGGATGACCTCCGGCTCGAAATCCAGCGTCGCGAGATGCTTGCGGACGGAGTCGGCCAAGGCGCGGATATAGGTCGGGTCGTCGTGATAGGGCGGC
This sequence comes from Hyphomicrobiales bacterium, assembly GCA_027489535.1. Classification (GTDB taxonomy): domain Bacteria; phylum Pseudomonadota; class Alphaproteobacteria; order Rhizobiales; family Beijerinckiaceae; genus JAIXZO01. Next base: position 59,476 of record JAIXZO010000015.1, read on the forward strand.
GAGAAGCGCACGGTCGGCTGCCAGCGCATCTTGGCGAGCGCCTCGAACGCCTTGTCGCAGACGGTGGCCGACGTCGCCGCCGCATATTGCGGGTACAGCGGCACGACGAGGATGCGGTCGCAGCCTTGGGCCTGCAAAGCGTCGAGCCCCGCCTTGATGGACGGATTGCCGTAGCGCATCGCCCAATCCACGACGATCTTGCCCTCGAAGCCCGCAAGCGCCTCGCCGAGCTTGGTCGACTGGTCGCGCGTGATGGTCTTGAGGAAGGATTCGTTGAGTTCGTTGTTCCAGATCGACGCGTAATCCTTGCCCTTTTTCTGGGGCCGGATCGACAGGATGATCAGGTTGAGGATCGGCCACCAGAGCACGCGCGGCGTGTCGATGACGCGGCGATCCGACAAGAATTCCTTCAAATAGCGGCGCATGGGCCAATAATCGGTCGCGTCGGGCGTACCGAGATTGGTCAGCAGCACGCCGATCTTGCCGAGTTTCACCATGGGATGGCCCTCGGGAAGGGGGCCGACCGCACGGAATTCCGCTTCGGGGCGGGGCATCATGTTCATACGCGCATCCTCGGATTCCGTGCGGAACATAGGGGGTTTGCGCGCCGGGTCCAGAGGAAAGCGGGTGTTTTCCTCGCCTTGCTTCAACCGACGGGTCGTTCGTCCGCGATGACCTTGCCGTCGTTGGGCAGGCTGCCGGGGGCGACGAGTTCGACCTTGGCGGACAGTTTCGTCAGGGCCTTCACGCTTTCGCCGAGGCCCGCGACCAAGCCGTCGGAGCAATCGGTGGCCTCGGCCCGCAGGGTCATGACGTCCTGCTCGTTCTCGCGCGTCACGACGACGCGCAGACGCAGGACTTCGGGGTGGCGCTTGGCGACGTCGGCGACCTGTTCGGGCCGGACGAACATCCCCTTGATCTTGGCGGTCTGATCGGCGCGGCCCATCCAGCCCTTGATGCGCGTATTGGTGCGCCCGCAAGGCGACGCGCCCGGCAGCACCGCCGACAGATCGCCGAGCGCGATGCGGATGACCGGGTGATGCGGATCGAGCAGGGTGACGACGATCTCGCCCACCTCGCCTTCTAGCACCGGATCACCCGTGCCGGGGCGTACGATCTCCAAGATCATGTCCTCGTTGAGCACCAACCCCTCTCGGGCCTCGGTCTCGTAGGCGATGATGCCGACGTCGGCGGTGGCATAGGCCTGATAGGCCGCGACCCCGCGCCGACCCAGTTCATCGCGCAGCGACGGCGGAAAGGCCGCGCCGGAGACGAGCGCCTTGCGGATGGAGGACGCGTCCCTCCCCGCCTCGGCCGCCTTGTCGAGAATGATCTTCAGGAAATCCGGCGTGCCCATATAGGCGGCGGGACGCAGATGCTCGATCACGTCGAGTTGCTGGTCGGTATTGCCCGGCCCGGCGGGAATGACGATGCAGCCCGCCGCGCGCGCGCCCTGATCCATGATGAATCCGCCGGGCGTAAGATGATAGCTGAACGTATTCAACGCCACGTCGCCCTTTTGGAACCCGGCCGCGCAAATCGCGCGACCGGCGCGCCAAGGATCGTCGGAGCGGGTTTCCGGCTCGAAGATCGGCCCGGGCGAGGCGAAATAGCGGCCGTAATGGGCGACGTCGGGGGAGGCGAAGCCGGCGAAGGGCGGCTGCTCCTTCTGCAGGCCGGGCAACAGATGCTTGCGCAGGATGGGCAGGCGCGCCAAGGCGGCGCGGCTCGTCACCGATGCGGGATCGACGTCGCCGAGCAATACCGCCCAGCCGGGCATCGCCTTGGCGGCGGCTACGGCGGCGGGCAGTCGCGTGAAGAGGTCGGCCTCGCGGGCGGCGGGGCTGCGGGTTTCAAGCGCGTCGTAATGCATCGGTCCTCACGCCAGCCAGCGCTTGCGGCGCTTGTAGCTCTTCACGTCCTTGAAGCTCTTGCGGTCCGCGCCGGCCACGCCGAGGTAGAATTCCTTGACGTCCTCGTTCTCGCGCAGCGCCTTGGCCTCGCCGTCCATCACCACGCGTCCGGTCTCCAGAATGTAGCCGTAGGTGGCGTAGCGCAGCGCGATGTTGGTGTTCTGCTCGGCGAGCAGGAAGGACACGCCCTCTTTCCGATTGAGGGTTTTGACGATTTCGAAGATTTCCTCGACGACCTGCGGCGCGAGCCCCATCGACGGCTCGTCGAGCAGGATCATGCGCGGCTTGGACATCATCGCGCGGCCGATGGCGCACATCTGCTGTTCGCCGCCCGAGGTGTAGCCGGCCATGGAGCCTTTGCGCTGCCGAAGGCGCGGGAAATAATCGTAGATCGCCTCGAGGTCGCGCTTGATTGCGGCGTTGCCGTCCTTGCGGGTGAAGGCTCCGGTGAGGAGGTTTTCCTCGATGGTGAGATGGCCGAAGCAGTGGCGGCCCTCCATCACCTGAATGCAGCCGCGGCGGACCAATTCGCTGGGCGACATGCGGTCGACGCGCTCGCCCTCGAAATCGATGGCGCCCTTCGTCACCTCCCCGCGCTCGGCGTGCAGCAGGTTGGAGATCGCCTTGAGCGTCGTGGTCTTGCCGGCCCCGTTCGCGCCGAGAAGCGCGACGATGCCGCCGCGCGGCACTTCGAGCGACACGCCCTTCAGCACCAAGATGACGTGATCGTAGATCACCTCGATGTTGTTGACGGAGAGGATGACGTCGCGGGCGGGACCTGCGGCGGGTTCGACGTGCTGCACGGCGCTCATGGGGCGTGTTCCGGTCGTGAAACGGGCGGGACGGGCGGGGCGCGGAGGCCCCGCCCGATCGTCGCGATCAGGAACCCTTCTGGCAGGGTTCGCTGCGTGCGGGCCAGGTGTTCGCGGCCGCATAGTCCTTGGCGGCGGACTCGAGCAGCGGGCGCACCTTGTCCTTCATCGGCTCCATCCAGTCGGAGCCTTGGGTCCACTTGGTCCCGTCCCACTGGGCGACATAGACCTTGTTGTGGCCGCTGTGGTCGTCGCAGGACAGCTTCACGGGGGCGGCGAAGCCCTTCATGCCCATTTCGCCGAGGCGCGCCTCGGTGACGTCGAGCGCTTCGAGACCGCGACGGACGTCCTCGGCATTGACCACCTTCTTGCCGGTGATCTTCTGCGCGGTGCGGATCGCTTCGGCGATCAGCATCGAGTTGTAGACGCCGCGATTGTAGAGGTTCTCGCCGACCTTATCCTTCGGCACCTTCGAGAAGCCCTTGTCGACGACATGCTTCTGGATGTCCTGGATGACCGGGAAATTCGAGCCGGAGGCGTGGAAGTTGAGCGACTTGTAGCCCTTGGCCTGATCGCCGCCCGCGCGGGCGTCGTCGTCGCCGCCGGCCCACCAGACGCCGACGAGCTTTTCCATCGGGTAGTTGTTCTTGGCGGCTTCCTTCACCGCCGTCGGGTTCATCGCGCCCCAGCCCTGATTGTAGATCCAATCCGGACGGTCACGACGGATGTTCAGCCATACCGAACCTTGGTTCTGCATGTCGGCCGCGGCGACGGGATAGAGCTTTAGCTCGAAGCCGAATTCCTTGGCGAGATTTTCGAGGACCGCGATGGGCTCCTTGCCGAACGGCGCGTCCAGATGGATGAGGCCGATCTTCTTGCCCTTCAGCTTGTCGAGCCCGCCTTCCTTCTCGGCGACGTGCTTGATGAACACCGAAGCGCCGTCCCAATAGGTGACCGGCGGGTTGTAGATCCACGGGAAGGTGTTGCCGACCGCGGCGGCAGAGAGGCCGTAAGCCATCGACAGGACCGGGATCTTGTCGGCCGAGGCCTTCGGAATGAGCTGAAGGGTGATGCCCGTGGAATACGGGTTGTAGATCACCGCGCCCTTGCCCTTGGTGGACTCGTAGCACTCGACGCCCTTCTTGGTGTCGTAGCCCGTCTCGCATTCCTCGACGAGAAGCTTGACGCCGCCGATGCCGCCGTCGCGCTCGTTGAGCATGCGCAGATAATCCGCCATGCCGTCCGCGATCGGGATGCCCGAACCGGCGAAGGAGCCGGTGCGGTAGGTCAGCAGCGGCACGTAGATCTGCTCCTGCGCCTGAGCGGGGACCACCGCCGCCGTCGAGACGCCCGTAAGCACGGCCATCGCCGTGCCGAGGGCCAGTTTGCGAATGTTCATCGGTCTTCCTCCCTGTGTACGGCCCGCCGACATTGTTTCGTCGGTCGGACCGCCGTGCTGGCCGCGGTACTCCCGCGGGTTCGTTACTCCGGTCGTCCCCTCAATAGGGGAACGGCCACATGCGAAGCTTCTGTTTCCCGATCTGCCAAAGCCGCGCGAGCCCGTGCGGTTCGACGATGAGGAAGAAAATGATGAGGCCGCCCACCACGATGTGGGTGAGATGCTCGGCGGTCGCGCCGGCCAGCGGGATGCCGATGGCGGGAAGGCCGAATTTGAGCACGGTCGGCAGCGTCGAGATGAAGGCCGCGCCGAAGAACGAGCCGATCAGGCTGCCGAGGCCGCCGATGATGACCATGAACAGGATGTTGAAGCTCTGGTTGATGTTGAACGCGTCAGACGCTTCGCCGCCGCCGTACCAGAGGAACATCATGCACGCGCCCGCCACGCCCGCGTAGAAGGACGAGACCGCGAAGGCCAGGAGCTTGGTGTCGAGCAGTTTGATGCCCATCAGCTCGGCCGCGATGTCCATGTCGCGCACCGCCATCCACGCCCGGCCGATCCGGCCGTGGACGAGGTTGGACGCGAACCAAGTCAACACGACGACGATGGTCAGCAGCACGAAATAGCGGGTCTCGGGCGTGGCCCGCGCGCCGGTGATCGGGATGTCGAACAGCGTGCGCTGCGCCACTTCGATCGCGCCCGAGGCGTTGTAATTGTAGAGCCAGGGGATGCGGACGAAGCACCATTGCAGGAAGAACTGCGCGGCCAGCGTCGCCACCGCGAGATAGAAGCCCTTGATCCGCAGGCTGGGGATGCCGAACAGCACGCCGACGAGCGCCGAGAAGAAGCCCGAAACGACGATCCAGACGATGATGTTCACGCCCGGGAAGATCGTGGTGAGCTTGTAGCAGGCATAGGCCCCGACCCCCATGAAGGCCCCGGTTCCGAGCGAGATGAGACCGGTATAGCCGGTGAGAACGTTCAGCCCGATGGCGGCGAGCGAGAACACGAGGAACGGGATCATCACCGAGGAGAGGAAGAACTCGCTCCCGAACATCGGGATCGCCACATAGGCGACGGCGAGCATCAGCAGCACGCCGATCAGATCCTGACGGATCGGGAACACCGCCATGTCGGCGGCGTAGGAGGTCTTGTATTGGCCGGCTTCGCGGTAAAACACGGTCGGACCTCAAATCCGTTCGATGATCTTTTCGCCGAACAGGCCTTGCGGCCGGAACAGCAGGAAACCGAGGGCGATGAAATAGGCGAGCCAGCTCTCGATGCCGCCGCCCACCAAAGGCCCCCAGTAGAATTCGCCGATCTTCTCGCCGATGCCGATGATGAGGCCGCCGACGATGGCCCCGGGCACGGAGGTGAACCCGCCGAGGATGAGCACCGGCAGGGCCTTCAGCGCGATGACCTGCAGCGCGAAGGACACGTCGGACCGCGCGCCCCACATGATGCCGGTGACGAGCGCCACGATGCCGGCCGTGAACCAGACGATGACCCAGATCTGGTTGAGCGAGATGCCGACCGACAGCGCCGCCTTGTGGCTGTCCGCCACCGCGCGCAAGGCCCGACCGATGCGCGTGGTCTGGAAGAAGAAGGCGAGCGCGGCGATCATGATCGCGGCGATGACGGCGGCGGCGATGTCGATCTTCTGCAGCTGCACGAAGCCGCCGAGCGTCTGGAACTCGATCGAGCCGGTGGGCAGATAAAGCTCCTCGGCGATCATCCGCTTGGGATTGCCGCCGAAGATCAGCTCGCCGAAGCCGATCAGCAGATAGGTGATCCCGAAGGTCGCCATGAACAGGATGATGTCGGGCTGGTTGACCAAGGGCCGCAGCACGACCCTTTCCACCGAGACGGCGAGAAGGAACATCACCCCGAGCGTGAGGATCACCGCGAGGATCGCGGGCACGCCCATCTCGTGGAAGCCGACGAGCGTGAGGCCCGCGAACACCACCATGATGCCTTGGGCGAAGTTGAACACGCCCGACGCCTTGAAGATCAGCACGAAGCCGAGCGCGATCAGCGCATAGAGAACGCCCGAAACGAGGCCTTCCCAGACCGTCTGGACCAGCAGATCGGGAGCCGCGCCCATTTGGACGAACGGATCGATCAGGACCTTGTAGAGAATGTCCATGGCGCGATCCTCAGTGCGGCACGCCGAGATAGGCGTCGATGACCTTTTGGTCGGCGGAAACTTCGGCCGGCGTGCCGTCGGCGATCTTGCGGCCGTATTCGAGCACCACGACGCGGTCCGACAGGTCCATCACGACGCCCATGTCGTGCTCGATGAGGGCGATGGTGGTGCCGTATTGGTTGTTCACGTCGATGATGAAGCGGCTCATGTCCTCTTTCTCTTCGAGGTTCATGCCCGCCATGGGCTCGTCGAGAAGCAGAAGATCGGGCTGCATGGCGAGCGCGCGGCCGAGTTCGACGCGCTTCTGCAGGCCGTAGGGCAGCTTGCCGACCGGCATCTTGCGGATGGCCTGGATTTCGAGGAAGTCGATGATCTCCTCGACGAATTTGCGATGTTCGATCTCTTCATTCAGCGCCGGGCCGTGGCGCAGGCACTGCCAGAAGAAGCCCGTCTTCATCTTCAGCGTGCGGCCGGCCATGATGTTGTCGATCGTCGACATGCCCTTGAACAAGGCGACGTTCTGGAAGGTGCGCGCGATGCCCTGCGAGGCGGCCACGTAAGGCCGCATGCGCTTGCGCGTCTCGCCCTTGAAGGCGATGCGCCCCTGTTGCGGGTGGTAGAAGCCGTTGATGACGTTGAGCATCGACGTCTTGCCCGCGCCGTTCGGGCCGATGATCGCGCGGATCTCGCCCTTGCGGATGTCGAACGACACGTCCGTGATCGCCTTGACGCCGCCGAAGGAGAGCGAGACGCCCTCCACCGCGAGCAGCACCTCGCCCGCCGTCGTGCCGTGCCCGTCTCCCGGAGCCCTCATGCCGCCTTCTCCGTCGCGGCCGCTTCACGCGAGGCAGGCCAGATCTTGCAGTCGCGGATCTTTACCCGCGCCGAAATCACGCCCTTGCGGCCGTCCTCGAACGTCACCTCGGTCGAGATGTCGGCCTCCGCGGCGCCGGAATAGAGGGCGTCGATCAGGGGCTGATAACGCTCGGCGATGAAGCCGCGCCGGACCTTCTGCGTGCGCGTCAGCTCGCCGTCGTCCGCGTCCAATTCCTTGTGCAGGATCAAGAACCGCTTGATCTGCGCGCCGCCCATCATCGGCTCCGCCGCGAGCGAGCGGTTCACCTCTTCCACATGCGCGGCGATCATGTCGTAGACCTGCGGATGCGCCGCGAGTTCCTGATAGGAGGCGTAGGACACGTTGTTGCGTTCCGCCCAATTGCCGACGGCGGTCATGTCGATGTTGACGAAGCAGGTGACGAAGTCGCGCTTGTCGCCGAAGGCCACGACCTCCTTCACGTTGGGATAGAACTTCATCTTGTTCTCGACGTATTTCGGCGGGAACAGCGCGCCCGTGGCCAAGCGGCCCACGTCCTTGGCGCGGTCGATGATCTTGAGGTGGTTGGACCCTGGCTCGAAGAAGCCCGCGTCGCCGGTCTTCACCCACCCGTCCGGCGTCATCGTCTCGGCGGTCCGCTCGGGATCGCGGAAATAGCCGAGGAACATGCCGGGGGAGCGGAACACGACTTCGCCGGTGTCGGTGATGCGGACCTCGACGTTCGGGGCGAGCGGCCCGACGGTGTCGGCGCGGATCTGACCGTCCGGCTGGGCCGTGACGTACAAGAACGCCTCGGTCTGCCCGTAGAGCTGCTTCAAGTTCAGCCCGAGCGAGCGGTAGAACGAAAACAATTCCGGCCCGATGGCCTCGCCCGCCGTGTAGCCGACACGCATGCGGGAGAAGCCGAGCACGTTCTTGAGCGGACCGTAGATCAGGACTTCGCCGAGTGCGTAGAGCATGCGTCCCGAAAACGGAACCGACTCCCCGTTGAGGATCTTCTCGCCCCAGCGTTTCGCGACGTCGATGAAATAGGCGAACATCTTCCGCTTCGGTGCGCTCGCGTCCTCCATGCGGATCATCACGCGCGTGAGCAGATTTTCGTAAACGCGCGGCGGCGCGAAATAGAAGGTCGGGCCTATTTCGCACAGATCCTGCTGCACCGTCTCCGGGCTTTCGGGACAGGACATGCAGAACCCGGCGACGAGCCCCTGGGCGAAGTTGAGGTAGTGATCGCCGACCCATGCGAGCGGGAGATAGGCCAGCACCTCGTCGTTTTCGTCGAGCTTGTCGAACGTCACCGTATCCGTGGCGGCGGCGATGCTGCGCTCGGCCGAGAGCATCACGCCCTTCGAGCGGCCGGTCGTGCCCGAGGTGTAGAGGATGATCGAAATGTCCTCGCCCTTGCCTTCGGCGATGGACGCGTCGAGGGCGGCGCGGGCGCTCGGATCCTTCGCGAAGGCGGCGCGGCCCGCTTCGATCACGTCGTCGATGGCGTGCAGGCGGGTGTGATCGTAATCGCGCAAGCCGCGCGACCAATCATAGACGACATGCGTCAGGCCGGTCAGGCGGTCGGAAATCGAGAGAACCTTGTCGACCTGCTCCTGATCCTCGACGGCGGCAAGCTTCACCTGCGCGTGCTCGAGAACGTAGGCCATCTCCTCGGCGACCGAGTCGGCATAGACCGGGACGGGGATCGCGCCGAGGCACTGCGCGGCGAGGATCGACCAATACAGTTTGGGGCGGTTCGAACCGACGATGGCGATGGTATCGCCGCGTTCAAGTCCGAGCTCACGCAACCCCTGCGCGTAGGCACGGACGATTTCGTCCACCTCGGACCATGTCCAAGTCTGCCAGATTCCGAGGTCTTTCCGCCGCATGGCGGCGCGTCCGCCGCGGATCGCGGCATTGCGGGCCATCAGCTTCGGAAAGGTATCTTCGCGTGACGGCATGCCGCTCACTGCGCCCCTCCTGTGCAGGGCGACCGAAGTCGCCCGTCGTTTTCCCCTGCGGCGCGGCCTTCATGGGCCGCTTGCCTTGACGGCCCTTCCGCATCGAGGCGGTGGACCCATTGCAAGCAAGGTTATCGAACACCTTGCACGATGCACAAGGTGGACTTTCGTGCGGAGACGCGAAGGGACACTGAACAATGGTCGCAGACCGGGGCGGGTGCGGCCCGCCTCAGCGGTGATTTATTCGGCCGCGATGGCGCGGGGAGGCTCGGCCGCCCGGAACTTCGCGAGCAATTCGGCTTCTTCGGCCTTGGCGGCGGCCAGATGACGTTCCTTGACGTAGCCGAAGCCGCGGATCTTTTCGGGGATCGCGGCCAGCGCCGCGGCGACGGCGTGGTTGTCCGGCGTCAGCCCGTTGCAGATCTCCGCGACGAGCGCCTCGTAATCCGTGATCAGCCTGCGTTCGGTGCGGCGTTCATGCGTGTAGCCGAACGCGTCGAGCGGCGTTCCGCGCAATCCCTTCAAGGCCGCCAAGACCTTGAAAGCCTTCATCATCCACGGGCCGAAGGTGGTCTTCTTGGGCCGGCCCTGCTCGTCCTTGCGGCCCATGATCGGCGGCGCGAGATGGAATTCGAAACGCAGATCGCCCTCGAACTTGCTCGCGACCTGCTTGGCGAAGGAGCCGTCGGTATAGAGGCGCGCGACCTCGTATTCGTCCTTCACCGCCATGAGCTTGAAGGCGTAGCGCACCACGGCCTCCGTGAGCGCCGTCGAACCGGGGACTTTCGCCGCCTCCGCCGCCTTCACGCGCTCGACGAGCCCGAGATAGCGGTCGGCATAGCTGCGGTTTTGGTAGGCCGTGAGGAATTCGACGCGGCGGGCGATGCGCTCCTCCTGCGTCTGCGACAGTTCACGCGTCTTGCCGGGCGCGAGCGCAGGCGCGGCCATGGCCTCGACGGCCTTCTGGTCGAGAGCGGCGCGGCGGCCCCAAACGAAGGCGGCCTTGTTCATGCCTACCGCTTCGCCGTTCAACTCGATGGCCTTTTCGATCGCGGCGGAGGAGAGCGGCACCTTGCCGCGCTGAAACGCGAAGCCGAGCACGAACATGTTCGCGGCGATGGCGTTGCCCATCAGCGCCGTCGCGACGGCCGTCGCGTCGATGAAGGCGACGTTCTCGCGGCCGGCGACGGCCAGAACGGCGCGCTTGATGCGCTCCGCAGGCAGCGAGAAATCGGCGTTGCGGGTGAAATCGCCCGGCATCACCTCGGCCGTATTGGCGACGACGAAGGTGCCCTTGCGCGCTCCGGCGAGCACCTTGCGCGTGCCGGTCACCACCAGATCGCAGCCGAGCACCAGATCGGCCTCGCCGGCGGAAACGCGGATCGCGTGGATGTGTTCGGGCTTGTCGGCGAGCTTGACGTGGCTGTAGACCGCCCCGCCCTTCTGGGCGAGGCCCGCCATGTCGATCATGCCGCAGCCGCGGCCTTCGAGATGGGCCGCCATGCCGAGGATCGCGCCGATGGTGACGACCCCCGTGCCGCCCACGCCCGTGACGATGATGCCGTAAGGATGCGCCGTGAGGCCGGGATGCTCGGGCTCGGGCAGCGGCCCGAATTCGTCGGCCACGGCGAGGGGCGCCGCCTTCTTCACCTTCGCGCCGTGCACGGTGACGAAGGAGGGGCAGAAGCCCTCGGTGCAGGAGAAGTCCTTGTTGCAGTTGGACTGGTCGATCTGCCGCTTGCGGCCGAACTCGGTTTCGAGCGGCTGGATCGAGACGCAATTCGACTTCACGCCGCAATCGCCGCAGCCCTCGCAGACGAGTTCGTTGATGATGACGCGCTTGTCGGGATCCGGGAAATCGCCGCGTTTCCGGCGACGCCGCTTCTCGGCCGCGCAGGTCTGGTCGTAGATCATCGCGCTGACGCCGGGGACCGCGGCGAGGTCGCGCTGCACCGCGTCGATGTCGCTGCGGTGATGGAAGGTGATGCCGGCGGGCCATTCGGTGCAGGATGGGTATTTGTAGGGCTCGTCGGAGACCAGCGCGATGGTTTTCACGCCTTCGGCCGCGAGTTGGCGCGCCACCGCGTCGACGGTCAAACCGCCTTCGTGACGCTGACCGCCCGTCATGGCGACCGCGTCGTTATAGAGAACCTTGTATGTCATGTTGACGCCGGAGGAGACGGCGAAACGGACGGCGAGCACGCCGGAATGATTGTAGGTGCCGTCGCCGAGGTTCTGGAACACGTGGTCGCGCGTCGAGAACGCGGCCTCGCCGACCCAGTTGGCCCCCTCGCCGCCCATCTGCGTGAAGCCGTCGGTCGAGCGGTCCATCCACTGGACCATGTAATGGCAGCCGATGCCCGCATAGGCGCGCGAGCCCTCCGGCACCACCGTGGAGGAATTGTGCGGGCAGCCGGAACAGAAATGCGGCACGCGGCTCGCCACGTCCTCGGTGGCCGCGAGCACCTGTTGGGCCTGGCGGAGCGCGGCGACGCGGGCCGCCAGATCGTCGTCCGGCGCGTAGCGCAGCAGCCGCTCGCCGATGGCGACGGCGACGTCATTGGGGTCGAGCGCGCCCTTGACGGGGAAAAGCCAGTTTCCGGCTTCGTCCTTCTTGCCGACGCAGATCGGCTGATCGACCGCGCCGTAGAGTTCCTCGCGCAGCTGCACCTCTATGAGCGAGCGCTTCTCCTCGACGACGATGACCATATCGAGGCCCTTGGCGAAGGCGCGCAGGCCCTCGGGCTCGAGCGGCCAGGGACACGCGACCTTGTAGAGCCGGAGGCCGAGCCGGTTGGCGCGCACCTCGTCGATGCCGAGATCGTCCAGCGCCTGCCGCACGTCGAGATAGCTCTTGCCGACGGTGATGACGCCGATCTTCGCGTTGGGGCCGCCGGAGGTGATGATACGGTCGAGCTTGTTGGCGCGCAGGAAGGCCAGCATCGCGTCGCGCTTGTAGTCCTGCAGGCGCGCTTCCATCGTCAGGATGCCGTCGCCGCGACGGATGTTGAGTCCGCCGGGCGGCATGGCGTAATCGGACGGCAGCACGACGTTCACGCGGTCGATGGAGCCGTCGACGACGGCCGTGGATTCGACCGTGTCCTTGACCGCCTTCAGCCCCACCCATACGCCGCACCAGCGGCTCATGGCGTAGCCGTAAAGGCCGTAATCGAGCACCTCCTGCACGCCCGCGGGGCTCAGGATCGGCATCATCACGTCGACGAAGGTGAATTCCGACTGATGCGCGGTGGTGGAGGATTCGGCCGTGTGGTCGTCGCCCATGACCGCGAGAACGCCGCCGTGGGGCGACGTGCCGGCCATGTTGGCGTGGCGGAACACGTCGCCGGAGCGGTCGACCCCGGGGCCCTTGCCGTACCAAAGCGCGAAGACGCCGTCATATTTGCCTTCGCCGCGCATCTCGGCCTGTTGCGCGCCCCAGCAGGCGGTGGCGGCGAGTTCTTCGTTGATGCCGGGCTTGAAGACGATGTCGCGCGGTTCGGTGAATTTTTTCGCGCGCAGAAGGCCCTGATCCAGCGCGCCGAGCGGCGAGCCGCGATAGCCGGAGATGAAGCCCGCGGTGTGCAGCCCCGCGCGTTTGTCGCGCTCGTGCTGGGTGAGCAGCATGCGGATGATCGCCTGCGTGCCCGTGATGAAGATGCGATCTTTCGACAGATCGTATTTGTCGTCGAGATTGACGTCGCGAAGCCCGTCGTGCTCGGCCGTCATTGCGTTCTCCCCGTGTCGCGGCACCCTTCGGGCTCGGCCCTTGAAGGGCTTCTCCTGCGACTTTTTTACGTCAGTAAAGCTGACATAAGGGAACCCGGGCGTCAACGAGGATGAAGGGGGGACGGAGGCTCCCCTTCGGCGACCGTGACGCCGAGCCGCGCCGAAAAATCGCCGCTCTCATCCTGCAGATGCGATGCGGGCGCGAGGGTGCTACGATTCGCGCGGAAACGGAGCGGTGAATGCGGATGCGGCGACTTTCGGCAGCGGCGGCTTTTACAGCGCTAACCCTCCTGACGGCGGCGCCTGCGCTTGCCCACCCGCATGTCTGGGTGAAGGCTTCGGCCGAAGTCGTTTATGCCCCGGACGGCAAGGTCACCGGCGTGAAGCACCGCTGGAGCTTCGACGAGGCCTATTCGAGCTTTGCGACGCAGGGGCTCGGCACCGGCGGCAAGCCGCCGACCCGGGCGGAACTGGCCGATCTCGCCAAGGTGAATACGGAATCCCTCGTCGATTTCGACTATTTCACCGTGGCGAAGGTGGACGGCAAGAAGCAGCTGTTCGCGGAACCGAAGGATTACTGGCTCGATCTCGAAAACGGCGTACTGACGCTGAATTTTACGTTGCCCCTGACCGCACCGGCGAAGCCCTCGCGCGCCATGGGCCTCGAAATCTATGACCCCACCTACTTCGTCTCGTTCTCCTTCGTCGAGGGCGACGCGGTGAAGGCCGGGCCAGGCTGCAGCGTCACCGTGACGCGGCCGAAGACGCCGGAGACGATGCCCTCGCAGAACCTGAGCGAGTCCTTCTTCTCCTCGCTGTCGCCGAACGCGGATTTCGGCCTGCAATTCGCCAATCGCGCCGTGATCGCGTGCCCGTGAGGTTCCGATGACCGAGATCGCAGCGTCCTCTCGCCTCCCCTCCCGCAGCCGCGCGCTGCGTACGCTCGGCATCGCGGCGGCGGCGCTTCTCCTCGTGCTGCTGATCGGCGCGGCGGCGGGGGCGCTGCTCGGCGGAACGCCGGCGCCCGCGCCGAAAAATCCGTTCGGGGTCGGTCTGCGCGAGGGCGGGGCCGCGACGTCGGGCTTGGCGATGTGGATCCTGGACGTTCAAAGCTCATTTTCGCGCGCGATGACGGGCGCGTTGCGGCTGCTGAAGACCGATCCCGCCGCCGTCTGGTCCTTGGTCGGGCTCGCTTTCGCCTATGGCGTGTTCCATGCGGCGGGGCCGGGCCACGGCAAGGCCATCGTCGCCTCCTACGTGCTGGCGAGCGAACGCGCCTTGCGCCGCGGGCTGATCATGTCCTTCGCGGCCGCGATGCTGCAGGCCGCGGTCGCCGTGGCGATCGTTTCGGTTCTGGCGCTGATCTTCGCCGCCACGGCGCGCACCATGACGCAGGTCGCGGGGGTGATCGAGACGATCAGCTTCGCCGCCGTGGCCGCCGTGGGCGCGGTGCTGCTGTGGCGCAAGGCGGGAGGCTTCGGCGACCTGCTTGCGGGCGGCGACGCGCACGCCGGCCACGACCATCATCATCACGACCACGGGCATGGCCACGGTCACGCGCATTCCCATGACCACCCCCATGCGCATTCCCATGACCACGGCGCGGATTGCGGGTGCGGTCATTCGCACGCGCCCGTCGCGCCCGAAGGCTCGGGGTGGCGCGGCGCGACGAGCGCCGTGATCGCCGCCGGGATACGACCCTGCTCGGGCGCGATCGTCGTGCTCGTTTTCGCTTTGTCCCAGGGGCTTTACGGCTGGGGCGTCCTTGCGGCCTTCGCCATGGGGCTCGGCGTCGCCCTCACCACCGGCTCGCTCGCGGCCCTCGCCGTCTTGGCGAAGGCTTCGGCGCGCAAACTGGCCGGCGGCGGGGAGAGCCCCAAGGCGGTGTTGGCCGTCAAGGCGCTGGAAACCGTCGCCGCCGCGATCGTGTTGGCGCTCGGCGCATCGCTGATGGTCGGCGCTATAGCGGCCTAGCCGCCCGTCGCTGCGCCGCCTGCTCGGCAATGTCGCGGCGATACTCGTCCTTCATCCTGCGGACGACGAGCTTCACGATGGGGTTGCCCGCGTGCCGCCCGGCCTTTTCGTCGATGGCGGCCTCCACATTGCCGATCACCCGCTCGAGGTCATCGGGATCGTAGGGATCGAACGGCGGAGTCGTGATCTCCTCCTGCAGCGCCTTGAGCGCCGCTTGGGCATCCTCGAGATCCTTGATCAGAGCGTCGGTATAGCCGGCCATTTCAATCTCCCCCACACGAGGCGAGAAACATAGAACAGAAAGTGAACAGACTCAAATCGGGTCTTCGTTCAGTTCCCGTCGGCCCGGCGCTCCGGATCCCCGGCAAGCGAAATCGGCTCACCGTGAGGCGTGGCCCGTGCGGCGCGGTCCCACGCATCGCGCATCTCCCGAAGCCGTTCGGGGGTGGAGGCTCCCTTCGCCACCACCATTTTCTCCAACGCGGCGAGCCAATGGGCGTAGTAGGTTTCGCCCGTATCGGGATCGCCCGCGGCTTGCGCGGACTTGATCTCGGCCGACAACGTCTCGGCCCATTCGCTCCAGGTGAACAGGCCCCGCTCATGGAGCGACAACGCCATCGCGAAGGCCTGTGCCTCCCAAGGTTCGCGAAACACCGGGCCGGTCGCGTCGCAGGGGATCGCCGGCACCGCCGCCAATGCAGCCGCGACCGCGGTCATGGGGTCGGCTCCAGATAAGGTTCCCAGCAGTCGACCATGATCTCCAGATCCGGCTCCGCATCAGGCCCCCAGACCTCGCGGCCGGTGAAGGACACGCCGTAGCACCAGTGCGGCTGCTCGCCGAGGCCGTGGGCGTTCGTGTCGGGATAGGCGAAGACGCCGTGGACGGCGACGACGACGCCGGTCTTGCCGCGCGCGTAGCGCGGCAGCCGCGTATGGCCGAGCGGGTGCATCACCTTGGTCCTTACGACGTCCCCCTTCGCGAAGCGGGCGGGCGCGGTCTTCGGCCGGTCATAGGGCGAACCCGCGGCCAAGGCCTTCGCGGCGGCGGCGGCGTCCGCCCGCGGCTTCTTCGTCGCGACCGGCGGGACGAGGGCGCGGCCTTCGGCCAGTTCCTGCGGCGTGATCATGCCGCGCGCGATCAGCAACTTGGCGAGCGCCTTGGTCCAGATCTCATAATAGCTCGAGGTGAGATATTCGCCCGGCGGCAGCGTCTCGCGGGCGTGGCGGCCCATGTCTAGGTTCCATTCCCCGAGCGCCGCCGAGGCGAGCGTGATCGCGAGCGCGCGTTTTTCCCACTCGCCGTGGAAGATCGGCTCGTTCGGCTCCGGCATCACGGGGCCGAAGCCCATCATACCGCCGAGATCCTGCGCGCCGTTCACGACGCGACCTCGGGAATACGGGCGAGGCCCGTGCCGATCATCGAATCGCGCGTGACGCAATCGGCCAGCCGCTCCTCGCTCCAGCCCTCCGTCCCTTCGGGCCGCATCGGCAACACGAGGTAGCGGAGTTCGGCGGTCGAATCCCACACGCGGATTTTCGTCGATGCAGGCAACGACACCCCGAAATCGCCGATGACGCCGCGGGGATCGAGAACGGCCTTCGAGCGGTAAGGCGCGGATTTGTACCAGACGGGCGGCAGGCCGAGCACGGTCCACGGATAGCAGGAGCACAGCGTGCAGACGACGAGGTTGTGGAGTTCGGGCGTGTTCTCGACGACCTTCAGATGCTCGCCCTGCCGGCCGCCATAGGAGAGTTCCGCCACGGCGGCGGTCCCGTCGGCGAGCAGGCGCGCCTTGTAGGCCGGATCGCTCCACGCCTTCGCGATGACGCGAGCGCCATTGCGCGGCCCGATCTTGGTCTCGTAGGTCTCCACGATCAGATCGAGCGCGGCGGGGTCGACATAGCCCTTCTCGACCAGCACGGTTTCGAGCGCGCGCACCCGTAGTGCCGCCTCCGACAGCTCCGAGCCGTGGTCATGGGCATGATCATGGTGGTGATCATGGCCGTGGTGATGGTGATGGTCGTGCTCGTGGTCATGAGTCATGGCGCGATGATGGCGCGGTCGAGCCTTGCGGGCAACGCGTTTGACGTTCGCTCGCATAAAGCCATGATCGCGACGAACCTCGAAGCAGGAAACGGGAGGCAGGAGAGCCCATGAAGGCCGCCGAACTGTTCGATCTCACGGGCGAAGTCGCCCTCGTCACCGGCGCATCCTCCGGGTTCGGCGCGCGGTTCGCGCGCGTGCTGGCGGCCAACGGAGCCAAGGTCGTCCTGATCGCGCGCCGGCCGGAGCCGCTGGCCGCCAATCTCGCCGCGATTCGCGAGGCCGGCGGGCAAGCCGTCGCGGTTTCGGCGGACGTGACGACGGCGGAAGGCGTGGCCCGGGCCTTCGACGAGGCGGAGCGCGCCTTCGGGACCGTCACCGTGCTGATCAACAATGCGGGCACCGCGCACGCCGCCAAACTCGTCGACGAGACGCGCGAGGGCTGGGCGCGGGTGATGGCGCTCAATCTCGACGCGGTGATGTTCTGCGCGCAGGAAGCCGCGAAGCGGATGATCGCGGCGGGCAAGCCCGGCAGCATCGTCAATATCGCCTCGGTGCTCGGTCTGCTCGGCCAGAAAGCCGTCGCGGCCTACTGCACCTCGAAGGCGGGCGTGCTGCATCTCACGCGCGTGATGGGCATGGAGCTTGCGGGCAAGAACATCCGCGTCAACGCGCTCGCCCCCGGTTATGCAATCACCGAGCTGAACCGGGATTACCTGCTGTCGTCGGCCGGACAGGCCATGCTCGCCGACATCCCGATGCGCCGTTTCGGCGAAGACGGCGATCTCGACGGGCCGCTGCTGCTGCTCGCTTCCAAGGCCGGCCGGTGGATGACGGGCTCGTCCGTCGTCGCCGACGGCGGCCATATTCTTCCCCTCTGAGGCTCGACGACATGGATTTCACCCTCCCGCCCGAAATCGACGCCCTGCGCCTGAAGACGCGCGCCTTCGTCGCCGAGCACGTTCTGCCGCTCGAAGCCGACCCCACAAATTACGACGCGCATGAGAATATCCGCGAAGACGTGCTGGACGCCGTGCGCGTCCGCGCCAAGGCGGCGGGGCTCTGGGCGCCCCAAGCGCCGACCGAATACGGCGGCATGGGCCTGCCCGTGATGGCTTGGGCGGCAATCTACGAGGAGGCGAACCGCTCGATCTTCGGGCCCGCCGCGCTCAACTGCGCGGCTCCCGACGACGGCAACATGAACGTGCTGGCGAAGGTCGGCACGCCCGCGCAGAAGGAGCGGTGGCTTCGCCCCATCGTGGAGGGGCGCGTGCGCTCGGCCTTCGCGATGACCGAGCCGCATCCCGGCGGCGGCTCCGACCCCGGCATGATCCGCACGACGGCCGAGCGGGTCGGTGACAAATGGGTGATCCGCGGGCGCAAATGGTATATCACCGGCGCGGGCGCGGCCGCGCATTTCATAGTGATGGCGCGCACGTCGGACGACCCGCGCAAGGGCCTTACCGCCTTCCTGTTCCACAAGGACCAACCCGGTTGGCGCATCGTCCGCCGCATCGGGATCATGGGACCGGAAGAGCACGGCGGGCATTGCGAGCTGGAATTCGACGGCTTGGAAGTTTCCGACGAGAACGTGCTGATGAATGTCGGCGACGGCCTCAAGGTCACGCAGATCCGGCTCGGCCCCGCGCGGCTGACGCATTGCATGCGATGGCTCGGCCTGTCGAAGCGCTGCATGGAAATCGCGGCCGACTACGCCTCCGTCCGCCACGGTTTCGGCATCCGCCTCGCGGATCGCGAGACCGTGCAGGTGAAGATGGGCGAGCTCGCGCAGGACATTCAGGTCGGGCGGCTCTTGGTGATGCACGCGGCCTGGCTGATCGACAACGGCAATTTCGCCAAGAAGGCCGTGTCGATGGCCAAGGTCCATGTCGCCGACACGCTGCACAAGGCGGCGGACGTCGCGATCCAGATCAACGGGGCGCGGGGCTATTCCAAGGACACGGTCCTCGAATGGATCTACCGCTACGCCCGCCAAGCCCGCTTGGTGGACGGCGCGACCGAGGTACACCGCATGGTGCTCTCGGGCGCCTATGCCAAGGAGGGGCAGGATTTCTGGAACTGGGGCGTCTGAGGCGCCCCTGCCTCGAGCGACGCGTCAGGCGATGCGCTGCATCGCGGCGTCGGCGATCTTGGCGGCCAGATGCACGAGGCTGCGGTCCGAACCCGGCGGACCGAGGATCGACAGGCCCAGCGGCGCGCCGTCCTTGGTTGCGACGGGAATGCTGATTTGCGGAAAGCCCGTCAGACCGGACACGCAGAGCAGCCGCAGCGACTGGTTCCGCTGCACTTCGAGATCGGCCTCCGACGTATCCAGCAGCGCGGCGACATCGGGCACCGTCGGCAGGATGATGACGCCGTCCGCATCGAGGATGGCGGCGAGATGCTCGCGGAAGCGCTTGCGGACGTTTTGCGAGTCCTTGACCTCGGGATGCCCGACCGTCGCCGCGAAGGCGAAGCGTTCGGCGATGCCGGGGCCGAGCGAGGGCTTGTTTCTGGTGATGAAAGCCCCGTGCGCTTGCCACGCCTCATGGCCCTGCAGATAGCGGAACGCCCAATACAGCGCGTCGAAATCGGGCGCGACGACCCTCACTTTGCCGAGCGGCTCGCCCATGCGGTCGATGCGCGCGACGACGGCATTCAGGATGCGCAACGCCTCGGGGTCCGTCTGTTCGAACAGGTCCTCCGCGATCATCAGGCGCGGCTTGGCCGGGAGCGGAGACGTATCCTCGCCGAGGATCGCGTCGCCCACGCGCACGAAGGCTGCGGCGTCACGGGTGAACCAACCCGGCGTGTCGAAGCTCTCGGCCAGCGGCATGGTCAGGTCGAGCGGCAGACGCCCATGCGTCGGGCGGATGCCGAACAGGCCGCAATAGCTCGCGGGGCCGCGCACCGAACCGCCGGTATCCGAACCCAGACCGATATCGGCCAATCCCGCGGCGACCGCCGAGGCGGACCCCGAGGACGACCCTCCGGGGATGCGGTCGGGCGCAGCCGCGTTCACCGGCGTGCCGAAATGGGCGTTCTTGCCGTTGAGCGAATAAGCGAGTTCGACCGTGTGGGTTTTGCCGACGAAGCGCGCGCCGGCGTTCAAGAAGGCGGCGGCGATGGGGGCCGTCGCGACCTTGATGCCCGATTCGGCCAATGCGTGCGGCTGCCCGCAGCCCGTCGGGTACCCCGCGACGTCAAAGATGTCCTTGATCGCGACCGTCATTCCCGACAGGGGACCGGAGGGCGCATGCGCGACCGGAACGGCGGGGTACGGCATAAAGGCATGCACGGGATCGTCGGAGAGCAACATGCGGGCGTCCTCAATGGTCTTGAAGCGGGATCATGACGCATGCGCGGGCAAGGTCAAAACCCCGCCGCGCCGCCGTCCGCCCGGGGATCATGGTCCGCCGCCACCGAGCCGTTGCGCGCGTCGCGCACGAGAATGCCCGCATGGCCCGCGGCACTGACGTAGGGCTTGCCGAAGCTCTCGACGACGTGGCCGGCGCGTTCCAATGAGCGGATCAGGTCGGGGTCGAAGCGATCCTCGTATTTCAGCGTCGCCTTGTCCGCGCCCCAGGCCAAGGTCAGCGCGAAGCGGGGCAGATCGAGCGCCGCGGTGATCGGAACGCCGTGCATCGCGTGCCGCACGAAGGTCTGCGCGCTGATCTGCGGCTGCGGGTCGCCGCCCATCGTGCCGTAGGACATGATCCGCCCGTCGTCGAACGCGGCGAGCGGGGTGTTGAGCGTGTGGAACGGACGACGGCCGGGCTGCAGGGGGTTCTTCGATTTGGGATCGAGCGAGAAGGCCCGCCCGCGATTTTGCAGGAGGATGCCGGTGCGCGGCAGCACCACGCCGGAGCCGTACTCCCAGAACAGGGACTGGATGTAGGAGACGGAATTTCCCTTGTCGTCGATGCAGCCCATCCAGATCGTGTCGCCGTCGCCCATCGGCGGCAGCGGGAACGGGGCGGCCGTTTTGGCGGAGATCATCGCCGCCTCGCTCATCAGGCTTTCGCCTTCGAGGAAGCTCTGGGGATCGTGAACGACATGATCGTGATCGGTGACGACCGCATCACGGATGCGCCAAGCGCGCTTCGCCGCTTCGACGAGGCCGTGGATGTGGTCGAAGCTCTCCGGCTCCTTGTCGCCGAGCCGCGAATAGATGCCGAGCATCAGCAATTGCGCGAGGCCCTGCGACGGCGGCGGCTGGTTGTAGAGCGTCGCGCCGGGAACCTTCAGCGACAGCGGCGTGCGCCAATGCGGGCGATAGGCCTTGAGGTCGGCGCGGGTGACGGCAAGTCGGTAATCGTCGAAGTCCGCCGCAATCTCGTGCGCGACGTCGCCCCGGTAGAAGTCGTCGACGCCGACATGGGCGAGCCGTTCGAGCGTGCCCGCAAGTGCGGGGAACGTGCGGATCTCGCCGGCGGCGTAGCGTGCGCCGTCGCGCATGAAGGCCTTCGCGAAACCTGGCGCGGAGAGGCAGCCGGCTTCGTCCTTCAACGTGTAGCCGCCCTCACCCGCGCTGGTCGGCACGCCGTCGCGCGCGAAGCGGATCGCATCTGCCAGCAGATCGCGCAGCGGGATCTTCCCGCCCATCGCGGCGGCGAGTTCGAGCGCCTGAGACCATCCGCCGACGGCGCCCGGAACGGTCAGCGCTGCATCCGCACCGCGCGAGGGGATCGTCTCGTGTCCCGCGCGGCGGTAGCGCTCGATCGTGGCGAGCGCGCCGGCCGGGCCCGCGGCCTCGAGGGCGCGTACCTTGCCGTTCGCCTCGCGGATCAGCCAGAACCCGTCGCCGCCGATGCCGTTCATGTGCGGATAGACTACGGCGACGGTGGCCGCCATCGCCACCATCGCCTCGACCGCGTTGCCGCCCATGATCATGACGTTGCGGCCCGTCTCGGCCGCGAGCATGTGCGGCGCGGCGGCGGCGGCGCGGCTGAAGACCGGGGTATCCTTCATGGAGCGGAGACTTTCACGGGGAGAGGGACGGAAGGCGATGCGGCTGCAGGGCGGTTGATTCTTGCGCGACCGGCGCGGCCGTTATACTCCATCGGGACCGCCCGAAGGAGTGATCGCCGGTGAGCCGCCCGAAGCGTTTCAATACGAAGAACTTCTGGACCCTCGTGAGCCTCGCGATTCTCGTGGGCACGGAGATCATCGGCGTCGCGCTGGCCGCGGGCTGGGCGATCGCGGGCCTCATGCAGTTCGGCGATACCGTCGCCTATATCCTGATGGGGGGCTTCGCGATGGTGGGGGCCTACGCCTTGCTGGCCTTCATGCGGAAGGCGATCGAAGTGGAACCCCTCCGCGGCTGACGTCACTCGGCGCATCCCGCGAGCGTGACGGGATCCGCATCGGCCGGGATCAGGGCATCGAAGGCGCGGCACGTTCCCGCCGTACACAGCGACCAATCCGCCGTCGCGCCCGACCGTCGCAACACCACCTCCGTCACCACAGGAACATTCGGTCGCCAGCGCCAGAATCCGCCCTCGAGCCTTGCACCGGGCGGCGGCTCCATGCCCGCACCGTGACCGGCCACGCGAGCCTCGGTCAGCACGAGGCCCTGCGGGCCTATGCGCCAATCCTCTTCCCACTGCGTTTTTTCGACCGAATGCGTCCAGACGAGCGAAAAGGCGACGACGCCGGCAAGCTTGGCCGCGACGCTCCCGCCGACGATCAGGCAAAGCGCCACCTCAGGCCGCGAGGCCGGGCTTCGGGGCGGAACGCATCATGAGATAAACGACAAGCGCCCCGAGCACGTAGCCCGCGATGTCGGCCCACCAATCCGGGACGACGAGCAAAACGGCCGCCGCGGTCGCCAGCAGGCGCGCCCAGACAGGCCACGGCCTACGCCAATGCCCCACGGCGGCGATGCCCCACAGGCCCACGGCGGCGGTGGCCTTGCAGCACACCCAGACCACGGCTCCGATATAGGCGATTCCGGTCAGGCCCTTCACCGGCTGCAACATCAATTCCGGGTCATAAACGGCCATATAGGGCACGATGAAGCCCGGCAGCGCGATCATCACGGCCGCGAAGCCGATCTTCATCCCGCTTTCCTTCGCCATCGGCGCGGCGGCGAAGGCCGCCAAGGCCACCGGCGGCGTGAGGTCGGCCATGATGCCGAAATAGAAGACGAACATGTGGCTGACGATCAGCGGCACGTCGAGCTTCAGCAGGATGGGCGCGGCGAGCGACGACGTGATGATGTAATTCGGGATCGTCGGGATCCCCATGCCGAGGATGAGGCTGAAGATCATCGTCAGAACGAGGGCGAGGAAGATGCTGTCCTTGCCGATGCCGACCAGCCAATTGCCGAAAATCGAGCCGACGCCCGTCAGCGTCATCGTGCCGATCACGATGCCTACCAACGCGCAGGCGAGCCCGACGGGCAACGCCTGACGCGATCCGTCGGCCAAGGCCTCCACACAACTGTGGAGCATTTCTCGTCCGCTCTTTCGGGGAGTGTTGACGACGACCAGCACGGCCACCACGGCCAGCACGGCCGCGACGCTGATGGTCAGCGACCAAGCGGTGAGAACCGCAAATCCGACCCAGAACGCGAGGCGGATCGCGGGCTTCGACAGGCCGACGGCGAAGGCGGTACCGAGCATCATCGCGACGGTCAGCGCGAGGCCCACGGCCCCCGCGAACAGCGGCGTGTAGCCGCCGAACAGCAACACCACGAGGACGAGCAGCGGCGCGACGAGATACCATTTCTCGCGCAGCACCTTGCGCCCGCTCGGCAACTGATCGGCCGGGAGACCGATCAGTCCCTTGCGGCCCGCCTCCAGATGCACGGCCCAATAACATGCGCCGAAATAAAGCAATGCAGGGATGATCGCGGCTTGAACGATGTCGGAATACGGCACGTCGATCGTCTCGGCCATGATGAAGGCGACTGCGCCCATCACCGGCGGCATGATCTGTCCGCCCATCGACGACGTGGCTTCGACGCCGCCCGCGAAGGCGGACGAGAAGCCGGAGCGCTTCATCAAGGGAATGGTGAACTGGCCCGAGGCCACGACGTTGGCGACGCCGGAACCCGACACCGTGCCCATCAGGGCCGAGGAGGCCACGCAGACCTTGCCGGGGCCGCCCTGCTTGCCGCCGAACACGGCCATCGACAGGTCGTTGAAGAAATCGATGACGCCCGCGCGCTCCATGAACGCGCCGAAGAGGATGAAGAGGAAGATGAAGGTCGCGGAAACCGCCGTGGGCGTCGCGTAGATGCCCTCGGTGCCGAAGGCCATGTGCTCGATGACCTGTTCGAGGTCGTAGCCGCGATGGTTGAACGGGGCGGGAAGGTAATTGCCGAAGAGCGTGTAGGCCAGGAACGTGCCCGCGACGAGCGGCAGGGCGATGCCGAGATACATCCAGCACGCGATGAAGAGCAGCACCAAGGCCGTGATGCCCACGACGAAATCTGCGCCGGTCAATTCTCCCGCCCGGTTCACGAGGTCGTTGTAGAAGAACCAGTGATAGAGGCCCACGGCGAAGCCGGCGAGGCCGAGGGCCCAGCCGAGACCCTTCAGGGGAGCGTTCGGGGCATTGTGGTTCGCGTAGAGCGCCGCGGCGACCAGCACGAGAAAGCCGACATGGAGCGTGCGGAGCACCTGACTCGGGAGGCCGCCGCCGAAACGATCCATGATGACCACCGCCGTCGCGAGCGGCACGACGGCCACGAGACCGTACAGCAGCGGCGTGCCGCGTGCCGTGTCGTAGACCACCTTGGCCACTCCGACGCCCACCGCGATGTTCATCAGCAGCAGAATGTCGATGCCGGGCAGGAAATCCTTGTCGAGAGGGATGCCGAAGGCCGTGACGATCTGGAAGGATCCGAATGCCACCGCGATCCAGAACAGCAATCGCCCTGCGAGCCCGTCTCCGAAGCCTGCCGGAAGCCCGTGCTCCGGATCGATTGAGGCGGAGACCACCGGGATCGGGCCGGCTTGCCCGGCGTGATCGATGCGGACGGGAGAGGTCGGGGTGGTCATGGGGTCATCCGAAGCGTAAGAGGCCGGCCCTCACGGGCCGGCCTCGGAGAAGGGTCGAAGGATCGCTTACTTGGCGACGCCTTTTTCCTTGAAATAGCGCAGAGCGCCCGGATGCATCGGCACGGGCATGCCTTCGAGCGCCTTGTCGAGGCTGATCGACTTGCCGGCGCTGTGCGCGGCAATGAGATCAGGCAGGTTTTCGAACATGCTCTTCGTCATGGCGTAGACCGCGTCGTCCTTCATGTCCGAGCGGGTGACGAGATAGTTGACCACCGCCGCTGCGGGAACGTCGGCCGTCTGGCCCTGATAGGTGCCGGCCGGGATCGTAGCCTTCACGTAGGGCGCACCGATCTTGTCGACGAAGGATGCGGGCACTTCCACCACGACGATCTCGACCGAGTTGGCGAGGTCGCGGATGGAGGCGACGCCGAGACCGGCCGATTGCAGCGTGGCGTCGAGCTGACGGTTCTTCATCAGTTCCACCGACTCGGCGAAGGGCAGGTACTCGACCTTGCCGAGATCCTTGTAGGTGATGCCGGCGGCCGACAGGATCGCCCGCGCATTCAGCTCCGTTCCCGACTTCGGCGCACCGACGGACAGGCGCTTGCCCTTGAGATCCGCCAGCGTCTTGATCCCCGAGTCCTTGGTGGCGACGACCTGAATGTAATTCGGGTAGATGGCGGCCACGCCGCGCAACTTGTCGAGCTTGGTCTTGAACCCCGCTTCCTCGTTGCCTTCCCACGCGAAGGCGAGGCTGTCGCCGAGCGTGAACGCGATCTCGCCTTTGCCCTGCTGCAGAAGCGTGAGGTTCTCGACGGACGCTTTGGTGGCCTGCACCGAAGGGCGGCTGCCCGGCATCTTGTCGCCGTAGATCTTCGAGAGCGCGACGCCCATCGGGTAATAGACGCCGGAGGTTCCGCCCGTCAGCACGTTGATGAAGTCCTGCGCGCCGGCCACAGCCGATCCGGCCATCGTGAAGACGGCGACGGCAGCGACGCGAGTGAATTTTGCGAGCATTCCGTTTCTCCCTGAGCTGGTGCGGGCCTTCGACCGGGCCCGTCCTTTGCAGTCAATCTAGCATCTGCGGACGGAAATGTTGCAAGGATCGGTCGCGACAAGGCCACGTTCACGCTTTGCCGCGCATTGGCATCGGTGCCTGCGTCCTGTATCGGATGGCGGCCCCGCGCTGTCGCGCCGGGATTTCGGAACGGATCTCGGAGCACGGAACGCCCATGAGCCTCGATCGCCGGACATTCCTCCAACTCGCGCTCGCGATGCAGGCCGCCGGAGCCGCCGGCATCGGCACGGCACGGGCACAGACGGCCGCGGTCTCGCTCCAGTTCGGTCCCGCGGAGCCGTTCGATTTCGAGGCCCTGAAGCGCATGGCTCGCGAACGCGCCGCCAAGGCCTATGTCTCGCCGCCGCGCCCGAACCCCGACGTCGTTTCGAAGATCGATTACGACGCCCACGGCAAGCTGCGTTACCGGCAAGACGCGGCCTTGTGGGGCAACGGCGGCGGCGCCTACCCGATCACGTTCCAGCATGTCGGCATGTTCTTCCCCAAAACCGTGAAGATGCACGCGGTGGAAGGCGGCCGTGCCCGGGAAATCCTTTACGATCCGAAAGCGTTCATGGGCGGCCCGGACCATGTGGCCGCCAAACTTCCGGCCCAGCCCTCAGCTTTCGCCGGGTTCTGGGTGCAAGAGAGCCGCAACGGGCCGGATTGGAAGAAGCTCGAGCCTTGGGCCACGTTCCTGGGCGCGTCCTATTTCCGCGCAGTCGGCGAACTCGGGCAGGTAGGGCTTTCCGCCCGCGGCATCGCACTCGCGCCGGGCACCGGCACGCCCGAGGAATTCCCCGATTTCGTCTCGTTCTGGTTCGAGCCCGCGGCGAAGGACGACGAACCCGTCACCGTCCACGCCCTGCTGGACGGTCCCAGCATCACCGGCGCCTATCGCTTCCGCATGAAGCGCGACAAGGGCGTGCTGATGGACGTGGAGACGGCGCTGTTCCTGCGCAAGTCCGTCGACCGCTTCGGCATCGCGCCGCTGACCTCGATGTTCTGGTACTCGGAAACCGTGAAGCCGCAGGGCATCGACTGGCGCCCGGAAGTGCATGATTCCGACGGCCTCGCGATGTGGACCGGCACCGGCGAGCATATCTGGCGGCCGTTGAACAACCCGAACCGCGTGATGGTGTCGAGCTTCGCGGACGTGTCGCCGCGCGGTTTCGGCCTGTCGCAGCGCGATCGCAGCGTCGAGAACTATCTCGACGGCGTGCGCTATCATGACCGTCCGTCCGCATGGATCGAGCCCCTCGGCGATTGGGGCCGCGGCGCGGTCCAGCTCACCGAGCTGCCCACCGACGACGAGATCCACGACAACGTCGTCGCCATGTGGGTGCCGGCGGAACCGGCGACCGCGGGCAAGACCTACGATCTGAAATACCGCATCCACTGGTATGCGGACGAGCCTTTCCCCTCGACTCTGGCGCGCGTCGTCGCCACGCGCATCGGCCGCGGCGGACAGCCGGGACATCCCCGCCCGGCGGGCGTGCGTAAATTCGCGGTCGAGTTCAGGGGCAAGCAACTCGCCTCGCTGCCGAAGGGCGTGCTGCCGGAAGCCGTCATCACCGTATCGCGCGGCAAGGTCGGCCTGTTTATGACCGAGGCGGTTCCCAACGACGTCCCCGGCCAATGGCGCGCGACGTTCGACCTCGCCGTCGAGGGCAATGAACCGGTCGAAATGCGTTGCTATCTTCGCCTCAAGAACGAGGTATTGAGCGAGACGTGGCTGTATCAGTACCACCCGTTCTGAGCGCTCTTCGCGAGGCGACCCCACGCGGACGGAGTTCTGCGCAGGATCGTCGTTGTGTAATATTGTTGCATTCCCCTTGGCCTCGTCCCGGAGGGGGCGTATGAAAGCTGCGATGGAACACAGGCACGCTCACGCCCGGCCCGGCGAAGTCGGCTTTTCGATCCTGCGGATGTCCGCGGGCGGAAGACTTGCGGGCGCGGCGCTGGTTTCGGCCGCGCTGTGGAGCGTCGTGCTGTGGGCGATGGCGTCATGAGGCAAGCGGGCTCGCCCATCCTGCTGGACAACGTGACGCTCGGCTATGAGCGCCGTCCGGCCGTGCATCACCTGAGCGGCGTCATCGCGTCGGGAAGCCTGACGGCCGTCGTCGGCCCCAACGGCGCAGGCAAATCCACATTGCTTAAGGGCATCGCGGGCGCGCTTGCTCCGCTGGAAGGCCGCATCGAGACCGCGTCGCGCATCGCATGGCTGCCGCAGGCGGCGGACGTGGACCGCTCGTTCCCGCTGTCGATCTACGATCTCGTCGCCATGGGCCTTTGGCGGCGTCACGGGCTGCTGGGCGGCATCGGTCGGAAGGATCGCGAGACCATCGCGGAGGCCATCGCCGCCGTGGGTTTGACCGGCTTCGAAAATCGGCCGATCGGCACCCTCTCCGGCGGTCAGATGCAGCGCGCCTTGTTCGCGCGGCTCTTGCTGCAGGACGCCTCGGTCATCCTGCTCGACGAACCGCTGACGGCCATCGACGCGAAGACGGCGGCGGATCTGCTCGACCTGGTCCGTCGCTGGCACGCCGAGAAACGCACCGTCGTCGCGGTGCTGCACGATCTCGATCTCGTGCGCGAGATGTTCCCGCAGACCCTGCTGATCGCCCGCGAAGCCGTGGCGTGGGGCGAAACGCGCGACGTGCTGACGGCCGAAAATCTGCTGACCGCCCGCCGCATGGCGGAGGCGCATGTCCCCCACGCCGCCGCTTGCCACCGCGCGGCATGAGCCGATGGACTTTCACGGCCTCCTGATCGCCCCGTTCGCCGATTTCGGCTTCATGCGTCGCGCCCTCGCGGGCGTCGCCGCGCTCTCGCTCGGCGCGGGCCCCATCGGCGTGTTCCTGATGCTGCGGCGCATGAGCCTCGTCGGCGATGCGATGGCCCACGCCATCCTGCCCGGCGCGGCCGTCGGCTATCTCGTCGCCGGGCTCTCGCTCGGCTGGATGACGATGGGCGGCCTGTTCGCGGGCTTTGCCGTGGCGCTGCTGTCGGGACTGGTCGCGCGGACCACGGTGTTGAAGGAGGATGCCGCGCTTGCGGCGTTCTATCTGCTGTCGCTCGCCGGCGGCGTGACGCTCGTTTCATTGAAGGGCTCCAACGTCGATCTGCTGCACGTGCTGTTCGGCTCGGTGCTCGCGCTCGACGATCCGACCCTCTCCCTGCTCGCCGGCACGGCCACCCTTAGCGTCTTCGTGCTTGCGATCCTCTATCGCCCGCTCGTGCTCGAATGCGTCGATCCCGGCTATCTGCGCTCCGTCAGCCGCAGCGGCGCGGCGGCGCATCTGGGCTTTCTCGCGCTCGTGGTGATGAACCTCGTCGCCGGCTTCCACGCGCTCGGGACCCTGCTCGCCGTCGGCCTGATGATGCTGCCGGCCGTCGCCGCGCGGTTCTGGACCGAGAGCATCGGCGGCATGATCGGCTACGCGACGGTGTTCGGGCTCGTTTCCGGCATCGCGGGCATCCTGATCTCGTTTCATGCCGGGCTGCCGACCGGGCCGACCGTGATCCTTGCGGCGGGCGCAGTCTATGCGGCGTCCATGATGTTCGGCGCGCATGGGGGCCTCGTGCTGCGATTGCTGCCGCGGCGACATCTCGAAGCGTGATCACGAGGCATGCATTTCGCGGGGCCGGCAGAAGCCGAACCGATCACGATATAAGACGGCAACCATAGAACCCGGCCGGCCGGATCGCCGATCGATCCCCCGGATGGAGAGACCCATGACCGACAAGATCCCCGTCACCGTGCTCACCGGTTATCTCGGCGCCGGCAAGACCACGCTTCTCAACCGCATTCTCACCGAGCCGCACGGCAAGCGTTTCGCCGTCATCGTCAACGAATTCGGCGAGGTCGGCATCGACAACGATCTCGTCGTCGGCGCGGACGAGGAAGTGTTCGAGATGAACAACGGCTGCATCTGCTGCACCGTTCGCGGCGACCTGATCCGCATCATCGACGGGCTGATGAAGCGCAGGGGCAAGTTCGACGCGATCATCGTCGAAACGACAGGCTTGGCCGACCCCGCCCCCGTGGCGCAGACCTTCTTCGTCGACGAGG
This sequence comes from Hyphomicrobiales bacterium, assembly GCA_027489535.1. Lineage (GTDB taxonomy): Bacteria > Pseudomonadota > Alphaproteobacteria > Rhizobiales > Beijerinckiaceae > JAIXZO01. The sequence continues at coordinate 89,415 of JAIXZO010000015.1, forward strand.
ACGTTGCGGCCCGCACCAAGCTGGACGCCGTCGTGACGGTCGTGGACGCAAAATGGCTGGGCGAACGTCTGAAGGACGCGCCGGAGGCCAAGAACCAGATCGCCTTCGCCGACGTCATCATCCTGAACAAGACCGATCTCGTGACCGCGGAAGAACTGGCCGCCGTCGAAGCCAAGATCCGCGCCATCAACCCCTATGCCGTGCTTCACCGCACCCAGCGTTCCGCCGTCGCGCTCGACGCCGTGCTCGGCAAGAACGCCTTCGATCTCGACCGCATTCTGGACGTCGAACCCGACTTCCTCGAATCCGGCCATCATCACCACCATTCCGACGACATCGCCTCGGTGGCGGTGACGGTGCCCGGCGACATCGACCCTGAAAAATTCATGCCCTGGATCAACGAGTTCACCCAGGTCGAGGGACCGAACATCCTGCGCTGCAAGGGCATTCTCTCCTTCAAGAACGAACCCAAGCGGTTCGTCTTTCAAGGCGTGCACATGATCTTGGACGGCGATCTCCAGCGCGAGTGGAATCCCGGCGAGACCCGCCAGTCGAAGATGGTGTTCATCGGACGCGACCTGAAGCGCGCCGAGATCGAGAAGGCCGTGGAGGCCTGCCGCGCGTGAACGCTCCGACGTCCCTCACGAGCAACGTCGCGCCGATCGCGGCGGAGGCTCACATCGTCGCGGCGGGCTTTCCGGGCGGCGTCCCCACCCTCGCGCTCGCGACGGGAACCGTACTGCGCATCGTCGACGGCGTAGCGCATGAAACATCGGCCCACCCGGATGCAGGCCTCCTCACGGCGGCTTTCGACCGTGCGGGCGTGGTGACCGGCGGCTACGACGGGCGCATTGTGCGCACTTCGTCCGACGGGTCATGCGAGACGCTGGCCGACGAGAAGGGCCGCTGGATCGATGCCATAGCCTCGTCGCCGAACGGCGCGGTGGCCTGGTCGGTCGGCAAGCGCGTATCGGCGCGCGACGACAAGGGCCGCGTCCGCACCACGGAAACGCCGTCCACCGCGCAGGGATTGGTCTTCGCGCCCAAGGGCTACCGGGTGGCGGCCTGCCACTACAACGGCGTTAGCCTCTGGTTTCCGAACGTCGAAGCCGCGCCGGAAGCGCTGACGTGGAAGGGCTCGCATCTCGACGTGGTCTGGTCGCCGGACGGCAAGTTCATCGTCACCTCGATGCAGGAAAGCACGCTGCATGGCTGGCGGCTCGCAGACAAAAAGGACATGCGGATGTCCGGCTACCCGGCCAAGCCGCGCTCCTTGAGCTGGTCGCATGACGGTGAATGGCTCGGCACCTCGGGCGCGGATGCCGCCATCATCTGGCCCTTCAAGGACAAGGACGGGCCGATGGGCAAGGCCCCGCGCGAATGCGGCGTGCGCCCCGCCAAGGTCACGCGCGTGGCCTTCCACCCCAACGCGCTGGTGCTCGCCATCGGCTACGAGGACAATTGCATCCTGCTCTGCCGATTGACCGACGCGTCGGAGCTGCTGGTGCGCGCGCCCGTCAAGGGCATGGGGGCGATCACCGCGTTGGCATGGGACAAGCAGGGCGAGCGCATGATCTTCGGCACCGCCGAGGGCGACGCCGGCGTGCTGACCCTGCCGTGAGCGAGGGGCTCGACCTCGACGCTTTTCGTCGCCCGAAGGCGGACCCGGACGCGGTCGCGCGCATCAAGGGCTGGGTCCGCCATGCCATCGGCCTCGCGGAGTCCGACACGGTTTCCGTCAACGAAATCGACTGCGCCGACCCCGCCTGCCCCGGCCGCGAAACCGTGATTCTCATCCTGCGCGAGGGCTCGCCCGCGAGGAGCTGCAAATCCCCCGGCGCGGCGGTGGTACAGACGCGGCCGCTGATAGAGAAGGCGTTGCGGGGCTAAGCGCGCGAGTTCTATTTCACAGGTGCGCCTTCAGCTCCGAAGGTGATCCGGTAATGCGCGAACAGCGCCGCCGTGATCGTCCAAGCGCCCGCGGCGGCTCCGCACGTGGTGCCCGCCGCATCGATCCAGAGACCGGATGCGCCGCCCGCCGCCGCGACGCGCGAGGCCGCAAAGCCCGCGGCGAATCCCGGCAGGGCGCCGAGCACGGCACAGGCCATGGCCCGTACGGGTGCGCGGCGCAGCAGCGCGAAGGAACGCCGCACGGTCGGCGGGCCGCCGTGTTGGACGTCGATCATCGTCAGGGCCGAAGCCGCCACGAAGACGGCGAAAAGGGCGCCGCCGACGGTCTGCACCGAAATTTCGACTGTGCGGGCGGCGGCATCGAAATCCGTTCCGAGTTCGGCAACCGCATAAGCCGCGGCCGATCCGGCAGCGACCGCCCAAGCGAACAGGGCGGCGACCATCACCAGCAGCTGAACGAACGTTCCTCTCCAAGCCGCACGCAGCAACACGAGAAACGGCACGGGGGGCCGGCCGATCTCGGCCAGCAGAATAGCCCCGACGGGGCCGGCCGGTACGACGGCCAAAAGCAGCGACGGCACGAGTGCGAGAACGCGAAAGACCGCCGCCGCGAAAGGGCGAGCGGCGGGATCAGGCAGGCCGGAGCTCAAAAGTGCTGCCAGGCCCGCCCCGACAAGCAGAGCCTGCCACCACGCGCGACGGCCCGACATCGCGAGCAGAGCAAAGAGCCTCACGAGATCGGCGACTGCGGGACGTGCCGAACTGCGGCCGGGAGAAAGGGTCATCACGAAACAACTCAAAGAAAAGACCCTCCGAACATGCTCGGAGGGTCTCGGGTCGTCAATCGCAGGCTCTGCAGCGTCAGCGCACCAGCACGTTCCGGAACTGCCAGGGATCGGCGGTGTCGATGTCCTCCGGGAACAGGCCCGGGCGACCGTGGAGGGGGGTCCAATCGGTGTAGACGCCGACGACGGGGCCGAGATAGGGCATCTGCACTTCGAGACAGCGCTTGTAGTCCATGTCGTCGGCCTCGACGATGCCGGCGGTCGGGTTCTCGATCGCCCAGACCATGCCCGCGAGCACGGCCGAGGACACCTGAAGGCCCGTCGCGTTCTGATACGGCGCGAGCATCCGCGTCTCCTCGATGGAGAGCTGCGAGCCGAACCAATAGGCGTTCTTGCCGTGGCCGTAGAGCAGCACGCCGAGTTCGTCGATGCCGTCCACGATCTCGTTCTCGTCGAGAATGTGATCCTCCGGCTGGCGCTCGCCCGACTGGCCGAACATCTCGTGCAGCGACAGCACCGCGTCATCGCAGGGGTGGTAGGCGTAATGGCAGGTCGGGCGATAGACGGCCGCACCCGCACCGTCGCGCACGGTCAGGAAGTCGGCGATGGAGATCGACTCGTTGTGGGTGACGAGAAAGCCGTATTGCGCCTGCGCCGTCGGCGTCCAAGACCGCACGCGCGTATTCGCGCCCGGCTGCAGCAGATAGATCGCCGCGCCGCAGCCCGTCTCATGCGTGCGGCCGTTCTCCGGCATCCACCGCTCATGCGTGCCCCAGCCGAGTTCGGCCGGTTGCAATCCTTCCGAGACGAAGCCCTCGACCGACCAGGTGTTGACGAACATCTTGCGCGGCTTGGGCTTCTTGGCCCGCTGCGTATCGCGCTCGGCGATATGGATGCCCTTCACGCCCAGCGTCTGCGCCAGCGCGGCCCATTCCTCGCGCGTGGTCGGCTCCGCGCCGGGCACGCGGAGTTCGGACTTCAGGTTCACGAGCGCCTGTTTCACGAACCACGAGACCATGCCGGGATTTGCGCCGCAGCACGACACGGCCGTCGTGCCGCCGGGCGACTTGCGGCGCGCCGCGAGCACCGTCTCGCGCAAGGCGTAGTTCGAGCGTTCGCCCGGGCCCTTGGAATTGTCGAAATAGAAGCCGACCCACGGCTCGACGACCGTGTCGACATAGAGTGCGCCGATCTCGCGGCAGTATTCCATGATGTCGAGCGAACCCGTATCGACGGACAGGTTCACGCAAAAGCCCTGCCCCGGTCCGGCCGTCAGCAGCGGTCCGAGCAAATGCTTGTAGTTGTCGCGCGTCACGGGCTGGTGAATGAAGCGGATGCCCTCACGCTCCAGCATGTCCCGTCCTGCCTCGCTCGGATCGATCACGGTGATGCGCGAGCGGTCGACCTTGAAGTGGCGCTCGATCAGCGGAAGCGTGCCTTTGCCGATGGAGCCGTAGCCGATCATCACGATCGGGCCGTCGATGGTCGCGTAGACGGGATGGTTCTGCGTCATTCAGGGGATCCCCCGCTTGAGAGTGGGTCGCCGGCCGGGAGGGGGCCGGTCAAAAGAAAACGGTACGGCCTCCGAACAAGGCCGCACCGTCGGGTCAAGTCGGCATGTGCCGAAGCTACGCCGCGCGAAGCGCCGCAATCTCCGCGGCATCCGCCGCGACGAGCGTCGGAAGATCTACGACCGGTGCCCGCGCGCCCGTCGGCGAGAGGAGACCGGATGCGCCTTCGAGCGCGCCTGCGATCAATTCAAGTCCCAGAAACCGCTCGCGCTCGACCGGCCCGGGCATGCGCAGCCCGTCCGTGAGCTCGCGACGGAAGCCGAACCGCTCATAATAGGGCGCATCGCCGACCAAAAGCACGGCCGCATGACCGAGTTCCGTCGCACGCGCGAGCGCATGACGCGTCAACATCGCGCCGATGCCGAGCGAGCGGAAACGGGCGTCGACCGCAAGCGGACCGAGCACGAGCGCCGGACGCCCCGGGCCCGCCGCAACGTGCCACATGCGCACCGTACCCACGACCTTGCGGCCCTGGACGGCGATGAACGCGAGCCCGTGCGCGGGCATGCGGCCTTCGCGCAGGCGTTCGCAGGTCTTCTCGAACCGGGCCGGGCCGAACGCGCGGTCGAGCAACGCCTCGCGGGCGTCGACGTCGGCGAGCGTCTCTTCGCGGATCGTGATCATCGTGCACTCCTTCCCCGCCGCGCTTGCGCGGGCGGTTCGAACATTCGGGTTCGTGGGGAAGCCGGGTCCGGCAAAAGCGTCGAACCCGAGAAGTCTTTCGCGTCGAGCGAGGCTCAGATCACGTAGGACTTGAGGGGCGGGAAGCCGTTGAAGGCCACCGCCGAATAGGTCGTCGTATACGCGCCCGTGCCTTCGATCAGCAGCTTGTCGCCGATCTCGATGCTGACGGGCAGAAGGTAAGGGACCTTCTCGTACATGACGTCGGCCGAATCGCAGGTCGGGCCGGCGAGCACGCAGGGAGACGTGTCGTCGCCTTCGCGATCCGAGCGGATCGGGTAGCGGATCGACTCGTCCATCGTTTCGGCGAGGCCGCCGAACTTGCCGATGTCGAGATAGACCCAGCGCACGTCGTCGTCCTCGGCCTTCTTCGAGACGAGAACGACCTCGGTCTCGATGATGCCCGCATTGCCGACCATGCCGCGGCCCGGCTCGATGATCGTCTCCGGCAGACGGTTGCCGAAATGCTTCGACAGCGCCCGGAAGATCGACTCGCCGTAGCTTTCCACGCCGGGTACCGCCTTGAGGTACTTCGTCGGGAAGCCGCCGCCGAGATTGACCATCGACAGGATCATGCCGCGCTCTGCGCATTCACGGAAAATCGCGGCGGACGAGGCGAGCGCCTGATCCCACGCTTCCGTGTTGCCCTGCTGCGAACCGACATGGAACGACACGCCATAGGCCTCGAGGCCCGAACGATGGGCATGCTCGAGAACGTCGGCGGCCATTTCCGGCACGCAGCCGAACTTGCGCGAGAGCGGCCACTCGGCCCCGGCGCCGTCGCACAGGATGCGGCAGAAGACCTTGGAGCCGGGAGCGACGCGCGCGATCTTCTCGACTTCGGCCTTGCAGTCGACCGCGTAGAGGCGGACGCCGAGCTCGAAGGCGCGCGCGATGTCGCGCTCCTTCTTGATCGTGTTGCCGAAGGACATGCGGTCGGCCGTCGCGCCCGCCGCCAACACCATCTCCATCTCCTGAACCGACGCGGTGTCGAAGCAGGAGCCGAGCTTGGTGAGCAGACGCAGCACCTCGGGGGCCGGATTCGCCTTCACGGCGTAGAACACGCGCGTGTCGGGGAGCGCACGGGCGAAGGTGCGGTAATTGTCCTCGACGACGTCGAGATCGACGACGACGCAGGGACCGTCCTCGCGGCGGTTGCGCAGAAATTCACGGATGCGTGCGGTCATGGCACGGCCTCCCCACTAGGCGCTTTCGCGCCGATCCAAGAGCCCCGGATGACGGTCCCGCGGCCGGCGCGATGGAGACGCCGGTCGGGTCAGGTCAGCCGCGTGTGCTGCCGTGGATTGGATCGGGGATATCCCGGTCCGCACGCCTGGCAAGATGGACAAGCCTCTTCGGTGAACTCGCCTTTGGAGGGCGAATCGAGACCAAAAAAGCCCGCTCCGTCGTTGCTTTAAGCCGCGTCTCCCGGGGGAACTCGGGATGCGCCGGTTTCGCCTCCGGCTGCCGGTTGATTATCGGAGATCCCCAGAACTACGGGATCCCCGGGCGGCTGTCCGGCCTCTTGTCCGGATGCCCACCAACCGACACGCGACCACAGGCACGTGCGAAATTGGGCGAGGCAGTAAATAGGTCCGATGCCCCCCCTTATCAAGCGTTTTTTTCACGCCGTTCACTCTTGAAATTTCTCAAGCTCGCCAATGCTTTGTTCCACCTTTCCACGAAGCTGGAGCTTAACGCGGAAGGATTTGGTTACCATACCTGCCGCAGGCTGCGGATTGGACGCCGGAACGGCATCCGCTAGGACTATAAGGAACGATCCGCGCGGCCGACGGTAGGCCGCCAATTCCGAGCGCGTGCATGATCTTCGACCGTCGTACTTTCATCGGAAGCCTCGGCGCCCTCGCCTCCGCCATTCTGTCCGGAGCCTCCGGAGCGCGCGCCCAAGCTCCGGCGCCGGCGGGCGACGCCGCATCCGGCGCGCCGCGATTCGGCTTTCAGGACGTCGTGAAGCGCGCCCGCGAATTGGCGGCCGTGGCCTATGACGCCTCCCCCGCGCAGCTGCCCGACCCGCTCGCCAAGCTGGACTTCGACGCCTATCGCGACATCCGCTTCCGGCCGGACAAGGCGCTGCTCGGCAACGGCGCGTTCCGGATGCAGATGTTTCATCTGGGATTTCTTTTTCGCCGTTCGGTGACGGTCAATCTCGTGCGCGACGGCGTGCCCGCGCCGGTGCCCTATTCCGCATCGCTGTTCGACTACGGCCGCAACAAGTTCGAGCGTCCGCTGCCGGTCAATCTCGGCTTCGCGGGATTCCGCATCCACCATCCGCTCAACGAGCCGAAGGTTCACGACGAACTGATCTCGTTCCTCGGCGCGAGCTATTTCCGCTTTCTGGGCCGCAATCAGCGCTACGGCCTCTCCGCGCGCGGTCTCGCGGTCGGGGTGGGAGCGCCCGAGGGCGAAGAATTCCCCAATTTCCGCGAGTTTTGGATCGAGCAGCCTGCACCGGGTGCGGACCGCGTGGTGATCCACGCGCTGCTGGACTCCGCTTCCACGACGGGCGCCTACCAGTTCGCGGTCTATCCGGCGGCCGAAACGGCGGTCGAGGTCTCGCTGACGCTGTTCCCGCGCAAGCCCGTCCAACGCCTCGGCATCGCCCCGCTGACCTCGATGTTCTACATCGGCGAGAACGACCGGCGTCCCACCAGCGACTTCCGCCCGGAGCTGCACGATTCGGACGGTCTGCTCGTGCATACCGGCGCGGGCGAATGGATCTGGCGGCCGCTGCGCAACCCCGCCGCGATGAGCGTTTCGAGTTTCTTGGACGCGAACCCGCGCGGCTTCGGGCTGATGCAGCGCGACCGCACGTTCGAGCATTACCAAGATCTCGACCTCGCCTATGAGGCGCGCCCGAGCTACTGGGTCGAGCCGATCGGCGATTGGGGCGAAGGCCGCATCGATCTCGTCGAGATTCCCACGTCGGACGAAACGAACGACAACATCGTCGCCTACTGGACGCCGAAGACGGTTCCCGAGCCCGGCCAAGGCTGGTCATGGGGCTACCGCATCCGCTCGATCACGAGCGAGGACGAGCTCAACCCCGGCGGCTTCGCGCTCAATACCTATCAGACCGAAGCGAAGGCCCTCGGCTCGAACGAGGCGGCAGGCCCCGGCACCCGGCGTTTCATCATCGACTTCACCGGCGGCGATCTCGCCTTCTGGCTGAAGGAGCCGGAATCCGTACAGATCGTGCCGAGCACGGCGGCCGGGCGCATCACCCGCACCTTCCTCGTTCCCAATCCCAAGACAGAGGGCTTCCGCGCGGCCGTCGACGTCGCCTTGGATCGTGGTCAGTCGACCGATCTCCGCGTCTTCCTCAAGGCGGGCAATCGTGCCTTGACCGAAACCTGGACCTTCCCGTGGCGGGCCGATTGATCGGACGGTGCGGCGCGGCTGACAGCCTCGCGGGCGTTCGCTAGCATCCCTCTTCGACAAGGAGCTGCGGCGATGGCCGGCGCCGAACCCGGAACGACGACGACCGGAGTGCACGCGTCCGACGACGCGCGCCGCATCGCGCCTGAATCGGAACATGCCGCCGGGTCCGTGCTCGGCCGCATTCGCCGCCTCTACGAAAACGACGACGCGACGGCCAATCGTTTCCGTTACGCGCTGCTCGCCTTCGACCTTTTCACGATCCTGTTCATCGTCTCCACCTCGTTTTTCGAGCGCAACGCGCTGCTTGAAGTGCTGGACGTTCTCTTCGGTCTCGTGATCTTGGCCGACTTCATGGCCCGTCTCGCCATCAAGCGCCGCCGCTGGCGCGAGTTCCTGCGGCCGAGCACCTGGGCGGACGTCCTCGCCATCGCATCGTTCCTCGCGCCGGTCACGGGCGAGGCGGCGGGCTTTCTGCGCGTGCTGCGCACCTTGCGCCTGCTCCGCACCTACCGCGTCGCGGCGCGCCTGCGGGAGGACAGCCCGTTCTTCCGTCGCAACGAGGAGGTCGTCCTCGCCGCGATCAATCTCGGCGTGTTCGTCTTCATCATGACGAGCGTCGTCTACGCGACCCAATTCCCGAACAATCCGCATATCGGCAACTACGCCGACGCGCTCTATTTCACCGTCACGGCGCTGACGACGACGGGGTTCGGCGACATCACCCTTCCCGGCACCACCGGGCGCATGATCTCCGTCATCATCATGATCTTCGGCGTCACGCTGTTCCTGCGGCTGGCGCAGGTGCTGTTCCGCCCCAACAAGGTCCGCTTCGATTGCCCGACATGCGGCCTGCAGCGGCATGATCCCGACGCCGTGCACTGCAAGGCCTGCGGCACCGTGCTGAACATCCCGGACGAGGGCCATTACTGACGCGTGCAAAACGCGGTGCGGATGCGCTACGCTCAAAGTCCGCGCAGGAGGTTTCCATGTCCCACGATCACAGCCATGACGAACCCGCTTGGAAGCATGACGGCGTGCGCGTCGTCCCCGGCGACCGCCTCGACGGCAACACCGCGCAGACGCCGGGCATGGACCGGAAGGCCGCGATCAATTTCGCCCGCGTCGGCGCGCAGAAGCTCTGGGCCGGCACCGTCCACATCCATCCCGACGCCAAGACGGGCGCGCATCATCACGGCCCGCTCGAAAGCGTCATCTACGTCGTGAAGGGCCGCGCGCGCATGCGCTGGGGCGAGAAGCTCGAATTCACCGCCGAGGCCGGCCCCGGCGACTTCATCTACGTGCCGCCCTACGTCCCGCATCAGGAAATCAATGCGAGCCCGCACGAAGTGCTCGAATGCGTGCTGGTGCGCAGCGACGGCGAAGCGGTCGCCGTCAATCTCGACATCGAGCCGGTCGAGAAACCCGAAAACGTGAAGTGGATCGACCCCACCCACCCCGAGTGAACGTGGTCCGCGTCACCCCGCCGGATGCACCGCATTCCAATGCCGCGCCACGTCGACGCGCCGGGCGACCCAAGCGTCCGAATGCGATCCGACGTAATCGAGGAACCGCTCGAGCGAGGCCGCGCGGCCCGGTCGCCCGATCAGGCGGCAATGCAGGCCCACCGACATCATCTTCGGCGACCCTTCCGCGCCTTCGCGATGCAGAACGTCGAACGTGTCCTTCAGATAGCTGAAGAACTGGTCGCCCGAGTTGAAGCCCTGCGCGCTCGCGAATCGCATGTCGTTGGCGTCGAGCGAATAAGGGATCACCAGATGCGGCCCCTTCGGCCCCTGCACGCGATAGGGCAGGTCGTCGGCATAGTCGTCGGACGAGTAGAGGAAACCGCCCTCCTCCATCACCAGCCGTCGTGAATTCATCGAGCAGCGGCCGGTGTACCAACCGAGCGGTCGCTCGCCGGTGACTTCGGTGTGGATGCGGATCGCCTCGGCGATCTGCGCGCGCTCCACGTCCTCCGGCATGTCCTTGTGCTCGATCCATTTGAGGCCGTGGCTGGCGATCTCCCAACCGGCCTCCTGCATGCCCTTCACCTGCTCCGGCCCGCGCATCAGCGCGTGCGCGACGCCGTAGACGGTCAGAGGCATGTTGCGCCGCGTGAACATGCGCCACACGCGCCAAAAACCGGCCCGCGCGCCGTATTCGTACATGCTCTCCATGTTCCAGTGCCGCTGCCCGGGCCAAGGCTGCGCCCCCACGACCTCAGAGAGGAAGGCCTCCGAAGCCGGGTCGCCATGGAGGATGTTGTTCTCCGAACCCTCTTCGTAATTCAGCACGAACTGCACGCACACCTTCGCGCCGCCCGGCCATTTCGGATCGGGAGGCGTCCGGCCGTAGCCGATCATGTCGCGGGGATAGGGTTCGGTCATGGCTCGAATCTCGCGTGTCATCGTCGCCCAGAATGCCCGTCCCGCGCCGCCCCGCAAGCGCGGAGCGGAGCCGAAGCGGCGCAATGGGCCGCCGCATCCCGCCTGACGCAGAGGTGGGGTGAGCGAAAAAGGGATTCCGCCCCGCTTCGGCTGCGGCTATCTCTGAGGCCGTCGAATTTTGAACTGCGGGAACGCATGTCGGACGGACTTCTCAAAGCGCGTTTGCGCACCTCCGACCGCGACCGGCTCGTCGGCATCGGCCTGATGTGCGCGGCGCTCCTGCTGTTCTCGCTCCTCGACGCCTCCGCCAAATACGGCGTGCGCACGATGCCGACGCTGCAGCTCGTATGGGCGCGCTATGCCGGCAACGTGCTGATCGTGCTGTTCTTCATCAACGGCTGGACGCGCCCGGGCGTCATGCGCTCGAAGCGTCTGCCGTTGCAGCTCGCCCGGTCTCTGCTGCTGTTTTCCTCGACCTTGCTCAACTTCATCGCGCTGCGCTGGCTTCAGCTCGCCGAAACCGCCTCGATCATCTTCTCCACCCCGCTGATCGTGGCGCTGCTGGCCGGTCCCATTCTCGGCGAAGTCATCGGCATGCGCCGCATCGGCGCGATTTGCGTGGGCTTCATCGGCGTGCTGGTCATCACCCGCCCCGGCCTGGGCTCGATGCATCCCGCGGCGCTGTTCTCCGTGGCGGGCGTATTCTGCTACGCGATGTATTCGATCACCACGCGCAAGCTCGCCTCCATCGACGCCCCGGAAACGACCATGGTCTATTCCGGTTTGACGGGAGTGGTGCTGCTCACGCCCGCTCTTCCGTTCTTCTGGCAGACGCCGACGATGGCGGCGGAATGGGCCGTTTTGGGCCTGCTGGGCGCATTCGGCGCCTTCGGCCATTACATGCTCATCTTGGCGCATCAGCGTGCGCCCGCCGCCGTGCTCTCGCCGTTCATCTACACCCAGATCGTCTGGATGACGGTGCTCGGCTACAGTCTGTTCGGCGACATTCCGGATTTCTGGACCATCGTCGGCGCAAGCATCGTCGTCGCGTCGGGGCTCTATCTGATCGCGCAGGAGCGCCGGCCCGCGCCGATCATCGAACCCTGAGCGCCGGCGTGCGGCGTTGACGCGCGCAAGCTTGCGGGTCAGTGGTGCGGCATCGTCCTCGCATCGGGGATCATCTTCGGGAGAATCGCCTTGTCCGTCACCGACGCCGCCCTTCTCGCCGTTCTGCGCACCGCGCCCGTCATTCCGGTGCTCACCGTGGACGGTCCCGACGATGCCGTGCCCCTCGCCCATGCGCTCGTCGCCGGCGGTCTCCCGGTGCTCGAAGTTACGCTGCGCACCGAGGGCGCGTTGCGGGCGATCGAGGCCATGGCCCGCGAAGTCCCCGGCGCGATCCTCGGCGCAGGGACCATCCTCACGGCCGCGCAGGCGCGCGAGGCCAAGGACGCGGGCGCGACCTTCCTCGTCAGCCCCGGCTCCACGCCGACGCTCGCCCGCGCCGCTGCCGAACTCGCGATCCCCTTCCTCCCGGGCGTCGCCACCGCAAGCGAAGCGATGCAGATGGCCGAACTCGGCCACCGCATCCTCAAATTCTTCCCGGCGGAGCCGGCGGGCGGGGTCAACTACCTCAAATCGCTCGGCGCGCCGCTGCCCGACCTGCTGTTCTGCCCCACGGGCGGCATCGATGCGGAGAAGGCCAAGGTCTATCTCGCGCTGAAGAACGTCGTCTGCGTCGGCGGCTCGTGGGTCACGCCGGCCGACGCCTTGAAGGCGGGCGATTGGGCCGCCGTCACCGCACTCGCCCGCGCCGCCGCAGCCCTGCGCGGCTGATGTCGGACGCTCCGCAGCGCCGCCGCATCGACTGGAGCTTCTGGAGCGTCGCGATCCTGTCGGGCGGGGCGGCGGGGCTCGTGCTGCATCGGGAGGGTTGGGCGGTCTTCCTCGAAGTCCTAGCGGAAGACAGTCTGCTCTTCGTCGAGATCGTCCCGAAGGTGCTGGCAGGAACCCTGATCGGCGCATTGGTGCGCCTCCTCGTCCCGAAGGAGACCATCGCCGCGTCGCTCGGGGCGGGCTCGAGCTGGCGCGGGCTGCTGCTCGCAACCGCCGCAGGCATTCTGATCCCGGCAGGTCCGTTCACCGTCTTTCCTCTGGCGGCGGCCCTGCTCGTCGCGGGTGCGGACGCGGGCGCCGCCGCCGCCTTCATCAGCGCGTGGCTTCTGCTCGGCATCAACCGCGCGCTCGTCTGGGAAATCCCGTTCTTCGGCGCTCATTTCGTCGGGCTTCGGATGTTGGCCTCCGCTTGGGCGCCGCTTGCCATCGGCTATGCCGCGCGCCTGCTCGCCGCCCGGATGACGCCCGCCCAAAAGGCCGAGGCCGCGGAATGATCCTGCTGCTCCTCACCGCATCGCTCTACGTCGTCGTCGCCGCGCTGATGGTCGTGGCGGTTCGCCGCAAGGACGGCACCGCCCGCAAGGCGATCGAGTTCACCGCCAAGGATTTCCTGCATCTGCTGCCGCGCCTCGTGCTGGGCGTCATCGGCGCGGGCTATCTCGCCCGCATCCTGCCGCAGGACGTCGTCCTCGCCCTGATCGGTCCCGATTCGGGCATTCGCGGCTTGCTGGCCGCGAGCGTCGCAGGCGCGCTCACGCCCGGCGGCCCCGTCGTCGGCTTCGCTCTCGGCTCGGCCGCGCTCAAGAGCGGCGCGGGTTATGCGCAGATCACGGCCTTCGTCACCGCATGGTCGCTCTTCGCGCTCAACCGCACGCTCATCTGGGAACTGCCGATGATGCCGTCATGGTTCGTGCGGCTGCGCATTCTCGTGTCTCTGCCCGTCCCGCTCATCGTGGCGGCGCTCGTCATGTTGGCGGCGTAAGGAAAGCCTCACGGTGGGGCAAGGCACCTCACTGCGAATTGAAAGAAAACCTCATGGTGAGGAGCGGCCGAAAGGCCGCATCTCGAACCACGAGGTTTTCGGGGCGGCACCCCGCGCGGAGCTCATCACCGTGAGGGATAGAAAAGACGCCCCGCTCAGCGCCCGAAGCCCGACAGCTGCGTGTCCGGCGCGCTCGTATTGTGCTTGGAGGGCACGGCCCGCCCGAGCCACACCTCCGTCGCCTTCCCGCCCTTGAACCCCATGACAGGGGCCAACGACCACCCCTTGGCGGCCGGCGCCTTCCAGGCGACTTGGGCGGAGTCGGCATTCGCATCGGTGATGTACATCGAACGCAGCGTGGCGAAGGGCAGTCCCTTCGGCAGCGTGCCCGACAGCGCCACGTCCACCCCGGCCGCCTTCTCGCCCGGCTCGTCCACCCGCAACACGCCCTCCCCGCCGCGCGCGAAGCGCATCCGGAAACTCACGGTCGCGGGATCGTAGGTCACGTCGGTGAAGGCCACGAACGGGCGCTCCTTCTCTTCCACCGGGCCGACGAGGAAGGACGTGCCGTAAGCCACCTCCGGCAGCCGCTCGGGCGGCAGCGGCCGCAGCCGCCAGTACCCATCCGACGGGTAGAGCACGAGAAATTCATAAGGGCCGCTCGGCCGCTTCACATAAAGTTGCACTAGTTCGAGATGGTTCTCGGCCCTCTCGCCCGCGCGCACCGTCACCTCCGCCTTTCGCCAGAATCCGCGTGTCTTCTTCCATCCCACAAGCACGAAGCGCGCGTCCTCATGTAGCACGATGCGGTTCACCTCCGCGCCGGGGTCGGGCGGCGCGTCCTTGATGGTGCAGTCGGTGAAGTCGGGCGCGGTCGAATCCGCCACGATGGACCCGATGACCGCCGGCGCGCGCGCCTCCACCCGGAACCGGCGCACCGCCGGGTTCGCAAACGTCAGATGAACGTTGTCGTCCTCCGCGCAGAAGGTCGGCACGGTCTTGTTGCGGACCTCGACGGCGAGAGGTGCCTGCTTGGGCTTTGCCGTTTGGGCGGAGACCGGAAGCGCGATCCCGACCGCGAGCGCGGCCGAGAGGAGGACGACGGGGAGTTTCAAGGACGGGCTCCGTTCAGGCTTCGTCATTTCAACGCGTGTTCGGCAACTCGTCGTTCGGCCGCGCGACGTGCACTCGGCACTCGGGGTGTCATCCCGGGCCGTGCAGCGGACCCGGGATGACACCCCGAGCAATGCCGACCGGCTGATCGCCGGACACTCACAGGCAAGGACGGAAAAGGACTACGCAGGTTTGCGCGTCGCCAAGAACTCGGCCATGCGGTCCAAGGCGCGCCGGATGTTCTCCGCCGAATTGGCGTAGGACAGGCGGATATAGCCTTCGCCGTAGACGCCGAAATCCGGCCCGCCGATGGTCGCGACACCGGTTTCCTCCAGCAGCGCGGAGGCCAGCGGCTTCGCCTTCCAGCCCGTCTTCGAGATGTTCGGGAAGGCGTAGAACGCGCCGGTCGGCGTCGCGGCGGAGACGCCGGGGAGCTTGTTCAAACCTTCCACCACGATCTTCCGACGACGGTCGAACTCCGCCACCATCGCATGCACCGCGTCCTGCGGGCCGGTCAGCGCGGCGAGGCCGGCGAACTGGGCCGAGGCGTTGACGCAGGAATAGGAGTTCACCGCCAGTTTGCGCGCGGCCTCGTAGAGCGGCTTCGGCCAGATCGAATAGCCCATGCGCCAGCCGGTCATCGCATAAGTCTTCGACCAGCCGTCGAGAAGGATCAGTCGGTCGCGGATCTCGGGATAGGCCAGCAGCGTCTGGTGCTGCAGCCCGTCATAGGTCATCTGCCCGTAGATTTCGTCCGACATGATCGCAATGTCGGGATGCGCCGCGAGGCCCGCCACCAGCTTGTCGATCTCCGCCTTCGGCGTCACGCCGCCGGTCGGGTTCGCGGGCGAATTGACGATCAGCAACCGCGTCTTCGGCGTGATCAGCGACAGCGTCTCCTCGGCCGAGAACGCGAAGCCGTTCTCTTCTCGGATCGGCACCGGGATCGGCGTCGCGCCCGTGAATTCGATCATCGAGCGATAGATCGGGAAGCCCGGGTCCGGATACATGATCTCGACGCCCGGCGCGCCGAACATCAGGATCGCCATGAACATCGTCACCTTGCCGCCCGGCACGATCATCACCAGCTCGGGCGACACCTCGACGCCGAAACGCTTGTGCAGATCGGCCGCAACGGCCTCGCGCAGCGGCAAAATGCCGGTGGCGGGCGTGTAGCCGTGATGCCCGTCGCGCAGCGCCTTGATCGCCGCCTCGACGATGTGCTCCGGCGTCGCGAAATCGGGCTGGCCGATGCCGAGATTGATGATGTCCTTGCCCTGCCGCTGCAATTCCGTGGCACGCGCCAACACGGCGAAGGCATTTTCCTCACCGATGCGGCCGAACGAGTCGACGACGTGCAGCATGGCGTATTCTCCCTGAACTCTTCTTGCTCTTTCGATGACGGTCCGCCGCCGAGGCGAGCGACTCCGTTCGATGTCCCAGCCTTTGAACAACAAGGCCGCGTCGAGCGCAATCTCCGCCACGTCTCCCGCATCCGGCCGTCGCAACCCCGCACCGCGAATTCCGCCGTTGATTTCGGTCCGTGTTTCGGGGGATGCTCTGCGCCGATCAAAAAACCTCCGGAAAACCGGAGTTGAAACGTTTTAGGGAGAGCGTCATGGCGGGTGGATCCAACGGTTCGGGGCAGAAGCGACGCGAGCTGCGGTCCAAGCTCTGGTTCGACAATCCCGAAAACCCCGGCATGACGGCGCTGTATCTCGAGCGCTACCTCAATTTCGGCCTCACGCGCGAAGAGCTGCAGTCCGGCAAGCCGATCATCGGCATCGCGCAGACGGGTTCGGACCTCTCCCCCTGCAACCGCCACCATCTCGATCTCGCCAAGCGCGTGCGCGAGGGCATCACGGCAGCGGGCGGCGTCGCGTTCGAATTTCCGGTCCATCCGATCCAGGAAACTGGCAAGCGTCCCACCGCCGCGCTCGACCGCAACCTTGCTTATCTCGGCCTCGTCGAAATCCTCTACGGCTACCCGCTCGACGGCGTCGTGCTGACCACGGGCTGCGACAAGACCACGCCGGCCTGCATCATGGCCGCCGCCACCGTCAACATCCCCTCCATCGTCCTCTCGGGCGGGCCGATGCTGAACGGCTGGTGGGAAGGCGAGCGCACCGGCTCGGGCACCGTCGTGTGGAAGTCGCGCGAGCGGCTCGCGGCGGGCGAAATCGAATATGACGAGTTCATCGACATCGTCGCCTCCTCCGCTCCATCCGTCGGCCACTGCAACACCATGGGCACCGCCTCGACGATGAATTCCATCGCGGAAGCGCTCGGCATGTCCCTGCCGGGCTGCGCGGCGATCCCCGCGCCCTATCGCGAGCGCGGCCAGATTTCGTACCAGACCGGCAAGCGCATCGTGGACATGGTGTGGGAGGATCTGAAGCCCTCCGACATCCTCACCCGCGAAGCCTTCGAGAACGCCATCGTGGTCAACTCGGCCATCGGCGGCTCCACCAACGCGCCCATCCACGTCAACGCCATCGCCCGCCACATCGGCGTCGAGCTGAACGTCGACGATTGGGAGAAGGTCGGCCACAAGGTGCCGCTGCTGGTCAATCTCCAGCCCGCCGGCAAATATCTGGGCGAGGAATATCATCGCGCCGGCGGCGTCCCCGCCGTGGTCGCCGAACTCATGAAGCACGGCCTCATCCGCGAGAACGCGCTCACGGTGAACGGTCGTACCATGGGCGACAATTGCCGCGGCGCCCGCATCATCGACCACGACGTCATCTTCCCCTTCGAGAAGCCGATGAAGGCCGATGCCGGCTTCGTGGTGCTGCGCGGCAATCTCTTCGACAACGCGATCATGAAGACCAGCGTCATCTCGCCGGAGTTCCGCACGCGCTATCTCTCGAACCCGAACGATCCCGAAGCCTTCGAGGGCCGCGCCATCGTGTTCGAAGGCCCCGAGGACTATCACCACCGCATCGACGATCCGGCGCTGGAGATCGACGAGCATTGCATGCTCTTCGTGCGCGGCACCGGCCCCATCGGCTATCCCGGCGGCGCCGAAGTCGTGAACATGCAGCCGCCTGCGGCGCTCATCAAAAAGGGCATCACCGCGCTGCCCTGCATCGGCGACGGACGCCAGTCGGGCACGTCGGGCTCGCCTTCGATCCTCAACGCCTCGCCGGAAGCCGCCGCCAACGGCGGCCTCGCGCTGCTCCGCACCGGCGACCGCGTGCGCATCGATCTCGGCAAGGGCGAGGCCAACATCCTGATTTCCGACGTCGAATTGGCCGAGCGCCGCGCGACCCTGATGGCGAACGGCGGCTTCCCGTTCCCGCCCAGCCAGACGCCTTGGCAGGAAATCCAGCGCTCGATGATCGACCAGTTCGACAACGGCATGGTGCTGAAGCCGGCCGTGAAATACCAGCGCGTCGCCCAGACCTTCGGCGTCCCGCGCGACAACCACTGACACGCGCGAAGGCGGCCCCCCGGCCGCCTTCCGCCCTTTCGGGCCGCTCGATGCCGCACGATCCACGCCCCGCTTCTCCGCCTGCGCGCATCACGCGCGAGGGTCGCTTCGCGCGCATCGAGCCGCTCGAGGCCGAGCGTCACGCGGAGGATCTATGGGGCGTGCTCGAAGGCCATGACCGCGTATGGGACTACATGGCCTACGGGCCGTTCGCGGATTTCGACGCCTTCGAGGCATGGCTGGAGACGCGCCAAGCCCTCGCCGACCCGCTGTCCTTCGCCGTAGTGGACAAGGCGAACGGGCGCGCCAAGGGCATCCTCACGCTGATGGAAATCCGCCCGGCCATGGGCGTGATCGAGATCGGCCACATCCTCTTCTCGCCCGAGATGCAGAAGACCCCGCTCTCGACCGAGGCGGTGTTCCTCGCCGCCGGCTACGCCTTCGACGACCTCGGCAACCGCCGCCTCGAATGGAAATGCGACGACCGCAACGCGCCGTCCAAGCACGCCGCCGTCCGCTTCGGCTTCACGCCGGAGGGGCTCTTCCGCAAACACATGATCATCAAGGGCCGCAACCGCGATACCGCGTGGTTCTCGATGACGGACGACGAATGGCCGGCGCGGCGCGAAGCCTTCGCGCGCTGGCTGTCCGCCGACAATTTCGACGCGGAAGGGCGGCAGCACCGCTCCCTTCGCGACCTTCACGGCCGCTGAGGCCCAAACGAAAGCGCCAGAAAACGGCGCACCGAAAAAGACAAGGGAGACGAGACGTGGCGAAACGACTTCAGGGCAAGGTGGCCGTCGTCACCGCGGCGGGTCAAGGCATCGGCCGGGCCATTGCGGAGGCCTTCGTGGCCGAAGGCGCGACCGTGTGGGCGACCGATCTCGACGTGGCCAAGCTCGACGGCCTCGCGCGCGCCAAGCGTCGCAAGCTCGACGTCCGGTCCGACAAGGCGGTCAAGGCCTTCGCCGAAAAGGTCGGCCCCATCGACATTCTCGTCAACGCGGCCGGCTACGTCCACCACGGCAACGCGCTCACCACCGACGACAAGGCGTGGGACTTCTCCTTCGACCTGAACGTGAAGTCGATGCACCGCACCATCCAGGCCTTCCTGCCGGGCATGCTGGAAAAGGGCGCGGGCTCCATCGTCAACATCGCCTCGGGCGCAAGCTCGGTGCGCGGCATCCCCAACCGCTACGCCTACGGCACCTCGAAGGCCGCCGTGGTCGGCCTCACCAAGGCCGTCGCCGCCGACTTCATCCGCCAAGGCATCCGCTCGAACGCCATTTGCCCCGGCACCATCGAGTCGCCCTCGCTCGACCAGCGCATCGAGACGCTCGCCAAGGACACCGCCAAACCGCTCGACGAAGTCCGTCAGGCCTTCATCGACCGCCAGCCCATCGGCCGCCTCGGCACCCCGCAGGAGATCGCCATGATGGCCGTCTACCTCGCCGCCGACGAAAGCTCCTACACCACCGGCCAGCTGTTCCTCGTGGACGGCGGTTTCGCGCTCTGACCTGAAGGACGAAACCCATGCATATTCTCGTCATCGGCGCGGCCGGAATGGTCGGCCGCAAGCTCGTCGAGCGCCTCGCCAAGGACGGCACGCTGGGCGGCAAGGCCGTCTCCAAAGTCACGATGCACGACGTGATCGAGCCGACGGCCCCTTCGGGCGCGCCCTTCGCGGTGAAGACGCTCGCGTCGGATTTCTCCTATGCCGGCGAGGCCGAAAAGCTCGTCGTCGACAAGCCGGACGTCATCTTCCACCTCGCCGCCATCGTGTCGGGCGAGGCGGAGCAGGATTTCGACAAGGGCTACCGCATCAATATGGACGGCTCGCGCTTCCTGTTCGAGGCCGTGCGCGCGCTCAACGTCGCATCGAACGGGGCCTACAAGCCGCGCATCGTCTTCACCTCGTCCATCGCGGTGTTCGGCGCGCCCTTCCCCGAGGCCATCGGCACGGAATTCTTCACCACCCCGCTCACCTCCTACGGCACGCAGAAAGCCATCGGCGAGCTGCTGCTGGCCGACTACACCCGCAAGGGCTTCTTCGACGGCATCGGCATCCGCCTTCCCACCATCTGCGTGCGTCCCGGCAAGCCGAACGCCGCCGCGTCGGGCTTCTTCTCCAACATCATCCGCGAGCCCCTCGCGGGTCATGAAGCCGTCCTGCCGGTCTCGGAAGACGTGCGCCACTGGCACGCCTCGCCCCGCTCGGCCGTCGGCTTCCTCATTCACGCCGCGACCATCGACGGCGAAAAGGTCGGCCACCGCCGCAACCTGACCATGCCGGGCCTGTCCTGCACGGTCGGCGAGCAGATCGAAGCCCTGCGCCGCGTCGCCGGCGACAAGGTCGTCGCCCGCATCAAGCGCGAGCCCGATCAGGCGATCATCAAGATCGTCGCCGGCTGGCCCCGCAACTTCGACGCAAGCCGCGCCGAATCCCTCGGCTTCAAAGCCGAAAAAACCTTCGACGAGATCATCAAGGTGCATCTCGACGAAGAATTGGGCGGCAAGATCGCCTGACGGCAACGCAAGCCCGTCATCACCAAAACCTGTCATCCCGGGCCGCGAAGCGGACCCGGGACCCAAACTTTCTGACCATCGACCCCTCAAAAACCGTCATTGCGAGGAGCGAAGCGACGCGGCAATCCAGAGCCACGCGCTCGATGGCCGAACGACGCGCCTCAAGGCTCCACGTCGGCCGTCAACTGGATTGCTTCGCTGCGCTCGCAATGACGGACAGTTGTCATCCCGAGCTACCCCCGCTCAGTTCAGCTTCACCTTCGGCGGCCGCTGCTCGCGCACCACCGGGTGCTCGCCGATGATGAGCCCCAGCGCACCCGCCGAGACCGGCACCGTGTCCCCGTCGCGGACCTTTCCGGAGAGGATCAGCTCGGCCAACGGGTCCTGCACGTTCTTCTGGATCACGCGCTTGAGCGGCCTTGCGCCGTAGGCGGCGTCGTAGCCGTGGTCGGCGAGCCATTGCCGCGCGTCGGGCTCCAGCTCCACCGTGATCTTGCGCTCCTCCAGCAGCTTGCGAAGCCGCCCCAGCTGAATGTCGACGATGGCGCCCATCTGGTCGCGCTGCAGCCGGTGGAACAGGATGATCTCGTCCACGCGGTTGAGGAATTCCGGCCGGAAATGCGAGCGCACCACCGCCATCACCTCGTCGCGCACGGCGTCCGAATCCTCGCCTTCCGGCTGGTTGACCAGATATTCCGCCCCGAGATTCGAGGTCATGATGATGATCGTGTTGCGGAAATCGACCGTCCGGCCCTGCCCGTCCGTCAGCCGCCCGTCGTCGAGCACCTGCAGCAGCACGTTGAACACGTCGGGATGCGCCTTCTCGATCTCGTCGAACAGCACCACCTGATAGGGCCGCCGACGCACCGCTTCCGTCAGCGCGCCGCCTTCCTCGTAGCCCACATAGCCGGGAGGCGCGCCGATCAGCCGGGCCACCGAGTGCTTCTCCATATATTCGGACATGTCGATGCGCAGCAGCGCCGACTCGTCGTCGAACATGAAGGCCGCCAGCGCCTTGGTCAGCTCCGTCTTGCCGACGCCCGTCGGCCCGAGGAACATGAACGAGCCGATGGGCCGGTGCGGATCCTGCAAGCCCGCCCGCGCGCGCCGCACCGCCGTCGAGACCGCCGCCACCGCTTCGGCCTGGCCGACGACGCGCTGCGCGATCTTCTCTTCCATGCGCAGCAGCTTGTCGCGCTCGCCTTCGAGCATCCGGTCCACCGGCACGCCGGTCCAGCGCGACACCACCTGCGCCACGTCGTTGGCCGTCACCGCCTCGTCGACCAGCGCCGCCGGGCCGCCGTCATTGGCCTCCACCACCGCGAGCCGCTTCTCCAGATCGGGGATCGCGCCATAGGCCAATTCGCCCGCCCGCTGATACTCGCCGCGCCGCTGCGCGATGGCGAGATCGTTGCGCGCCTGCTCCAGCTGTTCCTTCAGCTTCTGCGCGTCGTTCAGCTTTTCCTTCTCCGCCTTCCAACGGCTCGTCAGCGTCGAGGATTTCTCCTCGAGGTCCGACAGCTCCTTTTCGAGCCGCTCGAGCCGATCCTTCGAGCCCTGATCCGTCTCCCGCTTCAGCGCTTCCTGCTCGATGCGCAGCTGCACGATCCGGCGGTCCAGCTCGTCGAGTTCCTCGGGTTTGGAATCCACCTGCATGCGCAGTCGCGATCCCGCTTCGTCCACGAGGTCGATGGCCTTGTCCGGCAGGAAACGATCCGTGATGTAGCGGTTGGACAGCGTCGCCGCGGCCACGATCGCGCCGTCGGTGATGCGCACCCCGTGATGGAGTTCATACTTCTCCTTCAAACCGCGCAGAATGGAGATCGTGTCCTCCACCGTCGGCTCGGACACGAACACCGGCTGGAAGCGCCGCGCCAGCGCCGCATCCTTTTCCACATGCTTGCGATATTCGTCGAGCGTCGTCGCGCCGATGCAATGCAGCTCGCCGCGCGCCAAGGCGGGCTTCAGCAGGTTGGACGCGTCCATCGCCCCGTCCGCCTTTCCGGCCCCCACCAGCGTATGCATCTCGTCGATGAACAGGATGATGCCGCCCTCCGCCGAGGTCACTTCCGAGAGCACGGCCTTCAACCGCTCCTCGAACTCGCCGCGATATTTCGCCCCGGCGATCAGCGAGCCCATGTCGAGCGCCAGCAACTGCTTGTCCTGCAGGCTTTCGGGCACGTCGCCGTTGACGATGCGCAGCGCCAAGCCTTCGGCGATGGCGGTCTTGCCCACGCCGGGTTCGCCGATCAGCACGGGGTTGTTCTTCGTCCGGCGGGAGAGAACCTGAATGGCCCGACGGATTTCCTCGTCGCGGCCGATCACCGGGTCCAGCTTGCCCTCGCGCGCCGCCTGCGTCAGGTCGCGGGCGTATTTCTTCAGCGCGTCATAGGCGTTCTCGGCCGTCGCGTTGTCGGCGGTGCGGCCCTTGCGCAATTCGTTGATGGCGGTGTTGAGCGCCTGCGGCGTCAATCCCGCCGTCGCCAGCGCGCGGCCGGCATCGGTGTCCTTCTCCGTCGCGATCGCCAGCAGCAGCCGCTCCGCCGTCACATAGCTGTCGCCGGATTTCTGGGCGATCTTCTGGGCCGTATCGAACAGCCGCACGATGTCGCGCGTCGGCTGCGGCTGCGAGGCCGCGCCGGAGACTTTCGCCTGTTTCGCGAGAAGCTCCTCGACACTGCGCAGGGCCATGCGCGCATCGCCGCCCGCCCGGCCGATCAAGCCCGAAGCGAGCCCTTCGGGGTCGTCGAGCAGCACTTTCAGCAGATGTTCCGTGCCGAGCTGCGGATGCCCCTCGCGCATCGCGAGCATCTGCGCCGATTGCACGAAGCCTTTCGCGCGGTCCGTGAATTTCTCGAAATCCATGTCGATCTCCCGTGGCCGTGCAACCCCGTCCCTTCCGGGCCCGGTCCGCACTCCCTCTTTACGAATGGTCCCTCGCGAGGCGACCGTCCATCAGGTAGATAGGTGCGGGCAATTCGGCACGGAAGGGGCGCAGATGCAGGAAACCGCAACGGTGGAGTCGGTTTGGCGCTATCCCGTCAAAGGCCTGTCTCCCGAACGCCTCGCATCCGTCACGCTCACGCCCGGCGATCCTCTGCCGAACGACCGGCGCTACGCCTTCGAAAACGGCCCCTCGGGCTTTGATCCGGCCGCGCCGACGCACTTCAAGAAGACCCACTTCATCATGCTCGCGCGCAACGAGCGTCTCGCGACGCTGCGCACCCGCTATGAGGACGCGACGACAACGCTCGTCATCGAGACCGGCACCGAAACCGTCCGCGCCGATCTGTCCACCGCCGACGGCCGCGCGTCCGTCGAGGCCTTCTTCAAGGCCTTCATGCCCGTCGAACTGCGCGGCGAGCCGAAGCTGCTCGAAAGCCCCGGCTTCAGCTTCTCCGACACGCCCGCCCGCGTCGTCTCGATCATCAACCTGTCGAGCGTCGTCGCTTTGGAGCAGCGCATCGGCCGTCCGGTCGATCCGCTGCGGTTCCGCGGCAATCTCCACGTCACTGGCCTGCCGCCTTGGGGCGAGTTCGACCTGCTCGACCGCGAGCTCCACGTCGAGGGCGGGCCGCGCCTCAAAGTGGTCAAGCGCATCCGGCGCTGCGCCGCGACCGACGTGGACCCGGTCACCGGCATCCGCGACCTCGCCATTCCCCGCACCCTCGACGATGCCTACGGCCACACCGATTGCGGCATCTATGCCGAAGTGATCGAAGGCGGAGAATTGGCCGCGGGCGCGCAGTTGAGGGTCGTTTGAGCCTCTAATTCTCATTCATCGACAGCGCCCCCGTGGCGGTGCGGTGCACGACCGCCGCCCGTGCGATGCCGACGCCCGCCGGCCATCGCACGGCGATCAGCCTCTCCCGCGCGATCCGCGTCACGCACACCGCGTCGCTCTGGTTGCCGCCCAGCACGTGCAGCGCCTCGGCATCCTCCCCGACATAGAAGCCCACATGCCCGCCGCCCGGCCGCTTGAACACGAGCACCGCGCCCGGCGCGGGCGACGACAAGGCCCGTCCCCACTCGCTCCAGGCGAGTGCCGCGAGCGGATTTTTCGGTGAGGGCAGCCGCGCGACATGCATGCAATGGGCGACGAACAGCCCGCACCAGGGGATATCGTCGCCCGTATAGAACGTCTCGATCCACCCGCCGCGCTCCTTCGCCCAGCCGGTGATCGTCGCGTTCGAACCCGGCCCCGGCACTTCCCGAAGGCCCTTCAGCCGCTCCGCTTCCGCCAACCACGGGACCGCCCCGCCCGCGTCGGAGCGAGGCCTCCGCCGGGCGAGCCACCCGCGCAGCGCGGCGGCGAGCGCGGCCGGCCACCGCCCGCTCACGAGCGTTTCCCCGTCAGGCGTTCCAGCATCTCGTTCTTGGCGGCGGATCCGGCGGACGAGCCGAAATAATAGTTCAGCACCGCCGTCCATCCGGTCGCCAAAGCGCCCAGCATCACCAACACGGCCTCTCCGCCCTGCGGCTGCAATCCGTGATGCAGCACCAGCACGAGCGCCCCGAAAAAGCCCAGCGTCACCGTCGTCGCAAGGATCGCCGGCGCATGGTCGCGCAGCCGCATTTCCCGCAATCGCGCGCTGCGGCGGTCGGTGGAGGCGACGCGCTCGAGGTCGATGTCGAGTTCCCGCATCCGCATGCGGAAATCCGCCTCCGCCGTCTTCAGCGCCCCGAGATCGGCCGGCGCCGCTCCGGCGAGAACTTTGGCCACCTCCCCGATCGCCGCATCGGGTCGTCCGGTCAGCGCCTCCGCGACGGCCCGCGTCGCGAGCCCCGCGAGCGGCCCGCCCAAGGCCCCCGCAATCACGGGCGCGACGGTGGCGATCAGATCGACGAAATCGGAAAGGTCGGGAAATTCGGACGTGTCCATGCGGACGGCTCCATCGTGCAATGAAACGAGAGGTCCAAACGAAAAAAGGAGGGCTCGAGGCCCTCCTTTTCGTCGTTCGATGATGTGTTTCGGCAGCTATTCCGGCTTGGGAATCACTCGCCCGAATCGTCGGCTCCGACGGGCGCTTCGCCCTCGACCACCTTGCGCGGGCGTCCGCGACGGCGACGCTCTTTCACGGGGAAGCCCTCGCCCTCGGCGGCGGCGACCAGAACCGGCGCTTCGCTCGGCGCGGGCTCGGGCGCTTCCACCGGCACGGAGCGTACCGGCGCGGTGATGAACGCGGGCAGACCGGGCTGCTCGGTACCCTCGGCGGGTGCGGGCCGTTCCGGCCGGGGGCCGCGACGGTCGAAGCGGTTGAACCGCCCCTCGCGCGCCTCGCCCTCGGGGCGCGGTTCACGCGGCTGGAACTCGCGCGGTTCGCGGGGTTCACGCTGTTCGCGCGGCTGAAAATCGCGTTGCTCGCGGGGCTGCTGATCGCGCGGCTCGCGGGGCTGAAAGTCCCGCTGTTCGCGCGGCTGCTGGTCACGCGGCTCGCGCTGCTCACGGGGCTGAAAGTCGCGCTGGTCGCGCGGCTGCTGATCCCGCTGCTGGAATTCGCGATTGCGCGGCTGGAATTCGCGGTTGCGCGGCTGGAAGTCGCGACCCTCGCGTTGCGGGAAACCGCGCGGCGAGATGTCGGGCTGCTCGCCGTCGCCGGCCTGCGGCTGCTGCGCATAGCGCGTCTCGCCCTGCTGGGCGTTGGCGAAGGCCTGTTCCTCGTCCTCGTCGTCTTCCGCGTCCTGATCGATCATCTCGTAGGGACGGAAATTCGGGTTCGCGAGGCGCATCTGCTCGTTCGCGGCGGCGATGATGCGCAGATAATGCTCGGCGTGCTGGAAGTAGTTCTCGGCGTTCACATGGTCGCCGGTGGCCTGCGCGTCGCGTCCGAGCTGCAGGTATTTCTCGGCCACGTGATGCGCGGTGCCGCGGATCTTCACGTCCGGACCGTTGGATTCATAGCTCCGCGTCAGCGGGTTCGGGCCCTTGCCGCCACCACCGCCGCCGCCGCCGCCTCCACCGCTGCCGCGGTTTCTGCCCCGGAGCCGCTTGTTCTGATGATTGGGTCTCATCGAACGTCCTTATCCGTCAAGTCCAAGCCGAGAATGGGAACCGCCGTATCCGGCCGGAAACCCGGTTTTTTCGAGTGCGAAGCCCTGAAGGTCGTCCTTCGCCTCGGCGATGCGCGGCTCTGTTGCCGCATTCGCCGGGAACCGTCTTACGGTCCGCATGATGAAAGTGTTTCGGGTGTCCGCTGTCTTGCCCCGGCAGGATCGAGGATCAGCACTTCGGCGATCCGCATCGCCCCTGCACGGGGCCGGGCCATCGACGAGCGCTTCGTTCTTGCGAAATGTTGCGGCTCACGATTCCGTCACTGCCGACATTAGTCGCTCGCAGCGTCGAAACCAAGCGGAATTACACGAACTTCCCCCGGAATTCGGAATCGGCGCGCAGCACCAGCGCGCGCGGCCTCGCGCCGAAGTCCGCGAACGGCCCTTCCACCGCGAAACCTGCATTGCGTGCCAAGGCCGCAACGGTTTCCGCCTGATCCGATCCGATCTCGAACGCGACGACTCCGCCCGGGGCCAGCACGCCGGGCAGCGCGTCGATGATCCGCCGATAGGCTTCGAGCCCGTCCGCACCGCCCGACAGCGCCAAACGCGGATCATGCTCGCGCACCTCCGGCTCCAGTCCGTCGAGCACGCGATCGGCGATGTAAGGCGGGTTGGAAACCACGAGGTCGAAGCGTCCGCTCACCGCCTCCGTCCAATTCGAGACGACGAACTCCGCCCGCTCCGTCACGGCGTTGCGCTCGGCGTTCAGCCGCGCCGTCTCCACCGCGCCGGCGGAGAGATCGACCCCGACGCCCGACGCGCCGGGCATCTCGTGAAGCAGCGCCACGAGCAGGCAGCCCGTCCCGGTCCCGAGGTCGAGCACCCGCACGCCTCGGCTGTCATGCCGCCGCTGCCCCAAGGCCAGCAAAGCCGCCGCCACGACGGTTTCACTGTCCGGGCGCGGCACCAGCGTGTCGGGCGCAAGCGTGAAGGGCAGGCTCCAGAACTCCCATTCCCCGAGAATGCGCGCCACCGGCACGCGCCGCAGCCGCCGCGCCGCATGGTCGGCCAAGCGGGCGGCCTGTTCCGGGCCCAGGCTCTCGCGCGGCGCGCGGATCAGGTCGGGATGGGCGATGCCCGCCGCGTCCAGCAGCAGCAGCCGTGCGTCGCGCTGCGCGGTCTCGATGCCGACGTCGCGGAACGCCTCGCCGAGCCGTTTCAGCGCCTCCAGCCGGGTCGTCTCTTCGGTGATGTGCAGGCGCATGGTCATGTCGCGGCGTCCTCGGCCAGCAGCGCCGCCTGATGCTCGGTCACCAGCCCGTCGATCATCTCGTCGAGGGCGGTTCCTTCCAGCACCTGCGGCAGCTTGTAGAGCGTCAGGTTGATGCGGTGATCCGTCACCCGACCCTGCGGAAAATTATACGTGCGGATGCGTTCGGAACGGTCTCCCGAGCCGACCTGCGAGCGCCGGTCCGCCGCCCGCGCGTCGTCCAGCTTCTGCCGTTCGAGGTCGTAGATGCGCGAGCGCAGCAGGTCCATCGCCCGCGCCTTGTTGCGGTGCTGCGAACGTTCTTCCTGCATCATCACCGCCAGCCCGGTGGGCACATGCGTGATGCGGATCGCGCTTTCCGTCTTGTTGACGTGCTGTCCGCCCGCGCCGCCCGCCCGCATGGTCTCGATCACGAGATCCTTGTCGTCGATGGCGACGTCCACCTCCTCCGCCAGCGGCAGCACGGCCACCGTCGCCGCCGAGGTATGGATGCGCCCGCCGGTTTCAGTGTCCGGCACGCGCTGCACGCGATGCACGCCGCTTTCGAATTTCAGGCGGGCGAACACGCCCTTGCCGCGGATTTCCGCGATGATTTCCTTGTAGCCGCCCATCGTGCCCTCGCTTTCCGAAAGCACTTCGAGCTTCCAGCGGTGCAGGTCGGCGTAACGCTGATACATCCGGAAAAGATCGCCCGCGAACAGCGCCGCCTCGTCGCCGCCGGTCCCGGCACGCACTTCCAGAACGGCGCTCTTGTCGTCGGCGCGGTCCTTCGGCAGCAGCAACAGCCGCACTTCGCGGCTCAAGGCCTCGCATCGCGCTTCGGCGTCGGGCAGTTCCGCTTCCGCCATGGCGCGAAGCTCGGGATCGGCCTCCGCCGCCATCGCCGCAAGATCCGCGCATTCCGCTTCGACGGCCTTCAGCCGCCGCACGCCCTCGACCAGCGGATCAAGGTCCGACAATTCCCGCGACAAGGCGACGAAGGTCTCGGAATCGGCGCCGTCCGCAAGGCGCGCGGTCAGCATCTCATGACGCGTGAGAATCGCTTCGAGCTTCTGGACGGGCAATGACGACATGCGGGCGAAACTCGGAGCGGTGCCGCTCAGGCCTGCTGGATCGAAACGCCCGCGCTTTCCGCATAGGCCTTCAGGTCTTCGCGCAGGCTGACGCAGGCGGGCTTCTCGTCGATGAGGCGATTGACGTAGTCGCTCGCGGCCTTCGCGTCGAGTCCCAGCACCATCGCCTTGATCGGACCGATCGAAAGCGGAGACATCGACAGCGCCCGATAGCCGATGCCGATCAGCGCCATCGCCTCCAGCGGCCGCCCGCCCAATTCGCCGCACAGCGTCACCGGAATGCCGGCCCGCTCGCCCGCCCGCGCCACCACCCGCAGCGCCCTCAGGCAGGCGGGATTGAGCGGGTCGAACCGCTCCGCCATGCGCGGGTTCTCGCGGTCGGCCGCGAACAGAAACTGCATCAGGTCGTTCGAGCCGACGGACATGAAGTCCGCCTTCGCGGCGATCACGTCGATGGCGAACAGCAGCGACGGCACTTCCACCATCACGCCCAGCTTCACGTCGCGCGGCAATTCATAGCCGTGCCGTTCCAGATGCCCCAATTCGCGGTCGACGAGCGCCTTGGCGCGGTCGAACTCGTCCACCGTCGCAATCATCGGGAACATGATGCGCATGTCGCGGCCCGGCGCGGCCTTCAACAGCGCGCGGATCTGCGCCC
Source organism: Hyphomicrobiales bacterium (assembly GCA_027489535.1). Taxonomy (GTDB): domain Bacteria; phylum Pseudomonadota; class Alphaproteobacteria; order Rhizobiales; family Beijerinckiaceae; genus JAIXZO01. The sequence continues at coordinate 119,094 of JAIXZO010000015.1, forward strand.
GCAGCAGGCCCGGGCGGTCGAGACCGATGCGGATCGCCCGCCAGCCCAGCGCCGGGTTCTCCTCCTCCATCTTCGACATGTAGGGCAGCACCTTGTCGCCGCCGATATCGAGGGTGCGGAACGTCACCGGGCGGTCTCCCGCCGCGTCCAGCACCGAGCGGTAGAGCTGCATCTGCTCGCCGAGCGAGGGCAGCCGCTCCGCCACCATGAACTGCAATTCGGTACGGAACAGGCCGATGCCCTGCGCGCCCGAATGTTCGAGATTGGGCAGGTCGAAAACGAGGCCCGCATTGAGATGCAGCTTGATCTCCACCCCGTCCTTGGTCACGGGCGCGACGTCGCGCAGCCCGCGATACTGCTCCTGCCGCTTGGCGCGCAGTCGCGCCTTTTCCTTGTAGGCCTGCTCGACGTCCGGCTGCGGGCGCAGCTGCACGATGCCGGTCTGGCCGTCGACGATGATCGCGTCGCCCGATTCCACCAGGCCGGTGATGTTCTGCACCATGCCGACGGCGGGGATGCCCATCGCACGCGCCACCACGGCGATGTGGCTCGTCGGCCCGCCCTCTTCCAAAATCAGGCCGCGCAGCCGCGAGCGGTCGTAGTCCAGCAGCGCCGCCGGGCCCATGGAGCGGGCGACCAGTACGGCATTTTCGGGCAAGTCGGCCGGCTGGGCGACCAGCGACTGCCCGGCGAGCTGATGCAGCAGTCGATTGGCCAACTCGTCGAGATCATGCAGTCGGTCGCGCAGATAGGGGTCCGTCTGCCGCATCATCCGCGCGCGATTGTCGGACTGCACGCGCTCCACCGCCGCTTCGGCGGTCAGCCCGGTCATCACCGCTTCGCGCAGCCGGCGCAGCCAGCCGCGGTCATGCGCCACCATGCGGAAGGTTTCGAGCACTTCGCGATGCTCGCCGCCATGCGCGAGGTCGCCGCGGTCCAGCATGTCGTCGATGGAGGCGCGCAATTCCCCCAGCGCCACTTCCAGCCGGCGCGCTTCCGCGGCGGGATCGTCGGCGATCAGGTTCTTGACGATGACGCGGGGCTCGTGGAGCACCACGTAGCCGAGGCCCACGCCGTCGGCCATCGCCTGACCTTGGATGGCCAAGGGCCGGCGCACCGCGATGGCGGTGCCGGGCCGCGCGAGCGACTGCAATTCGCCGGAAGCGATGATCTCCGCCAGCACCATCGCGGTGGTCTGGAGGGCTTCCATCTCCTCGTCGGTATAGATCCGGTGCGCGCGGTTCTGCACCACGAGCACGCCCATGGTCACGCCCGAGCGCAGCACGGGCACGCCGAGGAAGGATTGGTAGATTTCTTCGCCCGTCTCCGGCTTGTAGGAGAACGAAGGGTGGTTCTGGGCGTCGGAGAGGCTGAGCGGTTCGGCCTGCTTGGCGATGAGGCCGACGAGACCTTCGCCCGTCTTAAGGGTCGTGATGTGCACGGCCTCGCGCTTGAGGCCTTCGGTGGCGAACAGCTCGAGCGTGGCGTCAGCCCGCATCACGTAGAACGAGCAGACTTCGGCAACCATGTTGCCGGCGATCACCGTGACGATCTTGTCGAGGCGTGCCTGTGCATTCACAGGTTCCGCCATGACCTCGCGGAGCCTGCGCAGCAACACGCGCGGTCCGCCGAGTGCGCCTCGCATCAGCCACCTTCCTCGCGCGGATCTCGGGAGATCCGGCCGCCCCACCCGAGGTGCGGAATCCACCTCCGCACCCGTCGTTTCGCCTTATCAGTCTCGAACCGGAATGCAAAGGTCGGGCCGAAGCCCGATGCCGCCCTTCAGGCCTTGTCGAGGCCGTACAGGGAATGCAGCGTGCGCACCGCGAGTTCGGTGTAGGCGGCGTCGATCAACACGGAAAACTTGATTTCCGACGTCGTGATCGCGCGGATGTTGATGCCTTTTTCGGACAGCGCCTTGAACGCCTTCGCCGCCACGCCCGCATGGCTGCGCATGCCGATGCCGATGGCCGACACCTTCACCACGTCGGTCGCGCCCTGCAGCGCGCCGTAGCCGATGCCGTCCTTCGCCTCTTCCAGCAGCACCTTGGCGCGTTCGTAATCGGCCGTCGGCACCGTGAAGGTGATGTCCGTGGTGGTGGAATCGTCCGACACGACCTGAATGATCATGTCAACGTTGATGTTGGCGTCCGCCAGCGGCATGAAGATCGCCGCGGCCACGCCGGGCTTGTCGGCCACGCGCCGCAGCGTGATCTGGGCTTCGTCCTTGGAATAGGCGATGCCGGTGATGATCTGCTGTTCCACGATCTCTTCCTCGTCGCAAATGAGGGTGCCCGGCGTCGGCGCGCCCGGGTCGTCGAAGGACGAGCGCACATAGGTGCGCACCTTGTGAACCATGGCGAGCTCGACCGAGCGCACCTGAAGCACCTTGGCGCCGAGCGACGCCATCTCGAGCATTTCCTCGAACGCCACTTTTTCGAGCCGCTGCGCCTTCGGCACGATGCGCGGATCGGTGGTATAGACGCCGTCGACGTCCGTGTAGATGTCGCAGCGCTCCGCCCCGATGCCCGCTGCGACCGCCACCGCGCTGGTGTCCGAGCCGCCGCGCCCCAGCGTCGCGATGCGGCCCGTTTCCTCGTGCACGCCTTGGAAGCCGGAGATCACCGCGACTTCGTTCTTGGCGAAGCCTTCGATCAGGTTGGTGCCGTCGATGCCGGTGATGCGGGCGGAGCCGTGCGCGTCCGAGGTGCGGATCGGGATCTGCCAGCCCTGCCAGGAGCGCGCCGGTATGCCCGCCTCCTGCAACGCCAGCGCGAGAAGGCCGGAGGTGACCTGTTCGCCCGAGGCGACGACGGCGTCGTATTCGCGGGCGTCGTAAAGCGGCGAGGCTTCCTTGCACCAGGCGACGAGCTCGTTGGTCTTGCCCGACATGGCGGACACGACGACCGCCACGTCGTAGCCCGCATCGACCTCGCGCTTCACGTGGCGCGCGACGTTGCGGATGCGTTCGATATTGGCGACCGACGTGCCGCCGAACTTCATGACGAGACGAGCCATGAGAAGGATCTTCCGGATCGGGTGTGCGAAACGTCGCAGGGCACTTGCGCCCGTCGATGCCCCGGCAGAAAAAGGCGCACATCCATGACGGCGCGCCCGGCCGGTGTCAACGTCCGGCGCCGCTTGCGGCTCGCCCGTCCCTCGGAGAATGCCCCATGTCCGAACCCGCCAAGGATTTCACCGGCTCGACCACGGTCGACAAGGCCGAGGTCGCCCGTTTCGACCGCTTGGCGAACACCTGGTGGGACGCCAAGGGTCCCATGCGGACTCTGCACAAGTTCAACCCCGTCCGCCTCGCCTATATCCGCGACGCCGTCGCCGCGCATTGGTCGCGCGACGCCGCCGGCGGCCTTCCGCTCGAAGGCCTCTCCCTGCTCGACGTCGGCTGCGGCGGCGGGCTGCTGTGCGAGCCGCTGTCGCGCCTCGGCGCGACCGTCACGGGCATCGATCCCGCCCGCACCAACGTCGAAGTCGCCAAGCGCCACGCCGAGCGCAGCGGCGCGAGCGTCCGCTATCGCAACGACACGGTGGAGACTCTCGTCGAGGAGGGCGAGCGTTTCGACGTCGTGCTCGCCATGGAAGTCGTCGAGCACGTCGCCGACGTGGACGCCTTCATCGAGGCGTGCTGCAGCGCCGTGAAGCCGGGCGGCCTGCTCGTCATGGCCACGCTCAACCGCACCATGAAGTCCTTCGCGCTCGCCATCGTCGGCGCGGAATACGTGCTGCGCTGGCTGCCGCGCGGCACGCATGAATGGAACAAGTTCGTCACGCCCGAGGAGCTGGAAACCAGCATCGGCCGCAACGGCCTCGCCCTGCGCGACCGCATGGGCGTCGTCTACAATCCCATCGCCGACGCGTGGAAGCTCTCGTCCGACACCGGCGTCAACTACATGGTCCTCGCCGACAAGGCGTGACGGACGAAGTCGCGGAGGCCCTACGAGACCTCCCGATTCCATAAAACCTCATGGTGAGGAGGCGCGCAGCGCCGTCTCGAACCACGAACCACGAACCACGCCCTCACTCCGCCGCGGCCCTCAACTCCGGCGGAGCGACCTCGCCCTTGCGCGCGACCTTCGCGGCCCGCCGCCGCGCCCGCGCCTCGCCCGCATTGGCGATGGCCATCAAGGCCGCCGGCGTCACCACCAGCGTCAGCACCGTAGCGAAGCCGAGGCCGAACACGATCGCGGTCGACAGATGCACCCACCATTGCGTGGAGGGCGCGCCCACCGCCACGGCCCGCGCCACGAAGTCGACATTGATGCCGAAGGCGATGGCCAGCACGCCGAGAATGGCCGTCACCGCCGTCAGCACCACCGGCCGCGCCCGCTCGCGGCACGTCTCGATGATGGCGTCGTAGGCCTGCCATCCCTCGCGCCGCAGCCGGTCATAGGTGTCGATCAGCACGATGTTGTTGTTCACGATCACGCCCGCATTGGCGATCACGCCGATGCCCGTCATCACCACGCCGAAGGCTTGGCCCATCACCATCAGCCCGATCAGCACGCCGATGGTCGACAGCACCACCGCCGACAACACCAGCAGCACGCTCGTGAACTTGTTGAACTGCGCCAGCAGGATCGCGAAGATCAGGAACATCGCCGTCCCGAACGCCTTCATCAGGAACGCCCCGGCCTTCTCGCGCTCCTCGTCCTCGCCCTTCATCCGGAAGCTCACGCCCGGCCCGAGATCCGCCGCCGCGAGCTGCTGCTGCACGGCCTGCTGCACCACGGCCGACTGCATCCCGTCCGGCACGTTCGCCGACACGGTGATCACCCTTTGCCCGGCCACGCGCTGGATCTGGCTCACCTTCTGCGCGGGCGTCCGCGTCACGAAATTGCCGATCGGCACCGAGCCCGCCGCGGTGTTGATCCGCAGCTCGTCCAGCTGGTCGAGCGTGCGCATGTGCTCGGGAAAACGCACGATCAGGTCCACGGACTTGTCCGTGTCGTTGGGCCGATACTCCGTGATCTTCACGCCGTTGGTCACCAGCTGCACGGCCGTGCCCACGGTCGCGGCGCTCGCGCCGTATTTGGCGGCCTCCGCCTTGTTCACGTTCAGCGTCCAGTCGATGCCCGGCAACGGCAATCCGTCGTCGAGATCGCGCACGTCGCCGCGCGCGGCAAGCATCGCCGCGACCTTCTTCGCCGCCGCCGGAAGCACCGAGGGCTCGACGGAGGTCAGCTGCACCTGAATCGCCTTGCCCGTGGGCGGCCCCGCCTTCGGCGCGGTCACTTCCACCGACATGCCCGGCAGGTCGGCGGTCTTGGCGCGGATGTCGGCCATGATCTCATGCGCCGAGCGACGGCTCTGCCAATGCACGAATTCGAACTGGATCGTCCCGACGGTATCTTCCGACACCTCGTTGGAGCCACGTTGCCCTTCGCCGGCGCGCGCATAAACGGTGCTGATTTCGGTCATCGGCAACATGCGCGTCTCGACCTCGCGCACCATCCGGTCCTTTTCGGACAGCGAGAGATTGCCGCGCGCATGGATCTGCACGACCCCGTAATCCGGCTCGACGCTGGGGAAGAACTCCACGCCGTTGCCGACGCGCCCGTAAAGGAACACCACGCCCACGAGCAGCGCCATGGTGGCTCCGATGGTCGCCCAAGGCCGTTTCAGCACGGATCGCACGGTCCGCATGTAGACGCCCTGCTCCTTCGCCCGGTCGTCATGTGGCACCTCGGCCTTGCGGCCCAGCAGCGCGCCGAGCGTGGGCGTGAAGAACAGCGCCACCACCAGCGAGGCCGACAGCGTCGCGATCAGCGTGATCGGCATGTATTTCATGAACTGCCCGACCATGCCGGGCCAGAACATCAGCGGCGAGAAGGCCGCGATGCGCGTCGCGGTCGACGCGATCACCGGTCCCGCCATGCGCTTGGCCGCCAGCGAATAGGCCGCGGCGGGCTCCATGCCTTCGGCCATCCGGCGTTCCGCGAATTCCGAGACGATGATCGCGTCGTCGACCAGCATGCCCACCGCGAGGATCAGCGCGAACAGCACGACGATGTTCACGGTCAACCCGGCCATGTGCAGGCCGAGAATGCCCGTCAGGAACGAGGCCGGAATGGCGATGCCGATGAAGATCGAGGCCCGCCCGCCGAGGGCCACCAGCATGATCACCAGCACCAGCAGACAGGCCGTGATCACGCTGTTCTGCAATTCGTGCAACATGTCGCGGATCGTTGTGGACTTGTCCTGGCTGAACGTCACCTCGACCGTCTCCGGCCACAGCGGCCGGATCTTGCCGATCACGTATTTCACCGCGTCCACGGTCTCGATCAGGTTCGCGCCCGTCCGTTTGGTGATCTCGATGGCGATGGCCGGCTTGCCGTTGATGCGCGTGATCGAAGTCGCGTCCTTGAAGGTCGGGCGTACCTCGGCCACTTCGCCGAGCGTCACGGCCGCGCCGCTCGAGGCCACCACCGGCAGCTTCAACACGTCTTCCGGCCGCTCTATCAGCGCCGGTACCTTCACCGCGAAGCGGCCCGTGCCGCCTTCGATCGCGCCCGCGGCCACGAGGCTGTTGCCCTGCGCCGTCGCCGCCGCGAGGTCGGAGAGCGCGATGCCGTAGCTCTTGAGCAGCATCGGCTCGGCGATGATTTCCACCACCTCGTCGCGCGCGCCGCGCAAATCGGCGGAGAGCACGCCCGGCACCTGTTCCAGCGCGTTCTTGGCGCTGCGGGCGATGCGCAGCAGCGTACGCTCGGGCACCTCGCCCGTCAGCCCGACCACGAGAATGGGAAACAGCGAGAGATTGACCTCGCGCACCGCCGGCTGGTCGGCGTCGCGCGGCAAATCGCGCTTGGCGTCGTCCACCTTGGCCCGCACGTCCTGCAGCGCCTTGTTCGAATCGAAGCCCGCCTCGAATTCCAGCAGCACGAAACCGCCGCCCTCATAGGCGGTCGAGCGCATTTCCTTGATGTTGCCGACCGACTTCAACTGCGTCTCGACCGGCCGCAGCAGCAGCCGCTCCGAATCCTCGGGGCTGATCCCGCGCTGCGTCAGCTGCACGTAGATGATCGGCACCTTGACGTCCGGCTCCGCCTCTTTCGGGATCGAAAGATAGGAGGAGAAGCCCGCGACGAGCAGAAACAGCAGCAGCGCCAACGTCAGCCGCGCGTGTGAAATGGCGTAGTCGACCGGGTTTTTCATGATCGATCCTCAGGCCTTCGGCGCGGGCACGGCTTCCACCGGCTGCCCTTCCTTCACGAAGTCCTGCCCCTGCACGATGATGCGGTCGCCGTCGCGCAACCCCGACACCCAGAGAAATTCCGTCTCGTCCTCGATCAGCCCGACCGGCGCGAACACCACCTTCTCGCCCTCCGCCGCCAACCGCACGCCGAGCTTGCCTTCGGCCGAGAAGGTCAGCGCCGAACGCGGCACCCGTGTGGCGGGCACGGCCGCAAGCCGCAGCCCCACTTCGGCGGTGATCCCGTCCGGGATCGATCCGTCCCTGTTGGGGATTTCGACGTCGATCCGGTAGGTGCGCGTCTGCGCGGTCGCGCGGGCCGAAACGAAGCGCACGACGCCTTCGACCTGCGCGCCGGACGCAATGCGCACGTCGGCCTTGTCGCCCGTCTTGATGCCGCCGATCCGCCGCTCCGACACTTCCACAACCGCCAACATCGGCTCGGGCGCGATGATCTCCGCCACGGCCGCGCCGGGCTGCAAGGCTTGCCCCAACTCCGCGGGCAACGTGTTCACGACGCCGTTGAGCGGCGCGAGCACGACGCCGCGGTCGCGCTCGGCCTCGGAGGTGGCCAACGCCGCCTCGGCCGTCTTCAAGTCCGCTTCATACTGCGCGAGGCCCAAGCGCGGCAGATTGCCCTGCTCGACGAGTGCCCGCCGCGCCTCGAATTCCTTCCGGCGCTGATCGACGCGTGCCTTGGCCTGCGCCACGTTCGCCTCGCGCGCCTCGTCCGAGAGCACAGCAATCACGTCGCCTTCCCGCACGGTGCTGCCGCGCCGCACGCGAATATCCGCCACGATGCCGCTCGTGCGCGCCGTCACGCTTGTACGGCGATCGGCCTCCGTCCGGCCGGACACCGACAAGCGGCGCACGCGCTCCTCCACCACGGCCGGCATCACCGCCACGCGAAAGCGTTTCTCGACGCGTTCGGCCTTGTTGTCCTGCGCACGCGGCGTGCGTTCCCCGAAATGCCCGGAGCCGATCCAGCCCACGGCGCCCGCGACGAGTCCGATTGCAATCCAGCGACTCGTCTTCATGCGGAAATTCCCTCTTTGCAAACCTTGGGCGGCGTCAGCGGCACCCGGCCTTCCAGCACCGCACCGACCACCGCAATCATCGTCTCGACTTCCCGCTCGCCGACGAAATCAGCATCGATGGCGCGGCGTTTCATCAACCCGTCGCCCAGCGCCAGCACGAAGCGGACGGCGCGGTCGATGTCGAGCGTCGCCGGAACCGCGCCCCGCTCCCGCGCCGTTTCGAATACGGCCGTCATGCCGCTGCGGACCTGCCCGACGACGCCCTGCGACAAAGCTGCAATCTCCGGATTGCGCGTGCTCTCGGCCCAGATTTCGAGCGCCATCACCGAGCAATTATGCGGCTCGTCGATGAAATATTTGCGCGCCAACGCCCCGAAGGCCGCGAGAAAATTCGGCTCCCGGCCGGTCTGCGCGAAATCCTCGGCGATCCGCACCTGATCGCGCTCGGCCAAACCGGCCACCAGCGCGTTCTTGTTTTGGAAATAGCGATAGATGTTGCCCGGGCTCATCCCGGCCTCCTTCGCCACGTCCTGCATGGTCGCGCGATGGAACCCGAGACGGGCGAAACACGTCTGCGCCGCATCGAGGATCTGCGCGCGGCGTTCGACCTGTAGATCGGCGTGAGGCGTTCGGAGCTGCTCGTTCATGCCGCCCATGTACTGAATGAACGTTCATTCGTCAATGAATGATCGTTCATTCAGCCCGTCCGATACCGGGACCCGCGCGGCGGCACGCGAGCGGCCGACCGCTTAATCTTCCCTAACGGAACCTTCTTCTCCGGTCCCACGTTCACCCCCGCGTCTTAGCTCGGGGGGACCGCAATGGCCGAGGCCAAGAAGACCACGGATCACGACGAAATCCGCAAATGGGCCGAGGAACGCGGCGGCCGCCCCACCCGCGTACGCCGCAAAGGCCGTGAGGACGAGGAAGGCGGCATCCTGCGCCTCGATTTCGGCGAGAAGGACGAAGCCCTCGAAGAGATCGAATGGGACGAGTTCTTCGAGGTCTTCGAGGAAAGCGGCTTGGCCTTGCTGCATCAGGACAAGACCGCCGACGGCAAGCAGAGCCGTTTCAACAAGCTCGTGCGGCGCACGGACGAGGACGAAGACGCCTCCGACGGCAAGGGAGATGGAGCTTGAGCGCGACCGTCCTCATCACCGGCGGCGCCGGCTTCATCGGCCGCCACGTCGCGCTCGCTCTGCTCGAAGGCGGCCGGCGCGTCCGCGTGCTCGATCCGTTGATCGCTCAAGTTCACGGCGAGTCCGCGCGCCCCGCCGAACTCGACCCGGAAGTCGAGCTGATCCGCGCCGACATCCGAGACGAGAGCGCGGTCCGGACCGCCGTCGCAGGCGTCGATTCCGTCATCCACCTCGCCGCCGAAGTCGGCGTCGGCCAGAGCATGTATGCGGTAGACCGCTACGTCTCGGTCAACGATCACGGCACCGCCGTCCTGATGCAGGCGCTCATCGAGCGCCCCGTCCGCCGTGTCGTCGTCGCCTCCTCGATGAGCATCTACGGCGAGGGTCTCTATCGCGACGCCGACGGCAATCCCGTCGAAACGGCCGAACGCGCCCGGCCCGCCCCCGGCGCGGCATGGGATCCGGTCGATGCGCGCGGCCGCCCCCTCGTTCCGCTGCCCACGCCCGAATGGAAGCGGCCGTCCCTCGCCTCCGTCTACGCCCTGACCAAATACGTTCAGGAGCGCCTCACCCTCACCCTCGCCCCCGCCTACGGCATGGAGGGCGTCGCTTTGCGGCTGTTCAACGTCTACGGCCCGGGTCAGGCGCTTTCCAATCCCTACACGGGCGTCCTCGCCATCTTCGCCTCGCGCCTCGCCAACCGCGCCCGCCCGCTGGTGTTCGAGGACGGCGCTCAGCGACGCGATTTCGTCCATGTGTCCGACGTGGCCCGCGCCTTCGTCGTCGCGCTCGACCACCCGGCCGCCGCCGGGGGCGTCTTCAACGTCGCGAGCGGGCAGGACCGCTCCGTCGCCGAGATCGCCCGCGAGATCGCCGCCGCGATGGGGCGGCCGGACATTGAACCCGAGATCATCGGCAAGACCCGCATCGGCGACATCCGCCACTGCTTCGCCGACGCCTCCCTCGCCCGCACCGCCCTCGGCTTCGTCGCCGAGCGCGATTTCCGCGAAGGCTTGGCGGAACTGGCGGAGTGGGTGGCGCGTCAGGAAGCGCGCGACAACGTCGCCGAAGCCCGGCGCGAACTCGAAGCCCGGGGGCTCGTGGCATGACGGAACCCGTCGGCACCCCCGTCGAAGCCGGACCACGCCCCGTCCTCATCACCGGCGGCGCCGGGTTCATCGGCTCCAACCTCGCCGACCGTCTCGCCGCCGAAGGCTACGACGTGATCGTGCTCGACTCGCTCGTCCGCCCGGGCGTCGAGGACAATCTGCGCTGGCTGCAGGAGAACCACCCGCAGCGCATCACCGCCGTCGTCGCTGACATCTGCAACGGCCGGGCCGTCGCGGAAGCCGTCGGCCAAGCCTGCGCCGTGTTCCACATGGCGGCGCAAGTGGCCGTCACGTCGAGCCTCGCCGATCCCGTCGCGGATTTCATGGCCAATGTCGGGGGCACGCTCACCGTGCTCGAAGCCCTGCGCGCCAAGGCCGACGGCACGCCGCTCGTCTTCGCGAGCACCAACAAGGTCTATGGCGACCTCGCCGACGTGACGCTCGAAATGACCCCCGAGGGCTATGTCGCGGCTGACCGCGACTTGCGCGCCGCAGGCATTTCAGAAGCACGCCCGCTGTCCTTCCACACGCCCTACGGCTGCTCGAAGGGCGCGGCGGACCAGTACGTCCTCGATTACGCCCGCAGTTTCGGCATCCCCGCGGTCGTCCTGCGCATGAGCTGCATTTACGGCCGCCGCCAGATGGGCACCGAGGATCAGGGCTGGGTCGCCCATTTCATGCTCCGCGCGATGAAGGGCGAGCCGATCACCGTCTACGGCGACGGCCGGCAGGTCCGCGACGTCCTCGACGTCGCGGATGCGGTCGAAGCCTATTGCGCCGTCTGGAAGAACATCGACGCGGTCGCCGGCCGCGCCTTCAATCTCGGCGGCGGCCCCGCCAACGCGGTCAGCCTGCGGCAGGTGCTCGGCTTCATCGAACGCCTCTACGGCCGCCCCGTCCGCGCCGATTACGCCGAATGGCGTCCCGGCGACCAGCGTTGGTACGTGTCCGACCCGCGCGCGGTCACGGAGGCGCTCGGCCTCGAACCGCCCCGCCCTTGGCAGACCGGCCTGCGCGCGCTCGCCGTCTGGCTCGCCAACGAACGCCTCGCCAAGCATCGCGGCGAGCGCACCGCGGAGACCGTGCCATGAGGGTCGCGCTCGTCAATCCCGCATGGAGCTTCGACGGCTCGATCTATTTCGGCTGCCGCGCCCCGCATCTGCCGCTCGAACTCGGCGCGTCGAAGGTGCTGCTCGAAGCCGCCGGTCACGAGGCCATGATCTTCGACGGTCCGCTGATGGACCGCACGAACGAGTCCTTGGCGGAAGCGGTCGCGGCCTACGCCCCGGACATGACCGTCGTCGCCACGGCCCCGACCTACCTGTTCTGGCGCTGCGCCCAGCCCGAACTCCGCATCCCCCGCCGCTTCCTCGACGCCTTGGAGGATCGCGGCGGCGTCACCGTCGCCGTCGGCCCGCACGGCTCCACCACCCCAGGCCCCACCTTGCGCAAGCTCGACGTCGACGTCGTGGTGCGCGGCGAATGCGAGGAAACCGTCGTCCGCATCGCCTCGGGCGCGAACCTCGCCTCCATCCCCGGTCTCGCCTTCCGCGACGCGGCCGGGGAACTGCGGATCACCGGCGGCCCGCAGGCCACGCGCTTCACGGACCTTCCCGCCATCGATTGGCCCACGGAATGGATCGCCCGCCACGATCACCACCACCACCGCTTCGACCGGCCCGCCCAAGGCCCCGGCGCGGAGGTCGAGGCGTCGCGCGGCTGCCCCTATCATTGCTCCTTCTGCGCCAAGATCGACTTCCGCGACGCCTATCGCCGCCGCGACCTCGCCCCGCTGCTCGCGGAAATCGACGGCCTGATCGCCGCCGGCGCGGGCTACCTTTATTTCATCGACGAGATCTTCCTGCCGCAGAAGCCGCTGCTCGAAGCCCTCGGCGCCCGCAAGATCGAATTCGGAGTCCAGACCCGCATCGACCTGTGGAAGCCCGACATGCTCGACCTGTTGGGCGAAGCGGGCTGCGTCTCCATCGAGGCCGGCGTCGAAAGCCTCACCGTCGAAGGCCGCGCCGCGCTCGACAAGCGCTGCCGCCTGTCTACCGACGAACTCGCCGAACGCCTCATCCACGCCCGCCGCCGCGTCCCCTTCGTGCAGGCCAATCTCATCGCGACGGTGGAGGACGACGCCGCGCTGGTGGCCGATTGGCGCGAGCGCATGGGCGCCGCGGGCGTCTGGGCCAACGATCCCGTGCCCCTCTACCCCTATCCCGGCTCGCCCGATTACCGCCGCCTCTGGGGCGAACCGGACGACCGGGCATGGGAGCGCGCGCACGAGCATTACCTCGCCGCCTTCGCCCGCTGGAGCGACATTCAGGACCAGCAACCCGCTCCGCTGCCCGCCCTCGAAGCCTGCTGCACCACGGAGCATCCATGATCCCGCGTCGCCTTCTCCTCACCGCGGACGCCGTCGGCGGCGTGTTCACCTATGCGGTCGATCTCGCCTCGGCCCTCGCGCCGCTCGGCGTGCGCACCACCTTGGCGATCATCGGCCCCACGCCCGACGACGCCCAGCGCCGCGCCGCCCGCGCCGTGCCGGGGCTCGATCTCGTCGAAACCGGCTTCCAGCTCGATTGGCTCGCGACGGACGCCCCCGCCGCCGAATCCGTCTCGCCGGCCCTCGCCTTGCTCGCGCGCCGCATCGACGCCGATCTCGTCCACGTCAATTCCGCCGCCCAAGCCGTGTCGGGCGATTTCGGCGTGCCCGTCGTCGTCGGCCATCATTCCTGCTTGGCGACATGGTGGCGCGCGGTGCGCGGCGATGCGCCTATGCCCGCCGATTTCCGCTGGAAAGTTCATCTCGCCGCGCGCGGCCTCGCCGCCGCCGATCTGGTCTTCGCCCCCTCGCGCGCCTTCGCCGCAACGACCTCGGAGACCTACCGCATTCCGCTTCCGGCGGTCATCCGCAACGGCCGCGCCCGCATCCCGGGCGGCGCCGTCCGCGCGTCCGACCGCGAAGCCTTCGCCGTCTTCGCGGGCCGGCTGTGGGACGAGGGCAAGAATGTCGGCACGCTCGACCGCGCCGCCGCCGGCCTGTCCCATCCCGTCATCGCGGCCGGCCCGCAACGCGGCCCGGACGGCACGATGGTGCGCCCCGCCCACCTGCTCACCACCGGCCCGCAATCCTCGTCCGCCGTGCGCGATCTGTTGCGCCGCGCCGCCGTCTTCGTCTCCGCCGCGCGCTACGAGCCCTTCGGCCTCACCGCCTTGGAAGCCGCGCAGACGGGCTGCCCCCTGGTGCTCTCCGACATCCCCGCGCACCGCGAATTGTGGGACGGCGCGGCGCTGTTCGTCGCGCCCGACGACCATGTCGGCTTCTGCAAGGCCATGCGCGCGGTCATCGACAAGGACGCCCTGCGCGCCGATCTCGCGGCCGCCGCCCGCGAACGCGCCGGGCGCTACACCGTCGAGGCGATGGCCCGCGAAACGCTGGCCGCCTATGCCGCCGTGCTCGGCGTCAGCCCGGTGCGCGAGGCGGCCGGATGAGGATCGTCTACTTCACCCACTCGCTCGAATCCTGCTGGAACCACGGCAACGCTCACTTCCTGCGCGGCGTGGTGCGCGAGCTGCACGCGCTGGGCCACGCCGTCGAAGCCTACGAACCCGCCGACGGCTGGAGTCGCGCCAACCTCCTTGCGGACGAGGGCGAGGCGGGGCTCGAACCCTTCCGCCGGCATTACCCCGAACTCCGCTCCACGCTGTACGGCCCGGATTTCGACCCAGAATCCGCCGTTGCCGACGCGGACGCCGTCATCGTCCATGAATGGACCGATCCCGCGCTGGTCTCGGCCCTCGGCCGCATCCGCGCGCGCGGCGGTCGCTTCACGCTGTTTTTCCACGACACGCATCACCGCGCCGTCAGCGATCCGGGATCGATCACGAGCCTCGATCTCGATGCCTATGACGGCGTGCTCGCCTTCGGCGAAGCCTTGGCGGACGTCTACCGCGGCCTCGGCTGGGGGTCCCGCGTCTTCGTCTGGCACGAGGCGGCGGACGTGCGCCTGTTCAAACCGCCCGCCGCGCCGCAACCCCGCGAAGGCCTCGTCTTCGTCGGCAATTGGGGCGACGACGAACGCACGGCCGAACTCGACGCCTTCCTCTTCGAGCCCGCGCGCCGCACCGGCCTGCCGCTCGACGTCTACGGCGTGCGTTGGCCGCGCGAGGCCCTCGCCCGCATCGCACGCGGCGGCGCACGCCATCGCGGCCGCCTGCCCAATCCCGAAGCTCCCGCCGTCTTCGCTCGGCACGCGGGCACGGTCCACGTCCCGCGCCGCTTCTACGCGAAACGCCTGCCCGGCATCCCCACCATCCGCGTCTTCGAGGCGCTCGCCTGCGGCATCCCGCTGCTCTCGGCTCCGTGGGACGACGCCGAACATTTGTTCCGGCCCGGCCTCGACTACCTCGTCGCGCGCGACGGCGAGGCGATGGCCCGCCACATGCGCGCTTTGCTGCGCGATCCGGGCCTCGCCGCCTCTCTGGCGTCGCACGGGCTCGAAACCGTGTTGGCCCGCCACACCTGCGCTCACCGCGCCGAAGAACTGCTTACGACGCTTGCCGCGGTGACCTCGCCGTCCGTGATGGAGCGCACCGCATGAAGATGGCCTTTTACGGTTCCAGCCTCGTCTCGTCCTACTGGAACGGCGCGGCCACCTACTACCGGGGCATCCTGCACGCCCTCGCCCGGCGCGGTTGGGACATCCATTTCTACGAACCCGATGCCTATGACCGGCAGGCCAACCGCGACATCGACCCGCCGGATTGGGCGAGCGTCCACGTCTGGCCCGCGACCGACGACGGCATGCGCCGCGCGGCGGCGGCGGCGCATGACGCGGACGTGGTGGTCAAGGCCAGCGGCGTCGGCGTCTACGACGACGAACTGCTCATTTCCGTGATGGCCGCCGCACCGCCCCATGCGCTTCGCATCTTCTGGGATGTCGACGCCCCCGCCACCATCGCCTCCATGCGCGCCGAGCCTGCGCAACCGCTCCGCCGCGCTCTCCCCGATCTCGACATGGTCTTCACCTATGGCGGCGGCCCGCCGGTGGTGGCGGCCTATCTGGAATTGGGCGCGGTGCATTGCGAACCCGTCTACAACGCGCTCGATCCCGAAACCCATCATCCCGTGCCCGTCGATCCCCGTTTCGCGGCCGATCTCGGCTTCCTCGCCAACCGCCTCCCCGACCGCGAGGCCCGCGTTGAGGAGTTTTTCTTCCGTCCGGCCCGCGCCATGACGGAGCGCCGCTTTCTGCTCGGCGGATCGGGATGGGAAGCCCCGCATTTGCCGCCCAACGTGCGCCATATCGGCCATGTTTTCACCAACGACCACAACGCCTTCAACGCGTCGCCGCGTGCGCTGCTCAACGTGGCGCGCGACAGCATGGCCGCGATGGGCTACTCGCCCGCCACCCGCGTCTTCGAGGCCGCCGGCGCGGCCGCCTGTCTCATCACCGACGCGTGGGAGGGCATCGAGCTGTTCCTCACGCCCGGGGAGGAAATCCTCGTGGCCCGCGACGGCCGGGACGTGATCGACATCCTCGCGCAACTCTCGCCCGAACGCGCCCGCGCCATCGGGGAAGCCGCGCGCAGCCGCGTGCTCGGCGAACACACTTATGAGCGCCGGGCCGCCGAGGTCGATGCCGTCCTCAACATCCGCAGCGTCGTCAAACGCAGAAGGAACGTCCCGGCATGACGCATGAGAGCTTCCGCATCGTCGTCCTCGGCCTCAGCCTCTCCTCCTCATGGGGCAACGGTCACGCGACGACATGGCGGTCGCTCCTGAAGGCGCTGGGGGCACGGGGCCACGACGTCCTGTTCCTCGAATGCGACCGGCCTTGGTACGCGGCCCATCGCGACCTTCCGAACCCGGATTTCTGCCGTCTGGCCTTCTATGACGACGCGACCGATCTCGACGCCTTCCGCGAGCCCGTCGCCCGCGCCGACGCCGTGATCGTCGGCTCCTTCGTGCCGGACGGCATCGCCGTCGGGCGCTTCGTCCAGGACACCGCGCGCGGCGTGCGCGCCTTCTACGACATCGACACGCCGGTCACGTTGGCGGCGCTGGCGCGGGGGGAATGCGACTATCTCTCGCCCCGCCTGATCCCCGGCTACGATCTCTATCTGTCCTTCACCGGCGGCCCCGCGCTGGAGCGCATCGAGCGCTGCTACGGCTCGCCAGCCGCGCGAGCGCTTTATTGCTCGGCCGATCCGGAGGTCTATCGGCCCCTCGGCGGCACGCCGCGCTACGATCTCGGCTATCTCGGCACCTACGGCGCAGACCGCCAACCGGCGCTCGAACGCCTTCTGATCGACGTCGCCCGACGCGCGCCGGACCTCCGCTTCGTCGTCGCCGGGCCGCTCTATCCGCCCGACATCGTCTGGCCGGCCAATGTCGACCGCATCGACCATGTCGGCCCGGACGGCCACCCCGCCTTCTATGCGGATCAGCGCTTCACCCTCAACGTCACCCGCGCCGACATGGCGCGCGCGGGCTACAGCCCCAGCGTCCGCCTGTTCGAAGCCGCGGCCTGCGCCGTGCCGATCCTCAGCGACCGCTGGCCCGGGCTGGAGACGGTCTTCGATCCGCTGCGCGAAATCCGCATCGTCGACACGACGGAGGACGTCCTCGCGATCCTGCGCACGATGCCGGACGCCGAGCGCCTCGCCCTCGGCGCATCCGCGCGCCGCCGCGTGCTCGAGGAGCATTCTTCCTCCCGGCGCGCCTCCGCCTTGGAAGTCTTCATCGCGGAAGCCCGCGCACGCCGCGCCGCCGACATCGCCGCGCCGAAGCTGCAAGCGGTGTGACGCCGTGCACGCGACCACCGAAACGCCCTCCCGATTCCGCCGAAAAAACTGCCGAACCAAAGCTCCGCGGACACGTTTGTTCCCCGATGCGGCATCGAACCCCGAGGCCCGGGCTTCGCCATAGGAAGGGATTGTCCCGATGACGAAAGGCAACGGCCGGCTTGCGATCGTAGCCGGCGGAGCGGGGTTTCTCGGTTCCCATCTCTGCGATCTTCTCTTGGCCGACGGCTGGCGGGTCGTCTGCATCGACAGCTTCCGCACCGGGCGGCGCGACAATCTCCGCCATCTCGAACGCGAACCGCGCTTCGACATGCTCGAATGGGACATCATCGTCCCGCCCGCCGCCAAGGATGCCCGGCGGCTTCGGCCCGCCGCGATCTTCAATCTCGCCTGCGCTGCTTCGCCCCCACACTATCAGTCCGATCCCGAGCACACGATGCTCACCAGCGTGATGGGCACGCGCAATCTGCTGCGCATGGCCGAGAACGCCGGGGCGCGCTTCCTGCTCGCCTCCACAAGCGAGGTCTACGGCGATCCGGACGTGCATCCACAGGTCGAAACCTATTGCGGCAACGTCAATCCCACCGGCCCGCGCGCCTGTTACGACGAGGGCAAACGCTCGGCGGAAACCCTCACCTTCGACTTCCTGCGCACCGGCCGCGCCGACTCCCGCGTCGCCCGCATCTTCAACACCTACGGCCCCCGCATGCGCCCGGACGACGGCCGCGTCGTCTCGAACGTCGTCACCCAAGCGCTCGCCGGTCGGCCCGTCACCGTCTACGGCGACGGCACGCAGACCCGCTCCTTTTGCTTCGTCAGCGACCTCGTCGAAGGTCTCGCCACCCTGATGAACCACCCCGATCCGACGCTCGGTCCCGTCAATCTCGGCAATCCGGCCGAAATGACGGTGCGCGAACTCGTGGACCGCGTCGTCGCGCTCACCGGCGCGGAGGCCCGCATCGTCGCCGCCCCGCTGCCGGTCGACGATCCGCGCCGCCGCCGTCCCGACATCGGCAAGGCCCGCCGCATGCTCGGCTGGGAGCCGCGCGTCGGTCTGGATGCCGGCCTGCGCGCCACCATCGACTGGTTCGCCGCGGAGCCCGACCGCCTCGTCGTTCCGGAACCGCACCGTCGTCGTCCCCATGCCAACGGCAACGGGACCGACGCGACGAAACACGCATGAGGACAGGCGGGGCGTCTTCACCCCGGGGAGGTTCATTGTGGTCGCAACGTCGATGAACGGCTCAGGCCGAGACAAGGTACGCGTCGGCGTCGTCGGCGTCGGCAACTGCGCCTCGGCGCTGGTGCAGGGGCT
This sequence comes from Hyphomicrobiales bacterium, assembly GCA_027489535.1. GTDB lineage: Bacteria > Pseudomonadota > Alphaproteobacteria > Rhizobiales > Beijerinckiaceae > JAIXZO01. The sequence goes on from JAIXZO010000015.1 coordinate 137,717, forward strand.
GTCCTACTACCGCGACGCCCGCGGCAACGAGCCGATCCCCGGCCTGATGTCCGTCGATCTCGGCGGCTACCACGTCGACGACGTCGAAATCGCCTCCGCCTTCGACATCGACGCCCGCAAGGTCGGCCGCGACGTCTCGGAGGCGATCTTCGCCGATCCCAACGACACCATCCGCTTCGCCGAAGTCCCCCGCCTCGGCGTCGCCGTCCGGCGCGGCCCCACGCTCGACGGCCTCGGCCGCTTCCTGCGCGACGCGGTCGAGGAATCGCCCGAGCCGCCCGCCGACGTCGCCGCCGTGCTGCGCGAGAGCCGCACCGACGTGCTCGTCTCCTACCTCCCCGTCGGCTCCCAGCAGGCCGCCGAATTCTATGCGGAACGCGCGCTCGAAGCGGGCTGCGCCTACGTCAACTGCATCCCCGTCTTCATCGCGTCCGATCCGGTCTGGCGGCGGCGTTTCGAGGAGCGGCGTCTGCCGATCGTCGGCGACGACGTGAAGAGCCAGGTCGGCGCCACCATCGTCCACCGCATGCTTGCCAACCTGTTCCGCGAGCGCGGCGTGCGGCTCGACCGCACTTCCCAGCTCAACGTCGGCGGCAATACCGACTTCCTCAACATGCTCGAGCGCGAGCGCCTCCAGTCCAAGAAGACCTCCAAGACCCGCGCCGTCACCAGCCAATTCGACGTGCCCCTCGCCCCCGGCAACGTCCATATCGGCCCCAGCGACCACGTGCCGTGGCTCGAAGACCGCAAATGGGCCTTCATCCGCCTCGAAGGCACCGGCTTCGGCGGCGTGCCGCTCTCCGTCGAACTCAAGATGGAGGTGTGGGACTCGCCCAATTCCGCCGGCGTCGTCATCGACGCGATCCGCTGCGCCAAGCTCGCGCTCGACCGCGGCATCGGCGGCGCGCTGATCGGCCCCTCGAGCTGGCTGATGAAATCCCCGCCGGAGCAATTCACCGACGCCGAGGCGCGCGCCCGCACGTTGCGCTTCGTCTCCGGCGAGACGGAGGGCGAGGCGTGAAGCTCGTCGTCTTCGGCCTCACGGTCTCCTCGTCCTGGGGCAACGGCCACGCCACGCTCTGGCGCGGCCTGATCCGCGCCCTCGCCCGGCGCGGCGTGCGGGTCGTGTTCTACGAGCGCGACGCGCCGTTCTACGCCGCCCATCGCGACCTCGCCGAAGCCGACTGGCTCGATCTGGTACTCTACGAGTCATGGTCCGACATCCGCGACCGCGCCCGCCGCGACATCGCGGAATCCGACGCCGCGATGGTTACCTCCTACTGCCCGGACGCGCCCGCCGCGACGGCGGAGGTGCTGGCAGGCCCGACGCTGCGCCTCTTCTACGATCTCGACACGCCCGTCACCTTGTCGCGCATCGCGCGCGGCGAGCCGACCGGCTATGTCGGCCCCGAGGGCCTGTCGGGCTTCGATCTCGTGCTCAGCTACACCGGCGGCCCCGCGCTCGACGCCCTGCGCCTGCGCCTCGGCGCACGCGCGGTCGCCCCGCTCTACGGCCATGTCGATCCCGAAACCCACGCCCCGGCCGCCGCCCGCGAGGTCTTCGCCGCGGATCTCTCCTATCTCGGCACCTACGCGCCGGACCGGCAGGCCGCGCTCGAAGCCCTCTTCGTCGAACCCGCCCGCCGCCGCCCGGCGCAGCGCTTCCTCATCGGCGGCGCGCAATATCCGCAGGACTTCCCCTGGACGGACAACATCTTCTTCGTCCGCCATCTGCCGCCGCCCGATCACCCCGCCTTTTTCGCGTCCTCGCGGCTGACCCTCAACGTCACCCGCGCAGCGATGGCCCGCGCCGGCTGGTGCCCCTCCGGCCGCCTCTTCGAAGCCGCGGCCTGCGGCGCGGCCGTGGTCAGCGATCTCTGGGACGGGCTCGACGCATTCTTCGACATCGGCCGCGAAATCCTCCCCGCCCGCGACACGGAAGACGTGCTCGCCGCCCTCGATCTTCCCGACGCCGCTCTGCGCCGCATCGGCGAGGCCGCCCGCGCCCGCGTCCTCTCCGAGCACACCGCCGACCATCGCGCCGCGACCTTGCTCGATCTTCTCGCCGGAGCGAGCCGCAGCGACGCGCCGCCCGCGCGGATGGAGGCCTGACATGTGGGGTATCGTTCCCGCCGCCGGGCGCGGCAGCCGCATCCAGCCTCTCGCCTTCTCCAAGGAACTGCTCCCCGTCGGCTCGCGCTACGACGACGGCTCGGAGCGCCCCTGCGCAGTCTCCGAATATCTCGTCGAGCGCATGGTGCGCGCCGGCGCGGACAAGATCTGCTTCGTCATCGGCCCCGGCAAATCCGACATTCCCGAATATTTCGGCGGCAGCTACGGCCCGGCGAGCCTGTTCTACGCCGTGCAGCCCGAGCCGCTCGGCCTCTGCGACGCCCTGTTCCGCGCCGCCCCGCTGATCGCATCCGACGAACCCGCCCTCGTCGGCCTGCCCGACACGGTGTGGTTCCCCGAAGACGCCTTCGCGGCGCTCCCGAACGACCGCCTCGCCTTCCTCCTCTTCCCCGTCGACCGCCCCGAATTGTTCGATGCCGTCGACTGCACGCCCGACGGCCGGGTGCGGACGATCGAGGTGAAGACCCCGCATCCGCAATCGAACTGGGTCTGGGGCGGCTTCAAGCTGCCGGGCAGCGTGCTGCGCGATCTCGAGCGGCTGTGGTTCCTGCGCGGCCGGGCCGACGAATATGTCGGCACGCTCGTCAACGCCTGGCTCGCCCGCGGCGGCGTCGCGGAGGGCGTCCGCGCCGGCGAAGCCTATGTCGACGTCGGCACGCTTGACGGCTACCGCACCGCCCTCGCCTTGCTCGCCTCCGAAGCCGCGACCGCACCGCGTCCCGCCGATCACCGCACGCGGCCCCTGCGCTCCCGTGCGCACCGTATACGGACGTTCCCGCGAGGCCCGTCATGAACACCGTCCTCGGCCCCGAAGACATCCGCCGCCGCGCCGAAGCCCTCGGCCCGTGGTTCCACAACATCGACCTTCACGGCGTGCACACCGCGCCCGAGCACTTCCTCGGCGACTATCCCGCCTTCAAATGGAACGGCTTCGCCTCGGCGATCCCGGCCGATCTCACCGGCCGCACCGTCCTCGACATCGGCTGCAACGGCGGCTTCTATTCCATCGAGATGAAGAAGCGCGGCGCGGCCCGCGTGCTGGGCATCGATTCCGACGAGGACTACCTCGCCCAAGCCCGCTTCGCCGCCTCCGTCCTCGGCCTCGACATCGAATTCCGCAACCTTTCCGTCTACGACGTCGCCGCCTTGGGCGAGCGCTTCGACGTCGTGCTGTTCATGGGCGTGCTCTACCACCTGCGACACCCGCTGCTCGCGCTCGACCTCATCCACGCCTATGCGGCGCGCGACCTGATGATCTTCCAGTCGATGCAGCGCGGCGACGCCGAGGCCGGCCCGGTCGAGGAGAATTATTCCTTCTCCGACGAGACGCCGTTCGAGCGGCCGGATTGGCCCAAGCTCCATTTCGTCGAGCGCAACTACGCCGACGACCCGACCAATTGGTGGATCCCCAACCGCGCCTGCTCCGAAGCGATGCTGCGCAGCGCGGGCTTCGAGATCACGGCCCACCCCGAGGCCGAGGTCTTTGTCTGCCGCCGCGTCGAAGGCTCGCTCGACGCCTCCCCCGTCCACCCCGCCCGTGAGCCCCGCGCATGATCGAAGCCGCGATGATCTGGAACGAGCCGAACAACAAATCCCATTGGGATCCCGAGCTCGATCCCGGCTGGACCCGCTTCGGCGAGATGGCCAAGCTCGCCGGAGCCGCCATAGCCGACGTCGATCCCGATCTGCCCCGCGTGCTCGGCGGCATGTCCCCCATCGATCCCGGCTTCGTCCGCAATCTCGCCGCCCAAGGCGTGTTCGACCACATGGACGCACTCGCCGTTCACGGCTTCCCGCTGGATTGGAACCTCTGGTCCATCCACGACTGGCCCGCAAAGCTCGAAGAAATCCGTGCCGTCACCGCCTTGCCGCTATGGGTGTCGGAGGTCGGCGTCTCCACCTTCGGGGCCGACGAGGTGCAGCTCTGGGGGCTTCAACGCACCGCGGAATTGCTGATCGGTCGCGCCGAGCGCATCCACTGGTACAGCCTCTACGACCTGCCCAAGGCATGGGAGGCGACCACCCGCCACAAGGAGGCGGAGGGGTCCTCCTATTACCGCCACTTCGCCATGGGCCTGCTGCGCGAGGACGGCAGCCCCAAGCCCGCGGCCGAAATCTTCGCCCGCTACACGCCGGCCATGGGCCTCTGCCAGTGGTTCCATTACGAGGACCACCGCCTCGACGACGCCGTGCGCTGGATGAAGCGGCTCGGCGTGCGCAAGCTTCGCACCGGCCTGTCATGGGCCGACAGCTTCCGCCCGAACGCCCTCGACTGGTTCGACCGGCAGATGGACGCGCTCGGGGATTTCGACGTCACCGTCACCTTCTGCTTCACGCCCGAGCATCGCGGCCTCGCGCCCCATCACACCAGCCCCCCGGTCGATCCCCGCGAATTCGCGGATTTCTGCGCGGCGATGATCGCGCGCTATCCGCGCGTCTCCGCACGGCCCGCAGCGGCTTTGCCGCGCTTCTCGACGGGGTGAACCGATGGACCCGCGTGCAGCCGCCTTTCTCGACCGCCTCGCCGACCCGAGCCGGCCCATGGTGTCGGAAGGCACGGTCGCGCTCGTGGTGGCCCATCCCGACGACGAGACCATCGGCCTCGGCGCGCAACTCCCACGCCTGCGCGATCTCTGCGTCTTCGTCGTCACCGACGGTGCCCCGCGCGACGGCATCGACGCGCGGTCCCACGGCTTCGCGGGGCCTGCCGACTATGCCGAAACGCGCCGCAAGGAGTTGCTGACCGCATTGGCCCTCGGCGGCGTCGAAGCGAGCCAGACCGTCCGCTTCTGCATTCCGGATCAGGAAGCAGCGCTTCAAGCGGAAGACGTGGCCCGCCGCCTGCGCGAACGGCTCGCCCGCTTCGACATCGTGCTGACCCATGCCTATGAGGGCGGCCATCCGGACCATGACGCGGTCGCCTTCGCCGTCCATGCGGCGGCGCGCTGCATCGCCGAAGAGGGCGGCACGCCCCCGGTGATCTTGGAAATGCCGTTCTACCACGCCGTCCGCGACGGCTGGGGCATCCAGACCTTCTGCGACCTCGCCGAGGGCGGCGATCCAGGCACAACCCTCGTGCTCCACCCCGAAGAGCGCTGGGTCAAGCGCCGCATGCTCGAAGCTCACGTCACCCAACGCCGCGTGCTGTCGCTGTTCGGCGACACGGCGGAGCGCGTCAGGGTCGCCCCGGCCTACGACTTCGAAAAGCCCGCCAACGGCGGCCGCCTGCTCTACGAGCGGTTCGATTGGGGAATGACCGGCGCGGATTGGCTCCGCGCCGTGCGCGACGCCCGCGCCGCCCTGTTCGGAGCGGAGGCGACATGCTGACCGTGCTGTCGGTCGCCTATCCGCTCGCCGTCGCCGCGCCCGGCGCGGTCGGCGGGGCCGAGCACGTTCTGCTTCACATCGACCGGGCGCTGACCGCCGCCGGCCACGAATCCCTCGTTCTCGCGCAGCAAGGCTCGAAGGTGGCGGGCGAGTTGATCGCCCTTCCCGCCGTGCCGCCGCCCTTCGACGACGTCACCATCATCCGTGCCCGAGAGCGCATGCGCACGGCCATCGACGGCGTGCTCGCGACCCGCCGCATCGACGTGGTTCATCTCCACGGGGTCGATTTCTGGACCTATTTGCCCCGCCCGGGCGTGCCCGTCATCGCCACGCTGCATCTCCCGCCCGAGCGGTACCCGCGCGAGGCGCTGATCCCGGCGCGGCCCGGCACATGGCTCCACGCGGTCTCGCAAACGCAGCACGCCGCCTTGCCCCGCGTGCCGAGCCTTCTTCCCCCGGTGGAAAACGGCATCGACGTGGAAGCCTTCGGCGGAGTCTATCGCCGTCGTGATTTCGCGCTGTTTCTCGGCCGCATCTGCCCGGAGAAAGGCCCCCATTTCGCCATCGAGGCGGCCGCCCGCGCCGGCATCCCGCTCGTGATGGCCGGGGAGACCCAGCCCTATCCGTTCCACCTCGAATATTTCCGCACCGAGATCGCGCCGCGTCTAAGCCGCGACTGCCGCTTCATCGGCCCCGTCGGCCCGGCCGCGCGCCGCCGTCTTCTGGCATCCGCGCGCTGCGTCCTCGTCCCGTCCCTGATCGCCGAGACGAGCTCGCTTGCGGCGCGCGAAGCCTGCGCATCGGGCACGCCCGTCGTGGCGTTCCGGCAGGGCGCATTGGCGGAAACCGTCGAAGACGGCCGCACCGGCTTCGTCGTGGACGACGTCGAGGCGATGGTCGCCGCCATCGGGCGCACCTCCGAAATCTCTCCCGAAACCTGCCGCGAAACCGCCGTCCGGCGCTTCTCGCTGTCGCGCATGATCGAAGGCTATTTCGATCTCTACGACACCGTTCTCGTGCGCCGCGAAGCGAAGGAAAGCGCGCGTTGACGGCGCTCACCGTCCATGTCGTGCGGACGGACGAGGACTTGGCCGCCCTCGCCCCCGAATGGCGCGAGTTGCTTGCCTCTTCCTCCGTCGCGACCCCCTTCCAAACCCCGGAAATGCTCTTGGCCTACCGCGGCGTCTTCCGCCCCGGTCCTCTCGCCTGCATCGCCGTCCGGGAGGGCCGCCATCTCGTCGCCTTCGCGCCGCTCTACGTCGAAACCGGCGCGAACGGCGCGCGCCTCGTCCCGCTCGGCCTCGGCCCTGCGGATTATCTCGACATCCTCATATCGCCCGACCGGCGCGGCCCCGCTCTCGACTGCCTCTCCGCCGCCCTGCGCGACCTCGGCCCGCGATGGGAATTCGACGATCTGGCGGAACATGCCGAATTGCACCACCTGCCCGCTCCGCACGGATGGCGGGACGAAACCGTCCCTTGGCGTATTTGCCCCGTCCTAAATCTCGCGGACAACGACCCCGAAACCCTGTCGGCCGTTCCTCCCCGTCGGCGGCGCAAATGGCGCATGGCGAAACATCGCGCGGCAGGCGCCGGCGGAGCGACGGTCCGGCCGGTCGGTGCGGACGACTTGCCCTCGGCCCTCGCTTGTCTGGCCCGGTGGTCGCGCATCCGGCATGCGGAAACCGACGACCCTTCCAGCTTCGAGGATCCGCAGATGCTCGCCTTTCTCGAACGGGCCGCGACCGGTCTCGCCCGCGCCGGCGATCTCGTCGCCTATCAACTCGAAATCGCGGGCGAGCCCGCCGGCCTTTTCCTCGGATTTGCGAATGCGCGATCCGTCCACGCCTATGCCTGCGCCTTCGATCCGCGCTTCGCCGCGCTGTCGCCCGGCACCCTGCTCGTCGGCCACGCCGTCGCCGAAGCAACCCGCGCCGGTCGGACCTCGTTTCACTTTCTGCGCGGAGACGAAGCCTACAAGCGCACATGGGGCGCGGCCGACCGACGAACCTTTCGCCGCATCGTGGCTCCGCCGGAAAAGGACGCGAGATGACCACGCAAGGCGTGCCGCCCGTCGATGCCCCTCCGCCGCTCCGCGCCGCGATCGCCCGCTGCATCGGCGGCGAGACGCCGCCCAACGTCGCCCTCATGCAGATGTTGATCGCCGCATCCGATCCGCGCGACGTGGAAGCGGGCCTCGAACGCACGATGGAGGCGCTGGACCGCTCCGGCGACGCGCTCGGCGTCGAGCGACTGCGCCACGCGGCGATGCTGCTCGACAAGCACCCCGAAGCGCCGAGGCTCGTCCGTGAAATCCTCGCACAGGTGCCTCATGACGAGGCTTTGGTGCGCAATCCCGACACGCCGGCCTTTTGGGCCGCCGCGTTCGACCGCGCCTTCGACATCAACCCCGAAGCGGGCGTCGCGCTCTACAGCTTGGGAGACCGCGACCTGCTCGACGTCGCCACGGCCGAAATCGTCCGCCACCTGCGCGAGGACGGCATCGTCGGCATTGAAAAGCATCTCCTCGATCTCGGCTGCGGTTTCGGCCGCATGGCGGAAGCCCTCGCGCCGGCCGTGGGCCAGATCATCGGCATCGACGTCTCCGAACGCATGGTCTCGGCGGCGCGGGCGCGATGCGGAGCCTTGGAGAATGTCCACATCATCCTCGGCGACGGGCGCGAACTGCCGCTGCCGGACGAGAGCATCGACGCCGCGATCGCCGTCGATTCCTTTCCGTACATCGTCGCGGGAAGCGGCGAACTCGTCGCCGCCGTCATGGGAGAAGTGACCCGCGTGCTCAAACGCGGCGGTGCGCTGATCGCCTTCAACTGGTCCTATCGCGGGGACCTCGACGCCGACGAGGCCGATGTCCGCGCCGCGGCCGAAGCGGCGGGGTTGGTGGCGCGCCCGCGCGTCCATGTGCGCTTCCACACATGGGACGCGAACGTGTTCCGCATGGACAAACCCTCGGAATGAACCGGAACGGCCTTCGCGCCGTTGTCCGCGACCATGAACATCGCATTCCCCCGTGATCCCGCCGCCCTCGCCGATCCGCAGACCGCCGCAGCCTTCGCAGGTCTCGTCTACGTCTCCGACGACGACCCCGGCATCCGCCGCCGGCGGGCGGGAAAGGGCTTCTTCTATCTCGACGCGAAGGGCCGCAAGATCGCCGACCGGACGACGCTCGCCCGCATCCGCGCCCTCGCCATTCCGCCCGCATGGACCGATGTGTGGATCTCGCCCGATCCCGACGGCCATCTTCAGGCGACCGGGCGGGACGCCAAGGGGCGCAAGCAATACCGCTACCACGCCCACTTCCGCGAAGCCCGCGACGGCGTGAAATACGACCGCCTCTTCGACTTCGCCGAGGGACTTCCCGCGCTGCGCGCCCGCATCGCACAAGACATGGCGCGGCGCGGCCTGCCGCGCGAAAAGGTACTGGCCACCGTCGTCGATCTTCTCGAAAAAACCCTGATCCGCATCGGAAATCCCGATTACGCCCGGCAAAACGAGAGCTACGGCCTCACCACCCTGCTGACAGACCACGTCGAGGTGGACGGCACGGCACTGCGCTTCTCCTTCAAGGGCAAGAGCGGCAAGCAGTGGAACCTGCAGGTCCGCGACCGCCGCATCGCCCGCGTCGTGAAGGCCTGTCAGGAGCTGCCCGGCCAAAATCTCTTCGGCTATGTCGACGAGGACGGCGAAACCCGCGCGGTCACCTCGGCCGACGTCAACGCCTATCTCCGCGAAGCCGCGGGCCGGGACATCTCGGCCAAAGACGTCCGCACCTGGGCGGGCACGGTCGCGGCCGCGATGGAACTCGCCGCCGTCGATCCGCCGACGAGCGCTGCGGCGGCGAAGAAGCAGCAGCGCGCCGCCATCGCCCGGGTGGCCGCCAAGCTCGGCAACACGGTCGCCGTCTGCCGCAGCTGCTACGTCCATCCCGCGGTTCTCGACCTGCATGCCTCCGGGGCGCTCGCCGGCGCATTCGAGCGACCCGCGGCCGCGGTCGACGGGTTGTCGCCGTCGGAAGCAACTGTTTTGGCGCTTTTATGTGCAAGCGACGTAACGGATGCCGTAACGGACGTAATTAAACAGAACGTCGATTTGAATTTCCGGTGTAAATAATCGTAATCAATCGTTAAGAACGCTTAACGGATTGATGATTACTTCAATCTCAGGTTTCAAAACAGCACGACAACAATCGAAGAGCGCAGGATTTGAACGACCGGCCGACACCGTCTGATCTGAGGGAGGCGAGCATTGCCGTCGACGGCATCGCCATGCCCATGGAGACCGTCGCGACCCTCATCGACGGTCTCTCCAAATCCGAAAAAATCGCGGAAGCGGCCGACATGCTCCGCGACGCCACGGGCCGTTTCGGCATCGACCACGTTTCCTATGTCGCGATGAACATCCCGACCCAGCGCACGGCGCTGCCGCTGCATGCCGTGACCTATTCGAGCGAATGGCTCAAACACTACGTCCAGCGCAACTATATCGACGTCGACCCGGTGGTGCGGGCGGGCCTGGGCGGGTTGCTTCCGGTCGATTGGAGCCGCATCGACCGCTCCAACCGGTTGGTGGCCCGCTTCTTCGGGGAGGCGCAGGAATGCAAGGTCGGCCGCCAAGGCCTGTCCTTCCCGATCCGCGGCCGACATCACGAATTCGGTTTGTTTTCAGTGACTTCAAACGTCGGAGACCGCGAATGGGCGGAGCTTCGGCCGCGTCTGGTGCCGGAAATGCTGCTGCTGGCGCATCACTTCCACCAATTCGCGCTCGACCGCGCCGGCGTGGTCTTCCCCGATTATTCGGGGCGGCTCTCGCAGCGCGAGAAGGATTGCCTGCGTTGGCGCGCCACGGGCAAGTCGGACTGGGACATCTCTCAAATCATGAACATCAGCGAACGCACCGTGAAGTTTCATCTCGAAAATGCGCGCGGAAAGCTCGACTCGCTCAACACGACGCAGGCGGTTGCGAAAGCTCTCGCTTGCGGCGCAATCGCACTTTACTGACGGAAATAAGTGCACTTACAATCGTAACGAACCTGCACTTTCGGTCAGGTCAAAATAGAATTTTACGACCCTAGTCTTCCTCACTCCGATACTGAAGGGGGACTATGATGATTCGGGTTATTCACGGCAACCAAAGGCATCTTTATCCGCGCGAGATCGATCAGATGCATCGATTGCGGAAAAAGGTCTTTCATCAACGCATGGGTTGGCAGGTTCCGATCATCAGCGATTGGGAGGTCGACGGCTTCGATTCGATGGATCCGGTCTATCTGCTGGCCATGGACGACCGGGGCGACGTCGTCGGCACCATGCGGCTGCTGCCGACGACCGGCTACAACATGCTAAACGACATCTTCCCCGAACTGCTTCCCGACGGCGTGCCGGTCTACAGCCCGCGCATTTGGGAAGTCAGCCGGCTCGCGGTCGACATGGATGCCGGCACGGCGCAGGGCGACCGGGCGCTGAGCATCGCGACGGCCGAGCTGGCCATCGCCTCCAACGAAATCGCCATGGCCTCGGGCGTCTCGCATTTCGTCGCGGTGATCGACGCGTTCATGCACCGGACGTTCAAGCGGGCGGGATGCGGGGCCGAGCCGATCTCCCAACCGCGCCGGATCGGCAAGACGCTCTGCTACGCCGTCGCCTTCGAGATGGGCGAAACGTTGGACGCGAACTTCCGTCGCGCGGGCGGGATCACATGGCCGGTCATGGAAAAGGGATTCGAGATGTTCGCGCCCCCGGCCGGGTTCGAAATCGCCGCCTGACGTCAAGTGAGACCGCGACGCCGAGCCCTGCCATACTGCGGCGGGGCTCGGCGTCGCGTCGAAGTTCAGAACACGAAGTCGCCGGCGTTCAGACTGTTGACGCCTTCGATCAGGACCGTGTTCGCACCCACGGTGATGAGCGCGCCGGCCGAGGTGTAGGTGACCGCAGCTTGGACGTCGGCGAAATTGTAGAGGCCGAGACCGCGGGCATCGATCACGTCATGCACGCCGAAATCGGCGACCACGTCGTTTCCGGTATTAGCGCCGAAGAAGAAGGTATCCGCTCCGGCACCGCCATACAGCGTGTCGTTGCCGGCATCGCCGCGCAGCGTGTCGTTGCCGGCGCCGCCGAACAGGAGATCGTCGCCGGTATTGCCGGTGAGGAAGTCGTTGCCGCTGCCGCCGACGACCGTGTCGTCGTCGATGCCGCCGTTCAGCGTATCGTTCCCGGATCCGCCGTGAATGCAGTCGTCGCCCGAACTGCTGCCCGAGATTACGTCGGCGCCCTGGCCGCCGTAGATGTCGTCATTGCCGGGGCCGCCGCTGAGGGTGTCCTCGCCCTGACGCCCCAAAAGCGTGTCGTTTCCGGGACCGCCCCCGAATTCTTCGCTGCCGGGTCCGCCGATGACGAAGTCGTTGCCGAAGCCCGGCATGATGACGTCGACGCCGGGGCCGCCGTTGATGCTGTCGTCACCGTTGGTTCCGGTGATCGTGTCGTTGCCGGGCCCGCCCATGACGGAATTCCCGCTCAGCACGTCTCCGGCGTTCGTACCATGGACCGCGTACGGACCGAGTCCCCCGGGAGGCGGATTGTTGGTGCAATCCAGATCCTGCGGAAAATTGATCGCCATCGTCTTCACTCCCTGTTCGACGATCGAAATCGAGCCCCCTCGTGCCGGGCAGGGTTATATATTCCGCTACGTAAGGCAACAGCGGGATCAGCGACAAAGGTCGTTATTTTTCAAATTGTTGCGGGAACTTTTCTGATTATGACGCCGCCAAGAGCGCTGCGTTTCCGCCGGCCGCCGCAGTATTGATCGTAATGGTACGTTCGAGGCCGAAGCGCTTCAGATAATTCGGCCCGCCCGCCTTCGGCCCGGTACCCGACAGGCCCGCCCCACCGAAGGGCTGCGTACCCACCACCGCGCCGATCATGTTGCGGTTGACGTAGCAATTGCCGACGTCGAGCCGCTGCAGAATGTGCTCCACGGTCGCGTCGATGCGCGAATGGATGCCGAGCGTGAGCCCGTATCCGCCCGCGTCTATCTCCTCGAGCAGCGCATCCAAATTGCCCGACTTCCAGCGCACGACGTGGAGAACGGGGCCGAACACCTCCTGCGCGAGTGCCGACACCCGGTCGATCTCGACGACGTGCGGCGCGACGTAGAAGCCGGCCGCGGGCGCTTCGGCGATCCGCGTGACGCGGCCCGAAGCCCGCGAGGCGGCGATGTGGGCGTCCAAGCCCGCCTTGGCCTCCGCATCGATGACCGGACCCAAGGCGACGGAGACGTCGCGCGGATCGCCGATCTTCAGCTCCCGCGCGCCGCCCACGATCATCTCCAGCATCCGGTCGGCCACGTCCTCCTGCACACACAGAAGGCGCAACGCCGAGCACCGCTGGCCCGCCGAGCGGAACGCCGAAGTCAGAACGTCGTCCGCGACCTGCTCCGGCAAAGCCGTGGCGTCGACGATCATGGCGTTGACGCCGCCCGTTTCCGCGATGAACGGAACGATGGGGCCGTCCTTCGCCGCCAAGCTGCGGTTGATCGCCCAGGCCGTCTGCGTCGAACCCGTGAAGGCGACGCCCGCGATGCGCGGATGCGCGACAAGGCGCGCGCCGATGCGCCCGTCGCCCGGCACGAGATGCAGCGCGGATGCAGGAATGCCCGCGTCGAACAGCAGGCGCACCGCCGCGAAGGCGACCGCCGGGGTCTGTTCGGCCGGCTTCGCGACGACGGCGTTTCCGGCGGCCAGAGCCGCCGCGACCTGGCCGATGAAGATCGCCAGCGGGAAGTTCCAAGGCGAAATGCAGAGGAAGACGCCGCGCGCACGGTGAATGAGGCGGTTGTCCTCGCCCGTCGGCCCCGGCAGAATCTCGCCCTCGCCGAACAGACCGCGCGCCTGCACCGCGTAATAGCGGCAGAAGTCCACGGCTTCGCGCAGCTCGGCCAGCGCGTCGTCGAGCGTCTTGCCCGCTTCGACCTGCAAAAGGCGAATGAACGAGCCGCGTCGCTCCTCCATCAGATCGGCGGCCCGCTCCAGCGCCGCCGCGCGGGTCTCCACCTCCGTATCCGCCCAGATGCGCCGCTTGGCGAAAGCCGCATCGACGGCGGCATCCGCCGTCGCCTCGTCCGCTTCGACCACGGAGCCGTATCGCATGGTCGCGTCGACGGGGGAGAGCAAGGCCCGCTCGGTTCCCGCGCGCTCGATGCCGTCGACGAGGGGCGCGGCCCGCACGGGCACATGCGATGCGGCGGCGGAGACTTCGGCGAGGAGCGCGTTCAATGCGGCCTCGCAGCCGAATTCGACGCCGGCGGAATTGCGCCGCCCCGAACCGTAGAGGTCGCGCGGTAGGGCCACATGCGGGTTCCGCGCCGCCTCAGGCCTGCCGATGGCCTGCTGCGGGCGCACGAGCAGGGTTTCGACCGGCACGGCCGGATCGGCCGCGGCCGAGACGAAGGACGAATTGGCACCGTTTTCGAGCAGGCGACGCACGAGATAGGCGAGGAGATCCTTGTGACCGCCGACCGGCGCATAGGTGCGGCAGGCCGCGCCCGCATTCTCGGCCAGCACGGTGCGGTGCAGATCCTCGCCCATGCCGTGGAGGCGCTGGAATTCGTAGCCCTCCGTGCCGCCCGCGCGCTCGATGATCGACGCGACCGTCAGCGCGTTGTGGGTGGCAAATTGCGGGTAGAGCCGCGGGCGGGCGGCCAGCAGGCGGTCGGCACAGACCTGATAGGCCAGATCCGTCATCGCCTTGCGGGTAAATACCGGGAAATCGGCAAGGCCGCGCTCATGCGCGCGCTTGATCTCGGTGTCCCAATACGCACCCTTCACCAGCCGCACCATCATGCGGCGGCCATGGGCGGCGGCGAGGGCGTCGACATGGTCGATCACCGCGAGCGCGCGCTTTTGATAGGCTTGGACGGCGAGACCGAAACCGTCCCAACCCGCCAATGACGGATCGGCGAAGACCGCATCGACCACGTCGAGCGAGAGTTCGAGCCGGTCGGCCTCCTCCGCGTCCACCGTGAAATTGAGGTCATGGGCCTTCGCGCTGCGGGCGAGATCGAGCACGACGGGGACGAGTTCGCGCATGACGCGCGCGCGCGAAACCGCCTCGTAGCGCGGGTGCAGGGCGGAGAGCTTGACGGAAATCCCGGGCCGATCCGGCAGGGCGGCATTGCCGGCCGCGCGGCCGATGGCCTCGATCGCATCGGCATAGGAGCGCCGATAGCGCTCGGCGTCCTCTGCCGTGCGCGCGCCCTCGCCGAGCATGTCGAAGGAATAGCGGTAGAGCCGCCCTTCCCCTGACCGCGCCCGGTCGAGCGCCGCTTCGATGGTGGAGCCGAGCACGAAATGCCGGCCGAGGATGCCCATGGCCTGCCGCGTGGCGGTGCGGACGGCGGGAAGGCCGAGGCGTTTGACCAGACTGCCCAACACGCCTGCGGGTTTTTCACCGGGACGAATGAGGCGCGCGGTGACGCCGAGCGCCCAAGCGGAGGCGGAAACCAGCAAGGCCTCCGACTGCGTGTCGCGGCCGATGAAGTCGCCTTGGCCCAGCTTGTCCTCGATCAGCCGATCCGCCGTCGCGCCGTCCGGCACGCGCAAAAGCGCCTCCGCCAGCACCATCAGCGCCAGACCCTCGGGCGTGGAAAGCGAATATTCGCGCAGCAGATCCTCGACGCCGCCGAGCGCGCCGGAATGGGAGCGGATTGCGGCGACGTAACCCCGCGCGCGGCGGTCGATCGCGGCTTCGCGCTCGGGCGGCAAGGCGGCCGCGCGCATCCATTCTGCGGCGATCACGGCGTCGTCGGGAGCGTAGGGCGCGCGGAACGGGGGAACGGCAGTCATGATCATCTCCTGCGGATGATCCATGATGCGCGGGGAAAGACGGTGTTTATAGGAGCTTATTTCGGCATTATGCCGTGGATTTCGCTGTTCATGTCCGTTTTTTACGCGGATGATCCGAAGTTGATCCGCAACACCCGAAGGAGCGCGCCTTGGACGGTCTCGACAAGCTCGATCGCAGGATTCTCGCGCTGCTGCAGGAGGACGGGCGCATCACGACGGTCGACCTTGCCGACAGGGCGGGGCTCTCGCCGACGGCGACGGCGGACCGCATGAAACGGCTGATCCGCGACGGTTACGTGACCGGCTTTCGCGCGATGCTGGACCCGATGAAGCTCGAACGCGGGCTTTTGGTGTTCGTCGAAGTCTCGCTCGACAAGACCACGCCGGACGTGTTCGACCGCTTCGCCGCCGCCGTGCGGCGCACGAGCGAGGTGCTCGAATGCCACATGGTGGCGGGCGGCTTCGATTATCTGCTCAAGACGCGGCTGCGCGACATGAACGCCTATCGGGCGTTTCTCGGCGAGGTGCTGCTGTCGTTTCCCGGCGTTCGCGAAACGCGGACCTATGCGGTGATGGAAGAGGTGAAGACGGACGGGCTGCTCCCGGTCTGACGCGGGCCCGCGGGCTCGAACTTTGCCGCATGTCGCGCGTTGAGGGACATGCGACGGAGGGGCGCATGACGTCGGACGATCACGCACGTCGCGTCGGCCAAGGCGAGCCGGGCGGCGACCCGGACCATCGCCGGGCGGCCATGGTGACGAACCAGATCGCGGGCAGAGGCATCATGGATCCGCGCGTGCTCGACGCCATGGGCCGCGTGCCGCGCGAGCGCTTCGTCGCGCCGGGGTACCAGGCCTTCGCCTATGAGGACCGCCCTTTGCCCATCGCCGAGGGGCAGACGATCTCGCAGCCTTACGTCGTGGCGCTGATGGCGGAGGGCGGCCGCATTCGCCGCGAGGACAAGCTGCTGGAGGTGGGGACCGGCTCCGGCTATGCCGCCGCCGTCTATGCGCGGCTGGCGCGCGAGGTGCACGGCATCGAGCGCCTTCCCGCGCTGGCGGAGACCGCGCGGCGCAATCTGACGGCGGCGGGCGCGGGGAACGTGGAAGTCCATGAGGGCGACGGCAGCCTCGGACTGCCGGAACACGCGCCCTTCGACGTGATTCTGGTGGCGGCCGGCGGACCGCGCATACCGGCCGCATTGAAGGAACAACTCGCGCCCGGCGGACGGCTGGTGATGCCCGTCGGCACGGGCTACGGCCGGCAGACTCTGATCCGCCTGCGGCGCGACGAGACCGGGGGGTTCGTGCAGGACGATCTCGGCGCCGTCAGCTTCGTGCCGCTCGTCGGCCGGCAGGCATGGCCGGGCACGGACGGCTGATCAGGCCTTCGCGGCGTCATCGAGCAGCTTCGCGACGCGGCGCAGCGACAGCGCGTAGCCCTGCGTGCCGAAGCCCGCGACGACGCCGTCCGCCCGCAGCGACACATAGGAGTGGTGCCGGAAGCTCTCGCGCTTGTGGACGTTGGAGATGTGGCACTCGATGACGATGCCCTCGAAGGCGTTCAGCGCGTCGAGGATGGCGATGGACGTGTGCGTGAACGCGCCGGGATTGATGACGATCGCGCCTGCGGTTTCGCGCGCCTCGTGGATCCAGTCGATGAGTTCGTATTCGCGATTGCTCTGGTGGAAGCGGATGTCGAGCCCGAGTTCGCCGGCCAATGTCCGGCAGCCCGCCTCGACGTCGGCCAGCGTCTCGCTGCCGTAGATATGGGGCTGACGCTTGCCGAGCAGGTTCAGGTTCGGACCGTTCAGCACATAGACGAGTCGGCTCATTGCGGCGGATTCCCCGGAGATGGCGTGCCCGTTCGGGCGGAGGTGCATCCTGTCTTCGCGGCCGAGCCGAAGCAAGCGCCGCGCGAAGGGCTCGGAACTTCGCGCGCCGCCCCCCGTTTGAGACCGACGGGAGTGCAGTATGCGGCCGAACGACACCGAACGAGACGCCGCGGAGACCCTCCCTCTCGCGGAAGAGCGACTGACGGTGGGGCGCGAGACCGTCGAGAGCGGAATCGTGCGCGTCAACACGCCGGTCGAGACGCTTCACGAAATCGTCGAGGCCACGCTGCGCGAGGAGCGGGTCGAGATCACGCGCGTGCCGGTGGACGCCGTCGTCGAACGCGCGCCGCCGGTGCGCACCGAGGGCGAGGTCACGATCGTGCCGGTCCTCGAGGAAGTGCTCGTGGTCGAGAAGCGCCTCGTTCTCCGCGAGGAGCTGCACATCCGAAGGCGGACCGAGGAACGGGCCGTCGAAATACCCGTCGAGAGGCGGCGCCAACACGCCGTCGTCGAGCGCGAAGACGCAACCGAAACACCCCCCGAAAAAGGATGAAGCCATGACCGATTACACCACCGGAACGTCCGGCGGACCTCACACGGGCCTGCGCACCGTAACGGCGATGTTCGACGACCGCAGCGATGCGGAAGACGCCGTCGAAAGCCTCGTCTCCGAAGGCATCTCCCGCGACCGCATCAGAATGGTCGCGGGCACGAGCGGCGAAACGACCGGGACCACGAGCTATTCCGACACCGACCGCGGCGGGTTCTGGGATTCGTTGGCCGACTTCTTCTTCCCCGACGAAGACCGCTCTTCCTATGCCGAAGGGCTGCGGCGCGGGGGCTATCTGGTGACCGTGACTACCGACGAAAGCCGCTACGACCGCGTTGTCGACATCCTCGACGACGAGGGCACCATCGACATGGACGAACGTGAATCGGCCTGGCGGTCGGAAGGCTGGAGCGCGACGGCCGGCGGCGGGATGACAGGCACGCAGACGGGCATGACGGGCGGCACGTCGTCCGGGACCGCGGGCACGCATATGGCCGGCGCGGGGCGCGAGGAAGAGGTGATCCCGGTCGTCGAGGAACAACTGCACGTCGGCAAGCGCGAGGTCGAAGCGGGCCGGGTCCGCGTGCGGTCCTATGTCGTGGAGACGCCCGCGGAGGAGACCGTGCGGCTGCGGCGCGAACACGTCGAATTGCAGCGACGCCCCGTAGACCGACCGGTCACGGCCGGGGACGACGCCTTCCGCGAGCGGACGTTGGAGGTACGTGAAACCTCCGAGCGGCCGGTCGTTTCGAAGGAGGCCCATATCCGCGAGGAAGTGGTCGTGTCCAAGGGCTCGGAAACCCACGAGGAGAAGGTCTCCGACACCGTGCGCCGCACCGAAGTCGAGGTCGAGGACGACCGCGGGGCGACGGACGATCCGATGCGCCGCCGGCCCTGACCGCATCGCCTGCGTTGCGGCCATGCACGCCCGCTCACGCGGAACCGTGCATGGCCGAAGCCATGCGGCGCGCCGGTGCGGCGCGTCCGTCTCATGCATGAAACGAGCATCTAGGCCTCGGCCGGAGGGATACCCGCAAACGGGAAACCCGATAAACACGAAGCATGACCTCAGTCGCGCCCCGCAGCTCCGCTCTGAAGCCGTTCTCGTCGCGACATTATCGTTTTCAATGGTCCGCCGACCTTCTGATTTCCTGCGCGCTAGAAATGGAAGCCCCGATTCTCGGGTGGTACATCCTCGTCGAGTCCGGCTCGGTCGTGATGCTGGCGCTGTTCGCAGCCCTGCAGTTCGCCGGCACGCTGTTTTCGCCGCTGATCGGCGTCGTCGCCGACAGAATGGGCTGCCGCCGACTGCTGTGCCTGATGCGGAGTCTGTTCACCGCCCTGTCGGTGGTGATGGTGGGGCTGGCGTTTTCGGGCCTGCTCAACCCCGTCGCCGCCATCGTCGTGTCCGGCATCGCGGGCATCCTTCGCCCCTCGGATTCGATGGTGCGGATGACCTTGATCGCGCAGACCCTTCCGGGGCCCCAACTGACGGCGGCCATCGCCCTGTCGCGCGCCACGCAGGACATCGCCCGCATGCTCGGCGCCATCTTCGGGGCCGCGCTCGTCACCGTCATCGGGATGGGGGCGTCCTATGTGGTGATCACGGCGCTCTATCTCACAGGCACGCTTCTGACGCTGGGTGCGGCCGATCCGGCAGGGCGGGCGGCCGTCGCCTCGCCGTTGCGCGACACGTGGGACGGCCTCGCCTATGTCTGGAAGACTCCGGCCTTGCTCTCCGCCTTCTGGATCGCGCTGCTGGTCAACCTCACCGCCTATCCCACGACGTTCGGGCTGTTGCCGCATGTCGCGCGCGACATCTACGGCGTGACGCAGGTGGGGCTCGGCTGGTTGATCGCAGGCTTCAATTTCGGCGGATTGTTGGGCTCGATCCTTTTGAGCATGCGCAGCGATTTTGCGCCGCCCGGCCGGATGATCGTGATCGCGACGGTCTTTTGGTATCTGGCGATGCTCGCCTTCGGCTTCGCCGAGACCTTCGCGACCGGTCTCGCTTTGCTCTGCCTCGCCGGCGCGGTGCAGAGCCTGTCGATGGGGCCGATGTTCGTGCTGATGCTGAAATTGTCCGAGGAGGGCTTCCGCGGTCGCGTCATGGGCATCCGGCTGCTGGCCGTCTACGGATTACCGATCGGCATCATGTGCGCGGGCTTTCTTGTCGCACGCAGCGATTTCGTGACCACCAACACGCTTTACAGCCTCGTCGGCATGGCGCTCCTCGCGCTGATCGCGTGGAGATGGCGGCGCGATCTGATCCACGCCGACGCACCCGCCAACCGGATCTGACCGCCGCCGCCGGAACGGTCAGCCCGCGCCGTAGCCGAGATGCGCGCGGAAGCGGTTCTTGATGTAGACGGCATCGCGCGACGGGAGCGACCGGGGCGGATTGTCCGCCGCGACCTTGATCACGACGAGCCGCGGCCCGGATGCCGGACGGGCGAACGCGCCGCGCAACGCGATCACGTCGTCCATCGACCGGATCGTGCTCGTCTCCGCAAAGCCGCAGACGCGGGCGACTTCGGCGAGGTCGACGCCGTGACCGGTATGGCTCGCCTGCATCCCCGTCTCGCCGAAATGCTGATTGTCGATGACGACGACGTTCAGGTTTTTCGGGGCGGCAACGGCGATGGTCGCCAAGCTGCCGAAGGCCATCAATTGCTCGCCGTCGCCCGTGAGGACGAGCACGGTCTTGTCCGGTCGCGCTTGCGCGAGCCCGAGCCCGACAAGGGCCGCGCCGCCCATCGCCCCCCAAAGATAGTAGTTGTCGTCGCGGTCGCAGGCGGCGTGCACGTCGTAGCTGGGCGAACCGAGCCCGGTGACGACGAGAAGATTCTCGCGTCCTTCCAGAAGGGCGGAAACGACGTCGCGGCGGGGCAAGATGCCGGGGGGAGAGGTTCGTGCGTCGGTCATGGCGTTCACCACTTCTTGCGGCCGAGCAGCCGCTGGCCGATGAGGACGGCGATCTGCTGGTCGGCTTCGTAGGCGAGGGCGGCGGCGGCTTCGACGGTTTCGACCACGTCCTTGCCGGTTTCGGCCCTCATCACGCGGATGCCGACGGCCTCCAAGGCCGCCTGCGTCGCGCGGCCCATGGGAACCTGCCAAGGATTGAATTCGGCCCATTCGCCGCGCATCGTCACGATCATCAGCAGCGGGAAGCGCCCCATGACCGGCAGCGACAGCATGTTGATGCAGTTGCCGACGCCGCTCGACTGCATCAGCAGGACCGACCGCGTTCCGCCGAGCCAAGCGCCGGCGGCGATGGCGACGCCCTCCTCCTCGGTGGTGAGGACGTTCGAGACGACCTCCGGATCCGCGCCGAACAGCTTGATCAACGTCGAATGCCCGGCGTCGGGGACATAGGACATGCTGCGGACGTTCGCGGCCTTCAACACGTCGTAAAGCGCGGTCGGCCAGTCGTCGCCGACGTCGCGGGAGGCGTCGGCCTCGATGGGCTTGGAATGAACGGAATGCACGACGGTCTCCGAGCGATGGCCTGATCACGGCCCACTGAACGACGGTCATGCTCGCACGATCCCGACGTCGGCGTCGATGCGCGACCAGCGGCCGGCAGCTTGACCGGAGCGTCATAGGTCGAAGCCGGCCGGACACATTGCGGCGGACATGCAAAAGGGGCGGCACGAACGCGCCGCCCCTTCCGCAATGGATTATCGTTCGATCAGGCGAGGTCGAAGCGGTCGAGATTCATCACCTTGGTCCAGGCCGCCACGAAGTCGCGCACGAAGGCCGCATGCGAACCTTCGCAGGCATGGACTTCCGCGAGAGCGCGCAGCTGGGAGTTCGAGCCGAAGATGAGGTCGGCGCGGGTGCCGGTCCACTTCACTTCGCCGGTCTTCGCGTCGCGGCCCTCGAACACGTCGCCCGCCTCCGAGGTCGCCTTCCACGTCGTGCTCATGTCGAGCAGGTTGACGAAGAAGTCGGTGGTGAGCGCCTGCGGACGCTTGGTGAACACGCCGTGCTTGGACCCGCCGACATTGGCGTCCAACACCCGCATGCCGCCGACGAGCACGGTCATTTCGGGCGCGCTCAGCGTCATCAGCTGCGCGCGGTCGACGAGAAGTTCCTCGGCCGAGACGCTGTAGCTGCCCTTGAGATAGTTGCGGAAGCCGTCGGCGATGGGCTCCAACACCTCGAAGGATTCCACGTCGGTGTGTTCCTGCGACGCATCGGTGCGGCCGGGCGTGAAGGGCACGACCACCGCATGGCCGGCATTCTTCGCAGCCTGTTCGACGCCGGCGCAACCGCCCAGCACGATGATGTCCGCCAGCGACACCTTCTTGCCGCCGGACTGTGCGGCGTTGAACGCGGAGCGAACGCCTTCGAGCTTTTCGAGCACGGACACCAGAGCCGCCGGCTGGTTGACCTCCCAATCCTTCTGCGGAGCCAGACGGATGCGCGCGCCGTTGGCGCCGCCGCGCTTGTCGGACCCGCGGAAGGTCGAGGCCGAGGCCCAAGCGGTGGACACGAGCTGCGGGACGGAGAGCCCCGAGGCGAGGATGGCGGATTTGAGGGTTTCGACGTCCTTCGCATCGATCAGAGGATGATCGGCTGCGGGAACGGGATCCTGCCAGATCAGCTCTTCGGCCGGGACTTCCGCACCGAGATAGCGCACGCGCGGGCCCATGTCGCGATGGGTCAGCTTGAACCAAGCGCGGGCGAAGGCGTCGGCGAACAGGTCGGGATTTTCGAGGAAGCGCTGCGAGATCGCGGCGTAGGCGGGATCGGCTTTCAAGGCGATGTCGGCGGTCGACATCATCGGCGCGTGACGCTTGGAGGGGTCATGCGCATCGGGGACGCTGCCCGCGCCCGCGCCGTTCTTCGGCGTCCACTGCCAGGCTCCGGCGGGGCTCTTCACCAGCTCCCAATCGAAGTTCATGAGGTTTTCGAAGTAATTGTTGTCCCACAGGATCGGGTTCGTGGTCCAAGCGCCTTCCAAACCGCTGGTGATGGTGTGGACGCCCTTGCCGCTGCCGAAGGTGCTGTGCCAGCCCAAGCCCTGCGCGTCGATGCTCGCGGCTTCCGGATCGGCGCCGACATGGGCCGCATCGCCCGCGCCGTGCGTCTTGCCGAAGGTGTGGCCGCCGGCCACGAGAGCGACCGTTTCCTCGTCGTTCATCGCCATGCGCGCGAAGGTTTCGCGGATGTCGCGGGCCGAGCCGAGCGGATCCGGCTTGCCGTTCGGGCCTTCCGGATTGACGTAGATGAGACCCATCTGCACGGCGGCGAGCGGGTTTTCGAGTTCACGGTCGCCGCTGTAGCGCTTGTCGCCGAGCCAGGTGTCCTCGGTGCCCCAATAGATGTCCTCCTCCGGCTCCCACACGTCGGCGCGGCCGCCGCCGAAGCCGAAGGTCTTGAAGCCCATCGATTCCATGGCGCAATTGCCGGCATAGACCATGAGATCGGCCCAAGAGATCTTGTTGCCGTATTTCTGCTTGATCGGCCACAACAGGCGGCGGGCCTTGTCGAGATTGGTGTTGTCCGGCCAGCTGTTGAGCGGTGCGAAACGCTGCGTACCCGCGCCCGCGCCGCCGCGGCCGTCGCCCGTGCGGTAGGTGCCGGCGCTGTGCCAGGTCATGCGGACGAAGAAGGGGCCGTAATGGCCGTAATCGGCCGGCCACCAATCCTGCGAATCCGTCATCAGCGCGAAGAGGTCCTTCTTCAGCGCTGCGAGATCGAGCTTCTTGAATTCCTCGGCATAGTCGAACGCCGGACCCATCGGGCTCGACATGGGCGCATGCTGGTGGAGGATCTTCAGGTTCAGCTGGTTGGGCCACCAATCGCGGTTCGACCGGCCGACGGACGTCGCTTGACCGCCCCCGTGCATCACGGGGCATTTCTTGGCGTTCGAGGCGTCGCTTCCGTGCATGTGTCTTTCCGATCGGGATGAATGGACCAAGTGAATTGAAAGTCGAAAACCGGACGCTGCCTTCGGGGCTTCCCGGCTTCAGGCTTGTCGAGACGCGCGGGCGGCGGAAATACGATGTTTCCGACCCGCTTCGTCTACGAGGAACGCGCTGCTGCGGATCGGGCACATAAACCCGAAAGATATGATCGACCGGGTTTCGCCGCCCGAAATACAACCTGAGATTGTTACATCGCCATGCCGTATTGCGAGCCGACGCACCGCGCCTCATGGAGTACGTATCAGACGCGATCCATTAGTTTAAGTTGAATTTACTGATCGGTTCGATAACAAGAACTTATGATCAATCTGACCTTCAAGCAGCTGCGATATTTCGAGGCATTGGCCCGAAACGGGCATTTCGGCCGCGCGGCGGACGCCTGCGCGATTTCTCAGCCGGCCTTGTCGATGCAGATCAAGGAGCTGGAGGAATCCGTCGGCACCGCGCTGTTCGAACGCGGGCCGCGGCATGTGCGGCTGACCGATTTCGGCGAGGCCTTCGCGCTGCGGGTCCGCGACATCCTGCGTTCGGTCGACGAATTGGGGGACTTGGCACGCGCCTCGCGCGACAGGCTGGTCGGGCGGCTGCGGATCGGAGTGATCCCGACCGTCGCGCCCTATCTGCTGCCGACCGTCATCGCCGATCTCACGCGCGCGAATCCCGATCTCGACATTCATGTGCGCGAGACGCTGACGCCGCGCCTGATCCGCGACGTCGCCGAGGGACGGCTCGACACGGCCGTCGTGGCGCTGCCGATTTCCGAGCCGTCGCTGACCGAGACGGCGTTGTTCAGCGAAGACTTCGTGCTGATCCGGCCGGGCGAGGACGAGCACCGCCCCGTCCCGGACGCGGACATGCTGCGCGAGATGCGGCTTTTGCTGCTCGAGGAAGGCCATTGCTTCCGCGATCAGGCCCTGTCCTTCTGCAAGATGCACGCGGCCATGCCCCGCGAAGTGCTGGACGGCAGTTCGCTGACCACGTTGGTGCAGATGGTGGGCGCGGGCATGGGCGTGACGTTGATCCCGGAAATGGCGGTGGCGGTGGAAACGCGTTCCGCCCCCGTTTCGGTGGCCCGCTTCAAGAGCCCGCGCCCCTCGCGCACCATCGGCATGATCTGGCGCAGAACGAGCCCCCTCGCCGACCGGCTGATGGAGATTTCGGAGGTCGTCCGACAATCCTGCGAGGCGTTGAAATCGCGCGACGAAGAAGCGGCAAGGCTCGTCCGGACCGCGTGAAGAGCGGCCCGGACGAATGGCGTCGGCCGCTCAGGCGGCCGCAGTCTTGAGCGGAAGGCCGAGGATGGCGCGGGCCGTGCGCCAATCGGCGACGGGCCGCTCATGCTCCTCACAGATATCGACGACCCGCTTCACCAAGGCGGCGTTCGAGGGCGCCAAGCTGTCCCGATCCCACCGGACATTGTCTTCGAGACCGGTCCGCGCATGGCCGCCCGCCGCCACCGACCAGCGGTTGACGACGACCTGGTTCGCACCGATGCCGGCGGCGCACCAAGGAACGTCGTCGCCGAACAGCCGCTTCACGGTGTGGATGTAGAAATCGAACACTTCGCGGTCGACCGGCATCGCGTTCTTGACGCCCATCACGAACTGCACGTAGGGCCGATCCGGCAGCGCGCCACGCTTCCACATCGCGTGGGCTTGGAAGATCTGCGACAAATCGAAGGCTTCGATTTCGGGCTTTACCCCGTAGGTCCGCATTTCGGCGGCCAGCCACTCGACGAGATCCGGCGGGTTCTCATAGACGCGCGTCGGGAAATTGTTGGAGCCGACGGTCAGGCTCGCCATGTCGGGGGCGAGCGGCAGCATGCCGCCGCGTGCGTTCCCCGCGCCGGAACGGCCGCCGGTGGACAGCTGGATGATCATGCCGGGGCAATGCTTCTCGATGCCCGCCTTGAGCGCCGCGAACCGCTCCGGATCGGAAGTCGGCTTGCCCTCGTCGTCGCGCACGTGGCAATGCGCGATGGACGCGCCGGTCTCGAAGGCCTCATGCGTGCTTTCGACCTGTTCCGCGATCGTGACCGGAACCGCCGGATTGTCGTTCTTGGTCGGAACGGAACCGGTGATCGCCACGCAGATGATGCAAGCTTCTTTTGCCATACCCTGAACAGGTCCTTTTCACGTTTCTGAAGACGTTATGACTCCCGTTCGCGGCGTGCTCAAGACTCGTCCGCTCAGGGCATGGTGCACGGCGACGGAAAACGCGGCTTCACGCGAAACCGTCGTCCCGCGCCGGAGCGTGATCTCTCATTTTGCGAATTCCGATCCCGGCGTCGCGAGCCAGCGACCGCCGGCAAGGCGCTCGGCCACGATTTCACGAATTACGGCGGTGACGGCCATGACGGCAGTCGCGCCCGATCTGTTGCGGTTCACGCCCATCGACCAGCGCACCTTCAGCCCGGCGATCGGCGCTCCTGCGATGCGGCCGGCTTCGATTTCGGCCTTCACGGCACAATGGGGAAGCACGGTGAAGCCTTTCCCGCGCCGTACCAATTCCAGCGCCAGCGGCTGGCCTTGAACTTCGAGCGCGGGACGCAGCGAGAGGCCGCGGGCGCGCAGCCGCGCTTCAAGCGTCGTGCGCACCTTGTTGTGCGGGGAGAGCATGATCATGGGGATGTCGGCGAGCTGCTCGGGCGCGACCGGCTCCTGCATCGACAGCCCCGAATCCGGCGGGCCGGCCAGACACAGCGGCTCTTCGACGAGATTTTCCACGACGACCTCCCGCATCTTCGCGGGCGAGATCAGGATGGCTGCATCCAAACCGCCTTCGCGCAGGTCGCCCTCGATCACATGGCCGAGCGCCTCCACCACCGACAACTCGATCTTGGGAAACCGCTCAAGGATCGTGACCACGAGGTCGGACGAGATCACGTAGAGCATCGAGGTCGGCAGCCCCAGCCGGACGGGACCGGACGGCTGCCCCGCCGAGTTGGAAACGGAGCGTCTGGCGTCCTCCAAGGATGCGAGCAGCTCGGCGGCATGCTCCCGCAGCAGGATCCCGGCCGTCGTGAGGGTGACGCCCCTCCCGTGCCGGAGGAACAAGGTTGCCCCGAATTCCTCCTCCAGCAGCCGAAGCTGCCGGCTCAAGGCCGGCTGCGCCACGTTCAACGCCGCCGCCGCACGACTGACGTTGCCGACGTCCGCCACCGTCAGAAAGTTCAGCAGGAAGCGCGTGTCCATGCGGAGAGTCATCCAATTCGTGGATCGGACCGATCCGAATATTCTATTTTTTTATCGCCTCGCAAATCCTAGCGTTGCCTTGGGGATCGAGGTGCAACATGTCCGAACGTACGGCTTTGGTTCTGATACCGGGTCTGGTCTGCGATGCCGCGGTCTGGGCCTATCCGCGCGCGGCGCTGGCGGATGTTGCGGAATGCGTCGTGCCGGACGTCGCGGCATCGCAGACGATGCGCGGCATGGCCGAGGAAGTGCTGGCCGCCGCGCCGCCCCGCTTCGCCTTGGCGGGGTTTTCGATGGGCGGCTACATCGCTCTCGAAGTTCTCCGCATCGCGCCCGAACGCGTCACGCGACTGGCGATGATCGACAGCGGCTGTCGCGACGACACGCCCCAGCAGACCGCCGTGCGGACTGCGTCGATCGAAGATTGCGAAAACGGCCGTTACGGCGCGGTGATCGAGGCCATGCTTCCGCTGCTGCTGCATCCGACGCGGCTGACCGAACCCTTGGCCGATCTCGTCAGGGCGATGTCGGCGCGGGTGGGTGCGGACTGCTTCGTGCGACGTCAGAAGGCCCTGATGAGCCGCGGCGACCGGCGCGATACGCTGTCGCAAGCCAAAATTCCCGTCCGGGTGATCTGCGGGCGCGACGACCGCCTGACCCCGATGTCCCGCAGCCTCGACATCGTGGAAAGCGCCCCGGGGGCGCGGCTTTCGATCATCGAGGACTGCGGCCACATGCCGACCTTGGAACGGCCGCAAGCCGCTGCGGCGCTCCTTCGCGACTGGCTGATCTACGATTGAAGAGGACGGGTGCGAGATGAGGAAGCTTCTGGCGGTCGACATCGGCGGCACGTTCGTGGACGCGGTCACGTTCGATCCGGACACGGGACAGGTGCGCTTCGAGAAGGACTTCACGACGCCGGCGGACCCGGCGACGGGCGTCTACGGGGCGATGGGGCGGCTCGATCTGGACGTCTCGCAGTTGAGCGCCTTCATCCACGGCACGACCTTGGGCCTGAATACGGTGCTTCAACGCAGCGGCGCCAAGACCGGCATCATCACGAACGAGGGTTTCGAGGACGTCTTCGAAATCGCACGGTTCATGAGGGAGCGTCCGCTCATGTACTCCCTCGTCTACGACACGCCGCCCCTCCTCGTGCCGCGCCGCCTGCGGCTCGGCGTTGCGGGCCGCATGGACGCGCGCGGCGAGGAATTGGCGCCGCTGGACGAGAACGGCGTGAAGGAATGCGTGCGCCGCCTCGTGGAGGAACACGGCGTCGCCTCCATCGCGATCTGCTTCCTGCACGCCTACCGCAATCCCGCGCATGAGGAGCGGGCCGCCGCCATCATCCGGACCGCATACCCGAACGTCTCCGTCTCGGTGTCCAGCGAGATCGTGCGCGAATATCGCGAATACGAGCGCACGGCCACGACGGCGGTGAACGCCTATATCCGGCCGATCTTCGGCCGCTACATCGCGGGCCTTGCGGACGGAATGAAGCGCTCGGGCTTCAAGGGCTCGTTCTACGTCACGCGCTCCGGCGGCGGCTCCCTCTTGGCCGAAGACGCCGTGTCCATCCCCGTCGAGACCATCTTCTCGGGGCCTGCCGGCGGCATCATCGGTGCGGCCCGCCTTTCGGAACTGCTGAATCGCCCGAACCTGATCGCGGCGGACGTAGGAGGCACGAGCACCGACGCCTGCGTCATCCTCGACGGCACGCCGTCCGTCTCCTACGAAGCGCGGCTCGAACGCCTGCCGCTCATGATCGCGACATACGACATCGTGTCGATCGGAGCGGGCGGCGGCTCCATCGCGCGGGCGGAGAACGGCAATCTCAAGGTCGGCCCGAAATCGGCAGGATCGACGCCGGGTCCGATCTGCTACGGACGCGGCGGCACCGAACCGACGCTCAGCGATGCCGCGCTGGCGCTCGGGTATCTCTCGTCCGACAATTTTCTGGGCGGAGAGATGAAGCTCCTGAGGGCCGAGGCCCTTGCCGGAATCGAGGCCAAGCTCGCGGTGCCGCTCGGCATCGACGTCGCGTCGGCGGCGCGGGGCGTCTACGAAATCCTGGTGGCCAAGACCATCGCGGCGATCCGCGTCATCACGGTGGAGCGCGGGCTCGACCCGCGCGACTTCTCGCTGCTGGTCTATGGCGGCGCCGGCGCGATGTTCATGACGGCGGTCGGGCGCGAACTCGGCGTCGGCGAGATCATCATCCCGCAGGGACCGTCGGTGTTTTCGGCTTGGGGCATGCTGATGTCCGACGTCGTGCAGACCTATGCACAGACGATGATCGGACTGATCGAGGACGTCGGTCTCGATGCGGTGCATCGCGAGGCGGAGAGCTTGGCCGAACAGGCCCGGCGCGATCTGAAGCGCGGCGGGTTTCCGCCGGAGAGGCAGACGATCTCCCGGTCGGTCCAGTTGCGCTATTTCGGGCAGGAGCACGTGCTCGAAGTGCCGTTCGACATGCAGGACGGGCTCGACGATCTGCGCGGCCGTTTCGACGACGTGCATCGCGCACGCTACGGGCACGCGATGAAGGATCCCGTCCAGCTGGTGAACGTCCGCGTGCACGGCATCGGGCGCAACGACAAGCCCGAACTGCCGACCGTCGGGCCCGGCACCGGAACGCCCCCTTCGGCCGGGACCCGCCGGGCGCACTGCTTCGCGGTGCAGTCCGAAACCAACTTCGCGGTCTTCATGCGCGACGCGCTCGGCGAGGGCGACCGCATCGCCGGTCCCGCCATCATCGAGGAGAAGACGACGACGATCGTGCTGCATTCCGACCAGAAGGCGGTCGTGGATCGATACGGCATGATCTACATCAGCAAGAAGGAGGCTTGAGATGTCCGCGATCGACGCACGGAAAGGCTCTCCCGATCCCGCCACCGTCGAGGTCATCCGCCACTATTTCGTTTCGGCGGCGGCGGAGATGGAACGAACGCTGGTTCGATCCGCCTACACGACCATCATTTACGAAATCAACGACTTCGGCCTGTCCATCTTCGACGCCGACTACAACCTGCTGGCGGACTCGACGGGACTGCCGCTCTTTTTGGGCGCAAACGCATTCGCGCTGCCGAAGACCTTCGAGAAATTTCCCGTCGGAGAGCTCGAGCCGGGCGACGTGGTGATGATGAACGTTCCTTATTGGAGCGGAGCGCACACCAATGACGGCTTCTTGTTCTCGGGGGCCTTCCTCGACGGCGAGATCGTCGGGTACGTGGCCGCCCGCGGTCATTGGACCGACATGGGCGGCAAGGATCCCGGCTACATTTTGGACTCGACCACGATCCATCAGGAAGGCGTCCTCGTCCCCGGATTGAAGATCTTCAAGCGGGGCGAACCGAACGAGGATCTGCTGCGGCTGCTGCGCGCCAATTCGCGCGCGCCGGAGACGATCATGGGCGACCTGAACGCTCAGGTCGCGGCGCTTCGTGCGGGCGCGGCCCGCGTCTCCGAACTGTTCGCGAAATACGGGGTGGAGACGACGAAGGCCGCGATCGGGAAGATCTTGGCCGACGGCGAAAGACAGGCCCGCACGGCGCTCGCCGACCTTCCCCAAGGCTCATGGGAAGCGGAAAACTGGATGGACAATGACGGGGTCAGCGACGATCTGGTCCGCATCCACGCGAAGATCACGATCGACGACGACGGAATGACCGTCGATTTCTCCGGCTCCAGCCCGGAAGTGCGCGGCCCCATCAATCTCTCTTACGGAATGGCGCTTTCGGCCTCCCGCATCGTCTTCAAGACCCTCACGACGCCGATGGAGCCGACGAACGCCGGGCAATTCGTTCCGCTCACGGTCATCGCGCCCGAGGGCAACCTGTTCAACGCCGTCTATCCCGCCCCGGTCTTCACCATCTGGGCGGGCGTGGTCGCCATCGACACTCTCTACAAGGTGCTCGCGGAAGCGATGCCGGACATCGTGCCCGCCAGTTCGGGCGGCGATCTCGGAGACCCCGGATTTTACGGCAAGGAGCCCTACACGAAACGGCAGGTCTGGCACCAGACGAATGCCGGCGTGGGTTGGGGCGCCCGCAAGGGCGAAGACGGGCTGAACACGACGCATCACATCTCGATGTCCACCGTGCGCAACGTGCCCGTGGAGGTGATCGAGACGCGGCTTCCCGTGATGTGCGACCGCGTCGGCATGCGGCGGGATTCCGGCGGGGCGGGTCAATGGCGGGGCGGCCTCGGAACGTTCCGCGACTACCGCTTCACGGGCAAGTTCGGCGCGCTGAACATCGTCAAGAAGACGCGCACGCCCGGATGGGGCATCGCCGGCGGACATGCGGGGCCGATGAACGTCAGCATCCTGATGGCCGACACCACCCGAGCCGACTGGCAGGAGCATTGGAAGAACGATATCACCGTCTACGCGAACAATGATGCGATCTGGGGCAACACGGACCCGTCGAAGGTCTATTGCGGCATGTTTCGCGGGGAATTCGGGCCGGGGGACGTGATCCGCTATCTGGCGGACGGAGGCGGCGGCTGGGGCGACCCGTTGGACAGGCCGCATGACCGCGTTCTCTCGGACGTGACTGAGGGCTATGTGAGCCGCGAGGCGGCGGAGCGCGACTACGGCGTCGTCTTCATCGACGACTCCACCGTCGACGAGCCCGCAACGCTCGCGCGCCGCGCCGCGCTGCGGAGCAAGTGAGGGACGAGACCCTCGCCCCGCCGTTCAGTGGCCGAGATACAGCCGGGCGGCCCCGTCATCGGCGAGAAGGGTCGCGGCCGCGCCCTGCATGGCGATGACGCCGCCGTCCATGATCGCGCCGCGATGCGAGATCGCGAGCGCCTGACGCGCGCGTTGCTCGATGAGCAGAACGGCCGTGCCGTCCGCGACGAGAGCCGCGATCCGCTCGAAGCTGCCCGACACCATCGCAGGCGAAAGCGCCGCCGTCGGCTCGTCGAGAACGACCAGCCGGGGGCGCGTCATCAGCGCCCGGGCAAAGGCGAGTTGCTGTCGCTCCCCGCCCGAAAGGCTGCCGGCGCGGGACCTCTTGCGCTCCGCCAGAGTGGGAAAGGCGGCGAACATGTCCGCGATGCGGGCCTTGCGGTCGCGCACGCCCTCGACCACTTCGAGGTTCTCGACGATGGACAAGGACGGGAACACGTTTGCGACCTGCGGGACGTAGCCGATCCCCGCGCGGGCGCGTTGCTCTGCGGGCAGCGTCGTGATGTCCCGCCCGGCCAGCAGAACGCGGCCCGTCACGCGGGGAAGCAGGCCCACGACGGCCTTGGCCAAGGTCGATTTTCCCGCCCCGTTGGTGCCCGCCACCGTGACGATCTCGCCCTCGCCGACCGCGATGTCGAAGCCGTTCAGAATGTCGACCTCGCCATAGCCGCCGCGCAGATTTTCGACGCTCAGGATCATGCCGCGGCCCCTCCGAGATAAGCATCGCGCACTTGGGGGTCCGACAGCACGACGGAGGGCGCGCCGGAGGCGATGAGACGGCCGCGGTCCATGACGTGAAGCACGGAGGCAAGCTTGGTGAGCGCCGCCAGATCATGCTCGATGATGAGAAACCCGATGCCGCGCGCGTTCAATTCGCGGACGCGGTCCGAGATGGTCTCGATCAGGACGGGGTTGACCCCCGCAAAGGGTTCGTCGAGCAGGATCAGGCGCGCGCCGGTCATCAGCGCGCGGCCGAGTTCCACAAGCTTCTTCTGGCCGCCGGACAAACCGCCGGCGGGGGAGTCGGCCACGCGGTCGAGCTTCAGGAACGCGATCATCGCGTCCGCCTCCGCCCGAATGCGCTCCTCTTCCTGCCGGATGCGACCGGGCCGCAGGAACACGTCGAGCAGCCCCTCGCCGCTCTGGTTCGGCGCCGCCGTCAGCAGGTTTTCGCGCACCGTAAGATGGGTGAATTCGCGCGGCACCTGAAACGTCCGCACCATGCCCGCCCGCGCCCGCGCCATGGGCGAGGCGCGGCTGAGATCCTTGTCGGCGAAGGACACCGATCCGGCATCGCCGTCGAGAAATCCCGTGACGAGGGAGAACAAGGTGGATTTGCCGGCCCCGTTCGGGCCGATGATGCCCGTGACGGCGGTCGACGAGACCTCGAACGACACGTCGTCGACGACGCGCAATCCGCCATAGGCTTTGGTCATGCCGCGAATTCGGAGGGTCATTTGCGGGTATAATCCCCCATGAGGCCCTGCGGGCGATGGATCGTGAACAGGATCAGCGCCAACCCGACGATGCCGATGCGCACGCTCGCCATTTCCACTTCCGAGATGAAGGGCAGCACGTCACGCAGGAAGCGCGATCCCTCCATGAAGACCATCAGGATGATCGTGCCGACGAGCGCGCCCGAGACGCGGCCGACGCCGCCCATGATGATCGCCATCCAGATTTGGAACGTGATCAGCGGAATGAACTGTTCCGGCGCGATGAAGCCGATGTAATGCGCATAGACCGCGCCCCCGACGCCCGCGAGGGCCGAGCCCAGCATCAGCACGCGCAGCTTGAACCGGGCGGGGTCCTTGCCGAGAGCCTTCACCGCTTCCTCGTTGTCGCGGATGGCTTCGATCATGCGGCCGAACGGCGAACTCACCATGCGGCGCATGGCGAAGATCGCGACGAGATTGAGGACCAGCAGCAGCCCGAGCACGGCGGAGGCCTGCGACATGCCCGAGAGGTCTGCGAACATGCGCGGAATGCCCGGAATGCCCTGCACGCCGTTTGTCAACCAGCGTTCGCTGGTCACGATGAGGCGCACGACTTCGGAAAAGCCGAGCGAGACGATGGCGAAATAATCGTCCCTCAGGCGCAGGCTCACCAATCCCAACGGCCACGCCGCCAAGGCCGCGAGCGCCGCCGAGGCCGGGAGCGTGATGAACAGCGACACGCCGTGCTGCGAGAGAATGGCGGCGGTATACGCGCCCACGCAGAAAAACCCGACATGGCCGAAATTGATGATGCCGGTCAGGCCGTATTGGAGATTGAGGCCCAGCGCGAGCAGGACGTAGATGCCGGTCACGATGGCGATGGCGACGAGATAGGCTTCCATCAGCGTACGCCCTCGTTGCGGCCGAACAGTCCGCGCGGCCTGAACAGCAGCACGCCGAGCAGCACCGCGTAAGTGAGCGCGATCTTGTAGGTGAAGCCGACCAGCGGGCTGACCACCTCCTGCGCCACGCCGAGCAGAATGCCCGCGACGACCGCGCCGACGGGGTGGCCGATTCCGCCCAGCACGGCGGCGGCGAAGGCGGGCAGCAGCATTTCCCAGCCCATCTCCGGCGACACGACGGTCTTCATGCCGAGCAGCACGCCCGCGACGGCGGAGACGCCGCCGGCGAGGGCCCACAAGGCGATCATCACCCGCTTGGGCGCGATGCCGGACACTTTGGCCAGCATGGGATCATCCGCCACGGCGCGCATGCGGCGACCGATCGGGGTGGCGTGGAGAATGAGGAACACGACGACGAGCGTCACGATTGCCGCCGCCGCGATCTTCAGATCGTTGGGCTGTACGCGGATGTCGTAGATGCGGAACGGGCGCACCATGGGCAGCTGGAACACCTGCTGACCATGCCCGAAGACGAGGCCGAGAACGGCGCGGATCACGAAGCCGACGCCGATCGAGGCCAAAAGCGACGCGACGGAGGACCGCTGCTCCAGCTTCTTGAAGACGAAATGATAGGCGAGCAATCCCGTGGCCGCGCCTGCCGCGATGCCCAAGGCTCCCCCGGCGAGGAACGAGCCCGTCCATGCGGTACCGATCAACGCCGCATAGGCACCCAACGTCATGGTGTCGCCGGTCGCGGCATTGGCGAAACGCGCGATGCCGAACACCAGCGTCACGGCCAAGGCCGCCAAGCCGATGACGAGCCCGGATACGAGCCCGATCGAGGCGAGTTCGATGATGTCCCTCATGCGCGGGAAACGGCGGATGCGGCGACGGCCGTGCGGTACATCGAGATGGCTTCCGGAGAGGGAAAAGAGAACCCCGGCCGCGCGTGGCGGCGGCCGGGGAGAGCGTCGGATCGATCAGATCTTGACGACGTATTTGCGCTCGATCGTGCCCTTCGAGACGATGCTGACGCCGAAGTCGGGGGTCACGTCGCCGAACTGGTCGAAGTCGAGCACCGAGGACGCGCCCTCGTAGTTGATCTTGCCCTTCTTCAGCGCTTCCTTGCCCTCGGCGAAAGAGTAGACCTTCGTGCCCTCGGGGTTGGCGACTTCGCGGATCTTGGCGTTGATCGCGGCGACGTCGGCGTTCGGGCCGGCGGCCTCCATCGCGAGCGCCAGCGTGATCACCATGTCCCAGGTCATCGCGGCGTAGACGTTCGACAGGCCGCCCTGATTCATGGCCTTGCGATAGGCCTCATCATAGACCTTGAACGACGGCGCCTGCTCGTTCGAGACGCTGTCCACCGAGAACAGGCCTTCCGCGACTTCGTTGCCGACCGCCTTGACGAGTTCGGGGTTCGCCGCCCAGCCGGGGATGATCCACTTGGTGTTTTCGCCGGTCTGGAACCATTCGCGCAGAATGATGGTGGTGTCCGCGAGGTAGGAACCGGTGACGATCACGTCGGGCTTGGCGGCCAGCACCTTCTGCAATTCGCCGCGGTAGCTCGCCTGATTGGGCTCGTACACGACGGACTCGACGACCTTGTTGCCCTTGGCCTCCCACGCCTTGCGGAAGCCCTCGGTGTTGCCGATGCCGGAGGCGTTGTTGAAGGCCATCGTGGCGGCGCGCTTGAAGCCTTCCTTCACCGCGATTTCGGCGAAGGCGCGGCCGAAGCGGTCATTGGTGGCCTGGAAACGGTAGCCGAGTCCCTTGGCGTTGGCGGGAGCGACCGACAGCGCCGGAGCGCCCGACGTGTTCATCAGGATCGCGCCGGCTTCGTTGGTGAGCGGCATGACCGCGAGCGAGACGCCCGACGCCCAAGTGCCGAGAACGGCCTGCACCTTGTTGACTTCGATCAGCTTCTTGGCGGCCAGCACGGCGGCCTGCGGCTGCGTCTGCGTATCCTCGGCGAAGACTTCGAGCTTGCGGCCGGCCGCGCCGCCCGCCGCATTGACGGCTTCGACGGCCGCCAGGATCATCTTCTGCATGCCCGAACCGTAGGGCGAGCCGGCCCCGGTGACGGGGTTCAGCGCGCCGATGCGGAACGTGCCGCCGGCCTGCGCGAAGCTGACGCCCGAAAAGGCCGGGAGCGAGAGGGCGCCGGCGAGTCCGGCAAGCGTTTGGCGACGTGTAACGGTCATTTTCATCCCCTTTGTCGACGTTCTTTTTTCGATTTCAGTTCAAAACGCTGCGCTTCACGAACGCGCCGCCCTTCATGATCACGGGCATGTGTCGGCCCTGACCGGTGAGGAGCGAAAGATCCTTCAGCGGATCGCCGTCCACGGCGATGAGGTCGGCATGGGCGCCGGGCGCAACGACGCCGATCTTGCCTTCCATGCGCAGCAGGCGCGCCGCAATATGCGTGGCGGAAGCGATGACGAGATGCGCGGGCAGGACGCGGCCGCGGATGACGAATTCTTCCGACTGATGCCGATGCATCTCGCCCAGCAGGTCGCTGCCGTAAGCCATCGTCAGGCCGGCCTTGTGCATGATGTCGAGCGACTCCATGCCGGCCGTCCGCACGCCCTCGATCTTGCCGACGGAGTCGGCCGGGAAGCCGAGGGAGGCCCCCTCGAGCGCCAGCATCTCGTAGGTCACGAGAGTGGGCACGGCGACCGCGCCTTTCGAAGCCGCGAATTTCGCCGTTTCGCTGCCGATCAGATTGCAGTGCTCGAGCGAATGCACGCCGCACTCCACCGCGCGGCGGATGCCCGCATCCGTATAAAGATGGGCCGAAACATAGGTCCCGGCGTTCTCGGCCTCTTCGACGACGGCGATCAGTTCGTCGCGCGAGAAGCCCATGAAATGGATGGGATCGGTGGGCGAGGCGACGCCGCCGTTCGCCATGATCTTCACGAAATCCGCGCCGCCCTTCAACTCTTCGCGGGCCGCGCGGCGCACGTCGTCGACGCCGTCGCAGAGACGGCCGAGCGCGCCGAGACGGAAGCCGGATCGGGCCGCCGGACGGTCGTCGAAACGCCCGCGGAAATCGCAGTGTCCCCCGGTCTGGCTCAGCGCCTTGCCGGAGATGACCATGCGCGGCGCAGGGAAATGACCCTCCTGCGTCGCGACGCGCAGTCCATGGTCCGCCCCGCCGACGTCGCGCACCGTGGTGAAGCCGCGCATCAACATGCCGCGCATGATGACGAGGGCGCGAACCGCGACGAGGCTGTCCGGCAGCATCGCGTTCGCGCCGAGATCGGCGGTGCCCGCGATGGTGTGCACATGGGCGTCGATCAAGCCCGGCATCAAGGTGCGGCCGCCGAGGTCGATGACCTCGGCATCCTTCGACGACACGGACGCGCCGACTTCGCGGACGACGTCGTTCTCGACAAGGACCGAGACCGGATCGGGGCGCTCGGACGACGTACCGTCGACGATGCGCGCATTGGTGAAGAGTGTCGTGGTCAAGCGTTCCTCCCGTCGGTCCGGCGAACCGCCGTCCCGCATGTCAGTCGTGTCGTTGATGCTGCGCGGCTCATCCGAAGGCCTTCACCGAAACCGCGGCCGGGGCCGAGGGAAACTGTCGGCGCACCTGCGCCTTCCAGAAGCCCAGAATGTCGTCGTAATAGCGCGGGTCGTCCCGCAGCACCGTTTGCGCGATCATGCCGCGCACGAGGCACATGGTGGCGTTCATCGCCACCCGCGCATGTTCCGGCTCGACCCCGGTCCGGTCCGCGAGCGCGGTCCATACCGCGTCGAGCCCGGCATGGAACTCGCGCACGACGGGAATAAGCCGTCCCTTGAATTCGGTGTTGTGTCGGGCTTCCGGCAGAAATTCCATGGTCACGTAGAACAGCCGGTCCGACATCATCTTCCAGATGTAATCGACGATCTCGTCGCTGGAGCCGCGGCAATCGGCGAAGTCGACGGCGAAGCGGTGCAGATCGTCGGTCGCGAGACGCAGCATCTGCGCGATGGACTCGATGATGATCGCCTCGCGCCCCGCGAAATGATGCGTCAGCGCACCGCGCGACACGCCGGCCTTCCGGGCGATTTCCGTCGTCGAAATGCGGGCGATGCCGACCTCGTGCAGCAGATCGATCGTGGCGCGCGTCAAGCGGGCATAGGTCTCGGCGCTTCGCTGCTTTTGCGTTCGCCGCGCCTGTTGCACTCGATGACTCCTTCGATCCGTCAAAAATATGAGAGACAACTTACAAACAATCAAACCTGTTTTTACAGCGGACCGTCATTGCAGGCGCGGGCTAAGCCATCCATCCTGAGTTCCTGTTGTGAGCGGAATGCGGAAGGTAAAGCGCGATGCAGACGATCCGGATCGAGGGCGAAGAATTCAATGTCCGGATCGACGGAACCGACGATGCTCCGCCTTTGCTGCTCTCGAATTCGCTGAGTTCCGATCTCGAAATGTGGGACGACCAGCTCCCGCTCTGGTCCCGGCATTTCCGCGTCGTCCGTTATGACCAGCGGGGCCACGACAAGAGCGCGGCGTCGCCCGCACCCTATGCGATGGACCGGCTCGGCCGCGATGCGGTGGGCGTGCTCGACGCTCTGGGCATCGAGAAGGCGCATTTCTGCGGATTGTCGATGGGCGGCATGGTCGGCCTGTGGATGCTGACCCATGCGCCGCAGCGGATCGACCGCGCCGTGCTCGCCAACACCGCCGCGCATATGGGCCCGCCGGACCTCTGGAACGGCCGCGTCGCCGCCGCCCGAAGCGGCGGCATGGCCGCCTTGGTCGACGCCACGATCACCCGCTGGTTCCCCGAGCATTTCCGCACCGCCGCACCCGCCACCATGGACCGGATGCGGGCGATGATCCTGCGCACCCCCGCGGAAGGCTATATCGGCTCCTGCCTCGCGATCCGCGACATGGATCAGCGCGAGAGCATGAAGTCCATCGACGCGCCCGTCATGGTCATCATCGGCTCGCGCGACCCGGCGACGACGCCGGCCGACGGCGAGTTGATCGCCCGCTCCATCCGGGGCGCGCAAACGACCTATCTCGACGCGGCGCACATCTCGAACGTCGAGCAGCCGCAGGCGTTCGGCGAGACGGTGCTCCGGTTCCTCTCGGCCTGAGCGCGCCCGTTCACGCGCTGCGGTGTTCGCGCGTGACGATGATGGGCAGATGGCCGTCCGGCAGAAAGCGCGGCTCGTCCGCGCGCGTGGCGGCATATTCCGGCATCGTCGCGCCCTGCCGCATCGCGGCGGTCGAATCGAACCACGTTACCGCGAAGCCTTCGAAGGGCGGGGCGCCGTCCGCATAGGCGCGGCGCGCCGTATGGTTTTGCTCGTAGCGGCGGATGACCGGGATTCGGGCGGCGAGCGGCCCGTGGATTTCGCGCCAATAGCGGAAGAACGGCGCGAGCGGCATGCCCGGCCGTCGGTTGACGAATTCGACGTTCTTGACGGCGTTCTCGGGGATCTTGCCGTCCTTCGCGACGACCACCTCGACGGGGATCACAACCTCACGCGCGGGATCGCAGAACGCCGCCGCGGCCGCGGACAGCGCGCGGGCTTGATCGGACGCGAGGGCGAGGTCGGCCGCCGCGTCGTCGTCGAACCACCATTCCTCGAAGCCGTCGAAGATCAGGTCGCCCTTGGCGTAGCCCTGAAGCAAAGGCCGCGACTGGACGCAGCCGTGCAGCCCCGGCAGTCGCGCCGCGAGCGGACCGAGTTCGTCCGCCCAGCGCCGCTGGAAGTCCTCGGGAGAGACGCCGTCGCGGCGCTTGCGCAAGACGACGAGCTTGGTCATTCCGCCCTTCCCCGCTTCGGCTTCAATAGGATCGCGGCATGCCGAGATCGTGCTGGACGACGTAATTGAGGATCATCTCCTCCGAGACCGGCGCGACGCGGAACAAGCGGGCGTCCCGCCAAAGCCGTTCCACGTGATATTCCTTGGAGTAGCCCATGCCGCCGAGCGTTTGGATCGCCCGGTCGGTGGCGAGGCCCGCGGCTTTGCCGGCGAGCCACTTCGCCATGTTCGCCTCGCTCGAATACGGCTTGCCCTGATCATAGAGCGCGGCGGCCTTGTGGTTCATCAACCGGGCGCATTCGAGTTCGATGAAAGCTTCCCCGAGCGGAAACTGCAGCGACTGATAGGCCCCGATGGGACCGCCGAAGACCTTTCGGTCCTTCGCGTAATCCACCGCCAGCTTCACCGCGAGTTCGGCAGTGCCGACGAGGCCGGAGGTGGTGACGATGCGCTCGGTGTTGAGCACGTCGAGCAATTCACGCCAGCCCCTGTGCAGGGTGCCGACGAGTTCCTCGGGCTCCACCCGCACGTTCTCGAAGAATACGAGGCTCGACGGCAGGGTGTTGGTGCCGGCCTTCTCGATGGGCCGGTGGACGAGGCCCGCGCGCTCGACGTCGATCAGGAACATGCTGATGCCGTCGGTCTTGCGCTCGACGTCCTCCGCCCGCTTGGTGCGCGCCACGACGAGCATCTTGCGCGCCTGCGGCACTGCGGTGATCCAGATCTTCTGTCCGTCGATGCGCCAGCCCGCGCCGTCCTCGCGCGCGAAGGTCTTCATCGCCAGCGTGTTCGTGCCGGCGTCGGGCTCCGTCAGCGCCATGCAGAAATTCACCCGGCCTTCCACCAAGGCGGGGAGAAGCTCGTTCTTCATGGCGGGCGTGCCGAATTTCGACAGCGTGATGCCGCCGAAAATCGGGTTGAGCATGAACATCTGGCTGAGGGTGGAACCGCCGCCGGCGGCGCAGAGGGTTTCCACCACCATCGCCATCTCGGTCATGCCGAGGCCGGAGCCGCCGAACTCTTCCGGCACCGCGACGCCGCACAGCCCGGCATTGCAGACCTCCTGCCAGAAAGCCGCCGGATATTCCTTCTTCGCGTCGAGATCGCGCCAGTAGTCGAGCCCGAAAGCCTCGCCGACCCGGCGCGCGGTGTCGACCATGATCGACTGTTCTTCGCTGCGCTCGAAATTCATGACCGAACTCCCGTGGCATGCTCCGCGCGGAGCAACCGCAATGGATGATTGAGGCCCTGCACGACGCGGTCGAGAAACCGCGCGGCGCGCATGCCGTCGAAGACGCGATGGTCGCAGGCGAGCACAAGGCCCATTTCCTGCCGCAGCGCCGGCCGGCCCTCCGCATCGGGGCGGAACACCGGCTTGATCGCGCCGACGCCGAGAATGGCGGATTGATCCGGATCGATGATCGGCACGAGATGGGCAACGCCGGTCATGCCTACATTGGAGACGGAGATCACGGCCCCGGCGGTGTCGCCCGGCAACAGGCGACCCTCGCGGGCGCGCAGCACCAAGGCGGATGCGTCCCGGGCCAAGTCTTCGAGGCCGAGCGTGCCCGCATCGCGCAGCACCGGCACGATCAGGCCGCGCGGCGTATCGACCGCGATGCCGACGCCGCTGCCCGGCACCGTCTCGATCATCCCGTCCGTCCAGCGGACGCCGAATTCGGGGGCTTGCGCGAGCGCACGCGCCAGCGCGGCGACGACGAAATGATTGACGGTGAACTTCGGCTCCGCACCGCCGGCGTTCAACTCGGCGCGGACATGCAGCAACTCGGTCACGTCGGCATCGGCCAGAACGTAGAAATGCGGGATGGTCCGCTTCGACGCGGACAAGCGGTCGGCGACGATGCGTTCGACGGGCGTGGCGGGGCGTCTTTGAGGAGAGGCATGGTCGGCAGGCGCATGCGCGCGCGGCGCGGCGGCTTCGACGTCCGCCGCCTTGATGCGGCCGCGCGGGCCGGAACCCTGCAGCGCGGCGAGGTCCACGCCCTTTTCGCGCGCGATGCGGCGGGCGAGCGGGGTCGAAAGCCGGCGCTCGGCGGCGACGGCCGGAACCGCGGAGACGCCCTCCGTCGCGGAACGCGAAACATTCTCCGCGGCGTCGGGCGTCTCCGGGCGTTCGGAACGCGAGCTTTCTCCGGTCCACAGCGCGACGGGCGCGCCTACGGGGACCACGTCGCCCTCGTTCGCCAACAAGGACTCGATGCGGCCGGGGCCGGCGGCTTCGATTTCGGTGGCGATCTTTTCGGTTTCGACGACGAACAGCACGTCGCCCGCCTTCACCTCGTCTCCCGGCGCGACCCGCCAGGACGCCAGAAGACCCTCGGTCATGGTCAGACCGAGCTTCGGCATCACGACGGGGTTCGCGCCGGCCATCTCAGGCGCCCTTGAACTGCGCGGGGCGCTTTTCGAGGAAGGCGGTGCAACCTTCATGCGCGTCGGCGGAGTCGAGCACGAGGCCGATCATCGCCTGTTCGTGGCGCAAGGCGGCACGCAACGGCATCTCGTCGCCGTCGACCAGCGCGCGCTTGAGCAGCTTCAGCACCAAGGGCGACTTCTGCGCGATCGCCTCGGCCATGGCCATGGCTTCGGCCATCAGGTCGGCGTCCGGCACGACCTTGTTGAGGAGGCCGATGCGCTCGGCATCGTCGGCGGTGAGGCGGCCGCCCATGAACATCAGTTCGCGCGCCTTGCACGGCGAGATCTGGCGCATCAGCCGCTGCGAGCCGCCCGCGCCGGGGAACAGGCCGAGCGTAATTTCGGGCAGGCCGAAGCGCGCCGATTTCGCCGCGACGCGGATGTCGATGCACAGCAGAAGTTCCGTGCCGCCGCCGAGCGCCCAGCCGTTGACGGCCGCGACGGTGGGCTTGTCGAGCGTCTCGATGCGGCGGAATACCGTGTGCAGCCGCTCGCCGAGTTCGAGATAATGCGGCAGGCCCGTGCGGGCGTTGAGGTCGGCGATGTCGCCGCCCGCCACGAAGGCCTTTTCGCCCGCGCCCGTAAACAGCAGCACGCGGGCCGCCGGATCGGCTTCGGCGCGGGAGACGGCGGCGTCGAGCGCGGCCAAGGTCTCCATATCCAGCGCATTCAGCACGGCCGGGCGGTTGATCGTGATGACCGCGACATGGCCGCGGAGATCGTAGAGAATCCGGTCGTCGCTCATGGCGTGCCCTCTTTCATTCCATGGTCTTTTCGATCGCGCGGACGACGCCTGCGGCCGACGGCAGATAGGCGTCCTCCAAACCCTTCGAGAAGGGCACGGGCATGAACGGCGCGCCGACGCGCATGATCGGCCCGTCGAGTTCGTCGAATCCGATTTGCGCCATGCGCGCGGCGATTTCCGCACCGATGCCGAAAGCCTCCACGGCCTCGTGCACGATCACCAGCCGATGCGTGCGCGACAGCGACGCGAGCACCGCGGCCTCGTCCCACGGCTGCAGGCTCAGCAGGTCCAGCACCTCGACCGAAACGCCGCGTTCCGCCAGCGTGTCGGCCGCGGCGATCGCCGTCCGCACCGCCGCGCCATAGGCGACGACGGTAGCATCCGTGCCCGCGCGACGGATGACGGCCTTGCCGATGGGGAGCACCGGCGGCGTTCCCTCCACGTCCGCCTTCATCGCGTAGAGCGCCTTGTTCTCGATGACGACTACGGGATCGGGATCGTCGATGGCGGCGCGCAGCAGGCCGTAGGCTGAGGCGGGATCGGACGGGCAGACGACCTTCAAACCGGGAACATGGGCGAACCATGCTTCGAGACATTGCGAATGCTGCGGCCCGGCGCCCAGACCGCCGCCATGGGGCGTGCGCAGCACCATCGGCACCGAGGCCTGACCGCCGAACATGAACCGCGCCTTCGCGGCCTGGTTCACCATGGCGTCCATCACCAAGGTGGTGAAATCCATGAACATGATCTCGAGCACCGGCCGAAGCCCGCTCATCGCCGCGCCCACGGCCATGCCGGCAATCGCCCCTTCCGAAATCGGCGTGTCGAGCACGCGCGCCTCGCCGAAGCGTTCGCGCAATCCGCGGCTCGCGCCGAAAGCGCCGCCGGCTTCGGACACGTCCTCGCCGATGAGCACGACCGTCGGGTCGGCCTCCATCGCGTCCGCGAGCGCCATGTTGACGGCGCGGATGTAGCGCAACTCGGTCATCACGCGGCCCCGGTATAGACGTCCGCCAAGGCGGCGGCGAAATCGGGGGCGCGGCCGGAGCGCGCGACGGTCAGAGCGGTTTCGACGGCGGCTTCGACCTCTTCCGCCGCGAGCGACAGATCGGCGTCGTTTGAGCCCATGCCCGCCAGACGCTCCGCCGAGATGCGCAGCGGATCGCGCGCCGCGAGCGCCTCGATCTCGTCGGGATCACGATATTTCTGCGCGTCGCCCTCGAAATGGCCGCGCACGCGCGTCGTCATGCATTCGAGAACGGCCGGTCCGGAGCCCGCGCGAATGCCGGGCACCACCGCCTCCGCCGCGGCCGCCACTGCAACGACGTCGTTGCCGTCGACGAGCCGATGCGCAATGCCGTAGGTCGCCGCGAGATCGGCGAGGCGGAAGGAGAGTTGCTTGGAGGTGGGCAGAAACTCGCCCCAACCGTTGTTTTCGCACACGAACAGCAGCGGCAGCTTCCACAGCGCCGCGAGGTTCATGCATTCATGCACCAGCCCTTCGGCCAAGGCCCCGTCGCCGAAAAAGGCGACGGCGCAGGCGTCGCGGCCGAGCGTCTTGTGGGCGAGCGCGCTGCCGAGCGCGATCGAGAGCCCCGCACCGACGATGCCGTTCGCCCCCAACATGCCGACCGACATGTCGGCGACATGCATCGAGCCGCCGCGCCCGCGGCACAGCCCCTCGTCGCGCGCGAGAAGCTCCGAGAAGAAGCCTTCGAGCGGCATGCCCTTGGCGATGGCATGGCCGTGGCCGCGATGGGTGGACGCGATGGTGTCCGCATCCCCGAGCGCCGACATGATGCCGACGGAGACCGCCTCC
The DNA here is from genome assembly GCA_027489535.1 of Hyphomicrobiales bacterium. Taxonomy (GTDB): domain Bacteria; phylum Pseudomonadota; class Alphaproteobacteria; order Rhizobiales; family Beijerinckiaceae; genus JAIXZO01. Next base: position 182,357 of record JAIXZO010000015.1, read on the forward strand.
TGCCCGATGCTCAAATGGATGAAGCCCGGCACCTCGCCGTCCGAAAACAGCGTGCCGAGACGTTCCTCCGCGCGGCGCACCGTCAGCAGCTTGCGATAAAGCGCGAGCAGCGCCTCGCGCGACGGCCCGCCCGCGGGGGCGGCGGGATCGGCGGCGTCGGGGATGGGCGGGCGGATGGCCATGCGTCTCGACTACCAAATCATGAACGGTGAGTCACTATTCACTTTCAGGATGAGCCGCCCGTTTTGCGGCCGTCCCCGCGTTCAGGCCGCGGCGCTACGGTGGTGCGGCAGCAGCGCGTAGAGCCCCACGACGTCCTGAATGTCGCCCTCGGGCAAACGATCCACGAAGGCTTCAAGCCGGTCGAACGCGACGGCGGGGACGCCCTCCTCCCGCCCGATGCGGCGGATGAGTTCGGAGACGCGGGGGCGGTCATAGGCATAGTCGACATGCGTCATGGTCTGGTGCTGCACCGTCACCCCGCCCGCAGCGTCCTCGACTTCGATCACCGCGCTGAGGATCGGGACCGAGGGGTCGGACACCAGCACGATCTTGGGGATGAGCGCATTCACCGCAGGATCGTCATAGGTCGTCATCCGGCGCATGTCGGGCACGCCGTGCACCAACGTCGTCGCGATGCAGAAGGGGATGCTCATCAGCGTGCCGGAGATGCTGCCGAAAGGCCCGACGGCATCCATGCCCGCATAGCCGGTCTCATAGGGGTTCATCCGCACGCGCACGGCCCGCAGCGGACGGTCGCCCAGCTTCTCGCGCAGGATCAACGCACCCGTCACGGGCGTCTGGTTGAAGGCGCAGACCGGGAAGGGCTTGAAGGTGACGCGCAAAGTCGACCAATCGTCGCCGAGCCGCGCGACCAGCGCCTCCACGTCGCAATCGCGCCCCGCATAGCTGCGCACGAAGCCGGTCTTGCCCTCGAAGGCCTCGGGTGCCGAAACCGAGCCCGCGCGGGCCAGTTCAGCCGCCGCCCAGCCGTTGCGAGCGATGACGCCGACCTGGTAGCGCCACTCGTCGGTGCCGTCGGTGAAGGATTGCAGGACCCCGCCCGTGAGGGACACGGCGTTCGACAGCGCCGCTGCCGTGCGCTCGGCGTCGAGGCCCATCATGCGCGACGCGGCGGCGGCGGCCGCGATGGTGCCGTAGACGGCGGAGGAGCGGAACCCGCGCGGCGTGGTGTCGACCGCATAGGCCTTCTCGAACAGCCCGCCCGCCTCGTAACCGGCCACGAGCGACGGGATCAGACGATCCAGCGGATAGCCGCGGACCTCCAGCATGGCGGTGAGCAGCGGGATGAGGATCGTGCCGAAATGCGCCGCACCGCAGCTGTCCTCCTGCGCGCGGCCGTGAAACAGCGCGGAATTGGCGAGGCACGCACCGCCGATGCCGGTTTTCCGACCGTCGCCCAACATCGTCGCCCCGTCCGCACGCTCGCCCTCGAGCGCGAGCGCGGCGGCGCGCGCCACCGGCGCATAGGGCGTGGCGTGGCAATCGAGCCCCATGCCGTAGGCATTCAGGAGACAGGCCCGCGCCTTCTCCACCACCTCGGGCGGAAGGCGCGAAACGTCGACGGCGGCGGTGAAGGCGGCGAGGCGCGCGGCGAGTCCCGGCATGGCGCAACTCCTTGTTGTCGCGAACGCGACGCGTTCGCGCGGACATCACTGACGAGCGAATTACATGGCGAGGTAGCGGCGGCGCACCTCGTCGTCGGCCTTCAAGGCTTCGATCGTGTCGCGGTAGACGATCGCGCCCTTGTCGATGACGACCACGTCGCTGGCGATGCCGAGGCAGAAATGCATATTCTGTTCGGCGATCAGCACCGTCGAGCCGATGGAGCGCATCTGCTTCAAAAGCACGGCGATGCGCTGCACGATGATCGGCGCAAGACCCTCGCTCGGCTCGTCCAGCAGCAGCGCCAGCGGATTGCCCATGAGCGCGCGGGCGATGGCGAGCATCTGCTGTTCGCCGCCCGAGAGCCTGCCGGCCATGCGCTGCTTCAGCGGTTCGAGCAGCGGGAAGGTCTCGTAGATGCGCGCGAGCGTCCAATCGCCCCGCCCGTCCACGCCGCGCTTTTCCGCGATGAGCAGATTGTCCTCGACGGAATGCTCGGGGAACACCTGCCGGTCTTCGGGCACGTAGCCGAGCCCCGCGCGGGCGATCTGATAGGGGCGCTTGCCCGCATAATCGCGCCCGAGCACCCGCACCTTGCCCCGCTTGGGCGGCGCGAGGCCCGCGATGGCCTTCATCGTCGTGCTCTTGCCCGCGCCGTTGCGGCCGAGCAGCGCCAAGGTCTGGCCCTGCTTCACCTGCAGCCCGACGCCGAACAGGATCTGGCTGGAGCCGTAAAACACGTCGATGCCCTCGACGTCGATGACGATGTCGCCGCTCATGCCGCTTCCTCGCCGTGCGCCGTGCCGAGATAGGCCTCGATGACGGCGGGATTGCTGCGGATTTCGTCCGGCGTGCCCTGGGCCAGAAGCCGGCCGTAGCACAACACGCGGATCGAGGGCGCGACCTTGAACACGATGTCCATGTCGTGCTCGATGAACACGACGGTGATCTTTTCCAGTTCCCAGAGCTGGCGGACCTTTTCGATCATCTGCCAGCGTTCCTCCGGCCCCATGCCGGCCGTGGGCTCGTCGAGCAGCAGCACCTTCGGGCGCAGCATCAGCGCCAGCGCGATGTCGAGCAGCTTCTGGTCGCCGTGCGAGAGGTTCGAGGCGGGCACGTTGCGCTTCGACCAGAGACCGAGCATGCGCGCCACGCGTTCGGCCTCGCCTCGCGTGCCTTCGGCCGGGAAGCGGCCGAGCAGCGAGCCGGACTGACCGGAATCCGCGGCGGCCGCCCCGAGCAGCGTTTCCTCGACCGTGAGCGAGGGGAAGATGCTGGCGATCTGGAACGCGCGGCCGATGCCGCGACGCACGATCTGCATCTGCGACAGGCCGACGAGTTCCTCGCGGTCGAGCACGATGCTGCCGGAATTGGGCGTCAAAGCGCCCGTGATCAGGTTGAAGAAGGTGCTCTTGCCCGCGCCGTTCGGCCCGATGATCGCGGTAAGCGATCCCGTCTCGAACGTCATGCTCACGTCGTCGGTGGCGCGCAGCCCGCCGAAGGCCTTCACGAGATTCTTGATCTCAAGCATCGGAGCCGCTCCGGGGTTGCCTGAGCCCGCCATAGGTGTGCCAAGACGGCGCGACGAGCCAACCGCAATCGACCGGGAGATTGATGCCCGTGACTGCGGCCGCATCGGGGCCGGCGAGGAAGACGACCGCCTTGGCGATGTCGTCGGGCTCGACCATGCGTCCGAGCGCGGAATTGCCGGTCAGCGCGGAGACGTCGCGCTCGCCCTTGTCCACGGCGGCCTGCAGCGCGGGGGTGCGCGTGTAGCCGGGAGACACCGCATTGACGCGGACGCCCGCCGGACCCCACTCGGCCGCCAGACATTCCGTCATGGAAATGACAGCGGCCTTGGCGGGCGCATAGGCATGCAGCGGCATGGCACGCATGCCCGCGATGGACGCGATGTTGACGATGCTGCCGCGACGCCGCGCGACCATGCCTTTCGAGAAGGCGACGGCGGCCACATAGGTGCCGCGTTGGTCGACGCGGACCACCTCGTCCCATTTCGACATCGGCAGTTCGGCCGGGCGCACGGGCACCTGCAGCACGCCCGCGCTGTTGACGAGCACTTCGACCGGCCCCACCTCGCGCTCGATGCGTTCCGCCGCGCGCTCGATTGCGGCTTCGTCGCCGACGTCGCCATGCATGAAGGTCCAGCCGCGCGCCTTGCAGACGGCTTCGGCTTCGGGATGAACGTCGAGCACGACGACGGTCGCGCCGCGCCTCGCCAGCAGTTCGGCACAGGCGAGGCCGATGCCGCTCGCGCCGCCGGTGACGACGGCGACCCCCTTGATCTCGGCGGTCATCGTGCGCCCTCCTCGGCGTCTGCGGCGGTGATGCGGGCGGTGCGGCGGTCGTCGAACCACTCCACGATGAAATCGGTGATGCCCTTGCGCAGCCCGAGCGCGAAGAGAAGGATCACGATGCCCAGCACGAGCCCGTAATGCGGGGTGATGCGGGTCACCACGTCGTTGAGCAGCAGCAGCACCACCGTACCGACCATCGGCCCGAGGAAGGTGCTGGTGCCGCCGAGCATGATGATGAAGATCGCCTCGCCCGACATGGTCCAATAGGCGAAGTCGGGATACGCGCTGGAGACGAACAGCGACATGATCGTGCCGCCCGCCGAGGCGAACACGCCGGCGAGCACGAAGGCCGTCAGCTTGGTGCGGAACACGTTTACGCCGAGAAAGCTGGTACGGCCCGGATTGTCGCGGATCATGCGCAGCGTGTAGCCGAACGGCGACTGCGCGATCTGGCGCATCAGCAGCAGCCCCACCACCAGAAGCACCGCACTCGTCATATAGAGGTGGATGTGGTTCGCGAGATTGACACCGAAGAAGGTCGGGCGCGGGATGCCGCCGAGCAGGCCTTGGTCGCCGCCGGTCAAAGGCACCCATGACACGATCAGGCTGTGCAGCAGCATCTGGAACGCCAGCGTGACGAAGGCGAAATAGATCTCCTTGAGGCGCACGCAGATGGCCCCGATGACGAGGCCCGACAGCGCCGAGATCACCAAGGTCAACGCGAACGCGACCGGAATCGGCAGGCCGGTGCGCTGCATCAGCAGCCCGAAGGAATAGGCCCCGAGGCCGAAAAACAGCCCGTGCCCGAACGACACCATGCCGCCATAGCCGACGAGCAGGTTGAGCGAGGTCGCGAACAGGCCGAAGGCGGCGGCGCGGATGACGAAGTCGACCAGCGCCTTGCTGGAGGTGAAGGCCGGCAGCATCGCCAGAACCGCGAGGGCGGCGAACGCGACGAGGAGTTCGGTGCGGACGGAGAGCTTCGGCATCACGCGATGTCCTTGCCGAAGAGCCCGGTGGGCTTGGCGATCAGCACGACCGCCATGAAGAGATACATCAACCCCTCGGTGAACAACGGAAAGCCGAGCGTGCCGAAGGTGCGGATGAGCCCGATCAGGATCGCGCCCACCAGCGCGCCGAGGATGGAGCCCATCCCGCCGATGACGGTGACGATGAAGGACTCGATCAGGATCGAAAAGCCCATGCCCGAGGTGAGCGAGCGTACCGGGGCCGCAAGCCCGCCCGCCAAGCCGGCCAGCAATCCGCCGAAGCCGAACACGCAGGCATAGAGCAGCCCGGTATTGATGCCGAGCGCGGACACCATGTCCGGATTGTGCGAGGCCGCGCGGATCGTCTTGCCCAGCCGCGTGCGGCTCAATCCCATACCGAGCCCCGCCGCGATGACGAGGCCGCAGACGATGAGGAACAGGTAATAGGCGGGGATCACGCCGCCCGCGACGATGAACGGCGGCAGCATGAACGCGTCCGGCATGCCCATGGAGCGGAATTCCGCGCCCCAGACGATGCGCACCACGTCGTCGAAGATCAGGATGAAGCCGTAGCAGACCAAGAGCTGCATCAGCACGTTGCCGCCGTAGACGCGGCTGATGAACCACCGCTCGAACACCACGCCGAGCAGGCCGGTGCCGACGGCGGCCGCCGCGAGCGCGGCGACGAAGCTGCCGGTGAGCCCGTAGGCCGTGAAGGCGAAATAAGCCCCCAGCATGTAGAACGCGCCGTGGGTGAAATTGACCACCTTCAGCACGCCGAAGATCAGGGTCAGCCCGACGGCGACGAGAAACAGCAGCATGCCGATGATGAAGCCGCTCGTGACCTGCGTAACGAGACAGGCCGACGAGGCGAAGCAGGTCAGGAGCGCGTCGGGGTTCAAGGAGTGATCGCCTGATTCAAGAGGATCGGACTCCGGCCGAAGCCGGACGTGCTGGAGACGAGGAAGGCGGCCGCAGCCGCCTTCCCGCACTCTCGACGGGGATCAGGCCCAGCCCTTGCTCTTCTTCCACTCGGCTTCGAGTTCGAGAATCTGCTTCCAGTCGCCGGGGGTCACGCCGGGGACGTAGGGCTCGGTCGGGATCGTCGTGCCCCAGCCGATGGCGTAGCCGATCAGCGTCTGGTCTTCGGCGCGCATCGTCACGGTGCCGTCGGCGCCGAACGGCGTTTCGATCTTCAGGCCCATCAGGGCCTCGGCCATCTTCTTGCCGTCGGCCGAACCCGCCTTCTTGGCGGCGGCGGCGAGCATGTTGACGACGAGCGCGTTCTGCCAGGACCAGTTGGTCGGGTACTCGTTGAACTTGGCGCGATAGCCGTCGCCCCACGCCGCGTTGGCGGGAGTCTGCGGGAAGGTCTTGATGTAGCGGTTGCCCGAATGGATGCCCTTGGGGAGGTTCTTCACCACCGTCAGCGCCGTGTAGTCGGCCATGTTGACGGCGAAGAATTCCATCTGGTTGAGCAGCGCGTAGATCGCCGACTGGTCGATGAACGAGGTCAGGTCGCCGCCCCACAGGCAGGAATACAAAGCCTGCGGCTTGGCCTGCAGCAGCTTGGTGATCGCTTCAGTGTAGTCGGCCTGGAAGATCTTCGGCCAGGCTTCGGTGATGACCTCGACGTTGGGCGCGAAGCGCTTCAGATACATCAGGAACTCGGCCGTCGTGTCGCGGCCGTAGGCGTAATCCGGCGAGACGACGCCCCAACGGGTCAGGTTCTTCGCCTTGGCGATGGAGGCGGCGTAGTTGCCGCCGGCGGCCGAGTCGTGAATGCCCTGACGGCAGCAGCGGAAGGCGTTGGGGATGCGGAGCTTCGGGTCGGCCGTCAGCGACGACGTCTCGGAATTGGTGTGCATGCACAGCACGCCGAGGTCGCGGGCCACCTCATGCACGGCGAAGCCGCCGGTCGAGGCTTCGGCGTCGATCAGCATCTCGCAATTGTCGGTGTTGATGAGTTCGCGGGCCACGCGGGCCGCTTCCTGCGGCTGACCCTTCGAGTCGCGGATCACGAGTTCGATCGGACGACCGGCGAGGCCGCCCGCGGCATTGACCTTCTCGACTTCCATCATCGCCGCGTTGCGCGACGAGGTGCCGAGCTGGGCGACGCGGCCGGACAGGATGGTCGGCATGCCGATGCGGATGGTCTTGGCCTGAGCGCCTGCGATATGCGGCATGCTCAAGGTCGCCGCGCCGCCGGCGGCGAGCGCCATGAATGAACGACGATCGAGTCCGCTCTTTTTGCGAGTCATTGCGTATCCCCCGTGACCTGTTCGGTCCTGTGCGCTTCGCTTCCCTTGCCGGTCGTGCCGGCGTCGCCGCCGATCGTTCGGTCGAAACCTCGATCGGTCGTTCTCGTCAAAATGTCCGGAAGTCCGCCGACGGCGTCAAGGAGAAAATGAATTATGAGTCATGAGTCATCTTTTCCACGCGCACGACGCCGTGCATGATGACGTACGATGATCAATCTCTCGAGCTTCATCCGCTTCCACGCGGACCGTGAACCCGACCGCACAGCCCTGGTCTTCGAGGGCGCGCACATCTCGTTCGGCGAATTTCTGCGCCGGATCGAGACCACGGCGGGCCATCTGCAATCGCGCGGCATCGGCCCGGGCGCCGTCGTCGCCGTCGTGATGAAGAACAGCCCGGCCTTCCTCGAACTCGCCTTCGCGGTCAGCCACGCGGGCGGCATCTTTCTGCCGGTGAACTTTCGGCTGTCGAAGGACGAGATCGCCTACATCGTCGGCCATGCCGAGGCCCGGCTTCTGTTCGTCGACGACGAATTCGCCGACAAGGCCGCGGGCTGTGACGACGTCACGACCCTCGACGCCGCGGCCCGCGCCGACACCACCGTCCTGACGGGCGGCGCCGAGCGCATCGCGCCCGTGCATCGCCGCCCCAAGGACATCTTCCGCCTGATGTACACGTCGGGCACGACGGACCGGCCCAAGGGCGTGATCCACACCTATTCCAATTTCTATTGGAAGAACGCCGAACACGGGATCGCGCTCGATCTGGAACGCGACACGCGTCTGCTCGTCGCGGGGCCGCTCTATCATGTCGGCGCGTTCGACCTGCCCGGCATGGCGGTGCTGTGGAAAGGCGGCAGCCTCTGCATCCACCGCGATTTCGACCCCGCCGCCGTCCTCGCCTCGATCGAACGCGAACGGCTGACCGGGGCTTGGCTCGCGCCGGTGATGACGGGCGCGCTGCTGGCCGTCCCCGACCGCGACCGCTTCGACGTGTCGAGCTTGCGATGGGTGGTCGGCGGCGGCGAACGCACGCCTGAATCGCGCATCCGCACCTTCGCCGACTACTTCACCAACGGCCGCTACATCGACGCCTACGGACTCACCGAGAGCTGCAGCGGCGACACCTTCATGGAAGCGGGCCGCGAATTCGAGAAGATCGGCTCCACCGGCCGCGCCACGGCGCACGTCTCCATCGAGATCCGCGACGACGAGGGGCGTCCGCTGCCGGCGGGAGAGCCCGGCGAGATCTGCCTGCGCGGGCCGAAGATCACGCAAGGCTATTGGAAAGACCCCGACAAGACGGCGGCCTCCTTCTTCGGCGAGTGGTTCCGCACCGGTGACGTCGGCTATCTAGACGCCGAGGGCTTCCTGTTCCTGACCGACCGCAAGAAGGACATGATCATCTCCGGCGGCGAGAACATCGCCTCCTCGGAAGTCGAGCGCGTCGTCTATGAAATGCCCGAAGTCGCCGAATGCGCGGTGATCGGCACGCCCGACGAACGCTGGGGCGAAAGGGTCACCGCCGTCGTCGTGCTGCGGCCCGGCGCAACGCTCGACCTCGCGACGCTTTCGGCTTATTGCCGGGACAGACTTGCAGCGTTCAAGGTACCCAAACAACTCGTTCTGACGGATTCGTTGCCGCGCAACCCTTCGGGGAAGGTGCTCAAGCGCCTGTTGCGGCAAGACGTTCCGTCGTGACGGATGCGTGATTGTCGATGCAGACCAAGACGGCCGCCAAACCCAAACTGACCCGCGCGGAGCGCAACGAGGACGTGAAGCGCCGCCTGTTCGACGCCGCCACGGCCATCGTGGGACGCGTCGGCTATGCCGAGGCCTCGGTCGCGCGCATTACGGCCGAGGCGGGCGTGGCGCAGGGGACCTTCTACAATCATTTCGCCACGCGTCAGGAACTGCTCGACGAACTCCTGCCCGCCGTCGGCATGCGGATGCTGCGCTTCATCCGCGAACGCATCGACGATGCGCAGACGGAGGAGGAGCGCGAGATCGAGCGCTTCCGCGCCTTTTTCGGCTTCATCCGCGAGGTGCCCGAATTCCTGCGCATCCTGACGGAAGCGGAATTGTTCGCTCCCGCGGGCTATTCCCGCCATCTCGACAACATCGTGGCGGGCTATCTCCGCATCCTGAAGCGCGGACGCGGGGCCGGCGTCGGCGACTATGACGACGCCGAACTGGAAGCGATCATCCATGTGCTGATGGGCGCGCGCGGCTATCTCTGCCGCCGCTACGCCTACGAGAACGGGGCAGTGGGCATCGTGCCCGACCACGTGATCACCGCCTATGAAAAGCTGATCCGGCACGGCCTCTTCAAGACCGCGCCCCAGGAAGGCTGAAGGCCGCGCGGCGTTTAAAGCCGCGCGTGAATCTTGCGGTCGTAATGAAGCAGGACGATGCTCGCGGTCGCCGCAAACACGATGAGGATCGTCGTCAGCGCCATCAGAAGATCGATGTTGTGGAGCCCGATGGCGTTCATCAGCAGGTAGCCGAGGCCGCGCTGGGAGGCGAACATCTCCCCGAGCAAGGTCCCGATGAGCGTCAGCGAAAAGCCCACCCGCAAGCCCGTGAAGATTTCCGGCAGCGCGGCCGGAAAAAGGATCGAGCGGACCATCTCGCCGCGCCCGAGATTCAGCACCAGTCCGGTCTTGATGAGAACGACCCGGACGTTGCGGACGGCATTCATAGTGAACAGCGCGATGGGAATGATGCCGTGGATCGCGCCGAACGCCACCTTGGCCGGCATGCCGAGGCCGAACATCAGCAGCAGGATCGGATACAGCGTGATCTTCGGGATCGAATAAAGCGCCACCAGCATCGGCTCGAAGACGTCCGCGGCGAAGCGGTTGTAGCCGAGCGTGAACCCGATGCTCAGCCCGATCACGGCCGCGAGCAGCAGCGCGACGGCGAAGGCCGCCATGGTTTCGCGCAGATGCGGCCAGATCATCTCGCCGGAGAACAGCTTCACCGTGTAGGCCAGCGTCTGCGCGGGCGAGCGCAAAGCCGCATCGCCGAAGCTCCAATACAGAAGCTGCCAAGCGGCCGTCACGAGCACGAGCAGCAGCACCGTATTGATCGCGGCGTTCCGGGTCTGCGCCTTCATCGTCCCGATTTCCGCAACATCAGTCGTTTCTCCCAGAGGCCGAGGAGGGTGTTGACGCCGATCGAGACGACCAGGATCAGCAGGATCAGCGGGTACATGATCGCATTGTCGAAATTGTTGTAGGCGAAGCTGATCTCGTACCCCATGCCGCCCCGCGACATGATGAATTCCGCCCCGATGATGCCGATCAGGGAATAGGCGACGGCCAGCTTCACGCCCGTGAGCACGTAAGGCGCGGCCGACGGCAACATCACGCCGAAGGCCGTCGCGAGAGGCCCCATCCGGTTCACGCGCGCCGTCTTGATCAGAACGCGCGGCACCCTGTCGAGCCCGTTCAGCGTGTTGATGATCACGGCGACCACGGCCAGCATGAAGCCCAACAGGATCTGCGGCGCATCGCCCAACCCCAGCATCACGATCAGCAGCGGGTAAAACGCGAAGACCGGGATGGCGTAGTAAGTCGCGAACAGCGGATCGAGCACGTTCCTGACCCGCTTGAACGGAAACAGGGCGACGGCGGTCAAAATTCCCACCGCGATCGCCGGCAGAAACGCCAGCACGGCATTCGTGAGGGTCTTGGCGATGGCCGCGTTCATGCTGCCGGACGCGATCATCTTGGCCAGATCGACCAGCATCCGATGCGGCGCCTGCATGGTGATCTTGTCGATCGTCCCGGTGAGGCAAAGCACTTCGATCGCACCGGCGAAGCCGGTGACGAGGGCGATGCGCCAAAGGCCCGCCCGCGTCACGACGAGGCCCCCGCCGCGCCCATCGACTTCATCGATTCCTCGCGCAACGAGCGCCACAGCCGCGCCGTGATCTCCCCGAAACGCGGATCTTCGACGATGCGGCTGTCGCGTTCCTTCGGCCACCCCGTCTCGATCACGTCGAGCAAGCGTCCCGGCCGCGCCGACATCACGCCGATGCGGTCGGCCAACATCGCCGCTTCGTCCAGGGCGTGCGTGATCAGGAACACCGTGGCGCCGGAGAGGCGCCACAGCTTCAGAAGTTCGTCGCCCATCAGCAGCCGGGTCTGCTGATCGAGAGCCCCGAAGGGCTCGTCGAGCAGGATCAGGCGCGGCTTCATCACCAAGGTCCGCGCGATGCAGACCCGCTGACGCATGCCGCCCGAGAGCTGCGCGGGATAGCTCTCCGCGAAACCCGAGAGGCCCATCATGGCGATGGCCCGGTCCACGCGGTCGCGACGCTCGACCGCATCGAGCTTCGCGCGCTTGAGGCCGAAATCGATGTTGTCGCGGATCGTCATCCACGGAAAGCAGGCGTCCTCTTGGAAGACCACGCCCACGCCGTCCGGAATGCGCCCCGCGATCGAAGCGCCTTCGAACTCCACGCTGCCGGACGTGGCGCTCGTAAGGCCTGCGATCAATTCGAGCATCGTCGACTTGCCGCAGCCCGAAGGGCCTACGACCGCGAAGAACTCGCCCTTGCGCAGCTCCAGATCGATCGGCCCGAGAGCGTGAACGACGTCGCTGCTCTCCGCGCGGGAAAAGCTTTTCCCGACCCCGCGGAGAGCGACGTGAACCTCAGCGGTCATCGGATCGCCTTGATGTCGTCGGGCAGGAAGCGCGTGTCGACCATCTTCGTGACGTCGACGTCGCCCGAAAGCGCACCCACCATCTTCTGAACTTCGATCGTGCGCTTCAGGCCCGCCATATTGATCTGGCCCGAGCCCCAATAGGCCACGCCGTCGGTCTTGCTGGTCGTCAGATTGCGGACGGCGGCGCGGGCGACGGCGGGTTCGATATTGTAGGCCTTGGCGACGATGTCGCCGGCTTCGTCCGGGTTCGCGATCATGAAATCGACGGCCTTGCGCCGTGCACGGATGACGGCGCGGATGAACTCGGTCTTTGCGGGCGTCTGCGCTTCAGTCGCCACGCCGACCACATTGGCCAGGGGCGGAAGAGCCTCGCTGGCCTTCGCGATGGCGCGGTACTTGTCCTTGAACTTCGACCACAGCGGCTCGGGGATGGGCGCGACGTCGACGAGGTCGTTGTCCAGCGCGGCGACACCTTCGCCGAAGCCGCCGGTCTTCACGAGTTCCGCCTCTTCCGTCTTCAGCCCGCCCGACTGCAGAACCAAGCTCGCCAGCGCCTGGCTCGTCGAGCGCGGGTTGGTATAGGCGATCTTCTTGCCCTTCAGGTCCTTGGCGCTCTGGATCGACGATCCCGGCTTCACGGCCCAGACGAATTCGGCAACCGTGCTGACATTGTCCGAAATGATCTTGATGTCGGCGCCCTGCTGTATCGCGGCTACGACGACATTGGGGTTCACCTCGCCGTAAGGCACGTTTCCGGCCAGCATGTTGCGGAGCGTAGTGCCGCCGCCGGCGGAGGTGACGATGCCGGTGACGTTGGCGCCCTCATCCTTGAAGTAACCCTTCGCCATCGCGACGGCATAGGGCATGCCGTTGGCGGAAACGCCGTAATTGCTGACGACGATTTCCTCCGCGCGGACGCCGACCGCGGAGACGACAAGCGCGCCGAGGGCGATGGCCCCCATCGAGAAGCCTTTGAATTTCATCATCGACATTTTCGTTTTCTCCCCATCGTCTTTTTTGTCTTCGCCGGCTCGAACCGAGCCTGATCGTTCATTGCGCAGATCGGATCATTGTCCGTTTCATGCATCACAACGTCATTTGACGCCGTAATCCAGTTCGATTTGCCGCCAGTTCGAAAGATCGACGGCCTTGTCCAACGTCGCACGGGCCGCGGCGGCCCCTGCAAAGGGGCGCAAGGCTTCGCTCCCGTCCCCATGCTTGCGCAGGGCGTCCAATCCGTCGCGCATGGCGGCGACGGAGCGCAGAATGAGACTGATCGGAAAGGACACTTGGCTGAACCCCATCTGCCCCAACACGGCGGGCGTCAGCCAAGGCGTGTCGCCGCCCTCGAACATGGCCGCGGACAGGAACGCACCTTTGAACGTCCTGCCGACCACTTCGTAATCGGCCTCGGTCCGCAGTCCGGCAATGAAGATGCCGTCGACGCCGATGCTCAGAAAGCGTTCGGCGCGGCGCAATGCGGCGTCCAATCCCAAAGCCCCGTAGGCGTCGGTACGCCCGACGATGAAGGTCTCGGGATTGCTTCGCGCGCCCATCGCGGCGCGCAGTTTCGCTTCGATGACGGCCTCGTCGGCGACGGCCGACGACTTCTCGGCCCGCTGCTGTTTGCGGTCCCGATCCTGATCTTCGATCAGAAATCCGCCGACGCCCGCCGCTTCATAGGCCCGGACCGTGCGCACGATGCTTTTGACGTCGCCATAGCCGTCGTCCGCATCTGCGAAGAACGGAAGCGACGTCGCCTCCGCGATGTCCTGAATGCCTCGCACCATGTCCGTCAGGCCGATCAGCCCGATGTCGGGATAGGCGTGACGCGCCGCGAGCAGCGCGGAGCCGCCGATGGCGAACGCTTTGAACCCTGCCTGCTCGATCAGGCGCGCCGAAAGCGCGTCATGCGCCAAAGGCGTGATCAACGGCGTTTCCAGCTTGAGGGCGTCGTGAATGCCGGCTCTGGTCACGACCGCTCTTTCTGCGTCAGGGGCGCATGCAACCAAGGACGCGCGATCAAGCCCTCGGCATGAAAGGCGGCGATGTCGTCGGCATGCTTCAATGTCATGTCGATCTCGTCGTCGCCGCGGATCAGCGCGTCGCGCCGCGAGGCTGCGATGCGGAAAGCGACGACGGTCCCGTCCATCCGGGCAATGGTCCCTGCGGACAGGTCCACCTCGAAGAACGGCTGCACGTTGCCCTCGGGCGGAAGGGCCGTCAGCGCCTCCAAGTCCTCCGGCGCGACGACGGCCGCCAAGACGCCATTGCGGAACGCGTTCTCATAGAAGATGTCGGCGAAGCTCGGCGCGAAGACGCATTTGAAACCGAACTGCTTGAGCGCCCAAGCCGCCGCTTCGCGCGAGCTGCCGCATCCGAAATTCTCGCCCGCGAACAGGATAGAGGCTCGGCGGAAGGGCTCGCGATTGAGCACGAAATCCGGCCTTTCCTTGCCCTCGTCGTCGTAGCGCAACAAGCCGAAAAGGCCTTTGCCCATGTCGGCATGGGCAGTGCGCAGAAACGATGCGGGGATGATCGCATCCGTATTGATGTTGGCGGCGGGCATGGTCGCGGCGATGCCCGTGAAGTTTTGAAACGGCGTTTTCATGAGGCGATCATCTTGCGCACGTCGGTGATCGCGCCGGCGACGGCGGCGGCGGCGACCATGGCGGGCGATGCGAGATGCGTCCGGCTGCGCGGTCCCTGACGATTTTCAAAGTTGCGGTTCGTCGTCGCGATGCACCGTTTGCCCGGGCCGACGACGTCCTGATTGATGCTGACGCACATCGAGCACCCCGCGTCCCGCCACTCGAAGCCGGCCGCCCGAAAGATCTTGTCGAGCCCCTTGGCCTCCGCGGCACGCTTCACGCTCATCGAGCCGGGCACGACCATCGCGCGGACATGAGCCGCGACCTTGCGGCCCTCGATGACGACGGCCGCGGCTTCAAGGTCGGACAGCCGCGCATTGGTGCACGAGCCGATGAAGGCGATGTCTACGGGCAGACCCTCGAGGGGCTTGCCCGGCACGACGTCCATATAGCGCATCGCCTCGGTCGCCCGGTCGCGTTGAGCCGCGTCGGTAAAGGCGCCGACGTCGGGCACCGGTCGGTCGATCCCGACCACGTCTTCCTGAGTCGTCCCCCACGTCACTTGCGGCGCGATCTTGCTGCAATCGACCGTAAGCTCCTTGTCGAACCCTGCGCCGGCATCGCTCGCCAGCATTCTCCAAGACGCCATCGCGCGGTCGAGCACGGCCTGTTCGGGCAGGAACTCGCGGCCTTGCAGATAGGCGAAGGTCGCCTCGTCCGGCGCAATCAGACCGAGCCGCGCGCCGATCTCGATCGACATGTTGCAGATCGTCAGGCGGGCTTCGACGGGAAGCACCCTGATCGCCTCCCCGGCATATTCGATCGCATGTCCCTGCCCCGCCGCGATGCCGAACAGTCCGATCGCGTGCAGGATCACGTCCTTCGCCGTCACCCCCTGCGGAAGCTTGCCCTGAAAATCGATCCGCATCGCGCGCGGTCGCGCCAAGGCCAAGGTCTGCGTCGCCAGCACATGCTCGACTTCGCTGGTCCCCACGCCGATGCCGAGCGCGCCCAGTCCGCCCGCCGTCGACGTGTGGCTGTCCCCGCACGCGAGCACCGAGCCGGGCAGCGCCACGCCGAGTTCGGGAGCGATCACGTGCACGATGCCTTGTCGGGGATCTTCGACGCCGAAATGGCGGATGGAATTGTCGGCCGAGTTGCGGCGCATCAGCGTCATCAACTCGCGCCCTTGCGGGTTCGTCGTCTCCGTCCGTCCCGGCTCCGTCGAGACGATGTGATCCTGCGTCGCGATCGTCAGCTCGGGATGCCGCACCCGCAACCCGCGCCGCCGCAATCCCTCGAACGCCGGAGCGCTCGTGGTCTCCTGCAGCACATGCCGGTCGACGAACAAGAGATCGCGCCCGTCGTCGAGCGTCTTCACGACATGCGCCTGCCAGATCTTCTCAAACAGGCTCCGAGGGCCGGGAGAACGCGCGGTCAAAACTCAGAACCACAGCGCCGCAGGCCGCATCCAGTCCCGTCCGCCATGGCGCTCTTCCCCGCTCGGCACCACGACCGCCCCGAAGGTCGGCGCGCGCTGCTCTGATTTTCTTTCCGCTCGACCACGAAGCCGAGCCGCAGGTCAAAGCCCGCTTGCCGCCGATGAGGCCACAGGCCACTCTGCGGCGGTAGCCAGAATTTCCTCATGGCGACCTGAGAAAAGATCAGAGCAGAATGAGTTCGCCCTTCCCCCCATTGAATGCGCTCCGAGCCTTCGAGGCGACCGCACGCGCGGGCAGCCTGACGCGGGCCGCCGCCGAATTGCGCGTCACCCAAGGGGCCGTCAGCCGTCACGTCTCGCAGTTGGAAAAGTGGCTCGGCGTCGCGCTCTTCGTCCGGACGCGCCGCGGCGCGGAACTGACCCATGAGGGCGAAACCTATTTCCGCGGCATCCGCCCCGCCTTTCAGGAAATCGACATTCAAACGCGTCGGCTGATGAAGAAGCCGGACGCCAATACGCTGCGGCTCAAATTGCCGCCGACCTTCGCCATCCGCTGGCTCGTGCCGCGCCTCGCGAGCTTTCACGCCGACAACCGACACATCGACGTTCAGATCACCACGTCGCATCAACCCATCGATTTCGAGCGCGAAAACGTCGACGTCGCCATCCATTCCGGGTCGCAACCCGTGGCCGGGCTCACCTGTCACCGCCTCTTCGGCGAAATGCTCCTGCCCGTCTGCAGTCCGTCGCTGTTCGATCACCACCCGAAACCCGAGACCCTCGCGGACCTCGAGCGGCACGTCCTGCTCTCTTCGATGCATCGCCCGAACGACTGGCCGGACTGGCTGCGGGCCGCGAAACTTCCGGAACTGACGGAAAAGGCCGGCCTTCAATTTGAAAATTCAGCTTTGGCCTACCAGGCGGCCCTCGACGGCCTCGGCATCGTCATGGCCCAATTGGCCTTCGTCGAAGACGATCTCCGCAGCGGCCGTCTGGTCGAGCCGTTCGATCTGCGTGTTCCGACCGGCAACGCGTATTTCGTGGTCTCGCCCTACGCGCACCCGCCGGAGCGGGCGAAGGCGTTCGAGACTTGGATCAAGTCTTTGGTGACGTGAGGATGCGTTGTCGGCCGCTTAAACGCAAAAAGCCGCCTGATTGGGCGGCGTTATTTTTGGTTTGGCTGTTGTGTGGGTCGAACGGGAGATTTGGTTGCGGGGACAGGATTTGAACCTGTGACCTTCAGGTTATGAGCCT
>JAIXZO010000014.1 GCA_027489535.1 Hyphomicrobiales bacterium
CATCTGCACGCCCGCAACCCGGAAAACGGCCGCCCCGACCAGACGCCCGAGGGCTTCGCCCCCTTCGTCAAGGTCATCAAGCAGCGCTCCAACGTCGTCATCAACCTCACCAGCGGCGGCTCGCCGGTGATGCGCGTCGAAGAACGCGTGCTGCCCGCCAAGCACTTCCAGCCGGAAGTCGCCTCGCTGAACATGGGCACCATGAATTTCGGCCTGTTCGGCATGCTCGACCGCTTCAAGGAGTTCAAGCACGAGTGGGAGCCGCAGCATCTCGGCAACCGAGACATCGTGTTCCGCAACACCTTCAAGGACATCGAATTCATCTTCGAGACGCTGGGCGCCTCCGGCACCCGCTTCGAATTCGAGTGCTACGACACCGCCCATCTCTACAACCTGCACTATTATTTCCAGCGCGGGATGGTGAAGGGGCCGCTGTTCATCCAGACGGTGTTCGGCCTTCTGGGCGGCATCGGCGCGCATCCCGAAGACGTGATGCACATGAAGCGCACCTGCGACCGCCTGTTCGGCGATCAGTATCGCTGGTCGGTGCTCGGCGCGGGCCGCAACCAGCTGCCGGTCGCCGCGATGGCCGCGGCCATGGGCGGCAACGTGCGCGTAGGCCTCGAAGACTCGCTCTGGGCCGGTCCCGGCAAGCTCGCCGAATCCAACGCCCAGCAGGTCCGTCTCGTGCGCCAGATCATCGAAGGCCTCGGCCTCGAAATCGCCACCCCCGACGAAGCCCGCGAAATCCTCGCCCTCAAGGGCGGCGACAAGACCAACATCTGATCCGACCGAAACGTCGGATCGGCGCGGGCGGCGGGGGGAAACCTCGCCGCCCGTCTTCGTTCAGAGCATCGGCGCGTCTTCTGCGGCCACGCCGTCATTGCCGCTCGTCTCCAACCGCTCGTCGAGCACGTCGTCGAGCAGCGCATGCAGATGCGCCCGCGCCGCCGCATATTCCGCCGCCGAGCGCGCGCCCCGCGCGATCCGCTCCGCCGCCAGCACGAAGGCGTCCGTGGTCTGCGTCAGCGAAATGCGGAAATCCGGCGCGACCACATCGAACAGGTCGATCAGGTCGTCATAGCAGCGGCAGCGCATCACCTGCACCGCCGCGCCCGTGCGCCGCAATTCGTCCTCCTGCGCCTCGCGCCGCGCCAACGCCTCGGCGGCATCGGCGCGCACGATCGCCTCCGGCGTCCTTCTGGCCACGGGCGCGAAATTCAGTACGTTCGTCATCGACGGTCTCCGGCGGGCGATCTCACGCCTTCCGCTAGCGCGAGCCTCGCGTCGATGCGAGGCGATGACCGCGCCGCCCGGGTCCGCCGCCCCCGGACGGGCAAAACGGAAACGCTGCGGCAACGAACACGCGTCGGGAACGTTCTTCGCTTACGAATCCGGAGTTCCTCGTGCCGCACATCGCCCCCGCCTCCGACGCCGACGTCGATCCCCCGCCCACCGATTTCGATTGGATCACCGAAACCATCGCCGTAGGCGGGTGGGTGGCGGAGTACGACTGGCCGCGCCTCGCCCGCGAGGAACGCATCCGCGCCGTCGTCGATCTGCGCGAGGAGGCCCGCAACGATCCGGCCCTGCTCGCCGCGCACGGGCTCGATTACCTCCATTTGCCGACCACCGACCGCGGCCCCGTCTCCGCCGCGATGATCGAGCGCGCCCTCGCCTTCCTGCGCTCGCAGGCCGCCGCGGGCCGCCCCACCCTCATCCATTGCCGCCACGGCATCGGCCGCTCCGCGATGGTCGCGCTCTGCGCGCTCGTCGACCGAGGCGACGCGCCGCTCGACGCGCTCGAACGCGCCAAGACCGCACGCTGGAAAATCTCTCCGAGCCCCGAGCAGTATGAAGGCTGGGCCGCATGGCTCTCGGCCCACCGCATCGCCGCCCGCCGCACCTGGACCGTGCCGGATTTCGACGCCTTCGCCCGCATCGCCTACCGCCACCTCGCGAGCACCGATGTGGATCTACGGTGACCGCGAGCGCACGGCCGACCCCGTCGCGACGCTGGAAGGCGCCGCGCGCGCATGGTCGTCGGCCCTCGCGACCGAGCCCGGCATCGTCCGCCACGGCGAGATCGTCGGAGCCTTCGTCGAACTCGCGGGCCTTCTCCAAGGCGCGGCCGACGCGCTCTTCGCCCGCTGCGGCCGCGACGCGCCGCATCCCCTCACCGACGCACTGACCGCACTCGTCCGCGAAGCGGCAACCGCGGTCGACCGTTCATGGCGCGGCGAAGCCCCCGCCCCGCCCGCGCAAGCGACGCTGGAAACCGCGGCCGTCGAGCTTCGCCGCGCCGCCTTCGGCCCTGCCGGCATCCGCATCCGCGAGGCCGAGGGTTTCGCCCATTACGCCTTCTACCCGGAGGCGTGGGCGCAGGCGGCGCGCGCCTTGCCGCCCGGCACGCGGCACGTGATCGGCCTCCGCAGCATCGGGGCCGCGCTCGCCCCCATGGCCGCCGCCGTACTGCCGACCGCGAGCGTAGTCACGCTGCGCCCGACGGGCCCCCATTTCGCCCGCGAAATCCGCGTCGCGCCCGAAATCGACGCGTACTGGACGCGCGATCCGAACGCCCGCTTCGTCGTCGCGGACGAAGGTCCGGGCCTTTCGGGCAGCTCCTTCTGCGCGGTCGTCGAACATCTCCTCGCCCTCGGCATTCCGCACGAGCGCATCGACGTCCTGCCGAGCCACGGCCAAGACCTCGGCCGCGAAGCCTCCGCCGCGCATCGCGCGCTGTGGCCAAAACTCAACAGAAGTGTTGTTTCTCCGAGCGCCTTCCTCTTCGGCGACCGGCCGCTCGCGGCATGGTTCGAAGACGTCACCGGCCCCGTCTCGCGTTGCGAGGACTTGTCGGGCGGCGCGTGGCGCCCGCTCCATTTCCCCGAGGGTCCGCAGCCGGCCTCCAACGTCGCGCAGGAGCGCCGCAAATACCGCCTCACCGCCGAGCGCGGCCGCTTCTTGCTCAAATTCGCAGGACTCGGCGCATTCGGCCGCACCAAGGCCGATCGCGCGGCGGCGCTCGCGGAAGCGGGGTTCTGCAACCCGGTCCTCGCCTTCCGCCACGGCTTCACGCTGGAACGCTGGATCGAGGACGCGCACCCCCTCCCGCCCGAGCCGCCGGCAAGCTCGCCGGAGACCGACCCCGTCCCCCGACTCGCCGCCTATCTCGCCTTCCGCGCCGACCGCTTCCCCGTCGCGGAGGACGCAGGGGCCGATCTCGACGCCCTGATCGCCATGGCCGACTACAACATCGCGCTCGGCTTCGGCGACGGCGCGGCGGTCGATTTCCGCGCGCTCGTCGCGGGCTTCGATCTCGCATCGCTGCGTCCCCGCCCCGTCGCGACGGACGGCAAGCTCGACCGCCACGAATGGCTGCGCCGGCCCGACGGCTCCCTCCTCAAGACCGACGCGCTCGACCACTGCATGGCCCACGACCTCGTCGGCGCGCAGGACGTCGCCTGGGACGCCGCCGGCGCGGCCGTCGAATTCTCGTTGGAAGAGGATGCCGTCGAACGCCTCCTCGCGCGCATCGACGCCGTCGCGGCCCGCCCCGTCGACCGCACGCTCTTCGCCCTCATGCTCCCGCTCTATCTCGCGTTCCGCTTCGGCGCGGCCCGCCTCGCGGTGGACGGCTGCCCGGCTTCGGAATCAGAAAGCCTCACCGCCCAAGCCGCCCGCTACGCCGCCCCCCTGATCGGCCTCCTGCAAAGCCGCCCCCAGGTGTCATCCCGTGCCGCAAAGCGGACCCGGGACCCAGCCTTGCTCCACGATGCCCCGAAGCCTGGGTCCCGGGTCGGCTGACGCCGCCCGGGATGACACGCGGAGCCGCTTTCATCCGGAGAGAGGCTCCCACGCCTTCCAACAAACCCTCATGGTGAGGAGGCGCGCAGCGCCGTCTCGAACCACGCCGTTATCCGGACCCGATGGTTCGAGACGCCCGTCCTGCGGGGCCGAAAATAGCACGCCCCTAAGTGTCATCCCGGGTCGCAAAGCGGACCCGGGACCCAGCCTTGCTCCACGACGCCCGAAAGCTTGGGTCCCGGGTCGGCTCACGCCGCCCGGGATGACACGGAGAGCCGCGTCCATCCCGAGCGAGCGCCCGCACCTCCCGAACCACCCTCATGGCGGGAGGCGCAGAGCGCCGTCTCGAACCACGCCCTTGCCCGGCCCCGATGGTTCGAGACGCGCGTCTTCGCCGTGCACCTCACCATGAGGACGAGAATCGCCGCGGTTTCACCACATTGAGGCGTCACGCCGTGAGCGGTGCGGAGCACGGGCGCAAACGACGCAAACCGGCTCCGTCTTCCGGATGACGAGAACCGCGACGCTGCGGGCTTCCGAAACGGGGTTTGCGACGTTATGGAAGGGGTGCTTCGCCGAAGCGGAGCGAGCGGGAATCGACGGCCGAAACGATGCGATACATTATGCGGTTCTTCGGCGTCCTGTTCACGGCAGGCGCGATCTTGTTCGCCGTCGGGGCGGCGATCGCGGCCGTCGTGATCTGGCAGTATTCGCGCGACCTGCCCGACTACACCCAGCTCGCCGCCTACGAGCCCCCGGTCACCACCCGCATGCATGCCGGCGACGGCAGCCTGCTCGCCGAATATTCGCGCGAGCGGCGGCTGTATCTGCCCATCCAGTCCATGCCGCCGCTGCTGATCGAGGCTTTCATCTCGGCCGAGGACAAGAATTTCTACAAGCATCCCGGCGTCGACATCGAAGGCATCGCCCGCGCGGGCCTCTATTTCTTCAAGCGCGACAGGGGTCGCCGGCCCCAAGGCGCGTCCACCATCACGCAGCAGGTCGCCAAGAATTTCCTGCTGTCGAACGAGCAGACCTTCGACCGCAAGATCAAGGAAATGCTCGTCGCGCTGCGCATCGAGACCACCTTCACCAAGGACCGGATCCTCGAGCTGTATCTCAACGAGATCTATCTCGGCCTGTCGAATTACGGCGTCGCCGCCGCCTCGCTGAACTATTTCGGCAAGGCCGTGAACGAGCTGACGCTGCCCGAGGTCGCCTATCTCGCCGCGCTGCCCAAGGGGCCGAACAACTACCACCCCTTCCGCCAGCGCGAGGCCGCCATCGACCGGCGCAACTACGTCATCGACCGCATGGTCGACAACGGCTACGTCGACCGGGAAACCGGCGACCGCGCGAAGAAGGAGCCCTTGGGCGTCAATGTCCGCTCGCTCTCGCCCAACACGCTGGCGGCGGGCTTCTTCGCCGAGGAAGTGCGGCGCGAACTGGCCGAGCGCTTCGGCGAAAAGGCGCTGTACGAGGGCGGCCTTTCCGTCCGCACCACGCTCGATCCGAAGATGCAGCTGATGGCGCGCCGCTCGCTGGCCGACGGCCTCGTGCGCTACGACGAGGCGCATGGCTGGCGCGGCCCGGTGCAGAAGGTCGACATCGTCGCGAAGGAATGGGGCACGGCCGTCGCCGACGTTCCCGCGCTGGCGGACGTGCAGCCCTGGCGCCTCGCCGTGGTGCTGGACGTGCAGGGCGAAGTCGCCCGCATCGGCCTGCAGCCGCGCCGCGAGGGCGGCGGCGAGATTTCGCGGGACCGCCTCACCGGCGCAATCCCGGCCGAGGGCGTCCGCTGGACGCGCAAGCCCATGCGGCAGGTGCTCGCCTCGGGCGACGTCGTCTATGTCGAGCCCGTCGCGGATCGGCCGGGTCAGTATCGCCTGCGCCAAATCCCGGAAATCTCCGGCGCGCTCGTCGCGATGGATCCCTATACCGGCCGCGTTCTGGCCATGGTCGGCGGCTTCTCCTTCGATCAGTCGAAGTTCAACCGTGCTACGCAGGCGCATCGGCAGCCGGGCTCCTCGTTCAAGCCCTTCGTCTACGCGACGGCGCTCGACAACGGCTATACGCCCGCCTCCATCATCCTCGACGCCCCCATCGAGATCGCCCAGACGGGCGCCGAGGCGTGGAAGCCGGAAAACTACGACGGCAAGTCCAACGGGCCGCGCACGCTGCGCTACGGCATCGAGCATTCCAAGAACCTGATGACCGTGCGCCTGTCGCAGGACATCGGCATGCCGATCGTGGCCGATTACGCCCGCCGCTTCGGCATCTATGACGACATGCCGCCCTTCCTCTCAATGTCGCTCGGCGCGGGCGAAACCACCGTGCTGAAGATGACGGCGGGCTATTCGATGCTGGTCAACGGCGGCAAGCGCATCCGCCCCACGCTGGTCGACCGCATTCAGGACCGCTGGGGCCGCAACGTCTTCCGCCACGACGAGCGCGCCTGCGAAGGCTGCGACGCCGACCGCTGGAACGGCCAGAACGAGCCGAACGTGGTCGACAACCGAGAGCAGGTGCTCGACCCGCTCTCCGCCTACCAGATCACATCGATCCTCGAAGGCGTCGTGATCCGCGGCACGGGCGGCGCGATCAAGGAAGTCGGCAAGCCGCTGGCCGGCAAGACCGGCACCACCAACGACGCCAAGGACGTATGGTTCGTCGGCTTCTCGCCCGATCTCGCGGTGGGCGTCTATATGGGCTATGACCGCCCGCGCTCGCTCGGCACCTCGGCCACCGCCGGCCAATACGCTGCGCCGATCTTCCGCGACTTCATGAAGCTCGCCCTGGCCGACAAGCCCGCAACGCCCTTCCGCGTGCCGCCGGGCATCAAGCTCGTCAAGATCAACCGCGACGACGGCACCCGCGCCTCGGGCGGCGAAGGCATCGTCGAAGCCTTCAAGCCCGGCACCGGCCCCAACGAACACGGCAACCGAGGCGACGTCCCCATGGTCTTCGCCCCGGATTACGACAGGGCCGTGAGCGCGGGGACGGGCGGGTTGTATTGAGGCGGAACGCACCGTTCCATTCGCTTCCTTGACACCGCCGCACACCACCGCCGGTGTCATCCCGGGCCGCAAAGCGGACCCGGGACCCAGACTTTCCGATACCCATCACAGAAGAAGAACGAGGTCCCGGCACTACGGCCGGGATGACCCCATAGGCAGCGCAACACGCCACCGTTCCGTCATTGCGAGCGACAGCGAAGCAATCCAGCTGAACGCCGTCGACCGGCAACGACGCCCGCCACGCCCGACCGCCGCCGCGCGCATCAGCCGGATTGCCGCGTCGCTGCGCTCCTCGCAATGACGGCAACCAAACCGGAACGTCCGCGAGCCCCCCTCCGCCTTTGACTCCCTCTCCCGCCCCCGGTATTCCCGGGCGCAGCGCGGAGGCCGTTCGCGTCCGCTCCCTTCATCATGACGAAAGCACATCATGCGCGCCGAAATCGAAGCGCTCGTCGAATCCGCCAAGCAGTCCATCGGACTGCTGAGGAGGCATCTTTGACGTCGAGACAGCCACAAAGCGCCTGGCCGAACTGAACGAACGTTCGGAAGATCCGAATTTCTGGAACGATGCGGATGCCGCGCAGAAGATGATGCGCGAACGCACCGAGCTGGAAAACGCCCTGGCCTCCGTCGGCCGGCTCACCTCGGAGCTCGACGACGCCGTGCTGCTGATCGAACTCGGCGACGCCGAGGGCGACGCCACGGCCGTGACGGAGGGCGAAGTCGCCATTCGCGCGCTGCAGGTCGAAGCCGCGCGCCTGCAGGTCGAGACGCTGCTGTCGGGCGAAGCCGACCAGAACGACGCCTATCTCGAAGTCCATTCCGGTGCCGGCGGCACCGAGAGTCAGGACTGGGCCAACATCCTCATGCGCATGTATACGCGCTGGGCCGAGAAGCGGCGCTACAAGGTCGACGTGCTCGACGTGGCCGACGGCGAAGAGGCCGGCATCAAGGGCGCGACGCTCCTCATCAAGGGCCACAACGCCTATGGCTGGCTCAAGACGGAGACGGGCGTGCACCGGCTCGTGCGCATCTCGCCCTTCGATTCCAACGCGCGCCGCCACACCAGCTTCGCCTCGGTCTGGGTCTATCCCGTCATCGACGACCGCATCATCATCGAGGTGAACGAGAGCGATTGCCGCATCGACACGTTCCGCGCTCAGGGCGCTGGCGGACAGCACATCAACACCACCGACTCGGCCGTGCGCATCACGCATAATCCGACCGGCATCGTGGTGTCGTGCCAGCAGGAACGCTCCCAGCACAAGAACCGCGCCAAGGCGTGGGACATGCTGCGCGCCCGCCTTTACGAGCGCGAATTGAAGATCCGCGAAGAAAAGGCCAATGCGGAAAACGCCGGCAAGTCGGAAATCGGCTGGGGCCACCAGATCCGCTCCTACGTCATGCAGCCCTATCAGATGGTCAAGGACCTGCGCACCGGCGTGGTCTCCAACACCCCCTCCGACGTGCTGGATGGCGACATCGACATGTTCATGGAAGCCGCCCTGGCCCAACGCGTCTACGGCGGCGACGTCGAAGTGGCGGACATCGACTGAGGCGGAGGAGCCGGGCGTTCTCCATCGCGGCGCGGCCCCTGGATTGCCGCGCTGCTTCGCTCCTCGCAATGACGGAGGAAGACTTCACCCCGTCATTGCGAGCGAAAGCGAAGCAATTCAGCTGAAGGTCGCCGCAGAACCCGCCGCGTCACGGCGCTTCTCGCAATCACCGGAGCGGTGCGCTAGGTCTGGCGCTCGGAAGCAGGGCGGTCGGGAGCGGATCATGGCGCAGTTGAGCGGGGATGCGTTTGCGTTCGGGGGCGCGTTGATGCGCGTCGAGGACGCCGTGGCCACCATCCGCGAGCGGGTGAAGCCGGTCGGCCGGATCGAGCGGGTTTCGCTCCTCGCCGCCGACGGTCGTTTTTCGGCCGAAGCCGTGGTCGCGCCCGTCGATCTTCCTCCCTTCGACAATTCGGCCGTGGACGGCTGGGCCGTGCGCCATGCCGATCTCGCGGCGGGAGAGGCCACCCGCCTGCCCGAGCGCGGGCGCATCGCTGCCGGCGAGGCGTGGCGCGGAGAGCCCCCCGCGGCCACGACCGCCGTGCGCATCTTCACCGGCGCGCCCATGCCCCCGGGCCTCGACACGGTCTTCATGCAGGAAGACGTGAGCGCCGAGGCGGGCCTGCTGACCCTGCCGCCGGGACTGAAGCCCGGCGCGAACATGCGCCGCGCGGGCGAGGACCTGCCGCGCGGGGCGGAAGCCTTGGCCGCAGGCCGCCGCATCGGGCCGCGCGAAATCGCGCTCCTCGCGGCGCTCGGCAAGCGCGACGTCGCCGTGAGCGGCCGCTTGCGCGTCGCCGTGTTCTCCACCGGCGACGAGGTGACGGAACCCGGCGCGCCGCTCGGCCCGGCCGCGCTCTACGATTCCAACCGCTTCGTGCTGATGTCGCTCGCCGCCCGCATGGGCGCGGACGTCACCGATCTCGGCATCCTGCCCGACGATCGCCCGACGATCGCGGAGGCCTTGGCGCGGGCCGGGGCCGATCACGACCTCATCATCACCTCGGGCGGCGTTTCCACCGGCGAGGAGGATCACGTCAAGGGCGCGGTGGAGGATGCGGGCGCCCTCACCTTCTGGCGCATCGGCATCAAGCCCGGTCGGCCGGTGGCGATGGGCGTCGTGGGCGAAGCGGCCTTCGTCGGCCTGCCGGGCAATCCCGTGGCCGTCTTCGTCACCTTCGCGCATGTGGTGCGCCCGCTGATGACGGCGATGTCGGGCGGCGTGCCGGAAACCGCGGCGGCCCTGCCCGTCGTCGCGGGCTTCGCCTATCGCAAGAAGGAAGGGCGGCGCGAATATGTGCGCGTGTCGCTGGAGCGCGACCCGCAAGGCCGGGTGCTGGCACGAAAACACCCGCGCGAGGGCGCGGGCGTGATCACGTCTCTCACCGAGACCGACGGCCTCGTGGAACTGCCGGAAGACTGCGTGAACGTCGAACCCGGCGATACCGTCGGGTTCATGCCCTACGCGGCGCTGATCTGACGATCAGGAGCCCGGTCTTCAGGAACCTTTGCCGGTCATCTTCGGCCAATCCGCACCGACCAGATTGTGGCCGGCATCGCCGACGCGCGCGCCGGTGGTGGTGAACTGCTCGTAGGCCGTCTTCTGTTCGCCGCCGAGCACGATTGCGGCCGCATAACCGCCGCCGACCGCGAGCAGAACCGCAAGAGCGAAAGCCTTCATCGGATTGATCCCTTCATCGGCGCTTCAACGTTACGCAAGGCACGAGCGCCGCCTGCGCCGTATGTAGACATGCCGCCGGCACCGTTCAAGCATCTTGATGGGCGCGCGCGATGCGCTCGGCCTCGTCGAGGTCCTCGGGCGTGTTGGCGTTGAAGAACGGATCATAAGGGCTCGCCGCCCAATCGGCGGCCGCGCAGCCGTGCCGGGCCGTCCAGCGGTCGATCTTGCGAAGATCTTCCACCACCAGCGCGTGGCGCAGATCGTGCCGCAAGGCCACCGGCCAGAGCCCGATGGGCGGCTGGGTGCGACCCTCGGACGCGGCGCAGGCGAGCGGCACGCCCGCATCGCGGCGGGCCTCCTCCAGCCGGGCGACGAGATCGCGCGGCAGAAAGGGCGAATCGGCCGAAACGCTCGCCACCGTCTCCACCTCCGGCCTGTGCAGCGCCGCCCAGTCGAGCGCCGCGAGAATGCCCGCGAGCGGCCCCGCAAAGCCCCCCACGTCGTCGGCGACCACTGGCAGCCCGAAACCCGCGAACCGCGCGGGATCGCCGTTTGCGTTCAGCACCAGCCCGTCGCATTGCGGGCCGAACCGCGCGGTCACGCGGTCGAGGATGGTGCGCCCCGCTACCGCGCGCATCGGCTTGTCGCCCCCGCCCATCCGCCGCGCCAGGCCGCCCGCCAGCAGCACGCCGAGCGGCTTCTTCGCGACGGGGTCACTCATCGTCGCGGCCGCCCTTGCGGCGGCTTTTGAGCGACTCGTCGCTGACATAAGCGAGGTCCTGATCGAAGATGATGCGGTCCTGCCCCGACAGGGCGATGAAGCGCTTGCCCTTGGCGCGGCCGATCAGCGTCAGCCCGCATTTGCGCGCAAGTTCCACCCCCCACGCCGTGAAGCCCGAACGCGAGACGAGCACCGGGATGCCCATGCGCACGGTCTTGATCACCATTTCCGAGGTCAGCCGCCCGGTCGTGTAGAACAGCTTGTCGCCGCCCGAAATGCCGTTGGCGAACATCCAGCCGGCCACCTTGTCCACCGCATTGTGGCGGCCGACGTCTTCCATATAGACGAGCGGCTTGTCGCCTTCGCAAAGCACGCAGCCGTGGATCGCGCCCGCTTCCAGATACAGCGACGGCGTGGTGTTGATGACCGAGGTCAGCCGGTAGAGCCACGACGTCCGCACTTCCGTGCGCGGCAGCTGCACGGTCTCGAGCGCCTCCATCAGATCGCCGAAGGCGGTGCCCTGCGCGCAGCCCGAGGTCAGCGTCTTCTTCTTCAGCTTCTCCTCGAAATCCGTCTCTTCCGGCGTGCGCACCACCACCACGCCGAGATCGTCGTCGTAATCGACCCCGGTCACGACGTCGTCGGGCTTGAGCATGTTCTGGTTGAGCAGATAGCCCAGCGCCAGCCATTCGGGATGATCGAGGATCGTCATCATCGTGACGATCTCCCGGCTGTTGAGATAAAGCGTCAGCGCCCGCTCCACCGTCACCGACGTCTCCACCGGCCTGCCGGCTTCGTCGATGCCGGTCACGCGCTGCGTCAGGCGCGGATCATGCGGATCGGGGCGGACGAGCCAGTCGCCGGCCAAGCGTGCAATGTCTTCCATCCCCGGCATATCGGGCGGGCGGGCCGCGCTGTAAAGCGGCGGAGAGATCGTTGGAGGGCTCGAGACGCACGGCTTCGCCGCGTTCCTCACCAAGAGGGCATGATTTTTCACACCATGAGGGGTGAATTTCTACACGTCGGGCGACACCCCCTACCGCCCGCGCGCACCACACCCACAAAACCTCATGGTG
This sequence comes from Hyphomicrobiales bacterium, assembly GCA_027489535.1. Taxonomy (GTDB): domain Bacteria; phylum Pseudomonadota; class Alphaproteobacteria; order Rhizobiales; family Beijerinckiaceae; genus JAIXZO01. The sequence goes on from JAIXZO010000014.1 coordinate 11,859, forward strand.
AGGAGGCGCAAAGCGCCGTCTCGAACCACGAGGTTTCCCCGCAGGTGGAGCACGATGGTTCGAGACGCACGGCTTCGCCGCGCTCCTCACCATGAGGGTGGATCTTCGGAAGCAGGCGCATCTGCCCACCACACCCCGCTTACCGCCCCTTCGCCGCCCTCTGCGCGATCTGCGGCTCCAGGAATTCCATCACGGATGCGGACAACAGATCGCTGGCCTTTTCGCGCCATTCCGCCGTCAGCATCATTTCCATGTCGGATTTGCTGGAGAGGTAGCCCAGTTCCACGAGCGCGGAAGGCACGTCGGGCGCACGCAGCACGCGGAAGCCGGCGGAACGATGGGGGTTCTTCGTCAGGCGGCCCGCGCCGCCCATCTGCGCCACCACCGTGCGGGCGAACAGCGCCGAATAGGTCCGCGTTTCGCGCTTGGTGAGGTCGTCGAGAATGTCGGCGACGTCCTCGCGGTTTTCCGGCTGCTCGAAGCCCGCCGCGGCATCCGCCCGGTTCTCGGCTTCGGCCAAGCGGGCCGATTCCGCGTCCGTGGCGCGGTCGGAGCCGGTATAGACCGTGAGCCCCCTCACCTCCGCCGCATTGGCGATGCTGTCGGCGTGGATGGAGACGAACAGCGCCGCATTGGCCTGCCGCGCGATGCGCACCCGCTCGCCCAGCGCGATGAACACGTCGTTTTCGCGCGTCATCACCACGCGCACGCGGCCAGAGCGTTCCAGCTTCTGCTTCAGCAATTGCGCAAAGCCGAACACCACGTCCTTTTCCTGCACGTTGCCGATGCCCGTCGCCCCCACGTCGATGCCGCCATGGCCGGGGTCGAGCACCACCACCGGGCGATTGTCGCCGGCGCGCGGCGTGGCGGTCGAGGCGGCGGTCGCGGGCGGCGGCGGCAATTCGTCGAGCGCGGCCTTCGCCGCCCTCCCGAAGACCGCGCGGTCCACGCGGCGCAGCTCGATCACGAGTTCCGAGGCGACGTTGCCGCCGACGGGCTCGACCGATACCCGCACCGGCAGCGCCGGCTGCGCCAGATCGACGACGATGCGCGACCGCCCGGGCGCGAACAGCCCGTAGCGGAACCCGCGCACCACGCCCGACGCCTTGCGTCCCGCATCCGCCGGCAGCTGGAAGTTGACCGTCGGCAGGTCGATGACCAGCCGATCCGGCCCTTCGAGCGCCAGCACCTTCGCCGCGACGGGCTGCGACAGCGTGAACACGAGACGCGTCTTGTCGCCGTCAGTCTCGGTGCGCGTTTCGACCGCCACCACGGGCGCGGCATGGCCGTGCCCGGCGAAACCGCCGAGCGCGAGCAGCATCACGAGAAGGAGGGCGGCGAAACGCATGCAATCTCCGGCGCGCGGGCGCATCGGCCCGCGAAATTCCATTCGGATCGTCTTGTTCGATTTGTCCTACCCGATCCTTGCAGAACCGTGAATGCAGGCACCGACGAACGCCTTATTCGCTTCGCCGGGAGTCGGGGCGGAAACGTGGCGGCGCTCGCCCCGATTGCGCAAATTTGCGCCATGTTCATGCAACGCTTGCCAAATCGGGGTTTGGATCGCTATTGAGAGAAGGTGCATATGCCGCACGCTGGTCGTGAGAGTTCCGCGGCGTAAACCCGCGACGGTCCGATCCGAGGCGACCGCTTCGTCCCGTACTCCGGCATCTGCATCGCTTGCCCGCTCGGCCCGTCGCTACGGGTGCCCGGGCTCACCGCCGATCCGCTTCCCCGCGAGCATCGGCCCGAAAACGTGTCGAGGTCCTGGACGTGGGCGAAATGCTCCGATCCGTTCTGGAGCCTGCTCAACCGCCGATCGCGTCGCGATCGTTGCGGGGCACCGTCCGCACGGCCGGCCTCGACGTCACCCCTGCCGCTTCACGGCGGCAATTTCGCGCTCTTTCCCGTCCGTCGTCCGCTCCGCCGTCACGATTCCGTCCCGCACCTGCAAGGGTTTGCGCGGGGCTTCCGACGCCGCCGACGTCCCTGCGGGAGGGTGCGCCAATGAGAGATCCTCATGGCCAACAAAATGCTCATCGACGCCTCGCACCCGGAAGAGACCCGGGTCGTGGTGGTCCGCGGTAACCGGATCGAGGAATTCGATTTCGAAGCCGCCAATCGCAAACAGCTCCGCGGCAACATCTACCTCGCCAAGGTCACCCGCGTGGAGCCGTCGCTTCAGGCGGCCTTCATCGAATATGGCGGCAACCGCCACGGGTTCCTCGCCTTCAGCGAGATCCATCCCGACTATTATCAAATCCCGGTCGCCGACCGCGAGGCGCTGATCGCGGAAGACGCGCGCGCCGACCGTGAAGCCGACGACGAGGAAAACGGCCGTCGCAGCCGCAAGCCCCGCTCCAAGGCGCGCGGCCGCAAGCCTGACGCCGCCGTGTCCGAGGATGCGGCCGAAGGCGCTTCGGACGCCGAGACCGATCTCGTCGCCCGCGCCGCAGCCGACGATGCAGACCATCACGACGACGAAGACCACGGCGACGACGATCACGGCGACGAGGATGTCGCCGAAGAGGACGTCGTCGAACAGGTCGGCTCCGAAGACGCGATGGAAGAGGTGCCCGAGCGCCCCCGCACCTATCGTCGCCAGTACAAGATTCAGGAAGTCATCAAGCGTCGGCAGATCCTGCTCGTGCAGGTCGTCAAGGAAGAGCGCGGCAACAAGGGCGCGGCTCTCACCACCTATCTGTCGCTCGCCGGCCGCTATTCCGTGCTCATGCCCAACACGGGCCGGGGCGGCGGCATTTCGCGCAAGATCACCAACGCCGTCGACCGCAAGCGCCTCAAGGCCGTCGCCTCCGAGCTGGAGGTTCCGGACGGGATGGGGATCATCCTGCGCACGGCGGGCGCCTCGCGCACCAAGCCGGAAATCAAGCGCGACTTCGAATATCTGATGCGCCTGTGGGAAAACGTGCGCGCGCTGACCTTGGAATCGACCGCCCCCGCGCTGGTCTACGAGGAAGGCTCCTTGGTGAAGCGGTCGATCCGTGACCTCTACAACAAGGACATCGACGAGGTCATGGTCGCCGGCGAAGGCGCCTACAAGGACGCCAAGGACTTCATGCGCATGCTCATGCCGAGCCATGCGAAGAACGTGAAGCCCTATCGCGATCAGCAGCCGCTCTTCGCCCGCTACGGCATCGAGGCGCAGCTCGACGCGATGTTCTCGAACCAGGTCACGCTGAAGTCCGGCGGCTATCTGGTCATCAACCAGACCGAAGCGCTCGTCGCCATCGACGTGAACTCCGGCCGCGCGACGCGCGAGCACAACATCGAGGATACGGCGCTCAAGACGAACCTGGAGGCCTCCGACGAGGTGGCCCGCCAGCTGCGTCTGCGCGACCTCGCGGGCCTTGTCGTCATCGACTTCATCGACATGGACGAGAGCCGCAACAACCGCGCGGTCGAGCGCCGGTTGAAGGAAGCCCTCAAGAACGACCGCGCCCGCATTCAGGTCGGGCGCATCTCGCCCTTCGGCCTGATGGAAATGTCGCGCCAGCGCATCCGCACGGGCGTGCTCGAAGGCTCGACGGTGGTGTGCCCGCATTGCGCCGGCGTCGGCTTCGTCCGCGCCACGCCGTCGGTCGCGCTGCATGTCCTGCGCGCGGTCGAGGAGCAACTGCTCAAGAGCGCGTCGCATGACCTCATCGTGCGCACCCGCACGGAAGTCGCGCTCTACATCCTCAACCAGAAGCGCGGACATCTGCGCGCGCTGGAAGACCGCTTCGGCGTCATGCTGACGGTGCTCGCCGACGACACCAAGACCGGCATGCATGCCTATGCCGTCGAGCGCGGCGAGCCCGCCTCGGGCGAGATCCGCACGCCCCTGATCACCGCCCCGATCGAGGAGCCGGAAGAGCCCGAGATCGAGGATCTGGTCGACGAGGAAGAGGACGAGACCGAGGTCGTCGACGGGGCGGAAGCCGCCCCCGTCGAAGCCCGCGCGCCCCGCTCCGAGCGTCGCGAAGAACGCGAGCCCCGCTCCGAGGACGGCGAGACGGACGCCAACGGTCGACGCCGTCGTCGCCGTCGTCGGCGTCGCGGTCGCGGCGATCGTCCGGAAGGTGCGGAGGGCGGCGAAGCCGTCGCCCGCGGCGATGCTCCGATGCCCGCCGATACGCCCCAGCCCCACGTCTCGGCTGCGCCCTTCAACGGCGAGACCATCGATCAGGTGGACGTCGACGAGGCCGGCGAAAATGCCGGGGGTGAACGCAACGGCCGCCGTCGCGGTCGTCGCGGCGGCCGCCGTAATCGTCGTCGCTTCGAAGAGGGCGTAAGCGTCGCCTTCGAGGGATCCGAGAACGAGCAGAACGCGGCGGAAGCGGTCGAGGGCGACATGCCCGTGACCGCCGCCGAGCCGGTCGTCGTCGCCGAAGCGGCGGTTGCCGTCGAAGCGGCTCCGGCTCCCAAGGCGCGCCGCTCGCGCAAAAAGGCCGATGCCGTCGAAGCTCCGGCCGAAGCGGCTCCCGTCGAGGAGGCCCCCGCTCCGGTCGCGGCCGAACCGGCCGAGCCCGCTCCCAAGGCACGCCGCTCCCGCAAGAAGGCGGAACCCGCCGCCGAGGTCGAGGCGGCTCCCGCTCCGGTCGTCGCCAAGACCCGCGCCGCAGCGCCGGCGAAGCCCGCCGAACCGACGCCCGCGCCGGTCGCGGCTCCGGTCGCCGCACCTGCGCCGGCCGCTCCCGAGCCCGTGCAGGAACCGGCTCCCGAGCCGATCCTCGCGACCGAACCGGTCGTGGTCGGCACCTCCGGCGAAGGCCCCAAGCGGGGCGGCTGGTGGGCGCGCGCCAAGGCTTCGCTGACCGGCGAGTGATCGCCGCACCGATCAAAAATAAAGGCGGGATGGTTCTTCCATCCCGCCTTTTTTCATGGCCGCGAAAACGACCCGAATTCATGCGTAATTTCAGCTGAACAGACGCTTCATTTCCGTGAATTCAGCCGTGATCATTACAACTACCGCCTGAAGGTGGAGAGGCGCTCAACCGCGCCGCGGCAATCCTCCTCCGTTCCGGCGAAGGACAGGCGCATGTAGCGGTTTCCGCGATCGGGATCGAAATCGAGCCCCGGCGTCGCCGCGATCCCGGCCTCGTCCAGCAAGCGCCGGCAGAAATCCATCGAGTCGTTGGTGTAGCGGCCGACATCGACATAGACGTAGAACGCGCCGTCCACGGGCAGGAAATCTCCATATCCGAGACGCGGCAATTCGTTCATGAACAACATGCGGTTGCGCGCATAACCGGCTTTGATGACTTCCAATTCCTCGGTTGCGTCGAAAGCCGCTTCGGCCGCCGCCTGACTGAGAAAGGGCGCGGAGATGTAGAGGCTCTGCGACAGCCGCTCGACCGGCCGCACCAAGGATTCCGGCAGCACGAGCCAGCCGATCCGCCACCCGGTCATGCAGTAATATTTGGAAAACGAGTTCACCACGACCGCCTCGGGGTCGAATTCCAGCGCCGTGCGCGCCGGGGCGTCATAGGTGAGGCCGTGATAGATTTCGTCGGAAATCAGCCAAATTCCCAAGCGTTTGCAGCAGCTTGCAAGATCTCGCAGGGCGTCCGCGGACATCATCGTGCCGGAGGGATTGGCCGGGCTCATCACCAAAACGCCCGCCAGCGGAGCCTCCCGATGCGCCTTCTCGACGGCCTCCGCCGTCACCACCCAACCGGTCGCGGCGGTGGTCTCGACCGTCACGGGCACGAGCCCGAGCGCCTCCAAGGTGTTGCGGTAGGCCGGATATCCCGGCGAGGAAATCGCCACCCGCGCGCCGGGATCGAACATCGCGATGAAGGACAGGATGAACCCGGCGGACGACCCCGTGGTGACCGCAACCCTTTCTGCCGGAACGGAAATCCCGTAGCAGTCGCGGTAATGCCGGGCGATGCGCTCGCGCAGGGACCGCAGCCCCAGAGCCTCCGTATAGCCGATCCGCCCCTCGTCGATCGCCCGCTTGGCGACCTCGCGGACACGCAGCGGGGCCGGCGCGCCGGGCTGGCCGACTTCCATATGCAGGATCGAGCGCCCCGCCCGTTCCAAGGCGCCCGCGGCGGCCATCACGTCCATGGCGATGAAGGGCGACACCGCACCGCGCCGCGAAGGCGTCCGCCCGCCCGATACCGCCACGCCTTTGCCTTGATCGATGGTCATGGAATGTCCTTCTCCGCGCCGGATTTGACGGTCCGTAAGCGCGGCCCTAACTCTGATCATCTTGTCTTCCGCCCGGATACCGGAATGCCCGAGCCTGTCGCGCGCACTGCTATCAGCACCGCTTCCGCCCCGCAAAGGGCGACGTCGTCGATCATGCGCCGCGTCGTCGCGGCCGCATGCGCGGTCGCCATGCTGGCGCAGACGATTCCGGCACAGGCGCAAAAGCGGCCCTCGCTTGTACGCGACGCGGAGATCGAAAACCTGCTGCGCGACTATGCCGAACCGATCTTCGGCGCGGCGGGCATTCGCAAGGGCTCGGTCCAGATCATTCTCATCAACGACCGCTCGTTCAACGCCTTCGTCACCGACGGACGGCGGATGTTCATCAATGTCGGCGCGATCATGGACGCGAAGACTCCGAACGAGCTCATCGGCGTGATCGCCCACGAATCGGGACATATCGCGGGCGGACACTTGGTCCGATTGCGCGAACAGGCCTCGAACGCCCAGATTCTGGCGGTGGTCGGCATGCTGCTCGGCGCGGGCGCCGTGGTTGGCGCGGCGGCGTCCGGAGACCGGGTCGGCGGCAGCGGCACCGGCGCGATGGGGGCCATTCTCGGTCCGAGCGAACTCGTACGCCGCAGCATGCTCTCCTATCAGCGCTCCGAGGAACAAGCTGCGGACCGTGCCGCGATCAACTATCTCGACAAGACCGGCCAGTCGCCGAAGGGGCTCCTCGACACGTTCCGGCGCTTTGCACAGGAATCGATGTTCCGCACGGCGAGCGTCGATCCCTACACGATCAGCCATCCGCTCCCGGCCGACCGCATCGCGAACCTCGAAACGCTCGCCGCCAAGAGCCCGAACATCAACGCCAAGGATTCGCCCGCGTTGATCGCCCGGCATGAAATGGCCCGCGCCAAGCTGTTCGGCTTCATAGCGTCCCCCGAAGAGGTCGGCCGTCGCTACCCGATCCGCGATATGTCGCTCGGCGCACGTTACGCGCGGGCCATCGTGGATTACCGTTACAAGCGGCTCGGCGACGCGCTTTCCAAGGTCGACGGGCTTTTGGCCGAACAACCGAACAATCCCTATTTCCACGAATTGAAGGGTCAGGCCCTGCTCGAATTCGGGCGTCCGAACGAGGCGCTGCCGTCGTTGCGGCGTGCCGTGGGATTGGTACCGGGCGCGGTCCCGATCCGCGTCATGCTCGGGCATGCGCTGGTTTCGACCGAGAAGCCCGCGCTGGTCGACGAGGCGATCCGGGAATTGTCGAACGCCGCCGTGCGCGAGCCCGAAAACGCCGACGCCTTCCGCTTCCTCGCGCGCGCCTACGGCATCAAAGGCAATGTCGCGATGGCCGAACTGGCCGCGGCGCAATCCTATTTCGCCGAGGGCGACTACCAGAATGCGGTGCAGCAGGCCGCCCGCGCGCAAGACAAATTCCCGAAGAATTCCGGAAACTGGCTGAAAGCCGAAGAAATCCTCACTTATCGCCCGCCGCGTTGACGGCAGGAGCAGGAGCAGACGTCATGTCGAACGGCATCAACCGGACCATGTCCGGCCTCTTCGCAGCGGGGTTTCTCGCGTCAGGCTTGCTCGCCTTCGTTCCGGCGGCAAATGCGCAGTCGCTCAGCGAGGCCCAGAAGAACGAGGTTCGCGGCCTCGTGCGCGAATACATCCTCCAGAACCCCGAGATCATCCAGGAAGCGATGACCGAACTGGAGCGCAAGCAGGGCGAAGCGGAGCGCACGGCGCGCGTCAAGGCGCTCGAAAGCCTTTCGGGCGCGTTGTCGGAGTCGCCGCGCGCCATCGTGGTCGGCAATCCGGCGGGCGACGTCACGCTGGTCGAGTTTTTCGACTACAATTGCAGCTACTGCAAAAAGGCGATGGGCGACGTGAAGACGCTCATCAAGAATGACCCGAAATTGCGCGTCGTGATCCGCGACTTCCCCGTGCTCGGCCCCGACTCCGTCGAAGCGTCGATGGCGGCCGTCGCCGCCAAAAAACAGATCACCGGCGAAAAATATTGGGAGTTCCACGAGAAGCTGCTCGAGTCGCGCGGCCGCGTCGGCAAGGAGCGCGTGTTCGCGGTGGCCAAGGAGATGGGCGCGGACGTCGCAAAGCTCCAAAAGGACATGGATGCGGCGGAAACGCGTGCCACGGTCGAAGAAACCATGCGTTTTGCCGACGCTCTGCACCTGCAGGGCACCCCGGCCTTCATCGTCGGCAAGGAGATCATCTTCGGCGCGGTAGGTATGGAACCGTTGAAAACCGCCATCGCAGCCACGCGGAAGTGCGGGAAAGCCGTCTGCTGAATCGGCCTCCGGCCTTTTCCTTCGCACCGCAACACATTATTGAGGCTTCCGACGATCTTCCGCGCGAGCTGAGTCGCGACGGACGCATGACGAATGCCCCGACCACCGATTTCTGCGGCCAAGGCCCCGGATTTCGGCGGGTAGACACGGCAAGGACGACATGACTCAATCTTCCAAAGATGCCGCCCCCAAACACGCGACCCCGGATGCCAGCATCGACACAAAGCTCGTGCGCCGTCTCGCGCAGATGCTGACCGAGACCGACCTGACCGAGATCGAAGTCGAAAAGGGCGGATTGCGCATCCGCGTCGCCCGCACCCTGACCGTGACGCATGTCGCGGCCTCGGCTCCGGCCGTAGCATCGGTGATCGCTCCGCCGCCGGTCGCGGCCGCAGCGCCGGTCGCCGCCGCCGTCTCGAGCTCGTCCGACGCCGCGGGCCATCCCGGCGCGGTCGCGTCCCCCATGGTCGGCACGGCCTATCGCCGCGCCTCGCCCGACGCCAAGGCCTTCATCGAAGTCGGCTCGCAGGTGAAGCAGGGCGACAAGGTGTTGTTGGTCGAGGCGATGAAGACCTTCAACGAAATCGTCGCGCCGCGCTCGGGCACCGTGACCGCGATCTTCGTCGAGGACGGCCAACCGGTCGAATACGGCGAAACGCTCCTCGTGATCGAGTGATCGAAGCATGTTCGACAAGATCCTGATCGCGAACCGGGGCGAAATCGCGCTCCGCATCCTGCGGGCCTGCAAGGAGCTCGGCATCGCCACCGTGGCGGTGCACTCCACCGCCGACGCGGGCGCGATGCATGTGCGCCTTGCGGACGAGAGCGTCTGCATCGGCCCGCCTCAGGCGCGCGACAGCTATCTGAACATCCCGTCTCTGCTGGCCGCCTGCGAGATCACGGGCGCGGACGCGGTACATCCCGGCTACGGCTTCCTCTCTGAAAACGCCCGCTTCGCGGACATTCTGGAAAGCCACAACATCCATTTCATCGGCCCGAAGGCGGATCACATTCGCGTGATGGGCGACAAGATCGAAGCCAAGCGGACGGCCAAGAGCCTCGGCATTCCCTGCGTTCCCGGCTCCGACGGCGGCATCACCGAAGACGACGAGGCGCTGCGCGTGGCGGCCGACATCGGCTATCCCGTGATCGTGAAGGCGGCGGCGGGCGGCGGCGGACGCGGCATGAAGGTGGCCCGCAGCGAGACCGATCTCGTCCATGCGCTGCAGACCGCACGCACCGAAGCCAAGGCGGCCTTCGGCGACGATGCCGTCTATCTCGAAAAATATCTCGAAAAGCCCCGCCACATCGAAATTCAAGTGCTCGGCGACGGCCGCGGCGGCGCGGTGCATATCGGCGAGCGCGACTGCTCGCTGCAGCGCCGGCACCAGAAGGTGTGGGAGGAGGCTCCCTCCCCCGCGCTCAACGACGTGATGCGTGAAGACATCGGCCGCGTCTGCGCCGAAGCGATGCAGAAGCTGGCCTATCGCGGCGCGGGCACCATCGAATTTCTGTACGAAGACGGAAATTTCTACTTCATCGAGATGAATACCCGCATTCAGGTGGAGCATCCCGTCACGGAGATGATCACCGGGATCGATCTCGTGAACGAGCAGATCCGCATCGCGGCGGGTTCGCCGCTGTCCTTCAAGCAGGACGACGTGCGCATTTCGGGCCATGCCATCGAATGCCGGATCAATGCCGAGCACCCGGTCACGTTCCGGCCGTCGCCCGGCAAGATCACCTATTTCCACCCGCCCGGCGGGTTGGGCGTGCGGGTCGATTCGGCGGCCTATCAGGGCTACACGATCCCGCCGCATTATGACTCGCTGATCGGCAAGCTGATCGTGCACGGGCGCACCCGCAACGAGTGCCTGATGCGGCTGCGGCGCGCATTGGACGAGTTCGTGGTGGAAGGCGTCGAGACCACGCTGCCGCTGTTCAGGGCACTCGTGCGCAACCCGGACATCCAAAACGGGCAATACGACATCCACTGGCTCGAGAAATTCCTCGCGAGCGGCGGAATGGACGATCCTGCGGCGGGGTGACGCGATGCCGTCCGACGATTTCGCGGACGAGACGATTACGCCCGAACTGCTTTTGCAGGCCTATGCCGCCGGGATCTTCCCGATGGCGGAAAGCGCCGACGACCCCAATCTCTACTGGGTGGAGCCGCGCGAGCGGGGCATCATCCCCCTCGACGCGTTCCGCGTATCCTCGAGCCTCGCCAAGACGGTGCGCTCGGACCGGTTCACCATCCGCGTGGACACTGATTTCGACGCCGTGATCGACGCCTGCGCGATGACGCGGGCGGATACGTGGATCAACGCCCGCATCCGAAGCCTCTACGGCACGCTGTTCGACCGCGGCGTCGCGCATACCGTCGAGGCGTGGCGCGACGGCAAATTGGCGGGCGGGCTCTACGGGGTATCCATCGGCGGCGCATTTTTCGGCGAGAGCATGTTCCACAACGAGCGCGACGCCTCGAAGGTGGCGCTGGTGCATTTGGTGGCGCGGCTGAGGACGGGCGGATACCGGCTGCTCGACACGCAATTCGTGACGCCGCATCTCGCGACCTTCGGCGCGGTGGCGCTTCCGCGCAAACGCTACCGGGCCTTGCTGGACGAGGCCATCGCCGCGGATGCGGATTTCTCCGCTTGGGCGACGGCGCGCGTCATCGGCGGCGCGAAGGCGCTCGCAGCCTTGGCGGTCGAGACGGACTGATCAGAACTGGCGGGGCGGCTGGCGCGGCGCGGCGGGAGCGGCGGGCTGCTGCTGTTGCTGTGCCGGAGCCGTACGGGGCGCCGGTTGCTGCGCCGCGGGCTGCCGCGCCCCCTGCCCTTGTCCCTGCCGCGTTCCCGGCTTCGGGGCGACGGGCGCGACGTCATCGGCGACGGCTTGGACGCCGCCTTTGCAGCCGGTGAGCCAGAGATCGTAGACCGGGTGCTCGATGGCATGCAGGCCGGGGCTGGCGGCGAAGACCCAGCCGCCGAAGATGCGGCGGTATTCGCTCGCCTTCGCGACCTCGTCCACCTCGATGAAGGCCGTGGTGTTCGGCGCTTCGGTGGTCGGGCGCGTGTAGCAGACGCGCGGCGTGAGCTGGAGCGCGCCGAACTGCACCGTCTCGTCGATCGCGACCTCGAAGCTGGTGATGCGCCCCGTGATCTTGTCGAGCCCGGCGAAGATCGCCGTGGGATTCTTGATCTTGTCGGCCCATGCGGGCGCGACCGACGCGACGGTCAGCGCGGCGGCTGCGGCAAGCACGGAACGGGCGATCACGATCATGGGGTCGGGCTTAGCACGGCGGTCGGGACGGAAAAAGGGCGACGAAGGAGGCGGCACGCGCGGTCGGAACGAAAAACCCCGCCGAATCGGCGGGGGCTTCGAATGCGGTGGCGGAAGACGATGCGTCAGGAGCCGGGCGTCCAAGCCTGATAGTCGCCCGTCGCCGTCGTGCGGTCGCCCGTGTTGAGGATCGAGCCTTTCGGACGATAGGCGCCGGCGGTGCCGGTGGGGTTCATGCGGTGGGGCTTTTCCCACTCGCGCGGCACGTAGCCCTCGAGCTGCGGGGGCTCGTCGAACTTGTGATGCATCCAGCCGTACCAGCCCGGCGGAATCTTCGAAGGCTCGGCCTCGCCGTTGTAGATCACCCAGCGGCGCACGACGCCCAGCGCGGGATCGACCGCGCCGCCCTTGGTGCGGAAATAGCGGTTGCCGAACTCGTCCTCGCCGACGAACTCGCCGTTGCGGCGCGTGTGCCACAGCGTGCCCGCGGTGGCGCCGTTCCACCAAGTGAAGATCCGCAACAGGGTCTGCTTCATCGTCGTGCCTTCTCGCTTGCGGGCGGACTATGGCGACGGCCCGCGCCGGTGTCCAGCGCGGAGACGACGCGTCCGATTCGACATTTCGGGGGATGGGACCGATGGCTCAGCCGCGCGGCGGGATGCGCGATCGTGCTCCGATACGGATCATGGTTACTGAATTGTAAATATGCCCACGCTCACGTCGCGGTTGAAGCGCGAGCCGATTCCTTGAGACATTCGGGACACTTGGCGGGACATTCGCAAACTGTCCCCGTTATCCACACCCGCCATACAACATATGGTGCACGCTCCCCTGCCCCACACAAAACCTTGACGGTTTCGGGGGTGCGGGACTACGGTGGGAATCAAGCGACGCACCCTCCGGGGCCGACGTTTTCGTGCTTTCGGCAGTCCGTATCGACAACGGGCGGACCGGCCGGCGAAAACAATTGCGGCCCCGAGGATCGGGCGGGCGGGACGGTTCGACCGGCCCGAAACCCGACGCCGCACATCGAGTTTTGATTTTGACATCCGCTCCGCAGCGGCTTTCCGGGCATCGGCCCGGACCAGGGGACATGGAATGCGTATAGATCGTCGTTACACCGCCAGCGGTTCCTCTCCCTACGCGGAGATCCCTTTCCGGCACGCCACCAGCGAAATCCGCAATCCGGACGGCTCGATCGTGTTCCGGCTCGAGAACATCGAGGTGCCCGAGGCGTGGAGCCAGGTCGCCGCCGACGTTCTGGCGCAGAAGTATTTCCGCAAGGCGGGCGTGCCCGCGCGCCTGAAGAAGGTCGAGGAAAACGACGTTCCGTCCTGGCTGTGGCGCTCCGTGCCCGACGACAAGGCGCTTGCCTCGCTGCCCGAGAACGAGCGTTCGGGCTCGGAAATGTCGTCCAAGCAGGTGTTCGACCGCTTGGCCGGCTGCTGGACCTATTGGGGCTGGAAGGGCGGCTACTTCACCTCCGAGGACGACGCCCGCGCCTTCCATGACGAGCTGCGCTTCATGCTCGCCAACCAGATGGTCGCGCCGAACTCGCCGCAGTGGTTCAACACCGGCCTGCATTGGGCCTACGGCATCGACGGCCCCTCGCAGGGCCACTACTACGTCGACTTCAAGACCGGGAAGCTGGTCAAGTCGAAGTCCTCCTACGAGCATCCCCAGCCGCATGCCTGCTTCATTCAGGGCGTCGCCGACGACCTCGTGAACGAAGGCGGCATCATGGACCTGTGGGTGCGCGAGGCGCGCCTGTTCAAATACGGCTCGGGCACCGGCTCGAACTTCTCGATGCTGCGCGGCGAAGGCGAGCGTCTCGCCGGCGGCGGGCGCTCCTCGGGCCTCATGAGCTTCCTCAAGATCGGCGACCGTGCGGCGGGCGCGATCAAGTCGGGCGGCACCACGCGCCGCGCGGCGAAGATGGTGGTGGTCGATGCCGACCATCCGGACATCGAGGCCTATATCGACTGGAAGGTGAAGGAAGAGCAGAAGGTCGCGGCGCTCGTCACCGGCTCCAAGATCGTGCAGAAGCACCTCAAGGCGCTGATGAAGGCCTGCGTGAACTGCGAAGGCCCGGCCGACGCCTGCTTCGAGCCCGAGAAGAACCCGGCGCTCAAGCGCGAGATCAAGCTCGCCCGCCGCAGCCTCGTGCCGGACAACTACATCAAGCGGGTGATCCAGTTCGCCAAGCAGGGCTATACGGACATCCAGTTCGACACCTACGACACCGACTGGGACTCCGACGCTTATCTGACGGTGGCGGGCCAGAACTCGAACAATTCGGTCTCTCTCAAGGACGACTTCCTGCGCGCGGTGGATGCCGACGGCGACTGGAACCTGATCCGCCGCACCGACGGCAAGGTCTCCAAGACGCTGAAGGCCCGCGACCTGTGGGAGAAGATCGGCCATGCCGCGTGGGCCTCGGCCGACCCCGGCCTGCACTACAACACCACGATGAACGACTGGCACACCTGCCCCGCGGCCGGTCCCATCCGCGCGTCGAACCCGTGCTCGGAATACATGTTCCTCGACGACACGGCGTGCAATCTCGCCTCGCTGAACCTGCTGCAGTTCCGCGGCAAGGACGGCCTCGTCGAGATCGAGAATTACGAGCATGCGGTCCGCCTGTGGACCGTCGTTCTCGAAATCTCGGTGCTGATGGCGCAGTTCCCCTCGAAGGAAATCGCCGAACTGTCCTACCGCTACCGCACGCTCGGCCTCGGCTACGCCAATATCGGCGGCCTGCTGATGACCAACGGCGTGCCCTACGACTCGGCGGAAGGCCGCGCGATCTGCGGCGCGCTGACCGCGATCATGACGGGCGTCAGCTATGCGACCTCGGCGGAAATGGCGTCGGAACTCGGGCCGTTCCCCGGCTATGCGGACAATGCGGCCAACATGCTCCGCGTGATCCGCAACCACCGCAACGCGGCGCATGGCGGCAAGGCGGCCTATGAAGGCCTGTCGCAGACGCCGGTGGCGCTCGACCATGCCTCCTGCACCGATCCGCGCCTCGTCGCCCATGCCAAGGCGGCGTGGGACAAGGCGCTGGCGCTGGGCGAGAAGCACGGCTACCGCAATGCGCAGGCCACCGTCGTCGCCCCGACCGGCACGATCGGCCTCGTGATGGATTGCGACACGACCGGCATCGAACCCGACTTCGCGCTGGTGAAGTTCAAGAAGCTCGCCGGCGGCGGCTACTGGAAAATCATCAACCGCGCCGTGCCCGAGGCGCTGCGCACGCTGGGCTATAGCGAGGCGGAACTGGCCGAGATCGAGGCCTATGCCGTCGGCCACGGCTCGCTCGCCCAGGCTCCCGGCATCAACCACTCGTCGCTGCGCACGAAGGGCTTCACGGCCGAGAAGATCGAAGCGCTCGAAAAGGGCATGGCTTCGGCCTTCGACATCAAGTTCGTGTTCAACAAGTGGACGCTGGGCGAAGACTTCCTGACCGGCGGGCTGAAGGTGCCGGCCGAGAAGCTCAACGACCCGACCTTCGAACTGCTGCCCTATCTCGGCTTCTCGAAGGCCGACATCGAAGCCGCCAACATCCATGTCTGCGGCGCGATGACGCTTGAAGGCGCTCCGCACCTGAAGGTCGAGCACTATCCGGTGTTCGACTGCGCCAACCCTTGCGGCCGCGTGGGCAAGCGCTACCTCTCGGTGGAAAGCCACATCCACATGATGGCGGCCGCCCAGCCGTTCATCTCGGGGGCGATCTCCAAGACGATCAACATGCCGAACGACGCGACGGTGGAGGACTGCAAGAGCGCCTACATGCTCTCGTGGAAGCTCGCGCTGAAGGCCAACGCGCTCTACCGCGACGGCTCCAAGCTCTCCCAGCCGCTGAATTCGCAGCTGATCTCCGACGACGAGGACGAGGCCGACGACGCCGTCGAGGCGCTGGTGGCCCAGCCCGCCGCCGCCCGCACCGCGGTGATGGCCGAGAAGATCGTGGAGCGGATCATCGAGCGCGTGCGCGACCGCGACCGCCTGCCCGACCGCCGCAAGGGCTACACCCAGAAGGCCGTCGTGGGCGGACACAAGGTGTATCTGCGCACGGGCGAATATGAGGACGGCCGCATCGGCGAGATCTTCATCGACATGCACAAGGAAGGCGCCGCCTTCCGCTCGTTGATGAACAATTTCGCCATCGCGATCTCGCTCGGCCTGCAATACGGCGTGCCGCTGGAAGAATATGTCGACGCGTTCACCTTCACGCGCTTCGAACCGGCGGGCTTCGTGCAGGGCAACGACGCGATCAAGAACGCGACCTCGGTGCTCGACTACGTGTTCCGCGAATTGGCGATCAGCTATCTCGGCCGCACGGACCTCGCGCATGTCTCCCCCGACGCCATCGGCTTCGACGCCATCGGCAAGGGCGAGGACGAGGGCAAGGCCCCCGAAGGCCACGCCTCGCGCGTCGTCTCCAAGGGTCTGGTGCGCGGCAAGTCGACCAACCTGCTCGCCATCGACGGCGGCACGGCGACCGAAGCGCGCGGCGCGTCCCGTACCATGGCGCTCGCCACCCATGGCGCCACCGCGCTGAAGGGCGAATGGGCGGAAGAGATCGAACGCGCCGTCGGCGCCGCCGACCTCGCCAAGCTCGACTTTGCCCCCGCCGGCACTGCCGCCCCGGCGGTCGCCAAGACGCTCGACAAGCGCGAAGAAGCCCGCATGAAGGGCTATGTCGGCGAAGCCTGCCCCGAATGCGCCAACTTCACGCTGGTGCGCAACGGGACGTGCTTGAAGTGTGACACCTGCGGCGGGACGACCGGTTGCTCGTAATCGTCGATCATCTGAATTGAACTTAAACGGACGGGGGCTTCCCCGTCCGTTTTCGTTTCGGGTGAGGTATCCGCGACGGCCGTCGACCTGCATCAGCTGGATTGCTTCGCGTTCGCTCGCAATGACGGTTCGGCGGGTTTGCGCGGTTCTCGTGCCGGGCCGCGCAGCGGACCCGGGACCCGGGCCGGCGGGCATCGTGGAACAAGTCTGGGTCCCGGCGCTTCGGCCGGGATGACACATGCGGGCGGCTTGGGCCACGGCTTGGGACACCGACGGTGGGGCATCGAGGGACAAGCCCGGGTCGCGACGCTTCGCCCGAGACGGCGGGTTCGTCAGCCGAGCCAGGTCTTCAGCGCCGCATTGAGGGCTTCGGGTTGCTCCAGGGTGGAGAGGTGGCCGCAATGGGGGATCGTCAGGAGGACGGCACCGGGGATGGCTCGGGCCATCTCTTCGGCGTGTTCGGGCGGCGTGATGACGTCCTTTTCGCCGACGGCGACGAGGGTGGGGACGGCGATGCGGGGGAGCAGCGGGCGGGAATCGGGCCGCGCGATGATGGCGCGCTGCTGGCGGACGAAGGTTTCCGCGCCCGTGTCGAGCATCATGCCGAGCACGGTTTGCTCGAGATCGGCGTCGCCGTAACGGTCGGGATGGACCAGTCGCTCCCACAAGAGAGGATGAATATCGCGCAACCGGCCGCTCTCGGCGATTTCGATCAGCCGCAGGCGGCGCTCGGTCGCCTCCGGGGTATCCGGCCGCGCCGACGTGTCGAGCAGCGCGAGGCGGGTGACGCAGTCGGGCGCGCGGCGCAGGATTTCGAAGCAGACATAGCCGCCCATCGAAAGCCCCGCGAGGGCGAACCGGGCCGGCGCGTCGCGCAGAAAGCGCTCCGCGATACCGCCGAGCGAATCATCACGCGCGTGATCGAGGACGATGGTTTCGCGGCCGCCCCAGACCGGCGATTGCGGGTCGTAAAGCGCGGCGGTGCAGGCGAGACCGGGGACGAGGACGACGGGTTCGGACATGGCGCAAGCTCTCGAATCTCAACGCCCGCATGGTATATCGCAGGCGCCCGGATTGACTTCAGCGATATTCCGCCTATCGTGCGACCTACTCGCCGCAGCCCCGCGAAACGCAGGCACTCGGCCCCATTCATGACGTGTGCGCTTCAGGCGCCGTCCCGGCCGCGTCGAGAGGCGGCATAAAATATGACATTCGATGAACTCGGACTGAGCGACAAGGTCCTCGAAGCGGTCACCGCTTCCGGATACACCACCCCCACCCAAATTCAGGCTGAAGCGATTCCGCACGTTCTTGCCCGCAAGGACGTTCTCGGCATCGCCCAGACCGGCACCGGCAAGACGGCGGCGTTCACGCTGCCGATGCTGACGATCCTCGAGCAGGGTCGCGCCCGGGCGCGTATGCCGCGCACGCTCATCCTGGAGCCGACGCGCGAACTCGCGGCGCAGGTGGAAGAAAGCTTCAACAAATATGGCGCGGGACAGAAATTGTCCGTCGCGCTGCTGATCGGCGGCGTGTCGTTCGGCGATCAGGACATGAAGATTACGCGCGGCGTGGACGTGCTGATCGCGACGCCCGGCCGCCTGCTCGACCATTTCGAGCGCGGCAAGCTGCTGCTGACGGGCATCGAGGTTCTCGTCATCGACGAAGCCGACCGCATGCTCGACATGGGCTTCATTCCCGACATCGAGAAGATCTGCCGCATGGTGCCGTTCACGCGCCAGACGCTGTTCTTCTCGGCGACGATGCCGCCGGAAATCCAGCGGCTGACCGAGCAGTTCCTGCACAATCCGGTGCGCATCGAGGTGGAGCGTCAGCAGACGACGGCCGCAACGATCACCCAGCGCCTCGTGGCCTCGCAGCCGCAGGATTGGGCCAAGCGCGAAATTCTGCGCGGCCTGATCAAGGAGGCCGAAGAGCTCAAGAACGCGATCATCTTCTGCAATCGGAAGATCGACGTGCAGGCGCTCTACAAGTCACTCGAAAAGCACGGCTTCAACGTGGCCGCGCTGCATGGCGACATGGATCAGCGGTCGCGCACCAATGCGCTCGAGGCGTTCAGGAACGGCACGACGCAGCTGCTCGTCGCCTCGGACGTGGCCGCGCGCGGCCTCGACATTCCCGACGTCAGCCACGTGTTCAATTTCGACGTGCCGCACCATGCGGAGGATTACGTCCACCGCATCGGCCGCACGGGTCGGGCGGGCCGCAAGGGCGCCGCCTTCACCATCGTAACGGCCGACGACAAGAAGTCGCTGGCCGGCGTCGAACAGCTGATCAAGACCTCGATCGAATGGCAGGGCCCCACCCTCGCCGACTTGCCCGAGCCCGAGCCCGGCGAGCGTCGCTCGCGCGTGCGCGAACGCGGCGACCGGGATCGTGCGGGCCGCAGCGGCGCGCGCGACCGCGGCGGCCGCGACCACCGCCCGTCCCGCGAGCCCGGCGCTCCGCGGCCCGCGCGCGAGCAGGCGATTCTCGATGCGGCGGCGAATGCGCCTCCGGCCGAGGAGGCGCAGCCCCGTGCCGCGCGCCCGGCCCGCAAGCCGCGCGCGCCCCGCGCCGAAGCGGCGGCCGTCGCAGCCGAACCGATGACGGAAGCCGTAAGGGCGCCCGTGGCGGATCGCGCGGAAGCGCCCCGCGCGGAGCCCCGCCGGCAGGAAGCGCGCAGTCAGGAACCGCGCCGGCAAGAAACACGCGGACAGGAATCACGCGGACAGGAAGCCCGTTCCGACTCGCGTCTCCCCGCACCCGGCGAGGCCCGGCCGGAGCGCAACGCGGAGCCGCGTCGTGACCACCGCAACCGCAACGAGGATCGCGAGCCGACCCCGCGCGGCCTCGGCGACCACGTCCCGAGCTTCATGATGCGGCCGGTCAAGGCACGCTGATTGTGCTGGAACGTCCGACGTTTAAAAAGGCCCCTTGCGGGGCCTTTTTTCATGGGCGGTGGAAGCAGGATGGTTCGAGACGCACGGCTTTGCCGCGCTCCTCACCATGAGGGTCGTGGGGGATGAGGGCCGACGTGGGGCTGAGCCCACCCTCCAAAAAAAACCTCATGGTGAGGAGGCGCGCAGCGCCGTCTCGAACCACGAGTTTTTCGGGAGATCAGGGGGATGGTTCGAGACGCGCGGCTTTGCCGCGCTCCTCACCATGAGGGTTGTTCTAGGTCGAGCAGCGGCCCGATGAGGCGAGGCTCCCCCGGCCGCTCAATGGGCGGGGGCTGGGCTCGATCCGGGCGGGGTGGCGGCGGAGAGGGTGACCGATTCGCCGCAGCCGCAGGCGGCGGTCTGGTTCGGGTTGTTGAACACGAATTGCGACGCGAAGGTCGTGGTCTTGAAGTCCATCTCGGTGCCGAGCAGGAACAAGACGGCCTTGGGGTCGACCAGAACCCGCACGCCCTTTTCCTCGACGACTTCGTCGCCCGGGCGCACGTCCTCGGCGGTCTCCACCGTGTAGGACATGCCGGCACAGCCGCCGTTTCGCACGCCCACGCGGATGCCCATCACCGGCTTGTCGCTCGCCTCGACGATCTGCCGCACGCGCTCGGCGGCGGCGTCGCTCAGCGACATGACCTTCAGTCCCGACAAAAAGTTCATTTCAGATCCCCGCTTCCCGCCCGGGTTCAAGATCCGGGGTGAAACATGCATTCAATGTAACATCGACGCCGAGGATTGAAAGATCGTGCACGCGATGCCGCCATGCGGCATCGGGGCCGCTCACCACATGTCGAGCGCGACCCTCGCCTCGTCGGACATCCGGCTTTGGTCCCACGGGGGGTCGAAGACCATGTTGACCTTGACGGCCTGCACGCCCTGGACGAGCGACACCGCGTCCTCGACCCAGCCCGGCATTTCGCCGGCCACGGGGCAACCCGGCGCGGTCAGCGTCATGTCGATCTTCACCGTCCGGTCGGGATCGATGTCGACGCGGTAGATGAGGCCGAGCTCGTAGATGTCCGAGGGGATCTCGGGGTCGTAGACCGTCTTCAGCGCCGCGACGATGTCGTCGGTGAGCCGGTCGATCTCCTCGGGCGGGATCGTGGACGGAACTTCCAGGTCGGGCTGGTTCGGCGCGACCGGATCGGGAGCAGCTTCAGTCATCGAACCGACCTCACGTGAACAGGCTTTCGGCCTTTTGCAGCGCATCGGCCAACCGGTCGACCTCTTCCGGCGTGTTGTAGAACGCGAACGAGGCCCGGCAGGTCGACGTCACTCCATATCGGGCCAGAAGCGGCTGGGTGCAATGGGTACCTGCACGCACCGCGACGCCGGCACGGTCGATCACGGTCGCGACGTCATGGGCATGCGCGCCCTTCATCTCGAACGAGACGATCGCGCCCTTCTCCTTGGCGCGGCCGAAGATGCGCAGCGAGTTCATCGCGCCGAGCCGCTCCATGGCGTAATCGCGCAGCATGTTCTCCTGCGCGAGAATGTTCTCCCGGCCGACCTGCATCATGTAATCCACCGCCGCGCCGAGGCCGATGGCCTGCACGATGGGCGGCGTGCCCGCCTCGAAGCGGTGGGGCGGCTCGTTGTAGGTGACGCCGGTCTCGGTGACGACCGAGATCATCTCGCCGCCGCCGTTGAAGGGCGGCAGCGCCGCGAGCAGGTCGCGCTTGCCGTAGAGCACGCCGATGCCCGTGGGCCCATAGACCTTGTGTCCGGTGAACACGTAGAAATCGGCGTCGAGGTCGCGCACGTCCACGGGCAGATGCACCGCGCCTTGGCTGCCGTCGACCATCACGGGAATGCCGCGCGCATGCGCGAGCCGGATGATCTCCTTGATGGGCGTGATCGTGCCCAACATGTTCGACATATGCGTGATCGCGACGATCTTCGTCCGGTCGGTCAGCAGCTTCTCGAATTCCTCGAGAAGGAAGTTGCCGTCCTCGTCCACCGGCGACCACTTGATCACGGCGCCGTTTTGCTCGCGGTGATAGTGCCAAGGCACGATATTGGAATGGTGCTCCATGATCGAGAGCACGATCTCGTCGCCCGGGCCGATATGCGCGCGGCCGAAGCTCGACGCCACGAGGTTGATGGCCTCGGTGGCCGAACGCGTGAAGATGATCTCGTCGGTGGAGCCGGCGTTGAGGAACGCCCTCACCTTTTCGCGCGCGCCCTCGAAGGCGTCGGTTGCGGCGTTGGCGAGGTAATGCAGCCCGCGATGCACGTTGGCATATTCATGCTCGTAGGCGTGCACCATCCGGTCGATCACCGCGCGCGGCTTCTGCGCGGAGGCGGCGTTGTCGAGATAGACGAGCGGTTTGCCGTAGACGGTCTTCGACAGGATCGGGAAATCGGCGCGGATCGCGGCGACGTCGAAGGGGGGCGTTGCGGTCATCGTGGTTCCTCCGGCCTTCGTCCCTCGCGGGAGAAGCCGACGCCGGGGAGCGCATGCGCCCTCGCCCCCGCGGGTCGTGGGGAGAACGCGGGGTATGCCGCGTTCCCGTTCGGCGTCAGGCGCGGGCCTTCAGCCAAGCGTCGACCATGCCTTCGAGCGTCTCGCGGACGCCGTCATGCGCGATGGCCTCCAAGGCTTCGCCGACGAAGGCCGCGAGCATCAAGGCTTCCGCCTCGGGCTTAGGCAGGCCGCGGGCACGCAGATAGAACAGCAGATCCTCGTCGAGCGCGCCGACGGTGGCGCCGTGGCCGCAGACCACGTCGTCGGCATAGATCTCGAGCTCGGGCTTGTTGTTCATCACGGCGTCGTCGTCGAGCAGCACCGCGCGGCTCATCATCTTGCCGTCGGTCTTCTGCGCGTCCGGCCGCACCAGGATCATGCCCTGGAACACGCCGGTCGCCTCGCCGTCGAGCACATGCGCGAAGGTCTCGCGGCTCGTGCAATGCGGCACGGCGTGGTCGACGAACAGCGTCGAATCCGCGTGACGGCGGCCCTTCAGCATCGCCGCGCCGGAAATGTTGCCGGTCGAATGCTCGCCTGCGAAGCGGAAAAACACCTGATGGCGGGCCGCCGCCGGGTTGACGACGAAGTTGAACGTGTTGGCCGAAGCATGCGCGCCGAGAACGACGCCGAGCGAGGACACGTCCACCGTGGCCGCGCCCGCCGCGTTGACGCGCACATGGTTCAACGAAGAGCGGTCGCCCGCGAAGATCTCGACGACGGTGTTGGTCTGATGCGCCGGCCCGTCGGCACCGAGATGCGTCTCGATGACGGTAAGGGATGCGTCGGCGCCGACCTGCAGAAGCGCGCGGGGATACGTCGCGGCCCCGACATCGCCCACGGTGACGAAGCGGAGCGCCAGGGGCGAGACCACCGTCACGGCGTCCGCGACGGTGACGATGACGCCGCCCGTCATGAAGGCCGCGTTGAGCGCAAGCGCCGCATCGTCGGCGGACGCTGCGCGGCCCATGCGCTCGCCGACGAGCGGATGACCGGAGCCGAGCGCCTCGCCGAGATCCGCCACGCTCACGCCCGGGGGCAATGCCGCGAGGTCGGAGAGTTCAGGCGTGAAACGGCCGTTGACCACCGTCAGAGCGACGCCGTCAAAGGCCGGCGCCGCTGCGAGAAGCGCCTCGGCAGCAGCGATGTCGGCGGCGGCGGGCGCGGCCGCGAGCGGCGCGGCCTCCCGCATCATCGCGCGCAGATCGGTGTATTTCCACTTCTCGACGCGGCGATGCGGCAAACCGGTCTCGACGAAGCTGCCGAAAGCCTGCTCGCGCAGCGCGGCGACGGCGGGCGTGCCGGGTAGAGACGCCTTCGCCTGCGGGAAGCGCGAGAGGATCGCGCTTTCGGCGGCGGTGCGGATGGGGGTGACGTCGGTCATTTGATCCTCAAGCCGCCAGCGTCTTGTAATCGGCATAGCCGTTGGCTTCGAGTTCGAGCGCCAGCTCCTTGCCGCCGGACTTCACGACCTTGCCGTGCGCCATCACATGCACCGAGTCCGGCACGATGTAGTTCAGCAGACGCTGATAATGGGTGATGACGAGGAACGAGCGCTTGCCGTCGCGCAGCGCGTTGACGCCGTCCGACACCACCTTGAGCGCGTCGATGTCGAGGCCGGAATCGGTCTCGTCGAGAATGCAGAAGCGCGGCTCGAGCAACGCCATCTGCAGGATTTCCATGCGCTTCTTCTCGCCGCCGGAAAAGCCGACATTGAGGCCGCGCTTGAGCATGTCCTGCGGGATGCCGAGCTTGTCGGCGGCGCCGCGCACGCGCTTGAGGAACTCGCCGACGGCCAGCTCCTCTTCGCCGCGCGCCTTGCGCTGCGCGCCCATCGCCGCCTTCAGGAAGCTCATGGTGGCGACGCCGGGGATCTCCAGCGGGTACTGGAAGGCGAGGAACAGTCCGGCCGCCGCGCGCGCGTCGGGGTCCATCTCCAGCACGTTCTCGCCGTCGAGCAGGATCTCGCCGTCAAGGACCTCATAGTCTTCCTTGCCGGCGATCACGTAGCTGAGCGTCGACTTGCCGGAGCCGTTCGGCCCCATGATGGCGGCGACTTCGCCGTCGTTCACCGTCAGCGTGAGGCCGTCGAGGATCTTCTTGTCCTCGATCTTGACGTGGAGATTGCGGATTTCGAGCATGAGCCTGTGTCCTGTCGTATGCGGTCGCGGCGGTCGGGATGTCCCGGGTCTCGGCCGTCTCCGCGCATGGCGTGAACGCGCATGCCCGGCATCCGCCGAGCACGCGGGATGAATGAATCAGCCGACCGAGCCTTCGAGGCTGATCGAAATGAGCTTTTGGGCTTCCACGGCGAACTCCATCGGGAGCTGCTGCAGCACGTCCTTGACGAAGCCGTTGACGATGAGCGCGGTGGCCTCCTCGGCCGAGAGCCCGCGCTGCATGCAGTAGAACAGCTGGTCCTCAGAGATCTTCGAGGTGGTCGCCTCGTGCTCGAACACGGCGCTCGCGTTCTTGCTCTCGATGTAGGGCACCGTATGCGCGCCGCACTTGTTGCCGATCAGCAAGGAGTCGCAATTGGTGAAGTTGCGCGCGTTCGTCGCCTTGCGATGCGCCGAGACCAGACCGCGATAGGTCGAGTTGGACCGACCTGCGGAGATGCCCTTGGCGATGATCCGGCTGGTCGTGTTCTTGCCGAGATGGATCATCTTGGTGCCGGAATCGACCTGCTGGCGGCCGTTCGACACCGCGATGGAGTAGAACTCGCCGCGCGAGCCGTCGCCGCGCAGGATGCAGGACGGGTATTTCCACGTGATCGACGAGCCGGTTTCGACCTGCGTCCAGGAGATCTTGGAGTTCCTGCCGCGGCAGTCGCCGCGCTTGGTCACGAAATTGTAGATGCCGCCCTTGCCCTCGGCGTCGCCGGGGTACCAGTTCTGGACGGTCGAATATTTGATCTCCGCGTCGTCGAGCGCGACCAATTCCACCACCGCCGCATGCAGCTGGTTTTCGTCGCGCTGCGGCGCGGTGCAGCCCTCGAGATAGCTCACATAGGAGCCCTCTTCGGCGATGATCAGCGTGCGCTCGAACTGGCCGGTGTTCTTCTCGTTGATGCGGAAATAGGTCGACAGCTCCATCGGGCAGCGCACGCCCTTGGGGATGTAGACGAAGGATCCGTCCGTGAAGACCGCGCAGTTCAGCGTGGCGTAATAATTGTCGGTCACGGGAACGACGGTGCCTAGATATTTGCGCACCAGTTCGGGGTGCTCGCGCAGCGCCTCGGACATCGAGCAGAAGATCACGCCCGCCTTCGACAGTTCCTCCTTGAAGGTGGTCACTACCGAGACGGAGTCGAACACAGCATCCACCGCGACGCGCGAATTCTGCACGCCGGCGAGCATTTCCTGCTCGCGCAGCGGAATGCCGAGCTTCTTGTACGCGTCGAGAATGGCCGGATCGACCTCGTCGAGCGACTTGGGCGCGTTGTTCTTCTTGGGCGCCGCGTAATAATGGATCTCGTTGAAGTCGATGGGCGGATAGTCGACGCGCGCCCATTGCGGCTCGCGCATCGTCTGCCAACGGCGGAACGCGTCGAGACGCCAATCGGTCATCCAGGAAGGCTCGCCCTTCTTGGCCGAGATCATGCGGACGATGTCCTCGTTCAGCCCCTTGGGCGCGAGGTCCATCTCCACGTCCGTGACGAAGCCGTATTTGTACTGGTCGACGTCGATCGCGCGGACCTGTTCGACGGTTTCATGAACGGCGGGCATATCGGTATCTCCGTCCTCTCCGGCTTCAAGGGCCGGGGGTCATCTTCAGGCGGCGCGCACGCCGCGACCGTAGTCGCGGCGGCCCGTCATGTGTTCGAATGCGCCGAGGAAACGGATCACGTCTCCCGGCACGGAAGTCGAGCCGAAGCTCGCGCGAAGTGCGCCGGATGCAAGACCGGCATCGATGCCCATGGCGTGAAGCACATGGGACCGCTTGACCTTGCCCGACGAGCAGGCGGACCCCGACGACAGCGCCACGCCCGCAAGATCGAATTTCATCAGCGCCGTCTCGGCGCTCACGCCCGGTACGGCGAAGGCGACGGTATTCGGCAACCGCTCCGCACCGTCTCCGAAGATCACCGCGTCGGGCGCGAGGCGGCGGATACCCGCCTCGGCCTCGTCGCGCAAGCGGCGCAAGTGAGGCGCGTCGAAACCGTTCTCGACGATGTCACGCGCCGCGGCGCCGAATCCGGCGATGCCTGCGACGTTTTCGGTGCCGGCGCGCGCGCCCTTTTCCTGACCGCCGCCGCGCAGCATGCGCTCGCGGATCTCGATGCCGCCCGCGCGCAGAACCAATGCGCCGACGCCCTGCGGACCCCCGAGCTTGTGGGCGGACAGCGCCAGCATGTCCGCGCCGGCCGTCACGGCGTCCACCGCAGCGCGGCCGGGAATCTGGACCGCGTCGCAATGGAGCAGCCCGCCGACGGCGTGTACCCGCATCGCGATCTCGGCGACGGGCTGGATCACGCCGGTCTCGTTGTTGGCGGCCTGAACGGCCGCAAGCACGCGCTCGCCCTTGTCCCGGGCGGCCTCCAAAGCGGCATCCAAAGCCGCGAAATCGACGACCCCGCGCCCGTCCACGCCGATCACGGTAACCGCGGAGGCCGGAAAACGATGACCTTCCAGCACGCAGGGGTGCTCGGTGGCGAGCACGAGCAGTCGCGTGAAGCCGCTTGCCGCGTGACCGGAAGCGAAGAGACCCGGCGTCAGCGCCAGCGCATTGGCTTCCGTCGCGCCCGACGTGAAGATCACGTCGCGGGCCGATGCGCCGCAAAGCGCCGCGACCGCATCGCGCGCCATCTCGACCGCGCCGCGCGCCTTGCGGCCTTCCGCATGCACGGAGGACGCGTTTCCGACCAGATTCATGACGCGGAGCATCGCTTCGCGCGCCGCAGGACGGAGCGGCGCGGTGGCGTTGTGGTCCAGATAAGAGCGCGTGCTCGTCATCATCTTCCGGCGTCGTTGCACTTTCGCACGAGACCGGTGCCTCCGAAGCATCGAAATGCTTGCAGTCGACCCCGGCGATCATGCTAAAAGCGGCGGCCCGCACGGCCGTCGCGCCCGGTTTTCACCGAAGCCTCGGCAGCCGCCAAGCTCTTAGAATAATTCTAAGAGATAGTGGTGCCGCATTTGACTCAAGTCAAGGCGCGGGCCGCATCGCCCTTTCTTCCGCACGCCTCATTTCGGGGACATGCGGCAGCGCATCCGGAGTGCTCATGCCCGAGGTCATCTTCAGCGGTCCCGCCGGCCGCATCGAGGGACGTTACAATCCTTCCAAGACGAAGGGCGCGCCCATCGCGGTGATCCTGCATCCGCACCCGCAATTCGGCGGGACGATGAACAATCAGATCGTCTACGCGATGTATTACTCCTTCTTGGAGCGCGGCTTTTCGTGCCTGCGCTTCAACTTCCGCGGCGTCGGCCGCAGCCAAGGCTCGTTCGACCACGGCACGGGCGAATTGTCGGACGCCGCATCGGCGCTCGATTGGGCGCAGTCGATCAATCCCGACGCGCGCGCCTGCTGGATCGCGGGCATCTCCTTCGGCGCGTGGATCGGCATGCAGTTGCTGATGCGTCGCCCGGAGATCGAAGGCTTCATCTCGGTTGCCGCGCCCGCCAACCGCTTCGACTTCTCGTTCCTCGCCCCCTGCCCCTCCTCCGGCCTGTTCGTCCACGGCTCGCAGGACCGCGTCGCACCGGCGAAGGACGTGATCAGCGTCATCGAGAAGGTGAAGACGCAAAAGGGCATCCAGCTCGAGCATCAGACCGTCGAAGGCGCCAATCACTTCTTCGAGAACAAGACCGAGGAATTGATGGAGGTGGTGAACACTTATCTCGACAAGCGCCTCGGTCCGAAGGAAACGGCCCTGATCACCGCTTGAGGCGTCACGCGGCGGGGTGCACCGGCACTCCGCCCGTCATCGGCCGCTGCACGCCCGTCGTGGTCGGAAAACTGATCGGCAGGCCGCGCATGGCGCGGACGGCCAGATAGGCGAAGGCTTCCGCCTCCATCGCGTCGCCCGACCAGCCGAGATCGTCCGCCCGCCGCACCTCCGCGCCGAGGCGTTCAACCAGCATCCGCATCATCGTCGGATTGCGCGCTCCGCCCCCGCAGACGATCCAGACTAAAGGCTTCGACGCGAGATGCGGCACCAGCCGCGCGACCGCTGCGGCCGTAATCGCCGTCAGCGTCGCCGCACCGTCCTCGGTCGAAAGCTCCGCCGCGACGGAACGGTCGAAGGCGTTTCGGTCCAACGACTTGGGCGGCAATTCCTCAAAGAACGGATGAGCGAGGAACCGCGCCAAGGCCCCCTCGGACACCCGCCCCCCCGCCGCCGTCGCCCCGTCCCGATCCACCGCGACGCCCGTCCGCTCCAGCATGAAGTCGTCGAGCAACGCATTGCCCGGCCCGGTATCGCAAGCGACGGGATCGCGCCCCGGCGCGACGACGGTGACATTGCCGACGCCGCCGAGATTGAGCACCGCAACCGGCGCGTCGGGCAGACGCCCTGCGTTGAAGGCGGCCCGTACCAGCGCCTGATGATAGACCGGCACGAGGGGAGCGCCCTGCCCGCCCGCCGCCACGTCCGCCGCCCGCATGTCGAACACCACCGGCAGGCCGAGCGCCCGCGCGAGCGCCGTTCCGTCGCCGATCTGTACCGTCAGGCGCTCCGCGGGGCGGTGGAGCACGGTCTGCCCGTGAAAGCCGACC
The DNA here is from genome assembly GCA_027489535.1 of Hyphomicrobiales bacterium. GTDB lineage: Bacteria > Pseudomonadota > Alphaproteobacteria > Rhizobiales > Beijerinckiaceae > JAIXZO01. The sequence continues at coordinate 40,559 of JAIXZO010000014.1, forward strand.
GCCGCGACGCGCGCGCGGTCGACCGCATGCGCCGAGAGGAAGCTCTCGACGGCTTCGGCATGGGCCCGTGTGATCATCTCTTCCGCGTCCGCCAGCACGCCCGGTCTGGCATTGCGGTCGCGCAGCGCAGCGGCATCGGCCAAGGCCCGCCGCAGCAAGGCGCGTTCGGCGTCCGTATAGGGCCTGAAGCCGGAGGGGCCGCGTTCGACTGCGGCTTCGCCGTCCGTCGTGACGGCGGCGACGTCGACGCCGTCCATCGACGTGCCGGACATGAGGCCGAGCGCGAGAGCCGGGAGAAAGATCGAATCCGTGGTCATGCGGCACAGGATACACGATGCGGCCCAGGCCTGCCGAAGCCGTGCGCCGGCGTTGCGCTCCCCCGGCTTTGCCCCTAAACCTCGCGCCCGCAAGGGGTGTCAGCATGTCCACGTCGTTCAAGCCGCAATCCGATTTCCTCCGCGTCCTCGTCGAGCGCGGCTACATCCATCAATGCTCGGATTTCGAGGGCTTGGATGCCAAGGCCAAGGCGGGGGAAGCGACGGCCTATATCGGCTTCGACGCGACCGCCCCCTCGCTTCACGTCGGCTCGCTCGTGCAGATCATGATGCTGCGCTGGATGCAGAAGACCGGCAACAAGCCGATGCCGTTGATGGGCGGCGGCACGACGATGGTCGGCGATCCTTCGGGCCGCGACGAGTCGCGCAAGATCCTCACGATGGACGACATCGAGAACAACAAGGCGGGGATCAAGCGCGTCTTCGCGAAGTTCCTCACCTTCGGCGACGGCCGCACCGACGCACATATGGTCGACAATGCGGAGTGGCTGACCAAGCTCAATTACATCGAATTCCTGCGCGACGTCGGCCGCCACTTCTCGGTCAACCGCATGCTGTCGATGGATTCCGTGCGCATGCGCATCGAGCGCGAGCAGGAATTGTCGTTCCTCGAATTCAACTACATGTGCCTGCAATCCTACGACTTCGTCGAACTGCACCGCCGCTACGGCGTGGTGCTGCAGATGGGCGGGTCGGACCAGTGGGGCAACATCGTCTCGGGCATCGATCTCGGCCGCCGCATGGGCACCAGCCAGCTTTACGCCCTCACCTCGCCGCTTCTGACCACCGCGTCGGGCGCGAAGATGGGCAAGACGGCCGCGGGCGCGATCTGGCTCAACCCGGACATGCTCAGCCCCTACGACTACTGGCAGTTCTGGCGCAATACCGAGGACCGCGACGTCGGCCGCTTCCTCAAGCTGTTCACCGAACTCCCGATGGACGAGATCGCGCGGCTCGAAGCCCTCGGCGGCTCCGAGATCAACGAAGCGAAGAAGATCCTCGCCACCGAGGCCGCCGCCATGGTCCACGGCCGCGACGAGGCGGAACGCGCGGCCGAGACGGCCCGCCAAACGTTCGAGCAAGGCATGGCGGCGGAGACGCTTCCGAGCATCGACGTGCCCCGCGCAGAGTTGGAAGCGGGACTTGGCGTGCTCAACGTCTTCGTCACGGCCGGTCTGGTCGCCTCGAACGGAGAGGCGCGGCGTCAGGTGAAGGGCGGCGGACTGCGCGTCAACGATGCTCCGGTCACCGACGAGAAGGCGCTGATCACCGCCTCCGACCTCAATGCCGACGGCGCGGTGAAGCTTTCGCTCGGCAAGAAGCGCCACATTCTTCTGCGGCCGCGCTGATCCTCAGCGCTTCGGCGTCGTTGCGGGCGGCGCCTTTGGGGCCGGCTTGGCCGTCGCATCGGTCTCGACGGGCGTGCCCGCGCCGTCGGGCCGTCCCGCCCCGAAGAATTTGCGCAGGAAGCCGGGCGCGACCGCCGACAGCGGATTGAACGTCACGACCGGATTGGCCGGGCTCCCCGTGATGCGGAAATTCACGGCGAAAAGCCCCTCGTTCGCGCCGCCGAACAGCAGGCCGAAGATCGGCACCTTGTTCGGTATGTTGTTGAGCCCGTAGGCGGGCACGAACGTGCCGGTCATGTCGACCTTCTCGCGGCCGAAATCCATCGTGCCTTCGAGCGTTCCCCCGAGCGTGGGGCCCCACATCACGGCGTCCGACAGCGTAAGCAGGCCGTTGCCCGAGCGGGCGAATTCGGCGCGCAGCTTCGTGAACGACACGTTCGAGGCGTCTTCCAGCAAGGCGCGGCCCGACTTGTTCTCCGGCACGTTGGAGACGCCCGTCAGCGCAGGCTCGTTGCGCAGGCTGAAATTCTGCACGACCAAGAGGCCGTCGAGCGGCTCGGACGAGGCCGAGACCTGCATCAGCATGGCCCCGCCGACCATGCGGCGATACAGGTCGATATAGCGAAGGAACGCGCCCGCATCGGCGCTTTCCACGACCATCGCGGGAGACCCCGCCTCCGAACGCGCCATCTGCCCCGACACCGCGGAACGCCCGAGCCGTCCGGCAAGGCGGAAGTCGCGCACGTCGCCGGTCCGGGTCGCGAGCCGCAGTTCCGCGCCGTTCAAGACTTCGCCCGAAAAACCCTGCAAAGCGGTCGCCTTGAGATCGAGATCGAGGTCACCGAAGGACACGCCGCTCGGCCCTCCGGCGGGTGCGAAGGCGGATTTCAGGAAGGGGCGCGCGTCCAGCGCCGTCGCGCGCACGGTCATCTTCGCGCCCGTTGCGCCCCGATCGATTTCGACCTTCATGTCGTCGCCGGGCGACAACCGCACCTGCGAGAGACGCGCGACATTGATCGACCCGTCGGCCGCGACTTCGCCCTCGCCGCGCACGACCAATCCGTTGCCGCCGTCGAGCACGATGTCGGCAAGTTCGAAACGGTCCTCGCCGACCTGCCGCATCCGAAGCGTCGCCTTGGCGGCTTTGCCTGCGGGCTTGGCCCAAGTGGGCAGAAGCCCCGTGATGGCGGCCTTTGAGAAATCGGCCTCCACCGTCGCCCAGCCCTTCGCCGTCCCGTCGCGCGAGACGGCCTTCAGAACGACGGGGCCTGAAATCAAGCCTGCCGACTTCAACCCGCGCTTGACGCGCACGGCATCGTCGATGGTCAGGGTAACGGCGTAATCGGGGTCAGTCGCGCCGGCGCGTTGCACGAGATCGATGACCGCCGGAATTCCGCCGATCCGCGCCTCGCCCTTCACGGAGAGGCGTCCGGCGTCATAGGCGTAAGCAAGGCTCGGGGACTCGAGCTTTTCCTTCGCGACGAGCCGTTCGACGGCGATGTTGGTCAATACGCCCTGTGCCGTCGCCTTCACCGCGTCGGGGGCGGGTTTCGCGACGAGCGGCAGGGAAACGGCGATACGCGAATCCGTCTGCCCCTTGATGCCGGAAGGCTCGGGCGTCGCGCCGCCGGTCACGCCGCGCAAGGCGTCTGCACGCAGCAGGGCGGCAAAGGCTTCGGCACCGCCGCGCATGCGGAAGCCGACGGCCGCAACGGCGGGGTGGCCGGACGTGTCGTCGACGCGGAAGCTTCCTTCGGTCAGCAGGAGCGTTCCGGCCGGTCCGAGCTTGGCCGACGCGCGCGGAAACCGCACCGTCGCGGTCCGTCCGGTCACGACGCCCTCGGCGGCGATTTCAGCTAGGACCGGCAGGCCCGGCGCCGGGCGGAGCACGCCGCCGCTCACGGCCACCTCCAAGCGCACGGCATCGTCCGGCAAGGGCCGCGGCGAGAACGCATCCCGCAGCACGTCGGGGGAAAAATTCACGTCGTAGGTCAAGCGATCGACGGTTCCGCCTTCGAGGTTCTCGCCGAAATAGCGCCGCGTGTCCGGTGCCGCAAAGGAGGGCCACAATGCGAGGACGGCATGCGTCGGCATGCGGGCGGCCCGCAGCTTCAAAGCGAGCCCGTCATGAGACGTCGTGCGGCCGAGCGACGCCGATAGGGCGATGTCGACCTCCGGTCCGCCGAACTCCGCGCGTTCAAGTTCGATGCCGGTGAATCCCGGCGAGACCACGCCGTCCAGCGCCAAGCGAGTCAGGCGGACGGCGGGAGCGTTGCCGAAAACGGACGAGACCGCCGCATCGTCCGACGCCATCGAGAATCGCCATCCTGCGGCAGCATCGCGCGGTACCTCGACCCAGCCCTTCGCGCGCATGCGCAAGCCGGCGCCGACCAGATCGAGTTCGGATATTTCCAGCCTTCCGCCGTCCGCATCGAGCCCGAAACGGCCGCCGACGCGATCCACGGCGATGGGCTTCATGTGCGGATCGTCGATGAGGATCTGCGCCGATCCGCCGGTGATGACGCCTTCGAGCGCAGTCAGCCGGTCGTCGGCGGCGAGCGAAGCGGTCAGCTCGAACGACAAGGGCATGTCGGTGTGGACGGGAAGCCCGCCCCGATGGGCGAAGCCGAGCAGTTCGGAGACGGCCACGTCCTGCAGCGCGGCCTCGACCGTCCTCGCTTCTCCCGGCAGGCCGCGCACCAGCACGGACGCGCCCCAGCGCCCGTTGGGACCGCGCGCCCGCAAAGCCATGCGCGACTCGCCCGGCGCAGGACGGGAATAGACCATCGACAGGTCGGAATAGCTCGCCGTACGCCCGTTGCGGCGGTCGTCGATCACCAAGCTTCCGTCACGAAGTCCGGCCCGCTCCAAGATGGCCAGGGCGCCCTTCGGCGCAGCGAACGCATCGACGAAAGACGACACGCGGAGCGGCGCGGCATCCGTGGCACGCTCGGCCGGAGCGGGGGGCGCATCGGAGAGCCCCTGCACGGCGGAGACCGACACAGCCCCGTCGGGCAAGATCGTCAGGGCGACGGACAGACCGACGAATTCGACTTCGCGGGGCACGGGATCGAAACGCAAAAGGGACCGACCGTCGAACCCCACAACGACCCGGGGGGCGGCGACGACGGAGGTCCCGGTTCCGTCGCGCACGGTGACGCCGTCGCCTTCAAGCACGAGCCCGTCATCGTCCCTGATCAGTCGAAGCGTACGGATGTCGACTTGGAAACCGTCGCCGAGGCGTCGCGACACCGCCTCCGCAATGCGTTCCGTCAGAAAAGCGGATTCGATGGGGCCGCGCGACAACAGCCATCCGACCGTGGCGAAGCCGCCGCCACCGATCAGCGCCGCGAGCCCGAACAGCCCCGCCAACAGCGCGAGCGGACGCAGCCGAAAACGTCGCTTATGCGGCTTGGATGCCGCTCCGGTCTCGGTCTCTCGCCTCATCCGGCATCCGTTCCAAAAGTGTCCGCATCGGCATTCCGAAAGGCGATCCGGTCGCGTCGAAGCGTCGTAAAACTAATGGCCACCGCGATTCGACGAAAGGAAGGCGAACATGCCTCAGATGCCCCAGGAAGGCGCAACCGCGCCCGATTTCGACCTCGCCGCAGACGGAGGCCGCCGCGCGCGCCTTGCCGACATGAAGGGCCGCAAGATCGTCCTGTATTTCTACCCGAAGGACGACACCAGCGGGTGCACCAAGGAAGCCATGGAATTCAACGCGCTGCGCGCGGACTTCGACGCCGCCGGTGCTACGATCCTCGGCGTCTCCGCCGACGATGCCAAGAGCCACGACAAGTTCAAGGCCAAGTACGACCTCGCCTTCGCGCTCGGCTCCGACCCGGAAAAGACGATGCTCGAGGCCTATGGCGTCTGGGTGGAAAAGAGCATGTACGGCCGCAAATATATGGGGATCGAGCGGTCCACCTTCCTGATCGACGCCGAAGGCCGCGTCGCGAAGGTGTGGCCGAAGGTCAAGGTTCCCGGCCACGCCGCCGAAGTGCTCGCCGCCGCAAAGGCGATTTGATCGATCGCTCTCTCCGCCGTTCGACGCGACGGGCCGGCGAAACCGCCCGGCCCGTCCGTCATTCAGGCCGAACGATCATAAATTAACGCTGCATTAACCACGAAGGATGAGGGTTCGTCAGGGTTCTTCTGATGGATTCGCCGCCTTCGAGGATTTGATGTCGCCATTGCTCAAAGCATTCCCGCCCAGCTTCGCCTTCGCTTACGACTGTGCGGGGCAGAGGCGCGCCTTCGAGCTGCGCGGCCGGACGGCGGGATATGTCTTGGCCGGCGCGGCGGGCGTCGTCCTTATGGCGGGTTTCGGGTTGTTTCACGCGGTATTCGGCGACGCCGTCCTGTCCGGAATGCCCCGGCGGGAAGCGGAGATCCGGGCGGAGTATGAGAACCGAATGGCGATGCTGCGCCATCGCATCGACCATCTCGCGAGCAAGCAGGTCATCGACCGCAACACCATCGAAGGCACGGTGCAGGATCTCGTCACGCGTCAGGCGCGCATCGAGATGCGTCATGCCATGGTCGCGAACCTGATGGCGAGCGCCGCGCGCCCGGCCGCCGTCTCTCCGTCGCAACCGCAGCCCGCACCCGTTCCACTTCCGGTCCCTACGACTGCGGTCCCGAAAGGGGCGACGCCGGACCCGCGCATCCGCACGGACCGGTTCGAACGGCCGCGCGATGCACGCGCCGAAGCGCCGGCCGCGTCCCCGCGTCACGTCGAAGCCGTCGCCGCGCTCGGCGCGAAGATCGCAGTGCTGGAGGCAATGCAGTTGGACGCGGCGCTGCAGGTCTCGGCCGCGGCGCGCGCGGAGGTCGATCAATTCTCCCGTGCTTTGGCCGAACTGCGCCTCAAATTGCCCGAGACGGCTCCCGTCACGGACAGGAACGCGATGGGCGGTCCCTATCTCCCGGTCGCCACGACCTTCGAGGCGGCGCTTGCCTCCGCTCGGGCCGTGACCGCGGAACGCAACCGGCTCGCCGGGATCGTCGAGGGCCTGCCCCTCGCCCGCCCTTTGGACGGGGATCCGGAAATCGCCTCCGGCTTCGGGGTGCGGACCGATCCGTTCACGCGCCAACCGGCCTTGCATGCCGGTCTGGACCTGAAGCGCGAGCCCGGAGCGCCCGTGCGTGCGACGGGTTCGGGGACCGTTACGGCGGCGGAGTGGTCGGGCGGCTACGGCAACATGGTGGAGATCGACCACGGGCGCGGCATCACGACCATCTACGGGCATCTGTCGACCATTCAGGCCCGCGTCGGCCAAAGCGTGGCAGCGGGCGCGCTGATCGGGACAGTCGGCAGCACAGGCCGTTCGACCGGGCCGCATCTGCATTATGAAACCCGCATCGCGGACGAAGCCGTCGATCCCGTGCGCTTTCTGCGCGCCGGCGAGCGCCTGCGCCGTCGCTGACGACCGCTCAGCGCGCGGCGGCGTCCCGCAGCAGCGCGACGACGTCTTCGATCGGCCGGGCGGCGTCCTGCACGAAGGCGGCGATGGCCTCGACATCGTCGAGATGGAACAGCGGCACGCCCGCTTGCTCGGGCTCGGCATCGGCCGCGATCCCGATCACGCTCGGATCGTCCGGATGCAGCCACGGCTTGCCGTTGGCGGCGCGGTGAACTTCCAGCTTCGCGTGCGGCTCGTGCTTGAAGCCCTCGACGAGCACAAGATCGACGGGCGACAGCAGGCCGAGAAGATCGGCGAGCACGGGCTCGCGCTCCTCCCTCAATTCATGCATCAGCGCCCAACGCCGCGCCGAGCCGACGAGCACTTCGGTCGCGCCCGCACTGCGATGCGTGTGGCTGTCCTTTCCCGGCGTGTCCACGTCGAAGGCGTGGTGGGCATGCTTGACGGTCGACACGCGCAGTCCTTGCGCCGTCAGCCGGGGGATGAGGCGGGAGAGCAGCGTGGTCTTGCCCGCGCCGCTCCATCCGGCGATGCCGATCACCTTCACGAGATTGCCCTTTTACGAAACCTGCGTTGAACGAAAACGGCCCGGCGGGGTCGCCGCCGGGCCGCTTCCTGAAGCTGGTGCCGGAGATTTACTCCGCGGCGACGGCTGACGGCGGAACCTTGGCGTTCCCCGCCTTGCCCATCTCCTCGGCGACCCAGAGCGAATGGTGCTCCTTCGCCCAGTTGAGGTCCACCTCGCCCGAGCCCATGGCGTCGAACGCGCCTTCCATGCCGACGGAGCCGATATAGATGTGCGCGATCATGATCGCCACGATCACGGCGGAAACGAGCCCGTGCACGATCTGCGCCGTCTGCATGCCCTCGATGGTGGTCACGTAGAACGGGAACAGCAGGATCAGGCCCGAGATCGACAAGGCGACGCCGCCGAGGATGACCGTCCAGAAGATGACCTTCTGGCCGGCGTTGAACTTCTTGGCCGGGGGATGCGCGCCCTTCACGAAGAGCCCGCCGCCCGCCTTGATCCAAGCCGCGTCGACGCTGGAGGGAAGGTTGTCCTTCACCCAGACGAGGAACATGAAGACCACGCCGAGCATGAACGGGAACGCGAGATAGTTGTGCGCGTATTTGCCGAGTAGCGAGACGGTGGTGAACGCCTCGGGCCCGAACAGCGGCATCAGCACATATTTGCCGAACACCACGTTGAGGCCGGTGAGCGCCAGCACGATGAAGGTGCCTGCCGTCATCCAATGCACGAATCGCTCGAACGAGTTGAAGCGCAGGATCGTGCGGCCGGACGGACCGGCGTCGATCGTGATGCGGCCGCGCACGGCGTAGAACGCCGCGAGCAGACCCATCATGCCGAGGATGGAGATCGCGCCCGTCCAGAACACAGTGGTGTTGTGGAAGGTGCGCCATTCACGACCGGCGGGCTGGATCAGCACGGACGCCTTGGCGTCCGGAATGCTGATGCGGCCCTGCACCTGCTGGAGCTGCTGCAGCAGCTGCTCTTCCTTCACCGCCTGCGCGGTGGGGTTGAAGGGCTGCTGCGCCGCGGCCGGAGTGGCCGCGACGAAGGTTGCGAGGACCGCGCCGAACAGTCCGAAGAGTGCGGCGCGGAGCGAGAAAGACAACACGTGCTTCATACAGAAGCCTCCCGTTCTGATGCGCCGCGGTCAGACCGCGATCGTTTCCTTGTAGGCGACCTTCCAGCCCCAGGCGCCGGAGCCGTAGCCGCGCTTCAGGACACGCTCCTTGTAGATCGTGGCGATCATCTCGCCGTCGCCTGCAAGCAGAGCCTTGGTGGAGCACATTTCGGCGCAGATCGGCAGTTTGCCTTCGGCCAGACGGTTCGCGCCGTACTTCACGTACTCCTCGGGGGAGTTGTCGGCCTCGGGGCCGCCCGCGCAGTAGGTGCACTTGTCCATCTTGCCGCGCGAACCGAAGTTGCCGACCTTCGGATATTGCGGCGCGCCGAAGGGGCACGCGTAGAAGCAATAGCCGCAGCCGATGCACAGGTCCTTCGAGTGAAGGACCACGCCGTCCGCCGTCGTCAGGAAGCAGTCGACGGGGCACACGGCCGCGCAGGGCGCGTCCGTGCAGTGCATGCAGGCCATCGAAACCGAACGCTCGCCGGGCTTGCCGTCGTTGATCGTCACCACGCGGCGACGATTGATGCCCCACGGCACCTCGTGTTCGTTCTTGCAGGCCGTGACGCAGGCGTTGCACTCGATGCAACGGTCGGCATCGCAGAGGAATTTCATTCGAGCCATGTTCGTCCCCTCCCTCACGCGGCCTTGATCTGGCAAAGCGTAACCTTGGTTTCCTGCATTGCAGTCACCGGGTCATATCCGTAGGTCGTCACGCCGTTCACGGCTTCGCCGAGAACGATCGGGTCGGTGCCCTTGGGATATTTCGACCGCTGGTCGACGCCCTGGAACCATCCGCCGAAATGGAAGGGCATGAACGCCACGCCCTTGCCGACGCGCTCCGTGACGAGCGCCTTCACCTTGGCCTTGGAGCCGTAGTCCGGGCCGTTCACCCAAACCCACGAACCGTCCGCGATGCCGCGCGCGGCCGCATCGGCCGGGTTGATCTCGACGAACATGTCCTGCTGCAGCTCGGCCAGCCACTTGTTCGACCGGGTCTCTTCGCCGCCGCCCTCGTACTCGACGAGACGGCCGGAGGTGAGAACGATCGGGAAGTCCTTGGCGACGCCGCGTTCCACGCCGGCCTTCTGCACCGTCGCGCCGCGATTGGGTAGACGGAACTGACGGGCGTCGGGAAGCGTCGGGTACTTCTCGACCAGATCGATGCGCGGCGAGTAGATCGGCTCGCGATGCACCGGCACCGGGTCGGGCAGGTTCCACGCGATCGCGCGGGCCTTGCCGTTGCCGAACGGAACCACGCCCTTCTCGAGGCAGACGCGCTGGATGCCGCCCGAGAGATCGTTGGCCCAGTTGATCGCGTCGACATTGTTGCCGCCGATCCGGGTGATCGTCTCCAGCTCCTTCTCGGTCAGCAGCTGATCCCAGCCGAGACGCTTGAAGATGCCGAAGGTGAACTCCGGATAGCCGTCGGTGATCTCCGAACCGAGCGAGAAGCTGCCTTCCGCCAACAGGGTCTTGCCCTCGCGCTCGACGCCGAAGCGGGGACGGAACGCGCCGCCGCCGTCACGAACGTTGAGGTTGGTATTGTACAGAAGATGCGTCCCGGGGTGCTTGACCTCGGGCGTGCCCCAGCACGGCCAAGGCAGGCCGTAATAGTCGCCCTTGTTCGGGCCGTCCTTGGCGCGCAGCGTGACGAGATCGAAATCGCCCTGCCGTTCCATATGCGCCTTGAGACGCTCCGGAGACTGGCCGCAATAGCCGGTCGACCAGCCGCCGCGGTTGATCTCGCGCAGGATGTCCTCGGGCACGGGCTGCTTGCCCTCGACCTTGATGTTCTTGAACATCCGGTCGGCGAAGCCGAGCTTCTCCGCGAGGCGGTAGATCACCTCGTAGTCGTCCTTGGACTCGAAGATCGGCTTGACGACCTGCTGGCCCCACTGGATCGAGCGGTTCGAAGCGGTACGGGAACCCGTCGTTTCGAACTGGGTGCAGATCGGCAGCAGATAGGTGCCGTTCTTGCGCTCGCCCATCACCGCGAAGGTGGTGGGGTGCGGGTCGGCGATGACGAGCAGGTCGAGCTTGTCGATGCCCTTTCCGATTTCCGGCATGCGGGTCACGGTGTTGCCGCCGTGGCCGAAGACCATCATCGCCTTGATGTTGTCCTTCTGGTCGACGTCGTCGGCGGGCATGAGGGCGGCATCGAACCAGCGCGTGGTCGGAATGCCGGGGGTCTCCATGTTCGCCTTGCGGGTGCGGGCCGCGCGACCCTGCTTGGCGGGCACTTCGTCGAAGCGCGCCTGCAGCCAGTCGTATTCCACTTCCCAAACGCGCGACCAATGACGCCAGGCGCCTTCGACGAGGCCGTAATAGAGCGGCAGCGTCGTCACGTCCAAGCCGAGGTCGGTCGCGCCCTGCACGTTGCAGTGACCGCGGAAGATGTTGGCGCCCATGCCCTGACCGCCGACATTGCCGGTGGCGAGAAGCAGGGTGCAGTAGGCGCGCACGTTGGCGGTGCCGACGGTCTTCTGCGTGGCGCCCATGCACCACACGAGGGTGGAGGGCTTCTGCGTGGCGAAGGTCTGCGCGACGCGCTTGAGCTGCTCGCCCGGAACGCCGGTGACGCGCTCGACCTCTTCGGGGGTCCACTTCGCGACTTCCTTGCGGACTTCGTCCATGCCGAACACGCGCTTGGCGATGAAGTCCTTGTCTTCCCAGCCGTTCGCGAAGATGTGGTGCAGCATGCCCCAGATGATCGGGATGTCGGTGCCGGGACGGATGCGGACATATTCCGTCGCGTGCGCGGCCGTGCGGGTGAAGCGCGGATCGATCACGAACATGTTGGCGCGGTTGATCTCCTTGCCGGAGAGCACGTGCTGCAACGAGACGGGATGCGCTTCGGCCGGGTTGCCGCCCATCACGATGATGGTCTTGGAATTCCGGATGTCGTTGTAGGAATTCGTCTGCGCGCCGTAACCCCAGGTGTTCGCGACGCCCGCCACAGTGGTGGAGTGGCAGATGCGGGCCTGATGGTCGACCGAGTTGGTTCCCCAGAACGCGGCAAGCTTGCGGTAAAGATAAGCGCCTTCATTCGAGAACTTGGCCGAGCCGAGCCAGAACACCGAGTCGGCGCCGGACTTCGCCCGGACTTCCTGAAGCTTGTCGCCGATTTCGTTGACGGCCTGATCCCAAGAAATCCGCTGCCACTCGCCGTTCACGAGCTTCATCGGGTACTTGATGCGACGGTCGCCGTGCACGAGCTCGCGCACCGATGCGCCCTTGGCGCAATGCGTGCCGCGATTGATCGGGCTGTCCCAACCGGGCTCCTGCCCGACCCACACGCCGTTCTGCACTTCCGCGATGACGGTGCAGCCCACCGAGCAGTGGGTGCAGACGTTCTTGCGCAGCTGGATAGGCGCCGAGAAATTCGTCGGGCCGGCCTGCGCCTTGCGCACCGCGCCGAGCTGGATCGAACCGACGGCGGCCGCGCCCGCAACCGCGAGACCGGAACGCTTGAGGAAGGTACGACGGTCGAGAACGCCCGAGGTCAGGCCGGACGTCAGGGCCTGCAGCTTCGCGCGGCCGGCTTCGCCGCTTTTACGCTTGATGAGCATGGGTGCCTCTCCTCAGTACCGGTTGGTACGGTAGAAGGTTTTGACGTGTTCCGTTTCGCGGTAACGCGACTTGCGGGCTTCGTCCTTGGATTCCTTGGCCTCGACGTCGGTCGCGACGAACGGGGCGGCGAGCGCCGCCGACGAGGCGCCGCCGAGCACTCCGAAGAACTTGCGGCGGGTCGGATCCGCCGGTTTGTCGTTGTGGTCCATCGCTCTTCCCTCCTCGCGAAACCGAAAACCCTCCCCCGCTCACATCGGCAGGGTGAAGGCCTCGGCTTCGATCTCCATGAACAGTCGTCCGATGGTGCCCACCGGACGGTAGAACTCCGCGCCGGAAGCCGTTTCGAGGTCGGCGAAGAATCGCGCGGCCCACGGCTTCAGGTGTTTCTCGAAAAAGGCCTCCTGCTCCGCAGCGTCGCCGAAGCGGCTGTGGATGAGGCCGGACATGATTTCGCAGAGGATCGCGATGTGATCCTCGGGCTCGCGGACGTCTTCCATGCGCTCGATGCCGAGCCGGTCGAGATCCGCGCGCACGTCGGCCAGCGGCCGTTCATGCAGAAACCCGGTCAGATAGAACGACGCATAAGGCAGCAATTCGCCGCGCCCGACGCCGATGAAGAGATTGAAGTACTCGCGCGAAACCGCTCGCGCTTCGACCTTTTCCGCCATGTCGGCCAGCGCCATGCGCACCAGCCCGAGAGGCGAGGTGTCGCCGCCGGTCGCACCGACCCGCTTCAGCAGTTCCGCGTCGGGAGCGCGCCCGAGAAGGGCGGCCAGCATGTCGTACAGATCGGCGCGGGCCTGATCGACGTCGTCGAGGATCTCTGCGGTCAAGGGAGAGGCCTCCGCCGTGTAGAGATCGGGACGAAGATCAGCACGGGGAATGCCGGTCGCCGCTTCGACGGCGAGCACGCGCTCGGAAGGAACGCGACGCCAATTCGAGACGGAAGGCTGCGACACGCCGAGGGCGCGCGCCAAGGCGCCCACACCGCCGGCGGCTGCAATCGCGGTCTCGAGACCCGATTCCCTCACGCGCTTCGACCCCTCTTGTTCGGAATTCGCGGGCGAAACAAACCCGGGAGGGCCGCACGCCACATTGGAACGATTCCGATTTCCAATGAGACATAGGCGAAGGCTATGCCGGTGGAAAGTGCCTGTTTTTCAGTCGCCGGCGGGCATCGCCCCGCCGTGGCGACGTTTGCCTGAAACGGGCGACGGCCTGGAGACCGGAGGTTCGACGCCCCCCGGCTCGTCCGAGCTTACGTGGTTTCCCTGATTTCCTTCGGGAACCTCGGAAATTTCCCCTAAATCGGGCGTCGGTGCGACCTCGTCGTCGTCGCCTGCCGCGAGTTCCGGCGGAGCGGGCTGTTCCGCCTCAGCTTCCCCTTGCGACGTTTTGTCCAACTCGTCTTCCGGCTTTCCGATCAGTTCGCGCATGAGTTCGAGGGCATCCCGATCCCCCACGATCTCTCCGTTCCCGGGTACACCGCCCGGAACGTTCCAATCATAGGCGTATTCGCGCGCCGGATTCTCGAAGTCGCGGATCATGGGATCGGTGATCCAGAGCTTGCGGAGTGCGGCATTTCGGATCGCGTGCGGAACGGCGCTCTGGAAAAACGGCGACATGTCCGTCCCGGCGACGATCTCTTCCAACGACGGCAGCGGAATTTCCAGCTTGGCGGCATCGAAGACGTCGGGCGCGCGCTCCCCCGGATCGGTCCCCGCCTCCTCCGTTTTGATCGTAACGACGTCCCCTGAGGGAGTATCTTGTGAGAGCGGGATGACGGCGGCGTCGGCGGTCGGCTCATCCGCCGGGGCCGTCTTCGCCTCGATCTTCCGGCGTGACCAACGGCCGAGAAAGCCGCCCTCCTCGCTCATCGCTCGCCCTCGCGCTTGCCCGGCGGACCGCGTCGACCGAAGGCGTCGGGGTTCGCGCGGTCGCGCTTGCGCTTGAAGAATTCACGCTCGACGTGATGCGCCGCGAAAAACGCCTCGACCCATTCGCGGATCGCATCGGGCATCGGCACGGGCTCGACCGCGTCCTCGATGGAGTCGGCGAGCGACTCGCCCTCGTACGGGTCGACGGTCACGCACACGACCTCGCCGAAGCCGTCTTGTTCGGGTCGAAACGCGATCCAAACGCTCGGTCGTTCGGAGGTGAAGTTGTCGCGGTAATGCGGCGTTTCGCCCGGATAGAGCGAGATCGTCGCAAGCCCGGCATAGAACAATTCGCCGCTTTCGTCGGCGCGCAACTTCGTCCCCGGCGGGATCGGCGGCGGCTCGAGCAGCACGGCTTCGGGCCGCCACGCCACGCCGCCCCACGGACCCGTCAAAGCCCGCCGCGACACCAGCACGCCCACTTCGATGCGGTGCATCACGCTCATGCGACCGCTCCCGTCGCCAAGGGCAGCCCGGCGAGCAGGTTTTGAGGCTTCAACCGGATCGTCCGATCCTCGCTCATGCCGAGAATGAGATAGACGGGCGCCCCCTTCACCCGTTCGAGCACGGGCGCGTCGGCCGCAAAATCGAGACGGAAGAAGGCCACAGCGCGGTCGGCGACCGCCTTCGGCAGGGTTTCGCCCTTCCAGAGCATGTTGCCGATCCGCGTGCCGTCGGCATCGAGGCCGACGAACCAGCGCCAATCCGTGTCCTTGATCTCCGGCAGAGGCTTCACCGTCGCGGTCACGCCCAAGCAATGGGCGATCCAGCGTTCGATCACGCGGGCCAATGCATCGCGCGAGGCAGTCGCGCCGAAGTCCAGCACCATCGTGAAGGCGTCCGAGCGGCTCCAGTAATCATAGGCGTTTTCGGCGGTGATGACGTCGAGTTCCTTCACCCGGTCATGCCCCATCATGGCCGCGAGCGGGGACGCGTGGGCATCCACCTCGAACTCCTCGATCACCTCGGCGTCGGCGAGCAGCAGCCGGCCTTCATGCACGCAGGCGCGCTGCGCCCGGAAGAAGAGTTCCCCGGCCCGCAGCACCATCGTGTCCTCGCAACCGTCGAGCACGTTGCGCAGCAGCAGATGCGCGAGATGCGAGAAGAAGATCGGCGGCGTCGTGCCCGCGCCGTTGCGCGCGAGGTCCAGATAAGCGGCTTCGACCGTCGCATGTGCGATCAACCGGTCGCGGAAGGCCACCAGAAAGCGCCAATTCTCCCGCGCATCGACATCGGCGATCGCTTCCACCTCCAATGCGCTCACCGGCTTGCGCGGCGAGGCCATCAACGCGGCATGAAGCGCCCGCTCGGCCGCGCAGGCCTCGGGCGGGGGCAGCACTTCGGGCCGGGCGAGGTAGGCGAGCAGCAGTTCGTCCGTCACGGCGAGCCCGCCGGATTCCGTCCGACGGGTCAGATGATGGCCGCTCGAAACCCAGAATTCCTTCACGACCGTTTTCCTTCCGCGAGCCCGAGCAGGTCCACCCGTTCCTCGGGCCCCTCCTCGTCTCCGTCCTCTTCCACGATGACGAAGGCGCGCGAATGCATGTGCATCTTGTCCGCGCCCACATTCTTGTCCCGCTCCATCAGCACGCGGAACTGCTCGCGCACTTCCCCGTCCTCGATGGTGCGATGCATGGCTATCAGCGTGCCTTCGGGATGTTCGGCCAGCCCCGCCGCGAAGTCGATTTCCTCTTGGGCCGCCGCTTGCGCGATCTCGAGCGACGGGGCGCCGAGATGGTCCACGAGGCTTTGCGCCAATTGGGAAACGGCTTCCTCCCGGTCGCCTTCGCGCAGCACCGTCACCACCGACAGCGTCGAAAACCCCAGCGAGCGCACCCCGGCAAACCCCGAGCGAAACGCGGCCCGGCGCTTGCCGACCAGCGTTCCCGCATCCTCGTTCATGAACAAGAAAGAGCCAGTCACCGCCCATTCGCCGGGCTCGGCCGCGCGCTCGAACACGAACGTGTCGGAAGGATCGAGCCTGATGGTGCGCAGCAATTTCACAGCGCGGGCGCTCCCGTCGCGACGTCCAGCCACTCGGGCGCGAGCAGGCCGGGGGCCAAAGGCCGCTTCTCCACCCGGCCGTTCGCCCCCGCCTTCACCAACAAATCGCCCGATGCGTCGAAGCTGCGGCGATCGGCGGGCCGCGTACGCGGCAACCGCTCCAGATAGCTCTCCGCCACGCCCTTGAAGCCGCGGCTCGCCCATGTGTCGAAGTGAACCATCAGATGCCGGCTGAAGCTCTCGATGAGCATCCCCGCATCGACGTCCTCGAAGCCCTCCTCTTCGAGCGAGGACGAGTTCGGGTAAAACCCGGGATCGGAGAGATTGCGCGACAACGTGATCATCGCGGAAAACACGAGCCAATCCGGCTCCGCCTTCTCCGCGCAGTCCTTCGGCCAGGACATCCGCGCCCCGCCGATCCGCGCGCCGTCGCAGCGGATGCCGCCGGGCCAATCGAACGCGATCGGCTTTTCGGGCGGCGCATGGGTCGACAGCGCATCCGCCACCGCCGCCATGCCGCAGATGAACGCCCGCCGCGCGGTCGCGAGCGGCTCGCCGGGCTCCAGCACCACCGCGAACTCCGCCACGTCGAAGCGCCGCGCCCAGACGAGCGTGCCCGCACCGGCCTCGGGCGCCAACGATTCGGCATGCCCGTGCGCATCCCCGCTTTCGCGGAGCGTGACGAGCGAATAAAGCGGCGGAAGCGAGAGTTCCGCCCGTTCGAGGGACTTCAGGTTCGTCATCGGGCTCATTTTCGGCTTTTCGCCTACACGTATCGAAACGCGGGCGGGCTTTTCCATATATACGACGGGATCGCGACGGCGAGAGGTCCTGCGGTCGCAATTGGGGAATTCGGGTCATGGCCCACGGCATCATCACTCAAGAACCGGTCATTCTCGTATGCTCCTGCGAGGAGACGATGCCGCTGCATGACGGCGCGGTCGCCAAGACGTGCCGCGGAACGGTCAAGACGGCCGATCAGCTCTGCCGTGCCGAGTCCGAGCGTTTCCGCCTCGCGCTCGAAACCGGCGCGCCCGTCACCGTCGCCTGCACGCAGGAAGAACCCCTGTTCCGCGAGATCGCCGAGGACATGGGCCGCGAGGACGGGCTGACCTTCGTCAACATCCGCGAGACCGCGGGCTGGTCCGACCGCGCCGCCGAGGCCGGCCCGAAGACGGCGGCGCTCATCGCCGCAGCCTCGGTCTCCATGCCGCCCGTTCCCTTCGTGGCAATGGAAAGCAAGGGCGTGGCGCTCGTCTACGGGCGCGACGAGACCGCGATCGAAATCGGTCGCCGTCTGGCGGACCATCTCGACGTCACCGTTCTTCTGAGCCGCCCCGCCGACGTCGCACCGCCGCGGCGCGACGAATTCCCGGTGGTGAAGGGCACGATCCGCAATGCCGCGGGCCGGCTCGGGGCCTTCGCCCTCTCCATCGACGATTACGCACTGCCCGCCCCTTCTTCACGCGGAGCGCTGCGCTTCGGTCCCTCGCGCAACGACGCGACCTCGACCTGCGACATCGTCATCGACGTGTCGGGCGGCGCGCCGCTGTTTCCCGCGCACGACCTGCGCGCGGGCTATCTCCGCGCCGATCCGCGCGACCGCGCCCAGGTGGAAGCGTTGCTGTTCGAGGCGTCCCATCTCGTCGGCGAGTTCGACAAGCCTCAATACGTCAATTTCACCGAAAGCCTCTGCGCGCATTCCCGCTCCAAGCGCACCGGCTGCACGCGCTGCCTCGATCTCTGCCCCACCGGCGCGATCACGCCCGCAGGCGATCACGTCGCCATCGATCCCTACATTTGCGCAGGTTGCGGTTCCTGCGCCGCCGCCTGCCCCACCGGCGCGGTCGCCTATGCGCTGCCGCCCGCCGACGCCGTGATGCGCCGCCTGCGCGCCACGATGGTCGCCTATCGCGAGGCGGGCGGCACCGATCCGGTGCTGCTCCTGCATGACGGCGACCACGGCGACGCGCTCATCGACGCCCTCGCCCGCTTCGGCCGCGGCCTGCCGCCGAACGTGCTGCCGCTGAAGGTCAACGAAGTCACTCAGATCGGGCCGGAACTCGTCGCCGCCGCCTTCGCCTACGGCGCGACCGGCTTCGGCGTGCTGACCCGCGCCAAGCCGAAGCACGACGTGCACGGCCTCGAATCGACCCTGATCCTGATGAACGACATCCTCGGCGGCCTCGGCTACGGCACGGCCGCCGCCGGAATCGTCGCCACGGACGATCCCGACGCGCTGCGCGACCTGCTCGACGCCGCACCCCGCGGCACGCCCTCGCCCGCGCCCGCGAGCTTCATGCCGCAGGGCAAGAAGCGCGGCGTGCTCGAACTCGCCTTCCGCGAACTCCACCGCGCCGCACCCGCCGCCGTCGACATGATCCCGCTCGCAGCGGGCGCGCCCTTCGGCGGGCTGGAGATCGACGTCGCGGGCTGCACGCTCTGCCTCTCCTGCGTTTCCGCCTGCCCGGTCTCGGCGCTGACGGACGATCCCGAACGCCCGGCTCTCCACTTCACCGAGAGCCTCTGCGTCCAGTGCGGCCTGTGCGCCAACACCTGCCCGGAAAAGGTCATCACGCTCGCCCCGCGCGTCGACTTCAAGGCGTGGGAAGAGCCCAAGCGGCTCGTCAAGACCGAGGAACCCGCGCATTGCGTGCGCTGCGCCAAGCCCTTCGGCGTCAAGAGCACCATCGACAAGGTGCGCGCCAAGCTCGAAGGCAAACACTGGATGTTCTCGGGCGAAGGCGGCGCGAGCCGCAGCGACTTGATCATGATGTGCGACACCTGCCGCATCGAAACGGTCGTCAATGAAGGCTTCGACCCCCACGCCGCAGGCGCCCGCCCGCGGGTGCGCACAACCGAAGACTACCTCGCCGAACGCGAGCGCGGCGAAGACCCGCTGAACTGACGGCGGACGGCCGGAGTGTGTCATCCCGGGCGGCGCAAGCCGACCCGGGACCCAGACTTGAGGGTGCCGTGGAACGAGCCTGGGTCCCGGGTGCGCTTCGCGCCCCGGGATGACATGAAGGGCAGCCCGGCGTCAGCCCCGGACGAAATTCATCCCGCCACCGCGGCATGCATTGCGGCGGCCGCTTCGAAGTCCTTGTGGCGCAGGGCGCGGCGTACCAGCGCCTCTTCATCTTCGCCCCAGACTTCCATCTGAAAATCTTCGTCCAGATGCGCCGCGGCCCAAGCCTCGGCGGGAGCCAAGCGGCCCTGCGCGACGGCGAGCGCAAGCACGACGGAACCCGTCAGCGTCGTGATCACGTGCAGCGACGCCAGCGCGAGCGGCGACGCGATCTTCGCCACCTCGTCGCGCACCGCGGCGAGCGTGCGCTCCGGCTGCGCCTGAAACATCACCCCCTCGGCCAGCACGAAGCGCGCGCCGAAGCGCTCATGCATCCAGTCCAGCACCGGGTTCCAATTTTCGATCTGCCGCGCCACGAGCCGCTCGGGATCGGCGGCGCGGTAGCACAGCAGGTCCGAACCGGCATATTTCACGAGGTCGGCCGCCACCGCCTCCATCTCCTTCGCCACCCCGTCGAGCGCGGAATTGACGATGCGCGTCACCGGCATCACAGAGGGGTCGACCACCTCGCCCAGCCCGCGCCATTCCTGCGCGACCATCTCGGCCGCCGCCGGCGTCGGCAGCGCGACGAGCGTCTTGGCCGGGGTGCGCAGAGGTCGCCCGTCGAGAAGCACGACGAACCCTTCCGGGCGCGCCTCTATCGCGACGTCCTTCCAAAAGCGCTTCGGAAAGGACTTCTGCATGTCGCGCCGTGCGAGTGCGTGCGGGTCCACGACCTGCGGAGCGTCCGGCTCGGCCGCCATGCGGAGAATGTCGTTCAGGATCGAAGATTTGGACGAACCGTCGCTCATGGCCGGGCCTCCGAAGTCATGGGGAAGAAAAACGCGGGACCGAGAAGACGGTCGCGCGTCACGCCGAACGCATCGCGGATGCGGAGCGTCGTGGACCGAGCAATGCGTCCAATTCGCCGAAATGCGAGAGGATCCGCTCGGCGCCCGCCGCCGCCAACGCCTCGGCGGGATGATAGCCCCAAGCCACGCCGATCGCACGCACCCCCGCAGCGCGGGCCATCTCGACGTCGAAGGTCGTGTCTCCGACGAGGATCGTCTCCTCCGGTGTCGCACCCACCTCAGCCATCGCGCCGAACACCATCGACGGGTGCGGCTTCGAGGGATGTCCGTCGGCGGTCTGGATCGTCGCGAACAGACTATGCCAGCCGTGCTGTTCGATGACCCGGTCGATGCCGCGCCGCGACTTCCCGGATGCAATGCCGAGCATCAGATCGTCGCGCGCGGCCAGACGCGGCAAGCCGTGGAACACGCCGGGAAACAGCGGCTCGTCATGGTCGGGGTCGGCCAGCACGCGGTTGAACACGCGCTTGTAGGTCGCCACCATCTCCTCGACGGGGCCGTCGACGCCCACCAGCCGCTCGAAGGTCGGCACCAGCGAGATGCCCACCAGCGACAGGACCGTTTCCAGCGCGGGCGGGCGCATGCCGTGCTCGGCGAAGGTCGCGACCTGTGCGGCATAAATCAGCGCCTGACTGTCGATCAGCGTGCCGTCGACGTCGAAGATCACCAGCACCAGCTCAAGCCTCCGGGGATTCTTCGATGGGGTCGTAGCGTGCGGTCTCGAAGCCGAGCAGGTTCCAGCTCTGCTGCATGTGCGGCGGCAGCGGGGCGGTCACGTCGATCAGCTTGCCCGTGCGCGGATGCGGAATGACGATCCGCCGCGCGACGAGGTGCAGCCGGTTCTGGATGCCGCCGGGCAGTTCCCAATTCTCGATCTCGAAATATTTCGGATCGCCGATGATCGGATGGCCGATATGGGCCGCATGCGCACGCAGCTGATGCGTGCGGCCCGTCACCGGCTTCAGCGACAGCCAAGCCAACTTCTGCGCGGCGGTTTCGACGACGGCGTAATAGGTCACGGCATGGCTCGCGCCGTCGTCGCCGTGCTTGGCCACCTGCATCTTGGCGTCGCCCTCCTCGTCCTCGCCCTTGGCGAGATAGGTGGAGACGCGGCCTTGCTTGACGCGCGGCACGCCGGCGACCAAGGCCCAATATATCTTGCGCGTGTCGCGGGAGCGGAAACTCTTGGCGAGGCCGGCGGCGGCGAAGCGCGTCTTGGCGATCACCAGACAGCCGGAGGTGTCCTTGTCGAGCCGGTGCACGAGGCGCGGCTTCTGGCCCTGACGGTCCGTCAGCGCCGCCAGCAGCCCGTCGACATGGCGCTTCATGCCCGGGCCGCCCTGCACGGCGAGGCCCATCGGCTTGTCGATCACCATCACGTCGTCGTCTTCATAAAGCGTGATCGACTTGAAGAACTTGCGCGTTTCGTCGTCCTGATCCGGAGCGCGGGTCGAAGGCTTCGGATCGTCCAGGTTGAGCGGCGGAATGCGGACCGACTGCCCCTCTTCCAGCCGATCCTTCGTCTCGACGCGACGCCCGTTCACGCGCAATTCGCCTTTACGGACGATGCGCTGAATATGGCTGAACGACAGCCCGGGATAGCGCGCCTCCAAAAAGCGGTCGACGCGCATGCCCGCCTCGTCCGGCGTCACCGTGGCCGTCTGCACCGCCACGCTCGCGGCCATCGCTTCGGGAGACGGGCGCTTGGGCTCGGTCCGCTCGGCGGCGCGAGCTTCCGCGGCGCGATCCTCATAATCGATTTCGCGCGGCCGCGCGGCCGCCGGGCGCTTGCGTTCGGCCACGCGCGCCGTTGCGGAAACGTCGGGCCGGAACCGCGAGGGCGCGGCGCGCTTCGCACCGGGCTTCGGCGCGGCGTTCGGGCCGGACCGCGGCCCCATGCCCGGCTTGACGCGTCCCGCGCGACCGCCCGTGCGCGGGCCGCCCGCTCCGGCGCGCCCTGCGCCGGGGCTCTTCGATCCGCCGTTGCCGGACTTCTTCATGCTTCGTCCTCACGGCGGCGAGCCTAGCGACCACGGGTCACGATCAAGCCGCTCCTGTCATTTTGCGGTCCCGACGAGCCGAGCCGAAGTTCAGGCTTCGGGACGGTCGCCCGCTCGGGATACCCGCAAGCAATGTCCGCTCTCGTCAAGCCGGAAGGCGTTAGCATCGCAAGCCCGAAACGTCGAGCGCAGAAGCATGGAAACGCCGGATTCGCCCTTCAAGGCCGCTCGAAACGCGCGGATCGCGCTCAGCCGAGCGCCCGGACGACCGCGAGCCCGGCGACGAGTGCCGCGACCGACGCGATCACCGACCCGGCCGCATAGGCCGCCGCCAGAGCGGGCTGCCCGCGCTCCCACAGCAGCACCGCATCGAGCGAGAACGCGGAAAAGGTGGTGAAACCGCCGAGAATTCCTGTCGTCAGGAACAGCCGCAGCGGCTGCGACCAACTCTCCCCGGCCCTGAATGCGAGCCAAGCGGCCAGCGCACCCATGACGAAGGAGCCGACCACGTTCACCGTGAGGGTCCCCCACGGAAACGCCGTTCCGCACGCGCGCGCGCAACCGACATTCACCAGATGCCGCAGCGCCGCACCGATGCCGCCGCCGAAAAATACGATCAGAACCGCCTGCATCGATGCCTCGCCCCTCGGCCGCAGGCGTTACCATTTCAGCAATGTCCGGTCGAGCGGCACCGTGGTTCGAGAAGCTCCTGCAGGGCTCCTCACCCCGAGGGCTTGGGCCACACAAACCTGCAGTCCCCGGCCGACATGGAAAACTCATGGTGAGGAGGCGCGACGCGCCGCCTCGAACCACCGGCTCGTTACCCCTCGCCGCGCTCCGCGCGGAGCTTCGCCCACCAGTCCAAGCGCTTCTTGATGTCGCGCTCGAAACCGCGCTCCGGCGGGTCGTAGAAGCGCCGGCGGCCGAGGGCTTCGGGGAAGTAATTCTGGCCGGAAAAGGCATCGGGTTCGTCGTGGTCGTAGCGATACCCCGTGCCGTAGCCTTCCTGCTTCATCAGCTTGGTGGGCGCGTTGAGGATGGTCTTCGGCGGAACGAGCGATCCGCCCTCCTTGGCCGTGCGGAGAGCGGCTTTCCATGCGGTATAGACAGCGTTGGATTTCGGTGCGGTGGCGAGATAGACGGCGGCTTCGGCCAACGCCAATTCGCCTTCCGGACTGCCGAGAAAGTCGAACGCATCCTTCGCCGCATTGGCGACGACGAGCGCCTGCGGATCGGCGAGGCCGATGTCTTCGCTCGCCATGCGCACCAGGCGGCGCGCCAGAAACAGCGGGGTCTCGCCCGCGTCGATCATGCGCGCCAGCCAATACAGAGCCGCATCGGGATCGGACCCGCGGATGGATTTATGCAGCGCGGAGATGAGGTTGTAATGCCCGTCCTCGCTCTTGTCGTAGATCGGCGCGCGCCGCTGCACGATCTCGACCAGACCCGCAGTGTCGAAAATTTCGCCGGGTTTCGCGGAGCGCCAGACTTCCTCCGCCAATGTCAGCGACGCACGCCCGTCCCCGTCCGCCATTCCCGCCAGCGCGATCCGCGCATCCGCGTCGAGCGGCAACGGCCGGCCTTCTACGGCCTCCGCGCGTTCGAACAGCTTCAGCACGTCCTCCTCCTCCAGCGCGCGGAAGGTCAGCACGCGGGCCCGCGACAGCAGCGCGGCGTTGAGCTCGAAGGACGGGTTTTCGGTCGTCGCGCCGACCAGCGTCACCGTCCCGTCTTCCATCACCGGCAGAAAGGCGTCCTGCTGGGCGCGGTTGAAGCGGTGGATCTCGTCGACGAAGAGCAGCGTGCCCTGTCCGGTCGCGCGCCGCCCCCGAGCGGCCTCGAAAACCTTTTTGAGGTCCGCGACGCCGGTGAAGATGGCCGAAATCGGCTCGAAATGCAGCGTCGTCTCGCCCGCCAGCAACCGCGCGACCGTGGTCTTGCCGGTGCCGGGCGGGCCCCAGAACACCAGCGACCCGAGCGAGCCGGACGCGACGAGCCTCGTCAAAGCCCCGTCCGGCCCGACGAGATGGTCCTGCCCTACCACGTCTTCGAGCTTTTGCGGGCGCAGCCGGTCGGCCAGCGGGCGCGGCGCGTCCTTTTCCATTCCGGCGGCCGCGAACAGGTTCGACATGATCAGCCGCCCACCACCGTGGTCACGATCTGCCCGCCGCGCGCGATGGTGAGTTTCCAATAATAGTTGCGGGGTTTGGCGAGCTTCTCGAGATCGCGCGAGGTGGCGACGCGCTCGCCGTCGACCATCACGATCACGTCGCCGCGCTGCAGGCCCAGTTCGGCCGCGTTCGAGCGCTCGGCGACGTTCGTCACCACCACGCCCTCTGTATTCAATTCCATCGACAATTCATCCGCCAAGGCCGGCGACAGATTGGCGACGGTGAGGCCCGACAGGGCATGGCGACCGCGCAGCGTCACCGGATCGCGCGGCCGCGTCTCGGGCGGCGGCACGAGACGGATGGTCGCGCTCTGCGTCTTCGCCCCGCGCCGGAAATCGATGCGCGCCTGCCCGCCCACCGCCAAGGTCGCGAGCCGGAACCCGAATGCGTCGGGGCTTTCCACCTGCCGGCCGTCGAGCGCCACGATGACGTCGCCCTGCTTGAGACCCGCTTCCGCGGCGGGGCCGCGCTCCGCCACGGACACGACGAGCGCGCCCGTCGGACGTTCGAGACCGAGACTCTCGACCAACTCCGGCGTCACTTCCTGCAGCCGCGCGCCGAACCACGGCCGCTTCACCATTGCGTTGCCGCCCTTCGCCGAGGCGAGCACGACGCGCACCATCGTGCTGGGAATGGCGAAACCGATGCCGTGGCTGCCGCCCGACTGCGAGAATATCGCCGTATTGATCCCCACCAGCCGACCGAACGTATCGACGAGCGCACCGCCCGAATTGCCCGGATTGATCGCCGCGTCGGTCTGAATGAAGAACTGGTAGTCGGTGATGCCGACCTGGGTGCGCGCCAGCGCGGAGACGATGCCCTGCGTCACCGTTTGGCCCACGCCGAACGGATTGCCGACCGCCATGACGAAATCGCCGACCTCCAGCGCGTCGGGATCGCCCATCTCGACCGCCGTGAAGGGCCCCTGCCCCTTGATGCGCAGGATCGCGAGATCGGTGCGCGGATCGCGCAGCACCACCTCGGCCTCGAACTCCCGCCGGTCCGTCAGCGCGACCTTCACCTCGGTCATGTTCTCGACGACGTGATTGTTGGTCACCACCAGTCCGGTCTGGTCGACGATGACGCCCGAGCCCGCCGAGCGCTGGACTCGATCTTGCGGCAGTCCGAACTCGCCGCCGAAAAACCGGCGCAGCATCGGATCGTCCATGAAGGGGTGGCGCGGCGCACGCTCAACCCGCGCGCCGTAGACGTTGACCACCGCCGGCGCGACCCGCTTCACCACGGGCGCGAACGTCAGCTTGGTCTGCGAAGGAGCGGTGGGCACGACGCCTTGCGCCGCCACGCCGCCCGCGGAAACGAAGACGGCGACGGTCAGAGCGATGAAGCTGCGCATGAATCCTCCGGACTGCTCTTTCGATATAGGACCAAGCGTGCCCCGGCGGAAGCGTTCCCCCCGTTTTGCGCTTCCCACGGCCCGGCCGACGCTTTTCGTTGCGTCCTCCGCTTGAAGAACACACCACGAACATGTACGGTTCGTTCGCCTTTTGTTTTTCCGAGTCGCGGCGACCCGGAGGCCCCATCGAGGAGCGGCGGCGCATGCTGACCCGAAAGCAGTACGAGCTTCTGCGGTTCATTCAGGACCGCCTGCGCGAAGACGGCGTTCCCCCGTCCTTCGACGAAATGAAGGAGGCGCTCGATCTGCGATCGAAGTCCGGCATCCACCGGCTGATCACGGCCTTGGAGGAGCGCGGCTTCATCCGCCGTCTCGCCAACCGCGCTCGCGCCATCGAGATCCTGAAATTGCCCGAACAGGCCGTGCCCGGCGGCACGCCGCGCGGCAAGTTCACGCCCAACGTCATCGAAGGCTCGCTCGGCCGCGTAAGGCCGCTGGTCTCGACGGCCGAGCCCGATTCGCGGCCGGAGCTCGTATCGATCCCGGTCATGGGACGCATCGCGGCGGGAACGCCGATCAGCGCGATCCAATCCCGCAGTTCCACCATCTCCCTGTCTCCGGAGATGCTGGGCGCCGGTGAACATTTCGCCTTGGAGGTGCGCGGCGATTCGATGATCGAAGCGGGCATCAATGACGGGGATACGGTCGTCATCCGCCGTCAGGACAATGCCGAAACCGGCGACATCGTCGTCGCGCTCATCGACGACGAGGAAGCCACGCTCAAGCGCCTGCGCAAGCGCGGTTCCTCCATCGCGCTCGAAGCCGCGAACCCGGCCTACGAGACCCGCGTCCTCGGCCCCGACCGCGTCCGCATCCAGGGCAAGCTCGTCAGCCTCCTGCGCCGCTACTGACGGGTCGCGGATCCTGCTCCGCGCGGGAACGGTCAGTGCCCTCTGCGCTACCCGCTGGCCTCGCCCTCTCCACCGTCATCCCCCGGGCCCGGCCCGGGGATCCACGACTGTCGTTCCGCGACCGCCAGGCCGCCGATGGCCGTGGCCTGCTTGGCCATGATGTTGGCCGAAGAAGTTTCGGACTATAATCCTTGACATGCGAAGATATGCATGTCACTGTCCCCCCGCCTCGCATCGACGGGGGCGCGTTCGAACTGGCATGTCGGGCGCGTGTCCGTGGGGCTCCGGTCGTCGTCAGGCCGGGGGATGCGGGGGCACTTCCCGGGAGAGGCGGGCCGACGATCCGCAACTCCCGGTCGGTCCAAGTCGCAGGACGCGGTGCGAACGCGGTCACCACGGGTCGGGCGCAA
>JAIXZO010000001.1 GCA_027489535.1 Hyphomicrobiales bacterium
ACCTCCTCGGACTACGACCGCGAGAAGCTGCAGGAGCGTCTGGCCAAGCTCGCGGGCGGCGTCGCGGTGATCCGCGTCGGCGGCGCGACCGAAGTCGAAGTGAAGGAAAAGAAGGATCGCGTGGACGACGCGCTCAACGCCACCCGCGCTGCGGTGGAAGAGGGCATCGTTCCCGGCGGCGGCACGGCTCTGCTGCGCGCCAAGGGCGCCGTCTCGAAGCTGAAGTCCGACAATCCGGACGTTCAGGCCGGCATCAACATCGTGATGAAGGCGCTCGAGGCCCCGATCCGTCAGATCGTCGAGAACGCGGGCGTCGAAGGCTCGATCGTCGTCGGCAAGATCGGCGAGAACAAGTCGCAGACCTACGGCTTCAACGCGCAGACGGAAGAGTTCGTGGACATGCTGGAAGCGGGCATCGTCGACCCCGCCAAGGTCGTCCGCACCGCTCTTCAGGACGCGGCCTCGATCGCCGGCCTGCTGATCACGACCGAAGCCATGGTCGCCGAAATCCCCCGCGACAAGGCTCCGGCGATGCCGGGCGGCGGCGGCGGCATGGGCGGCATGGACTTCTGATCGAACGCTTCGATCGCATAGAAACGGGAAAGGGCGCGGATCATTCCGCGCCCTTTTTCTTTGCCCCGCGCCACATTCCGCGTTTTACGCCGGATTTTTACAACACCTTCGGCAGATTTACGGCTATTCCCGAGCGGAATTCGGAACTTTCATCGCGGTTTCCTGTTGGTCCCGAGGATCGCAACACAGGAGACCCGAGGCCATGAAGGCGATCAACATCATCACCCTGCTGCTGATCATCGTCGGCGGACTGAATTGGGGACTTGTCGGGCTCTTGGACGTCGACCTCGTCGCGTCGCTGTTCGGCGGTCGTCAGGCGACGCTCGCCAAGCTCGTCTATATTCTCGTCGGCCTGTCCGCCGTGTGGCAGCTCATCCCGTTCGCCAGGGCTCTGTCCAGCGACGAGGAAACGGCGCTGCGCTCGCATCGCTGAACCGACGACGACGCGGGGCACGAGCCCGCATCACACCGCAAAGCGGATCACGATCTTGGTGCCGCCCTCATTGTCGATGGTGAGGGCGGCATTCAACTGTCCGGAAACGGCCTTGATGATGCTCAGTCCCGTACCGTCCGTGACGTCGGGCGACATCCCCACCCCGTCGTCGGCAACGCAGATGGAGCATTCCCCGTCGATCCGCGTCACCTCGATCGAGATCCGGCCGCCGTCCGCGCCCGGATAGGCATGTTTCAAGCTGTTGGCGATCAGCTCGCTGACGATCAGCCCGACCGAGATGGCGTTGTTGAGATCGAGATCGCCCGACGCCTTCACCGCGATGGCCACGCCGCGCTCCGACGCGCCGTAAACATCGCCTTCCAACTCCGCGAGTTGATGCAGATACGGCTCCAACGCCACGCGCGTGGTGGCCTCCTGCTCGTAGATGGTTTGATGAACGAGGCCGATCGCGCGGATGCGGCGGGCTATTTCGGAAAACACGGACTTTGCGGCCGGGTCATGCACCTTCGAAGAACTGAACCTCACCATCGAGGACACGACCTGCAGATTGTTCTTCACCCGGTGATGGACCTCCTTGAACAGAACATCCTTTTCCTCGAGTGAATTGCGCAGGTCCGACGTCAAATTCTCCAGCTGCGAGGTCCGCTCCACGACCCGCCGCTCGAGTTCCGAGTTCAGCTCGCGCAACGCACGCGCGGCGCTTTCCTCCCGGCGGCCGTAGATCACCACGAATCCCGCCAGCACGATCAGCGCCACCAGCGCTATGCCGCTGCCCAGCGCGTAGGACGCCAGATCCTGCTGCCATCGCGCGATGACGGAGGGCACGCTCGTACCGACGCGAACATGGAGCGGAAAGGTCGACACGCGCCGATTGACCCAAATCCTGTCGTGATCGTCCTGGCCCTTGATGCGGCCCGTGCGGCTTTCGCGAAGGCTGTCCGCTTCCGCATCGCTCAAGCGGGTGCCGCGCAGGTCGGGCGGCGGCGAAACGTCCACCAAGATCGACATGTCGGACGCGATGAGCTGGAACACCGAACCGTATTCGGCGGGCGCAAGTGACCCGAACAGGTCGCGCAAGACGTCGAGGTTGAACGAGACGATGACGACGCCGCCGAAACGGCCGTCAGCCTGATCCAGCCGCCGCGTCAGGATCATGATCGGCTCGCCGGAGGCTTGGCTCTGCACGCCCGTCGTCAATACGGGACCGGTTTCACCGGCTGCGTGACGCGGGAAATAGCCGCGCGTGGTCACGTTGAGGCGCGGCAGAGGATCGAGAGAGCCGGCCACGACCTCGCCGGTGGAATCGGCGACGAAGGCACGGAAGATGTAGGGCTTGTCCCGCAGCAACGTCCGAAGATCCCGGGAGATCGTGAGGCGCACCGACTCGCGGGACAGGTCCGCGTCGTCGGCGATCGCGGTTTGAAGCGCGAGGATCGTGGATGCCACATCCAGAACATAGGCCATCTGCGCTTCAAGCAGTCGTGCGGCGTCCTGCGTCATGCGCTCCGCCTCCTGAAGCGCCCGCGAGCGACTTTGGACGGCGGCGGCGGCCATGACCGCGACCAATGCGATCACGAACAAGACCATTGCGCCGACGGTGACCGTCCAAGACCCCGGCCGGGCGAGAGCGGGACCTCGAATTTCCGCCGACGACATCGTCACGAAGACCTCCGAAACTACCCCGACGTCAACCGCATGTTCGCACGACCGGAGCGGGAACGGTACCCCGCCGCGTGTCGGAGCGACTGCGCCTGAAAACATCGAGATTTAAATGCCTGCGGCGAAACACCGCTCGGAATGAGCATCACCAGATTGGGACAGTCGGCCCAAATTGCTTGATACGGCAACGTTCAAGTGTCATCGTCTCTACTTGTCCGGCATAGTTGCGTTCAGAGTAAAACATGGAACGTCCTGCGGTGCGCGCATCCGCCCTTCTCGTGAGATGCTTCGGCGTCGCGTGCCTTGCGGCATCCGTGCTGTTTGCGGTTCCGGCACTTCGACCGGCGAAGGCCGCCGAAGAAGCACCGATCATCCTCGCGCTTGACGGAGAGTTCGGCCATTCCACCAGCACGTCCGCACAAGCGATCGAACGCGGCATCCTCATCGCCGTCGAAGAGATCAATGCTGCGGGAGGCGTGCTGAACGGCCGCCGGCTGGCCTATGCACGGACGGACAACAGGGGCATCTCGGCGCGAGCGGTCGACAATGTCCGCGAGCTTGCGCAACGCCGCGAAGTGTTGGCGGTCTTCGGCGGAAAATTCAGCCCGTTGCAGATCGAAGTCGTGCCGATCGTGCATGAATACGGGTTGATCCTCCTCAACCCTTGGGGCTCGGCCAATCCCATCACCGACCACCAGCACAGCCCGAGCTATACGTTTCGTCTGTCGCTGAAGGACGCCTATGCCGCCCCGGCGATGCTCGATTTCGCAGCAACGGCGAAGAAGGCCTCCAAGGTCGGGCTGCTTCTGCCGAATACCTCATGGGGCCGCAGCAATGCGCAAGCATTGGCGGCATCGGCGTCGCGCGCCGGCGTCGGAGTGGTGGGAACGCGTTGGTATAATTGGGGCGAAAAGAGCTTTCTCGAGCGATATCTGGAACTGCGCGCCGCCGGCGCCGAGGCTCTGCTGCTCGTGGCCAACGAGGTGGAAGGCAGCATTCTCGTGAAGGAGGTCGCGACCTTGTCGGCCGCCGACCGCATGCCCATCGTCAGCCATTGGGGCGTGACGGGCGGCAATTTCTTCGAGATCGCCGGGCCCGCGCTGGACAAGGTCGACTTCTCGGTCATTCAGACCTTCGCCTTCGAGCGCGCGACATCGCCGCGCGCGGCCGGCGTGAGGCAGGCCTTGGAGACGCGCTTCGGAATTCCCGCGGCACGCCATTCCATAAGCGTGGTGGGGACGGCCCATGCCTATGATCTCGTGCATATCCTCGCAAAGGCCATTCAAAAGGCGGGCTCTGCCGACCGTGCGGCCGTCCGGGCCGCGATGGAGAGCGTAGAGTCGCATGACGGGCTGGTGAGAAACTACGCGCCGCCCTTCACGGCCGAACGGCACGATGCGCTCGACGGCCGCGACATCTTCTTCTCCCGCTTCACGTCCGACGGAACGCTCGTCCCCCTGCCTTGGACGCCGTCTCCGTGACGTCTCGGCTTCCCGTCCGCTCTCTTCAGGCAAGGTTCGCGAGAGCCGCCGCGGGTCTCGCGACCTTTTCGGCGGTGCTGGTGACGCTGGCGGCCATGGCCGTTCTGCTGCACGAAGCGCGTCTGTCGATCGATCAAGGCATGGAGATGAAGTCGCTGCTGGTGCGTGAGCGACTGAGCACGCTCGGTGCCGTCATCGACGATACGGCGGCCTTGTCGCGGAGCTCGCTGGTCGCGACCGCACTGACGGATTCGGCCGGCCGCGAGGGTTACCTCCGTCCCTTTCTCGAGGAGCGGACGCGCGGCGAGCAGGGCTCTTTTGCGCTGCTCGACTATCGCGGCCGCATGATTTTCACCACGACGCGCGACGGGGCGACGGTAACGCTCGCCGAAGAGGTCGCGGCCGCGCTCGCGGCGGACCATCAGGGCAAGAGCCGCGTCGCAAAGATCGTGCGGACGCCGGTGGGCGCCACGCTGATCGTAGGTTTCCCGGTGTTCTTCGCCTATTCCGCGGACGTGGTGGGCATGCTCGTGCGCGTCTTGCCCGTCGAGGCGTTGATCGGCCGCATTTCGTTCGAAATGGGCGAAGAGATCACTTTCGAAGTCTCGTCGGAAGGCCAAGTGGTGTTTTCCGACGAAGTGAACGGGGGCAATGCGCGACGGGCCTTCAGTTTGGGAATCGCAGCAGCCGGCGGCCCGATGCCGGTGACCTACGCCATCGGCTTTCGTGAAAATCCGTTCGTCCGACAGGTCATCAACTTGGTCACTGTCGCATTCGTGACCACCGGGGCGTTCATGATCCTTGCGGTCGCGGCAGCGCGGCGACTGGCACGGCGTCTGACCTATCGCCTCGACCGGCTCGTCGAAGCCTGTTCCGCCTTCGCGCGCGGCGAAAGGGCTCCCATCGAGCGCGACGGCATCGAGGACGAGATCGGCATTCTCTCGGCGTCGCTGGAACGGGCGTTCGAGGACCGAAGAGCGGCGGAAAGCCAATTGCTGTTCATCGCGCGCCACGACGTGCTGACCGGATTGCCGAACCGCGCTTGGTTCGAGGATCAGGTGCGGGCCGCGACGGACCGCGCATCACGCGCCGGGTCCAAGTTGGCGGTCTTGTTCATCGACCTCGACCGCTTCAAGCCGATCAATGACCATTTCGGTCATCCGGCCGGCGACGAGGTGCTGCAGCACGTCGCGAACCGTCTCGGCGAACGTCTTCGCCGCACGGACGTCGTGTCGCGGCGCGGCGGCGACGAATTCATGGTGCTGCTCGATCCCGTCCGTTCGCCGGGCGAAGCGTTGGCCGTCGCGGAAGCCCTCGTCGAGCGGGTCAAGGAACCGATCGTTCTGTCGACCGGCGAGACCGTCCATACCGGCGCGACGATCGGCATCAGCATGTTTCCGGAGGACGCGACGTCCCTGGACGGCCTCGTGCGCAACGCCGATGCGGCGCTCTATCTCGGCAAGGCGGACGGGCGCGGCCGCGCGGGCGTCTATTCCTCGGCGACCGCGGAAGCGGCGGAAGCGCGCTACAGGCTGGAAACCCGGTTGCGCGAGGCCTTGCGGGACGGCGGGCTCGCGATCGCCTATCAGCCCCAGATCCGCCTGTCGGACGGCGTCGTCGTCGGCTGGGAGGCCCTCCTGCGGTGGACGGACGCCGAATTGGGCGTCGTATCACCGGCCACCATCATCTCCGTCGCGGAAGAGACCGGGCTGATCCACGCGCTCGGCGAATGGATCACCCGCCGCGCCTTCCTCCAGAACCGCGAATTGATGGAACTGACGCAGAAGACCGCGCCGCGACTGGCGATCAACATCTCCGCGCGCCAATTCCAGCAGCCGGAACTGCTCGAGCGGCTCGTCGAAATCGCGGCGGAAACGGGCTTTCCGCTCGACCGCCTCGAAGTCGAGGTGACGGAGTCCGCCTTGCTGCAGGGCTCCACGACGGAGGACAAGCTGCTGCGGGCGCTTGAGTCGAGCGCGGTGAACATCGCCATCGACGATTTCGGCGTGGGACATTCCTCGTTGGGTCGCTTGCGGCGACTGCCGATCGACCGTCTGAAGATCGATGCCGGATTCGTTCGGCAGATGGTTGAGGACGTCGAGAGCAAGGAGATCGTCCGCGCCATCATCACCATGGGTCACGCGCTCGGGCTCGACGTGTTGGCGGAAGGCGTGGAGAACGACGAGCAGCGCCGGATGCTGCGCGAGCTCGGTTGCGACTGCATCCAGGGCTATCTCGTGTGCCGTCCCGTGCCGATCAACGAATTGCGCGAATTCGTCCTCTCGACGACGGTTGAACACCGGTCCGAGAACGCCTCCGCCTGATCGGACTGGCGCGATTCGTCCGGACGCGCTATGCGCGGGCCATGCCATGACGGCGGGCGGCGCGCGCCTGCCGAGACCACGAGGCCCGCGCGGTGGAATTCTATCTTCCGATCGCCGAACTGCCCGTGAATGTCGGGCTCATCCTCGCGATGAGCGCCGCCGTCGGGTTCATTTCGGGCATGTTCGGCGTCGGAGGCGGCTTCCTGATGACGCCGCTGCTGATCTTCGTCGGCATCCCGCCCGCGGTCGCCGTCGCCACCGTATCGCCGCAGATCACCGCCGCATCGACCACGGGCGCCCTCGCCTATTGGCGCCGCCGCGCGCTGGACGTGCGGCTCGGCCTGGTGTTGCTCGGCGGCGGCATCGTGGGGACGCTGCTGGGCGTATTGTTCTTCAACGCCATGCGCCGCGTCGGCCAGCTGGAACTCGTCATCACGATCTCCTATGTGACGTTGCTCGGCGCCATCGGATCGCTGATGTTCGTGGAAAGCGTCCGCAGCATCCTTCGCCGGCGACGCGGCCGCGTGGTGCCGCCGCGTCGGCTGCCGCGGCCTTGGTATTTCGGCCTGCCGCTGCGCCTGCGGTTTCCGCAATCGCGGCTTTACATGAGCGTCATCCCGCTCGTGACGCTGTCGGTCGCCATCGGCTTCGTCGGGGCTGTGCTCGGCATCGGCGGCGGCTTCATGGTGGTGCCTGCGCTGATCTACCTGTTCCGCATCCCCACGGCCGTGGTGGTGGGCACGTCGCTGTTCCAGATCCTGTTCACGATGATCGCGGCCACGATCCTCCATGCCGTGACCAACCATTCCGTCGACATCGTTCTGGCGGTGCTGCTGATCGTCGGCAGCGTCTTCGGGGCCCAGTTCGGCGCGCGCGCCGCCCGCAACATCAAGGGCGAGCAGTTTCGCCTGTTGTTGGCCTTGATCGTGCTGGCGGTGGCGGTGCGCTTCATCTTCGAGATCGGCGTCACGCCGGCCGACCCGTTCTCCGTCGTCATTTCGGAGATCAGGTCGTGAGGGCCCGCCTCGCCGTTGCAGCCGTCGCGCTCGCCCCCACCGTCGCGAGCGCGGAGTCGCTGACGGTGTCGCTGTCGCATCACCGCGTGCAGATCACGTCCACGTATACGGGGGCGGAGCTCGTCGTGTTCGGGCTGATCGGACGGGATGCGGCCGGCGCGGCGCGCGCGGGCGGCTACGACATCGTCATCACGGCCCGCGGCCCGCGCGCCGCCACCGTCGTGCGCGAAAAGCAGCCTCTCGGGCCGATCTGGATCAACCGCGCTCAGGTGAAGTTCTTCGATCTTCCGGTCACCAAGGCGGTGCTCGCGACCAAGCCGCTCGAGGACATCGCGGAACCGGAGCTGCGCCGCCGCTACCGCATCGGGCTGGATACGGCCACGATCCCGAAAGTCGACGCATCCGCCGCGACGGGCCGCGAGATCGAGTTCAGAGCGGCCCTGCTGCGGCTGAAGACGTCGTCGGGGCTCTATACTCAGAACGAACGCGGCGTCGTGTTCATCGCCGACAACGTCTTTCGCGGCAACGTGCCCGTGCCCGCCACCGCGCCGCTCGGCAATTATGAGGTCGAGGTCGCGCTGTTTCAGGGCGGCGTGAGGCTGGCGCAGGAAACCACCAATTTCGAGGTCACCAAGGCGGGCTTCGAGCAGCTGGTGGCGCGCGAATCTCGTGAACAAAGCTGGCTTTACGGCGCGCTGACGGCCGCCGTCGCGCTCATGTTCGGCTGGATCGCCACCGTCATCTTCAGGCGGGATTGACCTTCTCCGCTCCGCCTCCATCTCCCGGACATGACCATGACCCGTGACGAATCCGCCCTCGACGACCGCCGAATTCCCGCCGTCGCCCTGCTTCTGGGCGCGGGCGGACTGATCCCGTTCGTGGCGGGCGCGGCCCTGCCGGCCTTCGAGATTCAGGCGCTCGCACCGTGGGAAGGGATCATCCGAGGGGCGCTCACCGCCTATGCCGGGCTGATCGCCTCGTTTCTCGGCGGCGTGCGCTGGGGGCTGGGGCTGCGCGATGCAGACCCGGACCGGTCGGCGATTCTGCTCATCGGCTCCGTGATCCCCTCGCTCGTCGCATGGACCGCGATGATCCTGCCGCCCCCGCACGATCTGACGCTGCTGATCGCCCTGTTCCTCGTGCTCGGCATAGCCGATGTCAGGCTCGTCGCGCGCGGCGAAGCTCCGCGTTGGTTCGGCACGCTGCGTCTCGGCCTCACCGTCGGCGTCGTCGGCAGCTTGGTTCTGGCGCTCGCGCTCGGTCGCTGAAACGCCCGCCGGCGTCAGTCTCGCACGAGCGTACGGCGATCCACGGCATAAATGCGTTCGTCGCCCAGCATATGCGCGGTGAAGGCCTCGTCGAACAACGGGCGGAACGCGGCGTCGAGGACGTTCAGACCTCCGGCATAGGCCCCGAAGGCGGGCATGACGCAGCGGCGCGCGTCGGCGGCGAAACAGCGGCGGCGTACGGCGCGGCCACGCATGCGCACCTTGCCGGCCGGATGCAGATGTCCGGCGATCTCGAAACCCTCGCGCGACGCCGAGGGCTCATGCCGCAGTACGACGCCCGACAGCGCGATTTCCGACGCCGCGATGCCGCCCAAACCGGCGGGCGGCGCGGGATCGTGATTGCCCGTTATCCAGATCCGCTCGACGCCCGCGAGCATCCCGTCCAATGCCGCCGCATCGTCGGAGGAGATGCGCGACAGGGCGTCGCCGTCATGCAGGGTGTCGCCCAAGGAGATCAACGCGGCCGGACGATACCGCGCGATCAGCCCGGCGAGCCGCGCGAGTGTTTCACGTGAATCATAAGGCGGCAGCAGGCTGCCCCGCCGCGCGAAGGCCGAGCCTTTTTCGAGATGCAGATCGGAGACGATCAGAATCCGGTCGCTTTCGAGATAAAGCGCCCCGCCCGCATCGGCGACGAAGGCGAGCGGACCCACCGTGATCGCGGACGCGCTGCGGGTCGGCTCGGGAACGACGATCGTCATGCGGCGGCCTCGTCGAGGAGGGCGGCTTCCGCCTCCTCCAGAATACGTTCTGCAGCCTCGCCATAAACCGCTTCGCGGCCGATTTCGAGCATGACCGACACGGCGAGCGGGGAAACATGCTCCAGGGGTTTATGCACGATGCGACCGCGCACCCGCGCAAGCATCTGGGCGAGGCGTCTGATGTCGAGCAGCCCGGTCGCCGCATCCGCCCGCGCGGCTTCCAAAAGGATGTGGTCGGGCTGGTGTCGCCTGAGCACGTCATAGACGAGGTCTGTCGACATCGTGACCTGCCGGCCGGTCTTTTCCTGCCCCGGAAAGCGCCGTTCGATCAGGCCCGCGATGACCGCGCAATACCGGAACGTGCGCTTCATCAACGCGGATTCGGCCAGCCATTCCTCGAGATCGTCGCCCAGCATGTCTTCGGCAAAGAGATCGTCGAGCGAGAGCCGCCCCTGCGAGACCGCCGCCGTCATGTCGGACAGGCACCACACCGCAATGCCGTAATCGTTGCAGACGAAGCCGAGCGGCCGCAGTCGCGCGCGTTCCAAACGGCGCGTCAGCAGCATGCCGAGCGTCTGGTGGGCGGGTCGCCCCTCGAAAGGATAGGCGACGAGGTAATGACGGCCGCCGCGCGGAAACGTTTCGACGAGGAGGTCCGAAGCTCCCGGCAGCAACGACTTGCGGCGCTGCGTTTCCAGCCACTCGGTGAGCTGCGCGGGAAGCCGATCCCATTCCGCCGGGTCGGCCAGCATCGCCCGCACGCGAGCGGCGAGAAAGGTGGAAAGCGGGAACTTGCCGCCGGCATAAGAGGGGATTTTCGGGTCCGTGCCGGGCGCGGTGCGCGTGACGATCACCTCGTTGCCGGACACCGCCTCGAACCGGAGGACCTCGCCCGCGAAGATGAAGGTGTCGCCGGGGACCATGGTCTCGGCGAAATATTCCTCGACCTCGCCCAGCACCCGGCCTCCGAGGACAGGGCGTCCCGGTTTGGGGGCGCGCCCGAGGCGCACCTTCAGCATCGCGGCTTCGACGATGGTGCCGACATTCATGCGATATTGCTGTGCGATGCGCGGCGTCGCGGGCCGCAGCTTGCCGTCCGCACCCGCGCGGATCTTGGCGAAGCGCTCATAGCTTTTGAGCGCATAGCCGCCGGTAGCGACGAAATCGACGACCGCGTCGAACCGCGCGCGGGTCAGGTCGGCATAGGGCGCGGCGGAGGTTACTTCTGCATAGAGGTCGTCCGGCCTGAACCCGTCCGCGCAGGCCATACCGAGCACGTGCTGGGCCAGCACGTCGAGCGCGCCGATGCGCGCTTCGGGCGTATCCTGCGCGGCCTCCTCCACGGCGTCCAAGGCGGCGCGGCATTCCATGATCTCGAAGCGGTTGGCCGGGACCAACATGGCCTGCGACGGCTCGTCGAGGCGATGATTGGAACGGCCGATGCGCTGCATCAACCGGCTCGCGCCTTTCGGCGCGCCGACATTGACCACGAGATCGACGTCGCCCCAGTCGATGCCGAGATCGAGCGTGGCGGTGCACACCACCGCCTTGATCCGTCCCGCCACCATCGCCGCCTCGACCTTGCGACGTTGCCCGGCATCGAGCGAGCCGTGATGCAGCGCGATGGCCAAGCCGTCCTCGTTGATGCGCCACAATTCCTGGAAGACGAATTCAGCCTGCATCCGCGTGTTGACGAACACCAAGGTCATCTTGTGCGCGGCGATCGCGGCGAAGATCGCCGGGATCGAGGCCATCGCCGTATGTCCCGCGAGAGGCAGGCGCTTGTCGGCTTCGAGAATTCCGATGCGCGGACGTGCGCCGCCGGTGACCGTGACGAGATCCGCCAGCGCCCCGGTCGCCTCGCCGTCCGGCGTCGTCTGCGGCACCAGATAGCGGCGCAGATCGTCGGGCTCGCGGACGGTCGCCGACAGGCCGACCGCAGAGAGCCCCGGTGCGAGGCGATGCAGCCGCGCCAGATCGAGCGCCAGAAGATCGCCGCGCTTCGAGGTGACGAGCGCGTGCAATTCGTCGAGGACCA
This sequence comes from Hyphomicrobiales bacterium, assembly GCA_027489535.1. GTDB lineage: Bacteria > Pseudomonadota > Alphaproteobacteria > Rhizobiales > Beijerinckiaceae > JAIXZO01. The sequence continues at coordinate 11,536 of JAIXZO010000001.1, forward strand.
CGCGTTTGAGCCCGCCGAACAATGCCGCGGCGTCGCGATGGGCCAGCAACAGGGCCAATTGCTCCGGCGTCGTCATCAGCACATGCGGCGGTCGCGCGACCTGACGGGCGCGTTTGTGGGCGGGCGTGTCGCCCGTCCGCGTCTCGATGCGCAACGGCAGGCGCATCTCGGAAACGGGCGCTTCGAGGTTGCGCGCGACGTCGACGGCGAGCGCCTTCAAAGGCGAGACGTAGAGCGTGTGCAGCCCCGCAAGGTCGAGCTCCGCCGGGGCGCGGGTGGCGAGATCGACCAGCGTCGGCAGAAATCCGGCCAAGGTCTTGCCCGCGCCCGTAGGTGCGACGAGCAACACGGAACGGCCTTCGCGCGCCTTATCGATCAGCGCGAGCTGATGATCGCGCGGCGTCCAACCCCGGGCGGCGAACCATCCGGCGAAGGGCTCGGGCAAGCCCGTCATCGCGGCCTAAGTACCAGAAGGAAGCCGGGCACGGGCCGACCCGCATCATGGCGTGCCGAAACCGCCTCGATACGGTCGACGACGAAGCCCGCAGCGGCGGCGGCGGCGCGCAGCCAGTCTTCGGAATGGGCGGTGCGCAGGTCTTCCCCCACCACGAATCCCTCGCCCGCATGGGCCTGCACGGTGAAGACGAACCACCCGGTCGGCGCGAGGGCCCGTCGCACCCCACGGAACACGGGCGCGAGATCGCCGACATAGACGAAGACGTCCGCCGCAAGCACGAGATCGGCCGCGCCTGCCGCTTCTCCCTCCAAGAAGGCGACCAGTTCCGCCGCTTCCAGCCGGTCGTAGATCGCCTTGGCGCGCGCCTTCTCCACCATCGCCGGCGAAAGATCGCAGCCTGCGAGCATGCCGCAGCGCGGGCGCACGGCCTGTCCCATGAGACCGGTACCGCAGCCGAGATCGAGCACATGCTTGAAATCGCCGGGCGGCAGCGCCGCGCGGATCAGATCCGGCGCGCGATAGCCCAGCGACCCGACGAGGTGAGAATCGAAGCGTTCGGCGTAATCGTCGAACAATCCCCGCACATAGGCGTGGCTCAAAGCGGCGTCGGGCACGATCACGCCGAGACGCGCCAGACGGGCGCGTGCGCCGAGAACGTCCGTCGCATCGAGCGTCAGCGAACGCTCGAACAGCGCACGGGCGGCCTGCGTTTCGCCGAGCGCGGCTCGCGCGTCGCCCAGAGCCACGACGGCGGGCGCCCAATCGGGCGTAATTTCGAGGGTTTGCACGAAGAGGTCGGCCGCCGCAACGTGGTCGCCGTCCTTTGCCGCCGCCGCGCCATAGGCGAAGCGTCGGTCGGCCAGAAGATCGCCGGAGGTGCGCAGGGATGAACTCGTCATCCCTGCATTATGGGCAGCCCGCGGAGTCGTGGAAGGCCTTCTCTCGTGAAGAAGGCCTCCTCATTAAAAAGGACCGCCGCTGCGCGTCAGAGGCCGAGCTTCTTCTTGCGCTGGCCGAGCGTGCGCAGTCGCAACGCGTTGAGGCGGATAAATCCCGCCGCGTCGCGGTGGTCGTAAGCCACGTTGCCTTCCTCGAAGGTCACGAGGTCCTGATCGTAGAGCGAATAGGGGCTCTCGCGACCGATGACCCAGGCCGAGCCCTTATAGAGCTTGAGGGTGACGCGGCCGGTAACGAATTCCTGGCTCTTGTCGATCATGGCCTGCAGCATCTCGCGCTCGGGCGAGAACCAGAAGCCGTTGTAGATGAGCTCCGCATATTTCGGCATCAGCTCGTCCTTCAGATGCCCCGCGCCGCGGTCGAGCGTGATCGACTCGATGCCGCGATGGGCAAAGTAAAGGATCGTGCCGCCGGGCGTCTCATACATGCCGCGGCTCTTCATGCCTACGAAGCGGTTCTCGACGAGATCGAGACGCCCGATGCCGTTGGCGCGGCCGAGTTCGTTGAGCTTGGCGAGCAGCGTGGCGGGAGACATCTTCACGCCGTCGATGGCGACCGGATCGCCCTTCTCGAAATCGACGGTGATGACGGTCGCCTTGTCGGGCGCGGTCTCGGGGTCGATCGTGCGCGAATAGACGTAGTCGGGCACTTCGACGGCGGGATCTTCCAGGACCTTGCCCTCGGACGAGGCGTGCAGAAGATTGGCGTCGACCGAGAACGGCGCTTCGCCGCGCTTGTCCTTCGCGATCGGAATCTGGTGCTGTTCGGCGAAGGCGATGAGCTGTTCGCGCGAGCGCAGATCCCATTCGCGCCAAGGCGCGATGATGGTGATGTCGGGCTTGAGCGCGTAGTAGCCGAGCTCGAAGCGGACCTGATCGTTGCCCTTGCCGGTCGCGCCGTGGGACACGGCGTCCGCCCCCATGCGCTCGGCGATCTCGATCTGCTTCTTGGCGATCAGCGGGCGGGCGATGGAGGTGCCGAGGAGGTACAGGCCCTCATATTGCGCGTTGGCGCGGAACATCGGGAACACGTAGTCGCGCACGAATTCCTCGCGCACGTCTTCGATGAAGATGTTTTCCGGCTTGATGCCGAGCAGCAAGGCCTTCTCGCGCGCCGGGCCGAGCTCTTCGCCCTGCCCCAGATCCGCGGTGAAGGTCACCACCTCGCAGCCGTAGGTGGTCTGGAGCCACTTCAGGATGATCGACGTATCGAGCCCGCCCGAATAGGCGAGTACGACCTTCTTCACGCGCTTCTCGGCCATGGAAGTCATCACTCTCGGCTGCGGCCGGGCGATCCCCGGCTCGAACGGCGCGGACTATAGGGATCGCGCCCCGCCGCGCAAGGCCGAGACTGCGGTCCGGCGGTTCAGTCGGTCGGACCGAGCGAGGAAATCGTGCGCTTGGGCTTGCCTGCGGCGGGCGGAGCGGCGTCTGCGGACGATTGCTCGCCGCGCGCCTTCGCCCAAGCGTCGGTCCGTCGCTGCTGCGGCTTCATCGAGGCGACGAAGGCGCGGGCCTCTTCGGGGGACATGTCGTGCGACGCCGTCGCGTAGGCCTCGTCGGGTTTTCCGTTGAGCGCGAGCACGAGGGTCAGGTTCTGGCGGACCTGACGGTCGGCGCGCGGCGAGGCGGCGGCACGGCGCAGGATCGTCTCGGCTTCATTCAACCGGCCGGAAAGCGCATGCGACAGGCCGAGATTGGCCAGCACCGCGGGTTCCTCCGGCGCGAGCGTCAGGGCGGACCCGTAGAGCTGCTGCGCACGGACATGATCGCCGAGCTGATCGGCGGCGATGCCTTGCGCCGAAAGGATGGTCCAGTCGGGACGCTGGGGAGAATGGGCACGGCTCAGCACCTCTTCCGCCTGCGCGGCGCGCCCGGCATCCACGAGGACCTTGCCGTAGGCCGCGAGCACTTCCGGATCGCCCGGATGGCGGATCGCGGCGGTTTCGATCACCGCGACGGCTTGGGAGGTGCGCCCCAAGGTCCGCAGAGCCGACGAAAAGGCGAGCGCCTTGCGGGGATTGGTGGGATCGCGCTCATACGTCTCGCCGAGCGCATCGACGCGGCGGGCGGCTTCCGCCTCGGTCATGACCGTCGATCCCGCGACCGAACCGGTCGAGAAGGGACCGCTCTTGAGGCAGCCGCCGAGGAGCAGCGCCGCTCCCAATCCGGCCGCCAACAGTCCGAATCGTGCCGAATATCGCCCGCTCATGATGAAATCATCTCCCGAATCTCGAGGATGAACATGAATTGTTAAGCTTAATGGAACGTTAATTCGAAGGCTCCGAGCGTACTCGTCTCGGCCCGCGGCGGCGTGTTAGGAACGTTTCGTCCGGTTCTTTGAAGAGGTCCCGCCTTGCAGCCGCTCGTCTCCGCCCCCGTCGCCGATGCCGTCCCGATCTTCACCGTCGGACCCGACGGCTGGACCGCCCACGCGCAAACGCTCGGCCCGCAGGCGGTGCGGTTCGCGGAGGCACAGGGCTTTGCGGGGAAGGCCGGGACCCACGCGCTGCTGCCCAACGCGGCGGGCGGGATCGCGGGCGTGCTGTTCGGATGCGAGGCCGCGGGCTCGCACGCCTTCGAGCCCTTCGCGCATGGACGCCTGCCGGGCTTACTTCCCGATGGCGTCTACCGCTTTTCGGGCGTGCTGCATGATGCGGAATTGGCGACGCTGGCCTTCGCCTTGGGGTCCTATTCGTTCAACCGTTATCGCCGCAGGAACGGCAAATCGGTCCGGCTGGTGGTGCCGGACGGCGTGGACGGGGATGAAATCGCGCGCATCGCCGAAGCCGTCGCCTTCGGGCGCGATCTCGTCAACACGCCTGCGAACGATCTCGGCCCCGCCGAAATCGAGGATGCCGCGCGTCTTTTGGCGGAGGAATTCTGCGCCGCCTTCACGACGACGGTCGGGGATGCGTTGCTGGACAATGATTTTCCGATGATCCACGCCGTCGGGCGCGCTTCGACCCGCGCGCCGCGCCTGATCGACATCGTCTGGGGCGATCCGAACGCGCCCAAGGTGACGTTGGTCGGCAAAGGAGTGGCCTTCGACACGGGCGGCGTCGACATCAAGCCCGCCTCGGCCATGCGGCTGATGAAGAAGGACATGGGCGGCGCGGCCACCGCGCTGTCGGCAGCCCGCATGATCATGGGCGCGAACCTCGCCGTACGGCTGCGCGTGCTGGTGCCTGCGGTCGAGAACGCGATTTCGGGCTCGGCCTTCCGGCCGGGAGACGTGCTGCGAAGCCGCAAGGGTTTGACAGTCGAAATCGAGAACACCGATGCCGAAGGTCGTTTGATCCTCGCGGACGCGCTGGCGCTTGCCGACGAGGAATCCCCCGATCTCGTGTTCCAGTTCGCCACCCTGACGGGCGCAGCCCGCGTGGCGCTCGGCCCCGAACTGCCGCCGCTGTTCACCGAGGACGACGGTTTGGCGGCCGACCTCATGCGGCTCGGTCTCGCGGTGAACGACCCCGTGTGGCGGCTGCCGCTGTGGCGGCCCTATACGCGCTTCCTCGATTCCAAGATCGCCGACATCGACCACAGCGGTTCGAGCGGGTTCGCGGGCTCGATCACGGCCGCGCTGTTTCTGCATCGCTTCGTCGAGAAGACGAAGGCTTTCGCGCATTTCGACGTTTACGGCTGGGTTCCTTCTCCGCGTCCGGGGCGGCCCGAAGGCGGCGAGCCGCAGGTCGCGCGGCTGGTCTACGCGCTGCTGAAGGAACGCTTCGGGGGCGGCACGGCGCGATAGGACCGAAGGCGGCGGGTCTGCTATACCGGCTCCGAAACGATCGGCGCCGAGACCATGACCCTTTCCCTTCGTCCTTCGCAGGCCCTGAAGCTCTGGCACGACGTGACCTTCGATCAGGTGCGCGACGGCGTGCAGGATCTCACGGTGCGCCAGACCGCGATTCTCCTGACGATCTATATGGAAGCGCCGCCGCATACCGTGCGCGGACTGGCCAAGAAGCTCGGCGTCACCAAGCCCGTGATCACGCGCGCGCTCGACACGATGGGCAAGATGGAGCTCGTCTCGCGGCGACGCGACGAGGCCGACAAGCGCAACGTCGTGATCCAGCGGACCTTGGCGGGCGCGCTGTATGTCGAAAAGCTGGGCGATCTGGTGATCGCCCGCTGCAAGGAGCTGCCCCGATGAACGCCTTCGACCGTCGCGTGACGCCCGCGCGCCCCGACCTTGCGGCGAAGCATCTCGAAGGCATCGTGACCGCGGCGCGCTACGTCGAGCCGCGCCGGATGACGGCCGCGGAGCCGGTGACGCCCATGCGGGCGGACCCGGTGCCGGACGCATCTCTCGATACCGAATTGCTGTTCGGCGAAGGCGTGGCCGTCTACGAAGCCACGGAAGAAGGCTGGTCGTGGGTGCAGGCCGAGGCCGACGGCTATGTCGGATGGGTGCCGAGCGACGCCTTGGTCGGCGGCGCGCCCGCCGCCACGCACCGCGTGGCCTTGCTGCGCTGCTTCGTGTTTCCCGGCCCCGACATCAAGCTGCCGCCGATGCGCTCGCTGCCCTTCGGATCGCGCGTGAGCGTGAAGGCGATGCGGGGCGATTTTGCCGTGCTCGCCGACGGAGGCTTCGTCTTCGCGCGGGCGTTGACGACCGTCGATGCCGTCACCGACGATTTCGTTTCGGTCGCCGAGACGTTTCTCGGCACGGCCTATCTGTGGGGCGGCCGTTCAAGCCTCGGGCTCGACTGCTCCGCGCTCGTGCAGACCGGATTGAAGGCGGCAGGATCGCCGTGTCCCCGCGACAGCGACATGCAGGCCGAGGCATTGGGCGGCGACGTTCAGGTCGACGGCCCCTTTAGGCGGGGCGATCTCGTGTTCTGGAAGGGGCATGTCGGCATCATGCGCGACGCCGATACGTTGCTGCACGCCAACGCCTTCCACATGGCCGTGGCATCGGAGCCCTTGGCCGACGCAAGCGCGCGCATTCTGGCACGCGGCGGCGGGCCGGTTCTCCGCGTCAAGCGCCTCTGATCAGTAGCCGCGACTGCGCTCGACGACGTAGTCCAGCGGTTCGCCGGCTTCCAGCCGCCTGATCTGACGCACGACCAAGCGTCCGACGGCGTCAGGATCGGACATTGCGGCGTTGTGCGGCGTGATCGTGATGCCCGGATGCGTCCAGAGCGGAGACGCGGGCGGTAAGGGCTCGACGTTGAACACGTCCAGCACCGCATGCGCGAGGACGCCCGAATCCAACGCCGCGACGATGTCGTCCTCGACCTGAAGTCCGCCGCGGCCCGCATTGATGAGGCTCGGGCCGCCCAACACGCCGCCCTTGGCCAAACCGTCGAAGATCGGCTTGGCGATGAAGCCGCGCGTCTCGGCCGTCAACGGCAACAGAACGACGAGAATGTCCGTGCGCGCGAGAAAAGCCGCCAGTTCGTCGGAACCTGCGAAGCACGGCACGCCCGGGACCGAGCGACGTGTGCGGCTCCAGCCCGCGACGTCGAAACCCATCATCTTCAGCTTCGCGGCGGCGTCCTGCCCGAGCACGCCCATGCCCATGATGCCGACGCGCACATCGGCGGCGGCCGACTGGTTCTTGTCGTCCTGCCATACGGCCGCCGTCTGCTGTCGGGCATACCGGCGTTGTTGCCGCAGCAGCATGAGGCAATGCATGACGACATATTCGCTCATGCGGTCCGTCAGGTCGGAATCGACCACGCGGGCGATGGGGACGTCCGGAAGGCGCGGATCGGCGAAGATGTGATCGACGCCCGCGCCCAGCGAAAACACGGCCTCGAGATTGGGGAGGCCGTCGAGCGCGCCGACCGGGTGCTTCCATGAGACGGCGTAATCCACCGCACGTCGGTCGAAGGGTTCTCCGAGCGTGACGACCTTGCGGTCGGGCAGCAGGCGGCGGAAACGCTCGACCCAAGGATCGACGTCCCATCCGGTAATCGCGACGAGAAGGGTCATGAGGAAGATGCCGCGCCGGACATGCGTTCGAGGAGAACCGGGCCCGTTGCCGGGGGGACGGGCGCGATCCCATAGGCGGAGATGACGGCCGCTTGCGCACGTTCGGCATCGGTCTGCGTACGGGCATGCACGACGCAAAGCCGCCGATCCCTTCCCGTCTCCTGCCCGAGTCCGGCCAGATCGGTCAAGCCGACGGAATGGTCGACGGCGTCCCCCGGTCGGGTGCGGCCGCCGCCCAGCGCCACCACGGCCATGCCGAGGGCGCGGGTGTCGACGGAGGCGACGAAACCGGCCTCGCCGTGGACGGTGAGACGGATCGGCGCTGCGGGGAGATGCAGGTCGGGACGTTCGAGCAGATCGGCGGGGCCGCCCATGGCGACGACCATCCGGGCGAAGCGTTCGGCGGCCGCCCCGTCGTCGAGAACGCGGACGATCTTCCCCGCGCCTTCGGAGACGCTCTCCGCCAAGCCGCCGAGCACGAGCATTTCCGCGCCCAAGGCGACGGTGACGGCGAACAGGCGCTCGTCGCGGCGGGCTCCGGTCAGAAAATCGATCGCATTGCGGATTTCGACCGCGTTGCCGGCCGCGTGACCGAGCGACTGGTCCATCGCCGTGATCAGGGAGGTGGTCGGCAGTCCTGCCTCGTTCGCGACGTCGGCTATCCCGCTTGCGAGCGTGCGGGCCGCCTCCGTCGTGGTCATGAACGCGCCGTTGCCGGACTTCACGTCCATCGCGAGGCCGTCGAGACCGGCCGCGAGCTTCTTGGACAGGATGGAGGCGACGATGAGCGGCACGGACTCCACCGTCGCGGTCACGTCTCGGATCGCATAGAGCCGCCGGTCGGCCGGCGCGAGATCCTCCGTCTGGCCGATGATGGCGCAGCCGGCTTCGCGGACGGTGCGACGGAAGAGGTCGAGATCGGGCTGGGAGACATAGCCCGGGATCGAATCCAGCTTGTCGAGCGTGCCGCCCGTATGCCCGAGCCCTCGACCCGAAATCATCGGGACGAAGCCGCCGCAGGCTGCGACGGCGGGCGCAAGCATCAGGCTGACCGTATCGCCGATGCCGCCCGTCGAATGCTTGTCGAGCGCGGGACCGGGCAAATCCCAGCGCAGCCTCGTCCCGGACTGCGTCATCGAGCGGGTCAGGGCGACGCATTCGGTCGTGGACATGCCGCGAAAGAATACGGCCATGGCGAAGGCCGCCGCCTGGCCCTCCGTCACGCGGCCGTCGATAAGGCCCGCGATGAAGGCTTCGATTTCGGCAGGGGCGAGCGCTGCGCCGTCGCGCTTGGCGCGGATGATTTCCTGCGGGATCACGCGTGCGGACCGGAGGTCGTCTCGACGCCCTCGTCGCCCCCGGCAAGGAGGTCCAGAAGAGCCCCGTGCAGCGCGCTCGCACCGATGCGGAAGGTTGCGGGAGACACGTTTTCACGGCCCAGGATCGATTCGGCCAAGGCGAGATAAAGGTCGGCTTCCGCGAAAGTTCGGATGCCTCCGGACGCCTTGAACCCGGCGGGCCGCCCGCAGTCGCGGACAGCTTCCAGCATGACGCGGGCGGCGTCCGGCGTGGCCGAGACGGCGGATTTGCCCGTCGACGTCTTCACGAAGTCGGCCCCGCAGGCCAAGGCCAGGCGTGAGGCTTCGCGGATCGTCTCGGGGCGGCCGAGTTCGCCGGACTCGACGATGACCTTCAAGATCTTGCCCGAGGCGGATTCGCGGGCCGTGCCGATCACCGCCTCGACGGCATCGACGTCTCCGCGCAGAAAGGCGCGCCAAGGCATGACGAGATCGATCTCGTCGGCGCCGTCGCCCACGGTTTCGGAGATGTCGTCGGCGACGCGCTCGACGTCCTCGCCGCCCGAGGGGAAGTTGATGACGGCCGCGACGCGGACCTCCGACCCGGCGAGGGTACGGCGCGCGACGCCGACGAATTGCGGCCAGACGCAGACGGCGGCCACGGCCGGACCGGCCGTCGCCGCGCGGCAAAGGCTCGCGATGTCGGCTTCGGTGCAGCGATCATCCAAGCGGGTGAGATCCAACAAGCCGAGGAGGCGGCGCGCGCGATCTCGTTCCGCATCACATGACATCGCCCAGTCCCTTGAAGAAATGCGTGAACAGACGCCTGAAGGCCAAGGCGCGATCGGACGCCATGCGTTTCGTTTCCTCATGGCCGGGAAACACGGCATCGAGGCCGGCGGCGTAATTGGTGACGACCGACACGGCAGCGGTCTCCATGCCGAATCGCCGCGCGATCACCACTTCGGGCACCACGGACATGCCGACGAGATCCGCGCCGAGAACCTTCGCGGCCTTCACCTCGGCGGGAGTTTCAAACGTCGGACCCGGGAAGAACATGTAAACGCCCTCGGAGACGCGCATGCTGGCCTCGGTCGCCGCTCTTTTCAAGCGGGCGCGAAGCTTGGCTCCGTAGGCCGCGTTCATCGGCACGAAACGCTCGTCTCCGGGCTCGCCGATGAGGGGATTCAACCCGGTCATGTTGATGTGGTCGCGCACGATGCAAAGTTGGCCCGGCGCTATGTCGCGGTTCACGGACCCGGCCGAACTCGTCAGAAGCAGGTTGTCCACGCCGAGCGCGGCGAACAGTTCCAAGGGCATCCGCATGGCGGCGATGTTGCCGCTCTCGTAATAGTGCGAGCGGCCGGACATGACGAGCGCAGGAAACCCCTCGATGCGGCCGGCAATCAACTGACCCGCATGGCCGGTGACGTTGCTGCGCGGAAATCCGGGGATGTCGCGATAAGCGACCGTGATCGGATCCTTGACCAACTCGGCGACTGCGGAAAGGCCCGACCCCAGAACCAAACCATGGCGGAAGCTGCCGGTCAGTCCACGGTCACGAAGATAGGTGGCGGCAATCCCTGCATTGTCCATGATCGCATTCCGAAATCTACGAAATTGAAAAACTCGCCGGCAGAAGCGCCGAGATATCCGACTCCGAATAGTAGACGGTATTTATTCCGGAACAGTAAACCCTCGTATCGGAACCTGCAAACTCCATGATCCGCTGACGACAAGCGCCGCATGGAAGGCATGGCGTCTCGCCGGAACCCGTTATGGCGACGGCCGAAATGGTACGGTCACCCGCCGCGATCATGGCCGCGATCGCCCCGGCTTCCGCGCATGTCCCCACGGGATAGGCCACGTTCTCGACGTTGCAGCCGACATGGATGCGCCCCGATTCGCCCAGCACCGCAGCGCCGACGAGGAACTTCGAATACGGGGCATAAGCGCGCTCGCGCGCGACGGCGGCGGCCTCGAACAATGCGTCGAGCGGAATATCCATGATGTTTCCCCTGCGGCCCTACGGCGGCGCTTGACCCTCGGAGGAATGTGGCGCGCAATGCATGTCGCTGTCGACGGCAACCCTCGGGAAACCCGCATGCGCTTCCACTTCGGCCTGTTTTGCTGCGTGCTCGCGCTGGCCGCGGCGGCCGTTACGGCCGACCCCGGACGCTCCCATGCCAAATCGGGAAACGTCTCGGTCGACGTGGAGCTCGTGCTCGCGGTCGACGTCTCTTATTCGATGGACCCCGAAGAGCAGAGATTGCAGCGCGAAGGCTACTTCGAGGCGCTGCGCTCTCCGGCGGTTCTCGAAGCCGTCCGGCGCGGCATCAACGGGAAGATCGCCGTCGCCTATGTGGAATGGGCGGGCAGTCCGAGTCAGGAGATCATCGCCGACTGGCATGTGATCGAAAATCGCGCCGACGTGGAGCGTTTCATCGCCGTGATCGAGGCGAAGCCGCCCAAACGCCTGTCGCGCACGTCCATCTCGGGCGCGATCGACTTCGCGACCAAGATGATTCTGAACAACGACTTTGCGGGCGTTCGGCAGGTGATCGACGTGTCGGGGGACGGCACGAACAATCAGGGGCGACACGTGACCGTCGCGCGCGATGCGGCCTTGGCCGAAGGCATCACCATCAACGGCCTGCCCATCGTGCTCAACAAGAACCCTGCGGGTTATCGCGACATCGAAGATCTGGACGTTTATTACACGGATTGCGTGATCGGCGGACCCGGTGCGTTCATGGTGCCGATCCGCGAGCGGTCGCAGTTCGCGGATGCGACGCGCACCAAGCTGATTTTGGAGATATCGGGCGTGACGGTTCCGCGCGAGACGGCCCGGATCATTCCCGCGCAGATGAGAGAACCCCGCGTGTCCTGCACGGTCGGCGAGCGGCTCTGGCAGGAACGGTGGGGCAATTGATGGCGCGTTTCCGCTTGGCGCTGATCGCCCACGACAAGAAGAAGGACGCGATGGTCGAATGGGCCGCGCGGCATGAAGCGGCGTTGGGGCGCTGCGACATCTGGGCGACGGGAACCACGGGAGGCCGCATCCTCGAACGATGCCCGGGCCTGCGCATCACGCGGGTGAAGAGCGGCCCGCTCGGCGGCGACCAGCAGATCGGCGCGCTGATCGCGGAAGAAAAGATCGACGGGCTGGTGTTCTTCGTCGATCCGCTGTCGCCGCATCCGCACGACGTCGACGTCAAGGCGCTGACGCGGCTCGCGTTGGTCTACGATATCCCGATGGCGTGCAATCCTTCGACGGCCGACCTGGTGGTGGCGGGATACGCGGCGCAGCGTTGATCATGTCCCGCGCGGGGATTCACGTTCCGCGGGGTTTGGCCCGCGCCGTCGGCATCGCCGCTGCGGGATCTTCGGGCCAGGGATGACGCGGATAGCGGCCCTTCATCTCGGATTTCACCGCCGACCATGAGCCCGCCCAGAAGCCCGGCAGATCCTTGGTGATCTGAATCGGGCGGTGCGCGGGCGACAGCAGGTGCAGCACGAGCGGCAGACGACCGCCGGCGACCGCCGGATGCGCCTTCAAGCCGAACAATTCCTGCACGCGGATGGCGAGCACGGGCCCTTCCTCCGCATCGTAGTCGATGGCGTGGCGGTTGCCGGTCGGGGCCTCGAAATGCGTCGGCGCGTCCGCCTCGACGCGACGAAGCGCGGCGTAATCGAGCTGCGCCTTCAAAGCGGCATCGAGCGCATCCGCGCCGATCTGCGCGAGCGACGAGACGCCGTGCAGATGCGGGGCGAGCCACTCCTCCGCGCGCTTCGCGAGGGCTTCGTCCGACAGGTCGGGCCATGACTCGGGGTCGGCGCGGCGCAGGAACAGCACGCGGTCGCGCCATTGCGCCAGGCCCTTGCTCCAAGGCAGGCGGGAGATGCCGAGCGCCGCGATGCCGCGCGCCAGCGCGCGGGCGGCCTCATCGGACGCTGGGACGGGCATGGTCCGTTCTTCGAGAACCACCGCACCGAGACGCCGGACGCGGCGGGCGCGCAGGGCGGCGGCGGCGCGGTCGAAGCTCAGCTCCTCGGCCTCGCGGATATGGGAGGCGAACTCCTCCTCGATGTCCTCGCGCGACAGCGGCGCGGCCAAGAGGATGCGCGCCGCCCCGGCACTGCCCGCGATCTCCGCCACCGCGAGGAAGGGCTCGCGGGCAAGCGCGTCATGCGCTTCGACGTTCGCGCCGCGGCCGTTGACCATGACGAAGGCCCCCGTCGCCCCGCGCGCCTTGGCCACGCGGTCGGGGAAGGCGAGGGCGAGCACCGCGCCGGCGCGTTCGCTCGACGTCGCGTCGGCCGTTTTTTGCACCGCGGCCGCCCAACTGCGCGCCATGCGGCGCATCTCGTCGGCCCGGCCGCCGCGCTCGCGCCGGAACGCGTCGACGCGGCGGGCGAGGTCGACGCCGGTGCCGCCGAGACCGCGCTCGGTGATGACGGCGGCGATGTCGGCGGCGAGCGCGGCTTCCCCGCGCCGACCGGCTTCCACCACCATGCGCGCGAGGCGCGGCGGCAAGGGCAGGTCGCGAATGGCGCGGCCCTGCGGCGTCAGGCGGCCCGCCTCGTCCAGCGCATCGAGATCGGCGAGCAGCTTGCGCGCCTCGGTGACGGCGGGAACCGGCGGGGGATCGAGAAAGCGCAGCGCGGCGGGATCGGCTACGCCCCAAGCGGCGCAATCGAGCAGCAGGCCGGAGAGATCGGCGGAGAGGATTTCGGGGCGGGCGAAGGCCTCGAGCGCCCCGTCGGCCGCCTCCTCCCACAGGCGGAAACAGACGCCCGGCTCCGTGCGGCCGGCGCGACCCCGGCGCTGATCGGCGGCGGCACGCGAGGCGCGCACGGTTTCGAGCCGGGTCAGCCCGAGATCGGGCTCGAAACGCGGCACGCGCGCCAAACCGGAATCGATGACCACGCGCACGCCCTCGATGGTCAGCGAGGTTTCGGCGATGGATGTGGCGAGCACCACCTTGCGCCGGCCCGCAGGCGCGGGCTGCACCGCCTCGTCCTGTGCACGCTGGTCCATCGCGCCGTACAACGGAGCGACGATCACGGCGGGATCCTTGATCGTCTCGCGCAGCAGCGATTCCGTCCGGCGGATTTCGCCTTGGCCGGGCAGGAACACGAGCAGCGAGCCGGTCTCCTCGCGCAGCGCGCGCCGCACGGCCTCGGCGACCTGATCCTCGATGCGGCGGGAGGGATCGCGCGGCAGGCGCTTGGTTTGGACCGGAAAGGCGCGGCCCTCGCTCTCGATCACCGGCGCGTCGCCCAGAAGCGCCGCCACGCGCGCGCCGTCGAGCGTCGCCGACATCACGAGAAGCCGGAGGTCCTCGCGCAGGCCCGATTGCGCGTCGAGCGCCAAGGCGAGGCCGAGATCGGCGTCGAGCGAGCGTTCGTGAAACTCGTCGAACAGCACGGCGGCGACGCCCGTCAGCTCCGGATCGTCGAGGATCATGCGCGTGAACACGCCTTCGGTGATCACTTCGATGCGTGTTTGCGGCCCGATCTTGGAGCCGAGGCGCACGCGCAGACCCACCGTGTCGCCGACCTTTTCGCCGAGCGTGCGGGCCATCCGGTCGGCCGCACCGCGCGCCGCGAGACGGCGGGGCTCCAGCACGAGCAGCTTGCCGCCCTTCGTCCAGGGCTCGTCGAGCAGCGCGAGGGGCACGCGCGTGGTCTTGCCCGCGCCCGGCGGGGCCACGAGCACCGCATTCGGCCGCACCCGCAGGGCTTCGGCGAGGGGTTCGAGAACGACGTCGATCGGCAGCGGGGCGTCGAAAGCGCGCATGGGCTCGGTATCGCCGCAGCACGGGGCGGTTGGCAAGGGCGCGGGACCGGGCCCTCACAACGAGCCCTCATCCTGAAGAACGAGGCTCTCCCGACGAGCCCTCATCCTGAGGAGCGGGCGAAGCCCGCGTCTCGAAGGACGAGGGCGGCAGGCATCGCGTCAGGAAAACCTCGTGGTTCGAGACGGCCCTGCGGGCCTCCTCACCATGAGGTCTTCTTGGATGAGACTTTCTTCCCGGCGCTCCCGACGATGCGGGACAGATGCTTGCCATGATCGCATGTCAGCCTCGATCCGGAATTGCAGGGACGACCTTTCGGGGAGCATGCCATGCACGGGACCTTCATCTGGAACGAGCTGATGACGCGCGACGTCGAGGGCGCAAAGAGCTTCTTCGCCGAAGCCCTCGGCTGGACCTTCGAGGCGATGCCCATGCCTGACGGCGGCACCTATTGGATCGCCAAATCGGGGGAAAAGGGCGTCGCGGGCCTGATGGACATGGCGCTGATGACGGGGATGGACGGCGTGCCGGCGCACTGGCTCGCCTATATCGCGGTCGACGACGTCGACGCCCGCGTCGATCATGCGGCCCGCCTCGGCGCGACCGTCATCCGGCCGGGCTTCGACGTTCCCGACGTGGGCCGCATCGCGATCCTGCGCGACCCCACCGGCGCGGCGGTGGGCTGGATGACGCCGGAAACCCCGATGCAGGGGTGAGGGCGCGGGGACGCAGGAACCCGCTCGGTCAAGCAAGTCGGCATCGAACCCGCCGTTGCAGGCCGCCGATGCGGTCGCTCAAGCGGTCGGCGAACGCCGCCGTTCGATGTCGGCCGTCAGGGTTTCAATATCGCCGAAAATATCCTCCGTGCCTTCGAATACGCTGTAGGTCACGTCATCGGGATCGAGGTAGACCTCGTACCGAACGCCGGGTGCGGCGTAAGACACCATGAGCGTTTCGTCAGCAACCTGCGTAATCGTGTACGGAACTTTGTATTTCCGTAGCACGGCAAGGAAAGCGAAGAATTTATGGAGGTTAGACATTTCAGTTTTTCCTAAACCTATCTTGCATCAAGAGCTTCAAGCACCGTTGTGCCATTCGATTATGATTTTTGTTCAATTTCAATAGATCGGATATAGGCATATGTAGAAACTGTCCGGGGATTTTGGAATTTATCCCACCCTCGCAGTATTTCGACATGAAATACTGAACGGTAAGGTGCATTTCTTCGTCGGGAATGCCCCCAATCCGCACGATGGGCAGAGCGGTGTCTTCACGGAAGTGCTCGAACCCACCTTCGGATCGGCCGTCATTCTGCGCCGACCCACCTCGTCACGCGGCTGGCCGGGATCGAAGCCCGCCTTCATCAAAAGACGGAACGCGTCTTTCATCACCGCGTAGGCCAAGTCCGATTTTGCATTCGGCGGCAGCCCGCCGTCCCTCATGCGAATCCTGAACAAGACCCGTTCCGAAATTTCGTCGGCCGGATCGCGCGGCCGCGCCTTTCGTACTGCTTCAAATTCTTCGGCGATGCCGACCATGGCGCTTCCCGCAATTCATGAGCCCGTTCCACACAATACGGACGAAACGGAAACACGAAATCGCGGGCTGTAAAGAATATTTTCCTATTTATTGCACAGCAGGCCCTCGGCCGGTCCTTTGTTGCTCGCTCGACCGTAGCCGACTGCTGACAGGCAAGCACGGGCGCATGTGCCGCGAAGCTAACAGGTCCCGGGTCCGCTTCGCGGCCCGGGATGACAAGGGACGGCAGGCCGAGCCGCCTCCGGGACATCTTCGATGCCCCGGACGGCGATGCGGCCTCAGCCTCCGACGTTGTACGCCGCGAGGGCCGCCATGTTGACGATGTCGGCGTCCTTGGCGCCCAGCGGCACGATCTGGATCGGCTTGTCGAGGCCGACGAGCAGGGGGCCGATGACGGTCGAGCCGCCGAGTTCCTGCAGCATCTTGGTCGAGATCGAGGCCGAATGCAGCGCCGGCATGACCAGCACGTTGGCGGTGTCGGACAGGCGGCAGAACGGATATTGCGCGAGCAGATCCTTGTTCAGCGCCACGTCGGCCGACATTTCGCCGTCATACTCGAAATCGACATGCATGCCGTCGAGGATGCGCACCGCCTCGATCACCTTGGCCGAACGCTCGCCGGGCGGATGGCCGAAGGTGGCGAAGGCCAGCATGGCCACGCGCGGCTCGTAGCCGAGGCGGCGGGCGACGCCGGCGGCTTCCACCGCGATCTGCGCCAGTTCCTCGGCCGTCGGCATTTCGGTGATCGCGGTGTCGGCGACGAGCACGGTGCGGCCGCGCGCCAGCACGAGCGACACGCCGATCATGCGGTGGCCGGGCTTGGGATCGATGACGCGGCGCACTTCCTCCAGCGCGATGGAGTAGTTGCGGGTGACGCCCGTGACCATCGCGTCCGCATCGCCCATCGCCACCATCGCCGCGCCGAAATGGTTGCGGTCCTGATTGATCAGGCGTTGGCAATCGCGAAACAGGTAACCCTTCCGCTGCAGGCGGTCGTAGAGGTAATGCGCATAGGCCGTGTTGCGGTGCGAGAGCCGGGCATTGTGGATCTCGATGCCGTCCTTGCCCTCGAGATCGATGCCGGCGAAGGCCGCCGTCTCGGTGATGCGGTCCTCGCGGCCGACGAGGATCGCCGTGCCGAGCCCCTGATTGACGAAGGACACCGCGGCGCGGATGACCTGCTCCTCCTCGCCCTCGGCGAAGACGACGCGCTTGGGGTAGCGGCGCACGCGCTCGACCGTGCGCTGCAACGCGCCCGCGACCGGGTCGCGACGCGCGGAAAGCTGCGCCTTGTAGGCGTCCATGTCGACGATGGGCTTGCGGGCGACGCCCGTCTCCATCGCGGCCTTGGCCACCGCCGGGGGAATCGTGTGGATCAGGCGCGGATCGAACGGCACGGGAATTATGTAGTCGCGGCCGAAGCGCGGACGCCCGCCCTGATAGGCCGCCGCCACCTCGTCGGGCACGTCCTCGCGCGCGAGTTCGGCCAGCGCATAGGCCGCCGCGATTTTCATTTCCATGTTGATGGTGGTGGCGCGCACGTCGAGCGCGCCGCGGAAGATGAAGGGGAAGCCGAGGACGTTGTTGACCTGATTGGGATAGTCCGACCGCCCGGTGGCGATGATCACGTCGTCGCGGACGGCGTGCGCCTCCTCCGGCGTGATCTCCGGATCGGGATTGGCCATCGCGAAGATGATCGGGTTCGGGGCCATCGAGCGCACCATGTCGGCCGAGACCGCGCCCTTGGCCGAGAGGCCGAAGAACACGTCCGCGCCCTTCATGGCGTCTTCGAGCGTGCGCGCGGAGGTGACCGTGGCGTGGCCGGACTTCCACTGGTTCATGCCCTCGGTGCGGCCCTGATAGACCACGCCCTTGGTGTCGCAGAGCAGCACGTTTTCGGGCGCGAAGCCCATGGCCTTGATCAGTTCGAGACAGGCGATGCCCGCCGCGCCCGCGCCGTTGCAGACGAGCTTGGTCGTCTTGATGTCGCGGCCGGTCATCAGCATCGCGTTCATGATGCCGGCGGCCGCGATGATCGCGGTGCCGTGCTGATCGTCATGGAACACCGGAATGTCCATGAGCTCGCGCAGCCGCTCCTCGATGATGAAGCATTCCGGGGCCTTGATGTCCTCCAGATTGATGCCGCCGAAGGAGGGGCCGAGATAGCGCACGGCGTTGATGAAGGCGTCCGGATCTTCCGTATCGACTTCGAGGTCGATGGAATCGACGTCGGCGAAGCGCTTGAAGAGGACGGACTTGCCTTCCATCACCGGCTTGGACGCCAACGCGCCCAGATTGCCGAGCCCGAGAATGGCCGTGCCGTTGGAGATCACCGCGACGAGGTTGCCCTTGACCGTGTAGTCATAGGCCCGGCTCGGATCCTCGGCGATGGCGAGCACCGGCACCGCGACGCCCGGCGAATAAGCGAGCGAAAGATCGCGCTGCGTCGCCATGGGCTTGGTGGGGACGATTTCCAGCTTGCCGGGCCGGCCGACCGAGTGGAAGAGCAGGGCTTCCTGATCGCTGATCGTCGGGCGGTTGAGCTTCGCGGGCTTCTTGTCGTTGGGCATGAACTTGACCGGTCGCATCCTCGGGGCCGTCAAGTTAGTTGACGCATGGCGTCGCGCACAAGCGCAGATCGTTCCCATCTTTCGGGGGAAAGGCGCGCGCGGGGGCGATGCGCGGGATGAACGCGGCTGCGGGCTTTGATAGCGTGCCCTCATGATCCGCACCGCAGCGCCCGCCGAACCGCCCGTGACGCCGCCCCCTGCGGCGGATGCCGGCGCGACGCCGATGATGGCGCAATACATCGAGATCAAGACCGCCAACCCGGACAGCCTGCTGTTCTACCGGATGGGCGACTTCTACGAATTGTTCTTCGGCGATGCCGAAATCGCCTCGCGCACGCTCGGAATCGTGCTGACCAAGCGCGGCAAGCATCGGGGGGAAGACATCCCCATGTGCGGCGTGCCGGTGGAACGCGCCGACGACTATCTGCAGCGGCTGATCGCCGCCGGACACCGCGTCGCCGTGTGCGAGCAGATCGAAGACCCCGCCGAAGCCAAGAAGCGCGGCGCGAAATCGGTGGTGCGGCGCGACGTGGTGAGGCTCGTCACCCCCGGCACGCTGACCGAAGACAGGTTGCTCGACCCCGCGCGCGCCAATCGGCTCGCGGCCGTGGCCCGGTTGCGTTCGCCCGACGGGGGATGGCGGTACGGCCTGGCGGCCGCCGACATTTCGACGGGCGCCTTCACGGTGCTGGAGACGGACGAGGCGGGACTTGCGGCGGAACTCGGCCGCTTGGAGCCGAGCGAAATTCTGGTGCCGGACGCCGTGCTCGACGAGCCCGCCCTGCGCGCCTTGTGGCGCGAGACGGGCGCGGCCGTGACGCCGACGGCCCGCGACGGGCTCGACCCCGCCTCGGCCGAGCGCCGACTGCTCGCCTTTTTCGACGTGGGCACGCTGGCGGGCTTCGGCGCGTTGAGCCGCGCCGAACTCGCGGCGGCGGCCGCGGTGGTCGTCTATGTGGAGCGTACCCAATTGGGCGCGCGGCCGCCGCTGTCCCCGCCCGTGTCGGAAGCGCGCGGCCACGTCATGCACATCGACGCGGCGACGCGCGCCAATTTGGAGATCACGCGCACGCTCTCGGGCGACCGCGCGGGCAGCCTGTTGGCGGCGGTCGACCGCACGGTGACGCCGCCGGGAGCGCGGCTTCTGGCCGAGCGGATCGCCGGGCCTCTGACGGATCCGCTCGCCGTTGCGCGGCGGCTCGACGCGGTGGAATGGTTCACGACGGATCGGCCGTTGCGGGCGGACATCCGCGCCGCGTTGAAAAGCGCGCCCGACATCGCCCGCGCGCTGGGCCGCTTGGCGGTCGAGCGCGGCGGGCCCCGCGATCTCGCCGCCATGCGCGACGCGGTTCATGCCGCGGGCGCCGTCGTCGCGCTCATCCATGCACGTGCAGAGGTGCCGGAGGACATCGCGAGCGCGGCGAAGGTGCTGCGCGATCTCGACCCCGCGCTCGCCGCCTCCCTCTCCCATGCGCTCGACGACGAATTGCCGCTGCGGGCCCGCGACGGGGGCTTCGTGCGGCCCGGGGCGGAACCGGCGCTCGACGAGGTGCGGGCCCTGCGCGACGAGAGCCGGCGCGTCATCGCCGCGCTGCAGGCCCGCTATGCCGAGGAGACCGGCGCGCGCACGCTGCGCGTCAAGCACAACAACTTCCTCGGCTATTTCGTCGAAGTGCCGCAGCAGGTCGGGGAGCAGCTCGTCGCGCCGCCGCTCAATGCCGTGTTCATCCATCGCCAGACGATGCAGGGCGCGATGCGCTTTTCGACGGCCGAATTGGCCGACCTCGAAAGCCGCATCGCCTCCGCCGCCGACCGTGCGCAGGCGCTCGAGATGGCCGTGTTCGAGCGGCTGGTGCGCGAGGTGCTCGCCTCCGCGACCGCTTTGAAGGCCGCCGCCGAAGCGCTCGCCGCGATCGACGTCGCAGCGGCCCTCGCCGAGCGGGCGGAAGAAGGCGACTGGACGCGGCCGACGGTCGATTCCTCGACGGCGTTCAGGCTCGACGGCGCGCGGCACCCCGTGGTCGAAGCGGCCTTGGCGCGTGACGGCACGGCCTTCGTCGCCAATGATTCGGACCTCGGGCCTCCCGACGCGGGCGACGGCGGACGCATCGCGCTCGTCACCGGCCCGAACATGGCGGGCAAATCGACCTATCTCCGGCAGAACGCCGTGCTGGCCGTGCTGGCGCAGGCGGGCAGCTTCGTGCCGGCGAAATCGGCGCATATCGGCGTGGTTGATCGTTTGTTCTCGCGCGTGGGGGCGGCGGACGATCTCGCGCGGGGCCGCTCGACCTTCATGGTCGAAATGATCGAGACCGCCGCCATCCTGAATCAGGCGACGGACCGCTCGCTGGTGATCCTCGACGAGATCGGGCGCGGCACGGCCACCTTCGACGGCCTGTCCATCGCCTGGGCCACCATCGAGCATCTGCACGAGACCAACCGCTGCCGCGGCCTGTTCGCCACGCATTTCCACGAGCTGACGGCGCTGGCCCGACGGCTGACCCGCCTGCATACGATGACGGTGCGCGTCACCGAGTTCAAAGGCGACGTCGTGTTCCTGCACGAAGTCGTGCCCGGCATCGCCGACCGCAGCTACGGCATTCAGGTGGCCAAGCTCGCCGGCCTGCCGCGTGCGGTGGTGGACCGCGCCCGCGTGATCCTCGACGAACTGGAAGCCCACGACCGTCAGGCGCCGGTCGAGCGCCTCATCGACGACCTGCCGCTGTTCGCGGTGGCGGCGAAGGCCGCCCGCACGGCGTCCGTCGCCTCGGCCGAGGACGGCCCGGACCCGCTGCGCGAAGCCTTGGCCGCGCTCGACCCCGACGCGATGACGCCGAAGGAGGCGCTCGAAGCGGTGTATCGATTGGTCGGATTGGAAAAGGGCCGATAGGGCAGCACCTCCTGTCCCTTCCGACAGGATACGCCCCTTGCCGTGCCTGATAGCGTTCAGGGTCCGCAGCAACCCGGCGTTTCCTCCCCATGGCCACCCGTGTCTCCACCGTGTCCTTCGAGGGCATCGATGCCAAGGCGGTGGACGTGCAGGTGATGGTGATGCCCGGCAACGTGGTGTTCAACATCGTCGGTCTGCCGGACAAGGCGGTGGGAGAATCGCGCGAGCGGGTGCGCTCGGCGCTGGTCGCTTCGGGGCTGGCCCTGCCGGCCAAGCGGATCACGGTCAATCTCGCGCCCGCCGACATGCCGAAGGAAGGCAGCCATTTCGACCTGCCCGTCGCGCTCGCCCTGATGGCGGCCTTGGGGGCGATCCCGAGCGACGCGCTGGAAGGCTATGTCGTTCTCGGCGAATTGGCGCTCGACGGCACGATCACGCCGGTGGCGGGCGTGCTGCCTGCGGCGATGGCGGCCTACAGGATGGGGCGCGGACTGATCTGCCCCGCCGCCTGCGGACCGGAAGCGGCCTGGGCGTCGCGCGATCTGGACGTGATCGCGCCGCGCTCGCTCATCCAGCTCGCCAATCACTTCAAGGGCACGCAGGTGCTCGCCCGGCCCGAACCGGCGGTGCGCGCCGCGCCGGGAAACCTGCCGGACCTCGCCGACATCAAGGGGCAGGAAAGCGCCAAGCGCGCGCTCGAGATCGCCGCGGCGGGCGGCCACAACCTGCTGATGTCCGGCCCGCCCGGCTCGGGCAAATCGATGCTCGCCGCGCGCCTGCCCTCCATCCTGCCGCCGCTCTCGCCGATGGAGCTGCTGGAAGTCTCGATGGTTCATTCGGTCGCGGGCACGCTGGCCGGCGGAGAATTGACCGACCGTCGGCCGTTTCGCGCGCCGCATCATTCAGCCTCGATGGCGGCCTTGGTCGGCGGCGGCATCCATGCGCGGCCGGGGGAAGTCTCCCTCGCCCATCACGGCGTGCTGTTTCTCGACGAGCTTCCCGAATTCCAGCCGCAGGTGCTCGACGGGCTGCGCCAGCCGTTGGAGACCGGCGAGGTGGTGATCGCGCGCGCCAATCATCGCGCCGTCTACCCGGCCCGGGTGCAATTGGTGGCGGCGATGAACCCGTGCCGATGCGGCAAGGCGACGGAGCCGGGCTTCGCCTGCCGACGCGCGCCCAACGACAAGTGCATGGCGCAATATCTGGCGCGGCTGTCGGGCCCGCTGCTCGACCGCATCGACCTGCGCATCGAGGTGCCGGCGGTCAGCGCCGCGGATCTGATCCTGCCCGCCGCGTCCGAAGGCTCGGCCGCCGTGGCGCAGCGCGTGGCGACGGCCCGCGAGCGGCAACGCGCACGCAATCTCGCGCTCGGGCTGTCGGAGACCCTGACCAATGCTTCACTTCCTGCCGCCGTGGTGGACCGCATCGCCGAGCTCGACGCCGAGGGCCTTCGCCTGTTGCGCGACGCGGCGGAGGCCATGCGCCTGTCGGCGCGGGGCTACCACCGGGTGATCCGCACGGCCCGCACGCTCGCCGATCTCGACGGCGAGAAAAAGGTGCGTCGGATTCACCTCGCGGAGGCGCTCTCCTACCGCGCGTCGGCCGTCGAGACCGCGCTTGCGTGATCGCGTCATCTTGCCGTCACGCTCGAGGAGCTACACATGACGCGCGGGGCGAATCGCGCCCGCGCAGAGCAAGCGAGATCATGACCGACCCTTTGGGCCGACCTTCCTTCCTCGATGCGTTTCCCTCTTCCGCCATCCGTCACTCGGCGCTTCGCGCGCCCTTCATTCTCTTCCGTGATTTCGGTCGCGACGACGCCGAAGCCGATGTCTTGGGACGGTCGGGCACGCTGGAAGTGCGGCTCGCGCGGACGCCGAAAGACGTAAAGCGCGCGCAAAAGCTGCGCTGGACGGTGTTTTACGAAGAAATGTCGGCGATCCCGGACATCAAGAGCCGACTGAAGCGCCGCGACGTCGACGCCTATGACGCGATCTGCGACCATCTGCTCGTCGTGGACACCGCCGTGCCGCAGAAGCCGATTGCGGGCACGCCAGTCCCCGGCACCTTCAAACCACGGGTCGTCGGCACCTACCGCCTGTTGCGGCAGGACATGGCGGAACGCTGCGGCGGGTTTTACAGCGCGTCGGAATTCGACATCGCGCCGATGCTGAAGGCCCATCCCGGCCTTCGCTTTCTCGAACTCGGGCGCTCCTGCGTCGAGAAGCCCTATCGCGACAAGCGCACCGTGGAATTGTTGTGGCACGGCATCTGGGCCTATGTGCGTCGGCACAAGATGGACGTGATGTTCGGCTGTGCCAGCTTCGAGGGCACCGACCCGGACGCGCTGGCGCCGGCGCTGAGCTTTCTCCACCATCATGCGCGCGCTTCGGACGAATGGCGCGCCCGCGCGCTGCCGGGCCGCTACGTCGACATGAACCGGACGCCGCTTTCGCCTGCCGACCCGAAAACGGTGATGCACGCGCTGCCCGCATTGTTGAAAGGCTATCTCCGCATCGGAGCGAAGTTCGGCGACGGAGCGGTCATCGACCGGCAATTCGGCACGACCGACGTGATGGTGGTGCTGCCGATCAAGGACATTCACCCGCGTTATCTCGGCTATTTCGGCAGCGAAGGCGACCGTTACGCCGCTTGAACGCCCTCGCCGGCGGCGTGCAGCGCACGTAGCGCCTCGCGATAGGTCGGGTAGAGAAGTTCCACGCCGAGTTCTTCGCGGATCAGGCGATTGGAGACACGTTTGTTCTCGTCATAGAAGCTGCGCCCCATCGCGGAGAGCTGCGCGTTTTCGAACGGCGTTTCGGGCGGCGGCTCGACCCCCAGCAGCGAGGCGGCATAGGCCACGACGTCCTGCGGCGGCGCGGGTTCGTCGTCCGTGACGTTGTAGATCGCTTCGGGACGGGGCTTGTCGAGCGAGGCCGCAAGCACGCGCGCGATGTCCTCGACATGGATGCGGTTGAAGACCTGTCCGGGTTTGACGATGCGCTTGGCGGTGCCCGCCGCGAGATTGGCGAGCGCGTTCTGCCCGGGGCCGTAAATGCCTGCCAAGCGAAAGATCTGCACGCATTTGCCGGTGTCCTGGCCGAAATCGAGCCAGCTCTGCTCGGCCTGCACGCGGCGCAGGGACCGTTCCGCCGTCGGATTGAGTTCGGACGTTTCGTCCACCCAGCCGCCCTTGTGATCGCCGTAGACGCCGACTGTCGAAAGATAACCGATCCAGCGCAATTTCGGCGCGGCCGCGAGAGTGTCCCCGAACATTTCGAGCACCGGATCGCCGGTTTCGTCCGGCGGAACGGAGACGAGCACGGCTTCGGCCTCGGCGAGAATGTCGGGCAGATGATCGTCATATCCGTCGCCGTCGAAGCGGATCAGCTCGACCCCCGCGCCCGCGCGCCCCGGTGCGGGACGACGCACCGTGCCGACGACGCGGTCGAACCGGTCGTGCACATGTTCGGCGAAGACCCGGCCCGTATAGCCGTAACCGAAGACGACCAAAGTCATGGCGAAACCTCCCCGCCGGCCGCCCATTCCTCGCGCACGGCGGCATCGCGCTCCGACTGTAACCGCGCGGCACGGGCTTCGTCGAACGCTTCGCGCGGGACAAGCCTCGCCAAGGCCCACACGGCCGCCCCGCGCACGAGCGGCGACGGGTCGTCGAGCAATCTCGTGGCTTCGGCCGCGAGCGCGGGATTGCCGGAATTGCCGACGGCGATCATGACGTTGCGCACGAAACGGTCGCGGCCCGTGCGTTTGACCGGCGTTCCGGCAAACAGCGCCCGAAAGGCGGAGTCGTCGAGCCGGGCGAGATCTGCGAGCTTCGGCTCGGCGAAGACGTCGCGCGCGGCGAGCTTGGCCTCGCGGGTCGTCTCCGCGAACTTGTTCCACGGGCAAACCGCCAGACAATCGTCGCAGCCATAGATGCGGTTGCCCATCGCGGCGCGGAATTCACGCGGAACGGGGCCCTGATGTTCGATGGTGAGATAGGCGATGCAGCGCCGCGAATCGAGTTCGTAAGGCGCCGGGAACGCATCGGTCGGGCAGATCGACAGGCACCGCCGGCAGGACCCGCAATGGTCGGGCTCGGGCGCGTCGGGCGGCAATTCGGCCGTCGTGAAGATCGCGCCGAGGAACAGCCAGGAGCCGTGCTCGCGCGACACGAGAACAGTGTGCTTGCCCTGCCAGCCGAGCCCGGCCGCCGCCGCCAAGGGCTTCTCCATCACCGGGGCGGTATCGACGAACACCTTGATCTGGTGGCCGTGAGCGGTGAGGAGCGCGCCGGTCTGTTTGAGCCGGCCCTTCAGGACGTCGTGGTAATCCTTGGTCCGCGCATAGACGGAGATCGTGCCGACATCCGGCTTCTCCAGCGAGGCGAGCGGATCGACGTCGGGGGCGTAGCTCATGCCGAGCATGACGATGCTCTTGACCTCGGGCCAGAGCGTTCGGGGATCGCCGCGTCGATCCGCGGTTTCGGCCATCCATTCCATGTCGCCGTGACGGCCGGCCGCGAGATGCGCCGCGAGGCGTTCGGGAAGCTGCGGGACGGCGTCGGGCACGGTGACGCGGGCGACGACGAAACCGTCGGCCGCGGCGCGCTTGACCAGCGCGCGCTTCAGCTCTTCGCCGTTCAGAAGTCGAGATCCGCGTAATGGTCGGCCGGAGGCATGCCGAGGATCCGGTCCGCCAGAAGAGGACGGAACGACGGGCGGGACTTCACCCGCGCGTACCAGTTCTTCGCCGCTTCGTTCTCGTGCCACGGAACGTCGCCCAAATAGTCGGCGGACGAGAGCTGCGCCGCGGCGGCAACGTCGGCATAGGTCAGCCGGTCGCCCGCAAGCCAGTTCCGTCCCCCGATCAGGAAGCCGATATAGGACAGATGATAGCGGATGTTGGACCGCGCCGCGCGGATCGCCGACATGTCGGGCGCGCCGCCGCCGAATTCGGGGCCCATGAAGCGCTTGAAGACCTTTTCATGCACCAGATAAGAGGTGACCTCCTGGTGCATCTTGCCGTTGAACCAGTCGAGCAGCCGCCGCACCTCGACCCGCCCCTTGGGATCGGCCGGCAGCAGGCGGCGCTCGCCGAGCGCCAAGCCGCGGGTCTCGTCGAGATATTCGGCGACGACGCCCGCACCGGCCACCGCGCCGACCTGCTCCTCATGGAAAACCGGCGTCTCGCCGGCGGGGTTCATCACCAGAAATTCGCGGCGTCGTTCCCAGACCCGTTCCTCGACGAGATCGGCTTCCAGCCCGAATTCGCCCAGCACGACGCGAACGAAGCGCGACAAAGGGCACAACGGGTGGTGATGAAGCGTCGCCATGCGGGACGGCTCTCCGATCCGGGTCCGGTTTCAGGACATCTTAACGGTGTGCGGCGATGGTCCCGCGACTCGCGCGTGCAGCATGGCGGCACACGGGCGCTCCGTATAAAACCGGGTTGCCGCGTCGGCAACCTGATTTCGATCATCCCATAGCGAAGGATGCCAATGGATCCGATTTTTGCATTGAAGGCCGTCATTCTCGGCTTCATCGAAGGGCTGACGGAGTTTCTTCCCGTCTCCTCCACCGGGCACATCCTTCTGGCCGAAAGCCTGCTCGGGTTGGGCTTCGCGGATGCGAAATTCGACAAGACCTTCGCCGTGTTGATCCAGCTCGGGGCGATCCTCGCGCTTCTCGGCGTGTATTTCCGCAAAATTTTGAGCATCGTCGCGGCGTTGCCGACGGACAAGCAGGCGCGGATCTTTGCGCTCGGCGTCATCGTCGCCTTCCTGCCCGCCGCCGCCTTGGGCGCGACCCTGCACGGGTTCATCAAGGGCGTGCTGTTCAACCCGTGGGTCGTCTGCGTCGCCTTGATCAGCGGCGGGATCGTCTTGTTGATCGTCGACGACATGCGGTTGGAGCGTCGTTATGCGGACGCCACCCGGTTTTCGCTGCCGATGTATTTCAAGATCGGCCTGTTCCAATGCGCGGCCATGATCCCCGGCGTCTCGCGGTCCGGCTCGACCATCGTCGGGGCGATGCTGATGGGAGCGGAGAAGCGGGCGGCGGCCGAATTCTCGTTCTTCCTGTCGATCCCGACGATGACGGGCGCCTTCGCCTACGACCTCTACAAGAATGCCGGCACGCTGAATTCCGACCACGCCGCGATCATCGCGGCCGGGTTCGCGGCGGCCTTCTTCGCGGGGCTGCTCGTGGTGAAGGGCCTGCTCGGCTATGTCGGCAAGCACGGCTTCGCGGTGTTCGGCTGGTGGCGCATCGTGATCGGCTCGGCCGGATTGGCGGCGCTGATCCTGATGAAGTGATCACTCGGGTTCGATGACGGGCCGTCCGGGCGCGGGCGTTTTCGGCTCAAACCGGCAAAGATCCGCCACCGGGCAGCGCCAGCATTCGGGGCGGCGCGCCTTGCAGATGTAGCGGCCGTGCAAAATGAGCCAGTGATGGGCGTGCAGGCCGTATTCCGGCGGCACGACCTTCTCCAGACCGAGTTCGATCGCGAGCGGCGTCTTGCCGAGCGCCAAGGGCAGCCGGTTCGACACGCGGAAGACATGCGTGTCCACCGCCATGGTCGGCATGCCGAAAGCCATGTTGAGCACGACGTTCGCGGTCTTGCGGCCGACGCCGGGGAGTTGTTCCAGCGCGTTGCGGTCGGCCGGGACTTCGCCGCCATGGTTTTCGATCAAGGCCTTCGACAGCGCGACGACGTTCTTCGCCTTGTTGCGGAAGAGGCCGATCGTCTTGACGTAGTCGCGTACGACGTCCTCGCCGAGCGCGACCATTTCGGCCGGCGTGCTCGCCGCCTGAAACAGCGCCCGCGTCGCCTTGTTCACGCCCGCGTCCGTCGCCTGTGCCGAAAGCACCACCGCGACCAGCAGCGTGAAGGCGTTGACGTGTTCGAGTTCGCCCTTCGGCTCGGGCTCGATCGCGTGCAGGCGGGCGAAGACCTCGCGGACCTGATCCGGCGGCAGCGGCTTGGGCGAACCGCGTCGCGCGGCTCCCGCCTTGGGGACGCTCGCCCGGCGCGCGGGTTTCGGCTCGGGGGCGGGGCGCAACGTCGCGGCGGTCTTTTTCGGAGGCATGATCGCGTTATAGTAGGCGCTCTCCGCCACGGAAAGATGCGCCGGGTCCCCCCATGTCCCACTCCGTCTCGATCGAAGCCGCAGAACGACCGTTGTTCGCCACGGTGATCCGTCCGCACCGTTCGCTGAAGATCGGCGGATTTCGCCTTGTGATGGCGTTGGTGGGCGCGGCGGGCATCGTCGCGAGTATCCCCTTCATCGTTTTGGGATTCTGGCCCGTCGCGGGGTTTTACGGGCTGGACGTCGCGCTGCTCTATTTTGCCTTCCGCGCCAATTTCGCCGCAGCGAGGAATTATGAGGAAGTCGTGGTGAGCGCGGTCGAATTGCGGCTGCGCAAGGTGCACCACACGTCCGGCGCGCGCGAATGGCGCTTCAACCCGTTGTGGACGCGGCTGCACAAGGACGTCCATCACGAGTTCGGGGTGCAGCGCCTCTCTCTCGTCTCGCGCGGGGAAGCCGTGAGCGTGGGGCAGTTTCTCTCTGCCGACGAGAAGGAAAGCTTCGGGTCCGCTCTGGGCGCGGCCTTGGCGGATGCAAGGCGAGGCCCGACCTACGACAACGCGCACGCCTGACGCGGGCACGGAACCGCACCGTTTTCGGGTGTCGGGCGGCGAGCCCGGGCGCTAGCTTCGAGCCGTGAATTCGGAAACCTTCGCCATGACGCCCCTCGCCGAACGCTCGCCGGCCCTCGACGTCCCGCCCGCCGATTATGACACGGTTCGGCGGGCGCTCGCCTTCATCACCGCGGAATGGCGGCGGCAGCCGGAGATCGAGGAGGTGGCCGCGCATGTGGGGCTCTCGACCTCGCATCTCCACCACCTGTTCCGCCGCTGGGCGGGCCTCTCGCCCAAAGCCTTCCTGCAGGCGATCACCTTGGACCACGCGCGGATCCTGCTGCGCGATTCGGCGAGCGTGCTCGACACGGCGCTCGAAGTGGGACTGTCCGGTCCCGGTCGGCTGCATGACCTGTTCGTGACGCATGAAGCGATGTCGCCCGGCGAATGGAAGGCGAAGGGGGCAGGGCTGGAACTGTCCTACGGATTTCATCCCTCGCCTTTCGGCGAGGCGCTCGTCGTGGCGACGCCGCGCGGTCTCGCCGGTTTGGGCTTCGTGGACGAGCCCGGACGTACGGCCGCGCTGGCGGACATGATGCGGCGTTGGCCGAAGGCGACTTTCGTGGAGAACGAGGCCGCGACCGCCGACCTCGCGCGCCGCGCCTTCGACCCGGAGGAATGGCGTGCGGACCGCCCCTTGCGCGTCGTGCTGATCGGCACCGACTTCGAGGTACGCGTGTGGGAAACCCTGCTGCGCATTCCGCTCGGCCGCGCCACGACCTATTCGGACGTCGCCATGTGCATGGGTCGGCCGACCGCATCGCGCGCGGTCGGGGCCGCCGTCGGTCGCAATCCCGTATCTTTCGTGGTGCCTTGCCACCGCGTGCTGGGGCGGACGGGCGCGCTGACGGGGTATCACTGGGGCGTCACCCGCAAGCAGGCGATGCTCGGCTGGGAGGCTGGAAAGGCCGGGTCCGTCGCCGACTAGTCATGCGTCGGTTGCAGAGCCCGCGTCACGGCTCGTCGCCGCTCCTTGCGGCCATTCGGACCCCCCCTTATATACGCCGCGGACGTGGGCATTCTGCCCGCAGAAGATCCTGTAGGGGACCGGTCGCCGGCGAGCATCGTTCATGCTCGTTCGACGGCCACACGCCGGAGCCGCTCCGGGGCCCGGCGGTCCCGCTGCCGAAAGGGATGAGAACATGGCAAAAGTAATCGGTATCGACCTCGGCACCACGAATTCGTGCGTGGCCGTGATGGAAGGCTCCACTCCCCGCGTCATCGAGAACGCGGAAGGCGCGCGCACGACGCCGTCGGTGGTCGCCTTCTCGGACTCGGAGGAGCGGCTCGTCGGCCAGCCGGCCAAGCGCCAGGCGGTGACGAACCCCGAAGGGACGTTCTTCGCGATCAAGCGTCTCATCGGACGCACGTTCAACGACCCGATGACGCAGAAGGACATGGGCCTCGTGCCCTATCAGATCGTGCGCGCCGGCAACGGCGACGCTTGGGTCGAAGCGAACGGCAAGCAGTTCTCGCCCTCGCAGATCTCCGCCTTCATCCTGCAGAAGATGAAGGAAACCGCCGAGGCCTTCCTCGGCGAGACCGTCACGCAGGCCGTCATCACCGTCCCCGCCTACTTCAACGACGCCCAGCGTCAGGCGACCAAGGACGCGGGCCGCATCGCGGGCCTCGAAGTTCTGCGCATCATCAACGAGCCGACGGCCGCGGCGCTCGCCTACGGCCTTGACAAGAAGAAGACCGGCACGGTCGCGGTCTATGACCTCGGCGGCGGCACCTTCGACGTCTCGATCCTCGAGATCGGCGACGGCGTGTTCGAGGTGAAGTCGACCAACGGCGACACCTTCCTCGGCGGCGAAGACTTCGACATGCGCCTCGTCGAATATCTCGCGGACGAGTTCAAGAAGGAGCAGGGCATCGACCTGAAGAAGGACAAGCTCGCCCTTCAGCGCCTCAAGGAAGCGGCCGAAAAAGCCAAGATCGAGCTTTCGGCCGCGCAGCAGACCGAAGTGAACCTGCCCTACATCACCGCCGACGCCTCCGGGCCGAAGCATCTGACGATGAAGCTGACGCGCGCGAAGTTCGAAGCGCTGGTCGACGACCTCGTGCAGAAGACCGTCGAGCCGTGCCGCAAGGCGCTGAAGGACGCGGGCCTCTCCGCGGCCGAAATCGATGAAGTCATCCTCGTCGGCGGCATGACCCGCATGCCGAAGGTGCAGGAGATCGTGAAGCAGTTCTTCGGCAAGGAGCCCCACAAGGGCGTCAACCCGGACGAAGTCGTCGCCATCGGCGCGGCCGTGCAGGCGGGCGTGCTGCAGGGCGACGTCAAGGACGTGCTGCTGCTCGACGTGACCCCGCTGTCGCTCGGCATCGAGACGCTCGGCGGCGTGTTCACGCGCCTGATCGACCGCAACACGACGATCCCGACCAAGAAGAGCCAGGTGTTCTCGACCGCCGAGGACAACCAGACTGCGGTGACCATCCGCGTGTTCCAGGGCGAACGCGAGATGGCGGCCGACAACAAGATGCTCGGCCAGTTCGATCTCGTGGGCCTGCCGCCCGCACCGCGCGGCGTGCCGCAGGTCGAAGTCACGTTCGACATCGATGCCAACGGCATCGTCAGCGTGACGGCGAAGGACAAGGCGACCGGCAAGGAGCAACAGATCCGCATCCAAGCCTCGGGCGGCCTCTCCGACGCCGACATCGACAAGATGGTGAAGGACGCCGAGGCGCATGCCGCCGAGGACAAGGTCCGCCGCGAAACGGTCGAGACCAAGAACCAGGCCGAAAGCCTGGTGCACCAGACCGAGAAGTCGCTCGCCGAACACGGTGAAAAGGTCTCGGCGACGGACAAGCAGGCCGTCGAAACCGCCATCGCCTCCCTCAAGGAAGTGATGACCGGCGACGATCTCGATGCGATCCGCGCCCGCACCAACGAGCTGATGCAGGCTTCGATGAAGCTCGGCGAAGCCATGTATGCGGCCCAGCAGGACGCCTCGGGCGACGATCAGGGAGACCATCCGGCCGAAGGCGGCAAGAAGGACGACGTGATCGACGCGGATTTCCGCGAAGTCGGGGACGACGACAAGAAGAAGCGCGCGTGATCCGGAACCGGACCACGGCGTGACGATCTCGGGGACCCGGCGCGGAAACGTGTCGGGTCCCTCGCATCGGGCTCAGGCCCGGAGGCATTCCCCGCGAGGAGCCCGCAAGCGCGATGAGCAAGCGTGACTATTACGAGATCCTCGGCGTCTCGAAATCGGCCTCCGAGGCCGAACTCAAATCGGCGTTCCGCAAGCTGGCGATGCAGCATCACCCGGACAAGAATCCGGGCGACGCCGCGGCGGAGCAAAAGTTCAAGGAATTGAACGAAGCCTATCAGATGCTGTCCGACGGACAGAAGCGCGCGGCCTACGACCGTTTCGGCCATGCGGCTTTCGAGAACGGCGGCGGCGGGCCCGGCCCGGGCTTCGGCAACGATTTCGCCTCGTCCATGGCGGATATCTTCGAGGATCTGTTCGGCGAGACGCGCGGGCGGGGACGCGGGCGCTCCGACGGGCGCGAGCGCGGCTCCGACCTGCGCTACGACTTGGAGATCACGCTGGACGACGCCTATCACGGCAAGACCGCGACGATCACCGTGCCCATCGCCATGAGCTGCGAGGCGTGCGACGGCTCCGGCGCGAAGGCCGGTACGAAGGCCAAGACCTGCACCACCTGCGGCGGCTACGGGCGCGTGCGGGCGCAGCAGGGCTTCTTCGCCATCGAGCGCACCTGCCCGTCCTGTCAGGGACGGGGGGAAATGATCGACGATCCCTGCCGCAGCTGCGGCGGGCAAGGTCGGGTCACCAAGGACAAGACCCTTTCGGTCAACATTCCGAAGGGCGTGGAAGACGGCACGCGCATCCGGCTCGCCGGTGAGGGCGAGAGCGGGCGTCGCGGCGGTCCGGCGGGCGATCTCTACATTTTCCTGTCTTTGAAGGCCCACGGCTTTTTCCAGCGCGACGGCGCGGATCTTTACTGCCGCGTGCCGATTTCCATGGTGACCGCGGCATTGGGCGGCGAAATCGCCATCCCGACGCTCGACGGCGAAGAAAAGATCGTCACCGTTCCGGAAGGCACGCAGACCGGGAAGCAGTTCCGCATGCGCGGCAAGGGCATGCCCGTGCTGCGCGCACGTGAACAGGGCGATCTCTACGTGCAGGTGGCGGTGGAAACGCCGCAAAAACTGACCGCGCGGCAAAAAGAATTGTTGCGCGAATTCGAGGCCGGAAGCTCGAAGGAAACCCAGCCCGAAAGCGCGAGTTTCTTTGCGAAGATGAAGGAGTTCTTTTCCGGCGGCCCCGTCTAAGCCATACATTGCAAGTTGCGCCGGTCGCGTTCGCTCGCCGTTTCACCTCGGAGACCTCCACGTGCCTCAATCCACGCGCAGAAACGACCGCGGCAAAGCCGTGGCGGCGACCGCCCGGATCGAGGGGAAACTGCAGGACGAAGCGCGTTTTCTGAAGACGTGGCTGGACAACCCGCTCGTCACCGGGGCCGTGACGCCGTCCGGCAAGGCGCTGGCCAAGCGCATGGCGAGCTTCATCGACCTCGGGATCGAAGGCCCCGTGATCGAACTCGGACCGGGCACGGGCGCTTTGACGGAAGCCGTCGTGGCTCGAGGCGTTTCGCAGGACCGCTTGATTCTCGTCGAGTTCGACCCGGAATTCTGCCGTCTTCTGGAAAAGCGCTTCCCCGAAGCCCGCATCATCCGCGGCGACGCCTATGACCTCAAGAAGACCCTCGAGCACGCTCTATCGTCGCCGGCTGCGGCGGTCGTCTCGGGGTTGCCGCTCTTCACCAAGCCCGAGCGCGACCGTCTCGCTTTGCTCGACGCCGCTTTCGACCTGATGGCCCCCGGCGCGCCGTTCATTCAATTCACCTATGCCGTCGTCTCGCCGATGCCGCTGAAGCACACCGATTGCGAGGTGGAGGAATCCGAGCGCATCTGGCTCAACATTCCGCCGGCCTGCGTGTGGGTCTATCGCCGTCCTACGGACGCGGGAGGGACCGCCTCACGACGGCGCAAACGGCCCGATCTGCTTGCCAAGATCCGCGAACGGACCGAAAAGGTGCGCGCTCACATCCTGCGCTGACGGACAGGTTCCATGCCGCACATCGACCCGCGCGACCGACTTATCGTCGCGCTCGACCTGCCGACCGTCGCCGAGGCCGAAGCCATGGTCGCCCGCATCGGCGACGCCGCAACCTTCTATAAAATCGGCCTGGAATTGACCTTCGGAGGCGGGCTTGCGCTGGCGCAGCGTCTGGTCGCCGACGGCAAGAAGGTGTTTCTCGATCTGAAATTCCACGACATCGGGACGACGGTGGAAAAGGCCACGGCGCAGGTTGCGGGGCTCGGGGCGACGTTTTTGACGGTCCACGCCTTTCCGCAGACGATGCGCGCCGCCGCCAAGGGGAAGGGCGGCCACCCCCTCCGCGTACTCGGCGTGACGGTGCTGACTTCATATGACGAAAACGACCTCCGCGAGGCCGGTTACGCTCTGTCGATCAAGGACTTGGTGCAGCGCCGTGCCTTGCAGGCGCGCGAGGCCGGGCTCGGCGGATTGGTCATGTCGCCTGAGGAGGTCGCCGACATGCGGCGGTTGCTCGGGCCGGACATGATCATCGTGACACCCGGCATTCGACCCGCTTCGGCTGCGCGCGGCGACCAGAAGCGCGTGATGACCCCGGCCGAGGCGATCCGCGCAGGCGCGGACCATCTGGTGGTCGGCCGGCCGATCACGCAGGCTGCGGATCCGCGCGCAGCCGCGCAAGAAATCGTCGACGAAATCGCGACGGCGCTCTGAAGAAAAAAGGGAGAGAACGATGTCCAAAAAGGGCTACTGGATCGGCCGGGTCGAAGTGACCAACCCGGATGCGTACAAGAACTACGTCGCGAAAAACGCCGCGGCGTTCTCGAAATACGGCGCGCGGTTTCTCGTGCGCGGCGGCGAATTCGAGATGGCCGAGGGCGGCGGCGCCAAGAGCCGCAACGTCGTGATCGAATTCCCGGATTATGCGTCGGCCATGGCCTGCTGGAAGTCGCCGGAATATCAGGACGCGATCGCGGCGCGCAAGGGCGCGGCCCTCGTCGATCTGATGGTCATCGACGGCTATGACGGCCCGCAGCCCGCGTGAGCGATGCGCCGCGCATCCGACAGGCGCGGCCTCATGACCTGCCCGCGCTGCCCGGCATCAAGACCGCGGCGGCGCGGGCGTTCGGCGACCTGCGGAGCGGTGTGACGCCCCGCCGCGTCTCCGTCGAAGCGATGGCAATCCTCGCCGAAGAAGGCACGCTGTGGATCGCGGCGGATGCGGAGGACGCACCCGTCGGCTTCGCCGCGGCGACGATGCTCGACGGCACGCTTTTCATCGCCGATATCCACGTCTCCCCCGCACATCAACGACAAGGCGCGGGACGGGCGCTGCTCCGCGCCGTCGTCGATTACGGCCGCTGGGCCTTCCACCCCGCCGTGACGCTGCTCACCGACCGGCTCGTGCCGTGGAACGCGCCGTTTTATGCAAGCGAGGGCTTCGTGATGCTCGACGGCGCGCGTTTGCCGCCCGACCTTGCGGCGAAGCTCGCAGGCGACATCGCCCGCGGTCATGACCCGGCCCGGCGCTGCGCCATGGCCAAACGGCTCTGACCCTCCGCTTTCATCGCCGCCGCGGTCGCGCTATACCCGCGCCGGCCTTGCGACCGGTTTCGGGAGACGTACAGATGAGCGACATGCGCCTCGTGGTGGTCGGTGCGGCCGGACGAATGGGACGAATGCTCGTGCGCACCGTGCACGAGACCCCGGGCGTCGTGCTGTCGGGAGCCGTGGAACAAGAGGGCTCGCCCGCGCTCGGTCAGGATGCAGGCGTGCTCGCCGGCGTCGGGCCGCTCGGCGTCACGATCACGGACGACCCCTTGCCGCTTTTCGTCGAGGCCGAAGGCGTGCTGGATTTCTCCGCCCCCGCCGCCACGGTCGAATTCGCCGCGCTCGCCGCGCAAGCGCGCATCGTCCATGTCGTCGGTACGACCGGCATGGAGCAGGAGCATCTCGCGAAGCTGGAAGCGGCTGCCCGCCATGCGGCGATCGTGCGGTCGGGCAATATGAGCCTCGGCGTCAACCTCCTCGCCGCACTCGTGAAGCGTGCCGCCGCCACGCTCGGGCCGGAATTCGACATCGAAATCGTTGAAATGCATCACCGAATGAAGGTCGATGCGCCGTCGGGTACGGCTCTGCTGCTCGGTGAAGCGGCGGCGGAAGGCCGCGGCATCGATCTCGAGACGCAATCGGAGCGCGGTCGCGACGGCATCACCGGGGCGCGCAAGGACGGTGCGATCGGCTTCGCCTCGTTGCGCGGCGGCACCGTCGTCGGCGACCACAGCGTCGTTTTCGCGGGAGCGGGAGAACGCATCACCCTGTCCCACCATGCCGAAGATCGCTCGTTGTTCTCGCGCGGCGCGGTCAAGGCGGCCCTTTGGGGCCGCGGGCGCAAGCCCGGGCTCTATTCCATGATGGACGTGCTCGGCTTGAGCGACGTCTGAGTTTCACCGAACGGCGGGTCCGCCCGCATCAGGAGATTGTCGATGGAGCGTCTGCTCGTCCTCGTGCGCCACGGCCAAAGCGATTGGAATCTGAAGAACCTGTTCACGGGCTGGAAGGATCCGGACCTGACCGAACAGGGCGTCGGCGAGGCCCGCGCGGCGGGACGCCGCCTCAAGGCCGCCGGTCTCGATTTCGACGTGGCGTTCACTTCCGCCCTGTCGCGCGCCCAGCGCACATGTTCGCTGCTGCTCGAGGAACTCGGCCGGCCGGCGCTGCCGACGATCCGCGATCAGGCGCTCAACGAGCGCGATTACGGCGATCTTTCGGGCCTCAACAAGGACGATGCCCGCAAGAAGTGGGGCGAGGACCAGGTGCATCTCTGGCGCCGTTCCTACGACGTGCCGCCCCCGGGCGGTGAAAGCCTCAAGGACACGGTGGCCCGCGTTCTTCCCTATTACTGCGCGGAGATCCTGCCGCGCGTGCTGCGCGGCGAACGGGTGCTTGTGGCCGCGCACGGCAATTCGCTGCGCGCGCTCGTGATGGTGCTCGACCGCCTGACGCCCGAGACGATCCCGATGATGGAGCTCGATACGGGCGTGCCGCTGATCTACCGCCTGAAGGCGGATTCGACGGTGGAATCGAAGGAAGTTTCGCGCGCCTGAAGAACGGACCGGCGATCAGGCCACGGCCGCGTCGCCGTCCTTCTTGCGGATGTAGTCGCCCCATACGGGCTCCTTCATCCCCGCGACGAACGCCTCATGCGCCACGATGTCCGATGCGACGAGACGGGACGGCAAAGGCTGCGGACGCGCCTGCGCGCGCCCTGCCGTCTCGACGAAGGCGCGTTCGGCGGCAGCGGCCGCCGCCGAGGCTTGGCCGAGACCGAGATCGGTCTGCCGCCCGCCCATCAGTTCGAGATAGACCTCGGCCAGAATCTCGGAATCGAGCAACGCGCCGTGCTTGGTGCGCCGCGCATTGTCGATGCCGTAGCGCTGGCACAGCGCGTCGAGGCTGTTCGGCCCGAAGGGATGCTTGCGGCGCGCGAGCGCCAAGGTATCGACGATCCGGTCGTCGGACAGGCCCGGCAGTCCCACGCGACCGAGCTCGTGATTGAGGAAGTTCACGTCGAACGCCGCGTTGTGCGCCACCATGCGGGCATCGCCGATGAAATCGACGAAGCTCTGCGCCACGGCGGCGAAGACGGGCTTGTCCGACAAGAATTCCGCAGACAGGCCGTGAACCTTGAACGCGCCGTCCGGCATGTCGCGTTCCGGGTTGATGTAGACGTGGAAGGTGTTGCCGCTCGGAATGTGGTTGATCAGCTCGACGCAGCCGATTTCCACGACGCGGTCGCCGTCCTTGGGGCTGAGCCCCGTCGTTTCCGTGTCGAAGACGATCTCGCGGATCATGATTCCGTTTCCGTGATGCGTGCGGCGGCTTTTCCGGGACGTCCCGCCAAAGCCCGCAGCAATGCATCGACCTGTCGTTGCGCCGCTTCGAAACCTCGCCCCGTGTCGATCAGAGCATGGGCACGCAGGCGTTTTTCCGAATCGGGCATTTGCCGTTTCAGAATGACGTCGAACCATTCCGGGGTCATGCCCGGTCGGGCCAGCACGCGTGCCTTTTGCACAGCCGCGTCGGCCGAAACGACCGCGACCGCGTCCACGCGGGCATCGCCGCCTTTTTCGAACAGCAAGGGCACGTCGAGGACGACGAGAGGGACGCCGCGCGAAAGCGCCTCTCGGACGAACGCTATCTCCGCCGCGCGCACGAGCGGATGAACGACGGCCTCGAGCCGCCGCATCGCCTCGTCGTCGCCTAAAACGCGTACACCGAGCGCCTTGCGGTCGACGACGCCGTCGCGCGTCGTGCCGGGAAACGAAGCTTCGATGGGCGCGACCGCTTCGCCCGCATAGAGCGCGTGCACGGTGGCGTCGGCATCGTGAACCGGCACGCCGCGCGCACGGAACATCGAGGCCGTGGCGCTCTTGCCCATGCCGATCGAACCCGTGAGGCCGAGAACGAAGGTCACGGCTGCAGATCCGCCTCCACGAGGGCGCGCAATTCCCGCGTCACTTCGGGTTTCTTGCCGAACCACCGCTCGAAGCCGGGCTTGGCCTGATGCAGAAGCATTCCGAGCCCGTCGACCGTCCGCAGGCCGCGCGCCTTTGCGGCGGCGAGAAGCCCGGTTTCGAGCGGGACATAGATGGCATCGGTCACGACGGCATCGGCCGGGAGCATGGACAGGTCGAGATCGAGATCGTCCTTGCCGTTCATACCCCGGGACGTCGTGTTGACGAGCAAGTCCGCGCCCACGAGATCGGCGGAGGTCGGCGGCCAGGGACGCGCCGCGATGCAGTCGCCCAGCCTGCGGGCCAACTCGTCCGCCTTCTCGGCCGTGCGGTTGACGACGAGAATTTCGGTGGCCCCACGCTCGCGAAGGCCCGCAGCGATGGCCGAAGCCGCGCCGCCCGCGCCGAGAACGACGGCCTTCTTCAGCCGGGAATCCCAGCCCGGCGCGCGCTCGTCGAGGTTTTCGAGAAAACCGGTGATGTCCGTATTGTCGCCCCACAGCACGCCGTCCTCGTACCAGACGGTATTGACCGCCCCGAGCGCTTCGGCGCGGGGTGTCAAGCGGGAGACGGCGCGGAATGCCGCTTCCTTGTGGGGCATCGTGACGTTGCCGCCGACATAGCCGTGCGCCGCCAAGCTGCGGATGAAGTCCTCGGCCGCCTCGGGCGGCACATCCTCGCGGCCGTAGGAACCGTCGATCCCGTGCTTGCCGAGCCAATGGCCATGGATCATCGGGGAACGCGAATGCTTGACGGGGTGTCCGATGATGCAGGCGCGGGCGGGACTGGTCATGCGATGAAACCGAGAGAGCGAAGCCGGGAGAGAAGAGGCAACAGGGGAAGGCCGAGAACGGTGAAATGGTCGCCGTCCACGCGCTCGAAGAGAGCGGCGCCGAGATCCTCGATGCGATAGACGCCGACGCTCCCCATGACGTCGTCCCCCGCCGCGTCGAGATAGCGTTCGATGGTCGGGGCGTCGAGCGGGCGCATGGTTAAACGGGCCTCGGAAACGATCAAGGCCGCCTCTTTGCCGTCCGCGACGATAGCCGCCGCGGACGTAAGGCGGTGCGTACGACCCGCCAAGACGGCCAGATGACGTTCGGCGCCGGGCCGATCCGCGGGTTTATGGAACAGGACGCCGTCGCAATCCAATGTCTGGTCGGCGCCGATCACGACCGCATCGGGACGACGACGCGCCACGTCGAACGCTTTCGCGGACGCCAAGGCGGAGGCCAAAACGGCGGGCTCGACCGGGCCGAGCGATGCTTCGATCGCCCGTTCGTCCACCGATGACGGATCGATCGCTACGCTCAGCCCGACACGACGGAGCATGTCGGCGCGCGTCGCACTGCCGGACGCGAGCACCAGAGGACGTCGCGTCGCCATGAAAGCCCGTCCGGTCATTGGGCCATGTTCTGAAGGCGGTGCGTCTTGTAAAGGTCGATGATGGCCGCCGCAGTTTCCTCGATGGACCGGCGGGTCACGTCGATGGCCGGCCAATTATGGCGGGCGAAGAGCTTGCGCGAATTGGTGATTTCTTCCGTCACGGCGGTCTTGTCCACATAGGGGCTGTCGTCCGACGCGTTGAGCGAGAGCAACCGGTTCTGCCGGATCTGCACGATGCGCTCCGGGCTGGCGATGAGGCCGACGACCAAGGGTTTGCGGACGCGTTCGAGATCGGGCGGCAGCGCGATGCCCGGCACCAACGGCACATTGGCCGTGCGGATGCCGCGGTTCGCCAGATAAATGCTCGTAGGGGTCTTCGACGTGCGGCTGATGCCGACGAGGATCACCTCGGCGGTTTCGAGGTCGTTCGGCAACTGCCCGTCGTCATGCATCATCGTATAGTTCAGGGCATCGATGCGCTTGAAATATTCGGCATTCAGCACGTGCTGCGCACCCGGGCGCTGCGTCGACGCGGTGCCAAGATAGGACTGAAACAGTCCGAGAACGGGATCGAGCACCGACAGGCAGGGGCAGCCGAATTCTTGACACGCCGCTTCCAACCGCTGTGCGAGTTCGGGTTCGACGAGAGTGTAGAGAACGATCCCGGGTGCGGCTTCCAACTCGCTGATGACGCGGTCGAGCTGCGTCTGCGTGCGCACGAGCGGGTAGATGTGCTCGATGGCCGAAATGCCCTGATATTGCGAAGCCGCCGCACGGCTGACGGCGATCAGAGTCTCGCCGGTGGAATCCGAGACGAGATGGAGATGGAAGTAGCTGCGACCCACGACACCGATCCGCTGTTGCGCCGCCCTGTGGGTAACTGTGGACGACCGGGGATGACCGGACCTTTTCCGGACCCTCCCGTCGGAACCATGGCCGTTCCGGTGAAATCGATCAACAGGCGTGACCGCTGAGGACGCCGAACGCTCCCTTCGGTCGAGACAACATGGATCGACGTCCGCGGAAGAAGCGCGCCCTCACACTCGATGGGCGGTTAAGGAATTGTTAAGGTTTCCGAATTTGGTATGACGTCCGATGAACGGACAATGTTCGAGGGCCCCCCTTCGGACTTGATCCAAGCGAGAGTTGCCTGTGGGTCTCCTGTGGACGGATCCGCAGGACGCCTTTAGGCCTATCAAGTAGAAAACTAATAAGAGTCCTTATCAAAAAATAGGAAGATGAAGAGTGGGCGAGGGAATGTCGGACAAGATCACGGGCACGACCACGGGTAAGCCGTTGCTCGACGTGCTCTCGGGCCACAAGACGGCCCGGCCGCCGATTTGGATCATGCGTCAGGCCGGACGCTATCTGCCGGAATATCGCGAACTACGCACGCAAGCGAAGAACTTCCTAGATTTCTGCTACCGCCCCGAACTCGCCGCCGAAGCGACGATGCAGCCGATCCGGCGCTACGGCTTCGACGGTTCGATCCTGTTCTCCGACATTCTGGTCGTTCCCGATGCGCTCGGCCAAAAAGTGGCGTTCATGGAAGGAGAAGGACCTCGTCTCGATCCCCTGAACGGTTCGCTTTCCGGTCTGAAGGATGAAATCGATCTCGAGAAGCTTTCGCCCGTCTTCGAGACCATCGATCGTGTGAAGTCCGCGCTGCCGGCCTCGACCACCTTCCTGGGGTTCTGCGGAGCCCCGTGGACGGTCGCAAGCTACATGGTGGCGGGCAAGGGCACTCCCGAGCTTGCCCCCAGCCGGCTGGCCTCCTACCGCGATCCCGCGTTCATGCAGAAGCTGATCGACCTCTTGGTCGAATCCTCCACGCGCTATTTGCTCAAGCAGTTCGAAGCGGGCGTGGATGCCGTGCAGATTTTCGAGAGCTTCGCCGGCGCTCTGACTTCGGACGGGTTCCGCCGTTGGTCCATCGAGCCCGTGAGCCGCATCATCGCGGGCGTGCGCGCGGTTCGTCCGGACGCGAAGATCATTTTCTTCGCGCGGAATTCGGGGTCAGGTCACATCATCGCGGCGCGCGATACCGGTGCGAGCGCCGTCGGCCTTGATTGGTCCACCGACGAGGAATGGGCGCGCGACCACGTGCAGACGATCCGACCCGTTCAGGGCAATCTCGATCCTCTGTTGTTGGTCGCCGGCGGCGAGGCCTTGGACCGCCGCATCGACAAGATCATCGACACGTTCTCGGCAGGCCCGCATATCTTCAATCTCGGCCACGGCATCGTGCCGGAAACCCCGCCGGAGCACGTCGCACGGCTGGTGAAGCGCGTGCGAGGGGAATGATCGGCCGATGTACGAGTGGATCAAGGCGCTGCATGTCGTCGCCGTCATCTCGTGGATGGCGGGGATGCTCTATCTGCCGCGCCTGTTCGTCTACCATGTCGAGGCTCCGGCCGGTTCCGACCGTTCGGAGACGTTCAAGATCATGGAACGACGACTGCTCAAGGCCATCATGACGCCCGCGATGATCGTGTCGTGGACGGCCGGGCTTTGGATCGCCGTCCTGGGAGGAGCGTTCGCTGCGCCGTGGTTCCACGCGAAGCTTCTCGCCGTTGTGCTGCTCTCCGGCTGCCACGGCTATCTCGCGGCATGCGTGAAGCGGTTCGCGGTCGACGACAACGTGAAGTCCGGCCGGTTTTACCGCGTTCTGAACGAAGTCCCGACGCTGCTGATGATCGTCATCGTGATCTTCGTGATCGTGAAGCCGTTCTGAGGCAAAGCCCGGGCCCTTGTCGCGCGCATTGAATCGCGCTATCGACGGTCGTCCCCTTCTTTGCGGTCAGGCCATTCGGTCGGCAGGGTCCTCCCCGGATCCGAACGTTCACCGAATCCGCCGGCCTTCTACGGTCTCCCCGGCCGTTTCCGCTTTCCCCTTCCCCCTCCGCTCCGGTCATCGGCGCGTCGCCTCAGGTTCATCTGATGGAAGTCAAGCTTCAGGACCTCAAGTCCAAATCCCCGACCGAACTGCTGACCTTCGCCGAAGCCAATCAGGTTGAAAACGCCAGCACACTGCGCAAGCAGGAGCTGATGTTCGCCATCCTCAAGCAATTGGCGGCGAACGAGGTCGAGATCATCGGCGAGGGCGTGGTCGAGGTTCTGCCGGACGGGTTCGGCTTCCTGCGGTCTCCGGACTCGAATTACCTTGCAGGTCCCGACGATATCTATGTTTCGCCCTCGCAAATTCGGAAATTCGGACTGCGTACGGGCGATACGGTCGAAGGTCAGATCCGCAGCCCGAAGGAAGGCGAACGCTATTTCGCGCTGCTCAAGGTCAACACGATCAATTTCGAGGATCCGGAAAAGGCCCGTCACAAGGTCAATTTCGACAACCTCACCCCGCTCTACCCCAACGACCGCATCAAGCTCGAGATCGAAGATCCGACGCGCAAGGACTATTCGCCGCGCATCATCGACATCGTCTCGCCGATCGGCAAAGGCCAGCGCGCGCTCATCGTCGCGCCGCCGCGCACCGGCAAGACCGTGCTGCTGCAGAACATCGCGCAGTCGATTACGACCAATCACCCGGAATGTTATCTGATCGTGCTGCTGATCGACGAGCGGCCGGAGGAAGTGACCGACATGCAGCGCTCGGTGCGCGGCGAAGTCGTGTCCTCCACCTTCGACGAGCCGGCATCC
Organism: Hyphomicrobiales bacterium; assembly: GCA_027489535.1. Taxonomy (GTDB): domain Bacteria; phylum Pseudomonadota; class Alphaproteobacteria; order Rhizobiales; family Beijerinckiaceae; genus JAIXZO01. Next base: position 55,350 of record JAIXZO010000001.1, read on the forward strand.
CGGCACGTCCAGGTCGCGGAAATGGTGATCGAAAAGGCCAAACGTCTCGTCGAGCACGGCCGCGACGTGGTGATCCTGCTCGACTCCATCACGCGTCTCGGTCGCGCCTACAACACCGTCGTGCCGTCGTCCGGCAAGGTGCTGACCGGCGGCGTCGACGCGAACGCGCTGCAGCGTCCCAAGCGCTTCTTCGGCGCTGCCCGCAACATCGAGGAAGGCGGTTCTCTGACGATCATCGCCACGGCCTTGATCGATACCGGGAGCCGCATGGACGAAGTGATCTTTGAAGAGTTCAAGGGAACCGGCAATTCGGAGATCATTCTGGACCGCAAGGTCTCGGACAAGCGCGTCTTCCCCGCGATCGACATCACGCGCTCGGGCACCCGCAAGGAAGAGCTTCTGGTGGCCGCCGATACGCTCAAGAAGATGTACGTCCTGCGCCGCATCCTCAATCCGATGGGCACCGTCGACGCGATCGAATTCCTGCTCGACAAGCTGCGCCAGACGAAGACGAACGGCGATTTCTTCGACTCCATGAACACCTGACGAGCCTCGGCTCGGCCGCTCCCTTTCGGGTGCGGCCGCCTGCCCGCGCTGCGAGGCGTCATGACCGACACGATCTTTGCGCCCGCGACCGCCGCCGGAAAAGCGGCTCTCGCCGTCATCCGCATCAGCGGCCCCCGGACTCGATTCGTTCTCGAAACGATCCTCGGCAAGGTTCCCGTTCCACGTCGCGCGACCTTGGCTGTCCTGCGGTCGCCGGACGGCGAAGCGCTCGACCAAGCCCTTGTGCTTTGGTTCCCGTCGCCAGGGAGCTTCACGGGCGAAGACTCGGCCGAGTTTCACGTGCACGGCAGCAGAGCGGTTCTGTCTGCCGTGTTGGGCGCACTCGGCGGAATCGAGGGCTGTCGCTCCGCCCTCCCGGGTGAGTTCGCCCGTCGGGCTCTCTACAACGGCAAGTTGGACCTCGCTGCCGTGGAAGGTCTCGCCGACCTCGTCGAGGCGGAAACTGAGGGACAGCGACGCCAGGCACTGCGTCAAGTCGAGGGGGTGCTTGCAGAGGCGGTTGCCGGTTGGCGTGAAGACCTCCTCGGCGCATCGGCCCTGATCGAAGCGGAGCTCGATTTTTCCGACGAAGGCGACGTCCCCTCGGACCTTTCCGGGCAAGTGCTTCCGGTTTTGGTTCGCGTCCGCTCGCAACTTGAGGAAGCGCGGCGCGATGCGGAGCGCGGGCAGCGCTTGCGGGACGGCATAACCGTGGTGATAGCGGGTCCGCCCAACGCCGGAAAATCCTCGCTGCTGAACACCATTGCGAAGCGCGACGTTGCTATCGTTTCGCCTCACGCGGGAACGACGCGCGACGCCATCGAGGTCCGCCTCGACCTCGGCGGGGTGCCTGTCACGCTGGTCGATACCGCGGGGTTGAGGCAGTCGGACGATCCCGTCGAGATCGTCGGGATCACGCGGGCGCTGCAGCGGGCCCGATCCGCCGAGATCGGCCTGTGGCTCCTCCCCGTCGGTACTCCTGAAGAAAACCCGCCGGACGGTCCGGAATGGATTCTGGTACGAACCAAATCGGACGTTTCCGTCGGCCCCGTGGAAGAGAACGCTTTGGAGATATCCGTCGTGACCGGCGCAGGATTGGACGCGCTGTTGGCACGAGTCTCCGCACTGGCCGCGGAGCTTGTGCCGGGTTCTGATGCCGTCGCCGTCCGTGTTCGGCACCGCGAGGGAGTTTTACGCGCGGCGACGATGTTGGATCGAGCCGCTACCGAGCTTCGAACGAATAGTCCGCAGCTTGAACTGGCGGCAGAAGACATCCGGCTGGCCATCCGTGAACTTCAAAGCCTGATAGGCAGCGTCGGCGTGGACGACATGTTGGACAGACTGTTCGCGTCGTTTTGCATCGGAAAGTGATGCGCTGATTCACGTGAAACATGGGGCGCCTCGAGCGTAGGCTTGACGGTGTTTCACGTGAAACGTCTTTGACGCCGGCGTGGCTTCGGTCTAGAGCATCCGCCATGGAACAGTATTCATTCGATGCCGACGTCGTCGTCGTGGGCGGTGGCCACGCTGGGACCGAGGCTGCTGCCGCCGCCGCACGTGTCGGTGCGAAGACGATTTTATTGACGCATCGTTTCGACACGGTCGGAGCGATGTCGTGCAATCCGGCCATCGGCGGCCTCGGGAAGGGCCACCTTGTCCGCGAGATCGACGCTCTCGACGGCATCATGGGTCTCGCCGCGGACCGCGGGGGCATTCAGTTTCGGGTGCTGAACCGTCGCAAAGGGCCCGCGGTTCGCGGCCCCAGGGCGCAGGCCGACCGCAAGCTCTATGGCGCAGCGGTTCGCGCCCTTCTGCAATCCACCCCCGGGCTGTCGATTTTGGAGGGCGAGGCGGCGGACATCGTGGTGTCAGATGGTCGATTGAGCTCGGTCGGCCTGGGGGACGGCCGGCGCATCCGCACACGCGCGGTCGTCATCACGACCGGAACGTTCCTCAACGGGGTGGTCCATATCGGCGCTGAACGGTCCAGTGCGGGCCGGATCGGAGAGGCACCGTCCAAGGCGTTGTCCGCGTCGCTCGCGGCATTGGGCTTTGGCATGGGGCGACTGAAGACCGGCACGCCTGCACGACTGGACGGCCGTACCATCGATTGGGCGGCGGTGGAAATGCAGCAGGGAGACGATCCGCCGGAGCCGTTCTCCGCGATGACCGAAAGAATTACCAACCCCCAGATCGGCTGCGGGGTGACGTCAACGACGCCCGCGACGCACGACGTCATCCGCAGCCGGATCCATCTCGCTCCCGTTTACAGCGGTGCGATCTCGGGCCGGGGGCCCCGGTATTGCCCTTCGATCGAGGACAAGGTCGTCCGCTTCGCGGATCGCGAGAGGCACCAGATCTTCCTGGAGCCGGAAGGTCTCGACGACGACACGGTTTACCCCAATGGGATTTCGACTGCCCTGCCCGAGGATGTTCAGCGGGACATGCTCGTCACGATCCCCGGCCTCGAGCGCGTCCGGATGATCCGCCCGGGCTACGCGATCGAATATGACTATGTCGACCCGCGGGGGCTCGAGCCGACGCTCGAAGCGAAGGCGGCGCGCGGCATCTTTCTGGCCGGGCAGATCAACGGCACGACCGGGTACGAGGAGGCGGCCGCGCAGGGTCTCATGGCGGGCATCAATGCGGCGCGACGCGCGAGCGGCCGTGAAGGAGTCGTATTGGATCGCGCCGAGGCCTATATCGGTGTGTTGATCGACGACCTCGTTACCAAGGGCGTGACGGAGCCGTATCGCATGTTCACGTCCCGCTCCGAGTACCGCCTCTCCCTCCGATCCGACAATGCGGACGAGCGACTGACGGAGAAGGGCGCCGCTTTCGGGCTCGTCGGCCGCGAGCGGCTCGAGGCGTACCGCGCCAAATCCCGCGACATCGAGGAGGCCCGACATCTCGTCCGGTCGCTTTCGATTACGCCAAGCGAAGCCAACAAGCAGGGTCTGAGGCTCAACCTCGACGGAACGCGGAGGACGGCCTTCGAGCTCCTGTCCTATCCCGATATCGCGTTTGCCGACCTCGTGCGGATCTGGCCGGAGCTCGGCGCGGTGTCCTCGGCCACTGCGGATCGGATCGAAACGGACGCACGCTATGCCGTCTACCTGGAACGGCAGGACCGGGACATCGCCGGATTTCGCCAAGACGAATCTCTCGATCTCGGTCAGATCGATTTCGCCGACATCGCTGGTCTCTCCAACGAACTGCGTACGAAACTGGAAACGATTCGGCCCCGAACCGTCGGGCATGCGGGGCGGATCGAAGGTATGACCCCTGCCGCCTTGGTTTTGTTGGCGGGCCGTGCCCGGAAGTCCTCCCCGGAGGTTACGGGATGAAGCTCGACCTGGCCCGGGACCGCGAGCATGCGCTGGCGCTCGTTCCCGTTTCACGTGAAACAAGGGAACGATTGGACGTCTATGTCTCGCTGCTGTTGAAGTGGCAGACGATCAAAAATCTGGTGGGCCCGAAGACGCTGCCGGAGCTTTGGACGCGCCACGTGGCGGACAGTTTGCAGCTTCTCGCGCTCGCGCCGGACGCCCGGCGCTGGGTGGATTTCGGCTCGGGCGCCGGCTTCCCGGGGCTCGTCATCGCCTGCGCTCTCGCGGACCAGACCGACGCGTCGGTGGACCTGATCGAGAGCAACGGCCGCAAGGCGGCCTTTCTGCGGGAGGTGGCGCGGACGCTCGCGCTTCCCGTCACGGTGCATGATCGTCGCGTCGAAGACGTCGTTCCCGATCTCGGTCCGGTCGACGTCGTGACCGCTCGGGCACTCGCGCCGTTGGTCGATCTGGTCTCCCATGCCGAGATTCTGTTGAAAAAAGGGGCCGTCGGTCTCTTTCTCAAGGGACAAGATGTAGAGCGTGAATTGACCGAAGCCGCTAAATCTTGGACATTGGCGGCATCGGTGACGTCGAGTTTGACCGATACGGGCGGTCGCATCATCCGCGTCGCATCGGCAAGCCCACGCCCTTCATCGGAGCCGGAACCAGCATGAGCGACGTCCAGACGCGCATTCGACCGACCGGCGTTCCTCCGCGGATCTTGGCCGTGGCCAATCAGAAGGGCGGCGTCGGCAAGACCACGACGGCGATCAATCTCGGGACCGCCCTCGCCGCCATCGGCGAAGAGGTCCTCATCATCGATCTCGATCCCCAAGGCAACGCCTCCACGGGTCTCGGCATCGACCGCAAGTCCCGCCGCATTTCGACGTATGACGTCATGACGGGCGCGGAAGGTCTCGACCGCGCCGTTCAGGCCACCGACGTCCCCCAATTGTCGGTCGCGCCGTCCACGCTGGACCTGTTGGGCGTGGAGCTCGAAATCGCCTCGGAGCGCGACCGCGCGCATCGTCTTCGCCGCGCCGTCATGCTGCTGCATGAGGAGCGGATCGCGACCGGCCGCCCGACGTTCAGCTACATTCTGGTCGATTGCCCGCCCTCGCTGAATCTTCTCACCATCAACGCCATGACGGCCGCAGACGCCGTGCTGGTGCCGTTGCAGTGCGAGTTCTTCGCGCTCGAGGGTCTCAGCCAGCTGCTCAAGACGGTCGAGCAGGTGCGCGCCAACCTCAACCCGCGCCTGTCGATCCACGGCGTCGTGCTGACCATGTTCGATCCGCGCAACAACCTCTCAAATCAGGTCGTCGCGGACGTTCGGCAGTTCATGGGCGACAAGGTCTACGATACGATCATTCCGCGGAACGTCCGAGTGTCGGAGGCGCCGTCGCACGGCAAGCCCGTGCTGCTCTACGATCTGAAATGCAATGGAGCGCAGGCCTATTTGCGGCTCGCCTCGGAGGTCATCCGACGCGAGCGCGCGCAGGCCGCGTGAGGAGAATTCCGATGGCAGACGAACCCCGGTCCCGTCTCGGGCGCGGCCTCGCGGCCCTCATCGGCGACATGGGCGACGAGTTTGCCGCCGTGGACCGCGGCGGCCCTTCGCCGGCGCGCAATTCGGCGCAGCGCAAGGTGCCGACTGAGTTTCTGCGTCCCAATCCGCGCAACCCCCGAAAGACGTTCGAGGAAACCGACCTCGACGACCTGACGAATTCGATCCGCGAAAAGGGCATTCTCCAGCCGATCCTCGTGCGCGAGATGCCCGGCATGGCGGACGTGTTCGAGATCATCGCGGGCGAACGCCGCTGGCGCGCCGCCCAGCGCGCCGAACTGCACGAAGTGCCGATCATCGCCGTGGAAGCGACCGACCGCGAGGCGCTCGAGCTCGCGATCATCGAAAACGTGCAGCGCGCCGACCTGAACGCCTTGGAAGAGGCGATGGGCTACGACAAGCTGACGGCCGATTTCGGCTATTCCGCCAACGATCTCGCCAAGATCATCGGCAAAAGCCGCAGCCACGTCGCCAATACGATGCGGCTCTTGAAGCTGCCGGAAAGCGTCAAGGCGATGCTGGCCAAGGGCGAGCTCACGGCCGGCCATGCCCGCGCATTGCTGTCGGTCGACGATCCCGATTCGGTGGCGAAACGGATCGTCGAACGCGGGCTCAACGTCCGCGACGTCGAACGGCTCACGCAGGACGTTCCCGCGGCCGGCGAGGCCAAGGTCAAGAAGCCCCGCGCCGAAAAGGATCCCGATACGCGGGCGCTTGAAAAGGCGCTCGAAGACGTGCTCGGGATGGTCGTGACCATCGATCACGGCATGCGCGGCGGCGAGCTGCGCATCCGCTACAAGACCGTCGAGCAGCTGGAAGACGTCTGCCGCCGTCTTCGCGACTGAGCGTCAGCGCCGGGCCGAAGCCAGTGCCAAGGCCAGCAAGGCCCGCGAGATCACGCTGTCGGCGATGCGCGGCGTGCGCCGGACAGTCGCCTGCGCTTCGGCGAGGCGGGCGATCGCATCGTCCAACGCCGTCGCGCTCCATACGCGCAACTGCTTCTGGAAGGCGGATTTGCGTTTGAAATGCATGCGTGCGCCCGCTTCGGCCGAAGCGGGGTCCGCACCGTCCTCGATCGCGATGCGCGTTTTCTGCAGCAGGAAGGCGTGGCGCAGCACCGCGCCGACGAGGACGCCCGGGTCGGTCCCTTCGCTCAGACACCGCCGCAGCATGGTGTCGAGCACGTCCGCTTCGCCCGCAAACGTCGCATCGATGACGACGTCGAGGCTCACGGCGGCCGTATCGGCCAGAACGGCTTCCACGTCGGCCGCCGCCACCGTCGTGCGGCCATGGGCATAGAGCGCCAGTTTCTCGATCTCGCTGCGCGACGCCATTCTGTCCGATCCGAGCAGCGAGACGAGCAGGCTCTTGGCATCCTCGTCGATGCTCAGCCCGTAATCGCGCAGGGAACGCTCGACAAGGGCCGGCAGGTCTCGGGCCTCGTCCGCATAGCACGGCAGCGCCGCGGCGTTCTGTGAGGCCTCTACGGCGCTTCTGAGCGGGTGCTTGGGCGCAAGGTCGCCGGCCTCGATCAGGATGACCGCATCCTGCGGCGGCACGGCCAGCAGCGGCGTCACGCCTGCGGCGAAGTTCTTGGACCCGGCGCGGACGCGGATCACCCGGCGGCCTCCGAACAGCGGGACCGTATGCGCTTCGTCGGCCAGCCGCAGCGGATCGCCCGCGAGATCGTCGCCTTCGAGCCTGACGAGTTGGAACGGATCGCCCGGATCGTCCACGCAGAGTTTCACCAGCGCGGCCATGCGCTCGCTGACGAGTCCGCCGTCGGGCCCGTAGACGAGGACCACGCGGCAGCGCGGATCGGGCCGCCGCAGGAACCCCTCGATCGCAGCGCCCTTCAGCGCGGTCACGGGTCAGGTTCCGGTGGCGAGCGCGGCCGCGATGCGGATGCGGATCTGCTCGGCGAGCACGCGGGCGACGCGGGTCTCGGCGTCACGCGTCGCGCGTGCGGCGGCGAACCGCTGGGCGATGCGGTCGAAGGAGGCGGAGGCCACGGCGGTGCCGGACGTGACGGGCAGGCCCCCGTCCATGCGCGTTAAAACGTAATCGACGCGCGCCTGCACTGTGGCGGCGTCCGCTCGGCCGGTGCTGGAATCCACGACGGGCGTGACCACGTTCTGCGAAATCTTCATCGTCAGGCGATAGCGGGCATTCGGCGCTTCGACGCCGCCGTTCAGCTCGAACGCCAAGTCCTGCCCGAGATAATAGCCCAGCCTGTCGGAGTTGGGCTCGATCTTGACGGCCGCAAGCGCGGAGGAGAGGTCTCCGCCCTTCGCCATCTCGCCGTACATCGGGCGAAAACAGGCCGCCGTCGTCAGCGCGAGGACCAACGCGACCGAGACGGCGCGAGCGGAACGAAACCGATCAGCCCACGACATTGACGATCCTTTGCGGCACCACGATCACCTTCTTGACCGGACGATCTTCCAGTGCCTTGCGTACCGCGTCCAGTGCCATGACGGCGCTTTCGATGGCGGCCTGATCGGCGTCGCGGGGCACGGTGACGTCCGCGCGCTTCTTGCCGTTGACCTGCACGGGCAGCGTGATCTCGTCCTCGACGACGAGGTCGCGGTCGGCGACCGGCCATGCGGTCTCCGCGATCAGTCCGTCACGGCCAAGCGCCGCCCAGCACTCCTCCGCGAGATGCGGCATCATCGGGGCGACGATGCGCAGCAGGATGTCCGTCGCTTCGCGCAGTGCGGCGACGAGGTCGTCCGGGCAGGCCGTCTCCTGCGTGGCCATGGCGCTCTGCAGCGCGTTGGCCAGCTCGTAGACATGCGCGACGCAGCGGTTAAAGCGCAGGCGCTCCACGTCGGCTTCCGTGCTGATCAGGGCGCGGTGCGCCGCCTTGCGGACGGCCGTCGCGGCGGGTCCGAAGCTCGGCGCGGCCGATGCCGTCGGCAGGTCCGCTACGTCGTTGACGATGCGCCACAGGCGCTGGACGAAGCGGGCCGCGCCCTGCACGCCCTCCTCGGTCCAGATCACGTCGCGCTCGGGCGGCGAGTCCGACAGCATGAACCAACGTGCGGTATCCGCGCCGTACGTGCCTATGATGTCGTCGGGATCGACCGTGTTGCGCTTCGACTTCGACATCTTCTCGATCGAGCCGATCTCGACGGGCGCGCCCGAGGAGAGCAGCTGCGCGCGGCGTTCTCCGCCTTCGCTGACGATGCGGATCTCGGCCGGCGAAACCCACGCCCCGTCCGGGCCCTTATAGGTTTCGTGGACAACCATGCCCTGCGTGAACAGGCCCGCGAACGGCTCGTCGACGCCGGCATGTCCGGTCTTGTGCATCGCGCGGGTGAAGAAGCGCGAATAGAGCAGATGCAGGATCGCGTGCTCGATGCCGCCGATATACTGGTCCACCGGCAACCAGGCGTTCACCACCGCCGGGTCGGTCGGTTCCGTCTCGTTCCACGGGTCGGTGAAGCGCGCGAAATACCAGGACGAGTCGACGAACGTGTCCATCGTGTCCGTCTCGCGCCGCGCCGGGGCGGCACAATGCGGGCAGGGCACGTTCTTCCACGTCGCGTGGCGGTCCAGCGGATTGCCCGGCACGTCGAAGGTCACGTCGTCCGGCAGCTTCACGGGAAGATCGGTCTTCGGCACAGGCACGACGCCGCAGGCGTCACAGTGGATCACCGGGATGGGGCAGCCCCAATAGCGCTGGCGCGAAATGCCCCAGTCGCGCAGGCGGAAATTGACCTTGCGCTCGGCGACGAGACGGCCGCCGCGCATTTCGGCTTCGAGCCGCTTGGCGACCTCTTCGCGCGCTTCGGCCGGCGTCATCCCGTCGAGGAAGCGCGAATTGATCATGCGGCCTTCGCCGTCATAGGCGACGTCGGTGACGACGAAGCTCGCCGGGTTCGTGCCCTCGGGGCACACCACCGGCTGCACGCCGAGTCCGTAGGCGTTGACGAAGTCGAGGTCGCGCTGGTCATGCGCCGGGCAGCCGAAGATCGCGCCCGTGCCGTATTCCATCAGCACGAAATTGGCGACATAGACCGGGACGGTCCAGGTCGGGTCGAAGGGATGGAGCGCGCGGATGCCCGTATCGAAGCCCTTCTTCTCGGCCTTCTCGATGTTTTCGAGCGCGGTGCCCATGCGCTTGCATTCGTCGATAAAGGCCGCGAGCGCCGGGTTCTTCTCCGCCGCAGCCCGCGCGAGCGGGTGGTCCGGCGCAAGCGCCATGAACTTCGCGCCGAACAGCGTGTCGGGCCGCGTGGTGTAGATGTCGAGATCGGTTTCGCCCGCGGGCGTCGTCGCCGCGTCGAGCGCGAAACGGACCTTCAGGCCTTCCGACCGTCCGATCCAGTTCTTCTGCATCGTCCGGACCTTTTCCGGCCAGCGGTCGAGGCCGTCGAGCGCGTCCAGCAGGTCTTGAGCGTGATCGGAGATCTTGAAGAACCACTGCGTCAGCTCGCGCTGCTCGACGAGCGCGCCCGAGCGCCAGCCGCGCCCGTCGATCACCTGCTCGTTGGCCAGCACGGTCTGGTCGACCGGGTCCCAATTCACCTTCGCGGTTTTCCGGTCGATCAGGCCGGCCGCAAGGAAATCGAGGAACATGCGCTGCTGATGGCGATAATAGGCCGGATCGCAGGTGGCGATCTCGCGCTTCCAGTCGAGCGACAGGCCCATCGACTTCAGCTGATCGCGCATCGTCGCGATGTTTGCGTAGGTCCATGTCGCGGGATGGGTCTTGTTCGCCATCGCCGCATTTTCGGCCGGCATGCCGAACGCGTCCCAGCCCATCGGATGCAGCACGTTGAAGCCGCGCGCACGCTTGTAGCGCGCCACCACGTCGCCCATGGCGTAATTGCGGACGTGGCCCATATGGATGCGTCCCGACGGATAGGGAAACATCTCGAGCACGTAGTATTTCGGCCGCGGGTCATCGTTCCGGGTGTGGAACAGGCCCTTCTCTTCCCAGATGCTCCGCCATTTGGGCTCGGCTTCACGGGCGTTGTAACGCTCGGAGGTCATCGGATCGGTCGGTCGGCTCTGAGGATGAAGGGAAAACGAGGCGTGGACTTGCGTCGCGCGGTTCGCGCGGAATAGGACACGAATGCGCCTACGGGTCAACTTCGGCCCCGCTTGGAGAATCGCCGTGACCGAAGCCCCCGAATCCTCCGTCGTCGCGCGTCTTGTCGCCGTCCGCGAAGCCGTCGCGCGGTCCGCCGTCGATGCCGAGCGTGATCCCGCGACCGTCACGCTGGTCGCGGTATCGAAGACCTTCGACGCCCCCGACATCGTGCCCGTGCTCGAAGCCAGCCAGCGCGTCTTCGGCGAGAACCGCGTGCAGGAGTCCAAGGACAAATGGCCCGGCCTGCGCGAGACCTATCCGGACGTCGAACTGCATCTGATCGGCCCGTTGCAGAGCAACAAGGTGCGCGAGGCGCTGCAGATCTTCGACGTCATCGAGACCGTCGACCGCGAAAGCCTCGCCGCCGAACTCGCCAAGGAAATGCCGAAGACCGACCGTCGCCCCGCCCTCTACGTGCAGGTGAACACGGGCGAGGAGGAGCAGAAGGCCGGCATAGCGCCCGCCGAGGCCGACGCCTTCATCCGGCGCTGTCGCGAGGTGCATGGCTTGGCGATTACGGGCCTGATGTGCATCCCTCCGGCCGACGAGCCGCCCTCGCCGCATTTCGCGCTCCTGAGCAAGATCGCGGCCCGCAACGGAATCGCGGTGCTGTCGATGGGCATGAGTGCGGATTTCGAAGAAGCGATCCAGCTCGGCGCGACGCATGTGCGCGTCGGCAGCGCGATTTTCGGCGTGCGCGGCTGATCAGAGGACCTGGATGCCCGAAAAGCGGCCCATCCGGTCGAGAAACAGCCGCATGCCTTTCCGGGACAGGGCGATGCAGCCCTCGGTCGGGCGAAATCCCGGTCGCGCGATGTGGATGAAGATGGCGCTGCCTCGGCCGGGTACCGCGGGGCGGCGGTTCCAATCCGTCTCGATCACGACGTCGTAGAGCCCGTCCTCGCGCAGCATCGCTTCATGCCCGGCCCCGCAGGGCAACGTGACGAGCCGATTGTAGCGCCGCGAGCGCGGGTCGTCGCACCAGCCGTCCTCAGGTCGGATCATGCGGGTCGGCAAGGCCGTGCACGGCCGGAAGCCTCCGGCGGGACGAACGTAGATCGCGACCGGCCTGATCACCGCGCGCGGCGTCGCGCCGTCGCCTTCGCGCTTGTCGATTCGCGGTCCCGTGCGGCCCAAGGCGCATGGAAGCCGGAGCGTTCCCAGCACCAGCACGCCCTTGCTGCGGTCCGAAGGGCGGGCGAAAACCTGCGCCGCGACACGAGGCGCTCGGCCGGGGTGGCTTCTACGGCTTGCACGGATCATCGATGCTGCTCTACTTGCCCGAGGCGGTTCGCCGCGAGCTCATGAGGAAATCGAAACGGGAATGGCGGCGGAACGCAATCTCCTGATCGTCGACGGCGATGCGGTCGCGGCCGGCGCGCTTGCCGAGCAATTGTCGCTCGGCGGCGAATTCGCCGTGCGCATCGCCGCGTCGTGCCGGGCCGCATTGGCTTCCGCAGCCGAATCTACGCCCGACCTCGTGCTGACCGCGGCACGGTTGCCCGACGCGACGGCCGCCGAATTCGTGGCCGAATTGCGCGCCCGCGAGGTGGTCGAACCCGTGCTGATCCTCGTGGGTCCGGATGGCGATTCGGATGCCGCGGCGGCCGTCGACGCGGGCGCCGACGACCGCGAGAGCCTGCCGATCCGCATTTCCGCGCTGATCGGGCGCGTGCGCAGTCATCTTACCCGCCACGAGGCCGGGCAGGACGCCGTCATCGCGCTCGGTCCTTACGCCTTCAGGCCCGGCGCCAAGCTGCTGACCGTCGAGGACCGCAAGATCCGTCTGACGGAAAAGGAAACGGCGATCCTTCGCTATCTTCATCGCGTGGCGGCTCCCGTCGCGCGCGACGTGCTGCTGTCGGAAGTCTGGGGCTACACATCCGGCGTCACCACGCATACGCTCGAGACTCACATCTATCGTTTGCGTCAAAAGATCGAACTTGATCCCGCCGCCGCCTCGATCCTCGTGACCGATCCGGCCGGCTATCGCCTTATGGCCTGAGGATTTCATGGCGCTCCAAGAAGACGTGGCGCTGCTCGCCGCATTGCCCCCGTTCAAGCCCTTTACCGAGGAGGCGTTGCGGTTGCTCGCCTTTTCCAGCGACAGCCGCATCTTGCGGCAGGGCGACGTGCTGTTTCGCGCCGGTCAGATGTCGGACGGCGCCTATCTCGTGCGCACCGGGTCGCTGATGGTGGTCATGACGGGCGAGCCCGGCGAAACGGTCGTTCCGCCCGGCGGCTTGGTCGGGGAAAGCGGGTTGATCGTCGAAACCGAGTTCCGCTTCACCGCCGTGGCGCGCGAGGCGTCGAGCGTGCTCCACCTGCCGCGCAGCGCCGTGCGGAAGGTGCTGCAGGAATTTCCGGATGTCGCGCTCGAGATGAAGCGGGGCATCGAAAACCGTCTCGCAGACCTTCACGGCCGCATGGTGCGCGTCCGCGACCTCTTGGAGCCGAAGGTCGGCTGATCAGCCGACGCTGACGATGATCGGCACGTGGTCCGACGGCCGCTCCCAGCCGCGGGCTTCCCGAAGGATCGAGGCGTCGGTGACGGCCGGTGCGAGATCGGGCGAAACCCATACGTGGTCCAAGCGGCGGCCCCTGTTCGCGGCGGCCCAATCGGCGGCGCGGTAGCTCCACCACGTATAGACCTTTTCGGGCTCCGGCTTCATCAGGCGCACCGCGTCGACCCAACCGCCGCTCGACTGCGCCGCGTTCAGCTTTCCGCATTCGATCGGCGTATGGGAGACCACCTTCAGCATTTGCTTGTGGCTCCAAACGTCCGTTTCGAGCGGCGCGACGTTCAGATCGCCGACGAGCACGGCCTTGGCCCCGCCCGGGCGCTCGGCGTCGCCCCATTCCTTCATTTCGTCGAGAAACATCAGCTTGTGCGCGAACTTCTCGTTCTCGACCGGGTCGGGGATGTCCCCGCCCGCAGGAACGTAGAAATTATGGATCGTGATGCCGCCGCTCTCCGGAGACAGGGTCGCGCAGATGTGGCGGGCGTCGCCCTTGCCGCAAAAGCCCTTCGCCTCCGAGCGCGCAATGGGAATGCGCGAGACGATGGCGACGCCGTGATAGCCCTTCTGTCCGCTGATGGCGGTGTGGACGTATCCGGCCTTGCGGAAATCCGAGAGCGGGAATTTGTCGTCCTGACACTTCGTTTCCTGCAGGCAGAGCACGTCGGGGCGGTGCTCCTCGAGAAAACGGGTGACGAGGTCGATCCGAAGGCGGACCGAATTGATGTTCCAGGTGGCGACGGTGACGGGCACGGGACAAGCTCGCAAGGGCGGGACGGCCGAGGCCTAAAGCCTTCCGCCCGCGCCCGCAACAGGCGCGCTTCCGATCAGCGGATCACCGTGAAATCGATGACGAACAGCTTGGGGTCGGGCTTGCGGGCGATATCGATGCTCTTGAGCACGACGGTCACCTCGTGCCCTTGCGGGTCGATGATCGTCCACTGTCTCAGCGTCAATGTCGGCTGGTCGAAGAACAGCGTCACCTGCGACGTTCCCGCAAAGGTCGACTTGTCTTCCACCGCGACGATGACGCGGTCCGGATCGACGCGCACGCCCGTCACCTTGAGGTCCTTGGCGAGGTCGATGCGGTCGCGGGTGAGGAATTTCAGCGGCGTCTGACCGATGGAATAGAAGTCCTGCGTCGCCAATTTGCGGTCGCGGATCGCCACCGTCGTGCCGTCGGAAATGATTTCCAACGGCGAGGGCGGATCGTAGTCGAACCGCAGTCGCCCGGGCTTCTGCAACGAGAGCTTCCCGGTCATTTGCCGGTTGCCGGACATCTGCACGAAATCCGCGGTCAGTATTTCGAGCCGGTTCAACGCGGCGTTGACGCGTTCGACGACGGCGGGACCGGGCGTATTCAGCGGCACGCCCGCAGCGCGTACGGGTTCCGTCGCCGGGGCAGTCGAAACGGCGGGCGGGGCGGCGCCTCCCATGCCGGCGGGACGGCTCGGCGGCAGCGGCGTCTGCGCGGAAACGGACGTCCCGAAAAGCGCGAGGAGCAATGCGGCGGCGGTGCGCGTCTTGGTCATGACCTCACCCTGCCGCGCCGATACGGCGGAAGCGCGGCATTGGTGCCCTGTCCCTCATCGCCGAAGGCGGCCTCAATAATCGGTGCCGGTGCGTTCGGCTTCGAGCAGGATCTCGCGCTTGCCTGCATGGTTGGCCGCACCGACGATCCCCTCATTCTCCATCCGCTCCATGATCGACGCCGCGCGATTGTAGCCGATCTGCAATCTGCGTTGGATATAGGATGTCGAGGCCTTCCTGTCGCGCAGTACGATGGCGACCGCCTGATCATACGGGTCGGACCCTTGGGACCCGAACGCGCCCTGATCGAATACGGCCGGGTCGTCGCCCTCTTCGCCGGCATCATCGTCCTGCGTCACGGCTTCGAGATAATCGGGGCGACCCTGCGACTTCAGATGCGCGACGACGCGCTCGACCTCGGTATCGGAGACGAAGGGGCCGTGCACGCGGCCGATGCGCCCGCCGCCCGCCATGTAGAGCATGTCGCCTTGGCCGAGCAGCTGTTCCGCGCCCTGCTCTCCGAGAATGGTGCGGCTGTCGATCTTCGACGTGACCTGGAAGGAGATGCGGGTCGGGAAGTTCGCCTTGATGGTGCCGGTGATGACGTCCACCGACGGGCGCTGGGTCGCGAGCACGACATGGATGCCGGCCGCGCGCGCCATTTGCGCCAGACGCTGGATGGTGCCTTCGATCTCCTTGCCGGCGACCATCATCAGGTCGGCCATCTCGTCGACGATCACGACGATGTAGGGCAACGACTCCAAGTTCATCTGCTCGGTTTCGTAGATCGCCTCGCCCGTCTCGCGGTCGAAGCCGGTCTGCACCGTGCGCGTGATGATCTCGCCCTTGGTCTTGGCTTCGGCCACGCGGGCATTGAACCCGTCGATGCTGCGCACGCCGACCTTCGACATCTTCTTGTAGCGTTCCTCCATCTCGCGCACGGCCCATTTGAGCGCGAGGATCGCTTTTTTCGGGTCCGTCACGACCGGCGTCAGAAGGTGCGGGATGCCGTCATAGACGGAGAGTTCCAGCATTTTCGGGTCGACCATGATCAGGCGGCATTCCTCCGGCCGCAGCCGGTAGAGAAGCGACAGGATCATGGTGTTGATCGCCACCGACTTGCCCGAGCCCGTGGTGCCCGCGACAAGCAGATGCGGCATCCGCGCCAATTCGGCGATCACGGGTTCGCCGCCGATGGTCTTGCCGAGGCACAGCGCCAGCTTCATCGCGGTTTCGTTGAAGGCCGCACTCGCCACCATCTCGCGGAAATATACCGTCTCGCGGCGCTGGTTCGGCAGTTCGATTCCGATGGCGTTGCGGCCGGGCACCACCGCGACGCGGGCGGAGACCGCGCTCATCGAGCGTGCGATGTCGTCGGCCAAGCCGATGACGCGGGAGGATTTGATGCCGGGGGCGGGCTCGAGTTCGTAGAGCGTCACCACCGGGCCGGGATGCACCTTCACGATCTCGCCGCGCACGCCGAAATCCTCCAGCACGCCTTCCAGCAGCCGGGCGTTCTGTTCGAGCGCGTCGGCCGACATCACCGGGCCGGTGAGCTTTTTCGGCTCGGCCAGAAGCGACAGCGGCGGCAGTTCGTAACCGTCCTGCATGCGCGGTGCGGAAACGGACGGCCCGGCGGGCTTGGCCGCGCGCTTGGCGGCGGGACGCGGGGCGGGCGGGGCCGCGTGCGTCTCGTCCTCGTCATCGAAATCGTCGAAGGCAGGCTCGGGTGCGCGCGGTCCGTCGGCACGCGTCGTACGGTCGAATCCGGGTTCGCGTCGCGCCGCAGGACGGGCGCGGTCTTCGGCTCCGTCATGCGGGCCGCGACCGCGAAACAGCCGCGCGATCCCGCCTTTGGCGCTCAGGAACACATGGATCACCGCTCCGAAGGAGACGAGGCCCAAGCCCGGATCGCTCTCGCGGTCGTCGTCCTCCGCATCGTCGGCGGCGGGCCGGCGCGGGTCGATGCCGTCGGCCGGCGGCGTCGCGCGGCGTTCGAGGCCGAAACCTGCGGCGGCCGACAACATCAGAATGCCGAGAACCGCCGCAACGCCTCCCGCGATGCTGCGGGCGGTCGCGCCGCCGCCGCCGAGTGAAGCCGCGCGGTCGAGCAAGGCGTCGCCCAGTACGCCGCCGAGGCCGGTCGGCAGCGGCCACCGCGCGGTGGCCGGCAGGACGGCGGCGACGGCCGCGGCCGCGAGCGTGCCGAGGATCCAAAGCAGCAAACGCAGGCGCGGGCGGACGATGCGTCCCGTCGTCATCATGCGCAGCCCCGCAAAGGCGACGGGAGCGAGAAATGCCGCGGCGGCCAAGCCCAGCAGTTGCATCATCAGGTCGGCGACGATCGCTCCGGGGTAGCCGAGAAAGTTGCGCACCGGCGCGCTGGTCGCATGGTTCAGGCTCGGGTCCTGCACCGACCAGGTCAGCAGCGCGGCGGTGCCCGCAGCCGCGGCGACGAGCAAGGCGAGGCCGATGATTTCCGAGGCGCGCCGCCCCAGAAAATCCCTGATCTGCTCTGAAATGCTCTCGTAGCCCGATCGGCTCGATCGTGTGATACGCATCGTCGACCCATGATCCCGCCGCCCGCCGAATCGGTTCGCGGACGCATCCCGCCATCCTGAGGGGCGGCGGTTAAGGCGGATTTAAGGTTGACGGTTCCTCTCGCGCCCTCGGGAAGCATAAAAAAGGCGGCCGCATCGTCGCGGCCGCCTGGAGTCGTCGGAGGAGGACGCCGGACCCCGCGGGGCCCGGCGGTCGAGATCAGTAGTTGTAGGCGCGCTCGTCGTGCTCGGCGATGTCGAGGCCTTCGCGCTCGGCTTCGGTCGAGACCCGGAGACCGACGAGAATATCGGTGATCTTGAACAGGATCGCCGAGCCGACGCCCGACCACACCAGCGTCAGGCCGACGGCCTTCAGTTGCGCGATCACCGCCGTCGCCATGTCGTAGTCCGCGATCGAGAGCGAGCCGGGCTTGGCCACGTAGTCGGGGATGCCCGCACCGCCGAGAGCCGGGTTCACGAGGATGCCCGTGGCGATCGCGCCGAGGATGCCGCCGACGCAGTGGATGCCGAACACGTCCAGCGAGTCGTCGTAGCCGAAGGCGTTCTTCACCGAGGAGACGAAGAAGAAGCACACCACGCCGGAGACCGCGCCGAGCACCAGCGATCCCATCGGGCCCGCGAAGCCCGAGGCCGGGGTTACGGCGACGAGTCCGGCGACCGCACCCGAGACGAGGCCGAGCAGCGTCGGCTTTCCCTTGGCCGCCCATTCCACGATCAGCCAGGAGAAGCCGGCCGCAGCGGTGGCGACGAAGGTGTTCACCATGGCGAGCGCCGCAGTGCCGTTGGCTTCGAGGTTCGAGCCCGCATTGAAGCCGAACCAGCCCACCCAGAGCAGCGAAGCGCCGATCATGGTCATGGTCAGCGAGTGGGGGGCCATCAGCTCGCGGCCGTAGCCGATGCGCTTGCCGAGCATGATGGCGCCCACGAGGCCCGCGATCCCGGCATTGATGTGCACCACGGTGCCGCCGGCGAAGTCGAGCGCGCCCCACTTGTAGATCAGGCCCGCATCCGCAAGGACGCCGTCGAGCTTCGCCTGCGCGGCGGTCTTGGCGGCGGCGTCGGTCGCGTCGGCGACGGCCTGCGCGGCGGCGGCGATCGCGTCCGGGCCCGCCCAGTACCAGACCATGTGGGCGATCGGGAAGTAGATGAAGGTGACCCACAGCGCCGTGAACACCAGCACCGCCGAGAAGCGGATGCGTTCTGCGAACGCGCCGACGATCAGGGCCGGCGTGATGCAGGCGAAGGTCATCTGGAACGCCATGTAGACGTATTCCGGAATGACGACGCCGTTCGAGAAGGTGGCCGCCACGCTCTCGGCGGTCACGCCGGAGAGGAAGGCCTTGTCGAAGCCGCCGATGAAGTCGCTCAGCGGGCCGCCGGTGAAGGCGAGCGAATAGCCGAACAGCACCCACAGGATGGAGACCATGCAGACGATGGCGAAGACCTGGCTCAGCACCGAGAGCATGTTCTTGGTGCGCACGAGGCCGCCGTAAAACAGCGCGAGGCCGGGAATGGTCATCAAGAGCACGAGGACCGTGGAGATCAGCATCCAGGTCGTGTCGCCCTTGTTGGGCACGGGCGCGTCGGCGGCGAAGGCCGCGACGGAGCCGAGAAGGGAGAGAGCGCCGGCAAGCGTCGTCCTCAGGGTGGTGCGGGACATCATATCAATTGCTCCTGTGGAGATGCGATCAGAGCGCGTCCTGATCGCGCTCGCCGGTGCGGATGCGCACGGCCTGCTCGATGGGCGAGACGAAGATCTTGCCGTCGCCGATCTGGCCGGTCTTGGCGGCGGCCGTGATGGCTTCGATGACCTGCGCGACGAGGTCCGAGGCCACGGCGACCTCGATCTTCAGCTTCGGGAGAAAGCTGACGGCGTATTCCGCACCCCGGTAGATTTCGGTGTGACCCTTCTGGCGGCCGTAGCCTTTGACTTCGGTCACGGTGAGGCCGTGCACGCCGATGGCGGTCAGCGAATCGCGGACCTCCTCCAGCTTGAACGGCTTGATGATGGCCATCACGATCTTCATTGAGCCTGTTCCCCGGTTCATGTCCGCCGCACGCGTCGCAGCAGAGTCGGGGTCTCATAAACAAGCCTCGTGCCGGCCGAGGAAACAGGGCCGATTCAGCCGAAATCGGTAGGCAATGAGTGATCCGCTGCCTTGCATCAAGGCAGCGTGCTCAAATCATGTGCAGGTTTTGATCAGACGGCCCGTTCGGCGCGCGGCCGGATCAGCCCCTCCTGCGCCACCGAGGCCACCAACCGCCCGTCGCGGGTATAGATCGAGCCCCGCGCAAAGCCTCGCGCCCCGCCCGTGAACGGGCTTTCCTGCGCATAGAGCAGCCATTCGTCCGCGCGGAAGGGTCCGTGCAGCCACAGCGAATGGTCGATGCTGGCGGCTTGGATCGTGCGTTCGAACACGTTGCGGCCATGCGTCACCAGCGTCGAATCGAGCAGGGTCAGGTCGGAGGCGTAGGCCAGTGCGCAGCGGTGGATGGTCGGATCGTCCGGCAACCGCCCGGTCGTGCGGATCCAGACGTGGAATTTCGGCTCCATGCCGGGCCCCGCGCGGTAGCGCTCGTGCTGCACGGGGCGAAGCTCGACGGGCCGCTCGCGTTCGTAATAGGCGCGCACGGCCGGCGGCATCGTCGGCAAGACGGTGGCGCGGAACTCCTCTTCGTCGGGCAGGTCTTCCGGCATCGGCACGTCCGGCATCGCCACCGCGTGGACGAGGCCCTCTTCTTCGATCTGGAACGAGGCGGAGAGGATGAAGATCGTGCGTCCGTGCTGAACCGCCACCACCCGCCGCGTCGAAAAGCTGCCCCCGTCCCTGATGCGCTCGACCTCGTAGACGATCGGCACTTTCGGGTCGCCCGGCAGCAGGAAGTAGCAATGCAGCGAATGCGGCGCGCGGTCTTCGACCGTGCGGCACGCCGCGACCAGCGCCTGCCCGATCACCTGTCCGCCGAACACGCGCTGCCAGCCCACTTGCGGGCTGCGTCCGCGAAACAGGTTCACTTCGAGCTGCTCGATGTCGAGAACCGACAGCAATTCCTCGACGGCCTGTACCATCGGCACCCCCGAGCGCATGATTCGTCCGTCCCGATTTCTGCACGGACGGCCGCGCCTGCGCCAGTGCGCGCGTTGCGGAGGACCCCTGCACGGGCTTAAACAGGCCCGGGTCGTCCACGTCCCGCGGAGAACGCTTCCATGAACGCCACCGACGATGCAGGAGCCGCGCCGCGGCGCTTCGACGTGCTCGTGGCCGGCGGCGGTCTCGCCGGGTTCGCCCTCGCCTTGGCGCTCAAGCGGTCCCTGCACGGCAGGCTTTCGGTCGCCGTCTGCGATCCCGCGCTGGCCAAGCCGCCGCGCGTGACGGGCCGCGCCTATGCGTTGGCCGCCGGCAGCCGGCGCATGTTCGAAACCCTCGGCGTCTGGGACGCGGTGTCCGACACGGCCGAACCGATCCGCGAAATGGTCATCACCGACAGCCGCACCGAAGATCCGATCCGGCCGGTGTTTCTGTCTTTTGCCGGCGAAGCGGAAGAAGGCGCACCCTTCGCGCATATGGTGGAGCAGGACCGTTTGGCGGGCGCGCTGCGCGCCGCCGCCTTGGCCGCCGGCGTCGTGCCGTTCGCGTCGCCCGTCAGGTCCTATGTCGCCGGTCCCGACGACGTCGTCGCGCGATGCGCCGACGGCACCGTCCTGCATGCCGCGCTCATCGCCGCCTGCGACGGCGCCAAGTCGCGGCTGCGCGATCTCGCGGGCATTTCGATGATAGGCTGGGATTATCCCCAGTCCGGCATCGTCGCCACCATCGGGCACGAACGCCCGCATGAGGGGCGTGCGGAGGAGCATTTCATGCCCTCCGGCCCCTTCGCGATCCTGCCGCTCGCGGGCAACCGCTCGTCCATCGTCTGGACCGAGCGCAGCGACCGCGTCGACATGTTTCTCTCGATGGATGCCGACGAAATGCTGTTCGAGATCGAGCGGCGTTTCGGGCTCAAGCTCGGCAAGATCACCCTCCTGGACAAGCCTTCGGCCCATCCGCTCGCTTTCGGCGTCGCGCGCCGCTTTGCGGCCGACCGTCTGGCGCTCGTCGGGGACGCCGCCCATGTCATCCATCCCATCGCGGGGCAGGGCCTCAATTACGGCCTGCGCGACGTCGCGGCCTTGGCGGAAGCCGTGGTCGATGCGGCCTCGCTCGGCCTCGACGTCGGCTCGGCGGAGGTGCTCGACGTCTATCAGCGGGCCCGGCGCGCCGACACCATCACCATGGGCATGGTCACCGACGCCCTGAATCGGTTGTTTTCGAACGACATCCTGCCCGTGCGGCTCGTGCGCGACCTCGGGCTCGGATTGGTGGACCGCATGAGCGGCCTCAAGAAGCGCTTCATCCGCGAAGCCGCTGGCAGCCCGTCCCTGCCCCGCCTGATGCGCGGCGAGGCGCTGTAACCGGCGGCGTCAAGTCCGCGACGTCGAAAGCGCCGCCGCCAATTTCGCCAAGGTCCGGTCCTTGAGTCCCATCTCGCCGAGATGGCGATGGGTGTTGAGGACGTAGTCCGGGTTCTCTCCCGAAATGCCTGCGCCCTGCAGCACGAAGCGCAGCAGATCCTCATGCGCCAGCCGCCCCGCATATTGGGAATGGCTGCGGTCGACGGAATAGGCCAAGGCATTCACCGTCCGCCCGTCGGCGAGGCGCAGGCGATGCTCCGTTTCGCGATAAACCATCGTCGCCTGCTCGCGTTCACGCAGATAGGCGATGGTGGCGGCGCGATCGGCGGCGGCGACCCTGAACGCCACGCCGCGGCACGACCCCCCGCGATCCAATCCCAAGACGAGGCCGGGACGCTCGGGGGTCCCGCGATGGACGTGCGAATAGATGCAGAGCGACCGATGGAAGCCGTGCAGCGTGGCGACGACGCGCTCGACATGGGCGAAACCCGGCCGCCACATCAGCGACCCGTAGCCGAACACCCAGAGATCGTCGTCCGCGTCGATCATCGCTCGTGGCTCTCGGTGGCGCGGGCGTCCGCAGTGACGGCGTCCGCTTGGCGCGGCAGCGCGTAGCAGCTACGACATCGCGAGGCAACGCAGGGGGAACCCGAATGACGACGAACGAAGACGAGTTTCGCCCCGTCGGCCCCCCGCCGAAGCGCTGGCGCTTGTTTCTGCCGCCCGCGCTTCTGGGCCTGCTCGCCCTCGCGCTGTTCGGCTTCTGGTTCTGGATGAGCCGCAGCGCCGGCACCGCGCTCGATGCGTGGATCGCCCGCGAGGCCTCTCTCGGCCGTGTCTGGACCTGTGCGGACCGCTCCACCGGCGGCTTCCCGTTCCGCTTGGAGATCGTCTGCAAGGGGGCGAGCTTCGTACGCGAGGGCGGCGATGCGGTCGTCGTGCGCGGAACGCTGGACCGCATCCTCGTCGTCACTCAGGTCTATCAACCCGATCTCGTGCTCGTGGAATTCGACGGGCCGTTGCGGCTCGAAGGCCGCGACAAGTCCGACGTCTTGACCGTGGCATGGGACTCGCTGCGCGCCAGCCTGCGCGGCCGTCCCGGCGCGCCGGTGCGGATGTCCTTCGAGGGCAAGAAGCTGGTCCTGAACCTCGCGGGCGCCCGCGGCACGATCGGCGATTCCGTCATGGAGTCCGTCGAGGTCCACATGCGCCGCAATCCCGAGCGCTTCGAAACCGAGCGCGCCTACGACATATCCGCCAAGGCCGCGGGGATCGTCTCCGCCGTGCTCGATCAGGTCACAGGTTCGTCCGGCGCGGCGAGTTTCGAGACGGCGATGGTGCTGACCCGCGCCGAACCCTTTGCGGGACAAGGCTTCGCCGTGGAAGCCGAGCGCTGGCGCAACGAGGGCGGCAAGCTCACGGTTTCGACGCTGCAATTCGCCAAGGGCGACCGCCGCATTCAGGCGTCCGGCGATCTCGGCCTCGATGCCTCCCGTCGCGTCGAAGGTCGGCTCGATGTGGCGCTGACGGGCTTTGCCGAGCTGGTGAAAGCGCTTTCGCCGAACCCGCAGATCGGCATGCTGCTCGGCATCCGGCCCGGCGCGCAGAATGCCCCGGTAAAGCTCCCGCTGCGCGCCGATCGCGGCATGCTTTCGCTCGGTCCGATCGTGCTGTTCCCGCTGCCGCCGCTCTATTGAGGCTTACTGTTCGTCCGGCTTTTGCCGGCCGAAATCCGGCGCGGCCGTCTCCTGCCCGAGGTCGATGATGCCCCGGCGGATGGCGCGCGTGCGCGTGAAGTGCTCGAACAGCGCGTCGCCGTCGTTCCAGCGGATGGCGCGCTGCAACGCATAGAGGTCTTCGGCGAAGCGCCCGAGCATCTCCAGCACCGCCGCCTTGTTGTGCAGAAACACGTCGCGCCACATCGTCGGGTCCGAGGCCGCGATGCGCGTGAAGTCGCGAAACCCGCCCGCCGAAAACTTGATGACTTCGGACTCGGTGACGGTCTCGAGATCGGCTGCGGTGCCGACGATGTTGTAGGCGATCAGATGCGGCAGGTGGCTTGTCACCGCCAGAACGAGATCGTGATGTTCCGCCGTCATTTCCTCGACGTTGGAGCCCGCCCCCTCCCAGAACGCGCGCACCTTGGCGGCCGCGGCGGGGTCGCAGCCCTCCGGCGGCGTCAGAATGCACCAGCGGTTGAGAAACAGCGTCGCGAAGCCCGCATCCGGCCCGGAATACTCGGTGCCCGCCACGGGGTGGGCGGGGATGAAATGCACGCCTTCGGGCAAATGCGGTGTCACCTGCGCCACCACGGAGCCCTTGACCGACCCCACGTCCGAGATGATCGCGCCCGGCTTCAAGCCGTTGCGCATGGCCTCGGCCACGGCGCCGCAAGCTCCCACGGGCACGCAGAGGATCACGAAATCAGCGTCGCGCACGCCCGCGGCGAGATCGCCCGTCACGTGGTCCGCGATGCCGAGCGCGGTCACGCGCGCGCGCACCTCGTCGGAGGCGTCGACGGCGACGATTTCGCGCGCAAGGTTCATCCGGCGCACGACGCGCGCCAGAGACGAGCCGATCAGGCCCAGCCCGATCAGCGCGACCCGGTCGAAGATCGGCTCCGCGCGCGCGGGCCCGAGGCGATCAGCCATTCGCGCCCCGCATGAACGCGGTCAGCGCCTCCACGACGAGGCGGTTCGCCTCTTCCGGCCCGACGGTCAGGCGCAGATGGTGCGGCAGCCCGTAAGCGCCGACTGCACGCAGCACGAGGCCGCGCGCCGTGAGGAACGCGTCCGCGTCCTTCGCAGTCTTGCCCGTCTCGGGAAAGCGGATCAGCAGGAAATTGCCGACGCTCGGCGTCACTTCGAGGCCGAGTTCGGCGATCTTCTCGGTCAGCCAGGGCAGCCACCGGTCGTTGTGGGCTACGGCGGCGGACGTATGGGCGTCGTCTTCGAGCGCCGCGACACCGGCCGCCAGCGCCGGGCCGTTGACGTTGAACGGACCCCGGATGCGGTTGAGCGCGTCGGCGACATGCGCGGGCGCATAGCACCAGCCGAGCCGCAGCATCGCGAGCCCGTAGATCTTGGAGAACGTGCGCGTCATCACGACGTTGTCGCTGGTCGACACCAGCTCGATGCCCGCCGCATAGTCGTTGCGCCGCACATATTCGGCATAGGCCGCGTCGAGCACCAGCAGCACCGTCTTGGGCAGGCCCGCATGCAGCCGCTTCACCTCCTCGAAGGGGATGTAGGTGCCGGTCGGGTTGTTGGGGTTGGCCAGAAACACGATCTTCGTGCGCGGCGTCACGGCGGCGAGAATGGCGTCGACGTCGGCCGTCAGGTTCGTTTCCGGCGCGACAACGGGCGTGCCGCCGGCCGCGAGAATGGCGAGCTTGTAGACGAGGAAGCCGTGCGTGGTGAACAGGCCCTCGTCGCCCGGCCCCACATAGGCCGAGGTCAGCAGCGACAGGATTTCGTCCGATCCCGAACCGCAGACGATGCGGCTCTCGTCGAGCCCGAACTTGCCGGCGATGGCGCGGCGCAGCGTCGTCGAAGACCCGTCCGGATAGAGCTCCAGCTTGTCGGCGAGTCCCTTGAAGGCCTCGATCGCCTTGGGCGAGGCTCCGAGCGGCGTCTCGTTGGAGGAGAGCTTGTGCAGCTTCACGCCGCTCGGCGCGGCGCTCTTGCCGGGCACGTAGGGGTCGATGGCGAGAACGCCGGGGCGGGGCTGCGGGCGGTCGAGAACGGCGCTCATCGGGTCATGTCCGTGTCACGTGTGGCGGGGCGGAAGCGGGCGGCGTGGCTGCCGATCTCCTGAAGATCGAACCGGCCGACGCCGAGGCCCGCCATCGCCCCGAGAAGGGCGTCGCGCGTCACGTCGCCGGGCGCGGCGACGAGCAGCGTCAGTCCGGAATCGTCGCCGGCGCTGGCTTCCACCGTCGCGCCGACGGCGGCGAGGCCGCTCGTCAGTCCCTCGCGCCAGCGCTCGACGCCGAGCGCGTAGAGGATCACCTCGCGTACGGCAGCGTCGTCGATGGGCTTCGAGACGACGTAGACCGGCGTCCCGGCCGGATGGTCAGGCCGCTCGACGAAGGGCAGGCGGGCGATGATCTTGGGCGCGTCCTCGCCGGTCAGCAGCGTCCACCAGGCCCCGGCCGAACGGCCCGGTTCGGCGGGAAAGATGCCGAGATCGCCCGCGGAGGCCGCCACGGCGGCGATCACCTCGGTCGCGTTCGCATGCGTCCTGTAGGGCACCGTAAAACCGAAATGGAAGCGCGCGGTGTCGCGCATCGGCGCGTCGCCGATGGAGACGTCCCCGTGCACGGCATAGGGCGCCTGCACCCATGTGAATGTGGAGACGATGACGCGCTGGATGCTCTCGGCCGTGTCGAAGGGCAGGATGCCTTCGTGGCGCTCGTAAAGCCGCTTCATCTGGTCGGCTTCGCGCCCGGGGCGGAAGGCCGAGCCCGAGACCTGCGTCTTCTTCACGGCGATCAGCGTATCGATTACCTGCCCGCGCTCCATGAGGAGGCGATGCATCGCTTCGTCGATGCGGTCGATCTCGCGCCGGATGTCGGCGAGGGTGGGTTGCAGTGCAGCCGGTTCGGCCATGGTTTCGGTCCGGGTCGCGGGGCGGTTCCTCCATAAGGCGCGTTGCCGCGAAAGGCAAAGGCGAGGCCGCCGCCTTCGTGTCGCAGCGCCGTTCCGGAGCCTCGACGGAAAAGGGCGCGCCTTGCGGCGCGCCCTTTTCGAATTCGATCTGCGAGGACCCCGACGGGGATCCTCCGCAGGCGCCCTCAGGCGGCCTGCAGGTTCACGGCGGACTGACGACCGGTACGGCGGTCCGTCTCGAGTTCGTAATTGATCTTCTGACCATCGCGCAGGCCACGCATGCCGGAACGCTCCACGGCGGAAATATGGACGAACACGTCCTTGCCGCCGGCGTCGGGTTGAATGAAGCCGTAGCCCTTAGTTTCGTTGAACCACTTCACGGTGCCGGTATTCATGGCGCAGAACTTTCTTCGATAGATGCACGGTCGTTGAGCGGAAGCATTCGCGCGACCACCCGTCGGGGTCGATCTTTGGTGAGGGTCTGAAGCGTGCGCCCATCGAGGAGCGGCCCAGAATTCCGGCCAAGTCGATGCCTCAACGTAAGGGAAACAAGGGCCGGCTGCAAGTATGCCCATTATGGGTATTGCTCCGAATCTGAACTTTTCGGAACTACGGCCGCGCTTGCGCGTTGCAACCGACGCCGCCCCGCGGCCGCAGCGTTCGGGACATCGATATTGGCCGCTTCTTCACGTCGAAACGTGCTTTTTCTGCTGAGCACCGCCGCTGCGATGCGCGTCGCGGGCGGTCTCGCGGGGCCGGTTTTCGCGCAGACGCCGGAGGCTCGGTTCACCTATGAGGACGTCCTGCGACGCGCGGTCGCGCTTGCCGGAATGCCTTGGCGCGCGGAAGAAACCGAGTTGCCGCCGGAGTTTCGCGGCCTCGGCTACGACGCCTATCGCGACATCCGCTTCCGGCCCGAGCGCGCGATCGGCCTCGGCCCGTTCCGCGTCCAGCTGTTTCATCGCGGGTTTCTGTTCGAGAGCAAGGTCGTGGTCAACGTCGTGCGCGAGGGCCGCGCCGTGCCGGTGGCTTACGCCCCGAATTTGTTCGATTACGGCCGCACCGCCCTCTCGCGCCCGCCGCCGCTCGATCTCGGCTTCGCCGGACTGCGAATATTGTATCCGCTGAACCGTCCCGACGTTCACGACGAATTGATCGTCTTTTTGGGCGCGAGTTACTTCCGAATGCTGTCGCGGGGGCTTCAATACGGGCTTTCGGCGCGCGGCGTTGCAGTCGGCAGCGGCCGAGACGGCGAGGAATTTCCCGCCTTCCGCGAGTTCTGGGTGCATGAGGCGGCCCCCGATGCGTCGTCGATCACCGTCGACGCACTGCTCGACGGACCGTCCCTCACCGGCGCGTTCCGCTTCGTCGTCACTCCGGGCGCGTCCACGGTCGCGGAAGTCACCGCCACGCTCGTCCCGCGCCGCGAGATCCCCGAACTCGGCCTCGCACCGCTTACCTCGATGTTCTTCATCAGCGAAAACGACCGCCGCTACCGCACCGCCTTCCGGCCGGAGGTGCATGACTCGGAGGGCCTGCTCGTGCGGCGCGGCGACGAATGGATCTGGCGACCCCTGCGCAATCCGCAGGAGCCCGTCATTCAATCCCGCCCGCTCGGTCCCGGCGACGCCTTCGGGCTGATCCAGCGCGACCGGACGTTTTCACGCTACGAGGATCTGGAAGCCCGTTACGATTTGCGTCCGAGCTATTGGGTCGAGCCGCTGGAGGGCGGCGGCGACGACCGTCTGGAACTGGTCGAACTGCCGACCCCCGACGAGTTCAGCGACAATATCGCGGCCTTCGTCGTGCCTGCGCTTCCTCCGCAGGCGGGCGTGACGCTGCGCCGGCGCTATCGGCTGACGTGCTTGGCGGACGATGTCGGTCTGCACGGGCTCGCCCGCGTCGCCAACACCTTCCAAACCGACATTCCGGGCCGCCCCGCGACGGAACCGGAGGCGGGTCGACGTTTTCTGGTCGACTTCACCGGCGGGGATGCCGGTTTTCATGCGGGCAAGCCGGGCGACGTGGAGGTGGCCGTCGAGGTCGAAGGCGGCCGCACGCTACGCGCCTTCGCCCTCGCCCATCCCGTCATCGGCGGCCTCAGGGCCATCTTCGACGTCGCCGCCCCCCGCGGCCGCTCCGTGGACGTCACGGCGCGGCTGCGGGCCCGGGGGAGGCCCTTCAGCGAAACCTGGTCCTTCGTCTGGACGGCTCCGTCGGCTTGATCAGCGCGCGAGTTCGGCCCGCACGATCGCCGCGCCCTTGGCCAAGGACACGAGCTTGCCCTGCGCCACGGCGCGGGGCAGCGGAGCCATGCCGCAATTGGTGCAGGGATAGAGCTTTTCGGGCTTCACGAACTGCATCGCCGTGCGGATGACCGCGGCGACCTGTTCGGGCGTCTCCACCGTCTCGCTCGCCACGTCGATCGCGCCGACCAGCACATCCTTGCCGTCGAGCAACGCGATGAGGTCGATCGGCACGCGGGAATTGGCGCATTCGAGCGAGACCTGATCGATCTTGCTCTTGGCGATCACCGGGAACGTGTCCTCATACTGGCGCCATTCGGAGCCGAGCGACTGCTTCCAATCGATGTTCGCCTTGATGCCGTAGCCGTAGCAGATGTGCACGGCGGTGGTGCATTTCAGGCCGGCGGCGGCGCGTTCCAGCGCCTCGATGCCCCAGTCGCGCACCTGGTCCATGTAGACGTTGAAGGCCGGTTCGTCGAACTGGATCACGTCCACGCCGAGGGCTTCGAGCTCCTTGGCTTCCTGATTGAGCAGGTCGGCGAAGGCCATCGCCATCTTCACGCGGTCGCCGTAATAGCCGTCTGCGATGGTGTCGATGATCGTCATCGGGCCGGGCAGGGTGAATTTCAGCTTCTTCGTGGTGCTCGCCCGCGCGATTCCGGCCTCGAAGGAATGCACCGGGCCCATGCGGGTCAGCGGGGCGGTCACGGTCGGCACCATCGCTTCGTAACGATTGTTGCGGATGCCCATCGTCACGCGCTTCTCGAAATCCACGCCCGCGATGCGCTCGAGGAATCCGTGCACGAAATGCTGGCGGGCCTGTTCGCCGTCGCCGACGATGTCGATGCCCGCGATTTCCTGCTCCTTGATCGAAAGGATCGTCGCGTCGCGCTTGGCTTCGAGCAGCGCGTCGCCGGTCGGCCGCCATGCGGCCCAGAGCTTTTCCGGCTCCGCGAGCCATGAGGGCTTGGGCAGGCTGCCGGCGATGGTGGTCTGAAGCACGATATTGAACTCCGAAGAATGACGTGAAGGGGTTGTATGGCGCTGACCCGCCAAGGTCGAGCCCCGGCGGCTCAATCGCCGGAAAAGTCGGGCTCGCGCTTGTCGCGGAACGCCGCGCGCCCTTCGCGATAATCGCGGCTCGCGTAGCATGCGGCCACCAAGGCATCGACGGCCGCGACGTCCGGCTCCGGCCGGCCGATCTCGATCAGCGCCCGCTTGATCGCCTTCAGCGTCAACGGCGCGTTGCGGGCGATGCGTTCGACGTAACGGGCCGCTTCCGTCTCGAACTCCTGAGGCGTCCATACGGCGTTGAGAATGCCGAGCGAACAGGCTTCCCCCGCCTCGACGATGCGTGCGCTCAGCAGCAGGTCCGCCGTCGTGCCGAGGCCGAGGCGGCGCACCAGCATCGCGATGTTGGAAAATCCGTAGCCGAGCCCCAGGCGGGCCGCCGGAACGCGAAAGCGCGCATCCGTCGAAGCCACCCTGAGGTCGCAGGACACCGCCAGTCCCAATCCGCCGCCGAAGCAGATGCCGCGGACCACCGCCACGGTCGGCTTCTCCGCATTCTGCAGCGCCTCATTCCCGCGCTGCACGACCGTGTCGTAGTCCCGGATCGCATCGGCTTCTGATCGCTTCTCGCCGAACTGCGAGATGTCCGCGCCGGCGCAGAACGCCCGGTCGCCGTCCCCCCGCAGCACGATCACGCGGACGGCCGGGTCCTTCTCGGCCTTGTGGACCGCGTCGGGCAGCGCATCCCACATGTCGTAGCTCATGGCGTTGAGCTTGGCGGGCTGCACGAGGGTCAGGATCGCGACCCCGTCGCGGGCGTCGTAGCGGAGAGTTCCCTCGGTCATGGAAGGCCTTCGTCCTTTCGGCGGCGCTGACAGCCGCGTCGCGCGGGCAATGAAACGAGTCGGATCGCAATGAAATGTCAGTCCGCGTTGCGGGGATGTAAAGCGCTTACGAACATGGCGAACCTGCCTCATTCGGTGCGGTTTTCAGTCTCGATTCGAGCCTCAGAGAGGGGTGTCCCGCCCATGCGGGGTCACGACGCCGCCCTTCTCGCCCTCGTCCATGTCGGTTCGGATCATGCCCATCATCGCCTTTTCCCGCTCCGCGGCGAAGCCGCGCTCCTCCGTCGCCGGGCAGACCGTCGCCGTGTCCTTTCCCCGCCGCATGGCGCGTCTCGCCATGCCCTTTTGGCGTTCGCCGGATTCCGCGCGCGCCCGCATGCTCGTGATGATGCTGATCGGCGTGAAGCTGCTCACCACCTGGATCGCGCTGCGCCAGAACGCTTGGTACAACACCTTCTACACGGCGTTGCAGGGCTCGGACCGCACCGCCTTTCAGGCGCAGGTCGGTGCGTTCTTCCTCATCGCTGCGGGCTTCGTCGCCTGCCTCATCTACGGTCATCGCCTGTCGGAGAGCATCAAGCTCGAATGGCGCGACTGGATGGTGCGCCGCTACATGGGCGACTGGATCGCCCATCGCGCCTTCTTCCGTCTTCAGCTCGAAAATCGCGCCTCGACCGATCCCGACCAGCGCATCACCGAAGACATGGGCATCTTCGCGGGCCAGACGCTGGACCTCGTCGTCGGCGTGCTCGACGTCGCGGTGTCGCTCGTCTCCTTCACGGCGGTGCTCTGGGCCCTTTCGGGCAGCTTGGAGATCGGGGGCTTCAACGTGCCCGGCTACATGGTGCTGGCGGTGTTCGCCTACAGCATTCTGGCGAGCCTCGTGACGCATCTCATCGGCAGCCCGCTGATCGGCCTGCACAGCAGCAACCGCACGCTGGAGGCGGATTTCCGCTTCGGGCTAATCCGCCTGCGCGAAAACGCCGAGACGGTCGCCTTCTATCACGGCGAGAACCGCGAAGAGGGCATTCTCGGCGACCGTTGGGGCCGCGTGGTCGACAATTTCCGCTCGATCATCAAAAGCGAGCGCCGCCTCAGCTGGTTCACGCATTCCTATGGTCAGGCCAGCATCGTCGTGCCGTTCCTGCTCGCCTCGCCTCGTTACTTCGCCGGCGATCTCACCTTCGGACAGGTGATGCAGGTGGCCGCGGCCTTCGGCGCCGTGCAGGCCTGCCTCAACTTCTTCATCAGCAGCTATCCGAAGATCGCGGAGTGGAAGGCCACCACCGACCGCCTCACCACCTTCCGCAACGATCTCGACGCCGTGCGCGACACGGCCGTCACGCCCCTCAGCGTCACCGCCGGCGCACGTCTGGCCGTGCGCGACCTGCATCTCGACCTGCCCAACAGCGCGCCCCTGATTTCCGGCGTGGAGATCACGGCCGAGCCGGGCGAGGCGATCCTCATCAAGGCCCCGTCCGGGACCGGCAAAAGCACCGTGCTGCGCGCCATCGCCGGCATCTGGCCCTATGGCCGCGGTTCGGTCGAAGTTGCGCCGGGGGCCATGCTGTTCATTCCGCAAAAGCCCTATATGCCGCTCGGCACGCTGCGCGAGGCCGCCTTCTATCCGGAGGCCCCCACCGCCGACGATCTGGAAGTCGTGCGCGCGCTGAAATCCGTCAATCTCGGACATTTGATCGGCCGTCTGGACGAGACGGACCAGTGGAGCCATCGCCTTTCCGGCGGCGAGCAGCAGCGCCTCGCCTTCGCCCGCGTGCTCCTGACGAAGCCCGCCACCGTGTTTCTCGACGAAGCCACCTCCGCGCTCGACGAGGCCGGCGAGGCGACGATGTACGGTTTGCTGCGCGACGCGGTCTGGAAGCCGACCATCGTCAGCATCGGCCACCGCGGCACCTTGAGCGCGTTTCACGACCGCGTGGTCAATCTTGTGCCCAACAAGCCCGCCGCCAACGAGAACGCGGCCGCGTAAGCGGCCCGCGTCTGCCCGGCGGTCAAAGCTCCGGCGCGGTCCAGCCGCGCCGGGCGCAGGCCGCGGTCACGGTGTTCGCGAGCAGGCAGGCGATGGTCATCGGCCCCACGCCGCCGGGTACCGGCGTGATCCAGCCCGCGACCTCGGCCGCTTCGGCGAAGGCGACGTCGCCGACCAGCCGCGTCTTGCCGGGGCCCTTTTCCGGCGCGTCGACGCGGTTGATGCCCACGTCGATCACGATCGCGCCCGGCTTGATCCAGTCGCCGCGCACCATCTCGGGACGGCCGACCGCGGCCACGAGGATGTCGGCGCGGCGGCATACGGCCTCCACGTCCTTGGTGCGCGAATGCGCGATCGTCACCGTGCAGCTCTCGGCCAGCAGCAGCGCCGCCATCGGCTTGCCGACGATGTTGGACCGCCCGATCACCACGGCGTCGAGCCCCGCGAGCGTCTCGCGCACGCTCTTGATCAGCTTCAGCGAGCCCAGCGGCGTGCACGGCACCAGTCCGCCCGTCCCGGTCGCGAGCTTGCCGGCATTGACCGGGTGGAAGCCGTCGACGTCCTTTGCGGGGTCGATGGCGGCGATCACCTTGTCCGCGTCGATCTGCACCGGCAGCGGCAATTGTACGAGGATGCCGTCGATCTCCGGATCGGCGTTCAGCTGCGCCACCAGCGCCAGCAGGTCCGCCTCGCTCGTCTCCATCGGCAGCAGATGCTCGACGGAGCGCAGCCCGGCGGCGGCGGTGTGCTTGATCTTGGAGCGCACGTAAACCTGGCTCGCGGGGTTCTCGCCCACCAGCACTACGGCCAGCCCCGGCGCCGCGCCGTAGCGGGCCGACAGTGCGGCCGCGGCTTCGGCCACCCGGTTTCGGAGCGCTTCCGCCGCGGCGGTTCCGTCGATGATGCGGGCGGTCATGGGCTCACTCCGTCTTCAGCGCGGCCCGCAGCGCCGCCGCCAATGCGTCCGGGTCGCCCGTGAGGGAGACCGTCTTGATCCGGCTCGTCGCGCCCGCCGTCACGACCGCGCGCGATTTCGAGATGCCGCAGATCTTCGCCAACGCGGCTTCGAGCGCGACGTTCGCCTCGCCGTTTTCGGGTGCGGCCCGCACGCGCGCCTTCACGATTGCGCGGCCGTCGGCGAGATGCTCGATGCTCTCCACCGCGTCGCGCCCGCCCTTGGGCGTCAGCCTCACCTGCACCTCGAGCCCCGTCGCGGTGACGCGCCAAGGCGGGGCGGCGTCGTTCATCGCGTCAGAACGCGTTCGGAATGCCGTAATCGTAGATCCAGCCGATCAGAAGCTGGATCAGCAGGATCAGCACGATCGGCGAAAGATCGACCCCGCCCATATGCGGCAGGAAGCGCCGGATCCGCGCCAGCACGGGCTCGGTCACGGCATAGAGCCCGTTGGCGATGGAGCGCACGAAGTCGTTGCGCATGTTGACGACGTTGAAGGCCACGAGCCAGCTCAACACCGCCGACAGGATCACGAGCCAGGAATAGATTTCCAGCGCCTTGACCAGCGTGATCAGCAGAGAACGCATACGGGATGCTCCTGAATGTGCGGCCGTGGCCGGAGCTTAACGGCCCGGGCCCGCAGCCGACAAGGGCGCGCGCCCGCCGCGCGGGATCGGGCCTCGGCTCAATCCTTGGCGCGTTCCACGTAGGAGGCGTCTTCCGTCAGGATGACGATGCGCGTGCCGGCCGCGATATGCGGCGGCACCATGGTGCGCACGCCGTTCGAGAGGATCGCGGGCTTGTAGGACGAAGATGCCGTCTGGCCCTTCATCGTCGGCTCGGTCTGCGTGATTTCCAGCGTCATGCGCGCGGGCAGCTCGATGGCCACCGGGTTGCCTTCATGCAGCGACAGCACGCATTTCATGCCTTCCTGCAGGAAGGGTGCGCGGTCGCCCACGATGTCCTTCGACACCGAAACCTGTTCATAGGTCTCGTTGTTCATGAAGTTGAAGCCGTCGGCGTCCTCGTAGAGGTAATTGTAGTCGCGGTCCTCGACGAAGGCGCGTTCCACCTGCTCGGTCGTCCGGTAGCGCTCCGACACCTTCACGCCGTCGCTGATGCGGCGCATGTCGAGCTGCGTGACGGGCGTTCCCTTGCCGGGGTGGATGTTCTCGCAGGTCAGGATCACGTAGAGATGACCGTCCTTGTCTACGATGTTGCCCTTGCGAAGCGAACTGGCGATGACCTTCACGAACGACGTCCTTGTCTGGCGAAGCGGAACGACCGCGATCGTCCCCGGCGTTGGTCGCGGGGGACGCGCGGGCTTGTCACACAAAATGCGCCCGGAGGCTAGTGTCTGATGCCGTTCGCGACCGCCTGGTGGCAACCGGACCGCCACGCCGACCGCCGCCCTCTGCTGCTGGCGCGCAACCGCGTCAAGTCGGCGCTGCGCCGTTGGTTCGAAGCGCGCGACTTCGTGGAGGTCGAGTCGGGGCAGCTTCAGGTCTCGCCGGGCAACGAGACGCATCTGCACGGCTTGGGCACGGACGTCCGCGCGCCCGACGGCGTTTCGACCCGGTATTACCTCCACACGTCGCCCGAATTCGCCTGCAAGAAGCTGCTGACCGCAGGCGAGCGCCGCATCTTCGATTTCGCCCGCGTGTTCCGGGACCGCGAGCGCGGTGCGCTGCATGCCCCCGAATTCACCATGCTCGAATGGTACCGCGTCGAGGAACCCTACGAGACGTTGATGGCAGATTGCGCGGCCCTGCTGGCGGAAGCCGCCGATGCCGCGGGCGCGACGCAGCTGCGATACCGCAACCGCACCGCCGATCCCTTCGCCGATCCCGAACGCCTCACGGTGCAGGAGGCGTTCGTGCGGTTCGCCGGCATCGATCTTCTCGCCGCCACGCCCGGCGGGATTCCCGATCTCGACGCCTTGGCGGCGGCCGCGCGCGGCGCGGGCATCCGCGTCGCCGACGACGACACATGGTCCGACGTGTTCAGCCGGGTGCTTGTGGAGCGCATCGAACCCGAGCTCGGCATCGGGCGGCCGACAGTGCTCTGCGAATATCCGGTCCATGAAGCCGCGCTCGCCCGCCCCAAGCCGTCCGATCCCCGCGTCGCGGAGCGGTTCGAGCTTTATGCCTGCGGCGTCGAGCTCGCCAACGGCTTCGGCGAGCTGACCGACGCCGTCGAGCAGCGCCGCCGCTTCGTCGTCGACATGGACGCGATGCAGGCGATCTACGGCGAGCGCTACCCCATCGACGAGGAGTTTATGGCCGCGCTGGCGCTCATGCCGCAGGCTTCGGGCATCGCCTTGGGCTTCGACCGCCTCGTGATGCTCGCGACCGGCGCGCCGCGCATCGAAGACGTGCTATGGACGCCGTTTCCCGCTCCGCACGAGACCCGTCGCGAACGATGACCGCCTCCGCCCGAACGCTCCGCACCCCGGCGGACCTGCTTGCCGCCGATCTCGTTCCGCATGAGGCGCTGCCCGCGCTCGAGCGGGTCGCGGCCCGCTATGCGGTGGCGATCACCCCGGCCATGGCGGCCCTCATCGATCCGTCCGACCCCGCCGATCCCATCGCGCGGCAATTCGTGCCGAATGCTGCGGAGCTGGTCGAGCATCCCGACGAGCGCGAAGACCCCATCGACGATCACGGTCACAGCCCGCTGCCCGGCCTCGTGCATCGCTATCCGGACCGGGTGCTGCTGAAACTCGTCCACACCTGCCCGGTCTATTGCCGCTTCTGTTTTCGCCGCGAGATGGTCGGGCCCGGCAAGGCGGACGCGCTGACCGTCGAGGACGTCGACCGCATCCTCGCTTACGTCGCCGAGCGCCCTGCGATCTGGGAAGTCGTCGTCACCGGAGGCGACCCCTTCGTGCTGTCGCCGCGCCGCGTGGCGGAGGTCACCCGCCGTCTCGCCGCGATCGATCACGTCAAGGTCGTGCGGTGGCATACGCGCGTGCCCGTCGTCGCCCCCGATCTCGTCACCCCGGACCTTGCGGCGGCGTTGCGCGCCGAAGGCGTGGCGACATGGGTCGCGGTGCACGCCAATCACCCGCGCGAATTCACGGCCGAAGCGCGTGCCGCCTGCGCCCGCCTTGCCGATGCCGGCATCGCGCTGTTGGGGCAGTCGGTCTTGCTGCGGGGCGTCAACGACGATCCGTCCACCTTGGCCGCCCTCATGCGCGGCTTCGTCGAGAACCGGATCAAGCCATATTACCTGCACCATCCGGATCTCGCCCCCGGCACCGGCCATATGCGCCTCGGCATCGCGGAAGGCCAAGCTCTGATGCGGTCGCTGCAGCGCGACGCCTCGGGCCTGTGTCGGCCCGTTTACGTGCTCGACGTGCCCGGGGGCTCCGGGAAGGTGCCGATCGGCCCGTGCCATCTTGCTCCGGGCGACGCGTCGGCAGACGGTTCCGAATCGTGGTCCGTCGAGACGCTCGGGGGAAATGCCGTGGCCTATCCTCCGATACGAAACGATTTGGATTAGGGACAGGCCTTTAACCGCTCCCGATACTCGACCATCAGGCCGTTCAGACGCGGCGTGCAGACGAACGAGCGCCGCCGTCCGTCGGCGCCGGTGCGGATCTCGATCAGCCCCTCGGATTCCAGCAATCGTATGATCGAGCGCACCCGGCTCTCGCTGTGGGGGACGCTCCGGTACAAGTCCTTCATCGACTGGTTACGCCGCGACATCTGCAGGTCATAGGCGTGCAGCAGCACGTCGTAGACGATCGCGGAATCGGTGAACCGCTCCGCGTCCGTCGTCCATCGTCGCAATGCGATCAGCCAAGTCGAAAAATCGGTCATCGATATCGTTCCTTCACCTCAGCAGTGATGAACGCGGTGCTGCAATGCAACCTGAAATGTCATCAAAATTTACCGCAAGCGCGGGCTTGGCCTTTATTCAGGTCGCTGTCGTGGAACGGGCACGGCGTTGCTTGCCCGACCGTCCGGTATGGCCTGATATATTCAAACCTTGCGCAACGCGGCCGTGCAGGCGTCAGGCCTCTGCGTCCGCGGAGGCTTCAGCGTCGCGGGATTCGGCCGTCCCGCGCGCCCGCACCACGGTCACCGTGCACGGCGCCTGCGCCGCCACCTGAGAAGACACGCTGCCCAGATACCGCCGCATCGCCGAATGCCCCCGCGCACCCAGTACCAGATGGTCGACCTGATTGTGGCGCACGTAATCGAGCAGGACCTCTGCCGGGTCCACGCCTTCCAGCACGTGCAGGCTCAGCGATTCCGCACCGAGGTCGAGCGGTCTCGCCCATTCCTTCAACGCCACCAGACGCTTGAGGTAGATGTTCTGGCCGCTCGGGTCGAGCCTCTCGTCGATGCGCACCAGCGACGTCTTCAGCACGGTCGCGCAGACGAACCGCGCTGCCGGGTCGCCCTTGAGCAAGCTTCGCACCTGCCGTCTCACCGCGTCGTGGATCGCTTCATGGTCGTCGGCGGAGAGGTCGAGCGCCGCCATCACGATGGGGGCACGGTCCAAGCGGTCGGCCACGCGGGCGACCGGCCCGCTCTTGCGGTCGTTGCCGCGCCACCAGCTCTTCACGTTGTCGACGAAACCGGGGCCGCGGACGCGTTGCGCACGGTCGGTCAGCACCACCTGATCGGGGTTCTGCAGCGCATGGGCCAGCTGTCCGGCCGTCTGGAACCGGTCGTCCGGGTCCACTTCGAGACAGCGCAGGATCACCTCCTGCAGCCACAAGGGACAATGCGGGACGACCGCACGCGGCGGCGCGGGGTCTTGGAACAGGCGGCGGCGCATGCCGGTGCGGCTCTGCGGATTGCCGAAGGGCAGACGCCCGGTAGTCATTTCATAAAGCACGCAGCCGAGCGCGAAGATGTCGCTGCGCGGATCGGTGCGGATGCCCAGCACCTGTTCCGGCGCGATATAGGCCGCGGTGCCGATCGGCATGTCGGATTCCTCCGCCAGCAGATCGGGCAACTCGTCGTGCCGCGCGAGGCCGTAATCCAGCAGCACCGCCGGCCCGTCCTCGCGGAACATGATGTTGGCGGGCTTGATGTCGAAATGGATGACGTGCCGACGATGGACGTCGCCGAGCGCGCCGGCGATCTTCCCCCCCATCCACGCCACCTGTTCGGGGGCCAGCGGCGCATCGCGCACGCGGACCTCAAGCGATTTGCCGGGGATGCGCTCCATCACGAGATAGGGCAGCACCGCGAAGTCGCCCGCCGCGATGCATTGCGGCACGTGCGGCCCCGACAGGCGCGGCAGGATCATGTGCTCGACTTCAAATCCGATGATGGCGGACGGATCGTCGCCCTCGCCGAGAAACGGGATCTTCATCAGCATCGGCCGCTTCTCGCCGGGCTTGGTCACCCGCCACAACCGCGCCATGCCGCCGCGATGGACTTCTTCCTCCAGCCGGAAGCCGTCGATGATCTGTCCGGGCGTGAACTTGTCCTGATGCATCGTCACCTTCCCCGATAAAGCCGTTCGGCCAAGGACGTCGGCAGTCCCGCGTCGCGGATCTTGGTCGCGGCGGCGTCGACGTCGTAGGGCACGCGGCGATAGACGATCTCGCGCGTATCGGTGTCGTAGACCGCCCAGCAGGCGGCCGCCATGCCGTCGCGCGGCTGGCCGACGGATCCGATCACGGCGAGCCAGCAGCGCGAGGTCAAGAACGGCACCGGCCTGTCGGGCACCGGCACGAAGGGTGCGGCGGGCCGGGCCGGACTCATATGGTAGATCACCGGCACATGGGTGTGCCCGCAAAAGGTCGCGCGCGCATCGGTCTTGCGCATGCTGCGCTCGGCCTCGTCCGGGCCCGTCACATAGCCCCAGCTTTCCGGCGACCAACCGTTGGCGTGCACGTAAAGCCGATCGTCCTCGCGCACGCTCAGGGGCAGCGCCTTCAGCCAGGCGGTCTGCGCCGCGTCGAGCTTCCCGCGCGTCCAGCGGATCGCGGCCTGCGCCCGCGAATTCATGTCCTCGTCGGAGCCGAACACCGCGGCGTCGTGATTGCCGAGCAACGCCGTCGCCCCGTCATCGACCAACCGCGCGCAGACGTCGACGACCCAGGACGGATCGGCCCCGTAGCCCACGAAGTCGCCGAGCAGCACCATCCGGTCGTATCCGCGCCGTCGCGCATCCGCGAGGCAAGCCTCGAAGGCTTCGCGATTGGCATGGATGTCGGTCAAAAAGACGATGCGCAACGGCCACTCCCGAGCGCTTCCATCGCACCCGCGACGGCGGGCGTAAAGCGGCGCCCGCCTCGACGGCGGAGCGTCGGCTCAGGGCTTGATCAGGACGGTACGGGCGTAAGGCGTGAGATCCGCAGCGATCGCGGTCCAAGGGATCGTCACGGATTGCGGCCCGTGCACATAGGCCGCCACCTCGTAGACGTTGAACAGCAGCGAAAGACCGTCGGCCTCGAAGGTCCAGCGCTCGGGTTCCGCCACGTCCTTTTCGAGATGGTCCTCGAAGTCGCCGAACAGGCCGTCGCCGAGTTCCTTGCGGAGTTCCGCCGCGACGAGCGCCTTGAGGCGGCCCGCCGCGGGACGCGACGCGAAGACGTCGTCGAAGGTCAGGGCACGGCGCTCGTCGAGGCGGAGATGCCGGAACGACGCGCCGGATATCGGATGCGCCGCACCGTGCCCGTAGGTCTCGCCCGAGATCGTCAGCGTCGCGATGCCGGGGCGCGGCAGCGAAAGCGACACGTCGAGCCGCGTGTCGCTCGCCTTGTCCTCGGTCGGTGCGGCCGCGACGGCTCCGGCCGCCTCGCCGTTGAGGAAGTCCGTCGTCGGATTTTCGGGCGACGCGATGAAGGGGCGTTCGATCACATGCACCGCGACCGGGCGAAATCCTCCCGCCGACTTGTCCGCATTCACCATGCGGAAGCGCTGCACCGGAACGACGGCGAACGGCCCGATCGTCTGCGGAAGGCGGTTCAGCAGGGCGATGCGTTCTTCATAGCCGCGCAACAGGCATGCCGCGGCCTCCTTGGCGTTCTTGAACACGCGGCCCTTGCCGTCGTCGGAGCAGAAGGCGGGGAGATAGGGGATCCATTCGCGTTGCCCCACGCGCAGATGCCCGCGCGCCTCTTCACTCAACCGCTCCGCGGCGCCCTTGTAGGCGGCCGCGAGGGCCTCGTCGGCGCTCGAGAGCGCGGGCGTCCCGCAGATCAGCTTTTCGTGGGGCCGCGCGGCCTTGGCGCAGTCGAAGCTCGCCGCGAGGGCGGGAGAGGCGCCCGCCGTCGCCAGGACGGCAAGCGATACGGCAACGAAGACGGTGAGGATACGCGACATCATGAGCCCCCGAATCGGGGCGCAGAATGAGCCTCGCCGCTCGAAACGGCAACGTCGCCGTTCAGCCGGCGGCTGCGCCTTCGGCCAGCACGCACCGCACCATGCGGCCCGGCCCGAGCACGGCGGCCGGCGGCTTGGCGGCGCGGCAGCGGTCCTGCACATGCGCGCAGCGCGGCGCGAAGGAGCAGGAGGTCGGGGCCGTATCGAGCGGCGGCGGCGCGCCGGGAATGGCGTCGAGCCGCGTGCCCTTCTGCGCGCCGTGCAGGTTCGCGGCCAAGAGGCCCTTGGTATAGGGGTGCTTCGGATCGCGGATGACGTCGCGCACGGTCCCGGTTTCGACGAATTCGCCCGCATACATCACGGCGATCTCGTCGCAGACCTCTACGGCCACGCCGATGTCGTGGGTGACGAAGATCACCCCCATGCCGAACTCCTTCTGGAGGTCGCGCAGCAGCAGCAGGATCTGCATCTGCACCGTCGCGTCGAGCGCGGTGGTGGGCTCGTCCGCGAGCAGCAATTCGGGACGGCATGCGAGCGCGAGCGCGATCATGGCGCGCTGGCGCATCCCGCCCGAAATCTCGTGCGGATAGGCCTTGAGGCGGCGTTCGGGCGAGGGGATGCGCACGCGTTCCAGCATTTCGAGTGCCCGCTTCATCGCGGCCGAGGCGTC
Source organism: Hyphomicrobiales bacterium (assembly GCA_027489535.1). Lineage (GTDB taxonomy): Bacteria > Pseudomonadota > Alphaproteobacteria > Rhizobiales > Beijerinckiaceae > JAIXZO01. The sequence goes on from JAIXZO010000001.1 coordinate 96,581, forward strand.
CAAGCCCTCGTGGCGCATCACCGCTTCGGCGATCTGCTCGCCGATGGTGTAGACCGGATCGAGCGCCAGCATCGGATCCTGAAAGATCATCGAGACCACGCCGCCGCGATGGTCGGCCAGTTCGCGGCCCTCCAGCGCCAGCACGTCGCGGCCCTGCACCTCCACGGTGCCGCCGATGTCGGTGCGGTTTTCCGGCAGCAGGCGCAGCAGCGTCTTCAGCGTCACGCTCTTGCCGGAGCCGGACTCCCCCAAAATGCCCAGCACGCGGCCGGGCGGCAGGTCGAAGCCGACGCCGTTCACCGCGAAGACGTCCCGCGCGCCCTTGAAGCGCACGGTCAGATCGCGGACGCGCACGAGCGGCGCTTCACGGCTGTCGAGCTCCCGCAGGGCGGTCGCCTGAACGGCGGTCTCTTGCACGCTCATGCCGGCAGCTCCGAAAGCGAGTGCCCGCTCCCGGGCGTGCCGACATGGCACGAGGCGAGATGCCCGCGCGTCGCGCGCACATGCAGGGACGGCTTCTTCACGGAGCAGACCTCCTCGGCGAAGGCGCAGCGGGTATGGAAGCGGCAGCCGGACGGCGGATTGATCGGGTTCGGCGGATCGCCCGTCAGCACCACCTCTTCGGTGCGCTTCTCCGGGTCCATCGACGGCATCGAACCCAGGAGTGCGCGCGTATATGGATGCGCGGGCTGGGCGTAGATCGCCTCTACGGGACCGATCTCCGCGACCTCGCCGAGATACATCACCATCACCCGGTCCGACATGAAGCGCACGACGTTGAGGTCGTGCGAGATGAAGACGTAGGTCAGGTCGAGCTCGGCCTTCAGGTCCATCAGCAGATTCAGCACCTGCGCCTCGACGGACTTGTCGAGCGCCGAGACCGCCTCGTCCAAGATCACCAGCTTCGGGCTCAGCGCGAGCGCGCGGGCGATGTTGACGCGCTGGCGCTGCCCGCCGGAAATCTCGTGCGGATAGCGCCCCGCGAACCGCTTCGGCTCCAGCCCCACCTTGGCCAGCAGCTCCTGCGCCAGCCGTCGCGCGTCGAGGTCCTTCATGCCGTGCACCGTCGGCGCGAAGGCGATGGAATCCTCCAGCGTCAGCCGCGGGTTCAGCGAGGCATAGGAGTCCTGGAACACCATCTGCACGTTGCGGCGCAGTTCCGTCAGCGTCAGGTCCGGCCCGAGCCGCCGTCCGTCGAACGCGATCTCTCCCGCGTCGGGCGTGATCAGGTCGACGAGCAAACGCGCCGTCGTGGATTTGCCGCAGCCCGACTCCCCCACGATGCCGAGCGTCTCGCCCTTCATCACGTCGAAATCGACGCCGTCCACCGCACGCACCGTCCCGGTCGTGCGGCCGAACAATCCGCCCTTCAGTGGGAAATGCTTCACGATCTGCCGCACTTCCAGCAGCGGCCGCTCGACGGCCGTGCGCGGTGCCGGAGCGATGTCCACGAGCGCGCTCATGCCTTGATGTCCATCGCGGAACGCAGTCCGTCCGAGAGCAGGTTGAAGGCGATCGAGGTCATGAAGATCATCGCGCCCGGCAGCGCCGCCACCCACGGCGCGACATAGATCGCGTTGCGCAGCGTGTTCAGCATCAGGCCCCATTCCGGCTCCGGCGGCTTCACGCCGAGGCCGAGAAACGAGAGCCCCGAGGCGAGGATCATCGACACCGAGATCAGGCTGGTCGCATAGACGAAGATCGGCCCGAGCACGTTGCCCAGCACATGCACGCGCACGATGGTGAAGCCCGGCGCGCCCGAGGCCCGCGCCGCCTCGACATAGTCGATCTTGCGCACCTGCGTCGTCACGCTTTCGGCGATGCGCGCGATGGGCGGAATGAAGACGATGGTCAGCGACAGCAGCCCGCTGAAGATGCCCGCTCCCAACGCGCCCGAAAGCGCGATGGCCAGCAGCACAGAGGGAAAGGCGTAGAACACGTCGATGGTGCGCATCACCACCGTGTTGAACGCGCCGCCGATATAGCCCGCCGCCACGCCGATGGTGGAGCCGATGGCGAAGGCGATGAACACGGGCGTGATGCCCATCAGCAGCGACAGCCGCGCGCCGTAGATCAGCCGCGTGAGCATGTCGCGGCCCAATTCGTCGGCGCCGAGCGGATAGCCCGGCGTGCCGATGGGCCGAAGCCGCCGCAGCATGCTCGACTTGTAGGGATCGGCCGGCGCGATGTAGGGCGCGAAGATCGCGGCGAGCACGAGCAGCACGATCACCAGCAGCGCCAGCATCGCGACCTTGTCGCGCGACAGGCGCTTGAGCACGAGCGCCCAATAGCCCGGCGAGCGTTCGACCGGCGCGAGGGGCGCGGGTGCGCGGATCAGGTCCATGGCCGTCATCGGATCACGACCTCTGGACGCGCGGATCGAGCGCGCTCTGCATCACGTCCACCGCGAGATTGAGGAACACGAAGAACATCGCGAGCACGAGGATCACCCCCTGCAGCAGCGGAATGTCCCGTTGAAAGATCGCCTGTCCGAGCAGAAAGCCCGTGCCCGGCCACGAGAACACCGTCTCGATCAGGATCGAACCGCCCAGCAGATAGCCGAGCTGCAATCCCATCACCGCCAAGGCGGTCGGCGCGGCGTTCTTGACGATGTGGCGCAGCACGCCCGTATCGAGCAGCCCCTTGGCGCGAAGACCCTGCACGAATTCCTGACTGAGAATGTCGGCGACGAGCGCGCGCACGGTGCGCGAGACGATGCCCATGGGGATCACGCTCATCGTCACGGCGGGGAGAATCAGGAACTTCACGTGTTCCCAATCCCACACCCACGCCCCGGAGCCGCCCGGTCCCGCTCCCGTGGCCGGCAACCAGCCGAGCTGCACGGAAAACACGATCACGAGCACCATGCCGAGCCAGTAATGCGGCACGGAGACGCCGATCACCGAGATGAACGAGGCGAGCTTGTCGATCCAGGTGTCGCGGAAATAGCCGGCCACGAAGCCGAACAGGCAGCCGAGCACGAAGCCGATCAAGGTCGCCATCACCGACAGCATCAGCGTATTGCCGACCGCCTTGGACAGCTCCTCGCTCACGGCGCGGCCCGTGGCGATGGACGTGCCCAAATTGCCTTGGAACACGTTCATCAACCAGAGCAGATACTGCACCGGCAAGGGCCGATCGAATCCGTAGGCCCGACGCATCTGCTCGCGCAGTTCCGTCGACGCGTCGGGCGGGAGCACGGAAATCAACGGGTCGCCGGGGGCGATGTGCACCAGCATGAAACAAACCATGCTGACGCCGATCGCCACCGGCAACACATAGATCAACCGCTTGAGGGCGTAGAGAAACATGCGTCAGTCGACCGACATCGGTGCGATGTCGATGAACCAGCTCTTCGGCTGCACGACGCCCTTCACCTTGGCCGACATCGCGCGCGGACCCACGTCATGGGCCACCCACACGAACGGCGCTTCCTCGACGATCCGCTTGTGCAGGGCGGCAAGCGCCTTGTCGCGGGCCGCCGGGTCGAAGGTCGTGCGCGCCGTGGCGATCAGGCCGTCGAACTCGGCATTGCCGAAATAGCCCCAATTGTTGGAGGTCGGCGGGAACGCCTTGGTCGAGGTGAAGCGCACCATGGCGAAGAAGGGGTCCATGGTGGCGTAGGTCACGTTGATGGCGTGGGCGCCGCGGGCGCTCTCGTCCTTCGCGCCCTTGCGCCAGTTGGTGAACAGCGTGTTCCACTCGATGACGTCGAGTTCGACGTCGAAGAAGCACTCCTTCAGCGACTGCTGCACGAACTCGTTCATGGGGATCGGCTGCATCTGGCCGGAGCCGGAGGCGGAGGTCTGCACCTTCACCTTCACCGGCTTGGCGGCCGAGAAGCCCGCTTCCGTCATCATCTTCTTGGCGGCTGCGGGGTCATACTTGATGTCGAAGCTCGGGTTGCCCCACCAAGGGTGGTCCGGCGACACGGTTCCCTTCGGCACGCCCATCAAGCCGTTGAGCAGCGTCTTCAGCTCCTCGCGGTTGATGCAGAGATTGGCGGCCTGACGCACGCGCTTGTCGAGCCAGGGCGAGCCTTCCGCGAAGGAGAGCTGCCAGGGCCACACATGCGGCTGCGGGTTGGCATACATCACGAAATTGCGAGCCTTGATCTGCGGCAGCGCGTCGGGCGCGGGCGCTTCGATCCAGTCGACCTGCCCCGAGAGCAGTGCGGCGGTGCGGGCGTTGGCGTCGGGCAGCGGGAGAAGCACCACGCGGTCCACCTTCGGCACGCGCTTGGGGTCCCAATAGGCCTTGTTCGCCGTCATTTCGAAGCGTTCGCGCGGCGTCAGCTTCACGCCCTTGAACGGACCGGTGCCCGAGGGGTCGCCGGCGAAGGCCAGCCACGCCTGCTTGGCGCGCTCGGCCGGGTCGGTCACGGTCGCGGGCACGGCGGCGAGCTTGGCGGCCCAATGCGTCGGCGACGCCATGAACAGATTGGTCAGGTTGATCGGCAGGAACGAGTCCGGCTCACTGGTGATCAATTCCACCGTCAGGTCGTCGATCTTCTTCGCCTCGCGCAGCGTCGGCATGCGCGACACCGTCACGCCGACCTGATCGGCGGCGAAATGGGCCGCTTCCTTTTTCAGCACCTTTTCGACGTTCCACACCACGGCATCGGCATTGAAGGGCGAACCGTCCTGGAACTTCACGCCGGGGCGCAGCTTGAACGTCCACTTGGTCTTGTCGGCTTCGTTGACGGCCCATTCGGTCGCGAGGCCCGGCACCACCACGCTCGCCTTGTCGGCGGAGGACAGGTCCCAATTGGTGAGGCCGTCATACATCGGGATGCCGGTGAAGCGGTTGCCCTCGAAGCCTTGGTCGGGCTGGCCGTGCGTGCGCGGAATGTCGGCGGCGGTCATGCCGATCCGCAGAACCTTTTCCTGAGCGAGCGCCGCGGTCGAGATCGCCGTCGTCACCATCAATGCGGCGCCGGCCGCAAACAATGTCTTGAACTGCATAAGAGCCGGACTCCGAAATGAGGGCCACGATGGGCGAAGTTGGAGCAGGGGGAAGATCCCTTTGCGAAAAAACTGAACCGCAAAGAGCGTGCCACGCAATTTCACGTAGTTTGAGCAACGCCGACGCTTGGATGCCGAAAATTTCAGCACCAATATGGAGCATTATGGCTCATTGTTGGGCAAAGGGAAGGACCTTGCCGGATTTCCGTCGAGCCCGGAATGCCGGCCGGCGGTCGCCTCAAAGGTCTCGCGCACACCGAAATCCGATATAGACCACGGCCGTGTCCGCCGGCTTGGTCTGGCGATGTTCGCGATGCATTTGGGCGGCCCCGTACCACCAGGAACCGCCGCGCGTGACGCGCTCGCCGCCGACGGCCTCGTCGACCCACTCCCAAGCGTCCGCGCCCATGTCGAACAGCCCGTTGACCCCGGGCGGCGTCGCGCCGACCCTTGCATGCCCGATCCCGCGCGCGAGGCGATCGCTGCGGTCGAGCGCCGGCGGCGCTCCGCAGTCACGCAGACAATTCGCGCCCGCCGGCCGGTCGCCGGTCGGATAGGGGTAGGTCTTTCCGGTCGTGAAGGGCGGTGGCGGGGAGGTCCGTCTCTCGGTGTATCCCGCCTCGGTCCATTCGGCATCGGTCGGGAGACGTTTTCCGGCCCAACGGCAGAAGGCTCGGGCCTCCTCGAACGTGATGTGGACTGCCGGTTCGTCATCCGCCGCGGGAACGCCGAAGGGCGTCCGCCAAGTCCAGCCGGGCTTTTTCGTCCATCCGGCCTCGAAGACCGAGCCGCCGCCCTCGCGTTCGGCTTTGGTCACCATGCCCGTCTGCGTCGCGAAGGTGCGGAAGTCGCCGACGGTCGTCTCCGTGCGGTCGACGGCGAAGCGCCCGATCGGCTGCATCTCCGCCGCCGCGGCAGCGGACGCCGAGGCGGAACCCAAAGCCCAGCAAAGCAGAAAGGCGGTCGCGCGCATGGCCCTCTCGACGCGTCGTTTCGATATGTCGCCTCGATGAGGCACCGGGGCCGCGCCCGCCGTATCGGCAAGGGCGGCCCCGGCGGACGCCGGTCAGACCCGCTCGAAGCGGATCGCCTGCGCGCCCTTCCACAGGCACGCCTTGCCGAGCGCCGCGACGTTTTCCATGCCTTCCGTGATCGTCAGGAAGTGGTTGCCGGCGAGCTGGCCCATTTTGCTGGCGAAATGCACGCCGCCATAGGCGAGCAGGATTTCGGTTTCGCTGATGCCGCCCGGATAAAGGATGAACTGGCCGGGTGCCGGGTAGCTGGTGTGGTTTTCGTAATCGACGCCGAAGTCGTAATCGCCCAGCGGCATCCACACGCCTTCGCCGCTCCAGCGCACGTGCACGGCCTGGCTCTCGAACGGCAGGCGCTCCAGAAACGCCTTGCAGGTCTTCGGCGCGTTCTCTTCTTCGAGCTTGCCCATGAAGGTGTAGGGGCCGGCGGTGATCTTCAGCGTCGTCATATCGTCCTCGCGCAATTCGCGTCGCGACGTCCGTCGCCGCGCCCGAAGCCGAGCATATAGCGTGATCGTCGCCGCCTCTCCAACAGCTGCGATTTTCCCTGCCGGACGTGTCGAAACGAAAAAGGGGCGCCGATCTCTCGGCGCCCCTTTCGTCGTTCAGCGGGAAAAGGTCAGGCCTTCACGTCCGTGAAGATGTCCTTGTCCTTGTTTTCGGGCACGACCAGCAGGCCGATCACGAAGGTGCCGAGCGCGATGACGATCGGGTACCAGAGGCCGTAATAGATGTCGCCGGTCTGGGCGATCATCGCGAAGGCCGTCGCCGGCATCAGTCCGCCGAACCACCCGTTGCCGATGTGGTAGGGCAGCGACATGCCGGTGTAGCGGATGCGCGTCGGGAACAATTCGACGAGCGCCGCCGCGATCGGGCCGTAGACCATCGTCACCAGGATCACGAGATAGGTGAGGATGAGCACCAGCGTGAAGGTCTGGCCGCGGAAGATGTCGAAGAAGCCCGTCATCTTCACGATGGACTCGTTCTTCACGCCCGCCACCGGGTAGCCCGCCGCGCCGAGCGCGTCGTTGACGGCCTTGGTGAAGGCGGCCGGGGCGGTCTTCGCCTCGTCGCCCGTCAGCTTGGCCAGTTCGTAGCCCGTGATTTCCTTGTCGCCGACCTTCACCTTGGCCACGGAACCCTTCGGCGCTTCCTGCACCGAATAGTTCACGGAGCTGCGCGCGAGCAACGCCTTGGTCACGTCGCAGGAGCTGGTGAACTTGGACGTGCCCGTCGGGTTGAACTGGAACGAGCAGGTTTCCATGTCCGCCATGACCGTGACCTTGGTCGTCTGCTGCGCCTTGTGCAGCATCGGATTGGCGGTCTCGGACATCAGCTTGAAGATCGGGAAATAGGTGATCGCCGCGAGCAGGCAGCCCGCGAGGATGATCGGCTTGCGGCCTATGCGGTCCGACAGAGACCCGAAGATCACGAAGCCCGCCGTGCCGATGATGAGCGACCAGGCGATCAGCACGTTCGCGGTGAACATGTCGACGCGCAGGATGCTCTGCAGGAAGAACAGCGCGTAGAACTGACCCGTGTACCAGACCACGGCCTGACCGGCGACGAGGCCGAACAGCGCGATCAGCGCGAAGCGGGCGTTCTTCCACTGGCCGAACGCTTCCGCGAGCGGAGCCTTCGACTGCGTGCCCTCTTCCTTCATCTTGGTGAAGGCCGGGCTCTCTTCCATCTGCATGCGGATCCAGACCGAGATGCCGAGCAGGAAGATCGAAAGCAGGAAGGGAATGCGCCAGCCCCACTTGGCGAAGTCCGCCTCGCCCACATAGCTGCGGACCGAGAGGATCACCATCAGCGAGAGCAGCAGGCCCAGCGTCGCCGTCGTCTGAATCCAGCTGGTGAAGAAGCCGCGACGGCCCGCGGGAGCGTGCTCCGCCACATAGACCACCGCGCCGCCGTATTCGCCGCCGAGCGCGAGGCCCTGCAGCATGCGCAGCAGGATCAGGGTCACGGGGGCGATCCAGCCGATCTGCTCATAGGTCGGCAGCAGACCCACGATGAAGGTCGATGCGCCCATGATCAGGATGGTCATGAGGAAGGTGTATTTGCGGCCGACGAGGTCGCCCAAGCGTCCGAAGAACAGCGCGCCGAAGGGGCGCACGAGGAAGCCCGCCGCGAAGGCGAGCAGCGCGAACACGTTGCGCGTGGCTTCCGGGAAGGACGAGAAGAACTGCGCGCCGATGATCGCCGCGAGCGAACCGTAGAGATAGAAGTCGTACCACTCGAAGATGGTGCCCGCCGACGATGCCAGGATCACGCGCTTCTCTTCGCGCGTCATCGGCCTCGCTCGCTCGGGTGCAGCGTCGATCGCCACTGTCATGAACGTTCCCCTGATTGGTTGGTCGAACCGCGCAAGGTCGATCGTTCGATGCCGACCTGTCGCTGTGCGACGAAATACGGAGTTTTACGTAATAGTAAAGGTCGTATAGACGAAATGTTTATCAACGGAAACAAACTGCGTTATTTTTCGATAATTCACATTGAATCAATGTTCATTCGACCATGATCAACACACGCGCGGCGTGTGTTTTATCGGATGCGTTGGTTGCACAGACGGAGACGACGGGCATTCCGTCTTATTTCTACATTCCTGTCATGTAGTAATTCGCCCCCGTTCCCGTCCGAGATGTCGGGCTGCGCAGCAACCCCGCGTAGGTCCTTCGTCGCGATCCTCGCCCTTTCCGCCCATGACAGGTTTCGCCGACCGTTGATCGGTTGTGATGCCTGATTTCAAAATCTAGACAAGATTTCGAATTGGTTCAGGCGGGTCACGCAGTCAATAAACGCGACATCAGAATCTCGTTTTGAGACACGTAGACCTGATATGAGGCGTGCTGCGTGATAATGAAAACAAATGTATATTTGGCCACCGTTTTGGGTCTTGCGTTTTTGGGGCATGCCCAAGCTCAGACGATCGATACGACCGGGGAGACGGATTCCAATAATCAGGGGACGATGCAGGTCATGTCGTCCTACGACCTGTTCCAAACCTTCGTCGCGCCCTCCGGCTATTCGAAGCTCTCGACCCTCCGCTTCACGACGGTCGGCGGCACCGGGACGGGTGAAGTGCAGATCAGGGTCTTCGATACTGCGACGAATACGTTCCTGCCTGCCGTCTACACGCAAACCTTCAATCCCGCGACGACGTCGGCCCTGACGTTTCAACCGAACGTGAGTTTGGACGCGTCGAAGACTTACGCCGTCTACTGGAGAGCGACGGGCGGCGGCTCCTATACCCTCAATGCCATCTGGACGCCGAGCACGTTCATGTATGCGGACGGCGTCTTGGGTTATGTCGCGACTTCCAGCGGCACGGTCACGACCGACGCGACGGGCGATTACGAGCTGTACCTGCTGTTCGGCAACGACACCTATATCATCGTGAAGAAGGGCCCGGACGCCGCCAATACGCGCCTCGCCTTGGCCTCGTCCGCCGCGGCCGTCCGCAGTCAACTGAACGCCCGCGAAGCCGGTCTCACCGCCGCGCTCGGCCATGATTCCGACGAGTTCGGCCGAAACGACGTCAGCCTGTCCTTCGTCGGCCGCTACACGGCGCTCTCGGACGCCGGCGGCGAAGGGGCGGGAGCTCTCGTCGCAGCATACAGGGTCACGCAGAACATCCGCCTCGGCGCCTTCGTGGATCACGCCCCGCTGCGCGACGGCGCGACCGGGATCCGGCAGGGCGATGCGGAACCGACGCTCGGCGGCTTCGCCGTCTACGAGCAGAACAAGGACCGCACCGGCTTCCGCGCCCGGATCGCGGCGGCGCGCGGCCATGGCCGGATCACGGCGACGCGCGACGCGTCTCTCGCGGACACCGAGGCGGGTTCCGGCAAAGCGGGCGTGAATGCCTATGCCGTCTCCGCCGAAGCCGGTTACGGCGTCCGCATCGCGCCGTCGATGGTGGCGCTTCCTTATGTTGGCCTGCGCTACACGGACATCGACCGGAAGGGTTATGCGGAAACCGGCTCGGACGCCGTAACCCGTCCGCTGACCTATGCCGATTACGGGCAGAAGCTGACGACCGCGCTCGGCGGCGTCCGCCTTTTCGCGGAGATCGGCGGTCGGATCAGCGGCTTCGTCGATCTCGGCGCGGAATACGACGTGAAGACGAAGATGGACGCTTATTCGGGCACGAGCGCGATCACGGATTTGGAAACGTTCTCCGTGTCCTCGGATTCGCACCGCAATCGCCTGCGTGCGTCGGCGTCGGCGGGCTTCGCCTATCGGGTGGCGGCCGCACAGTCGATTTCCGCGCAAGTAGCGGTGCGCGGGCAGGCCTATGCGGCCGATCCGGCCGTGAGCACGATGGTGAAATACTCCGTCGGGTTCTGAACCGCACCGACGCAACGCAGCAAAGAACCGGCGGTCGAAGATCGCCGGTTTCGTCTTGTTCGGGGTGTTCGACAGGAAAACCTAGTCCCGCCGGGGCGGGGTCGCGAGGCGCCCGAGGCGCGTTCGGCAAGGATAGAAGCACTCTGGTGGAGCTGAGGGGATTCGAACCCCTGACCTCTGCAGTGCGATTGCAGCGCTCTCCCATCTGAGCTACAGCCCCGCGCGCCGTGAAGGGCGGGCCGTCCAGAGTGGCGCTTGGATAAGGGGTTTCCATTCCTTTTGCAAGCGCATGTCCGGCCCGCTTCGGGCGATTTGCGCAAGCCTTTCCGCTCGACTATTCCGAGAACTCGGCCCACTCCGAGATCGGATCGTCCCATGACCGCTTCACGCCCCCCGCATCGCTGGTCCAAGCGCACGCTCACCGCGCAGGCCATGGGCAAAATCGATCCGACCACGAAGGGCGTGGTGCCGCCGATCCACATCGCGACGACCTTCATCCGCGATCCCGACAACCAGTATTCCTCCGGCTTCGTCTACGGGCGTCCCGACAACGAGACCATCCGCGAGGCCGAATCGGTGCTCGCGATGTGGGAGGAGGCCTCCTCCGCCATGCTGTTCTCGTCGGGAATGGCCGCCGCCACGGCGGTGTTCATGGCGCTGAAGCCCGGCGACCACGTCGTCGCGCCGACCGTGATGTATTGGGCGCTGCGGCATTGGCTGCTGACGGACGCCAAGCATTGGGGTCTCGAGATCGAGCTGGCGGACACGAGCGACCTCGAGGCGCTGCGCGCCGCCGTGCGGCCGGGCGTCACCAAGCTCGTCTGGGTGGAAACCCCGTCGAACCCGCTCTGGACCGTCACCGATCTCGCGGCCGCCGCCGAGATCGCCCATGCCGCCGGCGCGAAGCTCGCGGTCGATTCCACCGCCGCGACGCCGGTGTTCACGCGTCCGCTGACCTTGGGTGCGGACGTCGTGATGCATGCCGCGACGAAGGCGCTGAACGGCCATTCCGACGTCGTCGCGGGCGCGCTCTGCTTCCGCGAGCAGGACGCGTTCCAGCAGCGGGTCGCGCTGAACCGCAAGATGTTCGGCGCGATTCTCGGGCCGTTCGAGGCCTATCTGCTGATGCGCGGCATGCGCACCTTGGATCTGCGCGTGCGCGCGGCCTCCGCCTCCGCGCTCGACCTCGCCAACCGCTTCGCCAATCATCCGCATGTCGTCGCGGTGCTCTATCCGGGTCTCGAAAGCCATCCGCAGCACGCGCTCGCGGCGCGGCAGATGAAGGGCGGCTTCGGCCATATGCTGTCGATCCGCACGCGCGGCGGCGAGACGACCGCGGTCGCGACGGCGGCGGGCATCGAATTGTGGAAGCGCGCCACGTCGCTCGGAGGCGTCGAAAGCCTGATCGAGCATCGAGCCTCCATCGAAGGGCCCGGCACGCCGTGCCCGCCCGACCTGCTGCGACTTTCGGCGGGCATCGAAGACGTCGACGATCTCTATGCCGATCTCGACGGCGCTCTGCGCCGCGCGCACGGGGGCTGAGAGCCCACTGGACAGCGCCGCCCTGCGGGGACATGAAGACGTCATGTCAGATGATCGTCTTCTCGTCGGCGTATTCGGCGCTCCGCACGGCGTGCGGGGCGAACTGCGCCTGAAATCCTACACGGCCGATCCCGAAGCGGTCGCCGATTACGGACCCGTCTCCGCCGAGGACGGCCGCACCTTCAAGGTCAAGGTGGTGCGTCCGTTGAAGGACGACATGGTCGTCGTGCGCGTGGAAGGCGTGGCCGACCGCGACGCCGCCGCCAAGCTCACCAATTTGCGGCTGCACGTCTCGCGCGACAAGCTTCCGCCTCCCGAAGACGACGAGTTCTACCACTCCGATCTCGTCGGCCTGCCGGTGACGAATGCGGAGGGCGAGCTTCTCGGCGACGTCGCCGCCGTGGTCGATTTCGGCGCGGGCGACCTGCTCGAAATCCGCCGGTCCGAGGGCGGCCCGACGGCCTTGCTGCCCTTTACCAAGGCCTTCGTGCCGGTGGTGGACGTGAAGGGTCGCCGCATCGTCGTCGCGCCGCCGGGCGGCGTATTCGATGCAGGTTCCGGCGACGACGAGGATGACCCGGACCGGCCGGAGCGCGGCCGGTGAGCTTCGCCGCGAGCGTCCTGACGCTCTTTCCCGAGATGTTTCCCGGCCCGCTCGGCATTTCCCTGGCGGGATCGGCCCTCGGCCGGGGAGACTGGACGCTGCAGGCCTACGACATCCGCAACCACGGCATCGGCCGGCACCGCGCGGTGGACGACACCCCTGCGGGCGGGGGTGCCGGGATGGTGTTGCGCGCCGACGTGCTCGCCGCCGCGGTGGACGCGGTCTCTCCCTCCGACGATCCGCGCCCGCGCCTGTTGATGTCGCCGCGCGGTCGTCCGCTGACGCAGGCGCGCGTCCGCGCGCTGGCCGCCGGCCCCGGCGTCGTCATCGTCTGCGGCCGCTTCGAGGGCGTCGACGAACGGGTGATCGCGGGGCGCGGGCTCGAGGAAGTTTCCATCGGCGACTACGTGCTGTCGGGCGGCGAGGTCGCCGCGATGGTGGTGCTCGACGCTTGCGTGCGGCTTCTGCCGGGCGTGATGGGCAAGCAGGCATCGGGCGAAGAGGAAAGCTTCGAGCAGGGCCTGCTCGAATATCCGCATTACACGCGACCCCGCGAGTGGGAGGGTGCGTCGACCCCCGAAGTTCTGATGTCGGGCGACCACGCCAAGATCGCCCGATGGCGCCGGGCGGAGGCGGAAAAGCTGACCCGCGAGAGGCGGCCGGATTTAATCGACCGCTAGGCTCCTTCCGACGCGTGCTGCCGACGAAAATTGGCGTCGTCTTTGCAGAAAGCGAGCGCATCGACGACGATACCGGTCAGGCGTAGCAAATCTTCCGGACGTTCAAGGATGACTGAATCCGACGGTCCCTCCGTCAGCATGGACCTTTTTATTTCAGCCTTATGAAGGGTAGAAAGCGGCAAGCAGAAAGTCACTGAGCTTTTTTTCCGATCAGAGCGATATCGTAAAAGCCACCTGTTTGTTTTTCCTTGATACAACACTGAAAAATACGTCTCGGTGTCTTTCCCGTGCAGCTCATCGCTTCGCAGCAAATCTCTGCAGATATTCAATATCTGCCGCTCTTGTTCGGTGGTCACGATTTTTGGATTGGACGGGTCAACTTCCGAAAGTGCGTTATCGGAAACGGATCCCTCTGTCGGTTCAGCAATTTTCGGAGCGTTGAGTGATGTAACGAGCATCTCGCTCATCGCCGAGGCTAATGCTTGCTTCATGATAGGCTGCACCGCCTCAACAAATTTTGCTGTAAAATTCCGACGGATATTCGCCCGAGATGCGACCAGCTTTATGAAGTCAACGTCGCATTCTCTAAACGTTTCGATCATTCCTGATTTGAATGCGGACAAATAGACGCTCTCTTCGGCGAGAGCTCGGATCGCGTCCGGCTTGAAGCTGTCATGGTGAAAACGCCGTAGCCGTTCGGAGACGTCTTGGTCCGACCCGTCCAATTTGACGATCAAGAACGGCTCCACGTCCATCACGTTCTTATTCACGAGATCCGTAAAAAACCGCCATTCGCGCCCGTTCGTAATCGCGGCGACGGTGATTTCCGGTATCGCATTGAAGTAGCGCGACAGCTGCGGACAATGATTTGTAAGTTTCTCGGAGAAGCCTTTAGCTTCAACGAACATTACAGGAACATTCTCGCAAAATAGTGCGTAATCGACCCGTTCGCCGGATTTTACACCAATGAAGTCAGCAGCGTATTCCGCTTTGACCTTTGTCGGATCGAAGGGACTAAATCCGAGAATGTCGAGGAGTGGTAGTATCAGTGCCTGCTTCGTCGTCTCTTCAGTATTGCAATGAATTCCCGTGCTGTTGACGTGGATTATATGGCGCTCGACCCGATCAGTGAAATCTTTCATCCGAAAACCTCTTTTTGAGCAATCGTCCAGTACGAATGGAACCCTTGAAAACACGATTTGCGAAGCATGTAACCGCATCGCCTTTCGCGCAAGCGTGTCGCTGAACCCGGCCCGCTATCGACATCCCGGCCTTGCTCGTGTATGAGCCCGCATCAACTTAAAACAGCGGCGCCGAACGCCGACGCGAGCCTTGGGCTTTCGAGCCTTCGTCATCACGTCGAACAGGCCATGGAGACTGTCATGAACGTCATCGAACAGATCGAGAAGGAACAGGCCGACCGCCTCGCTTCCCTCCGTCCCATCCCCGATTTCCAGCCCGGCGATACGCTGCAGGTCAACGTGAAGGTGGTCGAAGGCGACCGTACCCGCGTGCAGGCTTATGAAGGCGTGTGCATCGCCCGCAACGGCGGCGGCATCAACGAGAGCTTCACCGTCCGCAAAATCTCGTACGGCGAAGGCGTGGAACGCGTGTTCCCGGTCTACTCGCCCCTGATCGAGAGCATCAAGGTCGTGCGTCGCGGCAAGGTGCGTCGCGCCAAGCTCTATTATCTGCGCGACCGTCGCGGCAAGTCGGCCCGCATCGCCGAGCGCAAGGACGCCCCGAAGCCCGCCAAGGCCTGATCGGACTTTCCTTCGGACACGAATTGGCGCGGCCTTCGGGCCGCGCTTTTCGTTTGCGGGGCCGTGATCCTCGCGGGCCGCATCAGGCCCTTTTCCTTCGGGTGCGTCGGGGTTAAATACGGCGCACCGATTTTTCTCGCCGCAAGAGAGACATGCCGATGGCCCCGCGCACGCTTTACGACAAGATCTGGGACGACCACGTCGTCGCGACGCAGCCGGACGGCACCTGCCTGCTCTATATCGACCGGCATCTCGTGCATGAGGTGACCAGCCCGCAGGCCTTCGAGGGTCTGCGCGTGGCGGGCCGCAAGCTGCGCGCCCCGGAAAAGACGCTGGCGGTGGTGGACCACAACGTGCCGACGTCGGACCGCTCCAAGGGCATCGCCGACGAGGAATCGCGCATTCAGGTCGAGACGCTGGCGCAGAACGCGCGCGACTTCGGCGTGGAATATTACGACGAACTCGACAGCCGTCAGGGCATCGTCCACATCATCGGGCCGGAACAGGGCTTCACCCTGCCGGGCACGACCATCGTGTGCGGCGACAGCCATACCTCGACGCACGGCGCGTTCGGCGCGCTGGCGCACGGCATCGGCACCAGCGAGGTCGAGCATGTGCTCGCCACGCAGACGCTGATCCAGAACAAGGCCAAGAACATGCGGATCACCGTCGACGGGCAGTTGCCCGAAGGCGTGACCGCGAAGGACATCATCCTCGCCATCATCGGCGAGATCGGCACGGCGGGCGGCACCGGACACGTCATGGAATATGCGGGCGAAGCCATCCGCGCGCTCTCCATGGAAGGCCGCATGACGGTCTGCAACATGTCCATCGAAGGCGGCGCGCGCGCCGGCATCGTCGCGCCCGACGAGAAGACCTTCGCCTATCTCAAGGACCGGCCGAAGGCTCCCAAGGGCATGGCTTGGGACATGGCCGTCGAATATTGGAAGACGCTGCACACCGAAGACGGCGCGCATTTCGACCGCGAGGTGAAGCTCGACGCCGCCAATCTGCCGCCCATCGTGACCTGGGGCACCAGCCCTGAAGACGTCGTCTCGGTGTCCGGCAGCGTGCCGCGTCCCGAGGACGTTGCGTCCGAGCAGAAGCGGGCCGCCGTGGTGCGTGCGCTCGACTATATGGGCCTGAAGGGCGGCGAGAAGATCACCGACATCGCGCTCGACCGCGTCTTCATCGGCTCCTGCACCAACGGCCGCATCGAGGACTTGCGCGCGGTGGCGCAGCTCGTCGCCGGCAAGACCGTGCATGCCAACGTCAACGCCATGATCGTGCCGGGCTCGGGCCTCGTGAAGCTGCAGGCCGAGGCCGAGGGCCTCGACGCGATCTTCAAGGCGGCCGGTTTCGACTGGCGCGAGCCGGGCTGCTCGATGTGCCTCGCGATGAACGCCGACAAGCTTGCACCGGGCGAGCGGTGCGCCTCCACCTCGAACCGCAATTTCGAAGGGCGTCAGGGCTTCAAGGGCCGCACGCATCTCGTTTCGCCGATCATGGCGGCCGCCGCGGCCATCGCCGGCCGGTTCGTAGACGTGCGGACTTGGAAGTGATTTCGAGCCTTTCGCCGGCCTGACGATCTGATGGGAAAAGCCCCGCTCGCGCGGGGCTTTTTTCGTTTTACCAGCAGCGGCGGACGGGTTGGCTGATCCAGCCGCGGAACGGATCGAAGACGTTGCGGTATTCCGTGATGCAGCGGCGTTGCGCGCGATGATCCCATCCGCGCCGCCGGCCGCGCTCCCACCCGTAATGCCGGCCCCGGTCCCAACGCTCGCCGCCGTCCCAACGGTCGCGGCGGCCCCACCCGTCATGGGGTCCCCGGCCGCCGTCCCATTGGACGGTTTCGACGGTCCGAAGATCGAGCACGCGGGGCGCGGCCGAGGCGGAGACGGGTGAAACGGCCGCGAGGCCGAGCGCGACGAGGCCGAAGGCGATGAGGGTACGCACACTCCGAAACATGATCTCTTGCTCCCGCGCCGCTGCGCTATGATCCTGCACGCATCGTGTCCGCCCGGGCATGAACGCGACCGGAACGATCCGTTCACCCCGGGTTCACGCCGGACCACGAGCGGCGGAGCTTGAACATGACGCAACGTAAGCACGATGTCGACCATGAGAGCGGCGAGATCATGGCCCGCGTCGAACGCGAGAGCGGCACGTTCGCGTCCTCGGCCCTCGGACGGGCCGCGGATCATTTCGCGGGCAAGGACGCGCCCCCCGAGGACCGCATCGAAGTGTGGGGTCGTCGGATCGGCCGCGTTCTGGCACTTTTCGCAGCGTTCTGGCTGATCGCTTGGTTGACGGGCTGGCTGGGGCGCTGATGCGACTTTTCGGCGGAACCCGAACGGCTTACGTACGGATGGATACACCCGCCGAGGCCCAAGCATGACTTCTGAACGCACCGTCGATTGGAGCGGCACCGCCGCGCCCTCGCTCGCCGATTTCGAACGTATGGCCGAGCACGCCTATGCAAGGCTGCCGGAGGAATTCCGCGCGCTGTGCGACGGGCTCGTCATCCGCGTGGAGGATTTTCCCGACGACGAGACCATGGAGGACATGGAATGCGAGACGCCGTTCGACCTGCTCGGGCTGTTTCGCGGAGTCGGGCTCGCGCAGGGCGGCGAGATGCTGCAGACGGGGCAGTTTCCGAACATGGTCTGGCTCTATCGCCGCCCGATGCTGGATTATTGGGCCGAGCACGACGAAACGCTCGGCCACCTCGTCACGCATGTGCTCGTCCACGAGATCGGCCATCATTTCGGGCTGAGCGACGACGACATGGAGGCCATCGAGGAGGCTGCGGGCGAGGAGTGATCCCTCTACACACCCCGCGCGGCCTCTGCTAAAGACCCGTGATCGCGCAGCGCGCGGGGCCGAGGAAGCGACCATGCAGAAATTCACCACCCTCACCGGCGTCGCCGCGCCGCTTCGGATCATGAACGTCGACACCGACATGATCATTCCGAAGCAGTATCTGAAGACGATCAAGCGCACGGGCCTCGGCACCGGCCTGTTTGCCGAGATGCGCTACGACGAGGCCGGCAAGGAAAACCCGGATTTCGTGCTCAACAAGCCGGCCTATCGCAACGCGCAAATCTTGGTGGCGGGCGACAATTTCGGCTGCGGTTCCTCGCGCGAGCATGCGCCGTGGGCGCTGTTGGATTTCGGCATCCGCTGCGTGATTTCGACGAGTTTCGCCGACATTTTCTACAATAACTGCTTCAAGAACGGCATTCTGCCGATCGTCGTGTCGCAGGACGATCTCGACAAGCTGCTCGACGATGCCGATCGCGGCTCCAACGCCACGGTGACGGTCGATCTCGAAGCGCAGGAAATCCGCGGACCGGACGGCGGCACGGTGAAGTTCGAGCTCGACGCCTTCCGCAAGCACTGCATGCTGAACGGCCTCGACGATATCGGCCTGACCATGGAAAAGGCCGCCTCGATCGACGGCTACGAGACGGCGGCGGCGCAGTCGCGTCCCTGGCTCTGACGGTTCTTCCGCCGTTTCGACCGAATGGGGTTATCCTCGCCCGATGAGGACCCGATTCGGCCTGATCGCCATCGCGGCCGCCCTCGGGGCGGCCGTTTTCGTTTCCGCAGCCGCCGCGCAGGACTTCGCCGCCTGCACCGCCGTGCTGAAACGCGACGCGCTCAAACGCGGCATCGCGGCGGCGACTTTCGAGAAGGCCTTCAAGGGCCTGCAGCCCGACCCCAAGATCCTCGAACTGCAGGACGCGCAGCCCGAATTCGTGACGCCCCTGTGGGATTACATCGCGACGCTGGTCGACGACGAGCGTATCGCGGACGGGCGGGCGATGCTGGCCAAGCACGCGCGCGAACTCGCCGCCGTCGAGCGACGGTTCGCCGTGGACCGGCATGTCGTCGTGGCCGTGTGGGGCGTGGAAACGGATTACGGGCGGATGCGCGGCACGCGGCCGCTGGTGCAATCGCTCGCCACCTTGTCCTGCGCGGGACGGCGACAGCAGGCCTTTCGCCCTGAATTGATGGCGGCGCTGACCATCCTCGACCGTGGAGACGTCGCGCCCGATCATCTGACGGGGTCATGGGCGGGCGCGTTCGGGCATACGCAATTCATGCCCACCACCTTCCTCGCGCTGGCCGTGGACATGGACGGGGACGGCCATCCCGACATCGTCGACTCGATCTTCGATGCCTTGGGCTCGACCGCCAATTTTCTGGTGAAGAAGGGCTGGGACGAAGCCGCGCCGTGGGGCTTCGAGGTGACGCTGCCCGCCGATCTCGACACCGGCGACGAGGGGCGTCGCGTCAAGCGGCCGTTCGCGCATTGGACGAAAGCGGGCTTGCGCCGCGTCGACGGGAAGGCCCTGCCGGCGGAGGGCGCGGCGGGTCTGATCCGCCCTGCGGGCAATGACGGCCCGGCCTTTCTGGTGACGCGGAACTTCGATGCCGCCTTCGCCTACAACGCCGCGACCTCCTATGCGCTCGCCATCGTGCATCTGGCCGACCGGCTGCGCGGCGGGCCGCCTTTCGGGACCCCTTGGCCGACGGACGATCCGGGCCTGTCGCGCGCCGAACGGCGGGAATTGCAGCGGTTGCTGACCGCGCGCGGCTACGATGTGGGCGTGCCGGACGGCGCCGTCGGGGAAAAGACCCGAAGGGCGATCGCCGACGTGCAGGGCAAGATCGGCCGGACGGCCGACGGGCGGCCGGGACGCGTCGTGCTCGAAGCGCTGCGGGCGAGCCGTTAGTCTTTCGAGCCTTGCCGCAATGAAAGACGCCGCGGCCTTGCGGCCGCGGCGTTTTGAAAAAACTTCGAAAATGAACAGGTGTTTAAAAGCGTCGTCTTCAAAAGCGAGAACAGTACATCCGTGCTCTCACGCATGTTTCTACGTGAATTGTTCAAAAAAACTGTGAAGATCATTTCATCGATTGCACGGGATCGGGGTTGATTTCCGTCAAGCTTGACGGAAGGTGAATCCGGCCGGAAGCGGTCGGCCCAGGGTCTGCATTCCGGCGGCACCGTCGGGTGCCTTGCCCGGTCCCTCTTGCCAAAGCTGCGGCCCGGCTTCACAACACGCGCGAAAAAACGAGGCTCGCGAAGGGGGAAACACCGATGGCGTCCTACAACATTCTCATGCTGCCCGGCGACGGCATCGGTCCGGAAGTCGTCGCGGAGGTCCAGAAGCTGGTCTCCTGGATGTCGAAGACCGGCATGGCGAAGTTCGAGACCGAGACCGACCTCGTCGGCGGCTCCGCCTTCGACGCGCACGGCAAGGCGATTTCCGAAGACGCGATGAAGCGCGCCTCGCAGGCCGACGCGGTACTGTTCGGCGCGGTCGGCGGACCGAAATGGGACGCCGTGCCCTACGACGTGCGCCCCGAAGCCGGCCTGCTGCGCCTGCGCAAGGATCTCGGCCTGTTCGCCAATCTGCGCCCCGCGATCTGCTACCCGGCCTTGGCGGACGCCTCGTCGCTCAAGCGCGAGATCATCGACGGGCTCGACATCCTGATCCTGCGCGAACTGACCGGCGGCGTTTATTTCGGCGAGCCGAAGGAAATCGTGACGCTGGAGAACGGCGAGAAGCGCGCCGTCGACACGCAGGTCTACACGACGCACGAGATCGAACGCATCGGCCGCGTCGCCTTCGAACTGGCGCGCAAGCGCGGCAACAAGGTGACCTCGTCCGAGAAGCGCAACGTGATGAAGTCCGGCGTGCTGTGGAATCAGGTCATCACCGACCTGCACAAGCGCGAATTCCAGGACGTGAAGCTCGAACATCAGCTCGCCGACGCGCTCGGCATGCAGCTGGTGCGCTGGCCCAAGCAGTTCGACGTGATCGTCACCGACAATCTGTTCGGCGACATGCTGTCGGACGTGGCGGCGATGCTGACCGGCTCGCTCGGCATGCTGCCGTCGGCCTCGCTGGGCGAGGAAGATCCGGTCACCGGCAAGCGCAAGGCCTTGTACGAGCCCGTGCACGGCTCGGCCCCGGACATCGCGGGCAAGAGCCTCGCAAACCCCATCGCGATGATCGGCTCGCTCGGCATGGCGCTGCGCTACTCGTTCGGCCTGCTCGAAGCGGCCGATCTGGTCGAGAAGGCCGTCGCCAACGTGCTGGCCGAAGGCCTGCGCACGAAGGACATCGCCGAGCCGGGCCGCAACGCGGTCAGCACCTCGGAAATGGGCGACGCGATCCTCAAGGAAGTGCAGACGCTCGCGCGCTGAAGTTTGCGCCTCCGCATGCGAAAGGGCGGCCGCAGGGCCGCCCTTTTTCGTCGGAGCCCGACCGTTCGCGCGTCAGCTGCGGTTTTTGGACTTGGGTTTGGTCGAGGACGTGTATTCGGGCGCTGCCGGCGACGATTTCGCCATGGGCACGGGCTTGGCCTGAGGACGGCAGCCCTCGGCGATGCGGTCTTCGCCGGCCTCGAAGACGCGCGCCATCGCGGGCTCATGGATGTCGGTCGAGAAGGTGGCGGCGTCGACCAGACAGCGCGCGGCTTCGGCCGTCTTCGGAACGGCGCAGCTCCAGCCGGAGTAGCGCAGGGGCCCGTCGGCGGCGACGCCGCGGAATACGGTGCATTCGACGGGGCCGCGCTCCGTCGTGAGGGTGACCTCGGCCGTCTCCATCGGCCCGAACCGCGATTCCGCGAGGGTCGGCAACGACACGCGTTCGACGGCGAAGCCCTCGGCGGCGGCGTTGCGCACGACCGTGACGTAGAGACCGCCTTCAGGCGGGGAGGCGTCCGTCATGCGTTCGAGGACGAGCCGCGCGAAGGGGCCGCCGTGCGCATTGCCGAAGGAGAAGACGTCCATGCGCGTGACGCCGTCGACCAAGCGGCGGACCTCGTGTCGGACGGGGACCGGGTAGAGCCCCGGACCCATGCCGAACAGCGGCTCCGCATGCGCGACGACGCTCCAGGCGGGGGCGACGGGGCCGGATTCCGCTGCGACCGCGACCGCTTCGGCGCGCGGGACGGCGGCCGTGGCCGGGACATAGCGCGACCACGCGAACTGGACCGCACCGAGCGTGACGCCGCCGGCGAGCCCGACGAGGCCGAGCGCCGCCGCGAGGCCGCGTCCGCGGCGCAGGAAAGAGGTGAGGTCGCCGATGCCGGCCATATGAAGTGTCGCTTCGCCCGTTTGAACCGGGGCGCACCATCGGCCGGATGCGGTGTCGCAAAGGTTACCGGCGCTTAAGTCCGTTCGGAAACGTGTCGTAAGGGTTAGCGAGCGGTGAATCGGCCGCCGCACTCAAAGCCCTTGTTCGACCACCGTTCGATTGACTTTCGGCCCTCGCCCGTGTTTGAGAACGAGACCGGCCGAGCGGCCGAGGAGAGACTGCAGTGACGAAGATGGTCGTGACGAAAAAAACGATGATCCTCACGTCGGTCGCCAAGGGCGACACGACGCGCTGACGCTTTTCTCGCTCCGGATCTCCCCCGGCGGGGGATGAAGCGACCCGCACGCGGTGCGGTTCACGATCCGGGGGAGCCTCAACCGATACGTTCAGACAGGATCATCGCCATGGGTTTCAAGGTCGCCGTCGTCGGCGCTACGGGCAATGTAGGCCGCGCCATGCTCGACATTCTCGCCGAGCGGGCCTTTCCCGCCGACGATGTGGTCGCGCTCGCCTCGACGCGAAGCGCGGGTACCGAGGTGTCCTTCGGCGACAGGATCCTGAAGGTGAAGGCGCTGGACCATCACGACTTCTCCGACACGGACATCTGCCTGATGTCCGCGGGATCGGAGATCTCGAAGGATTGGTCGCCGCGCATCGGCGCGTTGGGCTGCCTCGTGATCGACAACTCGTCTTGCTGGCGCTACGATCCGCGCGTGCCGCTGGTGGTGCCGGAAGTGAACGCCCATGTGCTGGCCGGCTACATGGCCGACAAGAACCGGCTCAACATCATCGCCAACCCGAACTGCTCGACCGCGCAGCTCGTGGTCGCCCTCAAGCCGCTGCACGACAAGGCGACGATCACCCGCGTGGTGGTGTCGACCTATCAGTCGGTGTCCGGCGCGGGCAAGGACGGCATGGACGAGCTGGATCGCCAGACCAAGGGCCTCTACTCGCTGCGCGACGTGGAAGTGAAGAAGTTTCCCAAGCGCATCGCCTTCAATCTCATTCCCCAGATCGACGTCTTCATGGAAGACGGCTTTACGAAGGAAGAGTGGAAGATGACGGTCGAGACGAAGAAGATTCTCGACCCCAAGATCAAGCTGACCGCGACCTGCGTGCGCGTGCCGGTGTTCATCTCGCATTCGGAATCGGTGAACGTCGAGTTCAAGGACCCGATCTCCGCGGAGGAAGCGCGCAACATCCTGCGCGCCGCCCCGGGGTGCCTCGTGATCGACAAGCATGAACCCGGCGGCTACATCACCCCGCACGAGGCGGCCGGCGAGGACGCCACCTACATCTCGCGTATCCGCGAAGACGCAACGGTGGAGAACGGCATCGCCTTCTGGTGCGTGTCGGACAATCTGCGCAAGGGCGCGGCGCTGAACGCGATCCAGATCGCGGAATCGCTGATCAACCGCAGGCTGCTCGTGCCCCGCAAGCAGGCCGCGTAAGCCTCATCGGCTTCCAAGTTCGACGCCCCGTCTCGGCCGAAACCGAGGCGGGGCGTTTTTCTTTTCAGGGTCTTCTTTTCAGCGTCTTGGTTTCAGCTTCCGGCCGCGACGGCCTCGGCGATGGCGACCGTGCGGCGGCCCATTTCCGCATGGAGGCGTTCGACCATCCGGCCGTCGAGCTGGAGCGCGCCCTTTCCCGCGTTTTCGGGCAAGTCGAAGGCGGCGATGACGGCGCGCGCGCGGGCGACTTCATCCTCGGTCGGTGCAAAGGTCGCGTTGGCGACTTCGATCTGATTGGGGTGGATCAGGGTCTTGCCGTCGAAGCCCAAGTCCCGGCCCTGCGCGCATTCGGCGAGGAAGCCTTCGGCATCGGACAGGTCGTTGTAGACCCCGTCGACGATCTCGATGCCGTAGGCGCGTGCGGCGGCGAGGCAGGTCTGCAGCCAGGACAGCATCGGTGCGCG
Organism: Hyphomicrobiales bacterium; assembly: GCA_027489535.1. Classification (GTDB taxonomy): domain Bacteria; phylum Pseudomonadota; class Alphaproteobacteria; order Rhizobiales; family Beijerinckiaceae; genus JAIXZO01. The sequence continues at coordinate 120,548 of JAIXZO010000001.1, forward strand.
GCCCGGCACGAAGCGGGCGCGGGTTTCCTTGGCGAGGTCGTTGGTGCCCATGACGAAGACCGCGAGCCGGTTCGCGGGCCCGGCGGCTGCGATGTCGAGGGCCTGCAGCATCGCGAGCGGCGTTTCCATCATGGCCCAAAGGGCGGTCGAGGGCGGAGCCCCGGCCTGCGCCATGGCTTGCGCGGCGCGCGCGATGTCGGCTCCCGAATTGACCTTGGGAACGAGGATCGCGTCGGGGCCTGCTTGGGCGGCGGCGGCCATGTCCGCGGCGCCCCATACCGTGTCGAGACCGTTGATGCGGACGACGACTTCCCGCGGGCCGAATCCGCCCGCCTTTACCGCGTCGGCGACCTGCCGGCGGGCCGTGTCCTTCGCGTCGGGCGCGACCGCGTCTTCAAGATCGAGGATCACCGCGTCGGCGGGCAGCGTCTTGGCTTTTTCGAGCGCGCGGGCATTGGAGCCGGGCATGTAGAGCACGCTGCGGCGGGGACGAATGATCATGCGATTTCTCCTTGCTCGACCGCCATCTTATTGCCCCGTCAACGGATGCTCCATTACGATCAAAGTCGATCATCGCTTATGCATTTCGAGAACGAACATGATTTCCTTGCCGAATTTCGGGCCGCCGCCGCTGTTTTCCCGCTATGTGCGCGAGCGTCCGGCTCCGGCGAACGCCTTTTCCGTATTCGGCGGATCATGGGTGACGCAGGTCGCCGGAATGCCGGCCGGGCATCGCACGCTGATGGACGACGAGCGGCTCGCATGGCTGATCGACAAGGCGGGCGGAGTGGACGGCGCGCGGGTGCTGGAACTCGGCTCGTTCGAAGGCGCGCATACCGCGATGCTGGAATCGCACGGGGCGGATGTGACGGCGCTCGAGGGCAATGTCGGGTCGTTTCTGCGCAGTCTGGTGCTGAAGAACCATCTCGGCCTGCGCTCGAACTTCCTGCTCGGCGATTTCACTGCGTTTCTGGACGATCCCGGAGCGTCCTACGACTACGTGCTGGCGTCGGGCGTGCTCTACCATATGAGCGACCCCGTCGGCCTTCTCGACCGGATCGCGCGCGCGACCGACCGGTTCGGCCTCTGGACGCAGGTCTATGACGAGACGGTGCCGACGCGCGGCCTTCATGCCCGATTGATGATCGACCGGACGCCGGAGATCGTCGACGACGGCGGGCATCCGGTGCGGCTTTACAAGCACCGCTATATCCTGCCTTGGATGCGCGGCTTCGTGTGGGTGACGGGTTTCCTCGGCGGTCCCGAGACCTATGCTTATTGGATGCCGCTCGAAGACATCGAGGCGGTGCTGCGCAGAAGGGGATTCGCATTGACGGTGCGCCACGACGAAACGCCGCAAGGCCCGGCCGCGCTGATCGATGCGCGACGCGTCTGAACCGTCGGTCTCCGCCCGTCGCGTTATGGGCGTCGACGGCTGCCCCGGCGGCTGGATCGCTGTGCTGCGCGGCTCCGACGGACGCGCCGAAGTGGTGCGCGCCGCGCTTTTCGCCGAACTCGCGGCGGTGCCGGACGTGGACGTGATCGCGGTCGACATGCCGGTCGGCTTGCCCGAGCGCATCGGCCCGGCCGGGCGGGGACCGGAAGCGGCCCTGCGGCCGAAGCTCGGCGGACGGCAGTCGGCGGTATTTTCGGTGCCGTCGCGGTCTGCGGTGTTCGCGGCGGAGTATCGCGCGGCCTGCGACGCGGCGTCGGCGACGTCCGACCCGCCGCGCAAGGTGTCCAAACAGGCGTTCTTCCTGTTCCCGAAAATCCGCGAGATCGACGTTCTGCTGCGGTCGGGCGACGGTGCATTGCGCATGCGTGTGTTCGAATGCCATCCCGAAGGCGCGTTCGCGGCCATGAACGGCGAGCCGCTCGATACGCCGAAAAAGGTGAAGTCCCGCCCGCACGGGCCGGGTCTCGACGCGCGGCGGACGTTGCTGGCCGAGGTGGCGGGTTTCGATCCCGATTTCTTGAGGATGCCGCCGCCGAGGGGCGCGGCCTCCGACGATCTGCTCGACGCCTGCGCCTGTCTGTGGACCGCCGAGCGGCTGCGCGACGGCCTCGCCGTGCCGCATCCCGCGGTTCCCGACCGGGACGCTCACGGCCTCTCGATCGCGATCTGGACCTGATCGGAGCTTGAGCGGGTGCCGCCGGAGGCCTAGCGTGGAACGAGCTTCGGAGGTCCCATGACGCTTCTCTTGGATCGCGAGGACGTGCGCGCCGCGCATGCCCGCATCGCCCCCCATATCCGCCGCACGCCCGTAATGCCGCTCGCGCGCGCGGATCTCGATCTGCCGGGACTGCTGACGCTGAAGCTGGACCTGTTTCAGCATTCGGGCTCGTTCAAGGTGCGCGGCGCCTTCAGCAACCTCATCGCGCGGCAGGCGCCCGCGGCGGGCGTGGCGGCGGCGTCGGGCGGCAATCACGGGGCGGCGGTGGCCTATGCGGCCCGCGCGCTGGGGCTGAAGGCGCGCATCTTCGTGCCGGAGATTTCCTCGCCGGTGAAGGTGGAGCGCATCCGCTCGCTCGGGGCCGAGGTGGTGGTGGGCGGCGCGCGCTATGCGGACGCGCAGCTCGCCTGCGACGCCTTGGTGGCGGAGACGGGCGCCTTGGCGGTGCATCCTTTCGACTCGGCGCTGACCATCGCCGGGCAGGGTACCATCGGGCTCGAATGGGAAGAGGACGGCGCGCCCATCGACACCGTCCTCGTGGCCGTCGGCGGCGGCGGCCTCGTCGCAGGCATCACGGCGTGGTGGGCGGGGAAGGTGAAGGTCGTGGGCGTGGAGCCCGAGGGTTCGCGCTGCCTTCATGCGGCGCTGGAAGCGGGCCGGCCGGTCGACGTGTCGGTGGAATCCATCGCGGCGGACTCGCTGGGGGCCAAACGCACGGGCGACACGGTGTTCGAGAACGTGAAGGGCCGCATGGATCATGTGGCGCTGGTGCCCGACGACGCCATCGCGGCCGCGCAACGGCTGTTGTGGGACCGGGTGCGGCTCGCGACGGAACCGGGCGGCTGCGCCTCGCTCGCGGCGCTCGTCTGCGGCGCATATCGGCCGGAGAAGGACGAGCGGGTCGGGGTGCTGCTGTGCGGGGCGAATGTGGACCCGCGCGTGCTCGCCTGATCGAACGGCTTCGACGGAGGTCGCGTTGATATCCCGTCCCGACGGTGTAGAACTCGGCCGACCGCATCATCCGTCGCCCTCGGGCCCGCGCGAGGAGAAGCCATGTTTCCCGATCGACTGCGCGAGGGCTACAAGGCCTTTCTGGGCGACCGCTTCCCGCGCGAACAGTCGCGCTTCGAGGAATTGGCCGCCACGGGACAAAAGCCCGAGGTCATGATCGTCGGCTGCTGCGACAGCCGCGTCTCCCCGGAGGTGATCTTCGACGCGCGGCCGGGCGAATTGTTCGTCGTGCGCAACGTGGCCAATCTCGTGCCGCCCTACGAGACGGACGGCGACTTTCACGGTACGTCGGCGGCGTTGGAATTCGCGGTGCAGGCGCTGCGGGTGAAGCACATCGTGGTGCTCGGCCACGGCCGTTGCGGCGGCATCCGGGCGCGCGTTTCGGACGATGAGCCGTTGTCGCCCGGCGACTTCATCGGCAAATGGATGAACCTCGTCGGCCCCGCGCTCGACACGGCGGGTCCGCGCGGCGAGGAGCCCATCGGCGACTATGTCGAAAAGCTCGCGATGATTTCGGTGGCGCAGAGCATCAAGAACCTGATGACGTTTCCTTGCGTGCGCATCCTTGCGGAGCGCGGGAAGCTGCAGCTGCACGGCGCCTATTTCGACGTGACGACCGGGGTGCTCGCGCTGCGCGACCCCATGACCGGCCTGTTCACGCCCGTCGCCCCCGAGGCGCGCGCCCGCGTATCGCTGATGCGCGCCGAAGGCGTGTGACGCTCAGTCGATCCCTGCGATCGCCTTGGCGAAATCGGCGGCCTCGAACGGCTCCAGATCCTCGACGCCTTCGCCGACGCCGATGAAGTGGATCGGCAGACGGAACTTGTCGGCCAAGGCGACGAGAATGCCGCCGCGCGCGGTGCCGTCGAGCTTGGTCATCACCAGTCCGGTGACGCCCGCGACCTTGCCGAAGATCTCGACCTGAGACAGCGCGTTCTGGCCGACGGTCGCGTCGAGAATCAACAACACGGCATGCGGCGCGGTTTCGTCCATCTTGCGGATGACGCGGACGACCTTTTCCAGTTCCGCCATCAGCTCGGTACGATTTTGCAGGCGGCCGGCCGTGTCGATCATCAGCACGTCGGTGCCGGCCGCTTTCGCTTGCGTGAAGGCGTCGAAGGCGAGCCCCGCCGCATCCGCGCCCTGCGCGCGGGTGACTACCGGAGCGCCGGTGCGTTCGCCCCAAACCCGAAGCTGCTCGACCGCCGCGGCGCGGAACGTGTCGCCCGCCGCGAGCATGACCGAGCGCCCTTCGGCCCGGAACTTGGCCGCGAGCTTGCCGATGGTGGTCGTCTTGCCCGAGCCGTTGACGCCGACCATGAGGATGACGAAGGGCTTTCGCGCCGCATCAACGACCAGCGGGACCGTCACGGGCGCGAGTGCGCGTTCGACCTCGGCGGCGAGGACGGCCTTGACCTCCTCGGGCGCGATGTCCCGGCCGTAACGGCCCTTGCCGACCGCTTCGACGATGCGCGCGGAGACGGGCAGGCCGAGATCGGCGCGGATCAGCACGTCTTCGAGATCCTGAAGCGTGTCCTCGTCGAGCTTTCGCTTGGTGAAGAGATCCGTGATCCCTTGCCCGATGGAAGAGGACGAGCGCGACAGCCCCTCGCGCAGCCTTTGCCACCAGGAGCGACGCGGGGCCTCCGCGACCGGTACGGCTTCGGGCTCCGCCGCCGGGGCGGGGACGAGCGCGGCGGCGTCCTCGCCCGGCGCGGGTTCGCGGACGAACAATCGGGAGAACAATCCGCGCTTTTTCTCGGTGTCCGTGCTCATGTCGTCTCGATAACCGTTTCCCGCGGCGGCCGGAAGGGCTATGCGAGCGCGATGAACGCAGACGACCTCCTCGCCCGGATCCTGCATCGCGACGCGATGATGCTCGTGATCGACAAACCCTTCGGCATCGCCGTGCATAAAGGGCCGAAAGCGGCCTATGGCGAGAATGCCGAGGTGCTCGAACAGCATTTCGACGCGTTGAAGTTCGGCCTGCCCCGTGCGCCGTCCCTCGCGCATCGGCTCGACCGCGACACCTCGGGCTGCCTCGTGCTGGGGCGGCACCGCCGGGCGCTCGAGGAACTCGGCAATCTCTTCAAGGACGGAAAGATCGCCAAGACCTATTGGGCCGTCGTGGAAGGCGAGGTGCCGGAAGATGCGGGGCTGATCGACCTGCCGCTCGCCAAGCGCGACGTCACGCGCGGATGGTGGATGAAGGTCGATCCCGACGGCCTGCCCTCGCAGACGCGCTGGACCGTGCTGGGCCGCGCGGAAGCCGAGGGCCGCCCGCTTGTTTGGCTCGCCTTGGAGCCTTTGACGGGACGCACGCATCAGCTTCGCGCCCACTGCGCCGCTGTCGGTGCGCCGATCCTCGGCGACACGGTGTACGGCAAGGCCCCGCGGATCGGCGGGCCGGGGCTGCATCTGCACGCCCGAGCCGTTTCCATTCCGCTCTACAAGAACAAGCCCCCGGTCGAAGCTGAAGCGCCCCCGCCGCCGCATATGCGGGCGATGCTGGAACAATGCGGCTGGAGCGGCTGATTTATTCCGCGATCAGCGTCCGCCCGTCCTCGCCGGCGATGCGGGCGGCGACGAGGGAGCCGGGCGGCGGGGGGCTTGCGAAGCGGACCGGGGTGAAGCCTTCGGTGCGGCCGTAGCCGGAGTTTTCGACGAGCACGTCATGCGTGCGCCCGACCTGCGCCGCCAAGTGGCGGCGGAAGGCGGCGTCGCCGACGAGCCTCAGGCGGCGGGCGCGGTCCTTGATCGCCGCGTCGTGGACCTGCGGCATCAGGGCGGCGGGGGTGCCGGGGCGCGGCGAATAGGGGAAGACGTGGAGGTGGGTGAGGCCGCATTCCTCGACCAGTTCGAGCGAGCGGGCGAACATAGCTTCGGTCTCGGTCGGGAAGCCCGCGATGATGTCGGCCCCGAACACGACGTCCGGACGCAGCGCCCGCACCGTCCCGCAGAAGCGGATCGCGTCGGCGCGCAGATGGCGGCGCTTCATGCGCTTGAGGACGAGATCGTCGCCGGCCTGAAGGGAGAGATGCAGATGCGGCATCAGGCGCTTTTCGGAGGCGAGCGCGTCGAGCAGATCGTCGTCGGCCTCGACGGAATCGATGGAGGAGATGCGAAGGCGCGGCAGGTCCGGCACGTGGCGCAGGATCGCCTTGACGAGCGCACCGAGTTTCGGCGTGCCGGGAAGGTCGCCTCCCCAACTCGTGATGTCGACGCCCGTCAGCACGACTTCGGCATGGCCCGACGCCGCGAGCCCGGCGACCACGTCCACCACCGCGCCCATCGGCACCGAGCGCGAGTTTCCTCGGCCGTAGGGGATGATGCAGAAGGTGCAGCGATGGTCGCAGCCGTTCTGCACCTGCACGAAGCCGCGCGTGCGGCCCTCGAACCCGTCGAGCAGATGCGGGGCCGTCTCCTTCACCGTCATGATGTCGGCGACGCGGACGCGTTCGGTGTCATGTGCGGGGTCGGCCAAGGCGGCCCATGTGCCGCGCGCGGTCTTCTCCGCGTTGCCGAGAACGCGGTCGACTTCGCTCATGGCCGCGAAGGCGTCCGGCTCGATCTGCGCGGCGCAGCCCGTCACGACGATGCGGGCTTCGGGACGTTCGCGCTTGAGCCGGCGGATCGCCTGCCGCGCCTGTCGGGCGGCTTCGGCGGTGACGGCGCAGGTGTTGACGATGACGAGGTCTTCGTGCCCCGCAGCCGCCGCCTCGCGACGCATGGTTTCGGATTCGACGATGTTGAGACGGCAGCCGAAGGTGACGACGTCCACGCCCATCAGGCGGCGCTCTCGAAGATCTCCGCCGCGAACGTGCCGTCATGTTCGAGTTCGACCGGTCCGGTCATCAGCACGTGGTCGTCGCTCGTGCGCCATTGGATCAGAAGGTCGCCGCCGGGCAGGGACACGCGCACGCTGCGGCCCGTCAGCTTGCGCCGGGCGGCGGCGACGGCCGCCGCGCAGGCCGCCGAGCCGCAGGCCAACGTGATGCCCGCGCCGCGCTCCCACACGCGCAGGATCATCGAATCCTGTCCCGTCACCTCGGCGACGGAGATGTTGGCGCGTTCGGGAAACAGCGGGTGATGCTCGAGAAACGGACCGACGCGTTCCAAGTCGATCGCTGCGGCGTTCTCGACGAAGAAGATCGCGTGCGGATTGCCCATGTTGACCACCGCCGGCGTGTGCAGCACGGGGGCGTCGGCGGGGCCGACATTGAGTTCGATGCCGCGCGTGTCGGCGAATTCCTCGGAGAGCGGGATTTCGTCCCAGCGCAGGCGCGGTGCGCCCATGTCCACGGTGAAGCCGAATTCGCTTTCGCGGCGGCACGGCAGGATGCCCGCGTCGGTCTCGAGCACCACGGCGTCGAAATCGGTACCGTCGAGCAAGGACCAGGCGACGCAGCGCGTGCCGTTGCCGCAAGCGCCCGACAGGGAGCCGTCGGTGTTGTAGATGCGCATGAAGGCGTTGGTGCCGGGGGTGCGCGGATCGTGCAGCACCATGAGCTGGTCGAAATGCGAGCCGGGCGCGGCCGCCACGGCGCGCGCCTCTTCGGGCGTGACTTCGAGGTCGGTGCCGCGCAGATCCAGCACGACGATTTCGTTGCCGGCGCCGTTCATCTTGCGGAAGGGACGTTGCGCGAGAGGGCTCATGGGGACACCGGTCTGAGGACGCGCCCGATATAGCGACTTTGCCTGAAAACGCGAGTCCGACCCTCGACCGCGAGCCGCTCCGAGCCGTATTGTCGACGGGTACGAAGCTCGTGATTCGCGGGCTCGCAGGAACCGCATCCATGTCCCGCAGCGGCCTTATCGCGCAGTCGGTCCTCGTCGTTCTGATCGCGTCGTCGCCGGCCTTCGTCGCCTTCGCGCAGAGCCCCCCGCCGGTCGCCGTGGAATCACGCCCGCTGCCGCCGCCGGCCGACGCGCCGCCCGCGCCTGCGCCGACGGCCGCCCCTGCTCCTGCTCCTGCTCCCGCACCCTCGGCCGGGCCTGCATCGACTGCGCCCGAAGCGCCCGCAGCCGCCGCGCCCGCACCGGCCGCGCCTGCGCCCGTGCAGCAGGCGCAACCCGTCGCTCCGCCGTCGAAATTCCTCGCCCCGCCGCCGGCCGACCCCTCGATTCCGGACGAAGTGGTCTTGGTTTCCAAGCCGGCGATCATCCTCAAGGGGCAATCGTCTTGGGACGACGGCTACGAGCGGCTGATGGGCGCATTCAGAAAACTGGATGCGGAGGCCAAGAAGGCCGGTCTCGTCGTTTCGGGCCGCCCCGTCACCTTGTTCGTCGACACCGACGATCAGGGGTTCCGCTACGAGGCGCTGCTGCCGGTCGAGACGCTGCCGGCCCAGCGGCCCGCGGGCATGCCGGCCGACATCCGGCTGGGCGGCACGCCGGAAGGCAAGGCCATCCGCTTCGTGCATCAGGCCGCCTATGACGACATCGACAGCACCTACGAGGCCATCACCGCCTATCTCGACCTCAAGGGCATCGAGGTAAAGGACACGCTGATCGAGGAATATGTCGAGTTCGGCAAGGACGCGGCCGACGGGGCCATCGAAATCAACATCTACGTCCAGCCGCGCAAGTGATCCGCTCTCCGCAACTCCGCGCCGCCACGCCGACGACCGTGAGCACCGTGCTGTTCGATCTCGACGGCACGCTGACCGATCCGAAGGAAGGCATCACGAAATCGGTGCAATACGCGCTGCAGGCGTTGGGGCGGCCCGTGCCGCCGATGGAAGACCTGCTGTGGACTATCGGACCCCCGCTGCGCTGGAATTTCGTCAAGCTGCTCGGCTCGGACGCGCTCGCCGACGAGGGCGTGCGGCTCTATCGCGAGCGCTTCGCCCAGGTGGGGCTGTTCGAGAATGCGGTGATCGACGGCATCCCCGCTCTTCTCGACCGCCTGCTTGCGCAGGGCCGGACGCTCTATGTCGCGACCTCCAAGCCGCATGTCTTCGCCAAGCGCATCTTGGACCATTTCGGCCTGTCCGACCGCTTCGTCGCGATCTACGGCTCCGAATTGGACGGCACGCGCGCCGACAAGCGCGACCTGATCGCCTGGATTCTCGCGAAGGAACGCTTCGATGCCGCGCATGCGGTGATGATCGGGGATCGCGAGCACGACGTGATCGGTGCGCGCAGTTCCGGCATCGCCACCGTCGGGGTGCGTTGGGGCTACGGCTCGGACACGGAACTGCTCGACGCGGGCGCGGCTTGGTTGGTCGACCGTCCCGACGAAATCGGGGCGTTGCTCGACGCGCCCGGCGCGTTCAGCCCTGCCAAACCTGCCCCGGATACAGCGGCATAAAGCGCCGCTCGGCGAAGCCGTGGGCGCGGCGCGCTTCGGCCAGCGCCTCGACGGGCCGGTCGATGCCCTCGTCGGTCAGGCGGAACGTGCCCCAATGGTGGCCGAGCGCGGTCTGCGCCCGCAAGGTTTTGGCGATGCGGACGGCTTCGTCGGGGTTGATGTGCTGGTCCTTCATGAACCAGCGCGGCTCATAGGCCCCGATCGGCAGCACCGCGAGGCGCACGCGCGGATGCCGTTTCGCCCATTCCTCGAACAAAGCTCCGTCGCCGTAGCCCGTATCGCCGACATGCACGATCGTGCCCGCGCCGGTCTCGATCATGAAGGCGGCCCAGAGCGCTTCGCGGCGGTCGAACAGCCCGCGGGCGGACCAGTGCAACGAGGGCTCGAAATGCACGGAGACGCCTTTGCCGAGGTCGACCTTGGCGCCCCAGTCGTAAACCTCGGCCTGAATGCCGTCGATCGCGCGCTGCATGATCGCGTCGTTGCCCAAGGGCGTGACGATGCGCGGGCGATGCGCGCTCCACAGGCGGGCCAGCGTGTCGACGTCGAGATGGTCGTAATGATTGTGCGTGACGAGCACGACGTCGACCGGGGGCAGATCCTCGAAGGCGATGCCCGGGGGATTGACCCGTTTCGGCCCGGCGAAGGGCACGGGCGACGCGCGCTCGGACCAGACGGGATCGACGAGGATGTTGAGACCCGCGGTCTGGTAGAGCAGCGAAGCGTGTCCGACATGGGCGACGCGCAGCGCGGTGCCGGCGACGCGTGCGGGCGGCTTGTCCTTGAAGGGGGAAGGGCGGCTCTCCGGCCAATCCTCCTTGCCCTCGGAAAAGCGCCACTTCATGAGGTCCGAAAAGGATTTCATGCTCGGGCGACCGGGATTGAAAAAGATCGAACCGTCGAAATGGTCGGTCACGGGGCCGCAGTAATAGGCGTTGCAGCCGGTGCGCGGGGCCGCGCCGCCGGCCACGGTCGCCAAACCCACCGTCTAAAGAAGGCGCAGGAGAAATCGTCTGGTCATGCAGGTGAAACTGGGCTTCGCGGGCGCGGCGTCAAGCGATCACAGGTGTTCGGTCTCGGTGTCGATGCAGCTGAGGTCGAACGCGGCGAGCCCTTCCTGCAGGAGATCGGGAAGCAGCGGCGTGCCCAAGAGGTAGCGTGCGGTCGAGGTGTCGGCGCGCTCGCGCGCCAGCGCCACGGCGTCCTCCCATTCGTCGCGGTCGTAATCGCCGCGTCCGACCCAGACCAAGGCGGTCAGCTCGGCCTGTTCGTCGACGTCCATCGCGCGGATGAATTCGACGAGCTCGATGATGGTCGGATCGTTGCGCCGCGCGGACAGCGTTTCCCAGAACTTGTCCTCGCTCGCATGCGAGGCGTCCGGCTCGTCGGTGACGTAGCGCACGTCGAATTCGCGCGCGCGCAGCACGACGTAACACACCTTCTCGACGGCGATCGTAGGGGCAGCGGCCATGCGTGGTCTCCACATGGGGAGACAACGGACCGGCGGCGCTTCGGTTGCGCGCCTATTCGCGGTGCAGCAGGCGGTCGACGATGACGTCGGACCAGAAGCTCGGCTTGAAGTCGCGTTCGAGCGCGTCCGGATCGTAGACGTCGCGGACCCAGGTTTCGAAATCCAGACCCGCGGCCTCGCCCTCGTCGCGATAACGCTCGAAGAAGAGGTCGAGAATGCCGGTCTTGGCGAAACGGAAATGGCCGTAGCGGGCGGAGAGTTGGCGCAGGGCCTCGTCCGTCGGACGGCCTTCATGCAGCAGCAGATAAAGGGCGGCCATGAAGCCTGCCCGGTCCGCGCCCGACTTGCAGTGGACCAGCACGGGATATTCCAGCCGGTCGAAGAAGGCGCGGGCCGCCAACATCGTCTCGCGGTCCGGCGCGCCGCGCGAACGCACGACGAATTCTTCCATCTTCAGGCCGCATTGCTCGACCGTTTCGCGTTCGAGCGGCCAAGAGCCGTATTCGCGGCCGCCGCGCAGGTTGACGACCGTCTTGATGCCGTCTTCCGCCGCGGCGCGGATCTGATGCGGCGCGGGCTGCGCGGCGCGCCAGAACTGCGGCGTGACCTTGTGCAGGTTCAGATAAATCAGCCGGAAGATGCCGTGGTCGGTCATGACCATGTTGATCCACGCGCGGATGCGGCGCTTCCGGCTTCTCAACGGGCGGTCCCAGCGCGCGATGCGCGCCGAGCGGCGCGCGAAACGGCGGTCGGATCCGAGGGGCTTGAACATGCTGTCTCATATGGACGCGGGCCGCCGGTCTACCAGAGGCGCGACGCTTACGGCAAGCGCAGGCGGACGTCCCTCTCGAAAGTCGTTCTTGCCGCAGGCTTCGCCGCTGCCTAAAGAGGCCCCAACCGAAGCTCACGCAACAAGACGGACGGCCATGAACCTCGACGCCCTCTCGATCGGAAAGAACCCGCCCCACGAAGTGAACGTCGTGATCGAAGTTCCGATCGGCGGCGAGCCCATCAAGTATGAAATGGACAAGGCCTCCGGCGCGCTGTTCGTCGACCGCTTCCTGTACACTTCGATGCGTTACCCCGGAAATTACGGCTTCATTCCGCACACGTTGTCGGACGACGGCGACCCGTGCGACGTGATCGTCGCCAATACCCGCGCGATCGTGCCGGGCGCGGTGATGAGCGTGCGTCCCGTCGGCGTGCTGCTGATGGAAGACGAGGCCGGCGGCGACGAAAAGATCATCGCGGTACCCGCGCCCAAGCTGACGCGTCGTTACGAAAACGTGACCAATTACACGGACCTGCCCTCGATCACGCTCGAGCAGATCCAGCACTTCTTCGAGCGCTACAAGGACCTCGAACCCGGCAAGTGGGTGAAGGTGATCCGCTGGGGCTCCGCCGAGGAAGCCCGCGATCTGATCCTGAAGGGCATCGAGCGCGCCAAGGCTGCCAAGGCCGGAAAGTAATCGCCGCTCCCGACCGGCTGCGGACGTTTTCGAAAACCGGGCCTCGCGCCCGGTTTTCTCGTGATCGGCCTTGTTCAAGTCCGCTTTGCGGGCATGCTGTCGGTTCGATTCGAAAAGGCCCGGTACCATCGTGAAGAACCGAATATCCGCGACCGCGGCCGCCTTTGCCGCGCTGCTGTTCCTGTTTTGCGCGCCGCTGCGGGCGCAGGACCCTCCGCCGAACGGGCGGACGCAGCTCGACGGGCTGCGGATCGAACTCGACCAGATCGAAGCGGGCGTCGACAAGCGCGACGTGTCGGATGCGCATCTCGCGGCGACCCGGCGTCGCCTCGAAGAACTCGCGGTGTCGCTGCGCGGCACGGCCGACGAGGCGGCTCCCCGGGCGGAGACGCTGCGCGCGCGCCTCAAGGAAATCGGGCCCAAGCCCGACGACAAAGGGCCGCCCGAATCCGCGGAACTCGGCCGCGAACGCGAAGAGCGTGAAAAGGCGCTCAAGGAAGCGGATGATACCGTGCGGCTCGCGCGGCGGCTGGCGGTGCAGGCCGATCAACTGATCGCGGCCATTGCGGACAAGCGGCGCGCCATCTTCACCGATCACCTGTTCCACAGGACGTCGAGCATCCTGTCGCCGCGCCTCTGGATGGACGTCGCGATGGATCTGCCGGGAGACGCGGCAGCCGCCGGCGTCATCCTGCGCGACGCCGCTTCGCGGGCGACCGAGCGCGTCGGCGTCTTGGGAGCGTCGGCGGCATTCGTCGCGGTGCTGATCGTACTGGTGCTCGCCGCCGCCGCACGGCAGGTCGCCTGCCGTTTCGTGAAAGCGAAGCTCCATCGCCCGACGGCGCTCGCCATGCCGCTTTCGGCGCTGGCCTTTGCGTTTGCGGGCTTCGCTTTGCCCGGCGCTGCGGGGTTTCTGGTCTATCAGGCGGCTACGGGTCTCGGCATCGTACCGCTGCGTCTTGAACCGGTGCTGATCAACATCCTCGGGGGGCTCGCCTTCATCGGATTGGTGCGCGGGCTCGCCGACGGCATTCTCGCGCCCGACCGCCCGACTTGGCGGATGGTTCTGGTGCCAAACGACACCGCCGAACATCTCGTGCGGGTGGCGACGGGAACGGCCGTCCTGCTGGTGTTGGGACGGACGGTCGAAACCTTCAATCAGGCCATCGCCGCCGGTCTTCCTCTGACGCTCGCCACGCGCGGCATCTTCGTCGCGGTGATCGCGCTCACCATCGCCCGCCAGATCCGGACGTTCCGCACCCATACGGCCGAGGACGTGGCCGCATTCGGCAGCTACGTCCCGAAGGGTCGCACTTGGTACGGGCTCGGCCGGATCGCGGCGTGGCTCGCGCTGGTCGCGGCGCTCGGAGCGGCGCTGATCGGGTTTCTGGCGCTCGCGTCCTTCCTCATCGATCAGATCGTTTGGACCGCGCTCGTGGGGGCCGTGCTCGTCCTGCTGATCAAGCTGGTCGACGCGTCCATCGAAGCGGCGCTCGCGCCGGACGGAAAGCCGCTGTTGCTGCTGCAGACGAGCGTGGGCCTCTCGCGCAAGGCGCTGCAGCAGGCGGGCGTATTGCTGTCGGGCTTCTCGCGCCTGTTCCTCGGCGGATTGGCCGTGCTGCTGGTGCTCGCGCCGTGGGGCGTGGAATCGGGCGACCTGCTGTTCTCGCTCCGCTCCGCGGTGTTCGGCTTCACCATCGGGGACGTGACGATCTCCTTCGCGACGGTGTTTTCCGCCGTCGCCGTCTTCGTCATCGGCATCGTTTTGACGCGTTCGGTGCAGCGTTGGCTGAAGGTCCGCTTCCTGCCGCAGACCGAGATGGATGCGGGCCTCAAGAATTCGGTGACGACGGGGCTGGGCTATGTCGGCTTCATCGCCGCCGCGGCGATCTCGATGTCGAGTCTCGGGCTGAGCCTCGACAAGCTCGCCATCGTCGCCGGCGCGCTGTCGGTCGGCATCGGCTTCGGCCTGCAATCCATCGTGAACAATTTCGTCTCCGGGCTGATCCTGTTGTGGGAACGCTCGATCCGCGTCGGGGACCTCGTGATCGTCGGGTCCGATCAGGGCCATGTGCGGCGCATCAACGTGCGTTCGACCGAAATCGACACGTTCGACCGCGCCACCGTCATCGTGCCGAACTCCAATCTCGTCTCCGGCGTGGTCAAGAACCGCGTTTATTCCGACCGTACCAGCCGCGTGGTCGTGGCTTTGCCGCTGCCGCGGGAGGTGGACCCCGACCGCGTGGCCGCGATGCTGCGCGAAGCGGCGGAGCACCATCCCGACGTCATGGAAGACCCCCCGCCCCGCGTGCTGCTCAAGACCATCGGCGGATCGAGCCTCGACTTCGAACTCGTGTGCTTCGTTGCCGACGTGGACGTTGCGGTGCGCGTGACCAGCGATCTCAATTTTGTGATCTGGCGCCGCGTGCAGGGGGACGGTCTGTTGCCGCCGCCGCCCCCTCGTCCCGAACTCGGAGTGGAGATGACGCGAGAAGTGGAAGTGCGTTTGACGCGGGCCCGTCCGGAGCGAGAACCGGAGGAAAGCCGATGACGGACCGGATCGCTTGGCGGATTGCGGCCGCCGTTCTGATCGCTTCGGCGCTCGCGGGCTGCGCCTCCGCCCCGCCGGAGAGCCCCGCCCCGACGCGCGGGCTTTATGCCCGGCTCGACCACAAGGGCGTCGCCTACGACGAGGCGGCGGCGATCTCTCTGGTCAACGCCTATCGGGCCAAGCAGGGGTTGGCGCCGCTGACGGCGGATGCGCGGCTCCATGACTTGGCCGCGGAGCACGCCGGGCGCGCCGGCCGCGAGGACCGTTCGGTCTTCGGCGAAGTGCCCAATCTGACGGGCCCCGGCGGCACCGCGATGCGGATCTCGGCGGGATATCTCACCACCGCGGAAGCGTTTTCGGGATGGCGCGCGGTGCCCGTTCACGACCGCGCGATGCTCGATCCTGCGGCGCGGCGCGTCGGCATTGCCGCCGTGCATGTTCCCGGATCGAAATATAGGGTGTACTGGGCGCTCGCCACGGCGCGTTGACGGGGCGCGTTGAACCTTCCGGGCCGCCGGCGCTTACACCCGCGCGGCTCGGTTTCTCGATTCCGGCCGAATGGGCATGTCTGCGTCATGAACCTGCTTCGTATCTACGCCCGCGTTCTCGGTCTGCTCGGTGCGGAAAAGCGCCTCGGCCTGTTCCTCGCGCTCGCAAACGTCGCGCTGGCCATCGCGCAGTTCGCGGAGCCGGTGATTTTCGGCCGCATCATCGACATGCTGTCGGCGCTGCAATCGGGCGCGGGCACGATGAATTGGCCGCGCTTCTCGGGGCTGGTGACGCTGTGGATCGTGTTCGGCCTGTTCACGATCGGCGCGGGCGTGTTCGTCGCGCTGCATGCCGACCGTCTGTCGCACCGCAGCCGCCTCGCCACGATGGCCAATTATTTCGAGCACGTGCTGACGCTGCCCCTGTCGTTTCACACGAGCGTCCATTCCGGCCGGGTGCTCAAGGTGAAGCTCGAAGGCGCCAATGCGATGGCGTGGATCTGGCTCTCATTCTTCCGCGAGCATTTCGCGGCATTCGTGATGCTGGCCGTGCTGCTGCCGTTCACGCTGGTGCTGAATTGGCGGCTGGGGTTGCTGCTGGTGGCGCTGCTCGCGCTGTTCGCGATCCTGACCCTGATCGTGATGCGCAAGACGGAAACGCTTCAAGGCACGGTCGAGCGGTACCACACGAGCTTGGCCGAACATGCCGCAGACACGCTCGGCAACGTGCCCGTGATCCAGAGCTTCACGCGCGTGGAGTCCGAAGCCAGCGCGATGCGCAACATCATCCGGCAACTGCTCGACGCGCAGATTCCGGTTCTCTCCTGGTGGGCCTTGGCGGCCGTCGTGACGCGCGCTTCGGCGACGCTGACGGTGCTCGTGGTGTTCCTGCTCGGGACTTGGCTGAATTTTCGCGGGCTTGCGACCGTGGGCGAAATCGTCAGCTTCATGAGCCTCTCGACCATGCTCATCGGCCGGATGGAGCAGGTGGTCACATTCGTGAACCAGCTCTTCCTGCAAGGTCCGAAGATCGCGGAGTTCTTCGACATCCTCGACACCGTGCCGGTCGTTCGCGATCCGCCGAACGCGCCCGACATCGGCCGCGTGCGCGGCGAAGTGCGCTTCGAGGGCGTCAGCTTCTCCTATGACGGCAAGTCGCCGGCGGTGGCCGACGTCACGGTGGACGTGAAGGCGGGCGAGCGGGTCGCGCTGGTCGGCGCGACGGGCTCGGGCAAATCCACGACGCTGGGGCTGCTGCACCGCGCCTTCGACCCGCAATCCGGCCGCATCCTGGTGGACGGCAAGGACATCCGCGACGTGACGCTCGTGTCCTTGCGGCGCAATATCGGCGTGGTGTTTCAGGAGCCGATGCTGTTCGCACGCTCCATCGAGGACAATATCCGCGTCGGGCGGCCGGATGCGCCGGAGGACGAGGTGCGCCGCGCCGTCGAGCGGGCGCAGGCTGCGGAATTCGTCGACCGGGCGCCGGAGGGGCTGCACACCATCGTGGGCGAGCGCGGACGCTCGCTGTCGGGCGGCGAACGCCAGCGCCTGTCCATCGCGCGCGCGCTGTTGAAGGATCCGCCGATCCTGATCCTCGACGAGGCGACCTCCGCGCTCGACGCCGGGACCGAGGCGAAGCTGCAGGCGGCGCTCGACGAGGTGATGCAGGGCCGCACCACCTTCGTCATCGCCCATCGGCTTTCGACCGTGCGCGACGCGGACCGCATCCTCGTGTTCGACAAGGGCCGGATCATCGAGGCCGGGTCGTTTGAGGAATTGGTAGCGAAGAACGGCGCCTTCGCCGAACTCGCCCGCGCGCAATTCATGGTCGCCGAGCCCGAGGCGCTGCCCGCCGCGCAGTGAGGGGAGGCTGTTCCGCTTGGCCGCGTAGTCCGTCATTCCGCCGCGCGGCGACGTCGCTCATTACTCCGCCGCGCGGCGGCGGCCGAGCGGCGTGATCCTGAGCGCCGTGATGCGGTTGCGGGACTTGCGCACGACCTGAAACCGGAAGCCGTAAAAGGTGAACACCTGTCCGGCGTCGGGAATCGTCTGCGCCTCGTGGATGACGAGGCCCGCGATGGTGGTGGCTTCCTCGTCCGGCAGCGACCAGTCCATCGCCCGGTTGAGGTCGCGCACGGGCACGGAGCCGTCCACGCTGACCGACCCGTCGGGCTGCGGGCGCACGCCTTGCACGGCGACGTCGTGCTCGTCCTTGATGTCGCCGACGATCTCTTCAAGGATGTCCTCGAGCGTCACGAGACCCATCACCTCGCCGTATTCGTCGACCACGAGCGCGAAATGCGTCTTGCGGCTGAGGAAGGCGCGGAGCTGGTCGGGCAGCGAGGTCGTGTCGGGTACGAACCACGGGTCGAGCGCCAGTGCGCGGACGTCGACCTTGTCGGCGGAGCCGCCGGCCGCGTCGAGCGCGCGCAGCAGATCCTTGGCATGCAGGACGCCGACGATGTTTTCCTGCGTCCCCGACCATAGCGGCATGCGGGTATAGGGCGAGGCGAGCACCTCGCGCACCAGTTCCTCCGACGGCAGATCCGCCGAGATCGTGCGCATCTTGGTGCGGTGGACCATGACGTCGGAGACTTCGAGATCGCCGAGGTCGATGAGGCCGCCCAGCATGTTGCGCGCCTCCTTCTCCACGCCGCCCTCGCGATGCAGCAGCGCCACCGCTCCGCGCAACTCCTCCTGCGCCGAGAGAATCGGCTGGTTCTCGCCGATGCGGATGCCGAAGGGGCGCAGCACCATGCGCACGATCCATTCGATGGCCATGGTCAACGGGCCGAACAGCGCGACGATCCACGAGACGGGGCGTGCGAGCAGAAGGGCGGTGCGGTCGGGCGAGGTGATGGCGAGCGTCTTGGGCATCACCTCCGAGAAGATGATGACCATGACGGACATGAAAACGGTGGCGTAGAGCACGCCTTCCGCCCCGAACAGCGACACGAGAACGCTTGTCGTGAAGGCCGATGCGCCGATGTTGACGACGTTGTTGCCGATCAGCATCGCGCCGATCAGGCGTTCGCGTGACAGCAGGAGGCGATTGACGATGCGTGCGCGGAGGTCGCCGCCGCTTTCCAACGCGTGCATGCGCGCCCGCGATGCGGCGGTCAGCGCGGTCTCGGCACCGGAAAAGAACGCCGAAAGCGCGAGACACAACAGGACGATGAGGAGGGCGATCCAGGGGTCGTCGCTGAAACTGAGGTCTTCCATGGGCTAAAGGTCGGTCCCGCGCGTGCGTTCGCCATCAAGATAAGAACGAACGTCCTCCACCGCCACGCCGCGCGCGATGAAGCTTTTGCCGATGCCGTCGGCGAGGATGAAGGTGAGCGCGCCCCGCTTGACCTTCTTGTCCTGCGCCATGGCGTCGAGCACGGCGGCGGAATCGGCGTTCCAGCCGGGAATCTGCGTCATGCGCGTCGGCAGGCCGACGGCTTCGATGTGCCGCTCGACGCGCAGGGCGTCCTGTCCGGAGCAACGGCCGAGCTGAACGGAAAAGCGGAAGACGTCGCACAGGCCGATCGCCACCGCTTCGCCGTGCACGAGCCGCGTGCCGTCATAGCCGACGATGCGCTCATAGGCGTGCGCGAAGGTGTGGCCGAGATTGAGCAGCGCGCGGTCGCCCTCCTCCTTCTCGTCGCGCACGACGACGGCGGCCTTGGCCTCGCAGCTGATGCGGATGGCGCGGGCGCGGGCTTCGCCGCCCTCGAACACGGCGCGGTGATTGCCTTCGAGCCATTCCCAGAAATCATGGTCCGCGATGAGGCCGTATTTGGCGACTTCGGCGTAGCCGGCGCGGAACTCGCGCGTCGACAGCGTGTCGAGCACGTCGGTATCCGCCAGCACGAGGCTCGGTTGATGGAAGGCGCCGACGAGGTTTTTGCCGTGGCGCGAATTGATGCCGGTCTTTCCGCCGACCGAGGAATCCACCTGCGCCAGAAGCGAGGTCGGGATCTGCACGAATTCCATGCCGCGCCGCACCGAGGCCGCCGCGAAGCCCGCGAGGTCGCCCACGACGCCGCCGCCCAGCGCTACGACGAGATCGCCGCGCTCCATCTTCGCCCCGATGACGGCGTCGCAGACCCGCGCGAATTCGGCGTAGCTCTTCGAGCTTTCTCCCGCGGGCACGACCACGGCTGCGGAGCGGATGCCCGCGGCGGCGAGGCTCGCCTCCAAGGTCGGAAGATGCAGCTTGGCGACGTTTTCGTCGGTGACGATCGCACAGGCCGCGCCGGGACGCAGCGCGGCGATGCGTTCGCCCGCCGAAGCGATCAGGCCCGGGCCGATCAGGATATCGTAGGCGCGCTCGCCGAGCGGCACATGCACCGTTTCCGCCATGCCGGCGGGTTCGGCCGGTTCCGTGTTGCCGGTCAGGAAGCGGTCGATGGCCATGATGATTTCCTCGACGACGACCTCATGCGGTACGTCGCGCGATTGAACGGTGAGGTCGGCCAACGCATAGACTGGGCTTCGCTCCGCGAGCAGGCGGCGCAGGGTGCCTTCGGGATCGGGCGTGCGCAGCAGCGGACGGTTGGCGCGTTTGCGTACGCGGCGCATCAACACGTCGGGTTCGGCTTCGAGCCAGATCGAAAGGCCTGATTCCTTGATGCGTGCGCGGGTTTCTTCCGCCATGAAGGCTCCGCCGCCGGTGGCGAGAATCATGGGTCGCTCCGCCAGCAGACGCGCGATCACACGCCGCTCGCCGAGCCTGAACTCCGGCTCGCCGCGTTGGGCGAAGATTTCGGGAATGCTCATGCCGGCGGCGGATTCGATTTCCACGTCGGCATCGGCGAAGGGCATGCCGAGACGTTGCGCCAGCCTGCGGCCGACGGAGCTCTTGCCCGAACCCATCATGCCGACGAGCACGACCGAGCGTTTGCCCAAGGCGTCGCGCACCCGCTGCAGCCGCTCCGCCGCCGTGACCCGTTGTCCCGTCGCCCTGTTCACGCTCTCGCCCGTATTCCGAAGCGGGACTGCGCCCGCCGATCACGCCTTCCTTAGCACGAACCCGCGAACAATTTCACGGGGCGATGGACGCGAGGTTCCCCAGAGATCGGCCGGCTTGCGACGCGCGCGGGCCTCCTCCACTCTTGTTGCGTGACGAATTCTAAATCCCCCTCCGCCGACGCCCGCCTGATCGAGAGTTTTCTCGACATGATGGCGGCCGAGCGCGGCGCAAGCCCGAACACCATCGACGCCTATCGGCGTGATCTGGAGGACGCCGCCGGCTGGCTCGCGGCGAGGGGCTCGTCCTTGGCGGCCGTGAATACGGAAGGGTTGCGCGGTCATTTGGAGGCGTTGCGGCTGCGCGGCCTCGCGCCGGCGTCGACCGCCCGCAAATTGTCCTCGATCAAGCGGCTGTTCAAATTTCTCTACGGCGAAGGTCTGCGCGGGGATGACCCGACGGGGCCGTTGACCGGGCCGCGCAAGACGCAATCCTTGCCGAAGGTGCTGTCCGAAGCGGAGGTCGACCGGCTGTTGGCCACGGCGGCGGAAGGTCTTGACGACGCCGAAAGGCCGCGCGTCGAGCGACTTCGCGCGGCGCGGATGGCGGCGCTGCTGGAGCTGCTCTACGCCACCGGGCTGCGCGTGTCCGAACTGGTTGCGCTGCCCGACTCCGCCGGTCGAACGAAGGAGCGGCTGTTGGCCGTGCGGGGCAAGGGCGGCAAGGAGCGTCTCGTGCCGCTGACGGAGGCCGCGAAAGCGGCCGTGACGCGATGGCGCGCGCTGCGCGACGAATGCGGGGGCTCGGCCGGACCTTGGCTGTTTCCGTCCGATGCCGAATCCGGGCACCTCACCCGCCAAGCCTTCGCCCGCGACCTCAAGGCGCTGGCCGCCGCGGCGGGTTTGCGGCCGAATGCGGTGAGCCCGCACGTGCTGCGCCATGCGTTCGCCAGTCACTTGCTGCAGAACGGTGCCGATCTCCGGGTCGTGCAGCAATTGCTCGGCCACGCGGACATTTCGACGACGCAGATCTATACGCATGTGCTCGACGAGCGGCTCAAGGGCCTCGTGCGCGATCTGCACCCGCTGTCGGACTAGTTCAGTCCTTGCGACTCAACAGGAACACCGCCTGCTCGCCCAAGAGATTCCACACCGACCACGGCAGATTCATGCGCACCGGGCGGCCCGTGCGGTCGAGCGCGGTGGCGCGTTCGATGCGGGCGTCGACCTCGTCGCACAGCGCCACGAAGTCGCGGATCGTGCAGAAGTGAATGTTGGGCGTGTCGTACCAGCTGTAGGACAGGTTCTCGGTCACCGGCATGCGGCCGCGAAAGGCGATCTGCGAGCGGATGCGCCAATGCCCGAAGTTCGGGAAGGACACGATGGCCTTGCGGCCGATGCGCAGCAGATGCTCCAGCACTTCCTTGGGGCGGCGTGTCGCCTGCAGCGTCTGCGACAGCACCACGTAATCGAAGCCGTCGTCGGGGTAATCGGCCAGGTCCGTGTCGGCGTCGCCCTGCACCACCGAGAGCCCCTTGGCGACGCAGCCGTTGACGCCTTCGCGCGAGAGTTCGATGCCGCGCCCGTCGATGCCCTTCGTGTCCGCGAGGATCTTCAGCAAGGTGCCGTCGCCGCAGCCCACGTCGAGCACCTTCGCGCCGGGCGCGATCATGTCGGCCATCAGCAGCAGGTCGACGCGGGCGGGGGCGGAGACGGAGGCGGAGAAGGTGTCGACCATCACAGCTTCCCCGTTCCGTCGAGCCCGCGCGCGCGGGCGGCCGCGTCGATGAAGCCGCGCGTGGTGGCGAACAGGACGGGCTCTTCCAGCAGGAAGGCGTCGTGGCCCTTGTCGGTCTCGATCTCGACGAAGGAGACGGAGGCCCCCGAGGCGTTCAGCGCATGCACGATGGCGCGCGAATCCGAGCTCGGAAACAGCCAATCGGAGGTGAAGGAGGCGATGCAGAAGCGCGTCTTCGTGCCTTTGAAAGCCTTCACCAACGCGCCGTCGTAATCCGCCGCGAGGTCGAAATAGTCCATCGCGCGGGTGAGATAGAGATAGGAATTGGCGTCGAACCGCTCGACGAAGCTCCTGCCCTGATAGCGCAGATAGCTCTCGACCTCGAAATCCGCATCGAAGGAGAAGGTCGGCGCGCTGCGCTCCTGCAGCTTGCGGCCGAATTTGCGGTGCAGAGCGGGCTCGGACAGATAGGTGATGTGCGCGGCCATTCGCGCCACCGCAAGGCCCTTTTCGGGCCGCGTGCCTTCGAGGATGTATCGCCCCGCCTTCCAATCCGGATCGGCCATCACGGCTTGGCGGCCGACTTCGTGAAAGGCGATGTTCTGGGCCGAATGCTTCGCGCCCGTGGCGAGCGGCAGCGCCGAGAAGACGCGGTCGGGGTAGCTCGCCGCCCATTGCAGCACCTGCATGCCGCCCATCGAGCCGCCGACGACGCAGAACAGGCTCTCGATGCCGAGATGGTCGACGAGCGCCGCCTGCGCGCGCACCATGTCGCGGATGGTTACGACCGGGAAATCGACGGCATGCGGGCCGTCGCCGTCGGCGCGCAACGAAGCGGGGCCGGTGGTGCCCATGCAGCCGCCGAGCACGTTGGAGCAGATGACGAAGAACCTGTCGGTATCGACGGGCTTGCCCGGGCCGATCAGGCTTTCCCACCATCCGGGTTTGCCCGTGACGGGGTGGATGTTGGCGACGTGCTGATCGCCCGTCAGGGCATGGCACACGAGCACCGCATTGGAGCGGTCCGCGTTGAGCGTGCCGTAGGTCTGATACGCGATCTGCCAAGGACCGATGGAACCGCCGCCGTCGAGCGCGAGCGGACGCTCCGCGCCGAAGCGCAGAACGAGACTCGTGGGCTGATCCGCCTCATTCGCCGAGGCGGCGACGGCGGCATGGGGACGCGACATTCGTTCCGTCTCTCCGGTTCGATCGTTCGGTACGAAGAACCCAATCCGGTAATGCCAAGAGCGTTTGCAGGCAAGAGCGACTGCAGGCAGAGGGACGCGCCGGCACGCAGAGGACGGACGCGTCAGCCTTTGGAGACGAGGTCGCGGACGGTGGCCGCAGCTCCCTTTTCAAAGAGGGACCGCAGCGCGGCGATGACCGGAGCGGTGAAGCGCTGGTCGGACGGAAGATCGCGGCCGAAGACCTGCTCGATCGTCATCAGCGCGGGCGCGAGCCTTTCGGGCGAGGGACCGGCTTCGCCGCACAGGGCCTTGATGCGGTCGAGCAGGGGGTCGCGCACGTCGATGGGCGCGCCGTTCTCGTCGATGCCGGTGACGTAACGCATCCATGCGGCGACGCCGAGTGCGAGGCGGTCGATGGACGCCCCCGCCGCCAGACGGTCGCGAGCCGTCCCGAGCAGGCGTTGCGGCAGTTTCTGCGTCCCGTCCATGGCGATCTGCCAGGTGCGGTGGCGGAGTTCCGGATTGCGGAAGCGCTCGATCAGCGAGCGCTTGTAGGCGTCGAGATCGGTGCCGGGCGGCATGTGGAGGGTCGGCGTGACCTCCTCGTCCATGAGCCGCGCGACGAGCGTCGCGATGCCGTCGTCGGCCATGGCGTCGGCCACGGTTTCATGGCCCGAGAGATAGCCGAGATAGGCCAGCGTCGAATGCGAGCCGTTGAGCAGTCGAAGCTTCATGGCCTCGTAAGGCTCGACGTCCGCCGCCATCTGCGCGCCGACGGCGGCCCAGTCGGGGCGGCCTTGGGGAAAGCGGTCCTCGATCACCCATTGCGTGAACGGCTCGGTCACGACCGGCCATGCGTCGACGACGCCGAGAGCCTGCGTGACGGCCGCACGGTCCGCATCCGTCGTGGCGGGCACGATGCGGTCGACCATGGTGCAAGGAAAGGCCACCTCGGTTTCGACGCGACGGCCGAGCGCCGGATCGCGCAGCGCGGCGAAGCGGGCGACGACGTTGCGCACCGTCCTGCCGTTGGAGGGGAGGTTGTCGCATGTCAGCACGGTGAAGGGCGGCAGGCCGGCGGCGAAGCGGCGCTCCAACGCGGCGACGAGATAGCCGGGCGCGGAGCGGGGCGCGAAAGGGTTCGCCAGATCGTGGACCACGTCGGGGTGGTCCTCCTTCAGGCGGCCGGTCGCCGGATCGTGGCAGTAGCCCTTCTCGGTCACGGTCAGCGACACGATGCGGACGTCCGGATGGGCCATGGCGCGGATCAGCGCTTCCGGGTCTTCCGGTGCGACGAGGACGGATTTGATCGCGCCGACTACGCGCAGTTCGGTACCCTTCGGGCCTTTGACCGCGACGGCATAGAGCCCGTCCTGCGGGTTCAAGGCGTCGCGCGTGTCCGGCGAGCGCAGGCTCGCGCCGAGGATGCCCCAGCGCAGGTCGCCGGCCGCAAGCGCATGATCCGTGTAGACGGCCATATGGGCGCGATGGAACGCGCCGATGCCGAGATGGACGATGCCGGTTTTGACGGCGGCCCGGTCATAGGTCGGTTTCGCGACGGCGGCGGGCAGGGCGGAAAGGGCCGCCGGAGAGAGGCGGGGCCCGCTCACGTCAGTCGCTCCAGCGTGCGGATGACGCCGCGCAGTTCCGCGAGGCCCTTGAGGCGGCCGATGGCGGAATAGCCGGGCGCGGCCTGCTTGTTGAGGTCGTCGAGCATCCGATGTCCGTGGTCGGGACGGAAGGGGACGGCGTTGCCGCCGCGCCTGCGATCCTCCTTCAGGAGCTTGCCGATGACCGCTACCATGTCGACGTCGCCGTCGAGATGGTCGGCTTCATGGAAGGACAGCGTGTCGCCCTCGCGCTTGGTGGCGCGCAGGTGGACGAAATGGATGCGCGGGGCGAATTCCTCGGCGATGGCCGGCAGGTCGTTGTCGGCGCGCACGCCCAGCGAACCGGTGCAGAAACACATGCCGTTGGCCTCGCTCGGCACCGCGTCGAACAGCGCGCGGTAGTCGGCGGCGGTCGAGGCGACGCGGGGCAGGCCGAACATGGAGCGCGGCGGATCGTCGGGGTGCAGCGTCAGCTTCACGCCGAGCTTCTCGGCGGCGGGGGTCACCGCTTCGAGAAACTCGACGAGATGGCGGCGCAGCTTCGGCGCGTCGATCTCGGCATAGGCCTTCAGCTTTTCGCGGAAGGCGGGGATGGTCAGCGGGTCCGTGGTCGAGCCCGGCAGCGCGCTCGCGATCACATGGATCAGATAGTCGATGTCGGCCTGCGTGAAGCTCTTGAAGGTCGCCGCCGCGCGGGCGCGTGCGGCGGCGTCGTAATCCTTCTCCGCGCCGGGCCGTTCGAGAATGAACAGGTCGAAGGCGGCGAAGCGGTCGGCGTCGAAGCGCAGGCAGGTCGCGCCCGTCGGCAACACGTAATCGAGATCGGTGCGCGTCCAATCCACGACGGGCATGAAATTGTAGCAGATGGTGCGGATGCCGTTGGCCGCGACCGCTTCCATGCTCGCGATCCAGCCCTCGACGGACTGCGTGGCGCCTTTGCCGAGGCGCTTCACGTCGTCGGGCACCGGGATGCTCTCGACGATGGTCCAGCGCAGCTGCGAGCGGCCCGGCGGGGAGGTCTCGATCAGGTTCTTGCGGTCGGCGACGCCCTGCGTCGTCCAGACCGTGCCGGGCTTCAGCTCGTGCAGCGCATTGACGACCTCGGTCGCTCCCGCCTGCCTGATGTCGTCGAGGGTCACCACGTCATGCGGGCCGTACCAGCGCCAAGCCTGTCTCATGTCGGAAGTCCTTGCGTTGCGATCAGCGGGCGAGCCAGCCACCGTCCACGGGAATCACGGCGCCGTGCACGTAATCGGAGGCGCGCGAGGCGAGAAACACCGCCGCGCCGCCCATGTCGTCGGGGCGTCCCCAACGGCCGGCGGGGATGCGCGCGAGGATCTGCGCGCTGCGGTCGGGATCGTCGCGCAGAGCCGCGGTGTTGTTGGTGACGTGGTAGCCGGGCGCAATGGCATTGACGTTGATGCCCTTGCCCGCCCATTCGCAGGCCAAGAGCTTCGTCAGCCCCGCCACGCCGTGCTTGGACGCCGTGTAGGACGGGATGCGGATGCCGCCCTGAAACGACAGCAGCGAGCCGACATTGATGATCTTGCCGCCGCCTTCGCGCGCCAGCATGTGCTTGCCGACGGCTTGCGAGAGGAAGAAGACGGACTTGAGATTGACGTTCATCACGTCGTCCCAGTCCTGTTCGGTGAAATCGACGGCGTCGGCGCGGCGGATGATGCCCGCATTGTTGACGAGGACGTCGATGCGCCCGCGCCAGGCCAGCGTCTCCGCGACGATGCGGTCGATCGGCTCCAGCGTGGCGAGATCGGCCGTGAGGGGCAGAAACGCGCCGCCCGCCGCTTCGACCAGCGTCTGCGTTTCGTCCATCGCGGACCGCCCGACGCCCGCTACGGCAGCACCCGCCTGCGCGAGCGCGACGGCGATGCCTTGGCCGAGGCCGGTATTCGCGCCGGTGACGACGGCGGTGAGGCCGGTGAGATCGAACAGGTTCACCGCAGCTCTCCCATCGCCACCGCGTCCATGTCCGTGAAGCTCTGATTGTCGCCCGCCATCGCCCAGACGAAGGCGTAATTCGCGGTGCCGACGCCCGAATGGATCGACCAGCCGGGGGAGAGCACGGCCTGCTCGTCGCTCATGACGAGATGCTTGGTCTCGGTCGGCTCGCCCATCATGTGGAACACGCGGGTTTCGGGGGCGAGGTCGAAATAGAGATAGACCTCCGAGCGGCGGTCATGGGTATGCGTCGGCATCGTGTTCCAGACGCTGCCCGGGGCGAGAAAGGTCGCGCCCATCACGAGCTGGCAGGAGGGCACGCGGCCGGGGATGATCATCTGATGCAGCGTGCGGACGTTCGCCGTGTCCTGCGTACCGAGCTGGAGCGTGTTGGCGTCGGCGAGCGTCACCTTCATCGTCGTATGGCGGTGATGCGCGGGGCAGCTGACGAGGTAGAACTTGGCGGGACGAGCGGGATCGGTGCTCTCGAAACGCACGTCGGCCGTGCCCATCGCGACATAGAGCATGTCATGCGGGGCGAGATCGAACGTCTCGCCGTCGCAGACGACGCGGCCCGCGCCGCCGACGTTGAAGACGCCGAGTTCGCGGCGCGCGAGGAACGTGTCCTGCCCGATCGGCTTCGAGGTTTCGAGCGTCAGCGCCTTGGAGACGGGCATCGCGCCGCCCACGACCAACCGGTCGATATGGCTGTAGGTGAGCGCGACCTCGTCGGGCGCGAAGATGCGCTCGATGAGGAAGTGACGCCGCAGCTCCTCGGTCGAAAAGGTGCGGACCGCTTCGGGATGCGGAACCTGTCGGACGTCGATGCTCATCGGGACTGCTCTTTGCGGGGCGGAAGGACGGCTCAGTGCGAGGGTCGCTTGGCGCGCGTGACCATCTGCGTCGGGTTGACGAAGCGCAGCGCGATCACGAGCCAGATCAGCGTGGTGACCATGTAGACCACCGCCATGGCGTCGATGGACTGCACGGCGCGTACGCCGGCCGCGAACACGGCGTAATACAGCGCGACGACGAGGGTCTGGCTCGTCGGGCCGGCCGTGAGGAAGGTCAGCTCGAACATCGCGATGGTGCGAACCAGTACCAAAAGCAGCGCCGCCAAGATGCCGGGCATCAGCAGCGGCAGCAGCACATGCACGAACATGCGCAATGTGCCCGCGCCGAACACGCGCGCGGCGGCCTCCACGCGCGGATCGATCTGCTCGATGAACGGGATCATCACGAGAATGACGAAGGGCACCGTGGGAACCAGGTTCGCGAGGATCACGCCCCACATCGTGCCGCCGAGGCCCGATTGATAGAGAACGGTCGCCAAGGGAATGCCGAAGGTGACGGGCGGCACCAGAAGCGGCAGCAGGAACAGCAGCATCAGCGCCTTCTTGCCGGGAAACTCCCGCCGCGCGAGCGCATAGGCGGCCGGCACGCCGATCAGTCCGGACAGCAGCACCACGGCCCCGACGATCTGGAAGGTGACGACCAGAACCTCGGTGAGCTGGAACTCGGCCCAAGCCGAGAAATACCACTTCGTCGTCCAGCCCTGCGGCAGCCAGGAGCGCAGCCAACGGGTCGCGAAGGAGCTGGTCACGACGGCGGCGATGATGCCGAACAGGTTGACGATGAAGAAGATCATCGTCGTCCACACGGCGATGATCCACAGGCGCGACCCGACGGAACGCATCGTAGCGGGGGTCGCCGGCGCGGCGGACGGGGTGTCGAGAACTGCGGTGCTCACGGGATCAGCCTTTCGCGCCGGCGGCGGGGCCGCGATAGAACAGATTGCGGAGAGAGAGCGCCGCCACGACGACCGCGAACTGGACGAAGCCCATGATCATCGCGATGGCCGAGGCCATCGGCCGGTCATATTGCTCGAACGCCGCCTGATAGGCCGCGATGGAGATGACGCGCGTCGGGCCGGCGGGAGCGCCGAGCAGCACCGCCGACGGCAGCACCGAATAGGCCTGCACGAAGCTGAGGCAGAAGGTGATCGCGAGGCCCGGCATCAGCAGCGGCAGGAAGATGTGGCGGAAGCGCGCCGCCGAGCGCGCGCCCAACGTCGCCGCCGCCTGTTCCAAGGCCGGATCGATGCCGCTTACGTAGGACAGCGTCAGCAGGAAGGTGAACGGGAAACCCGTGATGACGAGCGAGATGAACACGCCCCAATAATTGTTCACCAGCTTGATCTGTCCCGGCGAGAACAGCCCGGTCGAGACCAGCGTGCGGATGAACCAGCCCTGCGGGCCGAAATAGTTCAGCATCCCTTCCGCCACCAGCACCGTGCCGAGCGTGATCGGCAGCACGAGAATGGTGGTGAGCAGGCGTTGATGCTTCATCAGGCGGACGCGGAAGGCGACCGGCACCGCAAACAACAGGTTCACGATCGTGACCGGAAAGGCGAGCGCCAGCGTCGTGTAGATCGTGTCGTACAGAAACGGGTCCGAGAAGAATTTGACGTAGTTGGCCAGAAACCAACCCCCGTCCTTGGGCTTGAACGACAGCCACAGCCCGTAGCCGAACGGATAGATGAACAGCGCGATCAGGAAAATCGCCGCCGGCACCGCCATAAGCGTGACGCCGTCGAGGCCTTTGGCTGCGAGCCGGGAGCGGAGAGGAAGGGCGTGACCGGTCATCTCACTCTCCCGCATAGACGAGGACGCGGGCGGGCTCCGCGCCGAGGCGCAGGGTCTCGCCGGGCACGACGCGGGTTTCCGAACGAAAGAACAATTCGTCGCCGGTCGAAGAACGCGCCTGTCCGAAGAAGTCGCGCCCGCGATATTCGATGGCCTCCACCGTCGCGTCGATGCCGTGAGCGTCGGACGCGACCGGCACCATGTCGTCGGGGCGGATCGCCGCGACCGCGGTGTCGCCCGGCGCGGTTTCTTGAAGGACTCCGTCCATCGTCGTGCCGCCGACGGAGAGCTGCACGGACGTGCCGTCGCGCGACAGCACGCGGCCGGTGATGCGGTTGCGGAAGCCCATGAACTCGGCGACGTCGAGATGCGCCGGGCGGGCGTAAAGGTCCTCCGGCGTGCCGACCTGCCGGATCATGCCGTCGCGCAGAACCACGATGCGGTCGGCCAGCGAGAGCGCCTCGTCCTGATCGTGGGTCACATAGATGGTGATGCAGCCGAGGCTCTGATGAATCCGGCGGATTTCTTGCCGCATTTCGAGCCGCAGCTTGGCGTCGAGGTTCGAGAGCGGCTCGTCCATCAACACCAGCGGCGGATCGACGGCGATGGCGCGCGCGATGGCGACGCGCTGCTGCTGACCGCCGGAAAGCTGGCCGGGGAGCTTGTGCGCTTGCGATTCGAGCC
This sequence comes from Hyphomicrobiales bacterium, assembly GCA_027489535.1. Taxonomy (GTDB): domain Bacteria; phylum Pseudomonadota; class Alphaproteobacteria; order Rhizobiales; family Beijerinckiaceae; genus JAIXZO01. Next base: position 150,801 of record JAIXZO010000001.1, read on the forward strand.
GGACGGTCTTGATGGCTCGATCGATGCGGGGCTCGGCCTCCGTCTTCGGGACGCCCTGCATCTTCAGGCCGAACCCGATATTGGCGCGCACCGTCATATGCGGAAACAACGCATAGCTCTGGAAAACCATGCCGAAGCCGCGGTCCTCGGTGGGCAGCGTGTCGATGCGGCGGTCGTCGAGGAAAATCGAGCCGCGCGTGGTCGGCAGCAGCCCGGCGATGCAGTTGAGCGCCGTCGATTTTCCGCAGCCCGACGGGCCGAGAAGAGCGATGAATTCGCCGCGCTTGATCTCGAGCGAGAGGTCCTTGAGCGCGTTCATCGTACCGAAATCGCGGCCGACGCCGTCGAGACGCAGGGATTTGAAGGTCGAATGCGTGGCCATGGACAACTCTTCAGGGGTGGGGCCGGTCCGCGGAAGGCGGAGACGGCGGGTCGCCCGGGGCGACGGTCGTTGCGGGAAAAAGGCGGCCGGAACGCTCCGGCCGCCCTGGAGCCGTGAGGCTTACTTCTTCTTCTTCGAGCCGATGCGCTCGTCCCACATGCGGAAGGCGACGACCATCGCGTCCGGCTCGAGGGGCAGCTCCTTCGGGTGGTCGGCGATCAGCTTGTCGTATTCGGGACGACCGAATTCCTTGATCGCGGCCTGGCTCTCGGCGGGGGCCATCGAGAGGGGAACGTCCTTCACGGCCGGACCCGGATAGAAATAGCCCTCGTCATAGGTGTAGGCCTGCGCCTCCTTGGTCAGCATGAAGTTCATCATGTCGACGAGGACGGCCATCTTGTCGTTCGAGAGGCCCTTGGGAACGCACATGTAATGCGCGTCGACGACCCAGCGGAAATTCTTCAGCGTCTGGATCTTGGCTTCCTTCGGGACCACGCCGAGAACGCGCGGGTTGATGTCCCAGCCGGTGGTCGAGACGATGATGTCGCGCGTGCCTTCGCCGAGTTCCTTCATGGTGACGCCGGTGCCCGTCGGATAGGCCTCGATGTACTGGCCGATCTCCTCGAGATAGGCCCAGGTCTTGGCCCAGCCGTTGACCGGGTCCTTCGGGTTCGAGTCGCCGAGGATGTAGGGCAGGCCCATCATGAAGGTGCGGCCGGGTCCGGAATTCGCCGGGCGGGCATAGAGGAACTTGTTCGGGTTCGCCTTGGCCCAAGCGAGCAGTTCTTCGGCCGAGGTCGGCGGGGTCTTCACCTTGTCGGGCATGTATTCGAGCAGCGGACCCGACGGGTAATAGGCGACGATGACGCCCTGACCCTTCGCGAGACCCTGCATGCGGGCCGCGGGCTCCAGCAGGATGTCGTCGAGCTTGGGCAGCTGCGCGCCGTGCGTGCCGAGCAGGTCGACCCAAAGCTTCTGGTCGAGGCCGGCGGCGAGCGCGTCGGTGCCGGTCAGCACGAGATCGATGTCGACGCGGCCGGCGTCCTGCTGGGCCTTGATCTTGCCCGGCAGTTCGGGGGCCGGAGCCTTGGTGAAGGTGAAGCGCGAGACGAGGTTCGGCTTCGCCTTGCGGTAGGCTTCGAAGGCCTTCTGCGTCAGCGCGAGGTTGCCCGCGACGTCGACGACGTTGATGGCGACCGCTTCCTTCGGCAGCGCGAGTTGGGCGAACGCGCCCGACGTGCCCATGGCTGCGAAGCCGGCGGCCGCGCCCATGAACCCGCGACGAGAGATGTCGAGTTTCGTCATGATGAGGTCCTTCCTCCCTTGATGACCGGGTTGGCTCCGGCCGTTTCCGTTCGATCCGGCACAGGCCGGTTCGTCAGAGCTTGTAGGCCTGTTTCACGAGGCGGTAGGTGAGATCATGCGCCAGTTCCGCGGCCTCGTCCTCGCCGATCCGATGATCGGTGACGAGGCCCGCCAGCATGCCGCAATCGACCCGACGCGCGACGTCGTGACGGGCCGGGATCGACGGGAAGGCGCGCGTGTCGTCGTTGAAGCCGACGGTGTTGTAGAAACCCGCCGTTTCCATCGCCTGCTCGCGAAACCGCTTCATGCCTTCGACCGAGTCGAAGAACCACCAAGGCGGTCCGAGCCGCAGCGCCGGATAGTGACCGGCGAGCGGCGCGAGTTCGCGCGAATAGGCCGTCTCGTCGAGGGTGAAGAGAATGATCGTCAGCCCCGGCTCGTTGCCGAAACGGTCGAGCAGCGGCTTGAGCGCGCGGACGTATTCGGTACCGGTCGGGATGTCCGCGCCCATGTCCCGGCCGAACTGCGCGAAGAGATGCGGGTTGTGATTGCGCATGGAGCCGGGATGGATCTGCATCACGAGCCCGTCTTCCAAGCTCATGCGCGCCATTTCGGTGAGCATTTGGGCGCGAAACAGCTCCGCTTCGGCGGCCGAAACGGGGCCGCTGCGCACCTTCTCGTACAGCGCCTCGGCGTCGCCCCGCGCCAGATCGGCCGTGGCCGCCGTCGGGTGGCCGTGATCGCTCGAGGTCGCGCCGTAGGATTTGAAGAAGGCCCGGCGCTTCATATGCGCGTCGAGATAGCCTTCCCATGTCGTCGTATCGGAGCCGGTCAATGTGCCGAATGCGACGAGATTGTCCCGAAAGCCCTCGAAATCCGGGTCGACGACGGGATCCGGCCGATAGGCCGTGACCACGCGACCCGTCCAGCCGCTCTTGCGGATCGCTTCATGCGACGCGAGCGGGTCGAGCGGGCTTTCGGTGGTGGCGATCACCTCGATGTTGAAGCGCTCGAACAATGCCCGCGGCAGATAGGCCGGCGTCGCGAGCCGTTCCGCGATGCGGTCGTAGTAGAGGTCGGCCGTGGTCGAGGAGAGGCGGACGTCGAGGTCGAACAGGGTGGCGAATGCATGGTCGAGCCAACTGCGCGTCGGCGTGCCGCGGAACAGGTGGTAGTGCGAGGCGAACCGACGCCAGATCGCGCGCGGATCGCTCTCGACTGGCGCGCCGTCCTTGCGGCGGATGCCGAGATCCTCGAGCGCGATCCCTTGGCTGTAGAGCATGCGGAAAATGTAGTGGTCGGGCACCACGAACATCGATGACGGATCGGAAAACGGTCGGTTCTCGGCGTACCAGCGCGGGTCGGTATGGCCGTGCGGCGAGACGATCGGCAGGTCCTTGATCGCCGCATAAAGCCGGCGCGCGACGGCGCGGGTATCCGGATCGGCGGGGAACAGGCGGTCGGGATGGATGAGGGCGGTCATTCCACGTCCTTGAACATGGGCTTCGACGGGTCGTCGAGAAGACAGTCGGGATCGATCAGACGGACATCCGCAAACGTCATCAGCGCCGTCAGATGCTCGGTCATCGCTGCGGCGGCGCGGTCGGGATCGCCCGACCGCAAGGCGACGAGGACGTGTTCATGCTCGGCGACCACGGCCTGCATTCGGCCCGGCACGGGCAGCGTCAGGCGGCGATACCGATCGACCTGCATCTTGACCGACTGCACCAACGTCCAGACGCTCGGGAATCCTGCGGCATCGGCCACGGCCGCGTGGAAGAATTCGTCTTGTTCGAGAAAGCCGTCGCCGTCGCCTGCCGAGGCGAGGGCGCGCTGCCGCTCGATGGACGCGGCGACGATGTCGAGCTTCGCGGCGTCGCCGCGTCGGGCGGCCATGCGCGCCATCGTCTCTTCGAGGGCCATGCGGACCACCAGCGCCTCTTCGAGCGCCGCGAGCGGGATGCGGGCCACGAAAGTGCCGGACTGCGGAAAAATTTCCACGAGGCGCTCTTCCGCAAGCCGCAGCAGGGCCTCGCGTACGGGCGTGCGGCTCACGCCGTAGACGGCCGCAATGGCCTTCTCGGAGATCGATTCGCCGGGCCTACGGCGCACGGCCACGATGTCGGCCCGCAATTCCCTGTGGATGCGGCCGGCCGCCGTGCCCGTCCCCGTGTGTCGGAACGCGGCAGCAGCTGCCGGAGGAGCGCTGCGCCCCTGCCGCCGTTCACCTCGGGAAGTTTCGTTGCTCAAGAGCCGTCTCGCTGCTGCCGAGGCGACATCTGTCCCCAAGCTCGAGAGCGAACGATATACTAGTATACCAGTTTTCGCAAGCGGGCGAATGCAGTCCGATGACGGGCGAGTGAGAATTCGTTCAGCCGAAGACGCGGGTCATGTGGCGGTCGATCAGGTCCACCACTTTTTCCGTCGCGGAATGGTGCGGCATGTGGCCGATTCCGGGCAGCACCACCAGTTCCGCTCCCTCGATTTGGCGCGCCGCCGTCCGCGAATGCAGATCGGGCACGATCCGGTCCGCATCTCCGGTGATGAACAAGGCGGGCACGTCGATGTCGGCATAGTGCGGCGACTGCTCGATCAGGAATTCGCGAAGCCCCGCCATATCCTGCGCATTGGCCCGGAAATTCGAGGGCCGGAACAGCAGGCGCGCGGCTATCATCTCCGCATAGCGGGCCGGCGGCGTCTGCGGATGAAAGATCTCGGCCACCACCCGCTCCATCGTCGCGAGCCCCATGGGCGTCACAAGCGTGTTGATGAACAGGGGTCCGACCACGGGCGCGGCGGCGGTATGGACGTACCAGGAAACGCCGCCCGGCCAAGGATGCGTCGCGGCCGACAGCATGACCAATCCGGCTGCGATGCCGCGATGCGCCAAGGCGAAGCGGGCGGCGAGTCCGCCGGACCACGAATGGCCCAGAACCACCGCGCGCTCGACGCCGATCTCGCCCAAGGCTTCGGCGATCAGTTCCGCCTGTCGCGCGGGGTTGGCATCCGCCGCGCCGCCGGGACGATCGCTCCACCCGTGCCCCGGCCGGTCGACCGCCACCACGCGCCACTGCGCGGCAAGCGCCGGGCCGAGCGGCTCGTCGAGGTCGCGAAGATTTCCGGAGGCTCCGTGGAGCAGCACGATCGCGGCATCCGAACGGCCGTTGCGGGCGGGCCGGTCCAGCACGTGCAGCCGGCCGCCGCTCACGGGCACCATTCGGCCGACCGGCGGATAACGTTCGTCCAGCGTGCGGTTCGCGATGCGGCTGACGGCGGCCGTCGCCGCGGCCAAAGCGGCGCCGGCGAGCCCGGCTCGAGAAGCGTTCATGGGGAATCCCGAAGTGAAACCGATACGATGCGAACAAACGAACCCCCGGCCGGTTCCACCGACGGCGCGCAAGCTCGACCTTCGGATGTATTTGGAGCCTCGGGATGCAGACGATGGACGTATGAACGCTTACCTTCCCCAACGTAAATTTATGTTGACGAAGCGCCCGGATCGCTTACAAAGGTCACATTCATACCCACCCATGACTTCGCCGCCGACGGGGCTCTCCCCTTCGGCGGCTTTTTTCTTTCGAGGGTGTGTCGAATGCTGCGCTCCGGAGCGGGCGCGCAAACGGCAACGCGAAAAGACGGCCGAGGGCCGTCGCTTCCGTCGCATTCGGTGGTCGTGAAGAGAAATTTTGGAGCGGGCGAAGGGATTCGAACCCTCGACCCCAACCTTGGCAAGGTTGTGCTCTACCCCTGAGCTACACCCGCATCCGTGTGAAGCGCCGCGGCGCCTCGGGTGGCGGGTATATGCCCCAACTCGTCGGGGGATGCAAGCGCCCTTCTGCTCGATTGCGCGAGGGCGTGCCCGGCCTTGTTGCCCGCGGCCGCTGCGGGGACTAGAACGCCACCGTACCCGCCCGCGCGCGGGTTCGCCCACGTGCCGGAGCCCCGGATGACCGCGACGCCCGAAGACCTCTTCGCCTTTCTCGACGGCGCGGGCATCGCGCACGAGACGAAGCATCACCCGGCGCTCTTCACCGTCGAGGATTCCAAGCGCCTGCGCGGCGTCATTCCGGGAGCGCATGTCAAAAACCTGTTCCTGAAGGACAAGAAGGGCGCGCTGTTCCTCGTCACCGCGGTCGAAGACACCGTGATCGACCTAAAGACGCTGCACACGATCATCGGCGCGCAGGGCCGCCTCACCTTCGGTGCCGCCGATCTGCTGCGCGAGGTTCTCGGCGTCGAACCGGGTTCGGTGACGCCGTTCGGGGTGATCAACGACCGCCTCCACCGCGTCGCCGTGATCGTCGACGGTCGCTTGGCGGCGCATGAGCGGATCAACGTCCATCCGCTGGTGAATACGATGACCACGGGCGTGAGCCGCGAGGGTCTCTTCGCCTTCTTTGCCGCGACGGGGCATGATGCGCGGATCGTGGACATGCATGCCCCCGAAAGCCGACGCACGGTTGCCGCCGCGCCCGACGCATCCCATCTTTAGGCCCGCGGCGCACGCTTCGCCGCACGAGAACGACGAGCCCCGCGGGGCCGCAGGAGACCAGACCCATGTCATTCATCGACAGCGCCCCGGCGGACGCCCCCCTCGTCAAGGATACGACGACCGCGGGCTTCCGCGACGACGTGATCGCCGAATCGATGAAGCAGCCGGTGCTGGTCGATTTCTGGGCCCCGTGGTGCGGCCCCTGCAAGCAGCTGACCCCCGTCATCGAAAAGGCGGTCAAGGCCGCCGGCGGGAAGGTGAAGCTGGTCAAGATGAACATCGACGACCATCCGCAGATCGCCGGCCAGCTTGGCATTCAATCCATCCCGGCGGTGATCGCGTTTCAGCGCGGCCAGCCGGTCGACGGCTTCATGGGCGCGCAGCCCGAGCGTGAAATCACCGGCTTCATCGAGCGTCTCGTCGGCCCGATCGGCCCCGGTCCCGTCGTCGAGATGATGGCGGAAGCGAAGACCTTGGCCGAAGCCGGGGATGCGGCGGGCGCGGCCGAGCTTTACGCCGCCGTGCTGACGCAGGATGCCGCCAATCTCGATGCGCTCGGTGCGATGGCCAAGCTGCATGTCGACATCGGCGACGTCGAGGGAGCCGAGCGGTTCCTTGCGATGGCCCCCGCCGACAAGTCCGACCATCCGGCGCTTGCCGGCGCGCGCGCCGCGCTTGAGCTGGCCAAGCAGGCCGAGTCGCTGGGCGATCTCGCCGAACTCGAGGCGAAGGTCGCGACGAACCCGGCCGATCATCAGGCGCGGTTCGATCTCGCGCTGGCGCTCGCGGCGCGCGGCGACGGCGACCGGGCGAGCGATGAATTGGTGGAAATCATCAAGCGCGACCGCACGTGGAACGACGACGGCGCCCGCAAGCAGCTGCTGCAGTTCTTCGACGCGTGGGGGCCGATGAACCCGATGACCACGGCGGGCCGGCGCAAGCTGTCGGCCGTGCTGTTTCGTTGAGGGCGGGCGGAGCCATGCCGATGAACGCGGTCTACAAGACGCCTGCCGATCTGCCGGGCGTCATCGCCGTGTTTCCGCTGCCGGCGGCGCTGCTGCTGCCGCGCGGTCAGATGCCGCTCAACATCTTCGAGCCGCGCTACCTCGCGATGATCGACGACGCTCTGCGCGGCTCGCGCATCATCGGCATGATCCAACCCGAGATCGACGAGGGACGCGGCGGCGTGCCCGGCCTGCAGGCGGTCGGCTGTGCGGGGCGCATCACGCAGCTCGCCGAGACCGGCGACGGGCGCTATCTCGCCACGCTCACCGGCGTTTCACGCTTCCGCGTCGTCGAGGAATTGCCCACCGTCACGCCCTACCGCCAGTGCCGCGTCGATTTCGAGCCTTTCGCGTCAGATCTCGTGGCGCGTGCGGGCGAGGATGAAACGGACCGCGAAGGCGTCATCCGCGCCCTGCGCGCCTTCGTCGAAGCCAAGAATCTCGACATGGAATGGAAGGGCGTGCATGCCGCGCCCACGGAAGCGCTCGTCAATGCCTTGGCGATGATGAGCCCCTTCGGCCCCCGCGAGAAGCAGGCGCTGCTCGAAGCGCGCGATCTCAAGAGCCGCGCGGAAATGCTGATCGCCATCACGGAATTCGAACTCGCGCGCGGCGACGACGGCGCCGATACGCCGCTCCAATGAGGATGTCCCGATGACCGACGTCGAAAATCGCATGCCCGAAACCGATCCGCGCACTGCGATCGACCCCAAGCTCCTCGAAATCCTCGTTTGCCCGCTGACGAAGGGTTCGCTGGAATATGACCGCGCGCGGCAGGAACTGGTCAGCCGGCAAGCCCGTCTGGCCTATCCGATCCGCGACGGTATCCCGATCATGCTGCCGGAAGAAGCGCGTCCGCTCGACTGAGCGACCGCGCCGCCCGCATCAGGCCGCAGGTGTGGCGAGGTCGCGCTGCGGTACGGGCTCGCCCAATTGCCGCAAGCCCTCTTCGTAAAGCCGGTCCGACGCGGTCTCGATGCTCGTCTGCAACTGCTCGAAAAAGGCCTCCCGCTTCAAGCCAGGCGGGATCGGCGGCAGGAATTCGACCACGATGGTGCCGGGCTTGAGCCGCAGCGAGCGGCGCGGCCAAAACAGCCCCGCATTCAGTGCCACCGGCACGCAGGTCGCCTTCGCGCCGACATAGGCGAGCGCGATGCCGAAGCGATAGGCGGGCGGTGCACCCGGCGCGCGGCGCGTGCCTTCCGGAAAAAAGATGACCTGACGACCGTCGCCGCGATGCAGTTCGCGCTTCACGTCCGCCACCAATTTGGTGATGACCGACGTGCCGCCCTGCCGGTTCAGCGGAATGTGATTGAGCCGCAGGATGAACCACCCGAAAAACGGGATGTAGCTCAGCTCCTTTTTGAGGACGAAGCAGGCGTCGTCGAACAGGCCGAGATAGGCGAGCGTCTCCCACGCCGACTGGTGCTTCGAGGCGATGATGACCGGCCCGGGAGGCAGGTTTTCACGGCCCCGGATTTCCAGCTTCAGCCCGCCGAAAACGTGGCAGATCCACACGAACAGCTTGCCCCAAGTCCGCACCATTCCCAGCAGCGCGGGGCGAGGCGCGAGGAGGAAGGGCGAGCCGAACAGCATGTAGAGGAACAGCGTCAGGTAGAAGACGACGTTGAACAAGATCGCGCGGGGCAGGGACATCGGCATTCCCGGGTGGACGGGGGGACGTGTTGGACTGGGGAGGCATGGCGCATCCCGGCGCGCGGTTCAAGGGGAGGGCGTTTCGAGAAGGCGCGCATGGGCCGGCATGCCGACGGCGATCCGCGTCCTCACGGCCACGTATTTCACGTATTCATAGGCGAGAAGCCGAAACGTCCGCTCGTCCGAGGACCATGCGTCCGGTTCGAAGCTCGCGGATACGACGGCGAACGGCACGAAGCGCAGGTCGGGCGCGGCGGCGCGCAGTTCCGCCAAGGTGCGGGGCATGTGCCAGCTCGACGTCACCACGATGAGCGAGCGCACCCCGTGCCGCCGCGCCCAATCCGCCGTTTCCGTCGCGTTGCCGACGGTGTTCATGGCCCGCCGGTCGAGATCCACGCAGCAGTCGAGGAGCGGCTTGAGGCGCGGCTCCCGGCGCGCGATGTCATCGGCGGTGGTTCGCGGGTTCACGCCCGTGATCAGAAGCCGCCGGCCGAGCCCGTCGGCCAAGAGCCGCGCGGCGTCGCCGATCCGCTCCGCGCCGCCCGTCAGCGCAACGATGGCGTCCGCACGCTCCGCCGGCGCGCTTTCGACGCGCGTCAAGCCTCGGACGAAAAGGCCGAACCCCACCGCGAAGAGCGCCGCAGCTCCGGCAAGGGCGACTGCGGCGACTTTGAGCAGGCCCGTCACGAGATGGTCCGGAGCGTTCGGCTGACCGTGCCGCGCGAGACGAGGCCGGTGAGAAGCGCGACGGCGACGGCGACGCCCAACACGGCGAGGTAACCCGGAATCCCCAGCACGAAGCTGCCGAAAAGCGCCTCGATCTGGTCGCCGCCCGGCGTGGCGGTCCATGCACCCGCGCCCATCTGGGCCAGAATGAAGAAAATCGCCGCAGCACCGCCCCCGAGCGCGCCGCCCTTGAGGCCGAGCCTGAGGAAATGGCCTTGGAATTCGTCGGCGATATAACCGTCGCTCGCGCCGACGAAATGCAGCACCTCGATGATGTCGCGGTTGCCCGCCATCGCGCCCTGCGTCGCAAAGGCGACGGCAAGCGAGGTCGCGACGAGAACGAGCGCCAGAACGGCAAGCGCCAGCACCACGATGGAATGCGCCATGGTCGCGAGACGCTGCACCCAGACGCGGTGATCGTCGAGCACGGCGTTGCGCACCTGATCGCCCAACGCCTTGCGCAACCCGGCAAGATCGGCCGTCTGGCCGTCCTTGAGCTTCACGACGATCAGGCGCGGGATCGGCAGCTCGTCGAAGGCGAGCCCGGTCCCGAGCCACGGCTCCAGAAGCCGCTCGGATTCCTCGCGCGTATAGACGCGCACGGCGTCGACCCCGTCGGTGGCCCGCGCAAGCGAGGCCGCCCGGTTCACGTCCTGATCGACCGCGCGGCCGGTGACGGGGCGGACCTGAATGGTGATTTCGGTCGCCACGGACGAGCGCCAGTCTGAGGAGGCGGACGCCACGAGCTGCGCGGCCCCGGCGGTCAGCCCCGCCAAAAAGGTCATGATCGCGATGACGGTGACGAGCGCTCGTCCGGATATGGACGCGGCCGGCACGAGCGGCATCGCCGCGTTGCGGCCGGCGCGGCGCTCGTCGCGTCGTGTCTTCAGCGCGAGCAGAATGCGGTTCGCGACCATCGCGTCACTCATAAATATGCAGGCGACCCTCGCCGAGAACCAACCGACGGGCGTCGTCGTGCTGATCCATCAAGGCGATGTCGTGCGTGGCGATGACGATGGCGGTGCCGAGCTTGTTCAACTCCATGAACAGGCGCAGCAGGCGGCGCGCCAATGTCGGATCGACATTGCCCGTCGGCTCGTCCGCCAGCAGCAGGTCCGGCTTGACGATGAGGGCCCGCGCGATGGCCGCGCGTTGCTTTTCTCCGCCCGACAGCACCGGCGGAAACGCGTGCATGCGGTCCCCGAGGCCCACCCAGCGCAGCAGCTCGACGACTTCGGAGCGGTAGCTCCCTTCGTCGCGGCCCTGCACCCGCAGCGGCAGCGCGACGTTCTCGTAGAGCGTCAGGTGGTCGAGCAGCCGGAAATCCTGAAACACCACGCCCATGCGGCGGCGCAGACCCGTCAGCGTGTCCTTGTCGAGCCGCAGCACGTCATGACCGAACAGTCCGATCAGCCCGCGCGTCGGCCTCATCGAGAGCAGGATCAGACGTAGAAGAGTGGTCTTCCCCGCGCCCGAGGGGCCGGTCAGGAACTGGAAGGAGCGCGGCTCGATGGTAAAAGTGAGGTCCCGCAGGATCTCGGAGCCCATCCCGTAGCGAAGACCGACGTTCTCGAAGCGAACCACCTGACCGTCCCGATTTGCCTCTCGGCGCAGTGATCATCCCCCGAATCCCTTACCCCTATTCGGGGGGACATGGCAAAGCCGGAGGAGCTCCCGCGCAGATCGATGTTGCACGATGCGCGCGCCGCGGGCATGACGGACCGAACGGCCCTAAACGGGCACAGGGATCGGGCGCCATGGCTGAATACAGGCACGTACGGGTACTCTTCGGCGAAGACGAAATTGCGGCCCGCAACGTCGAGATCGCCGACGCCGTCGCCAAGCGCGAACCCAAGGATCTGCTGGTCGTCGCCGTGCTGAAGGGCAGCTTCATGTTCGCGGCCGATCTGATGCGCGCGCTGCACCGCGCCGGCATGGCGCCGCAGGTCGAGTTCATGCACATTTCGAGCTATTACGAGGGCACCGTCTCGAGCGGACAGGTCACGATCCTCAAGGACGTCGAGAGCGACGTGCGCGACCGCGACGTCCTGCTCGTCGACGACATCCTCGAATCCGGCCGCACCTTGGCCTTTGCCAAGGACCTGCTGACGGCGCGCGGCGCGCGCGTCACGACGTGCTGTCTCTTGGAGAAGCCGCACAAGCGGGCGGTGAATTTGGACGCCGACATCGTGGGCTTCGAATGCCCCGACCTGTTCGTGGTCGGCTACGGCATGGACGTGGCGCATTCCTTCCGGGAATTGCCGTTCATCGGCGTCATCGAAAAGGGCGACGGCGTCAGTTCATGACGACGATGGCGGCGTTCAGCGCCGTCGCATAGGCGACCCAGAGCGGGTAGGGCGCGAGCAGCCAAGCCGAAGGCTTATCGAGCTGCGCGAAGACCACCATCGTCGCGAGGATCAGAATCTCGAACACGATGATGACGCCCAGCCCGAGCAGCGGGTTCATCAATCCGAAAAAGGCGACGGACCACAGCGCGTTCAGCACGAGCTGCGCCGAAAACAGCACGATGGCGCGCGTGCGCGTCGCTCCGCCGTTCTCGATCCGCAGGATGCGGATGAAGGCGATCGCCATCAGCGTGAACAAGAGGCTCCAAGCCGGTCCGAACACCCAATTCGGGGGCGTGAAGCCGGGCTTTTCGAGCTGCGCGTACCAGGTGGGGATGCGCGGCATCGTGGCCGCGCTGCCGATCGCGCTCGCGATGAAGATCGCTGCGACCGCGACGACGACATATCCCCATGAACGGCGCAGGGGCCGGAGCCGTGTGTCGATGACCATCATTCCGATGTAGGGGCCGTCGCGTCGGCCCGCAAGGCCGCCTTTCGAGCGCCGGCTTCGCCCGTCCAGCCGTCGAGGAAAGCGTCGAGCCAGCGATGCACCGCCGCGTCGTGGCGATACCATCCGGCGAGGTGCTCGTGCCGGGCCCGCGCGCCGGGCGCTGCCATGCGGTCATGCGCCTTGGTCGTCCAGCGGCACATCATGGCGTAGGTGACTTCCGGGTGGAATTGCAGGCCGAAGGCGCGGGCGCCCACTCTGAAAGCCTGATTTTCAAAGATTTCGCCCTGCGCCAGCCCGACCGCTCCGGGCGGAACGTCGAAGCCTTCGCGGTGCCAGTGATAGACGTGCTCGGGCCAATGCGCGCCGATCTCCGCAGTCAGCGCATCGCCCGCATCGGTCGGCTTCAGCGGATAATAGCCGATCTCGACATGGTCCTCGGGGTGCTTTTCCACGCGCCCGCCGAGCAGGTTCGACAGCATCTGCGCGCCGAGGCAAAGCCCCAGAAACGGCTTTTCGGCATCGAGAACGGTGCCGATCCAATCCGTCTCGCGCCGTATCCAAGGCTCGGGATCGTTGGCGCTCATCGGCCCGCCGAAAATGACCGCTCCGGCGTGATCGCACATCGTCTTCGGCAATTCGCAGCCCAGCGGCGGGCGGCGGATATCGAGATGATAGCCGCGCTCGCGCAGCAGCCGCCCCACGCGCCCGGGCGTAGAGTGCTCCTGATGCAAGACGACGAGAATCGAACGGGACACGATGCGGAGCGCCGGCGGAAACGGAAGCCGGACCGTCGCATATTCGTCATTTCACGTCGAGAGCGGTGAAATGCGTGGAGCCGCGCGAACGCTCAAAGAAAAACCGCCGGGCTTTCGCGCCGGCGGTTCGTCCCATTCAAACTCGAGTCGCGATCAGGCCCGCTTGTTCTGGCGGTTCGAGATCAGGTCGTCGACCACGCCGGGGTCGGCGAGGGTCGAGGTGTCGCCGAGGCTTCCGAATTCGTCCTCGGCGATCTTGCGCAGGATGCGGCGCATGATCTTGCCGGAGCGGGTCTTGGGCAGGCCGGGTGCGAACTGGATCAGGTCGGGCGAGGCGATGGGGCCGATTTCCTTGCGGACCCAGCCGACCAGCTCCTTGCGCAGCGCCTCGCTGGGCTCCTCGCCGGTCATCAGCGTGACATAGGCGTAGATGCCCTGTCCCTTGATGTCGTGCGGGTAGCCGACCACCGCCGCTTCCGAAACCTTCGGATGGGCGACGAGGGCGCTTTCCACTTCCGCAGTGCCCATGCGGTGGCCGGAGACGTTGATCACGTCGTCGACGCGGCCCGTGATCCAGTAATACCCGTCCGCGTCGCGGCGGCAGCCGTCGCCGGTGAAGTACTTGTTCGGATAGGCCGAGAAGTAGGTTTCCATGAAGCGCTGATGGTCGCCGTAGACCGTCCGCATCTGGCCCGGCCAGGAGTCCGAGATCACGAGATTGCCCTCGCACGCGCCTTCGAGAACCTTGCCCTCGGCATCGACGATCTCGGGCTTCACGCCGAAGAAGGGGTTCGTCGCCGAACCGGGCTTCAACGCCGTCGCGCCCGGCAGCGGCGAGATCAGGATGCCGCCGGTCTCGGTCTGCCACCAGGTGTCCACGATGGGGCAACGCGCGTCGCCGACGACGCGGTTATACCATTCCCACGCTTCCGGATTGATCGGCTCGCCGACCGAACCCAGCAGGCGCAGCGAGGCGCGCGAGGTCTTCTTCACGGGCTCCTCGCCCGCGCCCATCAGCGAGCGGATGGCGGTCGGCGCGGTGTAGAAGATGTTGACCTTGTGCTTGTCCACCACGTCCCAGAAGCGGGAGATGGACGGGTAGGTCGGGATGCCTTCGAACATCAGCGTCGTCGCGCCGTTCGCGAGCGGGCCGTAGACGATGTAGCTGTGCCCCGTCACCCAACCCACGTCGGCCGTGCACCAATAGATGTCGCCCTCGTGGTAATCGAACACGTATTGATGCGTCATCGAGGCGTAGACGAGATAGCCCGCCGTGGTGTGCACCACGCCCTTGGGCTTGCCGGTCGAGCCGGAGGTGTAGAGCAGGAACAGCGGGTCTTCCGCATTCACCGGCTCGACGGGGCAGTCGGGCGAGGCCTTGGCGGCCAACTCGTCGTAATAGACGTCGCGGCCCGGCTTCATCGTCACCGCGCCGCCGGTGCGCTTCACGACGAGAACGGTCTTGAGGCAGGCGACCTTATCGGCGGCGGCGTCGACATTGGCCTTCAACGGCACCTTGCGGCCGCCGCGCAGACCCTCGTCGGCCGTGATGACGACGGCGGAGTCGGCGTCCTCGATGCGGCTCGCCAGCGAGTCGGGGGAGAACCCGCCGAAGACGATCGAGTGCACCGCTCCGAGGCGTGCGCAGGCCAGCATGGCGTAGGCGGCTTCGAGGATCATCGGCAGGTAGATCGTGACGCGATCGCCCTTCTTGACGCCCACCGACTTCAGCACGTTCGCGAAGCGGCACACCTCGGCATGAAGCTCGCGATAGGTGACGCTCTTGGATTCGTTCGGGTCGTCGCCTTCCCAGATGATCGCGACCTGATCGCCGCGCGTCTTCACGTGGCGGTCGACGCAGTTCAGCGAAACGTTCGTGACGCCGTCCTCGAACCATTTGATCGAGACGGCGCCCGGCGCATAGGACACGTTCTTCACCTTTGTGAAGGGCTTGATCCAGTCGATGCGCTTGCCGTGCTCGCCCCAAAAGGCGTCGGGCGAATTCACCGAGGCGGCATACATGTCCTTGTACTTGGCTTCGTCGACCCAAGCGCGCCGCGCCCAATCGGACGATACGGAATAAACCTTCTCGGACATCTGCTGAATCCTCCCCCGAACGTTTCCCGCCGCCCGTTCGGCGACGTGTTGCGACGGGCTCGCCGCGACGGCCCGCATTCCGCGGCATCTTGCAATTTGCCCGGCCCGGCGGCAAGGCGACCCGGCGTCGGACTTTGGTCGCGAGACTCACGACGGGGGTGCGGATCGGGCGCGGTTCCGCCCTTGCGAATACGGGGCGCCTACAGCCCGCCCATCCGGCACACCAGTTCCCATTCCTCGTCCGTGACCGGCTGTACCGACAGGCGCATCGAGGTGACGAGGGACATCTTGGCGAGCTTCGGCTCGGCCTTTACGTCGGCGAGGCCCACCGGCTTGGGGAAGGGCTTCACCGCCTTCAAGTTCACGACCACCCACGGCTCGCCCGGTTCCGCGGTGGGGTCGGGATAGGCTTCGCGGATCACCTCCACGATGCCCACGACCTCCTTGCCTTCGTTGGAATGGTAGAAGAACCCCCGATCGCCGACCTTCATAGCCATGAGGTTCAGCTTGGCCGAATGGTTGCGTACCCCGTCCCAGAACGTCCCCTTGTCGCCGGCCGCGACCTGCATGTCCCACGACCATTTGAAGGGTTCGGATTTGTAGAGCCAATGCGCCATCGTTCTTACCAGCCGCAGGTTTCTCGGAGAGAGCCGACCGCCGTTTCGAGCCCTTCGATCAGGAACGAGGTTTCCTGCGGGCTGGAATTGAACGGCGTGAAGCGGACGAGCAATTCGCGCTTTCCGAACAGCTTTTTCAGCGTCGGGATCGCGTCGGGCAGAAAGAGCGCCTCGCCGTCGGTGGATTTGGAGCCGCGGATCGTGATGATCGGGTCCTTGTCGGCACGGATCTGGATCGTGCCTCCCGAGTGTCCAGTCTCGACGGCGGGCGGCATGCCGAACACGATATAGGCCGCGGTCTTGCGCTCGTGGAAGCGGATATGCAGCGACGGCGTGACGCGCTTGGAAGGCCACCCGCTGATCGCCTCGCGCGCGTCGGTCGAGAGATAGACGCTCTTCGTATCGTCGAAGCGCGAAACGTCCGTCGTCGTCGTCCAGTGGCCGAGCGTCTGCTCCTTGCCGGCCGGCTTCGGCGGGACGAGCGCATCGTAGCAGGCAAGCCGCTCGAGCCCGGAGGCCATGTCGCGGCAGCGCGCCAACTCGGCCGCCTGATCGGCACGCACCGACTGGCCGAAGCTCGAAAGCCCGGCGGCGACCGCCGCCACGAGGGCCATGCGCGAGAGAATTCGGGTCATCACTCCGACTCCGTCTTGATCGGTCGGTTCATCAGCATTTCCACCGCCTCGCCGATCGAGAGGGCGGAGGACAGGACCGCGTCGACAGCCTCGGCGATGGGCATTTCCACGCCGCGCGCCTTCGCCATCTCGACGAGGATGCGGGCTGTGTGGACGCCTTCGGCGAGTTTGCCGCCGCCCGCCTCCTGCAAGGCGACGCCTCTGCCGAGATCGAGGCCGAAGGCGAAATTGCGGGATTTTTCCGAGCCGCAGGTCAGCACCAGATCGCCGAGGCCCGACAGCCCCATCAGCGTTTCCGGCTTGCCGCCATAGGCGCGCGCGAAACGCGACAGTTCTGCGAAGCCGCGTGCAGTCAATGCGGCGCGCGCGCTCTCGCCGAGGCCGCGGCCGGCGACCACGCCCGCGGCTACCGCCAGCACGTTCTTCGCCGCGCCGCCGATCTCGACGCCGCGCACGTCCGACGAATGATAGACGCGGAAGCTGCCGGAGGAGAGACCCCGCGCGAGCGCCCGCGCCACCGTCTCGTCGGGGGCCGCGAGCACGACGGCCGTCGGCAGGCCGCGCGCCACGTCGTCGGCGAAACTCGGGCCGGAAAGGACGGCCGGCATGGTGCCGGGCAGGGCGTCCGCCACGATCTCGGACATGAACTCGCCCGTCACGCGGTCGATGCCCTTGGCGCAGACGATGACCGGCAGCCCCTGTTTCAGCACGAGCGACAGCGCCTGCGTCACGCTGCGCAAGGTTTGCGCCGGTACGGCCAGCAACACGGCGCGGGCGTCGCGCACGGCTTCCACCATGGAGGCTTCGGGCCGCACGCCGTCCGACAGCCGCACGCCGGGCAGGCGCGACCGGTTTTCGCGCGTCATCGCCATGTCGGCCACATGGTCGGGATCGCGCGCCCACAATGTCACGGAAGCGCCCGCGCGTGCGGCGGCGTTGGCGAGCGCGGTGCCCCAGGCGCCTGCGCCGATGACGGCGACGGAAGACGGAATCATGGCTGCCTCATGCGCTCTCGGCGCGCGGCTCGAGCGGCCAACGCGCCTTGGGGGGCGTGCCGAGCGGGTCGACGAGCCCGCGCCGCAGCCGTTCGAGTCCCGCCCAGGCGATCATCGCGCCGTTGTCTGTACACAGCGCGGGCGGCGGCGCACACATCGCCAGACCCGCCTCGCCCGCCAGTCGCTGCAACGCACGGCGCATCGCGGCATTCGCGGCGACGCCGCCCGCGATGACCAAGGCCGTCGGGTTGCCGATGCGTTCGCGATGCATGCGCAAGGCGGCCCGGGTGCGGTCCACCACCACGTCCACCACGGCCGCTTGAAAGGACGCGCAGAGATCGGCGACGTCGGTCGGCGTCAACGGTGCGACGCGTTCGGCTTCCAAGCGCACGGCCGTCTTCAGGCCCGAGAGCGAAAAATCCGCGCCGGGGCGGTGCAGCATCGGGCGCGGCAGCGCGAACCGTTCCGGGTCGCCGCGCTGCGCCTCCCGTTCCACGTTCGGCCCGCCGGGATAGGGCAGGCCCAGCATCTTCGCCGTCTTGTCGAAGGCTTCGCCGATGGCGTCGTCGATGGTGGTCCCGAGCCGGACATAGTCGCCCACGTCCCGCACCGCGACGAGCTGGGTGTGCCCGCCGGAGGCGAGCAGCAGGAGATAGGGAAAATCGACCCCGTCCGTCAGGCGTGGGGTCAGCGCATGCGCTTCGAGATGGTTGATCGCGAGAAACGGCTTCTTGCCGACCAGCGCGAGCGCCTTGGCCGCCGTCAGCCCCACGATGACGCCGCCGATCAGGCCCGGGCCGGCGGCGGCGGCGATGCCGTCCAGATCGGCAAGGCGGCAATTCGCCTTGCGCAGGGCTTCCGCGATCAGCCGGTCGAGCGCGGTGACGTGGGCGCGCGCCGCGATCTCCGGCACGACCCCGCCATAGGGCGCATGATCTTCGATCTGGCTCAGGATTTCGTTGGAAAGGATGCGCCCGCGCCCGTCCGTCTCGCGCTGCACGACGGCGGCGGCGGTCTCGTCGCAAGTCGTCTCGATGCCGAGAACGCGCATGATTCGTGGCAATCCCTTCGATTCGCCGCGCTTTCGCGGCTCGAAGCGTCACCCTATAGTGCGCTCGCTCGGGGAGGCAAACGGGGGGAACATGGCGCATTTCACGATCGGGACGCGGGGCAGCCCCCTCGCCCTATGGCAGGCGAACACGGTCAAGGCGCGGCTCGTCGCGGCGCTCGGCCTCGCCGGAGACGACATCGTCCTGCAGGTCATCAAGACCTCGGGCGACCAGATTCAAGACCGCGCGCTGTCCGAAGCCGGCGGCAAGGGCCTGTTCACCAAGGAAATCGACGAAGCGCAGCTCGAACGCCGCGCGGAAATTGCCGTGCATTCGGCCAAGGACATGCCCACGGTGCTGCCCGACGGTCTCGTCATCGCCGGCTATCTCGAGCGCGAAGACGTGCGCGACGCGCTGATCAGCGGTCACGGCGGCGGGCTGATGGATCTGCCGCAGGGCGCGACCGTGGGCACCGCCAGCCTTCGCCGTCAGGCGCTGGTCAAACGCCTGCGTCCGGACATCAAGACCGCGTTGCTGCGCGGCAATGTCGAGACGCGGCTGCGCAAGGTTAAGGAGGGCGAGGTCGACGCGACGCTGCTCGCGCTCGCCGGTCTCAAGCGTCTCGGCTATGCCGACCGCGCCACCGCGCTGCTCTCCGAGCAAGATTTTCCGCCGGCCGTAGGCCAAGGCGCCATCGCGATCACGACCCGTGCCGACGACGCCCGCGCCCGCCACGCCGTTCGCCTCATCGCGCATGAGCCGACGCGCATCGCGCTGGAGGCCGAACGCGCCTTCCTGAAGGTGCTCGACGGGTCCTGCCGCACGCCCATCGCCGGTCATGCCGTCGTCACCGACGAAGGCATTCGTTTCCGCGGGCTCGTGCTGCGGGCCGACGGCAGCGAGGCCTATGAGGAAATCCGCACCGGCGGTCACGACGATGCCGCGGAACTCGGGGCGGAAGCGGGCCGCGCGGTGCTCGCGCGGGCGCCGTCCGACATCCTCGCGCATTGAGGACGGCCCGGTGCGCGTTCTGATCACGCGCCCGGAACGCGACGCCGAGCGCACGGCCGCACGGGTGGCGGCGCTCGGCCATGAGCCGATCCTCGCCCCGTTGTCGCGCATCATCGCGATGGATCCGGCTTGGCCGCGCGAGACGCCCGACGCGTTGATCGCGACCAGCCGCAATGGGGCTCCGGCCGCGGCCTCGTCGCCCTACCCGAAGACCGTCCCGCTCTACGCCGTCGGTTCCGAAACGGCCGCCGCATGTTCCGCGCTCGGGTTTCGCGACGTCCGCGAGGGCGGCGGCACGGCGTCGGCCACGGCCCGTCGCATTCGTGCCGAATGTCCGCCGGGCGCGCGCCTGCTCTACTGCGCGGGCAGTCCGCGGAAACCCGACTTGGAGGCGGCGCTCGCGGAGGGTTACGCTCTCGACGTCGTCACGACCTATCGCAGCGAATATGCGGCAACGCTTCCGCCCGAGGCACGTTCCGCTTTGGCGGATGCGGTTTCCCTCGTCGTGCTGCATCTGTCGCGCGGTGCGGCGGAGGGCTTCATTCGCCTCGCGGGCGAAGCGGGTTTGATCGAGGCCGTCCGAAAGGCGCGGCATCTCGTCGTTTCGGAGGATGCGGCCGTCCCGCTGCGGAGCGCCGGATGCCTCGAAATCGGCGTCTCGCAAAAGCCGGCGCTCGACGGGGTGCTCGAACTTCTCCGGCCGGCCGATGCGGGCGGGGTGGCCCGCGACGGGTTCGACGTATAAAAACGGGCGGCGGCGAAGCAGGGGATGAGAATGGCGACGAAGGACAAGATCGACCCGACCGCAACGCCTGCCCCGGAGCCGACCGTTTCCGCGGCCGAACCGATCTCCGAATCGTCTCCCGGCGAGACCGTTGCGGATGCGCCGGCCGATCCCTTCCGCGAGCCGTCGCCGCGCTCAGCCGCCTCCCTGCTGGTCGCAGGCATTCTCGGCGGCGTGCTCGGCGCGACGCTTCTCGCGGCCGTCGCCATCTGGATCGCGCCGCTCGCCGAACTTAATGAACGAGTCGGCGCTCTCGAAAATGCGATGGGCAATACCGCCTCGCGCCGCGCATCCGAGACCAACGAGCGCCGCATCGCCGCGCTCGAGGCCCGCCTCGACGCGATCAAGACCGAGGTGGAGCGCCCGGCCCCGCCGGCCGAGGCCCCCGCGTCTGCCGAAGTCGCCGCCGTCGTGGAACGCCTCGGTCGGCTGGACCAATCTATCGGCGCGGGACGCGAGCGCTTGGACCGTCTCGAACAGACCGTCGCGAACCGCCCCGTCCCGCTCGGGCCCGAAGCCGCGCAATTGTCGGTTGCCTTGCTGGTGCGCGAGCGGCTGCGCGCCGGCGCATCCGTCGGTCCCGAACTCGCCTCGCTCGACGCCTTGGGCGCGGACGGCGCGGCGACGCCCCTTCGCCCTTTCGCCCGATCGGGACCGCCCACCGCCGCGGCTCTGGCCGCGGAATTCGACAAGCTCGCGCCCGATCTCGTGCGCGCCGGCACGACCGACGCCGGTCTCGGCGACCGCTTCGCCGCGGCCCTGTCCAACGCCGTGAAGGTCCGCCGTCTCGACGAGTCCGTGGCGGTGACGGCGGGCGACACCGTCGAAGCGCTGCGCGCGGCCGTGAAGTCGGACTCCTTGGCAGATGCCGAGGCCTTGTGGCGCAAGCTGCCTCAGCCCGCGCAGGACGCCTCGCGCGCGTGGCACGAAGGCCTTTCCGCACGGCTTGCCGCCGTCTCGGGCGCGGATGCTCTCGTCGCCGCCGCCGTGGACCGTGTGGCCTCCGCCGCCCGCAATGCGGGGGCGCGCCGATGATCCGGGTCGTCTTCTCCCTCGTCGTCCTCGCCCTCGTCGCCGCCGGTTTCGGCTGGCTGGCCGATCGACCCGGCGGGCTCGTGCTCACCGTCGGGGCCTACCGCATCGAAACCTCGCTGGCCGCGGCGGCGGCGGGCTTGATCGCCCT
This sequence comes from Hyphomicrobiales bacterium, assembly GCA_027489535.1. Lineage (GTDB taxonomy): Bacteria > Pseudomonadota > Alphaproteobacteria > Rhizobiales > Beijerinckiaceae > JAIXZO01. The sequence goes on from JAIXZO010000001.1 coordinate 172,288, forward strand.
CGTCGTCCTCATCGATCTCGCGTGGAGCATCCTGCGCTTCGTCCTGCGCCTTCCCGCGACGATCGGGTTTCTCGGCCGCAGCCGCAATCGCACCAAGGGCTTCGACGCCGTGACGCGCGGCATGATCGCCGTCGGCTCCGGCGACGCGAAGCTGGCGCGCCGCTCGGCCGAAGAGGCCCGCCGCCGCCTCGGCGCGGAGCCTCTCGCTCTGCTGCTGCAGGCACAGGCGGCGCAGATGGCCGGCGACAAATCCGCGGCCGACGGCGCATTCCGCGCCATGCTGGAGCGCAACGACACGCGCCTTCTGGGCCTGCGCGGCCTGTTCGTCGAAGCGCGCCGCCGGGGTGACTCCGCCGCCGCCGTCGAACATGCCGAAGAAGCCGCCCGCCTCCTGCCCTCGGCCGCTTGGGCGGGCGAAGCCGTGCTGGAGCGTCACTGCGCCGAAGGCCGCTGGACGGAGGCGCTCGCCGCGCTCGACCGTGCATCGTCGGGCCTCGACCGCGCGGTCGTCCGCCGCCGCCGCGCCGTGCTGCTGACCGCCGATGCGCTTGCCGCGGAACCCACGGCGCCCGAAACGGCGCTCGCCGAGGCCAAGGAGGCGCTGAAGCTCGCGCCCGATCTCGCCCCCGCGGCCGTGCTCGCGGGCCGCCTGCTGATCGCTCGCGGCGACCTGCGCAAGGCTTCGAAACTGCTCGAAGCCGCATGGCGCGAAGCGCCGCATCCCGAAATCGCGGATCTCTACGTTCATCTCCGCCACGGCGACGCCGCGCGGGACCGTTTGGCGCGGGCCGAGCGACTTCTTCTATTGCGCCCCGATCATGCGGACGCCCGTTATGCCGTCGCGCTCGCCGCTCTCGACGCACGCGATTTCACCCGCGTCCATTCCGCCGTCCAGCCGCTCTTGGCCGGTCGCCCCACCGTCCGCATATGCCTTCTGATGGCCCGCGTCGAAGAAATCGAGCACGGCGACACCGGCTTGGTCCGCGAATGGCTCGCCCGCGCCTCCCGCGCCCCGCGCGACGAGGCTTGGGTCGCCGACGGCGTCGCATCGGAAACGTGGATGCCGGTCTCGCCGGCGACGGGCAAGATCGACGCCTTCCGGTGGATGCGCCCCATGCCGACCGTCGGAGGCCCCGGCGGCGGAGGCTCCGGGGACATGGACGCCGTCTCCGCATCCTCCGTTTCGTCCGATGCCGTCGCCCTCCCGCCGCATTCGGTCGCCCCCGCCGTCACCCTCCAGGACACGCCGGAGCCGGATATGTCGGCGGCCCGATCCCAAGACGGCGACCGGGAAAACGGCGCGTCCGCCCCGGTCCGCCCGTCCGTCGCCGCCCCCGTTGCTCCCGACCCCATCAAGCCGGACCCGCGGGACATCGTCCCGGCCGTTCCGCCCAGTGCGACCGTCGCACCCGGTACCCCGGCTTCCCCGAACGTGTCGGCCCCGTCGCCCGTCCCCGCATCGGCTCCGCCGCGTCCGTCCGCACAAGCCGTCGCGCCCCAGTCCGGCCGGCCGCGCCGTTCCGAGGTCGTGTTCCCGCTTCCCGCCGCCCCCGACGATCCGGGCCCGGGTGCCGAAGACGACCCCTCCACCCCGCCCGCCCGTCTGCCCGCCTGAAACGGCTCCCGCATGATCCCGGCGCGCGGCTTGCGCCGCCCGCCCGATCCCGCTATAGCAACGCCGCAACGGCCTGTGCCGCGTCGCCGCAATAGCTCAGCTGGTAGAGCACCTCATTCGTAATGAGGGGGTCGGGGGTTCGAATCCCTCTTGCGGCACCACTTCCTCCTCCCGAACCGATCCAAAATCGTCCGAGATGCAAGGTTGCGTGCGTCGGGCCTCACGGACATGAATCCTGCGGCCCTGATCGGCGGTCCGTGTGCGCCGTCCACGGCCGTGGAGGGACGTCCCGATCCGGGTCGCTCCTGACCCCGAATGTCAAGCAACCGGAAATTCCGCAGCGTAAGAAATGGAAGGCGATGCGGCCGATGCCGATCTCGCGCCTTGCATGGAGAATGCGTCAGGGAGTCCGGTCATGCGGCGGATGGTGATCCTTGCAGGCCTTCCCGTCTTCGCTTTCGTCGCGGTCGCGACGTTCACGACGACGGCGTCCACGCAAGCCGAAGCGGCCGCCTGCGTGCGCGGCGCGCGAGGCGCGGCATGCGCCGGACCGCGCGGCGCGGCGGCCGTCCGCCGACCCGCGGTCGCGCCCGTACGCCGCAGACCGGTCGTCGTAGCGCCGGCGCGTCGCCCCGTAATCGTCGTTCCGCCGCCTTCCGGCATCGTGATCGTGCCCTGACGACGGCGGCGCGGCGATGCCGGACCAAGCCGCTACCATCATCGCCCCCGGCCGAGCCCTCGTCGGCGAGATGAGAGGTAGAAGATTCGGCGCGAAATACCGCCTTTTCGGTACGGAACCTTATCCCGAATGAACGCCGTCCGCTCCTGCCGGTTCTCTAAATTCCACGGGGGAGGACGGCATGGCATCTGCACTTGGCGAGAACGAGAAGCCGATGATCCGCCTCGGCGTGGGCGTGACCATTCCTCCGCTCCTCAAGAGTTTCGGGATCGAACCGGGGGCCTTCCTCCGTGATCGCGGACTCGACCTCGGGACTTTCGACGACCCCGACCACCTCGTCGCTTACGCAGCCCTCGCGGCTTTGGCGTCCGACGCGGCGGACGCGACCGAATGCGAGCATTTCGGACTGCTTGTCGGCCGTGCGGCCGATTTGCGGACCCTCGGCGGGCTCGGCGGCGAGGCCGCGCGCGCACCGACCGTCGGCACCGCGCTCAGGCTCATCACGGCCCGGTTGGATGCCCATAATCGCGGAGCGATCATCGCCGTCGACGAGGCGGAGGACGCTTCGTTGAGCTACAGCGTCATCGATCCCGACGTCGTCTCCGCCCAGACCGTCATCGACGGCGGGATGGCGGTGGCGATGCGGGTCATGACCGAATTTTGCGGGCCTTCCTTTGCACCGTTCCTCGTCTGCCTTCCGAGACGCCCGCCGCGGGACAGGCGGCCCTATGACCGGGCATTCAGGTGTCGCGTCTCCTTCGATGCGCCTACGGCCAGGATGCATTTCGACCGCCTTTGGCTGAGCCGACCCCTTCATAGGCGCGTTCCGGCCCCGTGCCCGCATGACGACGGAAGATTGCCGCCGATCGCTCAGGCCGATCTCGTCGCAAGGGTGATCGTCGAGATCGGGCGTCGCTTGGCGGCCGGCATCGACGTCTCGGCCGATTCCGTCGCGCAGGCTCTCGGCAGAAGCCGACGCACCTTGCATCGCGACCTTGCGAAGAACTCTACGACGTATCATTCGATCTCGGACCAAGTTCGCTTCGCCTTCGCCAAGCGCCTTCTGCACGACACCGAGATGTCGCTGACGGAGATCGCGGTCGAACTCGGCTACAGTGAGCTTTCCGCCTTTACGCGGGCCTTCGCGCGATCCTTCGGCACATGCCCGTCGAACTGGAGAGAGAGGCGGCGGCTCGCGGGCGAAACGGCAGCGCCTCGGATCGGCCCGCATGGCGACGAGAGACCGCGCGACGCTCCGGATTGGCACGAATCGTCAAGCGACGGGTCGGCGTTCGACCGACATTTCACCGGACGTGCCTGACATGGTCGGCCTTTATCGCGCGCGGGCTTCATGATTGCGGGCTTCATGACGGAAAACGGGGTTCGCATGCCGAAATCCGATGGCCACGCGGAGAGTTTACGCACCCGGCCTCAAGCACCGCCGCCCCCGTGCCCACCGCTTCCTCCGACGCGTCGCTTCGGCCGCTTCCTCGCCGGAGCGATCCTCGTGACCGCAGCCGCGCTCGGCACGGGAGGCTGCGCGTCTCGACCTGACGCGGGCGCATTGCTGCCCCTCGCCGGTCCTGTTCCGGGTGCGAGCGAGCACCTTCTTCTCGCGGCGACGACGCGGGCGAGAGATGCCCGTCCGGGCACGCTCTTCAGCGGCGCCCGCGCCGAAAATCTCGATTTCGCCCGCGTCGCGATGTCGGTCCCGCCCGCCCATCGACAGGGCGAGATCGAGGTGCCCTCGTCTCCGCCGGGAGACCCCTCGCTGCACTTCGTCGCGCGCGAAGCCTCCTATCTGCCGAATGAACGGGCCTTCGTCGAGACGTTGAACGAGCAGCTCGCAAAGCGTCGTCCCGGAGACCGAAAGATTCTGCTCTTCGTCCACGGCTACAACACCCATTTTGCGGAAGGCGTGCTTCGCCTTACCCAGATCGTCCACGACGTCGGCTCCCCGGCCGTTCCTCTTCTCTTCTCATGGGCGTCCCGCGGACGGGTTCTCGATTACGTCTACGACAACAACAGCGCGACCATCGCGCGCGACGGGCTCGAGCGGACGATCCGGCTGGCGTTCGCGAGCAAGGCCGAGCAGGTCAACATCGTGGCGCATTCGATGGGGAACTGGGCGACGGTGGAGGCGCTCCGGCAGATCAGGATTTCCCGTGACGTGCCCCCTTCCTCCAAGCTCGGCGTCGTCATCCTCGCGGCGCCCGACATCGATCTCGACGTGTTCAAAAACCAGATGCGTCGCTTCGGCGTGCCCAGAAAACCTTTCATCATCGTCCTTTCGCGCGACGACCGGGCTCTGCGCGCATCGTCCCTGATCGCGGGCGGGCAACAACGCCTCGGCATGAACGATCGAACCGACGAATTGGAGGCCATGGGCGCGGTCGTGATCGATCTCAGCAGCGTAAACTCTGCCGACGCGATGAATCACAGCAAATTCGCGGCCCTTGCCGCCATCGGGCCCAGCTTGCCGGCCATCCTCGCCAAAGGCATCGGTACCCCTGCGGGCGCCATGCAGTCCGGCCCGGCAAGTCTTTTGCAGCTCGGCGTCGCACTGCCCGGCGCGGTCGTTTCCACATCGCGCACGGTTCTGACGGGGAACCGATGACGGGCATTCTCGGTCGCCCGCGATGACCCGCCCCGCCCCCGGAATGCGCTCGGGAGGTCTTTCGCAGGGGCTGATCCTCGGAGCGGCCTTCGCCTGCGCCGCGGTCGTCCTCGCCTTCGGAGCCGTGCGCGACCCGAACCGGCCGCCGCCGGTCGAGATCGGCGTCCTCTCGCCCGCCGCCGAGCCGGGGCATGCGGGATCCCTGTCCTGCGCCGCGTGTCATCCCGCCGAGACGCGCGCCTGGCTCGGTTCGCAGCATGCCCGCGCCATGCAGCCCGCCGGACCGGAAACCGTCGCGGGGGATTTCGACGACGCCCGCGCCGCCCATTTCGGCACCCGCGCCCGTTTCTTCCGCAACGACGGCCGCTTCATGGTCGAGACGGAGGGGGCGGACGGAAAGCCTGCCGCATTCGTCGTCGACTACGCCTTCGGCCTGGAGCCGCTCCAGCAATATCTGACGACGTTTCCCGACGGTCGCGTTCAGGTTCTGCCGTTTGCATGGGTGACGACGCCCGCGGAGGGAGGCGGTCGGCGCTGGATCCACCTTCATCCCGACGAGCCCGTTCCGCCCGGCGATCCCCTGCACTGGACGAGTCCGGGCCAGAACTGGAATTTCATGTGTGCGGACTGTCACTCGACGGCCGTCCGCAAGGGCTACGACGCCGCGACGGACCGCTTCGCGACGACGTTTTCCGAGATGAGCGTCGGCTGCGAGGCCTGCCACGGCAAGGCGGCGGGCCATGTCGCATGGGCGACTGCGGATCGTTCGGCGGCGACGCCGCACAAGGGTTTCGCGAGCGTCGCTCCCAAACGCCCGATGCCCGATTGGACTCCCGATGCCGCGACCGGCAGCCCCGCGCGCGGCGTGTCGCGTCCCGTCGGCGACGAAGTCGAAACCTGCGGCACATGCCACGCGCGCCGCGGCCGTCTTGCGGAGGACCACCGGCCGGGCAAGCCGTTGACCGATTCCTTTCGGCCCGTCTTTTTGACTCCCGACTTGTTCGAGGCGGACGGGCAGATGCGGGACGAGGTGTTCAACTACTCCTCGTTTCAACAGAGCAAGATGTATGCGAAGGGCGTCGTGTGCAGCGATTGTCACGATCCGCACGGCGGCAAGCTGAAGGCCTCGGGGGCCGAGGTCTGCGCGCAATGCCATGTCCCGGACACGTTTGCGCGGGCCGAGCATACGGGCCATGCCCCCGGGCCGAACGCGCCCGACTGCATCGCCTGCCACATGCCGAAGCGGACCTACATGGTCGTGGACGTACGACACGATCACGGTTTCCGGGTGCCCCGGCCCGATCTCTCCGTTTCGTTCGGCTTTCCGAACACCTGCAACGACTGTCATCGCGACAAGCCCGCGACGTGGGCCGCCCGAGCGGTCGAGCGCCTGCACGGACCGATCCGCAAGGGCTTCCAGACCTATGCGCCCGCCTTTCACGCGGCCGCCGTCGACGATCCGGCGGCCCGCGATCTGCTGCTGCGGGTCGCGGCCGATGTCGACACGCCGGCCCTCGCGCGGGCGACGGCGCTCCTGTTCCTTCGGGGCCGCCCCGCCGCCGCGGTCGACGCCGCCTTGCGGGACGCGCTGTCGGATCCCGATCCCATGGTCAGGATCGCCGCGCTGGAGGCCCATGAAGGCCGACCGGCGGAGGAGCGCAGGGCGCGGGCGAGAGCGCTCTGGTCCGATCCCGTCCGGGCCGTCCGCCTTCAGGCCCTCGCCCTTGCGCCCGAGGGGCCGGCCCCCGATGCCGAAGTCGCGGAAAAGCAGGCCTTTGCGGTCACGGCGGCCGAATATGTCGCGTCCCTGCAGTTCAACGCGGACCGGCCCGAGGCGCGCGCCGATCTCGCGCGCTTCCATCGGCGGCAGGGAAAGCGGGCGGAAGCGGAGCGGGAATATCTCGCCGCGCTTGCGCTCGGCTTCACCATCGGGCCGCGCGTCGATCTCGCCGATCTGTACCGGGAAACGGGGCGCGAAGGGGAGGCGGAGGCGCTGTTGCGGCGCACCGTCGCCGAGGCGCCCGACGCGCCCGCGCCCCGCCACGCTCTCGGGCTGCTCCTGATCCGCACGAAGCGCTACGAGGAGGCATCCGACTTCCTGCGTCGCGCGACGGAACTCGACCCGACGCAGCCGCGCTACGCCTTCGTCTACGCTGCGGCTCTCGAAGCGCAGGGCCGCGCCGCCGAGGCGCGGATCGTGCTGGAAAAAGCCGCCGCGGCGCGCCCGGCCGACATCGATCTGATCACCGCGCTTCTCCGACACGCTTTGGCCGGGCGCGATCTCGAACGGGCGTTGCCGCTCGCGGAACACTTGACCGGGCTGCAACCCGACGACGCATCGGCCGCCCGTCTTGCGGCGCGGCTCAAGGCGGCGAGGGACGCGTCCCGTCGTTGAAATCATGACCCCGAATGTCAAGCGGCCGCGCGGAGCACGGCCTAGACATTCGAGGACGAGGCGGAAGCTCGGCCGCTGAGGCGCGTCTCGGGACGCGCGGATACGACAGCGTTTCATCTGGAGATCACTATGCTTTCGACGCATTTCGACGGCCGGATCGCCCGACCGGGGAGACAGATCGGCCGCGGCCTTTCGGCGCTCGCCGTGCTGTTCGCGGCAGCCTTGTGCGGTGCGTCCGCAAGCCACGCGCAGCAGCGGCCCAACATCGTGCTGATCGTGGCGGACGACGCGGGCTATGCGGATATCGGGTCCTTCGGCAGCGAGATCAGCACGCCGAACATCGACGCCCTCGCGGCGGTCGGGGTCCGCTTCACGGATTTCCATGTCGCCCCCACCTGCTCGCCCACACGGGCCATGCTGCTCAGCGGCGTCGACAATCATCTCGCCGGCCTCGGCGCGATGGCGGAGTTCACGGCGTCGAACCAGAAGGGCGTTCCGGGATACGAGGGCTATCTCAACGACCGCGTCGCTCCCCTTCCGGCCCTGCTCCGGGACGCGGGCTACCACACCTACATGGCCGGCAAATGGCATATGGGCGAGGAGCCGGAACGCTTCCCCGCCGCGCGCGGCTTCGAGCGCGATCTGACGTTGATCCCCGGTGGGGGCAGCCACATGGACGACATGTGGGGAGCGAAGGGCGAGAAGCAGCTCTACACGCGCAACGGCCGGCCGCTCGGCGAGCTCCGTCCCGGGTTCCATTCCAGCGAGGATTATACGGCCGCCATCATCGAGAACATCGACGAGCAACGCGCCGACGGAAAGCCGTTCTTCGCCTATCTGGCCTATCAAGCGCCGCACGATCCCTTCCAACTCCCGGAGGAATGGCTCGACAGGTACAAGGGGCGCTACGAGCGGGGCTATGATGCCGTCCGGGCCGCCCGCATCGAACGCATGAAGCGGCTGGGCCTGCTGGATCGCGATGCGACCGTCTTCCCGCGCCTTCCGAACATTCCTGCATGGGACGCGCTGTCTCCGGATCAAAAGCGCGAGTCCGCCCGCAGGATGGAACTCTATGCGGCCATGGTCGAGCACATGGACGCGAACATCGGAAGGCTCGTCCGGCACCTCAAGGAGATCGGCCTCTACGACGACACGCTGTTCGTCTTCCTCTCGGACAACGGCCCGGAAGGCACGTCCATGCCGATGGGCCCGCCTTGGGACAACGGCACCTTCGCGAATTGGGGCCGCAAGGGCACGTTCATCCAATACGGAGCCGCCTGGGCACAGGCGAGCGCCGGTCCCTTCCGGATGTTCAAGGGATATGTTTCGGAGGGCGGCATTCGTACGCCGATGATCGTCGCGGGCCCCGGAGTCCGCAACGGCGGCCGGATCTCCGATGCCCTGACGCATGTCATGGACGTCCCGGCGACCATCCTGAGCGCGGCCGGCGTCGCCTATCCGCAGACCTGGCGCGACCGGCCGATCGCCCCGTTGGAGGGCAAGTCGCTGGCCCCGCTGTTGGCGGATCCGCGCGGCACCGTGCGGGGGCCGTCGGACCGGCTCGGCTGGGAGGCTTTCGGCAACCGCGCGATCCGGGAAGGCAATTGGAAGCTGCTCCGACTCTGCCGCCCGGCCGGGCCCGACGAATGGCAGCTCTTCGATCTTGCCCGCGACCCGGCCGAGACGAACGACCTCTCGGCCGCCGAACCCGACGTCAAGGCTCGACTGCTGCGGCACTGGGACGAGTACGCCCGGGTTAACGACGTGATCTTGCCGTCCGAGTCCCTCCTCTGCGGCAAGGCGGGATGAAACGGGCCGAAAGGTCGCCGATGCATGGCCGAGCGGGACCGCGCCTCAAGTCCCGAAGGGTTTCGAAATCCGTCGAACGGAATCTCAGGAGCATGACATGAAGGCGACCAGACGCATTCTCTCCGCCGCCATAGGCATTCCTCTGCTGCTGTCGGTCCCGGTCCACGCCGCCGAAGAGGGCAAGAGCGTCTATCTCCTCGGCGCCGCCGCCTCCATGGCCGGAATGACGCCGCCGCCGGGCTTCTTCTTCTCCTCGCTCAGCTATTATTACGACGGCAAGGGGACCGGATCCGCGGCCCTGAGCCGGACCTTGGGTCAGGCGGGGAACAGGTTGCCGAGCATCGGCGTGCTGCGGACGGACGTCGATCTGAAGGTCCGGGCGCAGGTCGCGATCAACGTCTTCTCGTTTCTCTACGTCCTGCCGGAGACGGTGGCGGGAGGACGTGTCGGCTTCGGCGTGTTGGCCCCGACGGGATATCAGAACGTCGACGTGACCGTGAACGCGCTGTCGAGCCTGACGCTGCCGAACGGAACGACCCTGCAGAGGGGACGAACCCTGAAGACGTCCGACGACACGCTGGCCTTCGGCGACCCGCTGGCATTGGCCTTCATCGGGTGGAATTCGGGCTTCTTCCACTGGAAGCTGAGCGGCATGGTCAACATCCCCATAGGCAGCTACGCCAAGGCCGATCTGGTCAATATGGGCTTCAACCGCTGGGCCGCGGACGTCACGGGCGCGATGACCTACCTGAACACGACGACGGGCCTCGAACTGTCGCTGGCGCCCGGCATCACGTTCAACGGCGAGAATCCCGACACGCGGTATAAGACCGGCACCGAGTTTCACGTCGAAGGCACCGCCATGAAGCATTTCTCGAAGGCGTTCGCCGCGGGCGTGACGGGCTATCATTACCGACAGATCACCGGCGACAGCGGCGCGGGCGCGGTCCTCGGTTCGTTCAAAGGGCGCGTCTCCGCGGTCGGCCCGAACCTGACCTACAATTTCGAGGTCGGCAAAGTTCCGGTGCTGACGTCGTTCCGGTTCCTGCATGAATTCGACGCCAAGAACCGGCTCGCCGGCAATGCAGCGATCTTCACGCTCACGGTCCCCCTCGGCGGCTCCGGTACGAAGCCGCACGGACCGAGCTGAGGCCGGTTCGAACCGGCTTCGCATCCGCTCGGCTGCCCGGTGCTGGTCTTCGTTCCTTCTCCGCCCCACATTGGTGCTGCAAGGCCCGATACGAGGCCGAGAGGGAACGGACATGAAAGCGATGATACGCATTTTGGCCGCGGCGCTGTCGGGCGCGGTGGCCATGGGGGCCGCTCTGGCCCAAACGGACAATTGGCCGCAAAAACCGGTAACTCTGATCGTGCCGTTCGCGGCCGGCGGCGGAACCGACGCTTTCGCGCGGCCCTTCGCGGCCTGGTTGGAGACGAAGGTCGGCCAACGCGTGATCATCGAGAACAAGGCGGGCGCGGGCGGCACCGTGGGTGCATCGGCTGCCGCGAAGGCCGCGCCGGACGGCCACACCTTCTTCATCGGCGCGGCGCACCACGCCATCGCGCCGGGGCTGTATCCCAAGCTCGATTACGCCATCGACAAGGATTTCGAGCCCGTCGGCGTGCTCGCCGTCGTGCCGCAGGTCATCGTCGTCAATCCGGAAAAGGTGAAGGCGAAAACCCTTGCCGCGCTGATCGCCGAGATCAAGGCGCAGCCCGGCAAGCTGAATTTCGGTTCCGCGGGTCACGGCACCACTCATCATCTCGCCGGCGAGTTGTTCAAGCTCGTCACCAAGACCGAGATTTCGCACGTGCCGTATCGCGGCGCGGGGCCCGCGATGCAGGATCTCGTGGCGGGCCATATCGAAATCATGTTCGACGGCCTCGGCTCCTCGGCCGAACGCATCACCGGCGGGCAGTTGCGCGCGCTTGCCGTGGCGGACGCGCGCCGTTCGGAATTGCTTCCCGAGGTTCCCACCGCAGGCGAAGCCGGCGTCGCGGGCTACGAGGTGTCGACCTGATACGCCGTGTTCGCGCCCAAAGGCACGCCGCCGGCCGTCACCGCCAAGATGACGGCGTTGATGAAGCAGGCGTTCGAGACCCCGACCGTGAAGGAGATTTGGGGCAAGAACGGCTCCGTCATTCCGGCCATGTATGGCAGTGATCTCGGTACTTTCCTGCAGTCCGAGCTGGTGCGTCGGGACAAGGTCGTCAAAGATGCCGGCGTGAAGCTCTGATCATCGAAGATACGGGACGACGGCGTACAAGCATGCCGTCGTCCCGTCGCCGAAAACGACTTTCGTCGTTCATGAATTGCAAACCATCGATGCTGCAGTTTGCCTGCCGCGAAGGCCGAGACACAGTTCGGCCTCATTTCAAGGACACATCCTGCCCGCATGAAGACCACGGCTTTGATCTGCGCCGCCTTTCTGGCGGGCGCACCCGCGGGCGTCTTCGCCCAATCCCCTCCTCCCCGACCCGCTTCTTTCCCGGCTGCCTCCGAGTCCTCCCCGGCTCCCCGGCCCACCAAATCCGATATCGCCGCGCTGATCGAACGCGAGGCGCTGGATCAGGACGTACCGCCCGCTCTGGCGGTGGCCATCGCTCAGGTCGAAAGCGGCCTCAATCCGAACGCCAAGGGCATCGGTACGCTCGGCCTCATGCAGATTCAGATGCCGACGGCGCGTTCCGTCGGTTACGGCGGCAGCGAAGCGGGGCTTTACGATGCGCGCACCAATGCGCGCTACGGCATCCGTTATCTCAAGCGCGCGCTGGACTTGTGCGACGGCGACGCGCGCTGCGCCGCCGGCAAGTACAAGACCGGCCTGCGCAGCGGCCGCAACGCCGGCTACGAGAAGAAGATCGCGTTGGCGGGCGGGTTTTAACGCAAGGCCAACCCGACGACCGCGCAGGCGGCGAGCGTCCCGAAAACGCCGGCTTTCGTCCTGAACAGCAGCAGCATCGCCGCCGCGGCCAGCGCCGCCGCGGTCGCGTCGAGCGACGAAAAAACCGGCAGCTCCGGTACGAACGGGCCGTAGCCGATCACCTGCGTCTGCGTGAACAGCACGCGAATGGCGAACCAAAGCGCCAGATTGCCGATCACGCCGACGACGGCCGCCGTTATTACGGTCAGCGCGCTCGCCAAGCCTGCGTGATTGCGCAGCTTCTCGATGTAGGGCGCGCAAAGGAAGATCCAGAGAAAGCAGGGGGCGAAGGTCACCCAAGTGGTGAGCCCTGCGGCGATCACCCCGCCGACGAGCGGCGGCACGCCCGCCGCCTCGCGGAAACCGGCGATGAAACCGACGAAGGTCAGCACGAGGATCAGCGGGCCGGGCGTCGTTTCGGCCAGGCCCAAGCCGTCCAGCATCTCGCCTGCCGAAAGCCAACCGAAATCCCCCACCGCCGCCTGCGCCACATAGGCGAGCACCGCATAGGCGCCGCCGAACGTCACCATCGCCATCTTGGAAAAGAACGCCGCAACGTGGGTGAACACGGTGTCGGTCCCGAACGTCGCTGCGAGCACCGCGACGGGGGCGATCCAGAGCGCCGAGCCCAGGCCGAGCACCTGCAGCGCGCGGCGCGCCGTCGGCTCCACGGGCGGGCGCGCCGCGATGTCCCCGCCCTTCTCTTCCGCATGCACGGGCAGCAGATGCGGCGCGAAGCGCGGCATGCACCAGCCGGCGACGCCGGCCGCGAGCACCACGACGGGAAACGGAACTTGGAATGCGAAAAGCGCCAGGAAGGCCAGCAGCGCCACGATGCGCATCGCCTTGTTGCGCAAGGCGCGGCGTGAGACGCGCAGCATCGCGTCGAGCAGGATCGCCAGCACCGCGGCCTTTAGGCCGAAAAAGGCGCCCGCTATCAGGGGCGTCGCACCGAACAGGGCGTAGAAGCTGCTGAGCGTCAGGATGACGAAGAAGCCCGGCAGAACGAACAGGGTGCCGGCGACCAAGCCCCCTCGGCTGCCGTGCAGCAGCCAGCCAACGTAAGTCGCGAGTTGCTGCGCCTCCGGGCCGGGCAGCAGCATGCAGAAGTTCAGCGCGTGGAGGAAACGCCGCTCGGAGATCCAGCGCTTCTCCTCCACCAGCACGCGGTGCATCAGCGCGATCTGTCCGGCCGGTCCGCCGAAGGAAAGAAAACCGATCTTGGTCCAAACCCCGAGCGCTTCGGCGAAAGTGGGGTGGGCGGGTACTGTCTCGTCGGCGACGGCGGACTCTGTCACGGGATACTCTGTCGGAATTGAGCGGCGGTTCCGCCGATCAGGAGAAGCGCCGCAGTGAGAATGACGCCGAAGGTCAACGCCATGCCGGTCACGCGGAACCGGAAATTCTCCCGTTCCTGCGATACGCCCCAAGCGTGGGAAAGACGACCGACAAGGAGCATCGACCCGAGGCCGTGCAACACGTGGACCGACCAACCGCGAAATTCGAGAAAGGCCAGCAGCAGCAGCGCGAGCGGCACATATTCGGCGAAATTGGCGTGGACGCGCGTGCGTCGCTCCAATTCCCTGTCGCCCGCGACGCCCAGCGCGACTTTGGCGCTGCGACGGCGGCCGATGATGCGGATCGAGAGAAGCACGAACAGCAGCGCGAGCAGGCCTGCATAAAACGGTACGACGGCCATGCGCTGCGCTTTCAGAAGTCGCTGGTGATGCCCTTGAGTTCCCAGTCACCATAACGGACGGCCTCTGGACCGTCACGCCCGGCGATTTCGCGCACGGGCTTGGCCTCCGCGGCCTGCCGGTCATAGGCGGCGCGGCGCGCTTCGGCTTCATCGAGGGCACGGCGTGCCGCCGGGGTCAAGGTTTTGGGAGGGTTCCCTGCGGACCCGTCGGCCGCGGCTTCGGGGGCGGGGGCGGCATCGCCTGCTTGGGACATTGGGGGCTCCTCGCCTTGCGGTCGCCTTTGATCTGGAGTCATAGAGGGGCCGGGTCAAGGCGATCCGACGAAGGATGAGCGAGTGGCGAAGGCGGAACGACGTCCCAAGGGGCGCAACAAGAACGACGAAGACGCCCCGGGCCTTGCCGCCCGGCGGCTCGCGGCCTTCGCCGTTCTCGAAACCGTGCGGCGTCGGCGCGCGCTCGACGAGACGCTCGATCGCGTCATCCACGGCCCGGAAGGCGACGGATTGCCCGAGCGCGACCGCGGCCTGTTGCGTGCGCTGTCGAACGCGACGATCCGCCATTTGGGCACGATCCGGACGGCTCTCGAGGCGCGGATGGAGCAGGGCCTGCCCGCCAAGTCCGGCGACATCGAAGGCGTATTGCTCACCGGCGCGGCGCAGTTGCTGTTCATGGACGTTCCCGATCACGCCGCCGTCGATCTCGCGGTGCGCGCCGCGCGTCTCGACCCGAAGGGCTTCCCCTATGCGGGTCTGGTGAATGCCGTGCTGCGTCGGATCGCGCGCGAGAAGGATCAAATTCTGGCCGATGCGGACGCGTTCCGCGACGTCCCCGATTGGCTGGCCGAGCGGTGGGTCGCGACCTACGGCCGCGAAACGGCCGAGCGCATCGCCGCCGAGCACCGCATCGAGGCCGCCGTCGACGTCACCGTCCGCTCCGATCCGGAACGCTGGGCGGGCGAATTGAACGCGCTGATCCTGCCGACCGGTTCGCTGCGGCTGCGCGACCGCACCTCCATTCCGTCCCTGCCGGGCTTCGAGGAAGGCGCCTGGTGGGTGCAGGACGCGGCGGCCGCCTTGCCCGCGCGGCTTCTCGCCGCGCAACCCGGCGAGCGCATTGCCGATCTCTGCGCCGCGCCGGGCGGCAAGACGGCCCAATTGGCCGCGGCGGGGGCCGAAGTCTTGGCGGTCGACCGTTCGGAACCGCGTCTGAAGACGCTCGAAGCCAATATGAAGCGCCTCGGCCTCGAGGTTCGCACGCTCGCCGAAAACGCCCTGCTGCTGGATGCGGGGGAGTTCGACGCCGTGCTGCTCGACGCACCCTGTTCCGCCACCGGCACGCTGCGCCGTCATCCGGACGTGTCTTGGACGAAGTCGGCCGAGGACGTCGTCAAGCTGGCGGCCCTGCAGAAGCGTCTGCTCGACAAGGCCGTCGACATGCTGCGGCCCGGCGGGCGGCTCGTCTATTGCACCTGCTCGCTGGAACGCGAGGAGGGCGAGGCGCAGATCGAGGCGCTTCTGGCGCGCGACGAACGCGTCGAGCGCGTGCCCGTCTCGGCCGAGGAGATCGGCGGCCTGTCGGACGCGATCACGCCGGCCGGCGACGTGCGGACCCTGCCCTTCATGATGCCCGACGAGAGCGAGCGGCTGTCCGGCATGGACGGCTTCTTCGTCGCCCGCCTGCGTCGGCGGTGACCGCCGTCTGAACACGCCGCAGTGGCAAGATCGTCGTCATGCGCGCGACGATGGAAACGTGCCGTTTCCCTTAACGGCGGGTTAACGTGTCGGCGGGCATTTTGGCGTTCGGACCCGGCGAGCGATTCGCGGCGGGTCGCTGTGGAGTTCGGTGATCGCGGGCATGACCGGAGAGCGTCGGCTTCTTGCCGTCTTCACGCTGCGTGAGGGATTGCGCCGCACCGTGCGCGTGCTCGGTGCGCCCTTCCGGCTGTTCATCCCGTCCTTGGGGCGCGGCACCTCGGACCGCATGGTCATCGCCCCGCAGGATCTGCGCACCACCGATCCCACCATCGCGTCCGACATCTATGCCGGCTATTTCGCCTTCGGCGGCAAAGTCGTCGCCGCGGAGGGCCGTTCGCCCTTCGAGGTGAACCCGCCCGACGTCGCTTGGGCCGAGGAGCTGATGAGCTTCGGGTGGCTGCGCCATCTGCGCGCCGCCGAAACCGCCTTGGCGCGGTCCAATGCCCGCGCGCTCGTCGACGATTGGATCACGATGTGCCGTCGCCCGCGCGGCGTGGCCTGGGAGACGGGCGTCGTCGCGCGCCGGCTGATGTCGTGGATCACCCAGTCCCCGCTGGTGCTCGAAGGCGCGGATCGCGATTTCTATCGCCGCTTCATGCGCTCCATCGGCAAGCAGGCCCGCTTCCTCGGGCAGGTGATGGACCGCTGCGACTGTCCCGACCGTCGGCTGCGCGCCGCGGTGGCGCTGTGCTATGTCGCGCTCGCCACGCAGGGCACCGCAACGCAGCTGCGGCGCACCACGCAGCGTCTCGCGGCGGAACTCGACCTGCAATTGCTGCCGGACGGCGGCCATCTCAGCCGCAACCCGACGGTCCTGCTCGAACTCCTCGCGGATCTTCTGCCGCTCCGGCAGGTGTTCCAGACGCAGGGCATCGAGCCGCCGCAGGAGCTGATGAACGCGGTCGACCGCATCGGCCCCATGCTGCGCCTCTTCCGCCACGGCGACGGCACGCTGGCGCTCTTCAACGGCGTCGCCCGCACGCCGACCGACGTGCTCGCGACGGTGCTCGCCTATCAGGACGTCCGCGCGCAGGCGATGGAAAACGCCCTGCATTCCGGCTTCCAGCGCGTGCAGGGGGGCACCGCATTGCTCGTCATGGATGCCGGACCCCCGCCGCCGGAGGCCTATTCCGGCTTCGCCCATGCGGGCTGCCTCTCGTTCGAATTCTCGGACGGCATGCAGAAGATCATCGTCAATTGCGGCTCCCCGCCGCCGGGCTTCGACCAGTACAGGGCCGCCGCACGCACCACCGCGGCCCATTCCACGCTGCTGCTCGACGACACGTCGTCCTGCAGCTTCGCGCCCGTCGAACGGATGGAATGGCCGCGCGGCGCGCCCATCATCGGCGGCCCGAAAGAGGTCACCTGCACGCGCGAGACGGATCTGCGCGGCACCACGCTCTCCGCCTCGCATGACGGCTACGCCGCCCGCGGCGTCCGGCACGAGCGCACCGTCTTCCTCTCGTCCGACGGCAACCGCGTCGAGGGCATGGACATACTTTCGGTGATCTCCGAACAGCGCGCCGCCAAGCACGGCGACGACTTCACCGTTCGCTTCCATCTCCAGCCCGGCACCGAGGCTTTCCTGCTCGAAGGGCGCGAAGGCGTGATGCTGCGCACCGCCAACGGCAAGCGCTGGTTCTTCGACAGCCGCGACGTGCCCGCCTCGGTAGAGGACGATCTCGTCTTCGCGGTGCCCGACGGCGCGCGCCGTACGACGCGCATCGTGCTCGCGGGCTCCTACCGCACCACGCCCGCGCTGCGCTGGAGCCTCACCCGCTCGCAAAGCGAGTGAGGGCGCAGGCGTCCTTCGGGCCGCCCCGGACACGGCCGTCATGCAAAGAGGGAGTTTCGGCCCGGGACATCGCGTGCTAAGGCGCGCGCGTTCCTTCCGCTGATCTCCGAGGCCGCCCCGATGCCGAACGAAACCCGCCGCGTCACGCGCGCGCTGCTCTCCGTATCCGACAAGGCGGGCCTCATCCCCTTCGCGACGGCCTTGCACGCCATGGGCGTCGCGCTCGTCTCGACGGGCGGCACGCGGCAGGCGCTGGCCGATGCGGGCCTGCCCGTCGTCGACGTGTCGGACGTCACGGGCTTTCCGGAGATGATGGACGGCCGGGTCAAGACGCTCCATCCCGCCGTGCATGGCGGCCTGCTCGCCGTCCGCTCCAATCCGGTCCATCAGGCCGCGATGCTGGCGCACGGCATCGGCCCCATCGATCTGCTGGTGGTCAATCTCTACCCGTTCGAGGCCACGGTCGCGGCGGGCAAGCCCTATGACGACTGCATCGAGAACATCGACATCGGCGGCCCCGCGATGATCCGCGCCGCCGCCAAGAACCACAACGACGTCGCCGTGGTGGTGGACGTCGCCGATTACGAGACCGTCCTCGCCGACATGCGCGAGCAGGACGGCGCGACGACGCTCACCCTGCGCCGCAAGCTCGCGGCCAAGGCCTATGCCCGCACCGGCTCTTACGATGCCGCGATCTCGAACTGGTTCGCCGCCCAACTCGGCGAAACCACCCCGGCCTTCCGCGCGCTCGGCGGCACGCTGGCCGAGCCGATGCGCTACGGCGAAAACCCGCATCAATGGGCGGGCTTCTACCGCACGGCCGAGCGCCGCCCGGGCGTCTCCACCGCGCGGCAGGTGCAGGGCAAGCAGCTCAGCTACAACAACATCAACGACACCGACGCCGCGTTCGAGGCGGTCTCGGAGTTCGATCCGTCCCGCTCCGCCGGCGTGGTCATCGTCAAGCACGCCAATCCCTGCGGCGTCGCCGAAGGCGCGACCCTGCGCGAAGCCTACGAGAAGGCCCTGCGCTGCGATCCGGTCTCCGCCTTCGGCGGCATCGTCGCGCTCAACCGCTGTCTCGATGCGGATGCGGCGCGCGCCATCGTCGAGGTGTTCACGGAAGTGATCATCGCGCCCGACGCCGACGACGAGGCCGTTGCCATCGTCGCCGCCAAGAAGAACCTGCGCCTGCTGCTGACGGGCGGCCTCGCCGATCCGCGACAGGCGGGCCTCACGCTGCGCACGGTGTCCGGCGGCTTCCTCGCCCAGTCGCGCGACAACGCCGTGGTCGACGACATGGAATTGAAGGTCGTCACCAAGCGCGCCCCCTCCGCGCAGGAACTGTCCGACCTGCGCTTCGCCTTCCGCGTCGCCAAGCACGTCAAGTCCAACGCCATCGTCTACGCCAAGAACGGCGCGACGGTCGGCATCGGCGCGGGCCAGATGAGCCGCGTCGATTCATCCCGCATCGCCGCATGGAAGGCCGCCGAAGCGGCGAAGGCCGCCGGATTGTCCGAGACCCTCGCCAAGGGCTCGGTCGTGGCGTCGGACGCCTTCTTCCCCTTCGCCGACGGGCTTTTCGCCGCGGCCGAAGCCGGCGCGACGGCGGTCATCCAGCCGGGCGGTTCGATGCGCGACGACGAGGTGATCAAGGCCGCCGACGAGGCCGGCCTCGCCATGGTCTTCACCGGCCGTCGCCACTTCCGCCACTGATGCCGATCAGCGTGCGCGCGTCCCGTCGGGCTCGCGCACGCCCAGCATCAGCACGATGCCGGTCGCGAAGAACAGCACCAGCACCGCCAGACCGGCGCGCTGGCTCGCGAATATGCTCGTGGCCAAGGCGACGAGCGTCGGCCCCATGAAGGACGTGACCTTTCCCGACAGCGCGAACAGGCCGAAGCACTGACCCACCCGGTCGGGCGGCGCGAGGCGCACCAGCAAGGTGCGCGCGGCGGCCTGCATCGGTCCCGCGACGATCCCGATCATCAGGCCGAGCGCTACATAGACCTGCTCCGACGCGGTCGCATAAAGCCCGTCGCCGGGCGTCGCGGCCTGCGTCGTCCAGAAGAACAGCGCCGTCGTGCCGTCCGTCCCCACGATGCCGAGCGCGGCGGCGATCAGCACCGCGAGCGATCCGATGATGACGATGCGCGAGCCGAACGCATCGTCGAGCCGTCCCCCGAGCAGCGCGCCGACGGTTCCCGTGACGGTCAGCAGGATGCCGAACACGCCGATTTCGACCGCTCCCCAGCCGAACACGCCCGCGCCGTAGATGCCGGCAAAGGCGAACAAGGCGGCGAGGCCGTCGGCCACGATCATGTTCGACAGCAGAAACCGCGCGAGATTGCGCAGGCCGGACAGGCCCCGCAGCATCGCCGCAAGGTCGCGCACGCCCTCTTGCGCGGCCACAGCCAAGGATTTCCCGGATGGCGCGACGTCCGGCACCAGCAAGAACATCGGCACGACGAACAGAATGAACCAGAAGGCGGAGAACGGCCCGGCCGCCCTGTCGCCGGCCCGCGTCGCCGCGTCCAGTCCGAAGATCGGCTCGAACCCCAGCAGCGTGCGCCCGGTGTCGGGCGACGCGGCGAGGAAGCCCAGCACGACCACGAGCGAAAGCAGCCCGCCCGCATAGCCCATCGCCCAGCCGCGCCCCGAAAGGCGGCCGAGCTCTTCCGGCGGCGCAAGGCGCGGCATCATGGCGTTGTTGAACACGGTTGCGAATTCCGCGCCGATGGTCGCGAGCATGAACGCCCCGAGCGCGAGCGGCACGGCATAGGACGCGCCCGGCACCGCGAACCACAATGCTGCGCATCCCAGCGCCAGCATCGCCCCGAAGGCGGCGATCCACGGCTTGCGGGGCCCCGCCGCATCGCTCACCGCCCCGAGCACGGGCGACGACAACGCGATGATCAACCCCGCCGCCCCCGTGGCGTAGCCCCACAACGCCTGTCCCGTCACGGGGTCGGGCGCGAGCGCGGCGGCGAAGAACGGCGCGAAGACGAAAGTCGTGACGAGCGTGAAGAACGGCTGAGCCGCCCAATCGAAGAACATCCATGCGGTACGGGCACGAGCGGGCGGATAGACGACGGGGGACGCGGAAACGGATGTCATGACGCGAAGATGCAACGCGGCCGCGATTCGCGCACCGCTCGAGAGATATCGCCGCCGAGCGCCTGGCGCGATTCCGACATGGTGAACGCCCGGTAAACCACCCCCTCCATCCCCCGTCCCGTCAAGAGACGTTCCCGCCCCGCCCGTGAACGAACCTCGTCCGAATCAAGCCCGAATCAACCCGTGTCATCCCGGGCCGCGCAGCGGACCCGGGACCCAGACTGCCGGGCGTCGAAAAAAGAAGCCTGGCTCCCGGCTCTGCGCTCCGCTCCGGCCGGGATGACAATGGTGGCGGAGTTACTCTCCCCCACAAAAGAACCTCATGGTGAGGAGGCGCAAAGCGCCGTCTCGAACCACGCGCGCCGCGTCATGGTGAACGCCCGGTAAACCGTCCCCTCCATCCCTCGTCCCGCACCGGGACGTTCCCGGCCCGCGCAGGAACGAACCCCGTCCGAATCGGGCACCGCTCGACCGGGTGCGAAGCAAAAGCTCGATGCGTGATCGGCCGCATTGCGGGCGTCGGCGGCGGGCTTTAATAAGGGTCGCCATGCTGCGCTACGCCAATCCCGCCAACTTCCTCGCGGTCGCCCGCATCGGAATCCCGATTACGGGTTTCGTCAGCGGCGTCCTGTTCGCCGTCGGCCTGTGGATGGTCTTCACCGTTGCCCCCGCCGACTACCAGCAGGGCGAGACGGTCAAGATCATGTATGTGCACGTCCCCGCCGCCTGGCTGGGCATGGCGAGCTATTCGTTGATGGCGCTTTCGGCCGTCGGCACGCTGGTATGGCGGCATCCCTTGGCAGACGTATCGGCCAAGGCGCTCGCGCCGCTCGGCGCGGCGTTCACCTTTCTCTGCCTCGTCACCGGCTCGCTCTGGGGCAAGCCGATGTGGGGCACATGGTGGGTGTGGGATGCGCGCCTCACCTCGGTGCTCGTCCTCTTCCTCATGTATTGCGGCATCATGGCCCTGTGGAACGCCTTCGAGGATCCGGCCCGCGCCGGCCGCGCGGTCGCCATCATGACGCTGGTCGGGTTCATCAACATCCCGATCGTCAAGTTCTCCGTCGATTGGTGGAATACGCTGCACCAACCCGCCAGCGTCGCGCGGCTCGACGGGCCGACCATCCATCCCAGCATGTTGTGGCCGCTGCTCATCATGGCGGGCGCGTTCACCGCGCTGCTTCTGACGCTTCACATGATGGGCATGCGCAACGAAATTCTCCGTCGCCGCGTGCGCACCCTCGGCCTGATGGCCGCTCAAGTCGGCGAGGCGGCGGAATGATCGCGAGCCTCGGTACGCACGGCGGCTTCATCGTCGCAAGCTACGCGCTCGGCTTCGTCGTCGTCGCCGGGCTCGTCCTGCGCGCGATCGTCGAGCATCGCGTGCAGACGAAGCGGCTCGCCGCGTTGGAAGAGCGCGGGATGCGCCGTCGTTCGGAGCCCGGACGGTGAGCGGAACGGGGGCCGATGCGCCCGCGCCTCGGCGGCGGCTTTTGATGCTCCTGCCCTTGGCGCTGTTCGCGGCGCTCGCGGGGCTGTTTCTGTTTCGCCTGAGTTCGGGCGACCCGTCCAAGCTCCCCTCGACGCTGATCGGACGCCCTGCGCCGGCCTTCGCGCTCGAACCGCTCGAAGGATTGCTGCGCGACGGCCGGCCGGTACCCGGCCTGTCGCGTGCCGATCTCGATGCGGGCGTCACCGTCGTCAATGTCTGGGCGTCGTGGTGCGGGCCCTGCCGGGAGGAGCATCCGCTGCTCCTGGAGCTGGCGAAGGATCGCCGCATCCGGCTGGTCGGGATCAACTACAAGGACTCGCCCGAAAACGCGCGCCGCTTCCTCGGCGCGCTCGGCAATCCCTTCGCCGCCGTCGGCGTCGATCCGAAGGGTCGCACCGGGATCGATTGGGGCGTCTACGGCATTCCCGAGACCTTCGTCGTCGGGCCGGGAGGCGCGATCCTCCACAAGCACGTCGGCCCGCTCACCGAGGCGAGCCTGAACGGCAAGCTCGCCGAGGTCATCGCCGCGGCGTCGAAGAAGTAGCGCCGCGAGCGCTCACTCCGCTTCCGACGGCGCTTCCACCGTGTGCCGCAGGATCAGCGGCGTCTGCGCGAAGGCGAAGATCAGCGTGATCGGCATCGTGCCGAACACCTTGAAATTGATCCAAAAATCCGTCGACTGCGTGCGCCACACGACTTCGTTCAAGCCGGCGAGGAAAAAGAAGAACAGGCCCCAGCGGAAGGTCAGCTTCTTCCAGCCCTCCGCATCCAGCGAGAACACCGAGTCGAGCACGAGGGCGAGCAGCGACTTGCCGAAGGCGAGGCCGCCGAGCAGGACGATGCCGAACATCGTATTCACGATGGTCGGCTTGAGCTTGATGAACAGGTCGTCCTGCAGCCACACCGTCAACCCGCCGAACACCAGCACCACCGCGCCCGACACCATCGGCATGATCGGCAGGCGGCGCGTCAGCACCCATGTGACGACGAGCGACACGGCCACCGCCGCCATGAACACCGCGGTGGCATCGATGATGCCGCGCTTCTGGTTGATTAGGAAAAACAGCGCCAGCGGCCCCATTTCGAGGACGAGTTTGAGCACGGGCTTGACCTGCGGCGGCTCGGCGGGCGTTTCGGCGGTCATGGTCGTGTTCCGTGGGGTTTGTCGCCGCGCTGAGCGACGATAAGGTCACCGGCGTTCTAGCCGTGCGGCGGGGAGCGTTCCAGTCCCGAAGCCGCCCTTATGAGGAAATGCCCCGGATGAGTTCCGAATTCGTCATCGAACCCGCGCCCCGGCCGGTTCTGCCCGTGCTGGGCACGACCGCCGTATTTCCCGTCCGCCGTGCCTATTGCATCGGCCGCAATTACGCGGCCCACGCCCGCGAGATGGGCGGCGACCCGACGCGTGAGCCGCCGTTCTTCTTCAACAAGGCCGGCGACGCTTGCCAGCCGATCCCTTACGGACGACCCGAACATCATCCCTATCCGTCGATGACCGAGAACTATCACCACGAGATCGAGATGGTCGTGGCGCTGAAGTCCGGCGGCCGCGACATTCCCGAGGCCGAGGCGCTGATGCACGTCTTCGGCTACGCCGTCGGCTTCGACATGACCCGCCGCGACCTGCAGGACGAGGCCAAGAATCTCCGCCGTCCGTGGGAAGTCGCCAAGAGCGCCGACCATTCGGGTCCCGTCGGCCCGATCCATCCCGTCTCCGCGGTCGGCCACATCTCCAAGGGCTTCATCCGCTGCACCGTCGACGGCGTGGTGAAGCAGGACTCCGACCTCACCCACATGATCTGGTCGGTCGCCGAGCAGATCGCGATCCTGTCCAAATTCTACCGGCTCGAAGCCGGCGACGTGATCTTCTCCGGCACGCCCGAAGGCGTCGGCCGGGTCGATCGCGGGCAGCGGATGACCGGCGCGGTGGAAGGCCTCGGCGAGATCGTCCTCGACGTCAGTTGACGCCGCGGGCTCCGATTCGGACACGTCCCATTCCCCTCGTGACCCCGTCCGTCCTGCCTCGGGACGGGCGGGGCGAGGGCTTCTTTACCAGTCGTTCACCGTAATCGTCGGCGGCATCGGGCCGGCGCTTGCGTCGGTGCGACTCGTTTCGCGGATTGCGGGAGCCGCCGATTCGGACGTGGTTCGTTCATGGAGCAACGAGAACGTCCCGGTTCGGGACCGTAAAAACGACCTTGAATCCACGATTCATCAACCATGAATCCGATCGGAATCCGCACCCGAATTGCGATATTTCGAATCGTGTTTTCGCGGGTTCGCGGCTCCGATTCGGACATGGTCCGTTCACGGCGGGCAGGGGAACGTCCCGGGTCGGGACCGCCGGCGACACCGCGCATCAACCTTCCGTTCACCATGACGACCCGTCGCGCCTGAATCGGCTTGCCCGAAGATCGAATCGGAGTCCGTCCGGAAGGGGGCGTCGATTCGGTCCCGGTCCGTTCCCGTTCGAGTCACGTTCGGGCCGATGCGGGATGCCGGGGCGGGCTGCGGCTTAAGGATTCGTTCATCGGAGCGCGGAGGCGCGGCGCGTGGTATGGGTGCGGAGCTTCGGAGCCCGCTGATGTCGTCCATCCCATTGTCCTACACCCAGAATCTCGAAGATTTCCATCTCGCGCTCGCCTTTGCGGGGAAGGAAAAGGGCTTCTACATCGACGTAGGCGGCGGTCATGCGGTCGCGGACAATGTCTCCATGTGGTTCTACGAACGCGGCTGGAACGGCATCGTGGCCGAGCCGCAGCCGGAGCTCGCCGCGCTCTATCCCCGCATCCGCCCGCGCGACCGCGTGCATCGGGGGCCGATCGGGCGCGAGAACGGCGAGATCGACTTTTTTCATGTCGACCGGCTGCACGGATTCTCGACCACCGTCGAGCAATTCGCGAATGGTGCCAAGGCCTTCGGGGCGGAGCATCGGCGGATGCGATTGCCGGTGGTGACCTTGGCGGAGCTTTGCGCCCGGGAAGGCGTGACCGAGATCGACTTTCTCAAAATCGACGTCGAAGGCGCGGAAGCCGACGTGCTGCACGGCAACGACTGGAAACGCTTCCGGCCGAAGATCGTGGTGGCGGAAGCCGTGACGCCGGGGGCGGGCGAGCCCGCCTGGCATGAATGGGAGCCCTTCCTGCTCGCGCAGGGCTACCGCTTCCGGCTGTTCGACACGCTGAACCGCTTCTACGTGGCGGACGAATGCCCGGAGCTGTTCGAGCGGCTGCCGGCCGACCGCGCGCCGTGGGAGAGCGCGACGCATATGTACGAAATCGGCCGCGCGCCGGACAATGCCGCCCATCCGGATCGTGCCGCGGCGCTGGCCTTCGCAAAGGGTCTGTGGGCGACGCTGCCATATCTCGAGGACGCAATGCTGGCCGAGATGCTGGCCAAGGGACGCGGCGAGACGGCGACCGAGGCGCATCTCGCCGAAGTCCGATCCGAGGCGTTCAAGCTGACGCTCGGGCGCATCGCCTGCGGTTATGACGGCGGGCAGATTTACGACGACTGATCAGGCGGATTTGCGCTCTGCACGGCCTACGATGCGGACGATGTCCTTCATGATCGCGTCCATGGCGTAGTCTTTGGGCGTGTAGATGCCCGATACGCCGATATTGCGGAGCACGTTCTCGTCGTCGGGCGGGATGATGCCGCCGACCACGACGGGCACGTGGCCGAGGCCCGCATTGCGCATCCGCGCCATCACGTCGCGCACCAAGGGCACATGCGATCCGGACAGGATCGACAGGCCGACGACATGGGCCTTGGTGGCCTTGGCCTGTTCGACGATTTCGTCGGGCGTCAGGCGGATGCCCTCATAGGTGACCTCGAAGCCGACGTCGCGGCCGCGCAGCGCGATCTGCTCCGCGCCGTTGGAGTGGCCGTCGAGACCCGGCTTGCCCACCACCATGCGGGGCGTCTCGCCGAGCGCGTCGGCGAGGTCCGCCACCATCAGCTTCACCTCGCGGTCGATCGGGTCCGTGCGCGTCTCGACGCTCACGCCGGTCGGCGCGCGGAAGCGGCCGAAGATCTCGCGCAGCGTCTCGCCCCATTCCCCCGTCGTGACGCCGACCTTGGCGCAGCGGATCGAGGGCTCCATGACGTTGCGGCCCTCCTGCGCGGCCGCCCGCAACTCGGCGAGCGCCGCGTCCACGGCGGCCGCGTCGCGCGCGGAGCGCCATTCGCGGATGCGGGCGACGGCTTCGATCTCGACCTGTTCGGGCACGGTCAGCACGGTGCCTTCGCCCGCCGTGAGGGGCGACTGCTCGGTCTGGCCCCAGCGATTGACGCCCACCACCACCTGCTCGCCCGTCTCGATGCCGACGATGCGGCGGGCGTTGGATTCCACCAGCGCGCGCTTCATGTAGCCCTGTTCGACCGCCGGGATGGCGCCGCCCATGGCGTCGATGACGGCGAGTTCGGCCCGCGCGGCCTCCTTCAATTCCTCGACCTTGCGCTGAATCTCGGCGGAGCCGTCGAAAATGTCGCCGTATTCCAGCAAATCGGTCTCGTAAGCCATCACCTGCTGCATGCGCAGCGACCATTGCTGATCCCACGGACGGGGAAGCCCGAGCGCCTCGTTCCATGCCGGCAGCTGCACGGCGCGGGCGCGGGCGCGCTTCGAGAGCACCACCGCCAGCATTTCGATGAGGATGCGGTAGACGTTGTTTTCGGGCTGCTGCTCGGTGAGGCCGAGCGAATTGACCTGCACGCCGTAGCGGAATCGGCGGTGCTTCTCGTCCGTGACGCCGTAGCGCTCCAGCGTGATCTCGTCCCACAATTCGGTGAATGCGCGCATCTTGCACAGCTCGGTGACGAACCGCATGCCGGCATTGACGAAGAACGAGATGCGCGAGACCACCTCGCCGAATTGCGCGTCGGAATAGACGCCGGACGCCTTCACGGTGTCGAGCACCGCCACGGCGGTGGCGAGCGCATAGGCCAGTTCCTGCACCGGCGTCGCGCCCGCCTCCTGCAGATGGTAGCTGCAGACGTTGGTGGGGTTCCATTTCGGCATGTCGGAGGTCGTGAACAGGATCACGTCCTTGATCAGCCGCATCGAGGGCGCGGGCGGGAACACATAGGTGCCGCGCGAGAGATATTCCTTGATGATGTCGTTTTGCGTGGTGCCCTGCAGCCTGTCGCGCGGCGCGCCTTGCTCGTCCGCCACGGCGGCATAGAGCGCCAGCAGCCAGGCGGCCGTGGCGTTGATCGTCATCGAGGTGTTCATCTCCGACAGCGGGATCTCGTGGAACAAGGTCCGCATGTCGCCGAGATGCGCGATGGAGACGCCGACTTTGCCGACTTCGCCGCGCGAGAGCACGTGGTCGGGGTCGTAACCCGTCTGCGTCGGCAGATCGAAGGCGACGGACAGGCCCGTCTGCCCCTTGGCGAGGTTGTTCTTGTAGAGCCGGTTCGAATCCGCGGCGGTCGAGTGGCCCGCATAAGTGCGGAAGATCCAAGGCTTGTCGCGCATTCGTCCGGTCTCCGTACGCCCGATCTGGAAGGCGCGTTCACGGAGATGATCGGATCAAGAATCCTTTTGCAATGCAACATCCGGTGGAGGGCCGGGTCGGTTCGGCGAGCGCCGCAGGGTCACGATCCCTTCGTGAACCGGCATGGACGGGGCACCAAAGTTGCTATGGACAGTTTTCATGTTGCGTTGCACCATCGGCTCAGGATCACAGGAAACGACCCATGACGCAGAACAGCGCACAAGCGACCTCCCCCGGTGCGGTCATCAAGGATCTCTACGATCTCGGAGAGATTCCGCCGCTCGGCCATGTGCCCGAAAAGATGTGGGCATGGGCGATCCGCAAGGAGCGGCACGGCGCGCCCGAGGACGCCATGCAGCTCGAAGCGGTCCCCACCTGGACCATCGGCGACGACGAGGTGCTCGTGCTCGTGATGGCGGCGGGCGTGAACTACAACGGCGTCTGGGCTGCGCTCGGTCAGCCGATTTCGCCGTTCGACGGCCATAAGCAGCCGTTCCATGTCGCGGGTTCGGACGCGTCGGGCATCGTCTGGGCTGTGGGCCGCAAGGTGAAGCGCTGGAAGGTCGGCGACGAGGTGATCGTCCACTGCAATCAGGACGACGGCGACGACGAGGAGTGCAATGGCGGCGACCCGATGTTCTCCACCTCGCAGCGCATCTGGGGTTACGAGACGCCGGACGGCTCATTCGCGCAATATTGCCGCGTGCAGTCGCGCCAGCTGATGCCGCGCCCCAAGCATCTGACGTGGGAGGAGAGCGCCTGCTACACGCTGACCCTCGCCACCGCCTACCGCATGCTGTTCGGCCATGCGCCGCATACGATCCGGCCCGGCGACAACGTGCTGATCTGGGGTGCCTCCGGCGGCTTGGGCGTGTTCGGCGTGCAGCTCTGTGCGGCATCGGGCGCGAACGCCATCGGCATCATTTCGGACGAGAGCAAGCGCGACTACGTGCTCGGCCTCGGCGCGAAGGGCGTGATCAACCGCAAGGACTTCAATTGCTGGGGGCAGCTGCCCACGGTGAACTCGCCCGAATTCGTCGCCTTCATGGGCGAGGCCCGCAAGTTCGGCAAGGCGATCTGGGACATCACCGGCAAGAAGGACGTCGACATCGTCTTCGAGCATCCGGGCGAACAGACCTTTCCGGTGTCGACCTTCGTGGCCAAGCGCGGCGGCATGATCGTGTTCTGCGCCGGCACCACGGGCTTCAACATCACCTTCGACGCCCGCTTCGTCTGGATGCGCCAGAAGCGCATTCAGGGCTCGCATTTCGCGCATCTCAAGCAGGCGGCGGCGGCGAACCAGTTCGTCATGGACCGGCGGATCGACCCGTGCATGAGCGAGGTGTTCCCGTGGGACAAGATCCCGCAGGCGCATACCAAGATGTGGAAGAACCAGCATGCCCCCGGCAACATGGCCGTGCTGGTGAATTCTCCGCGCGCCGGGCTGCGCACGCTCGACGACGTGATCGAAGCGCGCGGCTGAGGCGACGCCCCGACTCCGCCGCATCCCGCGCCTTTTCGGCCGCTCGGGGTGCGGCGCGGTCGTGCGAGACGTCCAGTCCGGCCCGGTCCTCAGGCCCCCATCGTCAGGCTTGGGGCGGGCAGGGCACGTCGCGCTTACGCATGCGCAATGAGGCGGCGTTGAATTCGCCTCCGTAGATGAAGGTCGCGGATATCGCGTAGAGAAACACCAGCGCGATCATCACCGACGACAATCCCGCATAGGTCTTCACATAGGTTTGCGCCGCGCCCCGCAGATACCATGCGAAGCCGAGCGCATAGGCGAGCGACAGCAGCACCGTGACGACGATGCCCGGCCAGATGTCCGAAAGCGTCCGCTTGCCGCAGGGCAGCTTGAGATGCAGGACGATCAGCGTCAGCACCGTCAGCGCCGTCGCCAATGCGAGCCGCGCGGTGGTGACCAGAGACGCGTAGGGCGCGATCCAAGGAAAGAAGCCCACTGCGGCGTCCCAGATGATGGGGGCCAAAACCACCAGCAGCCCCAAAGCCAGCAGCGACACGGCCGCGATGAACACGAAGGCGACGGATTCGATGCGCGTCAGCCACCAGCTGCGCATTTCCCGGAGGCCGTAAGCGCGGTTGAGCGCCACGCGCAGCGCCTCGATGCCGTTGGTGGAGAAGTACAGCGCCAAACCCGCGCCCACGGTCAACAGGCCGCCTCCCGCGGTGCCGACGACGGCCTCGATCTCCTTGGCGATCGGCCGCGCGACCGCTTCGGGCCATACGTCGAAGATGATCGACGTCGCCTCCGTCGCGAGGTTTCCGGTGCCGAGAAAGCCCGCCAACGCCGTCATGAAGATGAGGAAGGGGAACAGCGACGTCAGCGCCGACAGCGCGACATGGGAGGCGATGGCCCAGCCGTCGTCCTCGGTGAAGCGGTCGAAGGCATCGCGCGCGATGCCGATGAAAGAGTTCATCGATGTTCTCCGAGCGCATCGGGGATGCCGAGCGCTGCCTCGACCGGGTCAACGCCGTCCGTTATCACCGTGTTCCTGATCATGATCCAGCAGGCAACCGTGCCGACCGACCGCTCCGACCCCTTGCTGCGCGCAGCGCCGGCCGTTTTCGTGCTGCTCTGGTCGACGGGCTGGATCGTGGCCGGCTTGGCCGCGCGCCATGCCGACCCGCTGACCTTCCTCTCCATCCGCTTCGCCATCGCCGCGGGCGGACTCGGCCTGTTCGCCTTGGCGGTCTCCGCGCCTTGGCCGCGCGGGGCCCATGCCGTCCATGCCGTGATCTCGGGCGTGTTGCTGCACGGCCTTTATCTCGGCAGCGTCTGGTGGGCGGTGAAGCACGGCGTTCCCGCCGTCATGTCGGGGCTCCTTGCCGCCGTGCAGCCGATCCTGACGGCGCTGCTCGCGCCTTCGCTGCTCGGCGAGCGCATTACGCGACGGCAGGCGCTGGGCATCGCGGCAGGTTTCGTCGGCGTGGCGCTCGTGCTCGGGCCGCGATTGGCGGCGACGCCGTGGGAGGCGCTGGGCCCGGTCGTCGGGCCGCTGCTCGTCAACGTCCTCGGCATGGTGTCCGTGACGTTCGGCACATTCTACCAGAAGCGGTTCATCCCCACGGGCGACCTGCGCACGGTCACGGTGCTGCAATATGTCGGCGCGGTGCTGACGACGTTGCCCGCCGCATGGCTCATCGAAGACATGCGGATGGATTGGAACCTCGAATCCTCGCTCGTGATGGCCTGGTCGGTGGTGGCGATCTCGTTCGGGGCCATCGGCCTGCTGTTGATGCTGATCCGGCGCGGGGCCGTTTCGCGTGCCGCCGCGCTGATCTATCTCGTGCCGCCCACGGTGGCGGTGCAGGGCTATCTGATGTTCGGCGAGACGTTGGGGATGGTCCAGCTCGTCGGGGTCGCCGTAACGGTTGCGGGCGTCGCGCTCACGACCCGGCGATAGGCCGGGCGGGCCGCTTGCGACCATAGAGGCATTGCCGCGCCGGGATCGGGGAGGCATGCTGCGATGCAACACGATGCCGGAGCCCCCCGACATGAACCGATCCGCCGCCGCCGCCGCCCTTCCGCACCATGACGTCATCGACCTCGCGCAAGCGGCGGCCGCCGCATTGGCGACCTTGGCCGCCGAGGCGACCTCGTCCGTGCGCGCGCTGGTTTCGGAAAACGGGCGCATCTCCAATGCGCTGATGGAGCGCGAGCAGCACGCCGCCCACGGCCTCGCATGGC
This sequence comes from Hyphomicrobiales bacterium, assembly GCA_027489535.1. Classification (GTDB taxonomy): domain Bacteria; phylum Pseudomonadota; class Alphaproteobacteria; order Rhizobiales; family Beijerinckiaceae; genus JAIXZO01. The sequence continues at coordinate 203,392 of JAIXZO010000001.1, forward strand.
TCTGCACCTATGCCGAATCCGTGCGCGAATTGGCGGCCTACGGCGAGCGGCTGAAGGCCGAGGGGCGTTTCGGCGAGATCGAGGAATTGCTGATCGCCGTCGGCACGGGCGAATATCTGGCCCAGACCTTCGGCGGCATTCCGATGAACCAGACCGAGTTCATCCGCCTGCCCGAACTCGGACTGACCCCGGCGCAGATCGCCGCCGCGCGCACCCCGGTGGTGGAAACGCTGATCGCGACCGGCAACACCGCCGCCAATCGCGCCCGGCTGATCGCGCTGGTGCGGGCCTCGCAAGGTTCGGCGACGGTGGGCGACCCGGGCCTCGACGAGACGATGGAGGCCATCCGCGACGAGATGCGCAAATTCTCCGCCGCCGAGGTGGAGCCGCATGCGCATGAGTGGCACCTGAAGAACGACTACATCCCGATGGAGGTCGTCGACGGGCTCGCGGAGATGGGCGTGTTCGGGCTGACGCTGCCGGAGGAATACGGCGGCATGGGGCTCGGCAAGATCTCGATGTGCGTGGTCTCCGAGGAATTGTCGCGCGGCTATATCGGCGTCGGCTCGCTCGGCACGCGCTCGGAGATCGCGGCGGAGCTGATCCTGTGCGGCGGCACCGAGGAACAGAAGGAGCATTGGCTGCCCAAGCTCGCCTCGGGCGAGATCCTGCCCACCGCCGTCTTCACCGAGCCGAACACCGGCTCCGACCTCGCCTCGCTCAAGACCCGCGCCGTGCGCGAGGGCGACGTCTACAAGGTCACCGGCAACAAGACTTGGATCACCCATCCCGTCCGCGCCGACGTGATGACCATGCTCGTGCGCACCGATCCCGACCAGCCCGGCTACAAGGGACTGTCGCTGCTGCTCGGCGAGAAGGCGCGCGGCACCGATGCCGATCCCTTCCCGACCGAGGGCATGACGGGCGGCGAGATCGAGGTGCTCGGCTATCGCGGCATGAAGGAATACGAGCTGGCCTTCGACGGCTTCGAGGTGCCCGCCGCCAACCTGCTCGGCGGCGTCGAGGGACAGGGCTTCAAGCAGCTGATGCAGACCTTCGAATCCGCGCGCATCCAGACCGCGGCGCGCGCGGTGGGCGTGGCGCAATCGGCCTTCGACATCGGGCTGCGCTATGCCGAGGAGCGCGTGCAGTTCGGCAAGCCGCTGGTCGAATTTCCGCGCGTGTCGGACAAGCTGGCGATGATGGCCGTGGAGGTGAACATCGCCCGGCAGCTGACCTATTTCTCCGCCCGCGCCAAGGACGCGGAGAAGCGCTGCGACGTGGAGGCCGGCATGGCCAAGCTGCTCGGCGCGCGCGTAGCCTGGTCGGCGGCGGACAATGCCCTGCAGATCCACGGCGGCAACGGCTTCGCGCTCGAATACCAAATCTCCCGCGTGCTGTGCGACGCGCGCATCCTCAACATCTTCGAAGGTGCGGCGGAAATTCAGGCTCAGGTCGTCGCGCGCCGGATTCTCGACGGCGCGAACTGAACCTTCGCCGCAGCCCGGCGTTCCCCCTCCTTGTCGGAGGAGGACGTCGATGGAAAATCTGCGCATACCCTACGGCGCCTTCGTGCTCGTCTGCGACGGGGCGAAGGCGTTGCTGCTTCACAATGCCGGCGATGCCGAGCTGCTCGACCTCAAGGTCGAGAAGGTGATGGAGCAGGACAACCCGAAAACCTCGGACCAGATGTCCGATCACGAGGGCCGCGCCTTCCACGGCACGCACCGCTCGCCCACCGAGAAGACCGACGTTCACGACATGAACGAGGAGCGTTTCGCCCGCAACATCGCGGAGATGTTGGCCGAATACGTCGCGGACGCCCGCTTCGAGCGGCTGTTCGTGGTGGCCGCGCCGAAGACCTTGGCCGTGCTGCGCAAGGAAATGTCGCCGCAGGTCGCGGGCCGCGTGGTCGCGGAGATCGACAAGGACCTCGTCAAGCATCCGATCTACGACATCGAAAGGCTGCTCGGCGGCAACAGCGGCGGCACCTGAACGCGGCGACCCGCAATGCAAAAAGCCCCGCGACGCCGCGGGGCTTTTCTCGTCTTTCGTACGATGGGCGCGCCGTGCGGGCGCGCCCGCCGCAATCACTCGGCCGAGGCGGAGGCGGCTTCGGCGGCGGCCGCAGCGGCGGCGGCGCGCTCCTGCGCCTTCTTCTTCGGCTGCGCCTTTTCCGGGTTGTTGCGCGCATCGCGCTTCATCAGGCCGGCGGCGTCGAGGAAGCGGGCCACGCGGTCGGTGGGCTGCGCGCCCTTGGTCAGCCAGTACTTGGCGCGTTCCTGATCGTACTTGACGCGCTCGGGGGAGTCCTTCGGCAGCATGGGATCGAAGATGCCGAGCTTCTCGACGAAGCGGCCGTCGCGCGGGTAGCGGCTGTCGGCGACGACGATGGAGTAATGCGGACGCTTCTTGGCGCCGCCGCGGGCGAGACGGATCTTGAGGGACATGGGATTTTCCTTTCAGGCAGTTTGCAGTGTTCTTGCGGGGAGAAGCGGGCCTCGGCCCGCCCTCATTTCTTCTTTCCGAACGGGTTGAACCCGCCGAGACCGGGAAGCTTGGGACCGGACGAGCCGGGGAGGCCGGGCAGACCCGGAAGACCGGGCTTGCCGAGGCCGGGAGGCATGGGGGGCATGCCGCCCCCGCCGCCGGGGAAGGGGGGAAGGCCGGGCGGCATGCCGCTGCCGCCCATCTGCTTCTGCATGGCCTCGATTTCGGCCTGCGAGGGCATGCCGCCGCCCATGCCGAACATGTTGGCGAGGCCCGCCATGGGCCCGCGCTTCGCGCCCGAGCCCATCATCTTCATCATGTCCGCCATCTGGCGGTGCAGCTTGAGCAGCTTGTTGACGTCCTCGACGCGCGTGCCCGAGCCCGCGGCGACGCGCTTCTTGCGCGAGGCCTTCAGCACGTCCGGATTGCGACGCTCCTCGCGCGTCATGGAGTCGATGATGGCCTTCTGCCGCTTGACGACCTTGTCGTCGAGATTGGCGGAGGCGATCTGGTCCTTCATCTTGGCGACGCCGGGGATCATGCCCATCAGGCCGCCGAGCCCGCCGATCTTCTCGATCTGGGTCAGCTGGTCGCGCATGTCCTCGAGGTCGAACTTGCCCTTGCGCATCTTCTCGGCGATGCGCAGCGCCTTGTCCTGATCGAGCGTCTGCGCCGCCTTCTCGACGAGCGAGACGATGTCGCCCATGCCGAGGATGCGGTTGGCGATGCGGGAGGGGTGGAACTCCTCCAGCGCGTCCATCTTTTCGCCGGTGCCGACGAGCTTGATCGGCTTGCCCGTGACCGCGCGCATCGACAGCGCCGCGCCGCCGCGGCCGTCGCCGTCCACGCGCGTCAGCACGATGCCGGTGATGCCGACGCGGCCGTCGAAGGCGCTCGCGGTGTTCACCGCGTCCTGCCCGGTCAGCGCGTCGGCGACCAGCAGTACTTCATGCGGGTTCGTCGCGGCCTTCACCTCGGCCACTTCGGCCATCAGGGCTTCGTCGACGGTGGTGCGGCCGGCGGTGTCGAGCATCACCACGTCGAAGCCGCCCAACCGCGCGGCCTCCATGGCGCGCCGCGCGATGCGCACGGCGTCCTGTCCCGCCACGATGGGCAGGGTCTCGATGCCGAGCTGCGTGCCGAGCACGGCCAGCTGCTCCATCGCCGCCGGGCGGCGGGTGTCGAGCGAGGCCATCAGCACGCGCCGCTTGGCGAGATCGGTGATGCGCTTGGCGATCTTGGCGGTGGAGGTGGTCTTGCCCGAGCCCTGCAGACCGACCATCAGGATCGCGAGCGGGGGCGCGGCGTCGAGATCGATGGGGTCGGCATCGGAGCCGAGCGTCTCGACGAGGATGTCGTGGACGATCTTGACGACCATCTGGCCGGGGCTGACCGAGCGCACCACCTCCGCGCCGACGGCGCGCGCGCGCACCTTGTCTGTGAAGGAGCGCACCACGTCGAGCGCGACGTCGGCCTCGATCAACGCGCGGCGCACTTCGCGCAGCGCGGCGTTGACGTCGTCCTCGGTCAGCGCGCCGCGGCGCGTGAGCTTGTCGAGAATGCCGGAGAGCTTGTCTGAAAGGCCCTCGAACATCGTCACCCCGTGTTTTCGCGAACCGCCGAAAAAGGGGCCGATCCGACCGGCCCCTGCGACGCCCCGCAGTTAAGCCCCGATCACGGCGAAGACGCGGCGAACCCCAAAGCGGAACGACGCCCGCGAGCGCAACGCGCCCGCGGACGTGGACCTCCGGGCTCTCGGCCCGGTCGGTGGCTCAAGGCGAAATCTCGTCTTGGGACGTGTGGCAGGTAGGGGAAAAGGGCGGGGGAGTCAAGGAATGGGGGTGGGGGTGGGAGGGTTATCGGCGGAGGATGCGTCGCCGTAACGCCTTGTTCCCAAGACTCTCGGCCTCCTCAACCGCCTTTGTTGCATCTCGGAACGATGCATTATGCAGACTCAGAGAAATCGAGAAAACCAGAAGCGGAGATCCAATAAAAATAGTATTTGAAAAGCAATGAATCCTACCCCGACTTTTTCCCCCTGATTGTATGCTGAGTATACTATAAAAAATATAGCGGCAGAAAGTAAGCCCAATGAGACCAAAAATGTACTATAATTTATTCTTCTCGACCGCGCATGGGTGTGCGCCACTTCCGTTTTCGCTCTGTCCAAGGCTTCTTGTGCGCTGCCACGAAGCACTATCCCAAGCATTTCGAATAGTTTCTGCAGCGATTCTGTCCGCCGCTCCAGATACCCTATACGGCCCGAAGATAGAGTTTGAATTACCATCAACGCCAGATATAGTGATACGCCTGTGCTCTGAATGTTGTTTATATCTGCGATTGCGTACGTCATTTTATACAACCAATAATAGTAATATCCATGAGCAAGATCGATAGCATAGTACGTTCGCGCGGTTTCACCATAGGCGAACTGGCATCTTCGACGGGCTTAAGCCAAGAGGTTGTGCGTTCGTATGTCGTTGCGGGAGAGGTATTACCTGCTCGTGACGCAAAACGGCTGGCTGACGCACTGCACGTCCCGGCCTTCGTTTTGTATGGAGATCGTTCATACCCTTTCATGGAGACGATCGATTTCCGGGCAACCGTGCCTTCGATCAAGCGGCTCGACGACGCGTCCTTAGCTGCCATCTCTTATGTCGAACATCTTATCGACTTCCTGATCCGAAACAGCGTCGAAGCCGAACTAAAATTCACTCCAATCTCGGTGCCAAACAGCAGTCCGAGAACGCTTTCCGAACATTGGCGCAGTCTTTGGAATTTCACACACGAAGCCCAACTTTCCTCGCGTGGCGCACTAGAAACATATCGAAGCCTTCGTGCCTTTATAGAGCGTACGGGCATAATGGTCATGCAACTTTCCATCGAAAGTCGTGACGTCTCTGGTTTCTACTGCAATATATCGGGATTTCATCCGCTAATAGTCGTGAACACGTGGCGACAAAGCCGCGGCAGAAGACTGTTTACACTTGCTCATGAGCTATGCCACGCTATCTTGGCTGCACCTGGAATCTCAAATTACTCGTCTACTTCGAACGATGTTGAGCAATTTTGCAATAAATTTGCAGCAAATTTGCTTGCGCCGGAATCACTCATTTCGCAAGCGCTTTCGAAAACAAGAACTGCACCGAGTATAAATAGCGACTTTGTGCGCTTATTCTCCAATCGGATAGGAATAAGCCAAGAAGCGACGGTCCTTCGTCTTTCCGAATTAGGTATTTTTAGCAGGGATGAATATCGCGAGTGGAAGCTCGAGGCGGAGAAAAGAAATATTGAGGTCGACGAAGAGAACGTTGGAGGGCGCGCGCCCGCTGACCCCATTCGAGACAAAAAAGCAAAGTACGGTGCTCTCTTTCTTGAGCTAAGCACGTTAGCTGCAGAGCGTAATGAATTGTCTGGGCTCGATCTATACAGGGGTACCAGAATAAAACCGAAATATCAGCGGCTTCTTTTCGGAGCCCAAAATGCATAAGAATGGAGAAAAGGAAGACAAATTTGTTTTTGATACCCACGCGCTGATCCAATACTGTGAACTGTGCTCTGAAAAAGCGCGCGAGGCGATTGAACGTCTTCTTTTAAGTGGTGCTATTGTTGTTACTCAGAGCTCCGTATCAGAAATACGAAGCGCGTATCCTGAGTATTTAGATGATCTGACGAATTTTTTGAGCCAGCCGTTATCTCGTTACCCAAAAGAAATCGAGGCTACTGTAGGTTTCAATTTCGGACGTCTTAACGGTTCGTATACTCCTAGCCCTGAGGACATGAGAGCTATTACATTCGCGCACTCAAAGGGCTACGGCTTAGTAACGAGTTCAAAAAAGGCGGCCCGCCTTGCGCCGACCATTGCGGCTTTGAGTATGGGGATAAATGTTTTCACGGTCGAGGATATGGCCTGCTTCTGAACTCTATGCTTGCGACCGGGATGTATTCGCGGATGGGGTCGGTGAGGCGGCTTCACCCCTTGAATGTCATCCCGGCCGGAGCGAAGCGCAGAGCCGGGACCTAGGCTTGGTGAGTTGCGCGGGTTGAAGAAAGGGCTGGGTCCCGGGTCCGCTTTGCGGCCCGGGATGACACGCGGGGGTGGTTTCGGCCGTTTTTCGGACCGCACGAAAGTGTCATCCCGGCCGCAGCGCAGCGGAGAGCCGGGACCTAGGTCTTGGTGAGCTCTACGGGTTGTAAGGAAGGGCTGGGTCCCGGGTCCGCTTTGCGGCCCGGGATGACACGCGCGGGGGGTGGTTTCGGTCGTTTTTCAGACCGCACGAAAGTGTCATCCCGGCCGCAGCGAAGCGGAGAGCCGGGACCTAGGTCTTGGTGAGCTTTGAGGGTTTGGGGAAGGGCTGGGTCCCGGGTCCGCTTTGCGGCCCGGGATGACATGCGGGGTGGTTTCGGTCGTTTTTCGGATCGCACGAAAGTGTCATCCCGGCCGGAGCGAAGCGCAGAGCCGGGACCTAGGTCTTGGTGAGCTTCGCGGGTTGAAGGAAGGGCTGGGTCCCGGGTCCGCTTTGCTGCCCGGGATGACACGTGGGGGGTGGTGTGGGCGCTTTCGATGGGCGCGCGTTCGGGCCTCCGACGTTTTTGCCGGCTATCCCGCTCGCGCGCGCCGATCATCCTTGCGGCATGGGGCGCTCCTATTGGGTCTACATGCTCTGCAGCAAGCGGAACGGGACGCTTTATGTCGGCGTCACGAACGATCTCGGTCGCCGGGTGCATGAGCACCGCACGGGCGCGGTCGCCGGGTTCACGCGGCGCTACGACGTAAAGCGGCTCGCTTGGTACGAGGAGTACGGCGAAATCGACGACGCGTTGGCGCGCGAGAAATCGCTCAAGCGGTGGCATCGCAAATGGAAGCTCGCGCTGATCGAACGGATGAACCCCGAATGGCGAGACTTGTACGAGGAACTCGCGCATTGACCCGCATGTGTCATCCCGGCCGGAGCGCAGCGCAGAGCCGGGACCTAGGTCTTGGGGAGTTGCGCGGGTTGAAGGAAGGGCTGGGTCCCGGGTCCGCTTTGCGGCCCGGGATGACACGCATGGGGTGGTTTCCCGCCGGTTGCCCCTCCCACCTCCGCCACTCCCCCCTTGCTCCGCCGCCCCCCTTCGGGCCTAACTGCCGCATGCAGCCCGACGCTTCCTCCCTCCCCACCGATCAGCGCATTCTCGGGATCGCCACCGAGCATGTGCGGCGGCATGGGATGGGGCGGACGACGGTGACGTCCGTGGCCAAGGAAGCGGGGATGACGCATGCCAACGTCTATCGCTATTTCCCCTCCAAGACCGCGCTGGCCGATGCGGTGACCGCGTCCTGGCTGCGGCAGCTCGAAGGGCTGCTGGCGCAGGTGGCGGATGCGCCCGACCCCGCCGCGGACAAGCTGGAGCGGTTGCTGCTGGCGGTGATGCGGGCGCATCGCGAGCGGATCGAGGCCGAGGCCAATCTCTACGATCTCGCCGTCGCGGCCTTCGCCGAGAACCGGCCGGTGGCGCGCAACCACCGCGCGCGGCTGCGCGCGCTGATCGAACGCATCGTCGAGGAAGGCATCGCCACCGACGCCTTTCCCGCCTCCGGGCGGGAGCGCGCGCTCGGCCTCGTGTTCGATCTCGCCTACCGGTTCATCAACCCCCACGCGGTGCGGCTGGACCGCGAAATACCCCCGCGTGTGGTCGAGGGCCGGCAGGCGAGCGTCGCGCAGGCGCTCGTCCGGGCGCTGCGAACCGACTTCCGGTAACGGAAAAAACACGTTACAAAAAACGAATTTCGTCATTCGTCACGCCCCGTTCGGGCCCGCCGACGCTCGGATCGGGTCGCGCCGCCCGAACGGGCAAGCGTTTGTGAATCATCGGGATTTTTCGGATCCGACGGCTTCGTGCGGCGGGCGCGCGCCCGGCTTTCTAAGCCTTATCTCCGACTTGAAGGGCCGAGCTTCAGAAGTTATGCGGTCTACGGCCCGAAGGGGCCCGACAACTCCCGCGGCGCGGGCCGCTCCGACGCATGCCGTCGAAAAGCCCGCTCCGCGCACACGCGATCACGGACGGCTCGTCGTCGTCTCCCGCCACTTCGTACGGTTCTCCAAGGAAACACCCATGGCGCGCAAGAAGATTGCACTGATCGGCTCCGGCCAGATCGGCGGCACCCTCGCCCATCTCGTCGGTCTCAAGGAATTGGGCGACGTGGTCATGTTCGACATCGCCGAGGGCGTGCCGCAGGGCAAGAGCCTCGACATCGCCGAATCCTCGCCGGTCGACGGCTTCGACACCGCCTACAAGGGTGCGAACGACTACGCCGACATCGCGGGCGCGGACGTGATCATCGTCACCGCCGGCGTGCCGCGGAAGCCCGGCATGAGCCGCGACGACCTGCTCGGCATCAATCTGAAGGTGATGGATCAGGTCGGCCAGGGCATCAAGCAGCATGCCCCGAACGCCTTCGTGATCTGCATCACCAACCCGCTCGACGCGATGGTGTGGGCGCTGCAGAAGGCCTCGGGCCTGCCCAAGAACAAGGTCGTCGGCATGGCCGGCGTGCTCGACTCCGCCCGTTTCCGCTACTTCCTCTCCGAGGAGCTCGGCGTCTCGGTGAAGGACGTTCACGCCATGACGCTCGGCGGCCACGGCGACGACATGGTGCCGCTGGTGCGCCACGCCACCGTCGGCGGCGTTCCGCTTCCCGATCTCGTGAAGATGGGCTGGCTGACGCAGGCCAAGCTCGACGCCATCGTCGAGCGCACCCGCAAGGGCGGCGGCGAGATCGTCGCGCTGCTCAAGACCGGTTCCGCCTTCTACGCTCCCGCCGCCTCCGCGATCGCCATGGCCGAGAGCTACCTCAAGGACCAGAAGCGCGTGCTGCCCTGCGCCGCCTATCTCGACGGGCAATACGGCGTGAAGGACATGTATGTCGGCGTACCGGTGCTGATCGGCGCGAACGGCGTCGAGAAGATCGTCGAAGTTCTCTTCGACGACGCCGAAAAGAAGATGTTCGAAACCTCGGTGGCGGCCGTGAAGGGCCTCGTCGACGCCTGCAAGCAGATCAATCCGGCGTTTGCTTGAGGGGCATCGGGCAGATCGACGGTCGGCAGTCGCGAGACGCCGGCCGCCCCTGCCGACCGCTTTGAGCCGACCGCCACCTTCTCAGGAATGACCACCCGATGAACATTCACGAATACCAGGCGAAAGCCGTGCTGAAGGAGTTCGGCGTGCCCGTCTCCGCCGGCGTGCCGATCTTCAACGCCTCGGAGGCCGAAGCGGCCGCCAAGCAGCTCCCCGGTCCGCTCTGGGTCGTGAAGTCCCAGATTCATGCGGGCGGGCGCGGCAAGGGCAAGTTCAAGGAAGCCGCCGCCGGCGAAAAGGGCGGCGTGCGTCTCGCCAAGTCCATCGACGAGGTGAAGGCCTTCTCCGAGCAGATGCTCGGCAACACGCTCGTCACGATCCAGACCGGCCCGGCCGGCAAGCAGGTCAACCGCCTCTACATCGAGGACGGCTCCGACATCGAGAAGGAGTTCTACCTCTCGATGCTGGTCGACCGCGCCACCGCGCGCATCGCCTTCGTGGTTTCCACCGAAGGCGGCATGGACATCGAGGAAGTGGCGCACCACTCCCCCGAAAAGATCATCACCTTCTCCGTCGACCCGGCCACCGGCGTGATGCCGCATCACGGCCGCACGGTCGCCAAGGCCCTCGGGCTGACGGGCGATCTCGCCAAGCAGGCCGAAAAGGTCACGGCGCAGTTCTACGCCGCGTTCGTCGCCAAGGACATGGCGATGCTCGAGGTCAACCCGCTGATCGTCACCAAGGACGGCAAGATCAAGGCGCTCGACGCCAAGATCACGTTCGACTCCAACTCGCTCTACCGTCAGCCCGAAATGTTCGCCCTGCGCGACGAGACGGAAGAGGACGAGAAGGAGATCGAGGCGTCGAAGTACGACCTGTCCTACGTCACGCTCGACGGCACCATCGGCTGCATGGTCAACGGCGCCGGTCTCGCCATGGCGACGATGGACATCATCAAGCTTTACGGGGCCGAACCCGCCAACTTCCTCGACGTGGGCGGCGGCGCGACGAAGGAGAAGGTCACCGCGGCCTTCAAGATCATCACCGCCGATCCGGCCGTGAAGGGCATCCTCGTCAACATCTTCGGCGGCATCATGAAGTGCGACATCATCGCGGAAGGCGTCATCGCCGCCGTGAAGGACGTCGGCCTGCAGGTTCCGCTCGTGGTGCGCCTCGAAGGCACCAACGTCGATCTCGGCAAGAAGATCATCGCCGACTCGGGTCTCAACGTCATCGCGGCCGACGATCTCGACGACGCCGCTCAGAAGATCGTCGCCGCCGTGAAGGGTGCCCGCTGATGTCCGTCCTCATCGATTCCAATACCAAGGTCATCACCCAGGGTTTCACCGGCAAGAACGGCACCTTCCATTCCGAGCAGGCGATCGCCTACGGCACGAAGATGGTCGGCGGCACGTCTCCCGGTAAGGGCGGCACCACGCATCTCGGCCTGCCGGTGTTCGACACCGTTTCCGAAGCCCGCGAAGCCACGGGCGCGGACGCGTCGGTGATCTACGTTCCGCCGCCGGGCGCGGCCGACGCGATCTGCGAGGCCATCCAGGCCGAAATCCCGCTGATCGTCTGCATCACCGAGGGCATCCCGGTCATCGACATGGTGCGCGTCAAGCGTGCGCTGTCGGGCTCCAAGTCGCGCCTCATCGGGCCGAACTGCCCGGGCGTCATGACCGCCGGCGAATGCAAGATCGGCATCATGCCGGGCAACATCTTCAAGCGCGGCAATGTCGGCATCGTCTCGCGCTCCGGCACGCTGACCTATGAGGCCGTGTTCCAGACCACGCAGGAAGGCCTCGGCCAGACCACCGCGGTCGGCATCGGCGGCGATCCGGTCAAGGGCACGGAATTCATCGACGTGCTCGAGATGTTCCTCGCCGACCCGAAGACCGAGTCGATCATCATGATCGGCGAGATCGGCGGCTCGGCCGAAGAGGAAGCGGCGCAATTCATCGCCGACGAGGCCAAGCGCGGCCGCAAGAAGCCGATGGTCGGCTTCATCGCGGGCCGCACCGCGCCTCCCGGCCGCCGCATGGGCCATGCCGGCGCGATCATCGCGGGCGGCAAGGGCGGCGCCGAGGACAAGATCAGCGCCATGGAAGCCGCGGGCATCCGCGTGTCTCCCTCGCCGGCCCGCCTCGGCAAGACGCTCGTCGAAGTCCTGAAGGGCTGACGCTTTCGCGGCGGCTTCGGCCGCCGCGCAATCACCATGTTCGGCCCGCATGTGGCGGGCCGAACCCATCATCGCCGGGACAACCGGCACAGGCACCCGGGACGGACGCCATGGCACGCCAGGACCAGAACGAGAACCTCCTCTCCACGTCGTTCCTCTACGGGGGCAACGCGGCGTATATCGAGGACCTCCATGCCCGCTACCAGAAGGATCCCTTCTCGGTCGACGCGGAGTGGCAGGCTTTCTTCGCGGCGCTGAAGGACGATGCAGGCGCGGTCAAGAAGAGCGCCGAGGGCGCGTCCTGGAAGCGCCCGAACTGGCCGATCCCGGCCGGCGGCGAACTCGTCTCCGCGCTCGACGGCAATTGGGGCGCGGTCGAAAAGGCCGTGGGCGACAAGCTCAAGGGCAAGGCCGAAGCCAAGGCCCCGGGCGCGCCCGTGTCCGAAGCCGCGATCCAGCAGGCGACGCGCGACTCCGTCCGCGCCTTGATGATGATCCGCGCCTACCGCATGCGCGGCCACCTGCATGCCGATCTCGATCCGCTGGCCATCGAGCCCGCCAAGGACCATGAAGAGCTTCACCCCTCCTCCTACGGCTTCGTCGAAGCCGATTGGGACCGCAAGATCTTCATCGACCACGTGCTCGGGCTCGAATTCGCCACCATCCGCGAGATGATGGGCATCCTGCGCCGCACCTATTGCTCCACCATCGGCTGGGAGTTCATGCACATCTCCAATCCCGCCGAAAAGGCGTGGATTCAGGAGCGCATCGAAGGTCCGGACAAGGAGATCGCCTTCACCCGCGAGGGCAAGCGCGCCATCCTCAACAAGCTGGTCGAGACCGAGGGCTTCGAGAAGTTCATCGACGTCAAATTCACCGGCACCAAGCGCTTCGGCCTCGACGGCGGCGAGTCGCTCGGCCCGGCGCTCGAGCAGATCATCAAGCGCGGCGGCAATCTCGGCGTGAAGGAGATCGTGTTCGGCATGGCCCATCGCGGCCGTCTGAACGTGCTGACGCAGGTGATGGGCAAGCCGCACCGCGCGCTGTTCCACGAGTTCAAGGGCGGCTCCTTCGCCCCTGACGACGTCGAAGGCTCGGGCGACGTGAAGTACCATCTGGGCGCGTCGTCGGACCGCGTGTTCGACGGCAACACCATCCATCTCTCGCTCACCGCCAACCCGTCGCATCTCGAAATCGTCGATCCGGTGGTGCTGGGCAAGGTGCGCGCGAAGCAGGACCAATACGGCGACACCGTCGAGCGTTCGCAGATCATGCCGCTGCTGATCCACGGCGACGCGGCCTTCGCGGGTCAGGGCGTCGTGGCGGAATGCCTCGGCCTGTCGGGCCTGAAGGGCCACCGCACTGGCGGCTCGGTCCACTTCATCATCAACAACCAGATCGGCTTCACGACCTATCCGCGCTATTCGCGCTCCTCGCCCTATCCGTCGGACGTGGCGAAGATGATCGAAGCGCCGATCTTCCACGTGAACGGCGACGATCCGGAGGCGGTGGTGTTCACCGCCAAGGTGGCGACGGAATTCCGGCAGAAGTTCCACAAGCCGGTCGTCATCGACATGTTCTGCTACCGCCGCTTCGGTCACAACGAGGGCGACGAGCCTGCGTTCACCCAGCCGCTGATGTACAAGAAGATCCGCTCGCACAAGTCGACGCTGGATCTCTACGCCGCCAAGCTCGTGGCCGAAGGCGTCGTTACCGACGGCGAAGTCGAGAAGATGCGCGCCGACTGGCGTCAGCGTCTCGAAGCCGAGTTCGAGGCGGGCCAAGCCTACAAGCCGAACAAGGCCGACTGGCTCGACGGCCGCTGGGCCGGCCTGAAATCCGCGACCGACAGCCAGGACGACGCGCGTCGCGGCCAGACGGGCGTCGATGCGGCCGTGCTCAAGGACATCGCCGACAAGATCACGACGGTGCCCGCAGGCTTCAACGTGCACCGCACGATCCAGCGTTTCCTCGACAACCGCCGCAAGGCGGTGATGGAGACGGGCGAGGGCATCGATTGGGCCACCGGCGAGGCGCTCGCCTTCGGCTCGCTCGTGCTCGAAGGCCACCGCGTGCGCCTGTCCGGTCAGGACTGCGAGCGCGGCACCTTCTCGCAGCGCCATTCGGTGCTGATCGATCAGGAGACCGAGGCCCGCCACACGCCGCTCGACAGCATCCGCGAGGGGCAGGGCAAGTACGAGGTCATCAATTCGATGCTCTCGGAAGAGGCCGTGCTCGGCTTCGAATACGGCTACTCCATGTCGGAGCCCAACGCGCTCACGATGTGGGAGGCGCAGTTCGGCGACTTCGCCAACGGCGCGCAGGTCGTGTTCGACCAGTTCATCTCCTCGGGCGAGCGCAAGTGGCTGCGCATGTCGGGCCTCGTCTGCCTTCTGCCGCACGGCTATGAGGGTCAGGGTCCGGAGCATTCCTCCGCCCGCCTCGAGCGGTTCCTGCAGATGTGCGCCGAAGACAACATGCAGGTCGCCAACGTCACGACGCCGGCCAACTACTTCCACATCCTGCGCCGGCAGCTGAAGCGCGAATTCCGCAAGCCGCTGATCCTGATGACGCCGAAGTCGCTGCTGCGCCACAAGCGCGCCGTATCGCGCCTCGACGAGATTTCGGAAGGCACCTCGTTCCACCGCCTGCTGTGGGACGACGCGCAGGCGCTCAAGGGCGAGAAGATCAAGCTCGCGAAGGACAACAAGATCCGTCGGGTCGTGTTGTGCTCGGGCAAGGTCTATTACGACCTCTACGAGGATCGCGAGAAGCGCGGCATCGACGACGTCTATCTCCTGCGCGTCGAGCAGCTCTATCCGTTCCCGGTCAAGGCGCTCGCCGCCGAGCTGTCCCGCTTCAAGAACGCCGACGTGGTCTGGTGTCAGGAAGAACCCAAGAACATGGGCTCCTGGAGCTTCGTCGAGCCGTATCTCGAATGGGTGCTCAGCCATGCGGGAGCCAAGGTGAAGCGCGCCCGCTATGTCGGCCGTCCCGCCTCCGCCGCGACCGCGACGGGCTTGATGTCCAAGCATCTCGCGCAGCTGCAGGCCTTCCTCGACGAGGCCTTCGCGGCCTGATCCAAACCGATCCGATGCCGGGGGAACGCCCCCGGTCCACTGTTCACGGGCCGTCAGAGCCCGAAAGCCGGAAGCCAACGACCATGTCGACAGAGATCCGCGTACCCACCCTCGGCGAGTCCGTCTCCGAGGCCACGATCGGCAAGTGGTTCAAGAAGCCGGGCGAGGCCGTGAAGGCCGACGAGCCCCTTCTGGAACTCGAAACCGACAAGGTCACGCTCGAAGTCAACGCGCCGGCGGCCGGCGTGCTCTCCGAAATCATCGCCAAGGACGGCGACACCGTCGGCGTGGGCGCGCTGCTCGGCTCCATCTCCGCCGGCGGCGCCGCCGCCGCACCCGCACCGGCCGCTGCTCCGGCTCCGGCTCCGGCTCCGGCTCCGGCTCCGGCTCCGGCCCCCGCGCCCGCACCGGCCCCCGCCGCGAAGGCCGCATCCGCCGACAACGGCCCGGCCGTGTCGCGTCTCGCCGCCGAAACCGGCATGAACCCGGCCGACGTCTCCGGCTCCGGCAAGGACGGCCGCGTGACCAAGGGCGACATGCTGGCCGCCATCGCCGTCGGCGGTTCCGCTCCCGCTCCCGCCGCGGTCCCCGCGCCCATCGCCGTCCGCGCGCCCTCGCCGGTCGACGACGCCTCGCGCGAAGAGCGCGTGCGCATGACCAAGCTGCGCCAGACCATCGCGCGTCGCCTCAAGGAGGCGCAGAACACCGCCGCCATGCTCACGACCTTCAACGAGGTCGACATGGGCGCCGTCATGGCGCTGCGCAACACCTACAAGGACGTGTTCGAGAAGAAGCACGGCGCGAAGCTCGGCTTCATGGGCTTCTTCGTGAAGGCCTGCGTGCAGGCGCTCAAGGAGCTTCCGGCGGTCAATGCCGAGATCGACGGCACCGACCTCGTCTACAAGAACTACTACCATGTCGGCATCGCCGTCGGCACCGAGAAGGGCCTCGTGGTCCCCGTCGTGCGCGACGCCGACCAGCTCTCCATCGCCGGCGTCGAGAAGACGATCTCCGATTTCGGCCGCCGCGCCCGCGACGGTCAGCTCAAGATCGACGAAATGCAGGGCGGCACCTTCACCATCACCAACGGCGGCATCTACGGCTCGCTGATGTCGACCCCGATCCTGAATGCGCCGCAGTCGGGCATTCTCGGCATGCACAAGATTCAGGACCGGCCGGTGGTCGTCGGCGGCAAGATCGAAATCCGCCCGATGATGTATCTGGCGCTCAGCTACGATCACCGCATCGTCGACGGCAAGGAAGCCGTGACCTTCCTCGTGCGCGTCAAGGAAGCGCTGGAAGATCCCGCGCGTCTCGTCCTCGACCTCTGATCCTCGAGGCTCCGCCTCCGCACGGAGGTTCGACTTATTCGGAGGGGCGCGGCGCGTGCCCCTCGACCGCCCCGTCGGGGCATTCCGGACCGGGTCCGGCACAGGCCCTCCTCCCGCGAGGGGGGAAGGGAAGAACGGCCCGGCCGACGCTTCGGATCTCGGGCAGGGAGCACCACGAATGTCCTACGATCTCGTCGTCATCGGCACCGGCCCCGGCGGTTATGTCTGCGCCATCCGCGCGGCCCAGCTCGGCCTCAAGACGGCCGTGGTGGAGAAGCGCAAGACGCATGGCGGCACCTGCCTCAACATCGGCTGCATTCCCTCCAAGGCGCTGCTGCACGCCTCGGACCTGTTCGACGAGGCGGGGCACGACTTCGCGCATCTCGGCATCAGCATCGGCAAGCCGAAGCTCGATCTGCCGGCGATGATGAAGCACAAGGACGACACCGTCGGCGCGAACGTGCAGGGCGTGGCCTTCCTGCTCAAGAAGAACAAGGTCGACGCCTTCTTCGGCACCGGCTCCGTCGCGGGCGCGGGCAAGGTCGTCGTCACGGCCGAGGACGGCTCGACGCAGACGCTCGAGACCAAGAACATCGTCATCGCCACCGGCTCCGACGTCGCGAGCCCTCCCGGCGTGAAGGTCGAATTCGACGAGAAGGTCGTCGTCTCCTCGACGGGCGGGCTCGAACTCGCCAAGGTTCCGGCCAAGATGCTCGTCATCGGCGCGGGCGTCATCGGCCTCGAACTCGGCTCGGTGTGGCGTCGCCTCGGCGCGGAGGTCACCGTGGTCGAATATCTCGACCGCATCCTGCCCGGCATGGATGCCGAGGTGGCCAAGCAGTTCCATCGCATGCTGGAAAAGCAGGGCTTCAAGTTCCTGCTCTCGTCCAAGGTCACGGCCGTGGAGAAGTCCAAGTCCGGCGCGTCCGTCACCTTCGAGCCCGTCGCCGGCGGCGAGGCGCAGACGCTGACCGCCGACGTGGTGCTCGTCGCCACCGGCCGCCGCCCCTACACGGACGGCCTCGGACTCGCAGCCGCGGGCGTGACGCTGGATCGCGGTCGCATCGTCATCGACGATCACTTCCGCTCCTCCGTGCCCGGCATCTATGCCATCGGCGACGTGGTGCGCGGCCCGATGCTGGCCCACAAGGCCGAAGACGAAGGCGTCGCCGCGGCCGAAATCATCGCGGGCAAGGCCGGCCACGTGAATTACGACGTCATCCCCGGCGTGGTCTACACGATGCCGGAAGTCGCCTCCGTCGGCAAAACCGAAGAGGAACTCAAGGCCGCGGGCGTCGCCTACACGGCCGGCAAGTTCCCCTTCACCGCCAACGGCCGCGCGCGCGCGATGCGCAAGATGGACGGCTTCGTGAAGGTGCTTGCCGACGCCGCCACCGACCGCGTGCTCGGCGTCCACATCATCGGCGCGGGCGCGGGCGACATGATCCACGAAGCGGCCGTGCTGATGGAATTCGGCGGCTCCTCCGAAGACCTCGCCCGCACCTGCCACGCCCATCCCACGATGAGCGAAGCCGTCAAGGAAGCCGCGATGGCGGTGGACAAGCGGGCGATTCACATCTGACGCCGACGCGTCTCGCCGAATGCATTGAACGGCCGGGCCTTGCCCGGCCGTTTTCATTTCGTAAGCTCGCGGCCCGTTGCGTATGAACGATTTGCCGGAATGTAACGAAGAATGCCCGCCTCTCGGCGGGCATTCGCATTCCGGCGCGGATCACCGGGTGACGGTGTTCGAGCCCGTCTGCGCCTGTGCCGTCTGCTGCGTCTGCTGCGACGAGGCGACGGTCGGCTTGAAACCGCAGCCGCCTTCGGCGGCGGCGGGCAGGGATGCGGCCGCGAGAAGCGCGGCGGACAAGGATACGGCGAGCACTCTCTTCATCAGGGATCTCCCGTTCGCGTCGGCGTCGTGGCCGACCCCGAAAGAATGCCTCGGACTCCGGCTTTCGTCACCCCCTCCGCGACCCCATATCACGGGCGTCATGCGCCGCATCGCCCGTCCCTTCTGGTTCCTGCTCGCCTTGCTGTTCCTCGTCGAGGCGTGGTTGTGGGATCGTCTCTCCGCCTTCTGGGCCCGCGTGCTCGCGCGCGTCCCGATCGAGGCCTTGCGGGCGGCGCTGACGCGGATGATCTGCCGGCTTCCCGCCGCCGTCGCGCTGTTCGTCTTCGTGATCCCGGGCCTCGTGCTCCTGCCCTTCAAGCTCGTCGGTCTTTGGCTGATCGGCACGGGGCATCCGCTGCTCGGCGTGCTCACCTTTCTCGCGGCGAAGACGGCGGGCCTCGGGGCGGCGGCCTTCATCTTCGAGGTCACGCGGCCGAAGCTGATGGAACTCGCCTGGTTTCGGAGCGTCCATGCCGCGTTCACGCGCGCCCGGGCCTGGGCGCATCGCCAAACCGAGCCTTTCCGCCGACGCATTCGTGAAACCGGCTCGGCGGTCCGGCGCATGATTCAGGGTCGCGGCGGTTCGGCCGCCCGCCTGATCCGCCGTATCCGGGCCCGTGCGCGAAGGCCCTCCGCCTCTTAGCGGAAGCCTTCGCCGACCGCGGCGCTCCTCAGGTCTCCACCAATCCCGTCACCTGATCCGACGCCTTCGAATCCCCCCGGCCGTGCGGCAGCGCCAGATAGTCCGTCGAGCGCATCTCGATCAGGCGGGACACGGTACGGTCGAATTCGAAGGCCTCGCGGCCCTCTTCCGCCCGGTAAATGCCCGTGGCTTCGGTTTCGGCCGAGGCGAGCAGCTTCACGTGGTTGTCGTAGAGCGTGTCGACCAACGTGATGAAGCGCTTCGCCTCGTTGCGCCGCGCCATGTCCATCACCGGGATCTCGTCGAGGATCACGGTGTGGAACGCGCCGGCGACCGCGAGATAGTCCGAGGCGCCCAGCGGCTTGTCGCAGAGGTCGGAGAAATGGAACCGCGCCACGCCAGCCGCCGCGCGCGGCACGGGCACGGTGCGCGACTTCACGGTGAGGGTCGTCGGCGCGGCGGGCGCGCCGTTGGTCAGGCGGCGGAACGCGTCGTCTAGCGCCGCGCGGGCCTCGGCGTCTGCGGGGTGGTGATAAACGGGCGCGCCCGCGAGCTTTTCGAGCCGGAAATCGGTGCGGCTGTCGAGCTTCAGCACCTCCATGCGCTCTTCGAGCAGCTTCAGGAAGGGCAGGAACAGCGCGCGGTTCAGGCCGCCCTCATACAGCCGGCTCGGCTCGACATTGGAGGTGGCCACCACCACCACGCCCTTGGCGAACAGCGCCGTGAACAGCCGGCCGAGGATCATCGCGTCGGCGATGTCGGTCACGGTGAATTCGTCGAAGCAGAGCAGCTGCGCCTCGGCCGCCAGCGCCTCGGCCACGGGCGCGATGGGGTCGGTGTCCTTCGTCTCCCCGCGCTTCACCTTCTGCCGGAAGGCGTGCACGCGCTCATGCACGTCCGCCATGAAGGCGTGGAAATGCACGCGCCGCTTGGTCGGGCCGCGCACGAAATCGTAGAACAACTCCATCAGCATGGACTTGCCGCGACCCACCGAGCCCCAGATGTAGAGCCCCTTGGGCGCGGCGACCGGCTTCTTGCGGCCGAAGAACCAGCCGAGCGGGTTGCCCTTGCTCGCCAGCGCGCGCGCCGACAGTTCCGCCGCCAACAGGTCGAGCCGCTTCACCGCGGCGATCTGCGCGGCGTCGCGTTCGATGGCGCCCTTGTCGGCGAGCGCTTCATAGCGGTGCAGGATGGACGTCACGATGCCCGTCGAATGCGTGCGGATGCGAGGGGATTAGAACGCCGCGCCGGCGCACACAACCCGACCTCGGGCGAAACGGTCATGCGGAAAGCGGATGGCCGGGCATCACATCGTAGGGATGCTTCCACCCCGGCAGCGCCGCGATGCGGTCGCGCCAAGCGGAGAGATGCGGATAGGCCGACCAATCGACGCCCGTTTCCTCCGGATAATAGACGTAGCCCGCCATGGACAGGTCCGCGATCGTCGGCCGCTCGCCGACCATGAAGCTGCGCGTCGCCAAATGGGCGTCGACGAGCTTGTAGGCGGCCTTCACGCGACCGCGCAGGTTCTCCGTCACCGGCGTTTCGCCGGTCTTCGCGAAGGCGAGGAGAAAACGCAGCGTGGCGTAGAAGCTGGTGAATTTGTGATTGTCGAACAGCAGCCATTGCAGGATTTCGTAACGCTCGTCCGCGTCGCGGCCCGCAAACAATCCGGTCTCGTCGGCGAGGCGCGTCAGGATGGCGCCCGACTGGGTAAACAAGCGGCCGTCGCGTTCCATCACGGGCACTTCGCCGAGCGGATTGAGCTTCGCCCTGAACTCCGCGCCCTGCGTCGCCTTGTTGAAGAAATCGACCGGCACGGGCTCCCAGCCCAATCCCGCCATTTCGAGAAACAGCGCCACCTTGTAGGCGTTTCCGGATTGCGCGAAGCAGTGCAGCTTGATGTTCGACACGTCGTGTTCCCCGGGCTTCGCCGCTCATATCGGCCCGGCCGCGCCGATTTGTAAACGCCGCCCCGCGTGCCGCCGCCGAGATTCTGAACCGATTCGCATTCGGGCCCGTAAGCACATTGCTGGTTGGGGAAATAACGATGTCGATTGCATTCTGGTGCGTCCTTGTCGCCGGGCTGATGCCCTATGTCGCGGTCGGTTTCGCCAAAGCCGGGCCCGGCTACGACAACCGCGAGCCCCGCGTCTGGATGGGCACCTTGGAGGGTCGCCGCGCGCGCGCCCATGCGGCCCATCAAAACGCCTTGGAAGCCTTCCCGTTCTTCGCCGCGTCGGTCATCGTCGCCACGCTGGCCGATGCGCCGCCGGATCTCGTGGATCTGTTGGCCGCGACCTTCATCGCCGCGCGGATCGGCTACACGGCGGCCTATATCGCGGACAAGCCGACCCTGCGCTCCATCCTCTGGATCGTCGGGATCGCAGCCGTGGTCGGGCTTTTCCTGTTGCCGGCCGGGCAGGCGTGAGCGTTAAGACTTTCCGGGTTGTTCGGGTGCCATAACGACGCGGAGAGTTGCCCGATTTTTTGACGCAGGCCTTTTCATGACGCCCATTGCAGCCCGCCGCCGGACCGCATTTCTTGCGGTCGGCGCAGCAGTCCTGTTGCTCGCGGTCGCCCTCCGCATCCGCGGCGCGACGGGCTCGCTGTGGCTCGACGAGGTCTGGACCTTCAAGCTGCTCGAGAACATCGGTCATTCGGCCTTCGACGTCATTTTCGGCCTGCCGCACGACAACAACCATCACCTCAATACGCTCTGGCTTCTCCTCGTCGGTCCGCTCGCCCCCGAGCCCCTCCAACGCGGATTGTCTATCCTGTGCGGATCGGCCGCCGTCGTCGCGGCGGGCCTGTTCTTCGGCAAGGAGCGGCCCGCGGCTGCCCTTTTCGCAATGGCGATCACCGCCGCCGCGTACCCTTTCGTCCATTACGGTTCCGAAGCCCGGGGTTACGCGGGCCTGATGCTGTTCATGCTCGCCGGTCTGGTGCTGGTGGACCGGGAATTGGCCGCCGACGCTCCGTCCGACACCCGGCGCATGCGGCTCGGCATCGTGGTCGTGCTCGGCCTGCTTTCGCATCTGGGTTCGCTTCATGCCTTTCTGGCGGCGGGCCTCTGGGCGGCAGCGGTGGAGGCGCGGCGGCTGCGCTCCGCCCGCGAGGGCCTGAGGTCCGCCTTCGCGATGTTCGCTCCCGCGGCGATGATGTCGGGGGTCCTCGGCCTATGCTTGGCGGTCGGCATCGCGCGGTACGGACTGCATGTCGGCGGCATCTTGCTGCCGGGCGAAGGCGGATTGCTGCACGGCTACGGCATGATGATGGCCTACACGTTCGGGCTGCCGACCGAATGGAACCCGCCGCCGGTCGCACTGGCCACGATGGTCTCGACCGCTCTCGCCGTGGCCCGCTTCCGCGACGATCGCCGTTTCGTGCTTTACGGCATCGGCATTCTGTTGCTGCCGCTGATCATGTTCGCGTCGGCTCAGCCGTTCAACGGCGTTCCGCGCCGGCACTTCGTCAGCGCGGTCTTCGTCGCTCTGATGGCGGCCGATCTGGCCGGGCGCGCCTTCGAGCGCGGCGGGGCCGCCCGCCTCGCGGCGGCCGTCCTGATGATCGGTTTTTCGGGGCTGCAGGCGCGCCAATTGGAGACGTTCTTCATCTATGGGCGAGGCGACGCCAAAGGGGCCCTCGCGGTTCTCGCCCAATCCCCGCACGCCGTGATCGCGACGACCTTCGAGGCGCGCGACGGCGTCATGCTGCGCTTCTATGCCGCCCGCGAGCGCACGGCATTGAACATCGTGTCCGACCCGCGCCGCGCCTGCGCCTCGGACCCGTTATGGCTGCTGACGGAGGTCGACGTTCCGCTCGCCGAACGCGCGCTGCCTTGCGGGCCGAACGGCCCCGAATTCCGGCCTCATTGGGTGGATCGGCCTTACGGTTTGGCGGGCGAACCGACCGAAATCTGGAAACGCGTCGATCGTTGACGCAAAAAGGCGCCCCTTCCGGGGCGCCTTTTGATCGTTCGGCGAAGGGGCTTTCGTCAGACCTGACGCGCCACCATCATCTTCTTGATTTCCGCGATGGCCTTGGCGGGGTTCAGACCCTTCGGGCAGGTGTTCGCGCAGTTCATGATCGTGTGGCAGCGATACAGGCGGAACGGATCCTCGAGGTCGTCGAGGCGTTCGCCGGTGGCTTCGTCGCGCGAGTCGATGAGCCAGCGATAGGCCTGCAGCAGCGCGGCGGGGCCGAGATAGCGGTCGCCGTTCCACCAATAGCTCGGGCACGAGGTCGAGCAGCAGGCGCACAGGATGCACTCGTAGAGGCCGTCGAGATGCTCGCGGTCCTCGCGCGACTGCTTCCATTCCTTCTCCGGCGACGGAGTGGAGGTGTGCAGCCAGGGCTCGATGGAGGCGTGCTGCGCGTAGAAGCGGGTGAGGTCGGGGACGAGGTCCTTGATCACCGGCAGATGCGGCAGCGGATAGATGCGGATCGTGCCGCCCACCTCGTCCATGCCCTTGGTGCAGGCGAGCGTGTTCGTCCCGTCGATGTTCATCGCGCAGGAGCCGCAAATGCCTTCGCGGCAGGAGCGGCGGAACGTCAGCGTCGGGTCGACCTTGGATTTGATCCAGATCAGCCCGTCGAGGATCATCGGCCCGCAATCGTCGCGGTCCACCCAATAGGTGTCCGTGCGCGGATTGCTCTCGCCGTCCGGATCATACCGATAGATCCGGAATTCCTGCAGGTTGTTCGCCGCCGCGGGCTTGGGCCAGCTCTTGCCCTCGACCACGCGGGAATTCTTGGGAAGCGTGAGTTCTACCATCTTACCGACTCTCGCCTGTGCGCCTCAGTACACGCGAGCCTTGGGCTCGATGTACTGCACGTCATTGGTCATGGTGTAGGTGTGCACCGGGCGATAATCGATGGCGACTTCGGCCTTGCCTTCGTCGATCCAAGCCAGCGTGTGCTTCATCCAGTTCTTGTCGTCGCGATCCGGATAGTCCTCGCGGGCTTGCGCGCCGCGCGATTCCTTGCGGTTGAGCGCGCCTTCCATCGTCACGACGGCCTGCGTGATCAGGTTGTCGAATTCCAGCGTTTCCAGCAGGTCCGAATTCCAGATCAGCGAGCGGTCGGTGACGCGCACGTCGGCCGAGCCCTTCCACACGTCGGTGATCAGTTTCTTGCCTTCTTCCAGAACTTCGCCGGTGCGGTAGACGGCGCAGTTGTTCTGCATCGTGCGCTGCATGCTGTTGCGCAGCTCGGCGGTCGGCGTCGAGCCGTTCGCGTGGCGGAACTTGTCGAGGCGCGACAGCGACAGGTCGGCGGAGTCCTTGGGCAGTTCCGCGTGCTTCTCGCCGGGCGTGACCAGCTCGGCGGCGCGCAGGCCGGCGGCGCGGCCGAACACCACGAGGTCGATCAGCGAGTTGGAGCCGAGGCGGTTCGCGCCGTGCACGGAGACGCAGGCCGCTTCGCCGATGGCCATCAGGCCCGGCACCACCGTGTCGGGGTCGCCGTTCTTCTTGGTCAGCACTTCGCCGTGATAATTCGTGGGGATGCCGCCCATGTTGTAGTGCACGGTCGGCAGCACCGGGATCGGCTCCTTGGTCACGTCGACGCCGGCGAAGATCTTGGCGCTTTCGGAGATGCCCGGAAGACGCTCATGCAGAACAGCAGGGTCGAGGTGGTCGAGATGCAGATAGATGTGGTCCTTGTCGCGGCCGACGCCGCGGCCCGCGCGGATCTCCATCGTCATCGCGCGCGAGACGACGTCGCGCGAGGCGAGGTCCTTGGCCGAGGGGGCGTAGCGCTCCATGAAGCGCTCGCCCTCGGAATTGGTGAGATAGCCGCCTTCGCCGCGCGCGCCTTCGGTGATCAGGCAGCCTGCGCCGTAGATGCCGGTCGGGTGGAACTGCACGAATTCCATGTCCTGCAGCGGCAGGCCGGCGCGCAGCACCATCGCATTGCCGTCGCCCGTGCAGGTATGCGCGGAGGTGGCGGAGAAATACGCGCGACCGTATCCGCCCGTCGCCAGAATGACCTGATGCGAACGGAAGCGGTGGATCGAGCCGTCGTCCATCTTCAGGGCGACGACGCCGCGGCAGCGGCCTTCCTCGTCCATGATCAGGTCGATCGCGAAATATTCGATGAAGAATTCGGTCGAGTTGCGCAGGGCCTGACCGTAGAGCGTGTGCAGGATGGCGTGGCCCGTGCGGTCCGCGGCGGCGCAGGTGCGCTGGGCGGTGCCCTTGCCGTAATCCGTGGTCATGCCGCCGAACGGCCGCTGATAGATCTTGCCTTCTTCCGTGCGGGAGAAGGGCACGCCCCAATGCTCGAGCTCGTACACGGCGGCCGGAGCGTTGCGGCAGAGATATTCGATCGAGTCCTGGTCGCCGAGCCAGCCGGAGCCCTTGACCGTGTCGTACATGTGCCAGCGCCAGTCGTCGGGGCCCATATTGCCCAGCGACGCGGAAATGCCGCCCTGCGCCGCGACGGTGTGCGAGCGCGTCGGGAACACCTTCGAGATGCAGGCCGTGCGCAGGCCCGCCTGCGCGCAGCCGACGGTGGCGCGAAGGCCCGCGCCGCCCGCGCCCACCACCACCACGTCGAAGGTGTGGTCGGTGATCGGATAGGCGGATCCGTTGAAGGCGGGCTTGGCGGCGCCGTTCTGGGTCGAGGATGCCATGGGCTTACGCTCCGAAGCTGAGCTTGAGGATCGCGAAGATGCTGGAGAGGCCGATCGCGATCGAGAAGAAGGTGTTCAGCGCGAGAAGGAGGATCTTGGGGCCTTCTTCATGCACGTAGTCCTCGATTATCACCTGCATGCCGATGCGCATGTGGATCATCTCGGAAACGAAGAACAGAACCATCGGAATGGCGACGAGGGGATGCGACAAAACCGCCTTGGCTGCGGCCGCATCCTTGCCCACGAGCGCGATCACGACGCCGATCATGATCAGCACGAGCGGCACGTTGGCCATCGCGGTGAAGCGCTGCTTGAGGAAATGGTCGGTGCCGGACTTGGCGGAACCGAGGCCGCGGACCCGCTTCAGCGGGGTCTTCATCGAAGAGGACGATTCCATGATCCCGCTCTCCTCAGCGCACGACGTAGGCGACGATCCAGACGAGGATCGTCAGGCCGATGGATCCCGCGAGCGTCGCATGGGCGAGGAACGAGCGTTCCTCCGCGCCGTAGCCGCGTCCGGTATCCCAGATGAAATGGCGGATGCCGCCGAGCAGGTGATGCAGCAGCGCCCACGTGTAGCCGAGCAGGATGATGCGCCCGAACCAGGAGCCCATGAAGCCATGCACGGTCTCGAACGCCGAGGCGCTCGTGGCCGCGCTCACCAGCCATGCCGCGACGAGCACGGTGCCGAAATACAGCGCGGTGCCGGTCACGCGGTGGACGATGGACATCACCATCGTCATCGCGGGCTTGTAGATTTCGAGATGCGGGGACAGCGGACGTTCGCTGCGGGGCTTGGAGTCGGCCATGGGCTTCCCTTTTCCGTGCAAGGGTTTGAGGCTTCGTAAACAAAGTCGCGCTCGTCCGCAATCGGCGCGGGGGCAGACATTCGGAGGGGGAGCCCCGAAACGGCGTTCAATCCGCGTCGCGCGGTCCCGCACGCAGCGATTTCACGCTCGAACGCCGCGTTTTTCCCTCCAGCCGCCTCGTTTTGGAAGCCAAGGTCGGCCGCGTCGGACGTCGGACGATCGGTCGCACCGCCGCCTCTCGAATCAGCTCGAACAGCCGCTCGCGCGCATCCTCGCGGTTGCGTTCCTGCGTGCGGAAGCGCTGCGCGGAAATCACGATCACCCCGTCATTGGTCAGACGTCGGCCGGCGAGCCGCTCCAGCCGTTCGCGCACGTCGTCGGGCAGCGAGGGCGAGCGGCGCACGTCGAAGCGCAGCTGCACGGCCGTGGACAGCTTATTGACGTTCTGGCCGCCCGGCCCGGAGGCGCGCACGAAGGTTTCGACGAGTTCGTCCTCGTCAAGAATGATGCGGGGCGCGATGCGGATCATGAAGCGAGGGTAGCCGACGCCGCCCGCCTCGTAAAACGCGATACCGTTCAGCGCGGCAGCAGAACCCAGAGGTCGAGATCGAGGATCACGGCGGGGTCATAGTCCTCGCCCGACTTCAGCGGATAGTCGGCGCAGGGCTTGTTCTTCGTCGCGATCATGCGCAGGCGCAACGCGCCCACGTCGTCGCGCCCCGCGAGTTCCGCCTTGTCGAGCACCTCGCTCCACGCGAATACCGTATCGCCCGCAAACAGCGGCGCGACATGGCGGCCGGCATTGATCGCCGTCAGGTGGAAGGCGTTGCCGAGCCCGTTGAAGGACAGCGCGCGCGCCAGCGAGATCACGTGTCCGCCATAGATCAGCCGCTTCCCGAAGCGTCCCTGCGCCTGATGATGCAGGTCGAAATGCACTTTCGCCGTGTTCTGGTAGAGCCGCGTCGCGATCTGGTGCTCGGCCTCTTCCACCGTCATGCCGTCGACATGGTCGATCTTCTCGCCCACGGCATAGTCGTCGAAGCGGAACGGCGAGCCTGCGAGCACCGTGTCGTAGGCGTCCCGATCGATGATCGGGCAGGCGTCGCCCAAGGCGTCGGGCGCGACCACGCGCGGCAGCGAGGGCACGACCTCCGCCGGCGCGGGTGAGGCCTTGTCGCGTTTGCGCACCATCACCCAGCGCACATAGTCGAGCACCGCCTCGCCCTCGCGGTTGAAGCCGGTGGAGCGGACATAGACCACGCCCGTCTCGCCGTTCGAGTTCTCCTTCAGGCCGATCACCTCGGAGACGGCGGTCAGCGTATCTCCGGGATAGACGGGGGCAAGAAAACGGCAGGCCGCATAGCCGAGATTGGCGACCGCGTTGATCGACACGTCCGGCACGGTCTTGCCGAAGACGATGTGGAACACGAGCAGATCGTCCACCGGCGCGCGCGGGTGCCCCACGCTCTCGGCGAAGGCGTCGGACGATTGCAGCGCGAAGCGGGAGCCGTACAGCGCCGTGTAAAGCGAGACGTCGCCCGCGGTCACCGTGCGCGGCGTGGCGTGGCGGATGACGTCGCCCACCGCGAAGTCCTCGAAGAAGCGGCCGGGTGCGGTCTTGGCCGGCGTTGCGGAGGAATGCGTGGTCATGCGGCGGGTCTCCTTCGATGCCGTCTTTGTCGCAGCATTGCCCGCGCCGCAGCAAGGCCCGCCGACCGAGACGTTGGTCGCAAGTCCGCATGTCGGGCCGCTCGAAAGGGGCGGCTCCGGCGGACTGCTTCCTAAAGGTTGTGTGAGCTTGAACTTCGCTGTAACGTAGCGTCAGTTGTTCATCGGGATCATTCTCGTGTCTTTGCGCATTCTCAAACGCTCCGTTCTCGGCCTCGCCCTCTTCGCTTTCTTCGGGCTGGTCGCCTCCCGCGTGTTCTTCGTCTTTGCGGACGTCGCGGTCGTCAATGCGGAGAAGCGCGAATTCATCGCGCCGCAGGCCGCCACCGTGCAGACCAGCTTCGCGAAACCCTTCAGCGACGTGGCGGACGGCGCGCCGCTCGTGCGCATCGCCGCTCTGGTGCAGGACGACGCCGCTTTGCTCGGGGCCGAACAGGCCGTCGGCGTGGCGCAGGACACCGTGGCGGCCCGCCGCATCCAGCGCGCGGCGCTGCTGTCCGAAAAGGGCCGCCTCGACGAGCGATTGGTTGCGCTGCTCGAAGCGGCGCGCGCGAGCGTGGCCGAGCAGATCGCGGCGCGCGAATCCGAGCTGGTCAGCCTCGCGGCGGAGCGCGAACGCCGCGGCCGCGATCTCGAGCGCGCCGTCGATCTCGCGGGTCGTCGCGTCGTGTCGGACGCGGTGCTCGACCAGACCACCGTGTCCTCGCGAAAGGCGCAGCTCGACTACGACGCCGCAGCCAATCGCCTGACCGCGCTCAAGATCAAGTTCCGCCAGATTCAAGCCGGTCTGCTCGTCGAGGAAGGCACCGGCGACGTCGCCTATACCGCCCAGCGGCTCGACGAAATCGCCCTCAAGCTGATCGATGCCGACCGCGACCTCAAGCAAGCCGAACTGGCGCTCGCCGGAGCCTTGGCGCGGCGCGATGCCGAGCGCGCGGCCTTCGAGCGCAAGCACGTCATCACCTTCGCCGCCGAACGCGCGGGCCGTCTGCTGCCGCCCGTCGTGGAACCGGGCACGACGGTGGCCGCGGGGGGCACGGTGGCCGTCACCGCCCATTGCGCGGGCTTGTTCATCGACGTGATCGTGCCGGAGGAAGACGGTGCCCGCTTTGCGCTCGGCCAGTCCGTCAGCTTCCGGCTGATCGGCTCGGACAAGGAATGGACCGGCAGCGTCGCCGAGCTTTCGGCCAACGGCAATTCGGCCGCCCTGCGCAACACCTTCGTCGCGCCGCGCACCACCCGCCGGACATGGCTGCTCGCCCGCATCGCGCCGGAGCCCGCCTTCGTCGCAAAGGCCCTGCAGGAAACCGACTGCGCCATCGGCCGCACGGCCGTGCTGAAGACCCGCAGCACGGGGTCGCTGTCGCTGGTCTGGGCGGCGCTGCGCGATGTCCTTTGACGTCGTCGATC
The DNA here is from genome assembly GCA_027489535.1 of Hyphomicrobiales bacterium. GTDB lineage: Bacteria > Pseudomonadota > Alphaproteobacteria > Rhizobiales > Beijerinckiaceae > JAIXZO01. The sequence goes on from JAIXZO010000001.1 coordinate 232,598, forward strand.
TCAGCCCGCTGCTCGGCACGGCGACGCTCGCCCTGCTGTTCCTGGCGGTCGGCGATCGGTCCAGCACGCTTCATCGCACGGCTTACGGGCTCGCCGTAGCGGCGACCGCGGCGCTCTATTTCGCCTGGCGCATCGAAGAGACGTTGTTCCCCGCCGGAGATGCCCGGACCGGCGCGTGGCCCTTCATCGTCTTCGCGGTCGAGATCCTCGGCTTCTTCAACGGCTTCGTCTTCCTCGTCATGATGTCGCGCGCGCCCCGCCTTGCGGGGCCTGCGGTCGAACCGTCGACCGATCTCGGGACTCCCGCCGTCGATATCGTCATCCCGACCTATGACGAGCCGCGCGACGTCGTCGACAAGGCGATCATCGCCGCCCTCAATCAGGATTATCCCCGCATCACGGTCCATGTTCTGGACGACGGCCGTCGGGACTGGCTGCAAGCACTCTGCGCGGAACTCGGGGCGCAGTATCACCGGCGCGCCGACAACGCTCATGCAAAGGCGGGTAATCTCAATGCGGCGCTCCCGCGTCTGACGGGCGATTTCATCGCCATCATGGATGCGGATTTCGCGGCGGCCCGCAATTTCGTCTCGCGAACCTTGCCGCTGTTCGCCGATCCGGGCGTCGGCATCGTGCAGACGCCGCAGGTTTTCTACAATCCGGACGTGGTGCAGCTGAATCTCGGCATCGCCAAGCAATGGGTGGACGAGCAGCGCTTCTTCTTCAGCGAGATCATGCCGGCCCGCGCGCAATGGGACGCGGCCTTTTCCTGCGGCTCATGCAGTCTCAATCGGCGTGCCGCGCTCGATGCGATCGGAGGTTTTCCCACCGACAGCATCACCGAGGACATGCTGACCACGGTCAGGATGCGCAAGGCTGGCTACCGGACGGTCTATCTCAACGAGGCGCTCAGCCTCGGGCTGTCGGCCGACAGCGCGCAGGCCTTCTTCGTTCAGCGCGAGCGCTGGGCCCGCGGCAACATTCAGATTTTCTTCTTGCCTGCCGACATCATCCTCAACGGTTCCCTGAGCTTGGCGCAGAAGCTGTTCTTCGCGCCGCTTTATTGGGTCACCGGTTCGGCGGCGACGATCCTGACGGTCTTGGTCCCCGCGCTCTATTTTCTGTTCGGACTTGCACCCATCAACGGCGGCGGCGTCGACGGGGCCTTGTCCTACGCCGTCCCGTTTCTGCTGATGCAGCAGGGCTACATGGTGTGGATTTCGAACGGCACCTATCTGCCGCTCGTCTCGCCCGCGATCCAGATCTTCCAGTCCTTCCGGCTGTTCCCGAGTGTCCTGGCCGGTCTGTTCAAGCCCTTCGGCACCGCATTCCGCGTGACGCCGAAAGCGAGCGGACGCCGTACGCCGGACATGTTCACCGCCGTCGCCATCGGGTCCGTCTGGGCCGCGACGGTGCTCGGATTGTTCATGAACGCCTTTCCGGGGCTCGAGCGGATCCCGACCGGCGACTTTTTCCCCATGGCCGTATTTTGGGCCATGCTGACCCTGTCCGGCCTGACGGTGGCCTTCTGGATCGCCATTCCGCGCCCCTATTTCCGCAGCAGCGAGCGCTTCTTCCTCGACGTCGACATGGTGTTGGAGACCGCCGGCGCACGAAGGGTGGTGCGGGTGCTCGACATGTCGACGGGGGGCGCCGGTCTTGCGCCCCGCGACGGCGTCCCGCCGGGCGGTTCCGCCGTTTTGGTGCTGCCGGACGGCACGCGCTTGGCGGGCGAATTGATTGCGCGCGAGGGCGGCTCCGCCTTGGCATGGGCGACGCCGACGCCGACCGCCTATCGACGGCTCGTCGAATTCCTGTTTTCCGGGCGGTTCTCGGCCTCGCCGCTGAAGGCCGACGACGAGGCCGGGCTCTACCGCAATCTGTTCCGCCGGGTTTGGGAGTAGGCACGGGGTCCCTAACCCTCCGCTCAGCCGTCTTCTCCGGGAACGGACGTCTGTTCGCCCAACGTTTCGCGGACATAAAGCTTGTTGACGATCACGAACGCGGCGACCGTGAGCGGGGCGGCGAGCAGCACGCCCGGAATCCCGAACAGGATGCCGAAGGCGACGACGGCGAACAGCAGAAGTGCCGGCGGCACCTCGACCGCCGCCCTCGTGATGATCGGCTGGACGAGATTGGATTCGATCTGCTGGATGACGAGGAAGGCCAGCCCCGTCCACAGCGTGGTTTGCGGCGAGATCGAGAAGGCGAGCAGCAGGGCCGGAACGGAGGCGAGGAACGGCCCGACGAGCGGCACGAATTCCGCCACGCCCGCGATCAAGCCCAGCGCGAACGGGGACGGGACCCCGATGAGCCACAAGGCCGCGCCGGTCAGCACTCCCGTGATGATCATGGATGCCGACTGCGCGAGCAGCCAAAGGCGCAAGGCATTGCCCAACGTCGTCAGCGTGTCGCGCACCCCGTCATGCAGGCGCGGCGGAAACAGCTTCACGAGGCCGGCGGTGTAGAGCGCGGGCTCGGACGCCAGATAGGCCGCGCCGAAGGCGATGAGGGCGACGTCCGCGACCACGCCCATCGCGGTCAGTCCGATGGAGGCGAGTTTGCCGAACGCGCCTTCCGCCGACACCGCCTGCCGCGCGGCTTCCACGACGGCGTCGGAGAGGCCGGGAAGGCCGAGCGCCTCGCCCAAGGCCGGCAGGGCGGCGGGGACGCGCTCCGCCAACTGCCCGAATTGCGCGGCGACATGACGGTGCAGCAGCCAGAGCACCGCGATCGCGGTGCCCGCGAGGATCAGCCCCGACAACGGCAATGCAGCGCGGCCCGGTACCCGCAACCGCTCGTGCAGGAGGTCCGCGAGCGCGCGTGCGACCACGGCGAAGACGACTGCTGCAAAGGCGAGCAACAGCACGTTGCGCAGCGTCCAGAGGGCGGCGAGGCCGATCAGGACGCCTGCGGCGACGAGCAGCGAGGCGACGAGTTCACGATGGGAGGGCACGCGCATTCTCCGAGGGATCGCCACGGCAACGGCCGAGAAGGCGTCCGGTTCGTGCGGCCCGCATCGCCGCCCCCGCCTCCTGCAATCGGGCCGTTCCGCCGCCCGCGCCTCTTGCAATCGGACGCGAGGCGCTGTTCGTTCACGTCGTCGCGTTCGGATGTCGGGCCGCGCGCGGCGTCGAAGACAAACCCGACGCAGGAGAAACGCCCATGGCGACCATCACGATGTACGGCTTCTGGCGGTCGCTGGCGGCCTATCGCGTCCGCATCGCGCTCAATCTCAAGGGAATCGATTACGAGGAGATCCCGGTCGACATTCTCAACGGGGCGCAGCATTCCGCCGACTACGACAAGATCAACGCCGAGCACGTGCTGCCGACGGTGATCGACGGCGACGTGACGCTGTTCCAGTCCATGCCGATCCTCGAATATCTGGACGAGCGCTTCCCCGAGCCCTCGATCATGCCGGCCACGCCCGCCGAGCGCGCCTATGCCCGCGCTCTGGCCCTCATCACCGTCGCCGACGCGCATCCGCTCGTCGTGCCCCGCGTGCGCAAGCACATCGGCGCGACGTTCGGCGCCGATGCGGAAGCGACCGAGACCTGGGGCCGCCACTTCATGACCGAGGGGCTCGCGACCTACGAGAAGCTGTTCTCGCGCCGTCCGCCCGCGCCCTTCGCGCTCGGCACGCAGCCGACCATCGCCGACATCTGCTTCGCCAGCCATGCCGCGGGCTCGCGTTTCTACAAGGCGTCGTTCGACGCCTTCCCGTTGTGCACGGCGTTGGCGGACACGCTGAACGCGCATCCGGCCTTCGCTGCGGCGCATCCGCTGCGTCAGCCCGGTGCACCGGCGGCCGTCTGAACGCAAAAGTTGCGTTGATGTCGTCGGAATAAAGCAAAATCCGCGCGGATTCCGGATGAACGATCCCGGAATCCGCGCTCCGATTCAACGATTTCCGACGGCATGTCGAACGGGCGGACCGCCCCCACTCGACAGGCCCGCCGGGGTCGGTCTATCCTCTTTGCACTCGTGTGCAACGCAGCACGCCGACAACGAACATTCGATGATCCGAAGGAGGAGCCCATGGCTCGCTGGTTGAAGAACGGCAAGGACGCCGAAGCGCGTCGCGACGCCGACGACAAGGTCCGCGCAACGGTCGAGGGCATCCTCGCCGACGTCGAAAAGCGCGGCGACGCCGCCGTGCGCGATCTCTCGCAGAAGTTCGACAACTACTCGCCGAAGGAATTCTTCCTTTCGCCGAAGGAGATCGACGCGGCGATGGCGAAGCTGTCCAAGCGCGACATCGACGACATCGCCTTCGCGCAGACGCAGGTCCGCGGCTTTGCGCAGAAGCAGAAGGAATGCCTGAAGGATCTCGAAGTCGAGACGCTTCCGGGCGTCATCCTCGGCCACAAGAACATCCCGGTGAACGCGGTCGGCTGCTACGTGCCCGGCGGGCGCTACCCGATGATCGCCTCCGCGCATATGAGCGTCGTGACCGCGAAGGTCGCGGGCGTGAAGCGCATCATCTCCTCGGCCCCTCCCCACCACGGCGCGCCGCATCCGGCCATCGTGGCCGCGATGCATATGGGCGGCGCGGATGAAATCCTCGTGCTCGGCGGCGTGCAGGCCGTGGCCGCCATGGCGATCGGCACCGAGACGGTGAAGCCGGTCGATATGCTGGTCGGCCCCGGCAACGCCTTCGTGGCGGAAGCCAAGCGCCAGCTCTACGGCCGCGTCGGCATCGACCTGTTCGCCGGCCCGACCGAGACGCTGGTCATCGCCGACGAGACCGTCGACGGCGAGATCTGCGCGACCGACCTGCTGGGTCAGGCCGAACACGGCCCGAACTCCCCCGCCGTGCTGATCACCAATTCCGAGAAGCTCGCCCGCGACACGATGGCGGAGATCGAGCGCCTGCTCGGCATCCTGCCCACCGGCGAAGTCGCCCGTCAGGCTTGGGAAGACTACGGCGAGATCATCGTCTGCGAGAGCTACGAGGAAATGCTGAAGGAGGCCGACCATCTCGCCTCCGAGCACGTGCAGGTGATGACGGACCGCGACGACTGGTTCCTCGCCAACCTGACCAATTACGGCGGCCTGTTCCTCGGCCCGCGCACCAACGTGGCCTTCGGCGACAAGGTGATCGGCACCAACCACACGCTGCCGACCAAGAAGGCCGGCCGCTACACCGGCGGTCTGTGGGTCGGCAAGTTCATGAAGACCTGCACCTATCAGAAGGTGCTCACCGACGAGGCCTCGGCCATGATCGGCGAGTACTGCTCGCGTCTGTGCATGCTCGAAGGCTTCGTCGGTCATGCCGAGCAGGCCAATGTGCGCGTGCGCCGCTACGGCGGCCGCAACGTGCCCTACGGCGAGGCGGCGGAATGAACCTGCCGAAAACGCCGTCCTTCCGCCTCGACGGGCGCAAGGCTCTGATCACCGGCGCGGGGCGAGGCATCGGCCTCGCCGCCGCCACCGCCTTGGCCGAGGCGGGCGCGCATGTCGTGCTCGCCGCGCGGACCGAAAGCGAGATCGAGGAGGCCGCCGCGACCATGCGCGCCGCGGGCTGGTCGGCCTCGGCCTTGAAGTTCGACGCGCTCGACGTGGAGGGCATCGACGCCGTGCTCGACGCGGCGGGGCCGTTCGACATCCTCGTCAACAATGCGGGCACCAACCGGCCCAAGCCGATGACGGACATCACCATCGAGGACTTCGATGCGGTGATGGACCTCAACGTGCGCGCGGCCTATTTCGTCGCCCGCGCCGTGGTGCGGGGAATGCTGGCGGCGGGCATCAAGGGCTCGATCATCAACATCTCCTCGCAGATGGGGCATGTCGGCGGCCCGCGCCGGACGGTCTATTGCACGTCCAAGCACGCGATCGAGGGTCTGACCAAGGCCATGGCGGTCGAATACGGCCCGCAGGGCGTGCGCGTGAATACGGTCTGCCCGACCTTCATCGTCACCGAAATGACCCGGCCCTTCTTCGCCGACGAGACATTCCGCGCCTCGGTTCTGGCCAAGATCAAGCTCGGCCGTCTCGGTGAAATCGAGGACGTGATGGGGCCGGTGCTGTTCCTCGCCTCCGACGCGTCGAGCCTCGTGACCGGCTCGGCGCTGATGGTCGACGGCGGCTGGACCGCCGACTGACGCCGTGGCGGGGCGCATCACATCCGTCGAAGTGGCGCGCCGGGCGGGGGTTTCCCGCTCGGCGGTGTCGCGCTGCTTCACGCCGGGTGCGAGCATCGCCGACGACACGCGCAAGCGCGTGATGGATGCGGCGAAGGCGCTGGGCTATCGCCCCAACGCCATCGCCCGCTCCTTGATCGCAGGCCGCTCGCGCATGATCGCCGTGGTCGTCGCCTACCTCGAGAATCAGTTCTATCCCGACCTGCTGGCCCGCCTTGCGGACGAATTGCAGGCGCGGGGCTATCATCTCCTGCTGTTCACCGGCCCGTCCGACGGCAATTCGGACGCGCTGTTCGCGCAGATCCTCGCCTATCAGGTCGACGGGATCGTGCTCGCCTCCACCTCGCTGTCGTCGGCGCTGGCGGACGAATGCAATGCCGCCGGCATTCCCGTGGTGCTGATCAACCGCACCAACGACCGCGCGGGCGTGTCGAGCGTGACGGCCGACAACCGCAACGGCGCGCGCGCCCTGGCCGATTTCCTTTTGGCCGCCGGGCATCGCCGCTTCGGCTATGTCGCCGGCTCGGCCGGGTCCTCGACCAATCAGGACCGCGAAACCGCGTTCCGCGAACGCCTCGCCGAGCGCGGCGTGACGGAGGTGCTGCGCGAGGACGGCCTTTACTCGCAGGCGGGTGCGGCGGAGGCGGCGCGGCGGCTTCTGGGACGCGCGGACCGGCCGGACGCCGTGTTCTGCGCCAACGACCACATGGCCATCGCCGTGATGGACACCGCGCGCCATGAACTCGGCCTGCGCGTGCCCGAGGACGTGTCCATCGTCGGCTATGACGACGTCGGCCCCGCCCGTTGGCCCAGCTACGCGTTGACCAGCGTGGAACAGCCGGTCGGCACCATGGTGGATCTGGCGGTGGCGGCGCTGCTCGACCGCATCGAAGGCCGCGAAGCCGCCGCCCGCATCGCCCGCGTGCCGGGCGAGCTGGTGGTGCGCGCCAGCGCGAGACGGCCGGAGCACGGCGTGGTCCGCGTCGACGGCCGGGACGTTTGGCGGCCGTAGGGGCGTCGAGGGCGCGGCTGGGTGGTTCGAGACGCCCCTTCGGGGCTCCTCACCATGAGGGTTTCCGAGGTGGGCTCTTTGGGGCTTCTTTGGTGGTCGCCCTCTCGTGTCATCCCGGCCGGAGCGCAGCGTAGAGCCGGGACCCAGCCTTGTACCGCGATGCCCGGCAGCCTGGATCCCGGGTTGGCTTCGCGCCCCGGGATGACACTCAGTTTGGCTGGTGTTCTTCGTGAGACCTCATGGTGAGGAGGGGCGTCGCGCCGTCTCGGACCACGGGATTTTGTGATGCCGGAGGGGTGGTTCGAGATGCCCCTGCGGGGCTCCCCACCATGAGGGCAAAAAGGCCGGCTCAGTCCTTGCCGCGGAGGGGCTCGTAGCTGGTCATCACCGCGCGGCGGTAGGCCGGGCGGGCGGTGAGGCGGTCGTACCAGGCGGCGAGGTGGGGGAGTTCGGGGCGGTCGATGTCCATGGTGAACCAGCGCCAGAGCATGGAGCCGGCGGGGATGTCGCCCATGGAGAAGTCGGACCCGGCGAGCCAAGGTTGGCCGGCGAGCAGCGAGTCGAGCACGGCGAGATGCTTGGTGGCCTGGGCGGTCAGTTCGCGGGCCTTTTCCGCGCTGCGCTGGGAGGGGGGCTTGCGCACCACCTCCCAGAACAGGGGATTCATGGTTCCCGACAGCGTCGTCTGCTGCCAGTCCATCCATTGATCGGCGACGGCCGCCGTCTTGGGGTCTTCCGGCCGCAGCACGCCGCGGCCGTAGACGTCCGCGACGTAGCGGACGATGGCGTTCGATTCCCACAGCACCAACCCGCCGTCCTCGAGCGTGGGCACGAGGCGGTTGGGGTTGAGGCGGCGATATTCGGGAGTCTCCGTGCCGCCATAGGCGCCGCCGGCATCGATGCGCTCATAGGGAAGCCCCAGCTCTTCGAGAGCCCAGAGCACCTTTTGAACGTTGACGGATGTCGCGCGGCCCCAGAGACGCATGGAGTGGTCCTTACTTGATCGCCTGCGGGTTGATCGGCGAACCGGCTCCGCCGGGCAGGTGCAGCGGAGGCGCGGTGAAGAAGAATTCGTACACCTTGTCCGCCGCGCAGTCTTCGGCCAGCTCCTTGAGGTAGAAGATCTCGCCCATGGCGATGCCCATGGCCGGGATCACGACCCAATGCCAAGGCTGGTTGGCGTCCTTGGTCTCGTTGGGACGCACTTCGCAGCCCCAGGTGTCGGTGCAGATGCCGGCGACGTCCTTCTCGCGCAGCCAGTAGCAGGTTTCGAACGCGACGCCGGGGGCGTCGCCGCCCGCATAGCCGTGCCAATCCTTCTTGGCGAGGCAACGCTCCTGATGGCCGGTGCGGACGATGACGAAGTCGCCCTTGCGGACTTCGACGCCCTGCGCCTTGGCGCAGCCGTCGAGGTCTTCATTGGACACGGCGTAGCCGTCGGGCAGGGAGTCGAGGCCCTTCCAGCGCGCCACGTCGAGCAGCACGCCGCGGCCGACCATCTTGTCGCGGTAGTTCTCGATGCCGAGCTTGCGGGCGCCGCGGGCGTCGACCAGCTTGGGATCGAAGCCGTTGTACATCTTGTCGTCGAGGAAGATGTGGCAGAGCGCGTCCCACTGGGTCGAGGCCTGGCAGGGCATGTTGATGGCGTCGTCGGCGTAACGCAGCGTCGGGCCGTTCGGGCCGTCCTGATTGCCGGCGACGGCGTCGGTGCCGGTCGCGAGCATCGTGTGGATCGGGTTCCAGCGGCCGCCGAACAGGCCGGACTGGATCGGCTCCTTCAGCGACAGGCCGAGCGCGAAGACCTTGCCCTTCTTGATCAGCTTGCCGGCGTCGATGACGTCCTGCGGGGTGATGTTGTTCAGCGTGCCGAGCTGGTCGTCAGCACCCCAACGGCCCCAGTTGGACAGGGTCTTGGCGGCTTTATAGATCGCTTCGCGATTCACCGGCTTGCGGGACATTCATTTCCTCCGACGTTTTTCTCGTGTGGCTCGCCGCCCGCTTCGTTTGCACGCGCGTGCAGCTTATTTATCATATGAAAAATAAGACGGGCGCGATGTCAATCGTCCGCGCGGCCGCATCGGACTTGCCGGCGGGCCGTGTCGGCGGTAATTTATCATACGATAAACATTGCGGAGGCCGCGATGCGTGCGCTCGGATTCAATCATTTGTCCGTGGGGTCCAAGGACCTCGAGACCTCGGTGCGGTTCTACGAGACCGTGCTCGGCATGGAGCGGATTCCCACCTACAATTTCGGCTTCAAGACGCAGTATCTGCGCTGCGGCCGATTGCAGCTGCACGTGTTCGAACTGGAAGATCATGTGCCGTTCTTCCAGCACTTCGCCGTCGACGTGGACGATTTCCATGCCGTCTACGAGGCGGGCAAGGCCGCGGGGGCGCTCGATTCGGCGGCGTTTCGCAACAGCGTCAACGAATTGCCCGACGGGAGCGTTCAGATGTATCTGCGCGACCCCGGCGGCAACCTGCTCGAAGTGGATTGGCCGGACGTGAACACGCTCGATCGCTCCCGGATTCCGGAGATGCGCAAGCTCTCGGAATTCGCGGAACAGGACAGCGTTTCCTCGTCCGCCTCGCTCTATCTCGATCGGCCCGAATTCAAGGCGACCCTCGACGCCGCAACGAAAAAGACGACTTCTTCCGCCGTCGCGTGAATCCCTTCAGGAGGCTCCGATGTCCGATACCGTCGTAAAATTCGATCCAAAGCCGCGCTCCGGCGCGGGGCGCGAGCATGACGAGGTGCTCGACCGCGCCCGCGCGCTGCTGCCGGCGCTGCGCGCACGGGCGGGTTTGACGGAGGAGCTGCGTCGGCTGCCGCCGGAGACGGAGAAGGAGCTGCACGAGGCCGGGCTGTTCCGCTTCCTGCAGCCCAAGCGCGTGGGCGGCGCGGAGCTGGATTACGTCTCCATCGTCGACATGGGCGACGTGTTGGGGCGCGCCGACGCGTCGGTGGCGTGGAACGTGACGAATCTCGGCAGCCATCACTGGATGCTGGGCATGTTCGACAAGGCGGCGCAGGACGCGGTGTGGGACGAGAACCCGAACGTGCTGATCGCCTCGTCCTTCGTGTTCCCCGCCGGGCGGGCGCGGCGGGTGAAGGGCGGCTTCGTGCTTTCGGGCCGTTGGCCGTTCTCCTCCGGCGTCGGGCCGAGCGCCTGGAACATGCTGGCGGGGATCGTCTTCTCCGAGGACGAGGCGGATGCGCCGGACTATCGCGTGTTTCTGGTGCATCGGCGCGACTACCGCATCATCGACACGTGGAACGCGGCGGGGCTGCGCGGCACCGGGTCGCACGACGTCGAGATCGACGAACTGTTCGTGCCCGACTTCATGACGCTGTCGACGAAATCGGTGGCCGGCGGGCCGACGCCCGGCAGTACGGCGAACCCGAATCCGTTGTATAAACTTCCCGTGTTCGCGCTGTTCGCCTATGTGCTTTCGGGCGTGGCGCTCGGCAATGCTCAGGGATGCTACGAAGACTATCTGGACGGAGCGAAGAAACGCGCTTCGACCTACAACCGCGCCAAGCTCGGCGAATTTCAATCCACGCAGATCAAGATCGCCTCCGCGGCGGCCAAGATCGACGCGGCGCGGCTGATCATGCGGCGCAACTGCATCGACGCGATGGAGGACGCCGTGCGCGGCCGCCTTCCCGACATGCTGGAGCGGACGCGCCACCGTCGCGACGGGGCGTTCACGGTCAACATGTGCACCGAAGCGGTGACGTCGTTGTTCGGAGCGTCCGGCGCGGGCGGATTGTATATGGGCAATGCGATGCAGCGGCAGTTCCGCGACGCGCATGCCGTCAACGCCCACATCGCGTTCAGTTTCGACGCGGCGGGGGCCAATTACGGGCGGGTGGCGCTGGGCCTCCCCTCCGAGAACGTGACGCTTTAAGGGTCTGACGATGACGAATGCCGTGCCGAGCCAGACCACCCGAACCGAAGCCGCGGAAGCGGAATTCGACCCGCGCGACTTCCGCAACGCGCTGGGGAGCTTCGCGACGGGGGTGACCATCATCACCGCGCAATTGCCCGACGGGCGGAGGGCGGGGCTGACCTGCAACTCCTTCGCGTCGGTGTCGCTGAATCCGCCGCTGGTGCTGTGGAGCCTCGTGACGCATTCGCCGAGCCTGACGCTGTTTCAGGAGGCGACGCATTTCACGGTGAACGTGCTCGGCGCATCCCAAGGCGATCTGGCGATGAAGTTCGCCCGCCCGGCCGACGACAAGTTCGCGGGCGTGGATTGGACGCCGGGCTTGGGCGGGGCGCCGATCCTCGGCGGCGTCGTCGCGGTGTTCCAGTGCCGCAACTCCTACCGCTATTACGGCGGCGACCACATCATCTTCCTCGGGGCGGTCGAGGCGTACGGCTATACCCGCGACGAGCCGCTTCTGTTTTCCCGCGGTGCGTTCGGCTCCTTCACGCCAGCTTCCTGACGGTCATATCCACCGATGAGCACAGTCGCTTCCGCCGCTCTCCCGCGCCCCAAACAGCGGCGTCTGTCGCCCGAGGATCGGCGGAGCGACTTCATCCGCAAGGCCGCGGAATTCTTCTCGGAAGAGGGGTTCGACGGGGGTACGCGCGAACTCGCGCGCAAGCTCGGCGTGACGCAGCCGCTGCTGTATCGCTACTTCCCGAGCAAGGAAGACCTGATCCGCGAGGTGTACCGCACGGTCTATCTCGACCGGTGGAATCCCGAATGGGACGCGCTGCTGACCGACCGCTCGCAGCCGATCCGCGAGCGGCTGCAGCATTTCTACGAGGCTTATACGGACGCGATCTTCACGCGCGAATGGATGCGCATCTATCTGTTTTCGGGGCTCAAGGGCGTCGAGATCAACCGGTGGTATGTCGGCATCGTCGAGGACCGCATCCTCAAGCGCATCGTGGTGGAATATCGCCATGAGGCGGGGTTGCCCGAGCAGGAGCCGGAACCGGCCGAGCTGGAACTCGGCTGGGTGCTGCATGGCGGCATCTTCTATTACGGCGTCCGCAAGCACATCTACGGATCCAACGTGCTCGAGGACAAGGACCGCGTGATTTCCAACGCGCTCGACGTGTTCCTCGAAGGCATTTCGCGCGTGTTCGGCACGGGCGTGAAGGTGCGCAGCACGCTGGTCAGGCGACCCGGGAGCGGCGACGAGGGGTGACGTCCGCCCTCCTCCGCAACGAAAAAGGCCCGCCTTTCGGCGGGCCTTTTCTTTATCGACGCCAGCGGCCGATCAGAGATCGAGGCCGAGGAGGCGGATGGCGTTGCCGCCGCAGATCTGGGCGAGGGTGACCTCGTCCATGCCTTCCACGCCGGCCACGTGGCCCACGGGGTTGTATTCGGCCATGTCGAACGGATAGTCCGTGCCCATCAGGATGCGGTCGGGACCGAACACGTCGAGCATGTAGGCGAGCTGGTGGTAGGAGAACACCACCGTGTCGAGATAGACCTGACGCAGATAGGTCGTCGGGGGCAGCGGGAGGTCCGCATGCGAGTCGTCGCGCGCGCCCCAGGCGTGGTCGATGCGGCCCGAATAGCCCGGCAGGTAACCGCCGCCGTGCACGGCCATCAGCTTGAGATCGGGATAGCGCGCCAGCGTGCCGTTGAAGATCAGCTGGTGCAGCGCGATCGTGGTTTCGAGCGGGTTGCCGATGACGTTGTTGAAGTAGAAATGCGTGAAGCGGTCACCGTGGGTGAAGCCGTTCGGGTGCATCATCACGAAGGCGCCGAGACGCTCGGCCGCCGCGAAGAACGGGCGGAACTTGGGGTCGCCGAGCTCCTGACCGTCGACGTTGGTGAGGATCTGCACGCCCTTGAGCCCGATGCTCATGACGTATTCGAGTTCCTTCACCGCAAGCTCGGGCTCCTGCAGCGTGACGGTGCCGAGGCCGACGAAACGGTCGGGACGCTTGGCGCAGTATTCGGCCACGCCGTCATTGACGATGCGGTGGGCCTCTTCGGCGATCTTGGTGCCGACGGTGTAGTAGCACTGGCCGGGGGCCGGGGCGACGACCTGCAGGTCGATGGCCATCGCGTCGAGATCGAACAGGCGCTTGTCGATCTGCGTGATGACTTCGCTGCGGTCCTTGTCCTGAAGCGCGTTGATTTCCTTGGTCATCGCGTCGGAGAAATGGGCCAGCGGAATGCGGCTCATGTCGACATGCGGCTGCGCGAGCTTGCCCGCGGCCGGCACGATGATGTGCGCGTGAATGTCGATCGTCGGCGACGAGGGGCGGCGCGCGCGGCCGTCCGCGGTGTGCATGCGCGCGGCGGTGTTGCCGTAACGATTTCTGCTGTCGAGCATAGGTTCAGTCCTCGGTTGAAACTTTTTTGTCAGATCGCCTCGATGCGGCCGCTGCCGGCCGATCGGATGATCGCTTCGAAGGTGCGCACGTTGTACGACATTTCGTCGAGCGTGACCGGGTAGTCCTCGCCGCCGGCGACGGCCTTGGCGAAGGCTTCCAGATTGTCGCGCACCGCCGGATGGGGCGCTTGGAACACGGACGAGGGCGTCTCGCCGCGATGCACGGTGGTGACGTCCCAACCGGTCGGGATTTCCGGGTGGGTCCGGTCGCGGATTTCCATCCAGCCCTTCGAGCCGTAGACCGCGAGGCGGCCCATGAAGGGCGTGGCCAGAATGGCGGTGAGCATCGCCGTGCCGCCGTTCTCGAAGCCGAGCGTGATGGACAGCGTGTCGCCGTTGCCGAAATGGGCGCTGTGCGAGGACAGGCGCGCCCAGACTTCCTTGGGCTTGCCGAACATCGAGATCGAAAGGTCGACCATGTGGATGCCGGTGGCCGACAGCGGGCCGACGGGGGCCTCGGTCGGCGACAGACGCCAATTGTCGGCCGGCAGAGCCAAGAACTTGTCCTGGCTGAAATTGCCTTCGAGCAGAAGAGCGTCGCCGAATTCGCCGGCGGCGAAGCGCTTGCGCATGTCGATGACGGCGGGCTCGAAGCGGCGCTCATGGCCGATGCCGAGCTTGACGCCGGCAGCCTTGACCGCGGCGATGGCGGCATCGACTTCGACGGCGGTGGTGCAGAGCGGCTTCTCGCAGAAGACGTGCTTGCCGGCGGCTGCGGCGGCGACGATCTGGGCGGAGTGGAACTTGTGCGGCGTGCACAGGATCACCGCGTCGATGTCCTTGCGCTCCAGCGCGTCCTCGTAGCGGGTGGTGGTTTCGAGGCCCTTGTCGGCCGCGGCCTTGCGGCCCTTCTCGTCGGGATCGATGCCGAGAACGGGGCGGATCACCTCGCTCGTCATCAGATCGCGCGCGATGGTCTGGCCCCACCAGCCGAGTCCCACGATGGCTGCCTTGATCATGCCCGGTCGTCCTCTTTTTTCGTGCCCTCTCCCGCCGGGAGAGGGATTCAGGTCACGCGTTCTTCGAGCCGGTCTGCGCCCAGAAGACCGGGACGTTGATCGGATCCTTGGCTTCGAACCCGGCCTTGATCGCCGCGTCGTAGCAGGCGAGCGTGGCGGCGGTGACGGGCAGCTTCGCGCCGAGCGTCCCGGCGAATTCCACCATCGTGGCGATGTCCTTGCGGGCCGCGCCGACGTCGAAGGCCGGTGCGCCGGTCGCTTGACCGCCGAGCAGCTTGGCGACGTCGGGACCGCGCATCTTGACCGCCGCGGGCGAGCCGCTGGTGTCGGCCATGATGTCCATGAGGCGCTCCGGCGGGAGGCCCAGCGGGGCGGCGAGGGTCAGCGCCTCCCCCAAGGCCTGCCAATAGACCATCAGCGGCAGGTTGATCGCGAGCTTGATCTTGGCGCCGGAACCGACCGGGCCGACATGCTCGATGCGGCGGCAGAGCTGTTCGATGATCGGGCGGGCGCGGGCGACGGCCGCATCCTCGCCGCCGACGAGGCCGATGAGCTGGCCGTTGCGGGCCGGGCCGACGGTGCCGCCGACGGGGCACTCGACGAATTGCGCGCCCTTGGCGGTCGCGGCGCGGCCGAGCTTTTCGGCCGTTTCGGGCATCACGGTGCTGGTGTCGACGATGAGCTTGCCCGCGACGTCCGCGGAGAGGATGCCGTTGGGGCCGTTGAACACGGCGTCGAGCGCCGCCGCATTCAGCAGCATGGTGATGACGACCTCGCAGGATGCGGCGAGGGCGGCGGGCGTATCGGCCTTCTTCGCGCCTTCGGCGACGAGCGGCTCGGTCTTCTTCGCGTCGCGATTCCAGACGGTGACGTCGTGGCCGACGGCCATCAGGCGCGAGGCCATGGCCGCGCCCATGCGACCCATTCCGCAAATACCGATTTTCATGGCTTCGTCCTCAGGCTGCGTTGATGGCGGCGGCGATCCGCTCGGGAGTCAGGGGCATGTCGCGCACGCGCACGCCGAGCGCATGGGCCACCGCATTGGCGATGGCGGCGGCAATGGGCCCGGCCGAGCATTCGCCGGCACCCAAGGAGGGCGCGGACGGATCGTCGACCACGACCGTCGAAATCTCCGGCATTTCGGAGAAGGTGAGCAAGGGGTAGTCGGCCCACGAGCGCACGCCGAAGCCGTCTTCGGTCCAGCGAACTTCCTCCTTCAGCGTCCAGCTGGCGGCCTGCACGGCCCCGCCTTCGACCTGATTGAGGAGACCGTCGCGATGCACGACCGCGCCTGCATCGACCGCGCCGTCGACGCGGACGAGGCGGACCTTCTCGGTGACTTCCACCGTGGCGACGCAGGCGTAATAGGCGCCGTGGTTCTTGTAGCGGGCGAAGCCCATGCCGCGGCCGACGCCTTCGCCGCCCGCATCCGAGGCGTCCCAGCCGGCCGCTTCGGCGGCGGCGCGGACCACGGCGATCGCGCGGGGATCTTCGAGATGGCGCAGGCGGAATTCGACGGGATCGACGCCCGCCATCGCGGCGAGTTCGTCGATGAAGGACTCGATGGCGAAGATGTTGCCGTGCGCGCCGAGACCGCGCATTGCGGAGGTGTGCAGCGGGCGCTCGGGCAGGATGTGATGCGTGAGCCTGCGCTTGCCGAAATTGTAGAGCGGCACGGAATTGCGGTCGCCGCCGCCCTGCGGACGCGGCGCGTCGTTGGGCGCGGAGGGCGCATGCGGCTCTGCCATGTGCCAAGCGGCAAGCAGGTTGACGCCTTCCCCGAAGCCCGGACGAGCGATATGCGGCGGGCTGCGGACGTCATGCGTCCAATCCGTGACGGTGCCGTCGGCGGAGAGGCCGGCGGAAATTTCGATGCGCATCGGCGAGCCGAAAGGCGACCAGCTCAGCTCGTCTGCGCGGCTCCATTGCACCATGACCGGGCGGCCCGCGCCGCGCGCCAGAAGGGCCGCGTCGAGCGCCACGTCGTCGGCCCCGTTGTGGCCGTAGCAGCCGGAACCGTGGGCATGGACGACGTTGACCTTGTCCATGTCGACGCGCAGGGCGCGGGCCATCTGCTTGCGCAGCGGATAGACGCCCTGCGAATGCGACCAGACCTTCAGCGTGTCGCCGGTCCATTCCGCGAGCGCGCAGGAGGGGCCGACCGAGGCATGGGCGATGTAGGGACGGGTGTAGCGCGCCGTGTGCCGCATGGCGGCGGGGGCGGCTTCGCCCTCGTCGGCGAGGAAGGTGGTGGTGTTGAGCGGCAGCCCGTCCATCCACGCATTCGCGTCGCCCATCGGGGGCAGTTCGGCGGTGCGGGTCCAGGTCGCGCGCTTGCGGGCGAATTCGACGGCCTTCACCGCGAGATCGTCGCGTTCGGCGACGACGCCGGCGAAGCCGCCGTCCACCACGACCGCGATGACGCCGGGCAGGGCGGCGACGGCGTCGCGGTCGAACGTGGCGAGACGGTCATGCGGGTGGCTCGGGCGCAGGACGCGGCCATAGGCCATGCCCGGCAGCGCCATGTCCTGAATGAAGGCGGGGCCGCTGAATTTGGCGCGCAGGTCCGGACGGCCGAGGCCGGGCCGGTCGACGGTGCCGCCGTGCAGCTTGGGCACGGGCAATTCGCCCGCCATGCGCTCGAGATCGACCGCGTCGCGGAGTTGGGCGTAGGTGACCCCTTCGTTCGCGCCTTGGCGGCGGAAGACGCCGTCCGACACGACCACGGCGGCCGGATCGACGCCGAGCTTCTTCGCGGCGGCTTCGGCGAACAATTCGCGGGCCATGGCGCAGGCCCAGCGCATGGCGGTGCCGCCGTGCTCGATGGAGAAGCTGCCGGCCGTCCAGCCCTCTTCGGGGGAGACGAAGGTGTCGGTGTTTTCGATGCGGACGCGTGCGAAGGCGACGCCGAGTTCGGCGGCCGCGATGGCCACCATGGCGGTGGCGATGCCCTGGCCTAGTTCGACCTTGCCCGAGCGGACGGTGATCGTGTCGTCGGCGTCGACGCGGAGCCAGCGCGAAAGGAGCGGATTGGCTTTCAGATTGCCCGGAAGATCGCTCATGCGCGGGCTCCCGTCATCAGAATGGCGCGGTCGATGGCCTTGAGGATGCGCGTCTGCGCGCCGCAGCGGCAGATGTGGCGCTCGTCGAGAACCTCGACGATCTCGTGTTTCGTGGCGGGCGGGGACTGCGAGAGCATGCCCGCGACCGTCATGATGATGCCGTTGGTGCAGTATCCGCACTGCGCGGCCTGCTCCAGCAGGAAGGCTTCCTGCACCGGACCGAGCACGTCGCCCTGCTTGAGCCCTTCGACGGTGGTGACGGACTTGCCTTCCACCGACCAGAGGGGGGTGTTGCACGACTGGACGGGACGCCCTTCGACGAGGACCGTGCAGGCGCCGCAATAGCCTTCCGTGCAGCCGACGCGCGTGCCCTTGAGGTCGAGATCGTGCCGAAGCGCCGCGAGGAGCGGCGTATCTTCGGGAACGTTCACGGTGACGTCCCGGCCGTTCACGACGAGCGACCGGGATTCGAGGGCGACGGTTCGGGTCATGGATGCCGGCGTGTTCTCAGTGGGCGTGGAAGATGCCGAGATTTTGCGTGATGAGGTCGTCGTTTGCACGGACTTCCTCGGCCGTGCCGACGAAGGCGCATTCGCCCGTGTTGAGGATGACGACCTGATCGGCGACTTCCAGCGCCAGCTGGCTGTTCTGCTCGACGAGGATGATCGACTGGCCCTCGTCCTTTAGCCGCTTGATGGTGCGGCCGACCTCCTGGACGATCAGGGGCGCGAGACCCTCCGACGGTTCGTCGAGAAGCAGCACCTTCGGGTTGCCCATGAGGCCGCGGCCGATGGCGAGCATCTGCTGCTCGCCGCCCGAAAGCGAACCCGCGAGCTGGTTCTGCCGTTCCTTCATGCGGGGGAACAGGTCGTAGATGCGCGCCAGCGTCCAGGGCTTGTCGCCCTCGGTCTGGCGTTGCGCGGCCACGGCGAGGTTCTCGCGCACGGAGAGCGACGGGAAGATGCGGCGGCCCTGCGGCACGAGGCCGATGCCGAGCTTCGAGATCTGCTCGGGGGCGAGACCGGAGATGGTCTTGCCGAACAGCTTGATCTCGCCCTCGCGCGGGGGCAGCAGCCCCATGATGCTGGAGATGCAGGTGGATTTGCCCGCGCCGTTGCGGCCCAGAAGGGCGAGAACGCCCCGGGCCTCGAGCGCGAAGCTGACCCCGTACAGCACGTGGCTGTCGCCGTAATAGGCGTGGAGGTTGGAAACGGAGAGCGCTTCAGTGGCCAAGATACACCTCGCGGGTCTTCTCATCGGCGATCACCGCATCGCGCGCGCCGTCCACGATCACCTTGCCGTAATGGAGCAAAGTGACGGTTTCGGCGAGGTCGAGGGCGGTGTCCATGTCGTGTTCGATCATCACGACGGTGGTCTCGCGGGGAATGGCGGCGACGAGCTGCTTGACGTTGGTGCGCTCGCCGCTGGAAAGGCCGGCGAGCGGCTCGTCGAGCAGCAGCACCTTCGGGCGCTGCGCCATCGCCATGGCGATCTCCACGCGGCGCTTTTCGCCGTAGGAGATGTCCGAGACGGGGCGGTCGGCGAGATGGTCGAGATTGACCAGACCCAGCACGCGGATCGCCTCGGTGCGCATGTCGCCGTAGGTGGCGAGCGGGCGCAACATGTTCCAGCGCGCCTTCTGCAGGCCGAGAAGGCCGAGCGTGATGTTGTGCTGGAGCGTGTCCTTGTTGAACAGCGTGATGATCTGGTAGGTGCGGGACAGGCCCAGATGCGCGCGCTGATGCGGCTTGAGCCGTGTCACTTCTTGCCCGAACAGCTTGATCGTGCCGGAGGTGGGGAAGAAGTCGCCGGTGATCTGGTTGAACAGCGTGGTCTTGCCCGCGCCGTTGGGACCGATGATCAGGCGACGCTCGCCCGGCAGGACCGAGAGCGACACGTTCTGCGTCGCCGGCAGGCCGCCGAAGTTCTTGTTGAGATTGATGATCTCGAGGGCGGGAACGGTCACTTCGCGCCTCCCTTGAAGCGGTTGAACAGACGCTTCGTGCCCGGCACGAGACCCTCCGGCATGACGAGGACGATGAAGAGGAAGACGAAGCCGAGCAGCATGTTCCAGCGCTCGATATACGCCGATGCGTAGTTCTTGAGCATGACCACGAGGATCGAGCCCACCACCGGCCCGCCGAGCGTGCCGGAGCCGCCGGCGATCACGCTCAACAGGCCTTCGGCCGAGGTCGTGATCGAGAGCGAGGTCGGGTGGATGTACTTGTGGTAGTAGACGTAGAGCAGGCCGGAGACGCCGCCCCAGAAGCCCGCATAGACGAAGGTGATCCAGCGGATCATCCACACGTCGAAGCCGAGCGCGGCCATGCGGCGGGGCTGGTCTCGGGTGCCGCGCAGCGCCGAGCCGAAGGCGGATTCGGTGAAGATCGCCATCAGGATGAACGACACCCCGAAGATGATCAGCGCGAACCAGTAGAAGTTCGCCGCGCCGTTGAGGTCGATGCCGAAGGGCATCGGCCGCGTCATGCCGGAGAGGCCGTTGTCGCCGTTCGTGACGGCGGCCCAGCGGAAGGCGACGCCCCAGAGCACCTGCGACAGCGCCAGCGTGATCATCAGGAAGCCGAGGCCGGAGGCCCGCAGCGAGATGAGCCCGAACAGGCCCGCCACGACGCTGGTGGCCAAGATGGCGATCACGGCCGCGGAGACGTGGTCGACCCCGCCGCGGGTGAAGAACCATGCCGCGAAATAGGCGGCGAGACCGAGGAAGGAGGCGTGGCCGAGCGAGCTCAGACCGCCGTATCCGACCAGAAGGTTGAGGCTGAGCGCGAAGATCGCCGCGATCAGGATCTGGCTGGCCAGGTTGATGTAGAAGTCGCCGGAGAACATCGGCAGGACCAGCAGCACCACGCCCATGACCGCGTAGAACGCGATGCGCAGGGTGGAGCTCTTGGCCTCGACGGCCGGGGTCGCGGAGGAGGTGGTTTCGATGGTCATGCGGACATCCGCCCGAAAAGTCCCTGAGGACGGAAAGCGATCACGACGATCATCGGCAGGAACAGGATCACATAGGCGAGATCCGGCAGAAGCGCCGTGCCGAAGGTGTAGATGAAGCCGATGATGAAGCTACCGACGAAGGCGCCGATCAGGCTGCCCACGCCGCCGAGGATGACGACGATGAGCGCCAGCGGCAGCATGTCCGCATCAAGACCGGGATAGGCCGACATGATCGGCCCGCCGAGGACGCCCGCCGCTCCGGCGATGCCCGCGCCGAGCATGAACACGGCGGTGAAGAGCTTGGAGACCGGGATGCCGACGGCGCGCGCCATCTGCATGTCGTCCACGCCGGCGCGGATCATCGCGCCGAGGCGGGTGCGCTCGAGCAGAAGGTAGAGGCCGATCGCCGCCGCGACCGCGCAGAGCACGACGACGAGGCGGTAGGTCGGGAACATGAAGCCGGCGACGCGGAGCGGGCTCTGGAAGGCCGCGGGCGTCGGGACCGGGATCGGGTCGCCGCCCCAGATCATCAGGCAGGCGTCCGCGACGATGAAGGACATGCCGAGGGTGACGAGAACCTGGCCGAGCGAATTGGAGCTCAACTGGCGCAGCACGAAGCGCTCCAGAAGGCCCCCGAAGACCGCCACCGCGATCCCCGCGCCGATCATCGCGAACCAGAGGTTCACGCCGTCATAGGAGCGCAGAATGTTCGCGCCGATATAGGCGCCGAGCATGAAGAACGCGCCGTGCGTGAGGTTCGCCAACCGCATCAGGCCGAAGATGAGCGAGAAGCCCGACGCCAGCAGGAACAGGAGGCCGCCGAGAGCAAGGCTGTTCAGCGCCTGAATGACCGCGAATTGGGGACTTCTGATCGAAGAAACGTAAGAGAAGCCGGCCGCTCCGATGAGCAGAACGGCGACGAGAGCCAATACGGTTCGCGTCAAGGTATTTCCGGATTGCATGACCGTCGCCTTTCGGGAGATGGGGTCGCCGCCGCGGCACGAAGGCCGCGGCGGCGGAAGTCACCGAATGGTCACTTGTCGAGGTTCTTCGCCGGCGGGAAGTCGCGCGAATAGACGGGGTTCGCGAGGAACGCGGCCTTGTCGTAGTTCCAGAACTGGCTGACGTTCGGGTAGGTCTTGATGACCGAGTTCGCCAGACGGCCGTCCTTGCGGGTGACGCTGCGGATGTAGGTGTCGCCGACCACGTTGCCGAGGTCGTCGAACTTCACCGGGCCGCGGCAGGTCATGACGTCAGCGGCGCGCAGGGCGGCCATGAACGCCTTCTTGTCTTCGACCTTGCCGTTGACGGCCTTGACCGCCTGATCGATCACGGCGCCGGCCGCGTAGGTGGCGGCGGCGTAGAAGCCCGGATCATACTTGAACTCGTTGCGGAACGCCGGGGCGAACACCTTGTTCACCGGGTTGTCCAGCTCGGCCGAGTACCAGCAGGCCGTGACGATGCCGAGGGCTTCGTCGCCCATGTTGCGTAGCACGGCTTCGTCGAGAGCCGTCATGCCGCCGATCAGCTTCATCTTGTCCTTCAGGCCGTATTCCACGAACTGGCGGACGAAGCGGAAGCCGTTGGAGCCGGCGAAGCCGAGGAAGAGGGCATCGGCGTTCTTGAGCTGGGCGACGTAGGAGCCGTAATCCGGCACCGCGAGCGGCGCGAACAGCTTCTGGACGATCTGTCCGCCGTTTTCTTCGAAGACGCGCTGGAAGCCGGCGGTCATTTCATGGCCGTAGGCGATGTCGTCCGCGATGGTGATGACGCGCTTGAGCTTCATCTCCTTGGCGGCGTAATCGGCCATCGGATGGGCGCACTGCGAGGACGTCGCGGTCGGGCGCACGAACCAGGGGTTCGGGTTGCGCTGCGTCATGTCTTCGGCGGCGGCCACGGCGATCGTCGGGACCTGCACCTGACGGAGATAGTCGTCGATCGCGAGCGCTTCGAAGGCCGCGAGCGGGCCGGCGAGGCAGTGCACGTTGTTCTTTTCGACGAGTTCCTGCGTCTTCGTGCGCGAGGTCGCGGGCACGCCCGCCGTGTCGGCGACGGTCAGCTCGACCTTGCGGCCGCCGAGCATGAAGTTGCGCTCCTTCAGATACATGATCAGGGCGCGTTCCATGTCGATGCCGCCCGAAGCGAGCGGGCCGGTCTTCACGGTCAGAAGGCCGAGGCGCATGACATCGGCCTGCGCGCGGGCCACGTAGGGCGCCGCAACGGTCGCGACGCCGGCGCCGGCGACGGTTTTAACGAATGTACGACGAGAAATCGTCATCTCAACCTGCTCCTGTTGTCGTTTCACGAGCGCGCCGTTCGTCGGCGCGCTCCCTGTCGTCTCTTCTTGTTGTTGGTCCCGGGACCGTCAGGGAATGACGGGAACGAGGACGTAGTTCGCGCCGTCGGCGTCGAGATGCAGCGTCGTGGTGCCGCCGAAGATCGAAGCCGGGCGATCGCGAGGATCGTTGTGCAGGAACGGGCCGCAACCGAGCAACTCGTTCTTGAAGTTGGAGAGCTTCGCGCCGGTCTTGGCCTGCCACTCGTAGTCCTTGCCGCGAACGCTGAGCGCGATGCGGTAGCCCTTCGGCACGACGATGCAGGTCGGCCAGATCTCGACGTCGAGATCCACCGGCTTGCCCGGGGTCAGCGGCTGCTTTTCGTCATGCGTGTGGTAGGGGCGGTAGGGCTGCGACAGCTTCGGATCGAGCTTGCGATGCGAAGCACGGAGCCAGCCCTGCGCGATGGGGGTGTGCGGGTCGATCGCGCCGATGAAGGTGATCTCGCGCAGATCCGCCGTGAACACGCGGAACACCAGCATGATGTCGGCGTCTTCGGTGCTCGACGAGACGCGCAGGCCCGAAGCGAGCGGACCGGTGATCTCCGTGTCCTCGGTCATCGGCTCGGACATGAAGGTCAGACCGTCGCCCATCGCATCGAAGGAGATCTTGGCGGCCTTTTTCGGCTTTTCGAGCGAGAGCGTCTGCTTTTCGGCGTCGAGGTAGAACTTGGTCCACTTGGTGCGGGCGATGGGCCACTCGTTCTCGTGACGCTCGACGAACTTGTCGACGTGACGGACCTGCAGCTGCACCTTCGGGCGGGACTCCCAGCCGTTCTTCTCGCCCTTCAGGAAGTAGTCGAAGAACAGCTTCTGCAGCTCGCGGCCGTAGTCGGTGTAGAAATGCGTCCAGTGTTCGAGGCCGTGGCATTCGAGCCACTTGTGCTCCGAGGCGGCGCGGACGAAGCCTTCGAAGTTGCCGCGCGGATGCAGGCCCTGCCCGCCCCAGTTCGCGGCGGAGAGGAACGGCACGTTCACCTTGTCCCAGATCGGCGAACGGTCCTTGTGGTACTGGTCGTCGAGCGGATGGGCGAGGATGTCGTCGCCGAAGCTCGCGCGGTTGTTGAACAGCTGTTCGTCAGAGAAGTTTTCGTCGCCGCAGACCAAGGAGCCGTTGACCTTGGAGCGCGGGCCGCGCTCGCCGAGGCCGTATTGCACGGTCTTGACCTGCATGTCGTACCAGTTGGCCCAGAACGTCGACAACATGCCGCCGTGATGGGTCATGTCGCGGTACCAGTCGGCCGAACCTTCCCAAATGCACATCGCGGCGAGGTGCTTGGGCTGCAGCGTGGCGACGTGCCACTGGTTGATGCCGTAATAGGAAATGCCGTTGATGCCGACCTTGCCGTTGGACCAATCCTGCACGCCCGCCCATTCGATGCAGTCGTGGAAGTCCTTGGTCTCGCGCGGCGAGAAATGATCGACGAAGCCGGGGGAGCGGCCGGTGCCGCGCGAGTCGACGCGCACGCAGACATAGCCGTGGGGCACCCACTTCTCCGGATCGACCACTTCCCAGTTCTGGTACTTGTTGGTCGAGCCGTAGGCGACGTCCGGCTGGTCGAGGATCATCTTGTTCCAGGCGCTGGGATAGCCTTCCTGGAAGGACAGCCCCTTGGCATAGGGCCCGTAGGTGATGAGGACGGGGTAGCGGCCCGGCTCGATCGGGCGGAACACGTCCGCGCGCAGGACGAGCCCGTCGTCCATCGTGATTTCGACGTCGAAATCGAAGATCATGCCGTCCTGTACGGTCGAAGTCGCCATGAGAGTTCCTGCCCTTTTTTCGTTCTCGTGAGCCCTTTGCGGGCTTTCGTCCTTTAGGATGAGACTATCCGTCGGCTCTCTAATTTATCAAGCGAAAACTTAGCAGGATTATCGTCCGATAATTTAAATTGCGCCGGAAAAAGGCGTCTGCGTCCGGGAACTCCCGGACGCTTCTCTCGGTCTTGCCCGGACTGGGCGTACGCGCTCGGATCAGCGATGCGCGGCCATTTGTCCGCGATACCAGTCGCCGAGCTCGGAGGCCGTCATGAGGCAGGTGCCCTCATGGCCGATGACGTAATCGAGCAGCTCTTCGAGATAGCGGATCCGGTGCGGCACGCCCGTGATGTAGGGGTGCATCGAGATCGCCATCACGCGGGCATTGTGCTCGCCTTCCTGATAGAGGCGATCGAATTGATCGATGCCGCGCTTCAGGAAGACGTCCGATTCATGCTGCTGAAGGGCGTAGACCGTGATGTCGTTGGTCTCGACCGTGTAGGGGATCGTTGTGATGACGCCGTGGGGCGTGTCCACTTCCTGCGGCAGATCGTCGATGACCCAATCCGCGACGTATTCGATGCCGTGCTTGCGCAGCAGGTCGAGCGTCTCCTCGGTCTCGGTCAGGCCGGGGCTTTCCCACGAGCGCGGGGCCTTGCCCGTGAAGCGGGTGATGTTCTCGACGGTGCGGGCGATGGCCTCGTCCTGATTGTCGACCTTGTGCATCGGGCCCTGAATGAAGCCGTGACCCATGAATTCGAAGCCCGCATCGCGGCCCGCCGCGGCGACGCGGGGGTAGGAGTCGATCACGTTGCCGTTGATGGCGAGCGTGGTCGGGATGCCGCGCTTGGTCAGCGCCTCGAACTGCCGCCAGAAACCGGCGCGCATTCCGTATTCGTGCCAGGACCAGTTCGGCACGTCCGGCAGAAGGGGCTGGCCCATCGGCGGCGAGAGCACGGTGCGCGGCATGTTGCGCTCGATGCGCCATTCCTCGACGTTGAGGATGCACCACACGGCGACGCGCTTGTTGCCCGGCAGCGTCAGCTTCGGGCGGTCGACGAGGGCCTGATAGGGAATGCGGTCGGTCAATGCCATTTCGTTTGATCCTCGAACGAGAGCGCCGGCGATGAACGCCGGCGCGGCTCTGACGAAAGGGAAATGAAGCTCCGGCTCAGGCGAGCCGGAGGAAGGACGCGATCGCCCGGTTGAACGCGGGCGCGTTGTCGACGTTGGGCAGATGCGCCGCGTCGGGGATGCCGGCCAGCGACGAGCCGGGCGTGGCATCGGCCATCGCCTTCATCGCCGTGATCGGCGCGCCCATGTCCTGCTCGCCGCAGACATAGAGCATCGGCAGCTTGATCGACCCGAGATCCTTGAGGAAATTCAGGGACTTCAGGGCTTCCGCGCAGCCCTTGTAGCCGGCGATCGAGGTCTTGAGGAACTCGGTCTCGAAGGCCTTCAGGCGTGCGGGCTCGGCGGTGCGCCAAGCTTCGACGAACCAACGTTCCATCGTGCCGCCGAGAATGGCGCCGAGGCCCTTCTCGTCGATGACGGCCATGCGGTCGTCCCAGCTCTTGACGAAGGGCTCGGGCGCGTCGGCGCGCGCGTCGCAGCAGACGATGCGGTCGAAGCGGTCGGCGTGATGCAGAGCCAGCGCGAGGCCGGTCATGCCGCCGAGCGACAGGCCCATGTAGCTCGCCTTGTCGACCTTGTAGTGATCCATCAGCGCGAGGACGTCGCCCGCCAGATCCGGGAAGGAATACGGACCCGCCGGCGCGTCGGAGGCGCCGTGGCCGCGGGTGTCGTAGGACAGCACGCGATAGGTGCGGCCGAGCAGCGCGAGCTGATCGTCCCACATCATCATCGAGGAGCCGAGCGAGTTGGACAACACGATCCAGGGCGCTCCCGCGCCCTGACCGCTTACCTTCGTCGCGAGACGGAAACCGCCCCGGTCGACCATGCTCACGTCGCTCATTCGGCAGCCTCCGCCCGGGGAATGGCCGCGTTGACGCGCGGGAGAACCTTCTCGGCCGCGAGGATCATCGAACGACGGCCGAGATCGTAATCGGTCCAGTCCTTGCCGGCATAGAGCAGCGTGCCGAAGTCGCCGACTTCCTCGCGCAGGGCGAGCACGTCGTCCGCGACCTTTTCGGGGGTGCCCCAAATGATCAGCTTTTCGCAGACGAAATCGAGCGTGACTTCATCGTCGGGCTGGTCGCGATAGGTCTTGAACAGGTTGATGCGGCCGTTCTTCTTCAGCTTGGTGTAGAGCGAACGGTAGTAGGAGACGTAGGGACCGTTCGGGTCCAAGGCGTAGCGCTTGGCGGTGACGAGGTCGTCGGCGACGAATACGCTCTTGGCGACGCGCCAATTGGCGGAATCGACCTTGCGTCCCGCGCGCTCGCAGCCCTCGACATAGCTCGGCCAATGGCTCTTGGCCCAAACCGGCATCAGGAAGTTCGCCGAGATGGGGTCCCAACCGCGGGCGGCGGCTTCCGCCACGCCCTTGGAGAAGGGGGCCACGGCGGTGACGACGATGGGGGGATGCGGGCGCTGCAGCGGCTTGGGGATGTAGCCCTGACCGATCTCCTTGTAGAGCGTGCGCTCGGTGGAGATCTTCCAGTATTTGCCCTCGATGTTGTAGGGCGGCTCGCTTTCCCAGATCTTGAGGACGGTGTTGATCGCCTCGACGAACATCGCGTTGCGGTCGGCGTCGAGATTGCCGAACACCTCCGCGTCCGACAGCAGGCCGCCGGGGCTGATGCCGAAGATGAAGCGGCCGTCGAGCATGTGGTCGAGCATCGCGACCGTGCCGGCCACGGCCGCCGGATGCGCGTTCGGCATGTTCACGGTGCCGGTGCCGAGCTTGATGTTCTTGGTGGCGGCGGCGAGATAGGCCACGAACGCCATGCAGGACGTGATGTTTTCCGCCTTGTCGGTGACGTGCTCGCCGACATAGGCCTCGGTGAAGCCGAGCTCGTCGGCCAGGAGGAACGCCTCGCGGTCCTCCCGCATGCACTGCCGCCAATCCTTGTCGAGCGGATGGATCGGCATGGTAAAGAAGCCGAGCTTCATGACCTCTCCTCGGATGATGTTTCTGATTGCGCAAAGAATAGGCTTTTGCGCCTTTCGTCGGAAATGATTATTCCTTCTTCACCGCATCAGGATTTTTGATACCGCCATGCACTCGCTGCGCCGAATCCGCTCCTTCGTGGCCGTGTTCGAAGAGGGTTCGTTCACCGCGGCGGCGGAGCGCGAAGGGGCTACGCAGTCAGGCGTTTCCCAGCATGTGAAGCAGCTCGAGGACGATCTCGGCACCGTGCTTTTCGGGCGCGACGGGCGCACCGTGACGCCGACGGCGGCGGGGCGGCGTTATTACGACGAATGCGTGGCCGTGCTGCGGCGTCTCGACGCGGCCAGCCGCGACATGCGGGCCGCGGGCTCGTTCAGCGACCCTGTGCGGGTGGGGCTGATGCCGACCTTCACCCGCGCGCTGCTCGCCCCGACGCTGACGCGCTTCATCGCCACCGCGCCGACGGCGGAGATCAAGGTGACGGAAGCCTATTCGGCGGTGCTGACCGATCTGGTGTTGAAGGGCGACCTCGATTTCGCGGTGGTGCCGGGCTCGCAGCCCGTCGTCGGCCTGACGTCGTCGCTGCTGCTGCGGGACCGGGAAATGTTGGTGGCCGCCAAGGGCCGGACGGGCGCGCATCTCGCCCCGGCGAAGCTCTCGGAGATGGGCCCGCTGAAATTCGTGCTGCCGGGGTTGCAGAATGCGCGGCGGCGCAATCTGGAAACCTACTTCGCCGTCAACGGCGTCGAGGTGGAGCGGCGGCTGGAGCTGGACGCGATGATGGGCACGCTGCGCTTCGTCGCGGCGACCGATTGGATCGCGGTGCTGCCCTCGGTGATGATGTTCGACGAGCTGGGCGGCGAACGCTACGACATCCGCCCGCTGGCGCAGCCGCCGCTGTTCGCCGATTTCGTGCTCATCGAGCCCGCGCGACGGGCGATGACGCCCGCCGCGAAGCTGTTCGCGGAACTGCTGGCGGAGCAGTCGCGCGCCGCCGCGGATTTCCGTCGGGAGCGGATAGGGCCCGATCCCGACGCCGGCTGATGTTTACTTGCGCAACCCGGCTTCGGCTTCGAGCACGACGCAGACGGCGGCCGTGTCGAGGTCGCCGAGGCCCATTTCCAGCGCCTTCTTGTAGACCGGCTCGGTGCGGGTGAAGAGCGGGGTAGGGCAATCCAGATCCTTGGCGAAGGCCGCGATCACGTCCATGTCCTTCTGCCACATGGTGCAGCGCATGGTGGGGGGCGTGTAGACGTCCTTGGCCATCATCGGGGCGCGCATCTGGAACATGCGCGAGCCGCCCGCGCCGCCGCCGACGAGCGAGACGACCTGATCGAGATCCAGACCCGCCTTCTTGGCGAGCACCATGGCTTCGGCCGACGCGACGTTGTGGATGGCCACGAGATGGTTGGCGATGAATTTCAGCTTGCTGCCGTTGCCGTATTCGCCGAGATCGGCATTGAGCCGCGCGAAGTCCTCGAAGACGGGGATGCAGGCCTTGATGGCCTCGGAGTCGCCGCTGGCATAGACGATCACGTCGCGGACGGCGGCCTGCGCGCCGGTGCCGCTGAGCGGGCAATCGAGCGGCACATGGCCCGCGGCTTCGAGCACGCTCTTGAAGGCCAGCTTGTCTTCGAGGGCGAGGGTGGAGAATTCGCAGACGATGCGGCGGGGCGCGCCGCTGGCGGCGATCTCTTCGGCCACGGCCTTCACGGCCTTGGGATTGGGCAGGCTGGTGAACAGGATCGGCGCCCGCCGCGCGACGTCGGCGGCGCTTTCGGCGAGGGTGACGCCCGCGTCCTTCGCCTCGGCGCGCTTGGCGGCGTCGAGATCGAAGCCGATCACGGTCCAGCCGCGCTCGACGAGATTGCGGCCGATGGCGCCTCCCATGATGCCCAATCCGATGATGCCGACGGTCTTGTCCATGGTGGTTCCTTCCTTCGCTTCGACGCTCCCGGCTTCGGCGCGGGGGCACATTGTTGATCATCCGATAAACAAGGAGGGGTCGGGACGCAATCGGCAGGGTGTTTCCTTCTTCATGGTGAGGAGCCCCGCAACGCGGGGCGTCTCGATCCATCGCCTGCGGCGGGAAAACCTCGTGGTTCGAGACGGCGCTGCGCGCCGCCTCACCATGCGGTTTTCGGGTGACGGAAAGGCGGACGTCGCCTCCAGCTTCGGCAATTGATCGGGCGATCAATGTTTCTTGACGCTCCGGGTAGTCCGTCTATCTACTCGACCCAACGACAAGAAACCGATCACGGGGAGACTTCCGCATGAAGGCTGCGGCTTTCGACTACGTGCGCCCGGCATCCGTCGCCGAAGCGCTCGAACTGCTGCGGCGGCACGGCGATGCCGCAAAGCTGATTTCCGGAGGCCAGAGCCTCGTTCCGGCGCTGAATTTGCGGCTGCTCGCGCCCGAAATCCTGATCGATTTGGGCGGACTCGATCTGCGCTCGATCGCCATGGACGGCGGGGTGCTGCGCATCGGGGCGCTGGCGCGACACGTGGACCTGCTGAACTCGGCGCTCGTGGCGGAACATGCGCCGCTGCTGGCACTGGCGATGCCGCATATCGCGCATCCGGCGATCCGCAATCGCGGCACCATCGGCGGCAATCTGGCCCATGCCGACCCGGCGTCCGAACTGCCGGCGGTGATGCAGGCGCTCGACGCCGCCATCGTCGTCGAAGGCGCGGACGGAACGCGGCGCGTCGACGCGCGGGACTTCTTCACCGGCATCTACGAGACCGTGCTGGCGGCCGACGAAATGATCGTCGGCGTCGAAATTCCGGTCGCGGAAGCCGGACGGCGCTTCTTCTTCCATGAATTCTCGCGCCGCAGCGGCGATTACGCCATCGTCGGCCTCGCCGCCGCGGCGACCGTCGCAGGAGGTACCGCGTCGGACGTGCGGCTTTGCTATTTCGCCGTCGGCGACAAGGCGACCTTGGCGGAAGGCGCCGGGGCCGCGTTGTCCGCCGGGCCGATGTCGGTCGAGCGGGTCGCCGCCGCGCAGGCCGCGCTCGCCGAAGACCTTTCGCCGCAGGACGACCAGCAGGGTTCGGCCGCGACGCGGATGCATCTCGCCCGCGTCGTGCTCGCCCGCGCGACCGCCGCCCTTTTCGATGACCCCGCCCTTGCCGGGAGGACCGCCGCGTGACCGCTTCCGTTTCGATCAAACTGACCGTCAACGGCGAGACCGTGACGGCCGACGTGCCGCCCCGCATGCATCTGGCGGATTTCCTGCGCGAGCGCCTCTCGCTGACCGGCACGCATATCGGCTGCGAGCACGGCGTGTGCGGCGCGTGCACGGTGCGGCTGGACGGCGACATCGTGCGCGGCTGCCTCGTGCTCGCCGTGCAGGCGAACGGCGCGGCGGTCGAGACCGTCGAGGGCGTGTCGGATTCCGGCGAGATCGCCGATCTGCAGGAGGCCTTCCGGCAACGCAACGCGCTGCAATGCGGCTATTGCACGCCGGGAATGCTGCTGACCGCGCAGGAATTGCTCGCCCGCGAAGAGACGCCCGATCGCGAGACGATCCGCGAGCACATGTCCGGCAATTACTGCCGCTGCACCGGCTATCAGGCCATCGTCGACGCCGTCGAAACCACGGCGCGCGCCCGCGCCGCGGCGCGGACCTGAAGGAGGACGGGATGAACGAGCACAATCCGCTGACCGCTCTCGACCGGCCGAATTCCTATATCGGCCGCGCGCTGCCCCGCCCCAATCTGACGCGCCTGCTGCAGGGCCGCGGGCAATATGTCAGCGACATGAGCCTGCCGCGCATGGCGCATGTCGCCTTCGTGCGCTCGCCCTATGCCCATGCCAGGATCAACGGCATCGACGCAACCGAAGCCAAGGCCATGCCGGGCGTCGTCGCCGTCGTCACCGGCAAGGAATTGGCCGAGGTGTGCACGCCGTGGGTCGGCGTGCTGTCGCATCTCAAGGGCCTGAAATCCGCACCGCAGCACGCCATCGCCGTGGATCGGGCGTGCTGGCAGGGCGAGGCGGTGTGCGCCGTGATCGCCGAAACCCGCGCGGCGGCCGAAGACGCGGCCGAGCGCGTCATGGTGGATTACGAGGAACTCGAGCCCGTCACCGACATGATGACGGCGCTCGATTCGGAGACGCCGCTGATCCATCCCGAACTCGGCGACAATCTCGCCTTCGAGCGCAATCTCGACGTCGGCGAGGTCGACAAGGCGTTTGCGGAAGCGGATGCGGTGGTGGAAGCCGAATTCGTGTTCGGCCGCCACACCGGCGTGACCTTGGAACCGCGCGCCGTGATCGGCGACTGGAACCCGGGCGAAGAGCGGCTGACCGTGTATCAGGGCACGCAGGCGCCCCACATGATGCAGAACATCATCGCCAAGCATCTCGGCCTCGAAGAGGCGCAGGTGCGGGTGGTGTGCAAGGATGTCGGCGGCTCCTTCGGGATCAAGGTGCACGTTTATCCCGACGAGATGGCCGTGGTGGCGCTGTCCAAGCTGCTGCGCCGGCCGGTGAAATACGTCGCCGACCGCATCGAGAGCTTCAACACCGACATTCACGCCCGCGACCATCGCTGCAAGGCGAAGATCGCGGTGAAGGCGGACGGGCTGATCACCGGTTTCGCCATCGACGACGTGACCGGCATCGGCCCCTATTCGATGTATCCGCGCACCAGCGCCATCGAAGCCAATCAGGTGGTCAACCTCGTCGGCGGGCAATACACGAACCAGAATTACCGGGCCCGCACGCGGGTGGTGTTCCAGAACAAGAACGTGACCTGCCAGTATCGCGCGGTGGGCCACCCCATCGCCTGTTCGATCACGGAAGGGCTCGTCGACCTCGCCGCGCGCGAGATCGGGATGGACCCCGCCGCGATGCGCCGGCGCAACCTGATCCCCGACGACGCCTATCCCTGCGCCGCCGCATCGGGCCTCAAATTCGAGTCGCTGTCGCACCATGCCTCGCTCGACAAGCTGTTGAGCATGATGGACTACGACGGGCTGCGCGCCGAGCAGGCGGAACTGCGCAAGCGCGGCATCTATCGCGGCATCGGGCTCGCCACCTTCATCGAAGTGACCAATCCCAGCGCGGCCTTCTACGGCGTGGGCGGAGCGCGCATTTCCTCGCAGGACGGCGTGGCCATCCGCTTGGAGGCGACCGGCCGCATCATCGTGCAGACAAGCATCACCGAGCAGGGACAGGGCTCGGAAGCCATCACGGCGCAGGTCGCCGCGCATGCGCTCGGGGTGCCGATGGAGCGCGTGCGCGTGATCCTCGGCGATACCGACAACACGCCTTACGGCGGCGGCACCTGGGCGTCGCGCGCGGCGGGCATCGGCGGCGAGGCGGCCTGGCAGGCGGGCAAGGCGCTGCGCACCAACATTTTGGCGGTGGCCGCCAGCATCCTGCAGGCGGATGCCGACGCGCTCGACATCGTCGATGCGAAGGTGGTCGACAAGGGCACGGACGTCGAGCGGATGCCGTTGGAGGAAGTGGCCCGGATCGCCTATTTCCGGCCGGATACGCTGCCGCCGGGCTTTCAGCCGGAACTGATGGCGGTGCGCCATTTCGTGCCGCGCGAATATCCCTTCGCCTTCACCAACGGCATTCAGGCCTCTTGGCTCGAAGTCGACCCGGACACCGGCTTCGTGACGCTGCTGAAGCATTGGTGCGTCGAGGATTGCGGCACGATCATCAACCCGCAGCTCGTGGACGAGCAGATCCGCGGCGGCATCGTGCAGGGCATCGGCCCGGCGCTGTACGAGCACTGCCTCTATGACGAGCGCGGGCAGCTGACGAATGCCAGCATGGCCGATTATCTGGTGCCGATGGCGTCCGAGATGCCGGACATCGAGGTCGGGCACGTCGTGTCGCCGACGATGGAATCGGAACTGGGGGCCAAGGGCGCGGGCGAGGCGGGGACGGCGGGCGCGCCCGCGGCGGTGGTCAATGCGGTCAACGACGCGCTGGCCCCGTTCGACGTGCGCATCGTCGAAATTCCGATGACGCCCGAAGTGATCCTGCGGGCGTTGGGAAAGATCTGAACCGGCGGTTCGGACTTACTCCGAGAGGTGGAACACCATCGCGCCGGCGAGCACCAGCCCGACGGCGGCGAGCTTCGGCGCGCTGATCTCGACTTGCGGCAGGCCCCACATGCCGAACTTGTCGGCCGCGAGCGCGCCGACCATCTGGCCCGCGATGACGGAGGCGACGAGCACGAAATTGCCCGTGTGCTGCACGACGTAGACGGCGCAGATGATGAAGAACGCGCCGGTGATGCCGCCGAGCCATGCCCACCAGGGCATCGACGCCACCGCTTCGCGACCGGGCAGGCCGCGGAGGGTGAACAACGCGAAGACGCTGAGCAGCAGGAAGCTGAGGCCGATCGACATCATGCCCGCGAGCAGGGGCGAGCCGAAGCGCCGCGCCGCCTCGGCATTGACCGGCGATTGCCAGGTCAGCATCACGCCCATCAGAACGGCGACGAAAATCCATCCGGCCTTGGCCAGCACTTCGGTCATGGTCGTCTCCCGTCGCCGGCCTGCGGCCCGCAATTCGACCCCCGAATAGCCGGCCGGACGCTTCGGGGCAACGGCCGAGCCCCCGCATTCGGGTATGGGACGCATGTGCGCGCGGGCCTCGCCTCGCGCCGACGACGAGTCCACCATCTCGCCGTCTTCATCCGCGCCCGAGGAATCCCGCATGGACATCGCCGTCAAAGCCCTTCTGGTCGGCATAGGCGCGACCGCATTGATGGACGTGTGGGCCATCGTTCTCCAGCGCACCATCGCCTTTCCGCCGCCGAATTGGGCCATGGTCGGGCGCTGGTTCGCGCATCTGCCGCGCGGCAAGGTGTTTCACGACAACATCGCCGACGCGGCCCCCGTGGCGAACGAGTTGGCGATCGGTTGGGCCGCGCATTACGCGATCGGCATCGCCTATGCCTTCATCCTGCTGATCTTCACGGGTCCGGGCTGGCTCGCCGCCCCGACCTTCATCCCGGCATGGATCCTCGGCATCGTCACCGTCGGTGCGGGCTGGTTTCTGCTGCAGCCCGGCATGGGCGCGGGCTGGATGGCCTCGAAGCGACCGAACCCGAACAAGATCCGCGTGCTCAACCTCGTCGGCCACACCGTCTTCGCGGTGGGCATGTACGGCACGGCCAAGGTGCTCGCCGGCGTCTGAACGCCGGGATCACGTTCCGCAGAAGGTGGCGGTGACGCGCTCTTCGGGTCGGGGCGGCTCCTCGTATTTCGCAAGATCGGGCCGATCCTCGAAGGGCTCGGCGAGGGCCGCGACCAACGCCTCGAACGGGGCGAAATCCTGCCGTTCGACGGCCGCGACGATGGCTTCCTCCACGCGGTGATTGCGCGGGATGCGGGCGGGATCGGCGCGGCGCATCGCGTCGCGGCGGGTCGCGGCGTCCTGCGGCTCGAGCGCGAGACGGGCGCGGCGGCGCTGCGCCCAAGCGTCGAAATCCGCCTCGCCGAACGAGGCGCGCAGGGCCGCCTCGGCCGCCGGGTCGGTCTCGGCATCGGCCAAGCGCCGGAAGGTGAGCGTGAAGTCGGCGCCGGCCGCGGCCATGCGGTCGAGCAGGTCCTTGGCGAGCGCGGCGTCGTCCTCCTGCGCGGTGAACAGGCCGAGCTTGGCGCGCAGCACGCCGACATGGGCTTCTGCATAGAGCGGCGCGAAGGCGGCGAGCGCCTCCTGCGCGACGGCGACGGATGCGTCCTCGTCGGCCGAGAACAGCGGCAGCAGGCATTCCGCCAGCCGCGCGAGGTTCCACAACGCGATACCGGGCTGGTTGGCATAGGCGTAGCGGCCGAATTGGTCGATGGAGCTGAACACCGTGTCGGGGTGATAGGCGTCCATGAAGGCGCAGGGGCCGTAATCGATGGTCTCGCCGGCGACCGACATGTTGTCGGTGTTCATCACGCCGTGAATGAAGCCGAGGCCCATCCATTGCGCGATCAGCCGTGCCTGTCGCGCCACGACGCCGTCGAGCAGCGCGCGGTACGGTTCGGGGGCCGAGGCGGCCTCGGGATAGTGGCGCGCGATCACGTGGTCGGCGAGCCGGCGCAGCGAGGCCTCGTCGCGGCGGACGGCGAAAAACTGGAACGTGCCGACGCGGATATGGCTCGACGCGATGCGGGTGAGCACCGCGCCGGGCAGCGCATCCTCGCGCAGCACGAATTCGCCGGTGGTGACGGCGGCGAGCGAGCGGGTGGTGGGCACGCCCAAGGCGGCCATGGCCTCGGACACTATATATTCGCGCAGCACCGGGCCGAGCGCCGCACGGCCGTCGCCGCCGCGCGAATAGGGCGTGCGGCCCGAGCCCTTGAGCTGGACGTCGCGGCGCGTGCCGGCCGTATCGACGATTTCACCCAGAAGGACCGCGCGGCCGTCGCCGAGCTGGGGCACGAAATTGCCGAATTGGTGGCCGGCATAGGCGGCGGCCAAGGGCTCCGAACCTTCCGCGATGCGGCGGCCCGCCAAGATCTCCACGCCTTCGGGCGTCGCCAAAGCCTCGGGATCGAGCCCGAGCTCGCGCGCCAGCGGCGCGTTGAGCTTGATGAGCTGCGGGGCCTTGACGGGCGTGGGGACGACGCGGGCGAAGAACGTCTCCGGCAGGCGCGCATAGCTGTTGTCGAACGGGAACCGGATCGTCACGCAAACCTCCGTCAGGGGACGTCCGAATGTGGGCGATGCGGCGGGCATTGCAAGCACGAACGGCGCGCGAGTGGTCAGCGGAAATCGCGCGTCTTCACTTTCAGGCCCTCGGCCCCGGGCGGCAAAGAGCGCGGATCGACGGGCGGCGAGCCGTGGTGGAACTCGTCGCCGCGGCCGTGCGGCAGCGGGAAGGGCGCGGCTGGCTCGCCTCCTTGCGCCCCGATGCCGGCGAGCATGCCCGACAGGTCTTCGAGCCGGCGGGCGACGACGTGGACCACGTCGCCTTCGCGCTGCACGCGGCCGTGCACGGCGATCATGCCGGCGGTGAGGATGAGCGGGCGCTGCTCGTCATAAAGCTTCGACCAGATCACGAGATTGGCGATGCCGGTCTCGTCCTCAATGGTGATGAACATCACGCCCTTGGCCGAACCGGGACGCTGGCGCACGAGCACGAGTCCCGCCGCGCCGATCCGGTCGCCGTCGCGCGCCTGCATCGCCTCCGCGCAGGTGACGAGCCGCCGACGCCGCAGCGCGCCGCGGAGGAATGAGACCGGATGCGCGCGCAGGCTGAGCCCGGTCAGCTCGTAATCGGCCACCACCTCGGACCCCGCCGTCATCGGCCGCAACGCGGCTTCGGGTTCGAGGAATTCGGGCACCGGCCGAGCCTCGCGCGCGGCCGCCGCCGCGAACAGCGGCAGAGGTTCGTCGCGCAGCGCCTTGAGCGCCCACAGCGCCTCGCGCCGGGCGAGCCCGAAGCATTCCAAAAACGCGTCGGCATCGGCGAGCTGCACCAGACAGGCGGCGGGGACGCCGGCGCGCGTCTGCAGGTCTTCCACCGAGGCGAAGGGCCGCTCGCCGCGCGCGACGACGAGCCGGGCCGCGTCCTTGTTCGCGAGCCCCTTGACCATGCGCAGGCCGAGCCGCACGGCGAAGCGCTCGGGATCGGCCGTCGGCTCCAGCGTGCAGTCCCAGCGCGAGGCGTTCGCGCAGACGGGACGGACCTCGACCTCGTGCTCGCGCGCGTCGCGCACGATCTGCGCCGGGGCGTAGAAGCCCATCGGCTGGGCGTTGAGCAAGGCCGCGCAGAACACGTCCGGATGCCGGCATTTCAGCCAGCAGGAGGCATAGACGATCAGCGCGAAGGAGGCCGCGTGGCTCTCCGGAAAGCCGTAGCTGCCGAAGCCTTCCAGCTGCCGGAAGGTACGCTCGGCGAAATCGCGCTCGTAGCCGTTCGCGATCATCCCCGCGACGAGCTTGTCGCGGAACAGCGATACGCCGCCGGTGAATTTGAACGTCGCCATCGAGCGGCGCAGCTTGTCCGCCTCCGCCGGGGTGAAGCCTGCGCATTCGATGGCGACTCGCATCGCCTGCTCTTGGAACAGCGGCACGCCGAGCGTCTTGCCGAGCACGCGCTCCAATTCGGGCTTGGGATAGACCACCGCCTCGCGGCCTTCGCGGCGGCGCAGATAGGGGTGCACCATGTCGCCTTGGATCGGCCCCGGCCGCAC
Source organism: Hyphomicrobiales bacterium (assembly GCA_027489535.1). GTDB lineage: Bacteria > Pseudomonadota > Alphaproteobacteria > Rhizobiales > Beijerinckiaceae > JAIXZO01. The sequence continues at coordinate 270,432 of JAIXZO010000001.1, forward strand.
GATGGCGACCTCGATGACGAGATCGTAGAAGCAGCGCGGCTTCATGCGCGGCAGCATCGCCATCTGCGCGCGGCTCTCGATCTGGAACACGCCGACGGTGTCGGCTTTGCGGATCATGGCGTAGGTGGCGGGGTCCTCGGCGGGGATCGAGGCGAGGTCCAGCTCGACGCCCTTGTGGCGCGCCAGCAGGTCGAGGCCGCGCTTCATGCAGCTCAGCATGCCCAGCGCGAGGCAATCGACCTTCATGAAGCGCAATTCGTCGATGTCGTCCTTGTCCCATTCGATGATCTGGCGGTCGGCCATCGCGGCGGGCTCGATGGGCACGAGATCGTCGAGCCGGTCATGGGTGAGCACGAAGCCGCCCGGATGCTGGGAGAGGTGGCGCGGCGCGCCGATCAGTTCGCGCGCGAGATCGAGCGCCAATCGCAGCCGGCGATCCTCCAGATTGAGCGGGAGATGGGCCGCGTGCTTGGCCTCCACGCCCTCCTTCGACCAGCTCGATACTTGCGACGAGAGCAGGCGCAGCAGGTCTTCCGGCAATCCCAGCGCCTTGCCCACGTCGCGCAGCGCGCCCTTGGAGCGGTAGCGCACGACGGTGGAGCACAGCGCGGCATGGTCACGGCCGTAGCGGTCGAACACCCATTGCATGACGATTTCGCGCCGCTCATGCTCGAAATCGACGTCGATGTCCGGCGGCTCGCGCCGCTCCTCCGAGACGAAGCGCTCGAACAGCAGATCGTTGCGGTCGGGGTCGATCGAGGTGATGCCGAGCACGAAGCACACCGCGCTGTTGGCCGCGGACCCGCGCCCCTGACACAGGATGTTCTTCGACCGCGCGAAGCGCACCACGGCGTTCACGGTGAGGAAATAAGGCGCGTATTCGAGCTTCTCGATCAGGCGCAGTTCGTGCCGCAGCGTATCGGCCACCTTGTCGGGCACGCCTTCGGGCCAACGCTCGGCCGCGCCTTCCCATGTCAGCTTTTCGAGCGAGGCCTGCGGCGTCAGGCCGGGCAGCGCCTCTTCGGGATATTGATGGGCGAGTTCGGACAACGAGAACCGGCAGCGGTCGACGATTTCGAGGGTGCGCCGCACGGCTTCGGGATGACGAGCGAACAGGCGGGCCATCTCCTCGGGCGGCTTCAAATGCCGGTCGGCGTGGCGCTCGCGCAGAAATCCGACCTCGTCGATGGTGCAGCCGTGGCGGATGCAGGTGACGACGTCCTGCAGGATGCGCCGCTCCGGGACGTGAAACAGCACGTCGTTGGTCGCCGCCGTCGGCACCCCGGCCTGATCCGCCATGGCCGACAGTTCATGCAGCCGCAACGCGTCGCCGGGACGACGGCGCAAGGTGAGCGCCAGATAGGCGCGGCCGGGAAAATCCTTCGCGAGACGCCGCAGGCGTGCGGCCGTCGCCGCATCGGCCTCGTCGGGCACGAGCAGCGCGATCAGCCCTTCGCCATGGGCGACGAGATCGGACCAATCGAGCCGGCATTCCGCCTTGCCGCCGCGCTTCTTGCCGAGCGAGAGCAGGCGGCACAGCCGCGCATAAGCGGGCCTGTCGGTCGGGTAGACGAGCACCGAGGTATCGTCGAGCAGGTCGAGCCGGCAGCCGACCACGAGCCGCACGCCGTGCTCCTTGGCCGCCGCATGGGCGCGCACGATGCCCGCGAGGCTGTTGCGGTCGGCCACGCCCAAGGCCGCGATGCCGAGCCGCTTCGCCTCCGCAAACAGTTCGTCGCAGGAGCTCGCGCCCCGCAGAAAGCTGAAATGCGAGGTGCATTGCAGCTCGGCGTAGCGCGCGCTCATGCGAAGAACCCGTGCAGGAACCAGCGATGCGAGCCCGTGGCCGGGTCCGCGCCGTCGCCCGCGCGGTAGATCCAGAAGCGTTCGCCCGCCTCGTTTTCCACCCGGAAATAATCGCGGACGGCGGCCGTCTCCGCATCGCGCTTCCACCATTCGCCGAACACCCGTTCGGGGCCGTCGGCGCGCTTTACGCGGTGGCGCACGCCTTTCCAAGTAAAGCCCACGGGCGGATGATCGGGCAGCAGCGCGATGGTATCGATGGGGTCGGGTACCGGCAGCAGGCGCGCCGGGCGCGGCCAGCGCGCGGGCGGAACGCTGCGGCGTCCCTCCTCCGCCAGCGCCGCCACGCGCCGTTGGGCGCGTTCGGGCACGTCGCTCTCGACCGCCTCCAATCGGTAGATGTTGCGCTCGCCGATGCGGTTGGACAGCGTATCGACGAGGTCCGCGACGTCGGCCTCGGGCTCCTCCGCCAGAGAGGAGACGGATTGCCGGTTTGCGAGCGGCTCGGCCAGCGTGGCGGCCAGCCGCATCTCCTCGATGCCGAAGCCGGGCGCGACGGTTTCGAGCTTGGCGCAGAGCAGCCGCGTCAGGCGGGCGGGATCGCGTTGCGGGGTCGCGGTGCCGATGCGCACGGCCTCGATGCGGTCGTCCACGCGATGAAACAGCAGATCGAGCCGTCGCGCCCCGAGGCCCTTGGCTTCGAGCGCGGCGCAGAGCGCCAGAGTGAGCTTTTCGGTGTAGCGCGCCAATGTTTCCGGCGCGCCGATGGGTTCCATGAAGCCTTGCTTCACCTCCACGAGATCGACCGGGCGCACCGGCTCGAACGGTTCGGGCACATGGCCGAAGGCTTGATCCAGCCTGCGGCCGAGTTCCGGCCCGAAACGCAGGATCAGCGGCGCACGCGGACGCCGGGCGAGATCGCCTATGGTCTCGAAGCCGAGCCGATGCAATGCCGCCGGCATCCCGGCCGGCAGGCGCAGGGCGGCGAGAGGCAAGGCTTCCAGCAAGGCGCGGCTTTCGCCCGGCGCGACGACGAGCGTGGGTCGCGCGCAACGGCGCGCGAAGGCATGTGCCGCGCCGAGATGATCGGCCGCCGCCGCGCGGGCCGTGATGCCGATGCGCGCGAGACGCGCGACCATGTCGGCCAGCATCGCCTCCTCCCCGCCGTGCAGATGCGCCGCCCCCGTGGTTTCGAGCACCAGACCGTCGGCAGGCAGGCCGCCGGATGCATCGACGGCGACGAGGGGCGAATAACGCAGGGCACGGACGGCGAGCCGCTCCAAGGCTTCGGCATCGGCTTGCGGTTCCGCCGGCCGCAGCGCGAGACCCGGGACGGTCGCCTGCGCCTGCGCCGCCGGCATGCCGATGCGCAGCCCCGCCGCCGCGGCCGCCGCATCGAGGGCGACCACCGCCCGCCGGCGGCCGTCATGCCCGATCAGGACGAGCGGGCCTTCAGGCGACGCGAATGGGGAGGTCGCGGATTTGGCCGCGGCCCGCCTCAGCCTGTCGGTCGGCCAGTTCGGAAGGTACAGCGAGACGACCCTGGGCATCACACGCTTCCACTTCGAAATCGGCGCCTTCGCCCCCTCGGCACCGCATCAGTTCCACATGCCATCGCGATCGCCCGATGCCCGGAACGGGCAAGGATGAAAAAGAATTGCCGGGAACCGGCAAGGGCGAAGACGGCAGCGCGGTGATGCGCCAACGCGTTGCGGCCGCGCTCGGCGGGCCCGTATCCGCCGCATCCGTAGACCGTCGTCGCCGTCGCAGGACGAGGCCGACGGTGCCGGAGCTTTCCGCCGCCAATTGCAGCCGTCGCGATGCGGCGAGCGGCATCCGCGCCGTCTCCGCCACCGCGGCCCCGAGCCCGCCGTGGCGCAGCCCCTCCTCGATGCAGGCGAGCACGCCCTTTTCGTCCCCGGCCTCCGCGAAGATGACGCGCGCCGGATCGAGCCCCGCCTGCGCCAGGGCCTGCGCGAACAGATCCTGCCGCGTGATGCACCACAGCACCTTGCCCTTGGTGCGCGCGGCGATGCCCGCCGCAAACAGCGCGGCGGCCGCCCCGTCGAGCGCCCCCGTCCCGCCCTCCGTCACCTCGTGCAGCGCCCCGAGCGCGAGCCCCCCGCCCGGCAGAACCCGGTCGATCGCCTCGACGCCGAACGGCAAAACCCCGGCCTCGCGCCGCTCTCCGGCCTCGATCCGCCGGATCTCGACGCGCAGCCTGTCCAAGGCGGGAGACATACGCATCGCAAAACCGCTTCCTCGACGTCCGACAAATTCGTTCTCTTTTTGTTCCATTTCCGGAGGCGAAGAGTCAAGCGGGAGGAACGGCGGCGCGGCATAAATCGCCGCCCGGCCGGGAACGGCGGCGCGCGCGTGTCCGTCAGCGGACGAGGACGTCCAGCTTCATGCCGGGGTGAATGCCGCAATGAAAGCTCTGCCGTCCCTTGCGGGGGAAGGCGAGGGTGATGCTCGCACCGGGGTCCTGCGCGCCGGTGTCCACGGGCGCGTCCCCGTCGGAGCGGACATTGTGGATGCGGACGTCGTCGTTGACGATCGTCAGGGTCTCACCCGCCTTCAGCGACACATGGGAGGGGGTGAACGCCTTGTCCTTTTGCGAGATCGTCCGGGTTCCGACCGGAGGCGGCGCATCGGCCGCGAGCAAGGCGACGCCGAGGCGCTCCGGCACGGGCGGGGAGTCGCTCGAAAGCGTGAGCAGAAATGCGACCAACGCGTCGACGGCCTCGTCGTCCAGCGCGATCCGAGGAAGATCGGGAGAGACGGAGGGTCTGTCGGCCCGAGGGCCGGCGTAATGCCGAACGGCGGCTTCGAGCGTCGGCTTCGAACCGTCATGCATATAGGGCGCCGTCCAGGCGAGTTCGCGCAGGCCGGGGGTCTTGAACGCGTAGTCGGCCGCCGCAAGCCCGATGACGCCGCCGCGGCCGCGGTCGTTCGACCCGGGCAGGCCGATGTCGTGGAACGCCCGATCGGTGAAGGCCCAACCGGAATGGCAGTTCATGCAGCCCGCAGGGCCGGAAAAAAGCTTCAGACCCGCGATTTCACGCGCGTTCAGGGCCCCGTCGTCGCCGGCGACCCAGCGGTCGAAACGGGTGCGCGGCGAGACCAGCATCCGCTCATAGGTCGCCAAGGCTTCCACCAAGGCGCGACGGCTCGGTTCGGGATCGGACGGGCGGGCGGCCTTGAACAGCCGGCGATAGGCGGGAACCCGGGCAAGCCGGGCAACGACCTCGTCGAGATCCGCCCCCATCTCGGAGGGATGCTGCATCGGGCCGACCGCCTGCTCCTCGAGCGACGCGGCGCGGCCGTCCCAGAAGAAACGCTCCTCCCACGCCAGATTCCAGAGCGCGGGCGTGTGGCGGGCGAGCGGCGTGCCGGCCACGCCGCGTCCGAAACGGACGCCGTCGGTGAAGCCGAGCGCGGGATCGTGGCACGACGCGCAGGAAACCTTGCCGTTCTTCGACAATGCAGGATCGAAGAACAGCGTCCTTCCCAATGTCTCCTTGGCGGCGGACCAAGGAACGTCCGCCGGAAAGGGGACCGCGTCCGGTCGCACGAAGGCGGACCGGAGGACCTCCAAGCCGTCGCCCGCCGGTGCGTGCCCCGCGCCGAAGCCGACCATGAGGAGCGCCGCGGCGCAGCCCGCGACGAGCGCGGCCCGCATGCGACGCCCCCTCACGCCCGCGCCGCCGTCAGAGGAAGTTGCCGGCGTAGAGCTCGACACGCGCCACGTCCCCCATGACTGCGGAAACGTCCTTCACGAGCTTCTTGGGCGGTACCGCAGTCGGCCAAGCTGCCTTCAGCGTCGTCAGCGCGGTCCGCGTCTTGGCCAAGGCTTCGGCGTCTTTGGCGGCGAGTTCGGTCGAGACGCTCTCGATCAAAGCCTCCGCGTGCCATACGAAGCCGCGCGCGTCCTGATATTCGACCGCCTTGGCGATCCGACCGCGCTCGACGGCCTCGCGATATTCCTCCGTCGCCTGCTTCAGCACTTCGAGGGCGACCGCCACGGTGAAGGGGACGCGGTCGGGTTCGACCTTGGCGAGGCCCGCATCCGCCGTCGCGAGCCGTTCGGCGACGAGCGCGCGCGCTCCGTCATAGGCTTCCAGCTTGCGCGCGCGGACCGTCTGCACCAGTGCGCGCAGGGCGGATTCGAAGGGGCGGACGCCGTAGGTCGCGAGGTCGCCCGCGATGCCGCCGTAGATTTCCTCGAGCGGATGCAGGAAATGCGGAAGCGCCGCGTTCCATTGGCCCTGCCGGATGAGTTCGTCGCCCACGAGCAGGTGCCCGCGAATGAAGGCTATGGCCCGTGCGAACCGCAGCGAGGGCTTCAATTCGGCCTTCGCGCCGCCGCGTTCGCCTCCGACCTCGCCGCCTTCGCCGCCCGATCCCGGAACCGGCTTGGCGGGTGCGGCCGCATGCTTGTGCGCGTCCGCGGCGATCACCTTGGAGGCCGCGGCATCGATGAGAATGGCGGCCCCGAGGCCGAGCCATGTACGGCGGGACGTCTTCATTCAATCCTCCTGCGCGGTTCAAGGCCGCGTGTCGTTTCGACGAGGCCCTCCTAAAGCATTCGGCGCGAAATCGTCAATGTAGAGATCGAAGATTGGAATGAATCAAAAGAGCACGAAAGCGACCCCACGCAATTCCAAATTCCGTCCGGCTCATTTCGCCAGTATCTTGGCCGTCGGATAAAGACTATAGCCGGACCAGAACGGGCCGGATCGGAGCAACGACATGCAAATCGCAATCGAAAATTTGCTGACGAGCGATGAGGTAAGGGAGGTTCGTGATCGTATAGAGGCGCTTGCCTTTGAGGACGGTCGCAGGACGGCAGGTTGGAACGCGCGCCTCGTCAAGAACAACACGCAGGCGAAACCCGGCGATGCGGCCGATCGTCTTCGCGACTGGTTGGAAAAGCGGATTTCGTCGCACGAGGTCTTCGCCGCGGCGGTACGGCCGAAAGCCATGACTCCGCTCCTCTTGAGCCGCTACGTCTCCGAACAGGCCTACGGCTCCCATGTCGACGACCCGATCATGAACGGCATGCGGACGGACGTTTCGTTCACGCTCTTCCTCTCCGACCCCGACACGTATGAGGGCGGCGAGCTCGTGATGGAAACCGCCGCCGGGGAGGATGCCGTGAAGCTGCCGGCGGGCGGGTTGTTCCTCTACCCGTCGACGACGCTCCACCGCGTGGCTCCCGTCCGGTCGGGCGAACGGCTGGTCGCGGCAGGATGGGCACGGAGCCATGTCCGCGATCCAGGGCAGCGCGAGATCCTCTTCGATCTGGACCGCGCCCGGCGGGCGATCTTCGAGCGGGACGGAAAGACCGCGGAGTTCGATCTTCTCTCGAAGTCGGTCGCCAACCTCACGCGCCACTGGGCCGACGACTGAGAGCCCGAGCGCAGGACGCGATCCGAATGCCGGCAGTCAGGACTTCCGAAAGACACGCGGCCCGTAGTCGCGCGGTTGATTGGCGGAGAGGGGGAGATTCGAACTCCCGATAGGGTTGCCCCTATGCCGCATTTCGAGTGCGGTGCATTCAACCACTCTGCCACCTCTCCGCAGAGGGACCGGCGTTCGCGACGTCGACCGTGGTTGCGGGGCGCGCAATAGCATGCAGGGGCGGGGCGGGCAAGCGGTGTCCGGGCAAGCCGGCTTCGGTGCGGCGGCATGCAGGGGAGCGGCGTCCGCCGAGGGCCGTTCAGGCGAGGCGCTTTCATGCAGCGGCCTTCAGGGAAGCCATGCGGGTCTTCCGGCGGCGGACTTTGCGGCTGCCGCTCGGACCGGGTCCGTCGTGCGGCGGGATCGGCCGTCAGGCGTTGCGCGCCTGTCCGGCGGTTGCGGGGCGGCGAAGCGTGGGTTTTCGGCGGGTTTTCGCGTTGACGGGCGGGCGGCCGGCGTGTAGGGAACCCGCTCCGCTCGGCAACGTCCGCGCGGTTCGTCGTCGTGCGCCCGTCTCGGGCGTCCGACATTCCGGTTTCACTGCAAAAAAGCCGGTCGTCCGTCGTTCGCATCCTTGCGCTTGCGACGGTCAGTCCGGGTTGAACACGAGGACAAGATGTTCGCAGTCATCAAAACCGGCGGCAAGCAGTACAAGGTTGCCGCCGAAGACGTGATCACCATCGAGAAGATCCCCGGCGAAGCCGGCTCGGCGGTCACGTTCGATCAGGTGCTCATGCTCGTCGACGCGGCGGGAACGCAGGTCGGAGCGCCGATGCTCCCCGGCGTCGTCGTGTCGGGCGAAGTGGTCGAGCAGACCCGCAGCGCCAAGACGATCCATTTCGTCAAGCGTCGCCGCCAGAATTCGAAGCGCAAGAAGGGTCACCGTCAGGAATTGACCGTCGTGCGCATCACCGCCCTCAACGGCACGGCCGGCACGGCCAAGCCGAAGAAGGCCGCGAAGGCCAAGGCTCCCAAGGCCGAAGCCGCCGACGAAGCCGCCGCCTGAGGCGCGGCTTCGAAAGACGCACACAACCCTTTTCGCTTTTCGGGCATGATGCCCATCGACATGACGGAGCACGACAATGGCTCATAAAAAGGCAGGCGGTTCCTCCCGCAACGGCCGCGATTCCGACGGCCGCCGCCTCGGCGTCAAGAAGTTCGGCGGCGAGCGCGTGATCCCCGGCAACATCATCGTGCGTCAGCGCGGCACCCGCATGGCTGCGGGCGCGAATGTCGGCGTCGGCAAGGACCACACCCTCTTCGCCCTTCAGCAGGGCACGGTGGAATACAAGACGAAAACGGCCGGCAAGGTCTTCGTATCCGTACGAATGGCCGAGGCTGCCGAATAACGGCGAGGATCGATCAAGGTCCCCGCCGGCTCCCTCTGGACCCGGCGGACGCCCTTCTCGATCGAGACGGCCTCCGAGATCCCCGCAAGGGGTGAAAGGGAAAAGCGGGAGACCGCTTTTCCCTTTCGTCGTTTCACGGTCATGATCCGCGGTTATGGATCGGACCGAATTTTCGGAGGTCGGTCATGTTTGCGGACATTACGCGCGACGACGTCTTCATGCTCGAAACGCAGCGGCTCTGGCTGCGCTGGCCGCGTGCGGCCGATGCGCCCGCGCTCGTGCGGCTCGCCGGAGACAAGTCCGTGGCCGAAATGACGGCCCGGCTGCCGCATCCCTATGCATCGGACGATGCCGACGGCTTCGTCTTCCGCGCGCGGCAGGCCAATGCGACGGGCGAGGGGCTCGTGCTCGCCGTCGCGTTGAAGGGCAAGCCCGGCGAGTTGATCGGCGTCGTCGCAGCCGAGCCGGGCCCGGACGGCGAGGCGGTCGTCTCCTATTGGCTCGGCAAGCCGTTCCACGGGCGCGGCCTCGCGACCGAGGCGCTCGATGCGATGCTGCGCGCCACCTTCACCCTCTCGGATGCTCCCGCCGCCCTCGCGGCCGTGCAGACGCGCAACGCCGCCTCCCGGCGAGTGCTGGAAAAGCACGGCTTCGTCTCCGATCCGGAAGGCAAGGCCGCGTTCCCGGCCTGCGCGGCGGTGCCGTTCGAGAGCTTCCGGCTCGACAGAGACGACTGGACGGTGGCCGACAAGACCGCGCGCCGGCGTTTCGAGGGTCTTCACGCGCAAAGCTGAGGCCGGCGCGCAACCGGCGGCATGGTCCGGCGGGGTCCCGGGCGCGTAGGGAGTAGGTCTCTCCCTCGCGCAACGGGTGCCGCATGAACCTCTTCCGACGCCGTTTCCGGACCTTGCTGATCGCCGCGCTCGCTCTGATTTCCGCGCCGGCCCTCGCCGCTCCCGCGCCCAAGGCGACGACGCCCCCGGGCAAGCTCGTGCTCGAGGAATTTTTCCGCGGCCCGCTGACGGCGGACGGGTTCTTCCGCAGCACCGTCGACGGGTCCGTGCGCGGGCTGAAGGTGACGATGCGCGGCACGTGGGACCGCAGGACGCAGACGCTCACGCTGGTCGAGGATTTCGTGTTCTCCGACGGCGAGAAGGACCGCAAGACCTGGCGCTTCACCCGCACCGGCGAGGGGCGCTACGTCGGCACGCGCGAGGACGTGATCGGGCAGGCTTCCGTCGTGCAGGAAGGCGACGCCGTGCGGCTCGCCTACAAGGCGACGGTACGCACCAAGGGCGGCTCGGCCTTCGACGTGTCCTTCGACGACGTGCTGATCAAGACGGACGCGCGTACGGTGCGCAACACGGCCACGGTCGGCTGGTGGTTCTTCACCGTCGGCGAGGTCGATCTCACCATCCGCCGCCCGCGGTGAAGCACCGCGTCATTGCCCCGCGCCGCGCGCTCCGTTAGGGAGTGCGCATGAAGTTTCTCGATGAAGCCAAGGTCTATATCCGCTCCGGCAACGGGGGCGCGGGATGCGTCTCGTTCCGGCGTGAAAAGTTCATCGAATTCGGCGGGCCCGACGGCGGCGACGGCGGCCGGGGCGGCGACGTGTGGGTGGAGTGCGTCGAGGGGCTGAACACGCTCATCGATTATCGCTATCAGCAGCATTTCAAGGCCAAGTCCGGCATGCACGGCATGGGCCGCAACCGCGCCGGCGGCAAGGGCGCGGATGCGCTGCTCAAGGTGCCGAAGGGCACGCAGATCCTCGACGAGGACGGCGAGACGCTGATCGCCGATCTCACGGAGATCGGCCAGCGCGTGTTGCTCGCAAAGGGCGGCAACGGCGGCTTCGGCAACGCCTATTTCACCACATCGACCAACCGCGCGCCGCGCCGGGCCAATCCCGGGCAGGAGGGCACGGAGCGTTGGGTGCGGCTGCGGCTCAAGCTCATCGCCGATGCGGGCCTCGTGGGGCTGCCGAATGCGGGCAAGTCCACCTTCCTCGCGGCGACCAGCTCCGCGCGTCCAAAGATCGCGGATTACCCGTTTACGACGCTGCATCCGGGCTTGGGCGTGGTCAGCGTCGACGAGCGCGAATTCGTGCTCGCCGACATCCCCGGCCTGATCGAAGGCGCGCATGAGGGCCACGGCCTCGGCGACCGGTTCCTTGGCCATGTCGAACGCTGCCGCGTGCTGCTGCATCTGGTCGACGCGACGACGGAGCATGCCGGCAAGACCTACAAGACCGTGCGCGGCGAGATCGAGGCCTACGGCCACGGGCTCGACGAGAAGCCGGAGATCGTGGCGCTGTCGAAGGCCGACGCGCTCACCCCCGAGGCGCTCGACGAGCAGAAGAAGAGGCTCAAGCGCGCCTGCGGCCGCACTCCGCTGGTGCTCTCCTCCGCCTCCCGGCAGGGCGTCGAGGCCGTGTTGCGGGCGCTGTTGAAGGTCATCGACGAGTCGCGCGCCGAGGAGGCCGAGCAGAACGCGCCGGTCGATCCCGAGGGCTGGCATCCGTGACCGCGCCGTCGCTCGACCGGTTCAAGCGCGTCGTCGTCAAGGTCGGCTCGTCGCTTCTGGTCGACGGCGCGAAGGGCGAACTGCGGCATGAATGGCTCGCCGCGCTGGCCGACGACATCTCCGCGCTGCATGCGCGCGGCGTCGACGTTCTCGTGGTGTCTTCCGGGGCCATCGCGATGGGCCGCACCGTGCTCAAGCTGCCGCGCGGCGCGCTGAAGCTTGAAGAGAGCCAGGCCGCCGCCGCCGTGGGGCAGATCGCGCTGGCGCAGGCCTGGGCCGACGTCCTTGGCCGCCGCGGAATGATCGCCGGGCAAATCCTCGTGACGCTGTGGGACACGGAGGAGCGCCGGCGCTACCTCAACGCCCGCGCCACGCTCGGTCGGCTCATGGATCTGCGGGCCGTGCCCGTCGTCAACGAAAACGACACGGTGGCCACCACCGAAATCCGCTACGGCGACAATGACAGGCTCGCCGCCCGCGTCGCCACCATGGCCGGCGCGGATCTCTTGGTGCTGCTGTCGGACATCGACGGCCTCTACACCGCTCCGCCCCACGAGAACCCGTCCGCGAAGCTCATCCCCGTGGTGCCGCGCATCACGGCCGACATCGAGTCGATGGCCGGCGGCGCGGCCTCCGAATTGTCGCGCGGCGGCATGCGCACCAAGATCGAAGCCGCCAAGATCGCCACGGTCGGCGGCACGCATATGGTCATCGCCGACGGCCGCGTGCCGAACCCCCTGCGCCGCATCGCCGAAGGCGGGCCCTGCACCTGGTTCCTCACCGGCTCCAACCCCGTCTCGGCCCGCAAAACCTGGATCGCCGGCGCGGTCGAGCCCAAGGGCGTGCTGCATCTCGACGACGGCGCGGCGAAGGCGATCCGCACCGGCAAGAGCCTGCTGCCCGCGGGCGTCATCCGCGTGGAAGGCGGCTTCGAGCGCGGCGACGCCGTGGTGCTGCGCGCGCCCGACGGCGGCGAAATCGGCCGCGGCCTGATCGCCTACGACGCCGCCGACGCCGCGATGATCGCCGGCCGCTCCTCCAAGGACATCGCCGCCCTGCTCGGCTATTCCGGCCGCGCCGAAATGGTCCACCGCGACGACATGGCCCTCGGCGCGGAATAAGGCGCCGCGTGGTTCGAGACGGACTTTCGGGAATGCGATTGCACAACCTCGATTGCTGTCCCGGCCGAAGCCTCCAATTGTCATCCCGGCCGAAGCCTCGATTGTCATCCCGGCCGAAGCGAAGCGTAGAGCCGGGACCCAGCCTTGTTCCACGTTGCCTGCAAGTCTAGGTCCCGGGTCGGCATCCGCCGCCCGGGATGACATCGGGGAGGAGCGGCGAAGCCCCCACCCACCACCCCTCATCCTGAGGAGCGGGCGAAGCCCGCGTCTCGAAGGACGAGGGGGGCTTCGCGTGGCTCCGGATGGTTCGAGACGGCGCCCCGCGCCTCCTCACCATGAGGGCCCGTCATCAAAACCACCCCTCATCCTGAGGAGCGGGCGAAGCCCGCGTCTCGAAGGACCACCTTCTCCCATCCGCCGCGACGGGCTAAGAAGAGACGGGCGCTCCATGCGTCCGGGAGAAGAACGATGGCCGAAGGTTTGCGGGCCGTCGCCGAGGGCGACGATCTCGATTCGCTGATGCTCGACATCGGACGGCGCGCGCGCGCGGCCGCCCGTGCGCTCGCGCTCGCGCCGCCGCAGGCCAAGACCGCCGCCCTGCATGCCGCCGCCGCCGCCTTGCGCGCCCGCGCGGCGACCATTCTCGCCGCCAATGCGACGGATGTGGCGGAGGCCGTGGCGCGCGGCACCGCGGGCTCCTTCATCGACCGGTTGAAGCTCGATCCGAAACGCCTCGAGGCCGTCGCCGTCGCCTTGCAGGACGTGGCCGACCTGCCCGATCCCGTCGGCCGCGTGCTCGCGACCTGGACCCGGCCCAACGGCCTCGTCTTCGAGCGCGTTGCCACGCCGCTGGGCGTCATCGGCGTCATCTTCGAAAGCCGCCCCAACGTCACGGCGGATGCGGGCGCGCTGTGCCTCAAAAGCGGCAACGCCGCCATTCTGCGCGCCGGTTCCGAGAGTTTCCGCACGTCGGTCGAAATCGCCGCCGCCTTGCGCGAAGGTCTGCGCAGCGCCGGATTGTCGGAGGACGCGATCCAACTCGTCCCCACGCGCGACCGCGCGGCGGTGGGCATGATGCTGACGGGTCTCGACGGAGCGGTGGACGTCATCGTGCCGCGCGGCGGCAAAAGCCTCGTCGCCCGCGTACAGGCGGAGGCCCGCGTGCCGGTCTTCGCCCATCTCGAGGGCCTCTGCCACGTCTATGTCGACCGCGCCGCCGATCTCGACATGGCCAAGGCCATCGTGCTCAACGCCAAGCTGCGCCGCACCGGCGTCTGCGGTTCGGCCGAAACGCTGCTGGTCGACCGCGCCTGCGCCGCCACGCACCTCGCTCCGCTCGTCACCATGCTGCTCGATGCGGGCTGCGCGGTGCGAGGCGACGCCGAGACCCGCGCCGCCGATCCGAGGGTCACGGCCGCGACGCCGGAGGATTGGACCACCGAATATCTCGACGCGATCATCGCCTGCCGCGTCGTCGACGGCATCGCCGAGGCCGTCGACCACATCGAGCGCCACGGCTCGCATCATACCGACTCCATCGTCACGGCGGATGCGGCGACGGCCGAGCGCTTCCTGAACGAAGTCGACAGCGCCATCGTGCTGCACAACGCCTCGACGCAGTTCGCGGACGGCGGGGAGTTCGGCTTCGGGGCCGAGATCGGCATCGCCACGGGGCGCATGCATGCGCGCGGCCCGGTCGGCGTCGAGCAGCTGACGTCCTTCAAATACCGCGTGCGCGGCGCCGGCCAGACGCGGCCCTGATGCTGGGGCGACGCGATCGAATGCCGCGGCCGAGCCCGCCGCTGCCGCCGCACGGGCGGGGCATGCGCATCGGCCTGCTCGGCGGCAGCTTCGATCCCGCCCATGCCGCGCATCGCATGATTTCGCTCGCGGCGCTGCGCCGGCTCGGTCTCGACTCCGTGTGGTGGCTGGTCACGCCCGGCAATCCGCTGAAGAACACCAAGGGTCTCGCCCCCGCCGCCGCCCGCGCCGCCAAGGCCCGGCAGGTCGCCGCGCATCCGCGCATCCGCGTCACGACGGCGGAGGAGGGGTTCGGCACGCGCTACACGCGGCAAACGCTCGCGCTCTTGCAGCGCCGCTGCCCCGGCGTGCGCTTCGTCTGGCTCATGGGCTCCGACAATCTCCCGGGCTTTCACCGGTGGAAGCGCTGGAGCGACATCTTCGGCCTGATGCCGGTCGCCGTCTTCGACCGTCCGGGGTCCACCTTGAAGACCGCGACCTCCCGTGCGGCCCTCCGTTTCGCCTCCGCCCGGAAGCCGGAAACGGCCGGCCGCGCGCTGCCGCAAGCCGCTCCGCCGGCCTGGGCTTTCTTCCACGGACCCCGTTCGACGATGTCGTCGACCCGCATTCGTGCCGATTTAGCAGCGCGTCATTGAAAAACCGCGTTCGATCCGTGATATTGAGGCGTGCGCATGAGCGCATGAACATGAGGATCAGACACTGACACGGGCTCACCTCGAAGGGACTGCCGAGACGGCATCCCACGCCGCGACCGGAACGCAGCCGGCCCACGGCGACCCCATGGCCGCCATTCTTGCCGCACTGGACGACGCAAAGGCCGAGGAAACGGTGGTGATCGACCTCACCGGCAAAACCGCGCTCGCCGACGCGATGATCGTGACGTCGGGCCGCTCCAACCGTCACGTCGGGTCCATCGCGGACCGCGTGATCGAAATGCTCAAGACCGAAGGCCGCAAGGACGTCCGCATCGAAGGCCAGCCGCATTGCGACTGGGTTCTCATCGATGCCGGAGACGTGATCCTGCACGTGTTCCGTCCGGAAGTCCGCCAGTTCTACAATCTCGAAAAGATGTGGAGCGGGGACAGGCCGGGCGAGCGCGCCGCGTCCTGACGCGGGTCGCGGATGCGCATCGCCGTCCTGGCCGTCGGACGGGTCAAGGACGGACCGGAACGCGAGATCATCGCGCGCTATGTCGACAGGGCGCGGGCGTCCGGTCGCGCGCTGGGCTTCAGCGGTCCCGACATCGTCGAATTCGCTGAAAGCCGGGCCACGCGCCCCGAGGACCGCAAGGCCGAAGAGGCCCGCGGCTTCGTCGAGAAACTGGGCACGACGCGGCTCGTCGTCTTGGACGA
The DNA here is from genome assembly GCA_027489535.1 of Hyphomicrobiales bacterium. Lineage (GTDB taxonomy): Bacteria > Pseudomonadota > Alphaproteobacteria > Rhizobiales > Beijerinckiaceae > JAIXZO01. The sequence goes on from JAIXZO010000001.1 coordinate 285,804, forward strand.
ACGCGCCGCATCCCCTTCCAGCGAGGCGTTCGCGGACATGCTGCGCAAATGGCGCGATGCGGGCGACCGGGCCGCGTCCTTCGTCATCGGCGGAGCGGACGGACTCGATCCGGCCTTGCGTGCGCGCGCCGACGCGTCGCTGTCCTTCGGGGCGATGACCTTGCCGCATCAGATCGTGCGGCTGCTGATCGCCGAACAAATTTACCGCGCGATGTCCATCATCGCCGGGCACCCGTATCATCGGGCGTGAACCGAATCGGGATGCCCTCGTCGATGCGTTTCGGACGCTTCCTCTTCCTCTCCCTCCTGTCTTGGACCGTCTTTACGGCCGTCGCGGGCGCGCCCGCGCCTCTGCGCGCGCAAACCGCCGCGCCGGCCACCGCGCCGGAAAAGACCGCCCGGCAGATGGAGCTCGATGCGGTCGAGCAGGAACTGGTGAGCGGCGAGCAGGCGCGCGCGCGGCTCAAGGCCGAAATCGACATGCTGAAAAACGACCGCGCCAAGCTCGGCGAGCGCTTGGTGGAGGTCACCGGCCGCGTGCAGGCGACCGAAACGCGCGTGCGGGGCATCGAGACGCGTCTCGGCACGCTGGCCCAAACGGAAAACGCCATCCGCCGTTCGCTGGAGACCCGGCGCGGCCTGATCGCCGAAGTGCTCGGCTCCTTGCAGCGCATGGGTCGCCGCCCGCCGCCGGCATTGCTGGTGCGTCCCGAAGACATGCTCGACGCGGTGCGGAGCTCGATCCTGCTGGGCGCGGTGCTCCCCGAGCTGAAAACCGAGATCGAGGCGCTCGCCGGCGATCTCGGCGAACTGATCCGCCTGCGCACCCTCGCCACCGGCGAGAAGGAAGCGCTGGCCCGCGACTTGGCGTCGCTGGCGAAGGACCGCAGCGAGCTGGCCTTGCTGGTCGACGCACGCCGTCAGGAGATCGCCAAGCGCGAGGCGGGATTCGCCGAGGAACAGCAGCGCGGCGTCGCGCTGGCGGGGCGGGCGCAGTCGCTCCGCGACCTGCTCGGGCGTCTCGAAGGCGACGAACAGCTCAAGAGCCGCGCGCTGGCGGAAGAGCAGGCGGCCCGGAACGACCCGCGCATCGTGCAGTTGAGGGACCGAATCGCCGCGCTCTCGGGCAAGGATCCCGCCAAGCTCGCGCCGCGCGCCGCCTTCGCCGAATTGAAGGGTTCGCTGCCCATGCCCGTGTCCGGCGCATTGCTGCGCGGCTACAACGCGCCCGACGGCGTCGGCGGCACGCAGCGCGGTGTCGCGCTCGGCACCCGCGCCGGGGCCGTCGTCGCGTCGCCTGCGGACGGGTGGGTGGCCTTTGCAGGGCCGTTCCGCACCTACGGTCAACTCTTGATCGTGAATGCCGGAGGCGGCTACTATATCTTGCTTGCCGGGATGGATCGGATCAACGTGTCCGTCGGGCAGTTCGTGGTTGCGGGCGAGCCCGTCGCGCAGATGGGCGATACCGCAAAGGCGGCGATCGCATCGGCCGGCGCGGATGCATCTCAACCTGTTCTTTACGTCGAGTTCCGCAAAGACGGGACTTCGATCGATCCCTCGCCCTGGTGGGCGTCCTCGCTGAACGAGAAAGTTCGTGGATGATGCGTAAGCTCTCGGTTCTCCTGTTCGGCGTCGCCCTCGGAGCGAGCGCCGCGACGATGGTGTCGGCGCCCGCCTTGTTCGCCAAGGCGACGGCGGCCCCGGGCGACCTCTATCGCCAGCTCAACCTGTTCGGCGACGTCTTCGAGAAGATCCGCACCGACTACGTCGAGAAGCCCGACGACGCGAAGCTGATCGAGGCGGCCATCAACGGCATGTTGCAGAGCCTCGATCCGCATTCGAGCTACATGGACACCAAGAGCTTCCGCGACATGCAGGTGCAGACGCGCGGGGAGTTCGGCGGCCTCGGAATAGAGGTCACCATGGAAGAGGGCCTCGTGAAGGTCGTCACCCCCATCGACGACACGCCCGCGGCGCGCGGCGGCGTCATGGCCGGCGACGTGATCGTCCAGATCGACGACGAGAACGTGCAGGGCCTCAGCCTCAATCAGGCCGTCGAGAAGATGCGCGGCCCGGTCAACTCCTCCGTCCGCCTCAAGATCGCCCGCAAGGGCGTGTCGGACACGGTCGACATCACGCTCGTGCGCGACACCATCCGCATCCGCGCGGTGCGCTTCCGCAACGAGGAAGACGTCGGCTACATCCGCATCACCCAGTTCAACGAGCAGACCTTCGAGAACCTGAAGACCGCCATCGACCAGCTCTCGAAGGAGATCCCGGCCGACAAGCTCAAGGGCTTCGTGCTCGACCTGCGCAACAATCCCGGCGGCTTGCTGGATCAGGCCATCTCGGTGTCGGACGCGTTCCTCGAGCGCGGCGAAATCGTCTCCACCCGCGGCCGCAACGCCGACGAGGCGCAGCGCTATGCGGCGCGTGCGGGCGATCTCAGCAAGGGCAAGCCGGTCGTCGTCGTCATCAACGGCGGCTCCGCCTCCGCGTCGGAAATCGTCGCGGGCGCGCTGCAGGACCACAAGCGCGCCACCGTCATCGGCACGCGTTCCTTCGGCAAGGGCTCGGTGCAGACCATCGTTCCGCTCGGCGGCAACGGCGCGCTGCGCATCACCACAGCCCGCTACTACACCCCCGCCGGCCGCTCGATTCAGGCCAAGGGCATCGAGCCGGACATCCAGGTGCTGCCGGACGTCCCCGCCGAGCTCAAGGGCAAGGACGAGACCAAGGGCGAGGCGGCGCTGCGCGGCCATCTCAAGAACGGCGAAGACGAGCGCGGCGGTTCCTCCGCCTATGTCCCGCCGGACCCGAAGAACGACAAGCAGCTGATCTACGCCTACGACCTGCTGCGCGGCAAAGTGAACGCCGCCGAAGCCAAGGCTGCCAACAAGGCGAACTGACGCCGCATCGGCTCGAACGCGATACGAAATGCCCGGCCCGCGCCGGGCATTTTGCATCTCGGCAGTCGCGGTTCCGCGCCCGCACGCCCTCCGCCGGTTGCCGTTACCGGTTTGTTAACCATGCGCGGTCAAAGATCGCATCGTGATTTGCCGGCCTATAAGTGGTGCGTACCGGTCCGACTCCGTCCCAAGAGGGCCTTGATGCGTACCGCGCTCGACGATCTTTCCCGCCCCCTCGGCATGCCGTCCGGCGTCGAAAACAAGCCCGAGCGGTCCCGCGCCTGGCGCGTCGGCATCGTCGTCACCGTGTGCAGCGCGGCCCTGTTCACCGCAGCGGCGCTGCAGTGGCGCAAGCCCGAACCGCCGGTCCAGACCGCGGCCGTCGTCGAACCCGAACCGATCATCGATCTCGCGCCCCCGGTCGAGGACGATACGCCCGTCGTCCGCGCGGGCTATCCCCCGAACATGTCCGACATCACCGGCGCCGTCGCCGCGCGCACGCCGGCCCTGCTGTCGGCGGGTCTCGTCGAGACCGGCCGCTGGGGCCTGCTGCCGCGCATCGCGCTCGACGGCACCCGCCCCGGCGACGCCTATGCCCGCCCCGCCGCCCTCGGCAGCGACACCCGTCCCCGCATCGCGATCGTGGTCGGCGGCCTGGGCCTCAACGACGCCGTCGGTCGCGAAGCCGCCGCCAAACTGCCCGCCGACGTCACCTTGGCCTTCGCGCCCATGGGCGAGGGCATCGATACGGCCGCCGACCGTCTGCGCATGCAGGGCCGCGAGATCTGGCTGCAATTGCCGATGGAGCCCCTCGACTACCCGATGACCGATCCGGGCCCGCGCACGCTGCTCACCTCGGCCGCCGCCAGCGCCAATCTGGACAACATGCATTGGTCGATGTCGCGCTTCACCGGCTATGCGGGCGTCATCAACTACAAGGGCGAGCGCATGCTTGTGCACGAGCCCGCATTGGCCCCGCTGCTCGCCGACATCGCCGGGCGCGGCCTGCTGTTCGTCGAGGACGCGCCGCCCACCCGCTCCGTCGCGCCGACGATCGCGCGCAGCATCGGCCTGCGCAACGCCCGCTCCGACGTGTCGCTGGACGCGGAGGACCGCCCGGCCGCCATCGACGCCGCGCTTGCCAAATTGGAAGCGATCGCCAAAAAGAAGGGCGTCGCCGTAGGCACGGCGACGGCGCTGCCGGTGACCATCGACCGGTTGGCCGCATGGAGCAAAAAGCTCGAGGCCAAGGGCATCGTCCTGGTGCCGCTGAGCGCGGTGGCGCGTCGCTGAGGCGCGGGGAGCGTCTTTTGGATCAGCGTCTTTCGGATCGGCCCGTGTCGGAGTTGCCCTACCGTCCCTGCGTCGGCGTCATGCTCGTCAACCGCGCGGGCCTCGTCTTCGTCGGCCGCCGCGTCGTCGAAGCCGGCCCCGAACATGTCGACGACACGCATTCCTGGCAGATGCCGCAGGGCGGCATCGATCCCGGCGAGGAGCCTCTGCCCGCGGCCCTGCGCGAATTGCGCGAGGAGACCAACGTCACCAGCGTCGCTTTGCTGGACGAAGTGCCCGAATGGCTCGCCTACGACCTGCCCGACGACGTGGCGCGACAGGCGTGGAAGGGCAAATGGCGCGGCCAGACGCAAAAATGGTTCGCCTTCCGCTTCGAGGGCGACGACTCCGAAATCGACATCCACGAGCCCGCCGGCGCGCCGCATCCGGAATTCGACGCCTGGCGTTGGGAGAAGATGGAGCGGCTGCCCGAGCTGATCATCCCGTTCAAGCGCCCGGTCTACGAGAAGGTCGTCGCGGCCTTCCGGCCCTTCGCCGGCTGAGCGACGGCTTCCGGCCCGTCACGAACGGCTAGGCCGCCCGCAGCCGCCGCAGGGCCGCTCCGGCCCGTCCGTCCGCCGTCAGCAGCCCGAGCGCGATCAGCAGCGCCCCGGCGATCTGGTGCGCTTCCAAACGCTCCCCCAGCACCGCCACACCCAGCATGATGGCCGTCGGCGGGATCATCAGCGTCACCAGCGACACGGCCGTCGCGCCCGCGCTCGCCAGCACGCGGAAGAACAGCTGATAGGCCACCGCCGTCGACAGCAGCCCCAGCCCCGCCACGCAGGCCAAGGCCGTGGCGCTCGGCACGGGCAGCGCCCAAGGCCGGTCGATCAGCAGCGAAAGCGGCAGCAATACGAGCGACGAGGCCGTCACCTGCCCGAAAGCCGTCTGCATCGGGTCCACGCCCATGCGGCGGAACCTCCGTCCGTAGATGTTCGACAGCGCGTAGGAGAAGGTCGCCCCGAGACAGGCGAGTTCCGCCGCCAGATGCGTGCCGAAGCCCACCCGGTCGAGGCCGATCAGCACGGCGACGCCCGCCACCCCGAGCACCACGCCGGCCACCTTCGGCAGCGTCATCTTCTCGTCGCTCGTCAGCCCGTGCGCCACCAGCACCGTGAACAGCGGCGTCGTCGCGTTCAGCACGGAGGCGAGCCCCGCCCCGAGCGTCGTCTGCCCGTAGGCGATGAGCGTGAAGGGGACGACGTTGTTCAACAGCCCCATGCCGAGAAACGCGGTCCAGCTCGCGCGGCCGGCGGGCAGCGCCCGGCCGGTGATCTTCAGCATCGCGAACAACGCGGCGGAGGCCAGGGCGACGCGCTCGAGCGTCAGCGTCAGCGGCGGAATTTCCGCCACTGCAAGGCGGTTGAACAAAAACGAGCCGCCCCACAGTACCGAGAGCAGCAGCAGGTTCGTCCAATCGCGCGAAGTCATCATCGGGGCGGCGTTCATGCCCCCGCCTTACCCCGCCGCGCGCCGGCGCTCCACCCGAAACCTCCGCAGGGCGGCATTGATGCGGGCACAAAAAAAGCCCGGCCGAAGCCGGGCTTTCAAATCGTGGCGGGAAGCGACGCTTACGCGGCTTCGTCCTGCTCTTCTTCGACGTCCTGATCGGCCTCGGCTTCGGCGGCGGCCGCCTTGTTGCGCTTGGGCGACTTGGCGAGCTGCGTCTCGATCAGCTTGGCGGCTTCCGGCTCGGTCACGCGGTTGACCGCCGCGATCTCGCGCACCATGCGGTCGAGCGCGGATTCATACAGCTGCCGCTCGGAATAGGACTGTTCCGGCTGCGCTTCGGAGCGGTGCAGGTCGCGTACCACTTCGGCGATCGAGAGAATGTCGCCCGAATTGATCTTGGCCTCGTATTCCTGCGCGCGGCGCGACCACATGGTGCGCTTCACGCGGGCACGGCCGGCGATGGTCTCCATCGCACGTTCCACCATCGCCTCTTCGGCGAGCTTGCGCATGCCGACGGTCAGCGCCTTCGCGGTCGGAACGCGCAGCGTCATCTTGTCCTTCTCGAAGGCGATGACGAACAGCTCCAACTTGAAACCGGCGACCTCCTGCTCTTCGATGGCAACGATCTGTCCCACGCCGTGTGCGGGATAGACGACGTATTCGCCCATCTTGAAGCCCTGACGCGTGGTCGTCTTCTTCGTGGTCGTCATAATGCTCGTGCTCTCCGCCCTTCCGGCCGCAGGCTGAACCCCGGCCGACACAAACACACGGGCGATCACGAGGATCGCCCGACCCGCAGGCTCAGTCATATCCGGTGGCGCGAACCCGCATCGCCGTATCGTGGAACGCAATGTCCCCCCGGAAAAAAGCTCCGGATACGATGCCGTGAAGCATGGGAGGGACGTCGGGCCGCGCGAAAACTCGACTGAACAAGGCCAATATAACAGAAAAATCTGAAATTTCAAAAGGAATGCGCATGACGACGCCCGATGCCGGTCGATTTGCGCTCCCGACATGGCTCGGCCGCTGCGGTGTCGTCCGTCCTTCGAGACGCGCGCAGGCGCGCTCCTCAGGATGAGGGCACTCGGGAAACTGCAGGATGAGAAGGCCCTTCAGGAAACCTCATGGTGAGGAGGCGCGAAGCGCCGTCTCGAACCACGCTTCGCCCATTCCTTAGGATGAGGGCGGGTCTGGAGGCGTGCATCGCTCCCGCGTGTCATCCCGGCCGAAGCGCCGGGACCCGGTCTTGTTCCACAATGCCCGCAAGCCTGGGTCCCGGGTCGGCTCACGCCGCCCGGGATGACACCAAGGGTCGCCGGCAATCCTGATAAGCCCTCATGGTGAGGAGGCGCGAAGCGCCGTCTCGAACCACGCGGTCCCTCGCCGACCGCCGTCTGCCACCCTCTTCCGTCATTGCGAGGAGCGCAGCGACGCGGCAATCCAGAGCCGCGCGTCGAAGGTCTTACGTCGCCCCATCGTGGTAAACCGGCAACCGTCGGCTGGATGGCTTCGCTCCCGCTCGCAGCGACGGAATCACGGTTCCACCCGCTCGTGTCATCCCGGCCGGAGCGCCGGGACCCAGGCTTCTTCCGCGATGCCCGCAAGCCTGGGTCCCGGGTCGGCTCACGCCGCCCGGGATGACACCGAGGGCCGCCGGCTACCGTTTGACCTCATGGTGAGGAGGCGCGAAGCGCCGTCTCGAACCACGAACCACGAACCACGAACCACGCTCGAAACCCGGCAGCCTTGCGGTCAGTCGCCTTGGCCGGGCTCCGGGGAGAAGTATTTCTCGAATTTTCCGTCCTCGCCGTCATGCTCCTTCGCATCCGGCTCGGCGTCGCGCTTGATCGTGATGTTGGGCCAGCTCTTCGCGTAGTCGGCGTTCAGCTTCAGCCACTTTTCCAAGCCCGGCTCGGTGTCCGGCTTGATCGCCTCGGCGGGGCATTCAGGCTCGCAGACGCCGCAATCGATGCATTCGTCGGGATGGATGACGAGCATGTTGTCGCCCTCGTAGAAACAATCCACGGGGCAGACTTCCACGCAGTCCATGTACTTGCACTTGATGCAGTTCTCTACGACGACGTACGTCATCGCGCACTCCCGGCTCAGAGGCTTCTTGAAGTCCGTGCTAGACCATTTCGACCGGACGGCGCAAGCGCCTCAGCCGATCTCCTCGTAGAGCAGCCTTGCGACCGGCGCGGAGCCGCGTCGTTCCGCCGTCTCCAGCACCCGCACCACCACCGTCGCATGCGGCAGGGCCAGCGTCAGCACGTCGCCCGGCCCGATCTCGCGGTCGCCCTTGCTCACGCGCGCGCCGTTGAGCCTGACGCGCCCCGCCGCGACCGCCTCGCTCGCGGCGCTCCGCGTCTTCACGAAGCGGGCATAGACCAGCCACTTGTCGAGCCGCTGCCGCCCCGCGGGGGCTTCGGCCTCGTCCGTCCTGTCGCGACCGCGACGGGACATCGAAGCTTACTTCCGGCCCTTGGTTTCGAGATCGGCCTTCAGCGCCAACAGCTTGGCGAAAGGCGAATTCGGATCGGGGGCCTTGTCGCGCCCGCCGGCCCTAGGCTCGTCCTGCCAAGCGCGCGGGGCGCGGTCGTCGCCGCCCCGGTCGCGCCGCGGCCCGCCGCCCGGACCCCCGCGACGATCGTCGCGACGCTGATCGGGCCGACCGCCCGAACGTTCACCGCGCGCGCCCTGCGGCCGGTCGCCCTGGGGACGCTCGCCTTGCGGCCGATCCCCCTGCGGACGCTCGCCCTGAGGACGCACACCTTGCGGCCGCTCACCCTGCGGACGTTCGCCGGGTTTGCCGTCTCTGCGCTGCGGTCGGTCGAAGCGACGCGGCGCGGCGGCCTCGCCCTCGGCACGGGGAGCGGCGGCTTCGCCCTCGGGGCGGCGACCCTGACCGGGCCGTCCGCCGCCGGGACGCCGGTCGCCGCGGTTCTGCGGGCGGCCGTGATGGCGGTGCTGCTTCCAAACTTCGATGAGAACGGGCTCGGCCGAAGCTTCCTCCGTCCCGGCCTCGACGGCGGGAGACGCGTCGTCGGACGCTGCAATCGCTTCAGCTGCGGGCGCTTCCGTTTCAGCCGGCTCGACGTCGGTCGTCTCGATTTCGGTCGGTGCGACGGCTTCGGCCTCGACGGTTTCGGGCGCGGTCTCCGCGACGGGCTCGCTCGCCGGCTCGGTCATCGTCTCTGCGGGCACGGCGTCGGTCGCGGCTTCGGAAACGGTTTCCGTCGCGGGCGTCGGAACGGCGGGTTCCGTCTTCGCCACGGGCGCGAGCGCCACCGTCACGGCGGGGCCCGGGCGCTTGTCGGAGACATAGCCGAGCGAACGCAGGATCCCGGCGAAATCCTCGCCCGCGCAGCCGCACAGCGACGTCATCGCGGTCGTGACCACGAAGCCTTCGCCGTCGGCCGTTCCCGCCGGCGGTTCGCCGGGGGTCGTGCCCGGGCGATATTGGATCGCCGGGCGGATCAGGTCTGCGAGGCGTTCGAGAATGTCGACGCGCACGGCGCGGTCGCCGCAGACGCGGAAGCCGGCCGCGCGGTACAGCGCCTTCGGGATATCCTTGTCGACCGGGATCGACGTGCGGCCCGACGCGGCCAGATGCATGATGTCGTCGATGCCCGTCACCTCTTCGCCGCCGTTCTGCAGCGCCCAGAGGCGGCAGGCGAGGCCGCGCGGCGCGGGCTTCAGCAGAGCGGGCATCGTAAGATGATAGGCCCCGAAGCGGACGCCCAGCGTGCGCAGCGCCGAGCGGGCGGTCTGGTCCAGTCCCTTCACGTCGTCGGCGACCTTGGTGCGCTCGAGCACGCCCAGCGCTTCGGCGATCTGGAAGCCGATGCCGCGGGCGATGCCCTGCAGCGTTTCGGAGGATTCCAGTCCCTGCAGGGGACCGAGCAATTTCGTCACATGGGCCTTGAGCCAGCCGTCGAGGCGCTCCTGCACCTTGTCGCGGGCCGCGCCGGTCAGCTGCTCGTCGGCGAGCAGGCGGACGCGCGGCTCCAGCAGCTTCTCGCCCGCGGCGATCTTGCCGACTACTTCGCCGAGCCAGCGGATCGCGCCGTCATTGCCGAGCACGAAGGCTTCGTCGACGGCGTTGCCGACCCGATTGGCCCGGGCGTCGAATTCCGCCGCCAGCGCCTTGGAAGACGCCGCCTTCAGGGCCTTGGCCTCCGATCCGCCCGCTTCCGGATCGGGAGCGAACTGGAACCCGGCCAATCGACCGACGTGATGACCTTCGACGAGGACGTCCCCGGCCGCCGTAATTTCCGCCTCGAGCATGGCGTTCTCTCTTAGGCGACGCATCAGCACGCTGGTGCGTCGGTCCACGAAACGTTGCGTCAGCCGCTCGTGCAGAGCATCCGACAGACTGTCCTCTACCCGACGCGTCACGCCCTGCCAATGCTCGGGATCGCCGAGCCAGTCGGGGCGGTTCGCCACGAAGGTCCAGGTGCGCACCTGCGCGATGCGCGCCGAGAGCGTCGCGATGTCGCCTTCGGTCCGGTCGACCTCCGCCACGCGCAGCGAAAACCAGTCGGTCGAGACCCGACCCTTGGTCATGATCTGGCGATAAAGATGGCCGACCAGATCGGCATGCGCGCTCGGGGCCGATTTTCGGTAATCAGGCAGGCGGCACAGTCCCCAAAGCCGCTCCACGGCCTCGCGGCTGCTCGCATAACGCCGCATCTCCTCCTGGCGCGACAAGATGTCCAGCGACATGAAATCGTCGGCGGGCTCCGCCTTGATCAGTTCGGGTTCCCGAGGTGCGGCGTCGAGCGAGGCGAGCAGGCGCGGGATGGTCCCGGTGTCGAGGTCGGCGTTGCGCCACTGCAGCAGCCGCATCGGTTCGAAGACGTGATTTTCGAGCGCGCCGATCAATTCGTCGTCGAACGGGTCGCAGCGGCCGGTCGTCCCGAAGGTCCCGTCGCGCAGATGCCGTCCCGCGCGCCCGGCGATCTGGGCGATTTCGGAGGGCGAAAGGTTGCGCTGCCGCCGGCCGTCGAATTTCCGGTCGGCGGCGAAGGCGACGTGGTCGACGTCGAGGTTCAGCCCCATGCCGATGGCGTCGGTGGCGACGAGATATTCGACGTCGCCGTTCTGATACAGCTCGACCTGCGCGTTGCGCGTGCGCGGCGAAAGCGCCCCCAGCACCACCGCAGCGCCCCCACGCTGCCGACGGATCAGTTCCGCGACGGCATAGACCTCCTCCGCCGAGAAGGCGACGATGGCGGTGCGGCGCGGCAGGCGGGTGATCTTCTTGTCGCCGCTGAAGGTGAGCTGCGAAAGGCGCGGCCGCGAGACGACATGCACGCCCGGCATCAGCTTTTCGACGAGCGGCCGCATGGTCGCGGAGCCGATCAGCAGCGTCTCTTCCCGCCCGCGCATGTTCAAAAGGCGGTCGGTGAAGACATGGCCGCGGTCGCGGTCTGCCGAGAGCTGGATCTCGTCCAGTGCCACGAAGGCCGTATCCAGATCGCGCGGCATCGCCTCGACGGTGGCGATCCAGTAGCGGGCGGTCTTCGGGATGATCTTCTCTTCGCCGGTCACGAGCGCCACCGCGCCGGTCCCCGCCCGCTCGACCACGCGGCCGTAGACCTCGCGCGCAAGCAGCCGCAAAGGCAGGCCGATCAGGCCGCTCGAATGCCCCAGCATCCGCTCGATCGCATAATGCGTCTTGCCGGTATTGGTCGGGCCGAGGACGGCGGTGACCCCGCGGGAGCGCTGGGCAGGGAGGAGCATGCGCGAAACCACCAAGCGTGCCGGACCCCGTATCGGGCGGATCCGGCGTCCGGAGCCGACGAGACACCTATATGGCGCTGCGTCCGGATTACGGAAGCGGGGCGCGGGCCTTTTCGTGACTTCAGTGGAATTCGACGCCGAAAATCACGGTGAATCGAACCTTAAATTCCGCGGATTCAGGTGAATTTCGAACGAAGATTTCAAGAACTTTACCGGAACGAAGCGCGCACGAATCGTCGGCTCACCGTACCGGGTCGCCCCCCGGGGAGGACTCCGGAGCGTCGTAATAGGCCTCCTCGGTCGTGTCCGCCGCCGGCCCCGCCGCGGTCGCCATGCGGCGGGCCTCGATCACCAAGCGGCCGACCCTCGTCGCCACGACGATGCGGACGGGGAGGAGCGCGCGGGTCCCCGCGACCGGGGCCAACCAGACCTCCATGTCGCGATTGTCGCGCATGAACTGCACCGAAGGCCGCTCGCGGTGGCCCGAGACCGGGACGTAGCGCGCCGCGCAGACGAGCACCGCGCCCTCATAGCCGGGGATCTTCACCGAACGCATGTCGGAATAAGCGAGCTTCACGTCGAACCGTCCCGCGCCGTCGAAAACGGGCAAGGTGCGGTTGCAAGCGGAGGGATCCAGCAGCGGCCCGGCGCCCGGGTGAAGCGCCAGCAAGGCCGAAATCGGATCCACGACGCCTTTCCTGTGCTGATCCAGAACGGGAATACGGTCGGGACGGGGTTCCAGCGGCGGGGTGAGCGCCGCATCGACGACGTTGCCGGAAACCAAGCCCACGCGGATGGCGACCGGGTGCTTGGAATCCTCGATGTCGACGCGGTAGGCGGCCGGTACGACGCGTCGTCCGGTGACGCCCTGCGCGCTGCCGGTGCCGCTGATGCCCGTCACCCAACCGACGAGGCCGGTGAGCTTGGTCTCGAGGTCGAGCCTGTACCGCCCGCCGCCGATCCCGCCGCTCAGATTGGCCTCGCCGATGGAGAAGCCCGCAAGGCGGATGCGGTAATCGAGATCGAAAGGCTTGCCCGGAACGCGCTCGTCGCGCTGCACCGCGCCGCCCGAGACGACGGCGGCCGCTAGCACCGCCGCGAGGGCCATGAAGCGCCGGGAGCGCCCTCGCATCGGCTGCGGGGCGGAGAGGAATACGGGATCACGTGACATGGGTGCAGACTAGCGTGAATCACCGGATTTGTCTCTCGGCGACTTGACGTTCGGGGCCCCCGTCACCTATAGACGCCCGACCCATGAATTGACTGCGGGTACGGGGCGGCGTCGCCGCCCTTTTCGTTCGCGCGAAACTCCCGCAGAACCGACCGAAGGAAACGACAATGGCTCGCCGTTGTGAACTGACCGGCACCGCCGTGATGAGCGGCCATCTCGTGAGCCACTCGAACCACAAGACGAAGCGGAAGTTCCTCCCGAACCTCTGCAACGTCACGCTGCAGTCCGACGTGTTGGGCCGTTCGGTCCGCATGCGGATCGCCGCCAACGCGCTGCGTTCGGTCGAGCACCGCGGCGGCCTCGACGCCTTCCTCGTGAAGGCCTCCGAGACCGACCTGTCGCAGGGCGCCCGTCTGCTCAAGCGCGCCATCCAGAAGAAGATCGCCGAAAACGCCGTCGCCGCCGCGGCCTGACGCACTTCTTCATCGCTGCAAATGAAAACCCCGCCGCGGCTTCGCCCGGCGGGGTTTTCTTTGTGGGGTCGTCTGCACTCCCGGCGGGGGGCGGGGTGCGAGGTGGTTCGAGACGCCCCGCGTTGCGGGGGTCCTCACCATCAGGGCGGCGAGGTCATCCCGCCGCGAATTGCGAGCGTTGGGCCCATTTGGTGGTGCGGGCTTCGACATAGGCCGTCACCGCGTAGAGCATGACGCCCATGACGCCGAGCGCGATCAGCGCCGCGAACAGCAGCGGCACGTTGAAGTCCGCGCTGGCGCGCGCCATCAGATTGCCGATGCCGAAATTCGAGGCGTTGTACTCGGCGATGACCGAGCCGACATAGGCCAGCGTGATCGCCACCTTCAGCGAGCCGAAGAAGTAAGGCAGGGAGCGCGGCACGCCGACCTTGAGGATGATGTCGAGTTTGGACGCGCCGAGCGCGCGCATCACGTCCTCGACCTCCGGTTCGATGGTGGCGAGGCCGGTGGCCACGTTCACCACGATGGGGAAGAACGAGATCAGGAACGCGGTCAGCACGGCAGGCAGCCAGCCGACGCCGAACCAGATCACGAGGATCGGCACGACGGCGACCTTCGGGATGGCGTTGAAGCCGACGAGCAGCGGGTACGACCCCGCATGCACCAGCCGTGACGCGCCGAGCGCCATGCCGAGCACGAGACCGAAGATGACGGCGAGGATGAACCCCGCCGTGGTCATCCACAGCGTGTGGCCGGAATGGACGGCCAGCGGGCCGCGATACTGCCACAGCGCTTCGGCGATGGCGGTCGGGCGGGGCAGGATGTAGCTCGACACGCCCGTCGCGCGGCAGCCGATTTCCCACACGATGAAGAAGCCCAGCGTAAACACCCAAGGGGCGAGCCGGAGCACGAGACGGTCGTTCATGCCGCGGACCTCGCGTGGACGATGTGGGCGCGCAGTTCATGCACGATTTCGGAGAAGGCGGGGGTGTAGGTCACGTCGATGTCGCGCGGCCGGGGCAGGTCGATCACGGCTTCGGCGATGATGCGGCCCGGACGAGAGCTCATGCAGAACACGCGATCGGAGAGGAACGCGGCTTCGCGCAGGTCATGCGTCACGAGGATGACGGTGACGCCCGTGCGCGCATGCAGATCGCGGATGACGCACCACAATTCTTCGCGCGTGAAAGCGTCGAGAGCGCCGAAGGGCTCGTCGAGCATCAGCAGTTCCGGCTCGTGGATCAGCGCGCGGCACAGCGAGGCACGCTGCTGCATGCCGCCGGACAATTCCCAAGGGAACTTCGCGCCCATGCCGCGCAACCCGACCTGATCGAGCAGCGCCTCGGCGCGTGCAAGATATTCCGCCTTGTTCGACCGCAGCCGCGAACGATGCGGCTCGACGATTTCGAGCGGCAGCATCAGGTTCTCGATCACCGTGCGCCAAGGCAGAAGCGTGGGCGCCTGAAAGGCCATGCCGGAGATCTTCACCGGCCGCTTCACGGCTTCGCCGGCTACCATGATCGTGCCGGCGCGCGGAAATTGCAGGCCGGTGGCGAGCTTCATGAGAGTCGACTTGCCGCAGCCGGAAGGCCCGACGACGGCGGCGAACTCGCCCTTGCGCACGGCGAGGGTGAGCCCTTCGACGGCGGGCACACCGCCTGAAGTCCCGTAGGCGTGCGTCACGCCGTCCAACGAGACGAAAACCGGCGGCTCGAAAGCCGCCGGTTCGAGGGACGCCGCGACGCTCACTGGATCTTCCGGGCGGCCGGGGCCGGCAGGAAGGCGTCGGTAAAGATGTCCTCGGTCTTCGGCTTGGCCTTGTAGGTGAAGGTCAGGCCGATCTGGTCGAGCGCGCGTTCGAAGCGGGCCTTGTCGATGCCGCCGAAGCCGTTGGCCTTCACATAGGGCGTCAGCACGTTCTGCTGCAGCACCATGTTGAGGCGCTCGAGTTCGACGTCCTTCTTGGCGACGTCGTTGCGCTTGATGACGGAATCCACCGCGACGGCCGGATTGGCGACCGTGTCGGCGAAGCCCTTGATGATCGCGCGCGTGAAGGCCTTCACCGCTTCCGGCTTCTCGGCCGCGACCTTGGCGTTGACCATGAATACGTTGCCGTAGAGTTCGACGCCGTAGTCGCTCATGAGCATGACGACGATGTCGTCGACCGGCACGTTGCGGCTCTTGAGGTTGATGAAGGACGACATGGAGAAGCCGAACACCGCGTCGACTTCACCCGAGGCCAGCATGGGCTCGCGCACCGGGAAGCCGACGTTCTCGAACTTCATGGCCTTGTCGTCGAGCTTGTTGACCGCCTTGAAGATCGGCCACTGGGCGTAGGCGCCGTCGGCGGCGGGCGCGCCGAACTTCTTGCCTTCGAGGCTCTTCACGTCGGCCGTGATGCCGCGGCTCTTGCGCCCGATCAGCGCGAAGGGCGGGCGGTCGTAGATCATCATGAACGCCTTCACGTCCACGCCCGGGTTTTCGTCGCGGAAACGCACGAGCGAGTTCACGTCGCCGAAGCCGATGTCGTAGGTGCCCGAGGCGACGCGCGGTATCGACTCGCGCGAGCCGTTGCCCACGTCGATGGTCACGTCCAGGCCCTCGGCCTTGAAGTAGCCCTTGTCGATCGCGACCACGAACGGCGCGGCGGGACCTTCGAAACGCCAGTCCAGCGTCACGCGCAGGGGCGTCTGCGCCGCGGCGACGCCCGCCGTCAGCACGCAGGCCGCGCCCGCGATGGCCGCGAGAACATGCCGGCGACCGGCGTCGAACGGAGAATTCTTCGTCGTCATTTCAAAACCCTTCCCTTGTGCCGCACGGGCACATCCTTTTCGACGGCATCGCAAACGGCATGCCGGCCCTCCGATCCCGCATTTCAGGGGATTGCCCGCTCCCGGTGCAGAACGTCTGCTCCGATCGGGTCTTATTGCCGTCATTTTGAGCACGTTGCAGCGCTTGCCGCCAGAGCCCTTGCAACACGAAAAAACCGCATTACCTGAAACGCTGCGGTGACCGGGCCCCTCTGACGAAAGTCCGATCCTTTCGTGATGTCGGAACCGCATTTTCGGCAAACAGGGGGACTGCAAATGCCCGAATTCTTACTGATGGACCTGCTCGGCAAACCGTTCTGGATGTGGGCGGTCTTCATGACGTCCGTCGCCGTGCTCCTCGCCTTCGATCTCGGCGTCCTGCACCGCGGCTCCAAGGAGATCGGCGTCAAGGAGAGCCTGCTGCTCTCGGCCTTCTACATCACCATGGGCGTGCTGTTCGGCGCGTGGATCTGGTGGTCGATCAGCCCGCAGGCGGGCCTCGAATATCTGACGGGGTTCGTCATCGAGAAATCGCTCTCGATGGACAACATCTTCGTCATCGCGATGATCTTCGGCTATTTCGGCATCCCGCGTGCCTATCAGTACCGCGTGCTGTTCTGGGGCATTCTCGCGGTCATCGTGCTGCGCGGCATCATGATCGGCGTCGGCGCGGCGCTGGTGCAGCAGTTCGACTGGGTGCTGTATCTCTTCGCGGCGTTCCTCGTGATCACCGGCGTGAAGATGATCCTCGTCGCCGATCAGGAATTCGACGTGGCGTCGAACCCGATCCTGCGCTTCATCCGCAAGCATATGCGCGTCACCGACGAGCTGCGCGGCGAGAAGTTCATGGTGAAGGAGCTCGATACGAAGACCGGCAAGATGGTGACCGCCGTCACGCCGCTCTTCCTCGTGCTGGTGCTGGTGAACGTCGCCGACATCATCTTTGCGGTGGATTCGGTGCCCGCGATCTTCGCGATCACCACGGACACCTACATCGTGTTCACCTCGAACATCTTCGCCATCCTCGGCCTGCGCGCGCTGTACTTCGCGCTTGCCGCGATGATCGACCGCTTCGCCTACCTGAAATACGCGCTGGCTTCGGTGCTGATCTTCATCGGCAGCAAGATCGTGGTCGCCGACATGCTCGGCATCACCAAGGTCCCGCCGATGGTCTCGCTGGGCGTCACCTTCGCCATTCTCGGCATCGGCGTGGGCTGGTCGCTCTGGAAGACCCGCAACGGCGTAAAGCCCGCGACCGAGACGGTCTGACGAAAGCGATGAGGCGCGCGGCCGCAAGCCGCGGCCGTCCATGAAAAGAAAAACGGCCGGGCTCTCGCCCGGCCGTTTTGATTCAAGGCACGAAGTGTCTCACGCCTTCGGCCAGGGCGTCTCGCCGACGGGGGTCTTCGGACCCTTGCCGGAAAACCAACCGGTCATGTTGTCGACCAGCAACTGGCCCATCAGGTTGCGCGTGTGATGCGTGCCCGAGCCGACATGCGGCAGCAGCACCACGTTCTCCATCGCGATCAGTTCGGCCGGCACTTTCGGCTCGAATTCGAACACGTCGAGGCCCGCCGAGCGGATCGTGCCCTTCTTCAGGGCTTCGACCATCGCCGGTTCGTCCACCGCGCTGCCGCGGCCGATATTGATGAAGATGCCCTTCGGCCCGAGCGCCTCGAACACGCCGGCATCGATCATGTGATGCGTTTCGGGACCGCCGGGCGCCACGGAGACGAGGATGTCCACCGACTTCGCCAGTTCCTTCAGCGAAGCGCGATAGGCGTAGCCGCAATCCGCCACGGGGCGGCGGTTGTGGTACTCGATCTTGACGTCGAAGGCTTCAAGCCGGCGCGCGATGGCCTTGCCGATGCGCCCGAGGCCGATGATGCCGACGGTGGAGCCGCGCAGCGTGGTGTGCGTCAACGGGTAGGGGCCTTGTCCCTCCCACTTGCCGGCGCGCAGCCAGCGCTCGGACTGCGGAAGCTCGCGGACGGTCATCAGCAGCAGGCCGAGACAGGTGTCGGCGACTTCTTCGGACAGAACGTCCGGCGTGTTGGTGACGATGATGCCCTTGGCGGCCGCGACCTTCACGTCCACCGAGTCATAGCCGACGCCGAAATTCGAGATGATCTCGACGTTCGGGACGTTCTTCAGGAACGCCTCGTCGATGCGCACATGACCGCCGACGACGAGGCCGCGGATCGCCGCGCCCTTTTCGCGATAAAATGCGTCCTTGTCGGCGATCTCCCACAGCTTGTGCAGCGTGAAGGCCTCGCCGAGCTTTTCCATCACCAGCGGCATCATCGGCCCTGGGGCGAGAAGTTCGATCGATTTCAAGTCGTATCCTCCGCAGTCTCGGCCGAATTCGTCGGCTCGAGGTTTTTCAATCGATTTGAAGGACCCGTGAGGGCTCCTTGATTTCCTGTCGTTCCGTGACGATGATGATGGAGCAGCGGGAGCCGAGCAAGTGCACGGCCCTTGCGCGCGGGCTCCCGAAGAGGTCGCCCGGAACGAAAAGCCGGTCGAAACGTGCCTCATGCCGTGACCGGAGGGAGAAAACGAAGATGGCTTCGGTCAATATCCGCGACGTGCGGAAAGCCTATGGTGCGACTCACGTCATCCACGGCGTCGACATCGACATCGAAGACGGCGAGTTCGTGATTCTCGTCGGCCCGTCGGGCTGCGGAAAGTCCACCCTGCTGCGCATGATCGCCGGGCTGGAAAACATCACCGACGGCGAGATTTCCATCGGCGACCGCGTCGTCAACGACGTTCCGCCGAAGGAGCGGGACATCGCGATGGTGTTCCAGAATTACGCGCTCTATCCGCACATGACGGTCGCCGACAACATGGCGTTCTCCATGAAGCTGCGGAACGCGCCGAAGGACGAGATCGACGCGCGGGTGAACAAGGCCGCCGGCATTCTCGGCCTCGGCCCGTTGCTCGACCGCTATCCCCGCCAACTTTCGGGCGGCCAGCGCCAGCGCGTCGCCATGGGCCGCGCCATCGTGCGCGATCCGCAGGTGTTCCTGTTCGACGAGCCTTTGTCGAACCTCGACGCGAAGCTCCGCGTGCAGATGCGCACCGAGATCAAGGAGCTGCATCAGCGGCTCAAGACCACCACGGTCTACGTGACCCACGACCAGATCGAAGCCATGACCATGGCCGACAAGATCGTCGTCATGCATGACGGCATCGTCGAGCAGATGGGCGCGCCGCTCGAGCTTTACGACCGCCCGGCGAACCTGTTCGTCGCGGGCTTCATCGGCTCTCCGGCGATGAATTTCGTCAAGGGCAAGATCAAGGCGGGCGCGAAGCCCTGCTTCGAGACCGAGGACGGCACCATCATGCCGCTCAACACGGCTCCGGAAGGATCCGACGGCCGCCCGGCCGTCTACGGCATCCGTCCCGAGCATTTCCGCCTCACCGAGGACGGCATTCCCGCCGAGGTGGTGGTGGTCGAGCCCACGGGCTCCGAAACTCAGGTCGTGGCCCGCATCGGCGGACACGAATATGTCTGCGTCTTCCGCGAGCGGGTGACTGCGGGGCCCGGTGAAACCATCAGGATTGCCCCGGATCCCGACCTCGTACACGTCTTCGATGCCGAAGGGGGCAAACGCTTGTCTCGCTGACGCACGAAGGGCGATGCCGGCGTTGAAGACCGGCACGCCCTCCTCAAAGGGTCCACAGGGAGGACACCATGATGATGATCGATCGCAGGCGCTTGCTCGCCGGAGGCGCCGCGCTCGGCGTTCTGTCGAGTTCCGGTTTCGGTGAATGGGCGAAGGCTTGGGCGCAGACCGCGCCGTGGAAGCCGGAAGCCGGCGCGCAGCTCTCGATGCTGCGCTGGAAGTACTTCGTGCAGTCGGAAGACGACGCCTTCGTCGCCATGATCGACGCCTTCACCAAGGCGACCGGCGTCAAGGTCAACATCAGCCGCGAGTCCTATGAGGACGTGCAGCCCAAGGCCTCCGTCGCCGCCAATACCGGCGCGGGTCCGGACATGTTCTGGGGGCTCTACTCCCTCCCGCATCTGTTCCCGCAGAAATGCGTCGACGTCACCGACGTCGCCGACTATCTCGGCAAGAAGTACGGCGGCTGGACGGACAGCGCCCAGCAATACGCCAAGAGCGGCGACAAGTGGATCGCGGTGCCGGTCTGCTACAGCGGCAACCTGATGAACTACCGCGTCTCGCACATGAAGAAGGCGGGCTTCTCGGAGTTCCCGAAGACCACCGACGAGTTCCTGGAATATGCCAAGGCCACCAAGGCGAACGGCAATCCGGGCGGTCTCGCCCTCGGCCACGCCTCCGGCGACGGCAACGGCTGGATCTATTGGTGCCTGTGGGCCTTCGGCGGCAACCATGTCGACAAGAACGACAAGGTGACGATCAACTCGCCCGAGACCGAAAAGGCGCTGATCTACGCCAAGGCGCTCTACGACAACATGATCCCCGGCACGGTGGCCTGGAACGACTCGTTCAACAACAAGGCGTTCCTGGCCGGCGAAATCTCTTGGACGAACAACGGCATCTCGATCTACGTGGCCGCGTCCAAGGATCCTTCCAAGAAGGAAATCGCCGACGACATGAACCACGCCTACATGCCCGTCGGTCCGGTCGGCAAGCCGACGGAACTGCATCTGATGTACCCGGTGCTGGCGATGAACCACACCAAGTACCCGCAGGCGTGCAAGGCCCTGATGGCGTTCATGCTCGAAGCGCAGAACTTCAATCCGTGGATCGAGGCGGCGCAGGGTTATCTCACCCATTGCCTCAACGCCTACGACGCCAACCCGGTGTGGACGGCCGATCCGAAGCGCACCGTGTACCGCGACGTCGCCAAGCGTTCGCTGACCGCGGGCGGTCAGGGTTCGGTCGGTGAGAAGGCGGCGGCGGCCATCGCCGACTTCGTCATCCTCGACATGTTCGCCGCCTACTGCACCGGCCGCGAAGATGCCAAGAACGCCATGCGGATCGCCGAGCGTCAGCTCACGCGCATCTACCGCTGACCTGCATGCCGACGGGCGGCGCGCCGCGCCGCCCGTCGTTCTTTTCGGCAAAAGGGGCGGACATGTCCGACGATGCGATGGTTGCGCGGATCAAACCGGCGCGGCGCGAGACGACGTCTTGGGAACGCCTGAAGGCGAACCGGAACTGGCTCGGATTCTGGTTCATGGTCCCGGCCATGGCCTTCCTGATCCTGTTCCTGGCCTATCCGTTGATCCTCGGCGTATGGCTCTCCTTCACCGACGCCCGCATCGGGCGGCCCGGAGTCTTCGTCGGAATCGAGAATTACGAGTGGCTCGCCGGCGACACCAATTTCTGGCTCGTCGTCTTCAACACGCTGTTCTACACGCTGGTCGCCAGCGTCGTGAAATTCGCGGTCGGTCTTTATCTGGCGTTGCTGCTCAACGAGCGCATGCCCTTCAAGGCCATGATCCGCGCCGTTGTGCTGATCCCGTTCATCGTGCCGACGGTGCTGTCCGCCATCGCCTTCTGGTGGATCTACGACAGCCAGTTTTCGATCGTGTCCTGGTCCCTGCGCAATCTCGGGCTCATCGAGGGCAACATCAACTTCCTCGGCGATACGTGGAACGCGCGCTGGTCGGTGATCTTCGCCAATGTGTGGCGCGGCATTCCCTTCATCGCGATCACCTTGCTCGCCGGACTGCAGACCGTTTCGCCCTCGCTCTACGAGGCCGCGACCATCGACGGCGCCAACAGCTGGCAGCGTTTCCGCTACATCACCTATCCGCTGCTGACGCCCATCATCGCCGTGGTCATGACCTTCTCGGTCCTGTTCACGTTCACGGACTTCCAGCTGATCTGGGTTCTGACAAGAGGCGGGCCGGTCAACGCCACCCATCTCATGGCGACGCTGTCCTATCAGCGCGCGATTCTCGGCGGCAATCTCGGCGAAGGCGCCGCGATCTCCACCGCGATGATCCCCTTCCTGTTCGCCGCGATCATGATCTCCTGGTTCGGCCTTCAGCGTCGCAAATGGCAGCAGGGCGAGGACAACTGACATGACCCAAGCAAGCGTCCTGCCTCCCAAGACGCGGGCCCGTCCCGCAGACGACCACTCCGAGGGCATGAGCTATCTGCAGAACGTGCCGCGCCGGATCGTGACGCTCTGGATCCCGCTGCTCATCATCTGCTTCGTACTGCTGTTCCCGTTCTATTGGATGGCGCTGACGGCGGTGAAGCCGGACGAGCAGCTCCTCGACCTGAACCGCTACAATCCGTTCTGGACGTGGAATCCGACCCTCAAGCACATCGAGAAGCTGCTGTTCGAGACGCAGTATCCCCGATGGTTGTGGAACACGATGTATGTCGCCATGGGCGCGACGACGCTGTCCATCATCTCCAGCGTCTTCGCCGCCTATGCCATCGTCCGGCTACGCTACAAGGGCGCGCAATGGGTCGGCGGCCTGATCTTCATGGCCTATCTCGTGCCCCCGTCGATCCTCTTCATTCCGCTGTCGACGGTGGTGTTCCAGTACGGCCTGTTCGACTCGCCGATGGCGCTGATCCTGACCTATCCGACCATCCTCATTCCGTTCTCGACGTGGCTTTTGATGGGCTACTTCAAAACCATCCCGTTCGAGCTGGAGGAATGCGCGCTCATCGACGGCGCGAGCCGGTGGCAGATCCTGACCAAGATCGTGCTGCCGCTGGCGATTCCGGGCCTGATCTCGGCCTTCATCTTCTGCTTCACGCTGTGCTGGAACGAGTTCATCTACGCGCTCACGTTCCTGTCTTCCACCCAGCACAAGACCGTGCCGGTCGCCATCGTCAACGAGTTCGTCGACGGCGACATCTATCGGTGGGGTTCGCTGATGGCGGGCGCGCTCGCGGGCTCGTTGCCGCTCGTGGTCCTGTACGCCTTCTTCGTCGAGCACTATGTCAGCGCGATGACCGGGGCCGTGAAGGAATGACGATGTCCGCTTCGAACTCCACGACCGTCGCCTTCGTCGGCCTCGGCGCCATGGGCCTGCCCATGGCGATCAACCTCGTGAACAAGCAGTTCCGGGTGCGCGGCTTCGACATGCGCGCCGACGCGATGTCCGCCTTGGAAGCCGCCGGCGGCACCTCCGCCGCGAGCGCCGCCGAAGCCGCCCGGGGCGCCGACGTACTGGTGCTGATGGTGGTCAACGCGGCTCAGGCCGAGGCCGTGCTGTTCGGTGCGGACGCGCTCGCCGCCACGGCACCCGGCGCGACCGTGGTCGTGATGGCGACCTGCGCTCCGTCCGCGGTCGAAAGCATCGCGCGCCGCGTCGAGGCGACCGGCCGCACCCTCGTGGACGCCCCCGTCTCCGGCGGCGTCGTCGGCGCGAGCGGCGGTACGCTCACCATCATGGTCGGGGCGGAACCGGCGGTTTTCGCCCGCACGAAGCCCGTGCTCGACGCGCTCGGCGACAAGGTCTTCCATGTCGGCCCCAAGCCCGGGCAGGGCGCGGCCGTGAAGACGGTCAATCAGCTGCTGTGCGGCGTGCACATCGCGGTGGCGGCGGAAGGGCTGGCGCTGGCCGAGAAAGCCGGCATCGATCCCGCGATCGCGCTCAAGATTCTCGGCGGATCGGCCGCGGCGAGTTGGATGCTCAACAATCGCGGCCCGCGCATGCTCGAGGACGAGCCGCCGGTGCTCAGCGCGGTGGACATCTTCGTCAAGGATCTCGGCATCGTCATGGATGCGGGGCGCTCGGCAAAGGTGGCGCTCCCGCTCGCGGCCGCCGCCTTGCAGATGTTCCTCTCCGCCTCCGCGCAGGGCTTGGGCGGGCAGGACGACAGCCAGGTCGTCGAGACCTACCGCGTCATGGCGGGCCTCGGCGAGGACTGATCGTCACCGCTTCGGCGGGGCCGTCGTGCCGCGCACCACCAGTTCCGGCTTCAGCCGCATGATGCGCGGCGGGCCGGTCATGCCCGAGCAGCGGTCGATCAGCAGGTTCGCCGCCGCCGCCCCGATTTCCGTCTGCCGATTGTTGAGCGTCGTCAATGCGGGGTACCACTGCCCCGCCTCCTTCACGTCGTCGCAGCCGACGAGCGAGAAGTCGCGCCCGGCCTGCTTGCCGCGCCGACTCAGCCCCAGCATCGCCCCGAAGGCCGCGAGATCGTTGAAGCAGATCGCGCCGGTCGGCGGGTCGGGCAGTTCGAGCAGGCGCGTGACGCCCAGATCCCCCATCTCGCGCGTGCCGTAGCCCTCCACCATCAGCGCGGGGTCGACCGGCAGCCCGTGCTTGGCGAGCGTCTCGCGATAGCCTTCGCGCCGCAGACGGCCCGTCGAGACCGTGTCATAGCCGCCCAGAATCGCGATGCGGCGATGGCCGAGCGCGATCAGGTGCTCCATGGCCGCCACGGCGCCGGCCTTGTCGTCGCTGCCCGCGAAGTCGGCATCGAGCCCTTGGACGTCGCGCATCATCTGCACGAGCGGAATGCCTGCGTTCACGAAGGGCGCGAAATGCGCGGAGGTCGAACCGCCGGCGGCGCAGACGATCAGCCCGTCCGGCCGATATTCGCGCAGGGTCGCCAGAACGCGGGTCTGCCGTTCGAACACTTCCGCATAGGTGCCGAGCAGGATCGAGCGGCCGCGTTCCGCCGCGCGCTCCTCGATCGCGCCGAGAAGCTCCATGAAATACGGGTTGGTGATGTCGTGGAACACGACCGCGAGGATGTTGGTGCGCGCGGTGCGCAGGCTCGCGGCGCTGCGGTTGTAGACGTAACCCATCTCGCGCGCGGCCCGCTGCACGCGTTCGCGCGTCGCCTCCGCCACCACCGGACTGTCGCGCAGCGCGAGCGACACGGTGGCCGTCGACACTTCGAGCCGCTCGGCGATCACCTGCAAGGTGACGCGCTCGTCCGGCCTTCTCATCGTGAAGGATTCGTCTCCCATCGCAGATGCGCTTCCCCCGGCGTGTTTTGCCGAGCATGATAACCGCCGACGGATGCACATCCACCCTGATTTGCATCCCGAACGACAACAAAATCTGGAGGAGCACCGCGTGGCGGCGAAAGAACGGATCGGATTCATCGGCGTGGGCCTCATGGGCCACGGCATGGCGAAGAACATCGTGGAGAAAGGTTGGGCCCTCACGATCATGGGCCACCGCAACCGTACCCCCGTGGAAGACCTGATCGGTCGCGGCGCAAAGGAGGCGAAAACCCCCAAGGCCTTGGCCGAAGCCTCCGACGTGGTTTTCCTCTGCGTGACGGGTTCGCGCGAGGTCGAGGCGCTGACGCGCGGCCCCGACGGCCTCGCCGCCGGCTTGAAGCCCGGCTCCATCGTCGTCGATTGTTCGACGTCGGATCCCGTTTCCACCATGGCCATCGCGGCGGAACTGGCGGCGGGCGGCATCATCTTCGTCGACGCGCCGCTCGGCCGTACGCCGAAGGAGGCGCAGGAGGGCACGCTCGACACCATGGTCGGATGCACGCCGGAAGTGTTCGAGCGCCTCAAGCCGGTGCTCGACGCATGGGCGGGCCGAGTCATCCATATCGGCGGCACGGGCGACGGCCACCGCATGAAGCTGCTGAACAACTTCCTGTCGATGGGCTATGCCGCGCTTTATTCCGAAGCGCTCGTGCTCGCCGACAAGGTCGGCATCACGCCGAAACGCTTCGACAGCGTGGTGCGCGGCGGCCGCATGGATTGCGGTTTCTACCAGACCTTCATGCAATACGTGCTGGAGCGCGACCGCAATGCCCACCGCTTCACCTTCAGCAACGCGCTGAAGGATATGCGCTATCTCGAATCCATGGCGGATTCGGTGAGCCTCGCCAATCCGATGGGCAATGCCGTCAAGAACGCCTTCGCCATGGCGGCTTCCACCATGGGCGGCGACAAATACGTCCCGATGCTGTCGGACTCCGCCGCGGCGCTGAACGGCATCAGCTTCGGCGGCGTGCCCGCCGACAAGGCGGCCGAATAAGCCTCCGTCGCATTCTCATCCCGGGCGGACGTTCCGTCCGGGATGACATGACGACCTGATCACTCCGCGGGGTCACTCTCCGGGCGCGCGCGCCGTGATCGCGAGCGCATGGACGCGGCCGCTCAATTCGGCCGCGAGGATCGCATTGACCATGCGATGACGCTCGACGCGGCTCTTGCCCGCGAAGGCATCCGAAACCACATGAACGCGGAAGTGAGTTTCGCCGCCCTCACGCCAGCCGCCGTGGCCGGCATGCAGGTGCGAATCGTCGGTCACCTCCAACGCCGTCGGCGCCAACGCCTCGCTCAGCTTGGCGGTGATCGAATCCTTTACCGTCATCTTGACATCCTCGGGCATTTCGCCCCGTTCGCACGGCTTCGGGCGGGTCCGGTACGATCCCGGCTTGCCGCACATCCCCCGTCCCTCATAATACCGGCGTCATGAATCTCAACTCGCCCCTCTTCGACCGCATCCGCGCCCGACGCAAAGGGCAGAGCGAATCGGCCGCCCCGAAGCCCGGCTGCCAGCATCCCGGCTGCGCCGACGCGGGGGAATTCCGCGCGCCGAAGGGGCGCTTCCACGAGGGGCAGTATTTCCGGTTCTGCCTCGTCCACGTGAAGGAATACAACGCCTCCTACAACTACTTCGCCGGCATGAGCGACGATGCCGTCGCCCGCTACCAGAAGGACGCGGTCGTCGGCCATCGTCCGACATGGAACATGGGCGTCAACACCGCCTCCACGAAGGCTGCGGCCGCGGCGGCCACCGCCGAGCACGGCGTGTTCGAGGATCCGCTCGGCCTGTTCCGTGCGGCGGGTTTCGCCGGCCGCGCGACGCCGGAACCCGAGCGCCGCAAGGGCGTCGGCCCCGTGGCGCGCCGGGCGCTGGAGAAGCTGGATCTCGACGAATATGCGGATTCCGCAGCCATCAAGACCAAGTTCAAGATCATGGTGAAACGCTTCCACCCGGACATGAACGGCGGCGACCGCTCGACGGAGGACAGGCTGCGCGACATCATCGACGCCTACAACACGCTGAAATCCGCCGGTCTGGTGTAAGCCCTCGGGCTGCGGCGCAGCGCCCCGGGCGAGCGTGACCGAAGCGCAACCGTCTGGGCGGCCCCGCGTTTTGCGAATTGCCTCAAGGCCTACCACGCCCTATTGATGCTTTCGAAGCCGCTGCGGCCTCCGGGCCGTCGCGGCGAAATGCTCCCCGCGAGGACACATGCTTTCTGCCAACGACGTCGCGCCCGGCCTGCCGGACATGAAGGTTTCGGCCCGTCAGGTGTTCGGTATCGACACCGACATCGAAGTGCCCGCCTATTCGGAGCCGGATTCACACGTACCGGATCTCGATCCCGATTACCTGTTCGATCGCGAGACCACGCTCGCCATCCTTGCGGGCTTCGCGCGCAATCGCCGTGTCATGGTCACGGGCTATCACGGCACGGGCAAGTCCACGCACATCGAGCAAGTCGCCGCGCGCCTCAATTGGCCGTGCATCCGCGTCAATCTCGACAGCCACGTCTCGCGCATCGACCTCGTCGGCAAGGACGCGATCGTGCTGCGTGACGGCAAGCAGATCACCGAATTCCAGGACGGCATCTTGCCCTGGGCGCTGCAGAACAACATCGCGCTCGTCTTCGACGAGTACGACGCGGGCCGCCCGGACGTGATGTTCGTCATCCAGCGCGTGCTGGAATTGTCCGGCAAGCTCACGCTGCTCGACCAGAAGCGCGTGATCCGGCCGCACGGCGCGTTCCGCCTGTTCGCGACCACCAACACCGTCGGCTTGGGCGACACTTCGGGCCTGTATCACGGCACGCAGCAGATCAACCAAGGCCAGATGGACCGTTGGTCGATCGTGACGACGCTGAACTACCTGCCGCACGAGAAGGAAGTCGACATCGTGTTGGCCAAGGCCAAGCACTATGCCGGCAAGGAAGGCCGCGACATCGTCAACAAGATGGTCCGCGTCGCCGACCTCACCCGCAACGCCTTCATCAACGGCGATCTGTCGACCGTGATGAGCCCGCGCACGGTGATCACCTGGGCCGAAAACGCCGACATCTTCAAGGATGTGGGCTTCGCGTTCCGGCTGACCTTCCTCAACAAGTGCGACGAGCTGGAACGTTCGCTGGTGGCGGAGTTCTATCAGCGGTCCTTCGGCGTCGAACTGCCGGAGAGCTCGCTGAACATGGCGCTCGGCTGATCGTTCTTCTCCCCGTGCGGAGATGACGCCCCTCTCGGCCTTTCCGCGATGCGGAGAGGCGAACGCCACGCAACGGCCTTCGAAGGTGTGAACCGGTGTCGACGTCGAATCGCAAGCCGCCGCAGTCGCAGAAGGAATCTCCCGTCGAGCCGTTCAAGCGGTCGGTGGCGGGATGTCTGCGCGCGCTCGCCAAGACGCCCGAATTCGACGTCGCCTATGCGGCGGACCGCCCGGCCCTGCTGCCGGACCGTGCACGCCTGCCCGAACCCGCCCGCAAGCTGACCCCCGCCGAAGCCGCCATCATCCGCGGCAATGCGGATTCGATGGCGCTGCGGCTCGCCTGTCACGATGCCGGCGTGCATCGCAAGCTCGCGCCCGAGGGCCAAGCCGCCCGTGCGGTCTATGACGCGGTCGAGCAGGCGCGCGTCGACGCCATCGGCTCGCGCCGCATGGCGGGCGTGGCCGGCAACATCACGGCGATGCTCGACGACCGCTATCACCGCGGCAATTATCACGAGATCACCGACCGCGCCGACGCGCCGCTCGAAGACGCGCTGGCGATGCTGGTGCGCGAGCGTCTGACCGGCCTCAAGGTGCCGCCCGCGGCCCGCAAGATCGTGGAACTTTGGCGGCCTTGGATCGAAGAGAAGGCCGGGACGGATCTCGACCGGCTCGGCGACAGCGTCGAGGATCAGCGCGCCTTCGCCCGAAACATCCGCGACATGCTCGTTCATCTCGACATGGCCGAGGAAACCGAAGGCGAACCGGACGAGAGCGACGACAAGGACGAGAACGAGAACGAGAACCCCACGGACCAGAACCAAGAGGGCGAGTCCGAGGAGGGCGCCGATTCCGAGCGCTCCGAAATGGAGCAGTCGGAAGAGGCGTCCGAGGAACTCGACGAGGGGATGACCGAGACCTCGGACGGCCCGACCGGCGAAATGCCGGACGAGATGGACGACACCGAGGGCGACGATCCGGCCGAGTCCATGCGTCCGCCCACGAGCACCGCGTCGGAACGCCGGGGACCGGACTACAAGGCCTTCACCAATCGCTTCGACGAAATGGTGGAAGCCGAGACGCTGTGCGACGCCGAGGAGCTGACGCGGCTGCGCGCCTATCTCGACAAGCAGCTCGGCCATCTGCAGGGCGTCGTCGCGCGCCTCGCCAACCGCCTGCAGCGCCGCCTGATGGCGCAGCAGAACCGCTCCTGGCAGTTCGACCTCGAAGAGGGCGCGCTCGACCCCGCACGTCTCATCCGCATCGTGATCGATCCCTATCAGCCGCTGTCCTTCAAGCGCGAGCAGGACACGAATTTCCGCGATACGGTCGTGTCTCTGCTGATCGACAATTCCGGCTCCATGCGCGGCCGGCCCATCACGGTGGCCGCCACCTGCGCCGACATCCTCGCGCGGACGCTGGAGCGTTGCGGCGTGAAGGTGGAAATTCTCGGCTTCACGACGCGCGCCTGGAAGGGCGGCCAGTCCCGCGAGTCTTGGCTGCAGGCCGGCAAGCCGGCCAATCCCGGCCGCCTGAACGATCTGCGGCACATCGTCTACAAGAGCGCCGACGCGCCGTGGCGTCGGGCCCGCAAGAATCTCGGCCTGATGATGCGCGAGGGTCTCCTCAAGGAGAACATCGACGGCGAGGCGCTCGATTGGGCGCATAAGCGCCTTCTCGGCCGTCCCGAGCAGCGCCGCATCATGATGGTGATTTCGGACGGCGCGCCGGTGGACGACTCGACGCTGTCGGTGAACCCCGGCAACTATCTCGAGAAGCATCTGCGCTACGTCATCGACGAGATCGAGAACCGTTCGCCGGTCCAACTCATCGCCATCGGCATCGGCCATGACGTGACGCGTTATTACAAGCGCGCCGTCACCATCGTCGACGCCGAGGAATTGGGCGGCGCGATGACCGAGAAGCTCGCCGAACTGTTCGAAGACAAGATCCCCGACCGAGCGCCCCGCCGCGCGGCCGGCGGCCGAGGCTGACGGCAGGCCTCGCCGCAGAGCCTCGCCCGACGCGCGGACAAGGGCGTTCGGAGGTTCGCGCGCGCATTTCGAGCCTCCTTGCCCGCGGCTCGGCGTCGCCGCATTGCGTTGCAGCAATCCTTGCCGTTACGATCCGCCGCTTTCTCGGCACGGCGGAGAACCGATGTGACCTTCGACATTCGCGACGAGTCACGGCTTCGCGCCGCGTTCCGCTGGCAGGTGCCTGCGCGGTACAATATCGGCGTGGACGTCTGCGACCGCTGGGCCGTGGTGGAGCCCGGGCGGCCGGCCGTGTTCGACGTGGCGCCCGACGGCAGCTTCAAGGTGTGGAGCTACGACGACCTGCGCCGCGCTTCGAACCGCATCGCCAACCTGCTGCGCGCGCGCGGCGTGATCCGGGGCGACCGGGTCGCGATTTTGCTGCCGCAATGCGCGGAAGTGGCTGCCGCGCATATCGCCATCTACAAGCTCGGCGCCGTCGCGTTGCCGTTGGCCGCATTGTTCGGCGTGGATGCGCTCGGATACCGCCTGGCCGATGCGGGCGCGAAGGCGTTGGTGACGAACGCGGCCGGGCTCGCAAAATTGCGGCTGTTGCCCGAAAGCCCCGCCGGGCTCGACCTTCTGCTCTCGACCGACGGCGCGGACGGCGCGGTGCTCGATTTTCATCGCGAGGTCGCGGCACAGTCGGATGCTTTCACGCCGGTCGATACCGCCGCCGACGATCCGGCGATGATGATCTACACCTCCGGCACGACGGGCAATCCGAAGGGCGCGCTGCACGCCCATCGGGTGCTGCTCGGCCATCTGCCCGGGGTGCAACTGCCGCATGATTTCTTCCCGCAACCGGGCGACCGGATGTGGACGCCGGCGGATTGGGCTTGGGCGGGCGGCCTGCTCAACGGGTTGTTGCCGTCGCTGCATTTTGGCGTGCCGACCGTGGCGCGAAAATTCGAGAAATTCGACCCCGAGGAGGCCTTCGCGCTGATGGCGCGGATGGAGGTGCGCAATACCTTCGTGCCGCCGACCGCGCTGCGCATGCTGCGCGCCGTGCCGAACCCCCGGGCGAAATATGATCTGAAGCTGCGCACCATCGCTTCGGGCGGCGAGGCGCTGGGCGTCGAGACGTTCGAGTGGGGACGCGAGACGCTGGGACTGACGATCAACGAGTTCTACGGCCAGACCGAATGCAATCTCGTGCTCGGCTCCTGCGCGGCGCTCGGCATGGTGAAGCCGGGCTTCATCGGCAAGCCGCTCCCGGGGCACGAGGTGGCCGTGATCCGCGAGGACGGAGCAATCTGCGAGGTCGGCGAAGTCGGACAGATCGCGGTCAAGCGGCCCGATCCCGTGATGTTCCTCGGCTATTGGAACAAGCCGGAGGCGACGCGCGACAAGTTCATCGGCGATTGGATGACGACCGGCGATCGCGGGTCGCGCGACGGCGAAGGGTTCATCCGCTTCGCGGGCCGCGACGACGACGTGATAACCTCCGCAGGTTATCGCATCGGTCCGACGGAAATCGAGGATTGCCTGATGCGCCACCCGGCCGTGTCGCTGGCCGCGGCCGTGGGCAAGCCCGACGCGCTGCGCACGGAAATCGTGAAGGCCTTCGTGGTGCTGAAGGACGGTTTTTCGCCATCGAATGCATTGGCGACGGAGATCCGCGATTTCGTGAAGGCGCGGCTCTCGGCCCATGAATATCCGCGCGAGGTGGCCTTCATCGCGGAGATGCCGCTGACGACGACGGGCAAGGTGATCCGTCGCGAGCTGCGCGAGAGGGGTTGAGGGGGGCTTCCCTGTGCGAGCGGACGACCTCGTGGTTCGAGACGGCGCTTTGCGCCTCCTCACCATGAGGTCGTCGTGATGGTGCGGCTGGTGGTGACAGGGGCGGGGGCATGGTGCCAGCGATTCGGCGCTCCGGCAGACCGAACGAGTCGTTTTCGCCTACCCGTCCCCTCATGGTGAGGAGCCCCGCAGGGGCGTCTCGAACCATCCCCTTTGCGCCACCACGACGACCTCGTGGTTCGAGATGCGCGCTTTGCGCCTCCTCACCATGAGGCCGTCCTGATGGTGCGGCTTGGGCCGAGGAGAACCGTGGCTAAAGCCGGATCGCCTTGGTTTCGATCTCCGTCGCCAGTTCCGGCGTCAGTCTGACGAAGGCGCGTTTTTCGGGGTGGGCGAAGAAGACCGGGTCGGGGAGTGCGGGACTCCAGCCTTCCTTGACCAGATCGACCTTGCGTTGCTTGAAGGTGCCGGTGTGGTCGAGGTCCTTGCGGACGCGCAGGAAGACCGGGCGGGCGTAATCCGGGAGGTTTTTCTTGAGGTGCGTATGCAGCGCGGGAAGGTCGAGGTCGCCTTCCGCTTCGTTCAGCGCGATTGCGGCCATGCCGGCCTTGCCGTCATAGCCCGGGACGGCCACGCCGTAGACCGAGGCTTCGGCGATGCCGGGGAATACGGACAGCGCCTCGGACACTTCCGAGGTCGCGACGTTCTCTCCCTTCCAGCGGAACGTGTCGCCGATGCGGTCGATGAAGTAGAAATAGCCGCGCGCGTCGCGCTTGAGCAGGTCGCCGGAGCGGAACCACTTGTCGCCCTTCTCGAAGACGTCGCGCAGGATCTTTTTGTCCGTGGCGGCGCGGTCGGCATAGCCCTCGAAGCGGTTGGCGGGCTTGAGCGGATCGTTGAGGATCTGCCCCATGATCTCGCCGACCTCGTCGGGTTCGCACGGAACGCAGAAGCCGTCGGGCCCGCGCACGGGCTCTTCCTTCTCCACGTCGAATTTCACGATCTTCACGACGAAGCGCTTTTCGGCCCATTTGGGAATGCGGCCCACCGCGCCCGGTGTGCCGTCGAAATTCAGGAGCGCGACGTTGCCTTCCGTCGCGGCGTAAAATTCGCGGATGTTGGAGATGCCGAAGCGCTCGACGAACTCGTTCCAGATGTCGGGGCGCAGGCCGTTGCCGCAGACGAGGCGGATGCGGTGGCGGCGGTCGTCGGGACCGGGCGGCGTGTTGACGAGATAGCGGCACAATTCCCCGATGTAGAAGAACAGCGTGCAGTCGAACCGGACAATCTCGCTCCAGAACTCGCGTGCCCGGAATTTCTCGCGAATGACGACGGTGCCGCCGCGGCAGAGCACGCCGGCGGTGGCGAGGATGCCGCCGTTGGAATGGTACATCGGCAGGCAATCATACATCCGGTCTTCCGGCCCGGTCTCCATGAAGGCGGAAAAGCCGAGCGTCATCGCGCGGACGCGGTAGTGGTTGATGTTGGCGGCCTTGGGCAGGCCCGTGGTGCCCGACGTGTAGACGAACAGGCAGCGGTCCTCGATGGTCAGAGCGGTACGCTCCTCGGCCGCGAGCGGCGCATCGGAATGGTTTTCGACCTCGAGATCGATGCGGCGGTTCGCGCCGTCGGGGCCGTGAACGACGAGAAGCGGATCGCCCTGGAGGAAGGGCCGGGCGGTTTCGAAGAGCGGCAGCATCTCGGCCGCGACGATCACGATCTTCGCCTCGACGATGGAAATGCAGTGGGCCAGCCCTTGGCCCGACAGGTTGGTGTTGAGCAGTGCCGTGGCCCCGCCGGCGCGGGCTACGCCCAGCCAGATGCAGAGATATTCGGCGCGGTTGGGCATGAGCAGCGCGACCGTTTCGCCCTTGGCGAGCCCCTGCGCCTTGGCCCAGCGCGCATAGCGGTTCGACCGGCCGTCATATTGGGCGTAGGTGAAGGTCTCGCGGTCGGAGATCAATGCGGTCTTGTCGCCCCATGCGGCGGCCGCGTCCTCCATGACGTCGCCGATGGTCACGCCCGGCGTGAGCGCGATGGGCTTCATCCTGTTCAGCGTTCGCAGCGCGCCGCGCAGATAGGCGATTTCGCTCGACAGGCGCTCGATGAATCCCATCCCGCGCTCCTCTCCCCGGACGGCCCTCCGACGGGGCCTTGGGATTCGATAGTATAGAGGTGAACGGTGCCTTCAAGGCCGTGCTTGCGCGCGGCGGCCGAAGGTCAGCGGCGCAGCGACAGCGGATTGTCGGCCAAGGCGGCGGCGTCGGGCGTGTCGATGCGGGGAACGCCGGCGAGCGCCTCCCACAGGCCCTTCACGAAGCTCTCTTCGAGATCGCGGGTGATGAAGACGAGCCGCGTGCGGCGGTCCTCGTCCGGCCAAGCCGGCAGCAGCACGGGAGGATGGAAGACGTGCTGCACGCCATGCAGAAGCACCGGACGGTCCGGCGTCTCTTCGACATGCACGAGGCCCTTCACGCGCAGCAGCTTGGGGCCGTGCGCCGAGCGCAGCAGATCGAGGAAAAGCTCCAAGGCGGAGGAGCGGACGGGCCGGTCGGTCGTGAGCGCGAAGGCGCGGATGGAGGCGTCGTGGCGGTTGACGTCGGCCCCGTCTTGGCCGTCGCCGGGCATCGGGTGGTCATGGTCGGAATGGTCGTCGTCCGCGGCGGCGGCGAGCCAGCCCGCGACGTCGTCGATTTTCTTCGTCGGATCGAAGCCGCGGCCGAACAGGGCGGCGGGGACGGCTTCCCCCCGCGCCGCATCGAGCATCGGCGCATAGGGATTGAGCGCGCGAAGCCGGCGCAGAAGCCGCACCGTCGCGGCGGAGTCGGGGGCTAGGTCGGTCTTCGTCAGCACGAGGACGTCGGCGACGGCCGCCTGCTTCACGGCTTCGACATGCTCGTCGAGCGTGCCCTCGCCGTTGACGGCATCGACGAGCGTGACCACGGAATCGATGGTGAAGCGCATCGCGAGATAAGGGTGCGACAGCACCGATTGCAGCACGGGGGCGGGATCGGCCAAGCCGGTGGTTTCGACGACGACGCGGCGGAAGACGAGCCGGCCGTTGTCGCGGTCGCGCAGGAGGTCCTCGAGCGTGGAGACAAGTTCGCCGCGCACGGTGCAGCACAGGCAGCCGGAGGACAGCAGCACCGTGCCCTCGCCCTTCGCCTCCACGAAGAGGTGATCGAGGCCGATTTCGCCGAATTCATTGATGACGACGGCGGTCTCCGCCATCGCGGGATCGGCGAGGAGGCGGTTGAGGAGGGTGGTTTTGCCCGCGCCGAGAAAGCCGGTGATGACGGCCAAGGGGATCGGCGCGGGGCGGCGGGGATCGGGTTCGGTCATGGCGTAGCCTCGGCGGTCAGCCGCGGGGCGGATTTGCGGCTTTCGACGACGACGTTCATGGCGATCGCGGCGATGACCATCGCGCCGCCGAGATATTGGAGCGGCGCGAGGCGCTCGTCGAGCACGGCCGCCGAAGCGAGTGCGGCCACGACCGGCTCCGCGCAGAAGGCGAGACCGGCGACGACGGCGGGAATGCGCGTCATCGCGACCATGTGGAACACGAAGGCCACGACGTAGAGCCCGATGGTGAGCGCGACCGCAAGCGGCGCTTCCGCAAAGACGGCGGGGGACAGCGTGCCGGCGGTCAAGGCCGCTATCACGAACGCGGTGGGGAACATCAGCACCTGCACCCACACGACCTTGGCCAAGGTGGGGGTCATCGGGGCGCGCGCGCCGGCGAAGAACTGCACGACGGCCGCAAGGCTTGCGCCGAAGGCTAGGGCGACGCCGAGCGGGTTCAGGTCGGACAGGGCCGGACCGACGACGAGCACGACGCCGGCGAAGGCGAGCAGTGCCGTGCCGACCAGTGCGGGCGTGAGCGGGCGCTTGTCGACGAAGGGACTCGCCAGAACGATGAGCACGGGGAAGGTGTAGAAGATCACGGCGGCGACCGTGACGGGGATCAGCGCCACCGACGAGATGTAGCACAGCGCCACGCACGCGCTCGACAGGCCGAGCCCCGCGACGGCGGCACGCTCTTCGCGCGGCACGGCGAGGCTCGCCCGGGCGATCTTGGCGATCGCGACCGCGACCACGACCATCATCACCGTGCGCCAGGCCACCATCAGGGCGCCGGACACGCCCGCGCCGGCGGCCATGCGGGCATAGGCTATGTTGACGCCGTAAAACAGCGCCCCGGCCAAGGCCATGCTCATGCCCGAGACGAGGCGGGACGCGTGCGCGTTGGAGGTCATGATCGTTTCCGGCCGTTCAGCGCGTGGATGCGGCCGGAGCGGGATTGCGGGGCTGCAGATTGAGGATGCCGCCCGAAGGCAGGATCGCGGCTTCGCCGATGGTCGCTTCTCCGGAAGCGGGGACGGCGGCCTCGCCCGCTACGGCGGCTTTCGCGACGATCTCGCCGGTTCCGCCCGCGGGTTTGACCACGGATTTCGGCGGCAGCGGCGGTTTCAGCACCAATTGCCGATTCTCGATCCCGCCCGAGATTTCAGGCTTGGCCGGCTCTGTCGGCAGCGTGTTCTTGCCCGACTTCACGGGCGCATTGGGCTGCAGGGCCGGCTTCAGGGTCAAGTTTCGCGGCTCTTCCGCCTTCGCGGACTCGAGCTTCATCGGATCGGGCTTGGTCGTTGCGGCAGTCGCCGCAGCGGGCTTGGCTGCGGCGACCTTCGGTTCGGTTTTCGTTTCCGGATCGGGCTTCGCGACTTTTTTCGGTGCAGGTTTAGCCACGGGTTTGGCGGCGGTTTTTTCTTCGCCGCTCGGCTTGGCGACGGGGGCGGGCTTTCCGGTTTCCGCGACGACCGTCGTCTTGGTCTTCGCGACGGGGGTCACGACGTGCACGGGGATAGGCTCGAAAATTTCGCGCGTGCCGAGGCGCGGTGCGGGTGCGGCGGCTTCGGCGGTCGCGACGACGACCGCGCCGCCGGCGCCCTCGCCCTTTGCGGCGGTCGCGGCGGCGACGACCGCTTCGGGGGCCTCGCCCATGGCAGGGCCGCGACGGCCGCAAATGGCCTCGCGCATGTCCGGCGGGGCCGTCTCCCCGGAGTCGGGCAGCACGTCGAGCGTCGCCGCGCCGTTCCGTCGTGCGAAACCCTCGTCGAACATCTGCATCGTCTTCAGCGTGCGTTCGACGGCGCTGGGGGAGCCGAACACGACGGCGACCAGTTCCCGGCCGTCGCGCTTGGCGGTGGCGACGACGTTGAAGCCGGAGGCGCAGATGAACCCGGTCTTCATGCCCGTCGCGCCGGGATAACGGCCGATCACGCCGTTGGTGTTTTCCATGATCTTGTCGTCGAGCCGGATCGCGCCGATGGAAAACAGCGCACGGTGTTGCGGAAAGTCGAGCATGAGCCGACGCGCCAGAACGGCCATGTCGCGGGCGGAACTCTGCTGACCCTCGGCATAGAGGCCGTGAGGATTGAGGAAGCGGCTCTCGCGCATGCCGATGGCCTCGGCCTCGTCGTTCATCAGCTTGGCGAAGCCTTCGACGGACCCGCCGACGCCTTCCGCCACGACGACCGCAACGTCGTTGGCCGACTTGACCATGAGTATGCGCAACGCATCTTCGACCGTGAGGGTCTGGCCCGGTTTGACGCCGATCTTGGACGGAGGCGACGCCGCGGCGCGCTGGGAGACCGCGAGCGGCGTCTCCAGCTTCAATTTGCCGGCGCGGATCTGCTTGAGCGCGACATAGACCGTCATCAGCTTGGTGACGGACGCCGGATGCCAGGGGCGGGTCGCCTCCTCGGCGGCGATGACTTGTCCCGTCGCGAGATCGGCCAAAAGCATCGGAGCGGCGACGGCCGGGCGCGCGGACATGGCGACGAAAACCGCCGCGCCGCATGCAAGACCGAGCGTGAATTGCCGCATCACCGTTCCGCAGGTCTGGAGCGGCCGAAAGCACCTGCCGCCATGCCGAGTTCAGAGAGAAATTCGTAACGCCGCCTCGACGATTTGCCTAGGCCGAGCGGTGCTGCTACGCAGCGAATGAGGCGCGACCGGGGCCGAATGCACTTCTTCCGGCCTTTTCGGACCAACGCCGTGACGTCTTTGTGGATCATCGCCACCCTGATCGCCGCCGCCGCCCAGACGGCGCGCAACGCGATGCAGCGCAACCTCACGGCGATGATCGGCACCGTCGGCGCGACGCAGGTGCGCTTCCTTTTCGGTTTTCCCTTCTCGCTCCTGTTCCTTGCGGGCGTGTCTCTTGCGACCGGGGAACGCGTGCCGTCGGTAGAGGGCGCGCATCTCGCCTTCATCGCGGGCGGAGCCGTGGCGCAGATCGCCGGGACCGCGTTGATGCTGTCGGCGATGAAGGAGCGCTCCTTCGCGCTCACCACGGCCTACATCAAGACCGAGCCCGTGCAGACCGCGTTGTTCGGCGTGCTGCTTCTGGGCGAGACGCTGTCGACGCTCGGGACGGTCGCCGTCATCGTGGCGACGTCCGGAGTCCTGCTGACGGCTTGGAAACCCGGGACCAAGGTCGAAGGCGTCGGGCTCCGCGCCGCCGTGTTCGGCATCGCGGCCGGCGGTTTCTTCGCGCTGGCGGCGGTCTCGTTCCGCGGCGCGATCACCAGCCTGCCGGACGCCTCCTTCGTGCTGCGCGCGACGACGGTTCTGGCCTGGTCGCTCGGCGTGCAGTCCCTGATGTTGCTGGCGTGGATGGGACTGTTCGACCGGCCCGCGCTCACCAAAAGCCTCGCTGCGTGGAAAGGCTCGATCTTCGCGGGCTTCATGGGTGCGTTCGCGTCGCAGTTCTGGTTCATCGGCTTCGCGTTGACGAGCGCCGCCAACGTGCGGACGCTGGCACTGGTCGAGGTGATCATGGCGCAGGCCGTGGCACGCAAGCTGTTCGCCCAGTCGACCACGCGGCGCGACTATGTCGGAATGGCGCTGATCGTCGGCGGCGTGGGGCTGCTTCTGGTCGCGCATTAGGCGGGTCGATCCTCGCCCTTCGTCGCACGGCATTGCGTCTTGCGGGCCGCCTCGGGCCGCCGCACAATCCGTCGCACAGACGTCGTCCCCGGGAGGATCGCCATGACCGCCGCCATCGTGGGCTGGGCCCATACGCCGTTCGCCAAGATGGATGCCGAGACGGTCGAGAGCCTGATCGTGCGCGTGGCGCAGGAGGCGCTCGAACATGCGGGGCTGAGCGCCGCCGACGTCGACGAGATCGTGCTCGGGCATTTCAATGCCGGATTTTCCGCGCAGGACTTCACCGCCGGCCTTGTGCTTCAGGCGAGCCCGGACCTGCGCTTCAAGCCCGCCACACGGGTCGAGAACGCCTGCGCCACCGGGTCGGCCGCCGTGCATCAGGCTCTGAAATCCATCGCGGCGAAGGCGGCGAAGGTGGTGCTGGTCGTCGGCGTGGAGCAGATGACCAAGACGCCGGGGCCCGAAATCGGCAAGAACCTGCTTAAGGCGTCCTATCTGCCGGAGGACGGCGAAACCCCGGCGGGCTTTGCCGGCGTGTTCGGCAAGATCGCAGCGGGATATTTCCAGCGTCACGGCGACCAGTCCGACGCCTTGGCGATGATCGCGGCTAAAAATCACAAGAACGGCGTTTCCAACCCCTATGCCCAGATGCGCAAGGATCTCGGCTTCGAATTCTGCCGGCAGGAAAGCGAAAAGAACCCCTTCGTCGCCGGGCCTTTGAAGCGCACCGATTGTTCGCTGGTATCGGACGGCGCGGCGGCCTTGGTGATCGCGGACGGCGAGACGGCGGCAGGCATGGCGCGCGCGATCACGTTCCGCGCGGCGGCCCATGCGCAGGATTTCATGCCGATGTCGAAGCGCGACATCCTGAAATTCGAGGGTTGCGGCGAGGCTTGGCGGCGTGGCTTGGGGCAGGCGGGCATCGCGCTCGGCGATCTCTCCTTCGTCGAGACGCATGACTGCTTCACCATCGCCGAACTGATCGAATACGAGGCGATGGGTCTCGTGCCCGAGGGACAGGGCGCGCGTGCGATCCGCGAGGGTTGGACGGCGAAGGACGGCCGCTTGCCCGTGAATCCTTCCGGCGGCTTGAAGGCCAAGGGTCACCCCATCGGCGCGACGGGCGTCTCGATGCATGCGTTGACCGCGATGCAGTTGGCGGGCGAGGCCGGCGACATGCAGATCCCCGGCGCGACGCTCGGCGGAATCTTCAACATGGGCGGCGCGGCTGTGGCGAATTACGTGTCGATTTTGGAACGGACGCGCTGACGCGCCGCCAAGGTCAGTTCCGGTCGTCCGGGAGCACCGGGATGGGGATGGCCTGAATGCCGTCTTCGGCCAGTTCCATCGCCTCTTCGGGCGTCGCTTGTCCCCAGATGGGGCGCGTGTCGGCCTCGCCTTCGTGCATCCGTCGCGCTTCTTCGGCGAAGGCCGGCCCGACGTCCTCCGCGTGTTCCTTCACGAAGGCGTGGACCTTGCGCATGAGGTCGCGCACGGCCCGATCGGTCTCCGAAACCACTGCGGGGGCCGCATCCGGCTGAACGGGCGCGGGGGCGGCGGGAGGTGCGATGTCCGCCATAGCGCCGGACGCCTCGGCCGGAGTGCCGACGGCGTCGAAGCGATCCGTGCGCGCGACGCGCGGGGCCATGATCGCCTTACGGACCTCGGCGGACCCGCAATGCGGGCATGCGACGAAGCCCGACGCCTGCTGCTCGTCATAGGCCGCGCTGTCGCGAAACCAGCTCTCGAAATCGTGGCCGTCGTCGCAGACCAAAGCGTAGCGGATCATCGGGCGCGGAGGCTCAAGACGCGACGGCGGCGGCGGCGCCGAGAACGGCGACGGGGACTTGGCGGGCATGAACGAGGGTCGGGATGCGGGCCCGAGCGTCCTGCACCAGCGCGGGATCGATCTCGGCCATGATCACGCCGGGCGCGACGCCCGCTTCCGCCAAGACGCGGCCCCACGGATCGACGATGATCGAATGGCCGTATGTCTCGCGGCCGTCCTCATGCTTGCCGCCCTGCGCGGCCGAAATCATGAAGGAACCGGTCTCGATGGCGCGGGCGCGATGCAGCACCTGCCAATGGGCTTCGCCGGTCTGCTTGGTGAAGCAGGCGGGCGCGGAGATGAAGTCGCAGCCGGCTTCCGCCAGCGCGCGATAGAGATGCGAGAAACGCACGTCGTAGCAGATGGTGACGCCGAGCCGACCCCAGGGCAGATCGACCGCGACGGCCTGCTTGCCGGCCGTATAGGTGCGCGATTCCCGCCAGCTTTCGCCGTTCGGCAGGTCGACGTCGTAGAGATGCACCTTGTCGTAGCGCGCGGCGATCTCGCCGTCGGGCGTGATGACGTAGGCGCGGTTGGCCACCTTGTCGCCGACGGCGATCGCCAGCGAGCCGATATGGACGTGCAGCTTGCGGTCGCGCGCCGTTTGGCGCAGCGCGGCGAGCATGCCGTCGCGCTCCTCCGTCGCGAGTACGCCCATCATGCCCTCGCGGCTGCGATTGACGAGGTTGGACATTTCCGGGGTCTGCACGTAATGCGCCCCGCCCGCAGCGGCCTCTTCGAGGAGGCGTACCGCGGCGGCGGTGTTGGCGACCGGATCGGTTCCCGAACGCAATTGAACGCAGGCGGCGACGAAACGCGACATCGGGATCGTCCTTACGCGGAGAGCATGGGGTCGAGCTTGCCCGAGGCGTCGAGCGCGTAAAGATCGTCGCAGCCGCCGATATGGGTCGTGCCGATATAGATCTGCGGGACCGTGGTGCGGCCGGTCCGCTTCGTCATCGCTTCCTGCCCGGCGCGGTCGGTCGTGACGTCGATTTCCTCGAACGCGACGTTCTTCTTGGTCAGAAGGTCCTTCGCCGCGTGGCAATAGGGGCAGTACGACTTCGTGTAGATCGTCACGGGGGCGGGCATCGGGGTACTCCGGAAAACGCTCTTCGCTTGATATATAGGCCGTTCAATCGTCTGCCGCCACGCATGCGAAGACGAGAAGGTCGACATGCTTCACGCCGACCTTGCGCAACGCCTGCGCGCAGGCGTTGCCCGTCGCCCCGGTGGTGAGCACGTCGTCGACGAGCAGGACGCGCTTGCCCGCAAGGCTCTCGACGGCTTCCGCGCGGATCGCGAAGGCGCGTTGCAGATTTGCGGCGCGTTCCGAACGCGTCAGTCCCGGTTGGGGCGACGTGGCGCGAATGCGCCGAAGGACGGCGGCGTCGATGGGTTTGCCCGCGATTTCGCCCACCAGACGGGCCAATGACGCGGCCTGATTGAACCGGCGGCGCCACAGGCGAAAGCGATGCATCGGCACGGGGACGATCAGGTCGGCCTCCGCCAAAAGTTCCGCGCCCGCGCGGGCCATCCACCCCGCCATGGGAGGGACGAGGTGCAGGCCGTCGCCGTATTTCAGACGGTGCACGAGCTCGCGCGCGGGGCCGTCATAGCGGGCGACGGCGCGTGCGCGGTCGAACGACGGCGGCTCGGCGATGGCGGTCGGCGACAGCATCGTCGCGCCGTATTGGACGGGAAGGGGCGTTCCGAAACGTTCGCAAAACGGACGCTCCACGAAGGGCATCGCCCGCCAGCATGCGCCGCACAGCGCGTGCGGCACGGCGACCGCCGCGTTGCAGGCGACGCAGGCGGGAGGGTGGACGACGTCGACGAGCGCGCGGCCGAACCGCATCGACAGACCGGCGAGGCGTCGCCAAGCGGGGACGGACGGTTCGGCCGCGGTCTCGGCGTTCTCGCGTCCCTCGATCCCGGTCGTCGTCATCTTGTGCGCCCGCGTGCCGTCGCTCAGCTTAGGCGCGGCCCGTCCGGCGCGCCAGACTGTCGAGGACGCTTTGACCCGCCGACGCGACGGGGCGATAAGGGCGGCATGTCCGGCGCACCTCCGCTTTTCGACCGCGTTCTCCTCAGACGTCGCCTCGCCCGCGCGGCGGCGGGCACGCCTGCCGATTTCCTGCTGCTCCGCGCCGCGGAGGACCTCGGCGACCGCCTGCATGCGGTGCTGCGCGACTTTTCGTCGGCCCTCGATCTCGGCACGCCGGGTCCGCAGGCGGTCGCGACGCTGGTTGCGGACGGGCGGCCGCAACGGATCGTGCAGGCCGCACCGGTGCGCGAGGCTTTGGCGGGATATCCCGGCGGTTTCGTAGGCGACCCGGCGCTGTTGTCCGCGAGTGCCGAGAGCTTCG
This sequence comes from Hyphomicrobiales bacterium, assembly GCA_027489535.1. Lineage (GTDB taxonomy): Bacteria > Pseudomonadota > Alphaproteobacteria > Rhizobiales > Beijerinckiaceae > JAIXZO01. The sequence goes on from JAIXZO010000001.1 coordinate 328,762, forward strand.
AGCTTATCGTCTCCTTGCTGGCGCTGCAGACCGTGGACGATCTCCCCGGAACCTTGGTGCAGGCTCGCCGCGCTTTGAAGCCCGACGGGCTGTTCATGGCCTGCTTGTTCGGCGGGGCGACGCTGACGGAGTTGCGGCAGGCTTTCATGCAGGCGGAAAGCGAGACGGAAGGCGGGGTGAGTCCGCGCGTCGCGCCCTTTGCCGACGTGCGCGACCTCGGCGGCCTGCTGCAGCGCGCGGGTTTCGCGTTGCCCGTGACGGACGTCGATACGGTCGTGGTGCGCTATGCGAGCCCGTTCGGGCTGATGCGCGATCTGCGCGCGATGGGTGCGACGAACCCGCTGGCCGCCCGGCGTCGCGATCCGCTCAGGCGTGCGACCTTGTTGCGCGCCGCTGAAATTTACGCCGAGAGATTTGCGGATACGGACGGCCGGGTCAGGGCGACGTTCGAGATCGTCTGGCTCTCCGGCTGGGCGCCGCATGAAAGCCAGCAAAAGCCGCTGCGGCCCGGATCGGCCGCGATGCGCCTCGCCGACGCTCTCCGCACGGATGAGAAGAGCGCCGGCGAGAAGCCTGCGGAAGGCTGATCAGGACGCGCGGCCCGCCGCGGTCAGGGAGGCGCGTGCGCCGGCGCGCAGCTGCATGAAGTCGGTCGAAATCGCCATAAGCGAATAGCCGGCCTTGGCGAGGTGCGGCACGTCTTCGGGGCGGGGCGCGAAGCAGGTGGCGAGCTTGCCGTGCGCCTTGGCGCGGGCCGCCACATGGGCCAGCGCGTCGGCCACGTCCTTGCGGGTCGGGTCGACCTCCGCGCCGCGGGTCAGCGCGATGGAAAGGTCGGACGGACCGACGAAGACGGCGTCGATGCCGGGGACCGCGAGGATGTCGTCGAGCGCGGCCAAGGCCTCGCGGGTTTCGATCATCGCCAGCGAGAGGTGCATGCCGTTGCCGGATTTCAGGTAGTCCGGTCCGGTCATGCCGGGCAGCATCGACATGGTGACGGCGGGACCCCAGCTGCGGTCGCCCATCGGCGGGAACTTGACGAAGGAGGCGAAAGCCTCCGCGTCGGCCTTCGAGTTGATCATCGGGGCGATGACGGCGGAGGCGCCGAGATCGAGCACGCGCGAGGCGATCGGGAACTGACCGACGGGGATGCGCACGATGGTGGGCTTGCCGGCCGCCGAGACCATGCCGATGCCGAGCGTGACGGACGCGATGTCCTGCGCGCCGTGCTGCATGTCGAGCGTGACGGTGTCGAAACTTTCACGGGCGAGGAGGCCGGCGAGCAGCGGATCCGGAATGCCGGTCCACGCGGTCAGGAGCGTCGCGCCGTTCGCGGCGGCGGACTTCATGCCCTGTGCGAGCAGGGGGATGGTCGAATGCAAGGTCATAAAGGCGCGTCCTCTCCCGAGATCGCCGGCCTTTTGCGGCCGGCTCGTTCGCCCCGGCCAAGCCGAGGATCGCGAGAGAGTAGGTGCGCCGCGGCCCCGGGGGCAAGCGGGCCGCGGCGCAGATCAGGGCAGGGCGCAGGGCGGGACGTCCCCCGCACGCCCCCGTCCGCGGATCAGAGGTTCATCTGGGTGACGGCGACGTGGCCCAATTCGTCGAGCTTGGCGCGCAGATCGGCTTCGGAATTGGAGTGACCGGCGGCGGCGAGATCCGCGGCGACCTTGCGCAGCACGTCGTCGTCGCCGACCTCCTCGAAATCGGCGAGAACCACGCTGGTGGCATAGTCCTTCACGGCGTCGCCCGACATGCCGAGCTTGGCGGCCACCCATTCGCCGAACAGCCGATTGCGGCGTGCGGTGACCTTGAAGCGCATTTCCTCGTCATGGGCGAACTTCTTCTCGAAGCCTTCTTCGCGTTTGTCGAACGTCGTCATGCGATCCCCTCATTCGGAACGGAGCGTCTCCTGCTCCTTCGCTCGATATGGGTGCGCGCCTGCACCCGCGCCAGAGCCGCGACGGCGGTGATGCGTCCCGAATGCCGCAATCGTTGTACTCGCTCTCCCGATCGGGTACGGTCGCGCCGCGGTCGCAGGCCGGGCCCGCTCCGATTCGACGTCACGTCCGAACCGAAAGGGCGCGTGTCCGATCCAGGGAGCCGACGGCCGTTTTCGATGGATGTCTTCAACATACGGTACATGCCGATGAATCGCCGCCGTAGGATCTACGAGGGCAAGGCGAAGGTCCTTTACGAAGGTCCGGAGCCGGGTACTCTGATCCAGCACTTCAAGGACGACGCCACCGCCTTCAATGCGAAGAAGCATGAGGTGATCGACGGCAAAGGCGTCCTGAACAACCGGATTTCGGAATATATTTTCCAGAATCTGAACGATATCGGCGTGCCGACGCACTTCATCCGCCGGCTCAACATGCGCGAGCAACTCATCCGCGAGGTGGAAATCATTCCGCTCGAGGTGGTGGTGCGCAACGTCGCCGCCGGCTCGCTTTCGACCCGTCTCGGCATCGAGGAGGGTACGCAACTGCCCCGCTCGATCATCGAGTTCTATTACAAGAACGACGCGCTCAACGACCCGATGGTGTCGGAAGAGCACGTAACCGCGTTCGGCTGGGCGACGCCGCAGGAAATCGACGACATCATGGCCTTGGCCATTCGCGTCAACGACTTCCTGTCCGGCTTGTTCCTCGGCGTCGGCATCCGTCTGGTCGACTTCAAGATGGAATGCGGCCGTCTCTGGGAAGGCGATCTGATGCGGATCGTCGTCGCCGACGAGATCTCGCCCGATTCATGCCGCCTGTGGGACATCAAGTCGTCCGACAAGCTCGACAAGGATAGGTTCCGCCGCGACATGGGCGGGCTGGTCGAGGCCTATTCCGAAGTGGCGCGCCGCCTCGGCATCATGGCCGAAGGCGAGCCGCCGGCGGGCGCCGGCCCGAAGCTGGTGAAGTAATCCGCGATCCGGTCGGGGCCGATTGAGCCCCGGCCCAAATAGCGCTATGCGGGGGCCGGGCTTGAAAGGCCCTTTGCCCCCGTTTCCATTCCGGCGGAGTGTCCATGAAAGCCCGCGTCACCGTCACCCTGAAGAACGGCGTCCTCGATCCGCAGGGCAAGGCCATCGAGGGAGCGCTCAAGTCGCTCGGAATCGACGGCATCGGCTCGGTCCGTCAGGGCAAGGTCTTCGACGTCGAACTCGCCGGCACCGACAAGGCGGCCGCCGAAGCGGCGCTGAAGACCGCTTGCGAAAAGCTGCTCGCCAACACCGTCATCGAGAACTTCCGCGTCGACATCGCGGGCTGAGGGATCGCCATGAAGGCCGCCGTCATCGTCTTTCCGGGTTCCAACCGCGAAGGGGACGTGATCCGCGCCCTGCGCGACGCCGGGCACGCGCCCGTCAAGGTTTGGCACGCCGATCATGAACTTCCGTCGGGCACCGATCTGGTCGTGCTCCCGGGCGGCTTCAGCTACGGCGACTACCTGCGTTGCGGCGCGATCGCCGGCCGGGCCGCGATCATGGACGCCGTACGCGCCCATGCGGGCCGCGGCGGCCTCGTTCTCGGCATCTGCAACGGCTTCCAGATCCTCGTCGAGTCGGGGCTGCTGCCGGGCATCCTCATGCGCAATGCGCAGCTCCGCTTCGTCTGCAAGATGCAGCATCTCAAGGTCGAGCGCACCGACACGGCCTTTACCCGCGCCTATGCGCCGGGTCAGGTGATCGAGGTCGCGATCGCGCATGGCGAAGGCAATTACGAGGCCGACGAAGAGACCATCCGACGGCTCGAGGGCGAAGGGCGCGTCGCGTTCCGCTACTGCGATGCCGAGGGCCGCGTCGGCGGGGACGCCAACCCGAACGGTTCGACCAACGCCATTGCGGGCATCTATTCCGAGCGGTTCAACGTGCTCGGCATGATGCCCCACCCCGAGAACCTCATCGAGGACCTCGTCGGCGGGACGGACGGCCGCGGACTTTTCGAGAGCCTGCGCGCCGCCTGACCGTCGCTCAGGGCGATGCAGGCAGCTGCAAAGCCGTGCTTCCGAGGATTTCGTCGGCCACCAAAGCGGCGGTCCTGAGATTGTTGCCAGCATTCAGCGGCAAGACCGCCTGAACGTAGCGCGTGCCGTTCGCGGTCGCGCACCCTCCGACCAAGGTGTTTTGGTCGAGTGAGCCCGTATTGATGATGATCAGCCGTACGGGGTTGCGGGCGCCCGTCTTCCCCGTATTGGATTTCTTGTCGAATTTCGTGTTGTCGTTTTCCTGCTTGATGTACTCGCAGGCGTCTTCCAGAGATTTACGGATGTTCGTCTCGGGGCCCCTTCCGCAGCCGTTCGAGGCCTCGAACGCCTTGGATCCGGTATATCGCCCGGTCGGACGGCCGTCGGTGACGAGCACCAGCACCGATTCCGTCGTCAGCGGATCGAAATCGCGAAGGTTGTGATATCCTCGCATGAGGCCGAGCGTCGTGTTGCGACAGCCGCCCCGCACGGACCTCGACCCCTTCAGGCTCGACGAGATGTAGGCCTTCAGCCTGTCGGTTTCGCCCGGCGGAGGCGACAGCGTCGTCGGAGGCAATTCATGGGGCTGCTGCAAGGTGGCCGTACCGATGGTGCAGTCCAGTTTGCCGAAGCCCTCGGCGGTCAAATTTTCCAGATTGGCTTCATTCGTCTTCGTACGGTTCTGAATGCAGGGCGTGGCGCCGCTGGTCGCAACACGGATCTGATGGTTGAACGGCACGATGCCGATGCGGACCGCAGGTTCACGGGCGGGGGTTTGAGCGTAGGCGCTCATGAAATCCATCATGTCGAGCAGCGCGCTCTTCGCCTCGATGGTCAATCGCGACCGCAGCTCGTTGACGACCGTCTCCGTCAGGAGGGCATTGGGGTGAGCCCCCGTCTGATAGGTGGTGGTCGGGGCCGTCGTTCCGAACGACGCCGTCGCGATGCTGACGGCAAACGAAATGGCGATGTCCTTCACCGGGGCCGACGCCGTCACGTTGATCGGATATTTGACGCGCAGCCAGATGTCGTACGAGCCGACCACGGTGACCGAAACGGTCGTGCCTTCGCGTGTTGCGGCCACCGTCACGGGCGCCCGCGGATCGGGCTGAACGAGCGTCGCGAAGATCTCGTTCGTGACGTCGGCAACGCTCTTTTCGTCCGTCCAATCGAGCCGGCTTTGGGCCAGCTGATAGGCGGTCGAGCGTGCGGCCGCACGGATCGAACGATCCATGGATGCGTAGGCGGCCATATTGTTGAGCACGAGGACTAGAGCGAGAAAGCCGCCCAAGACGACGAAGGCGAATATCGCCGTGATCGCGCCTCGAGTGTCGCGCGCCAACCGACGCGGCAAATCATAACTCAAACGCATCATCAAAGACTCCGTAACCAATAGCGACGGTTTTAGCAGAGTCCGCGCTTGTTGTCTTCGTCCTCCCAGTTGAGCGGCGGCGTGCAAAGCGATGGTTCCGATTGATTTCCGCGGCGGGGACCGATATCCGGCGGGCGGTCCCCTTTCCGTATTTCCCGGGAGTTCCGGCATGATCCCCAACGTCGTCGCCATCACGCCCGAACTCGTCGCCGAGCACGGGCTCAAGCCGGACGAATATCAGCGTATTCTCGACCTCATCGGGCGCGAGCCGACGCTGACGGAACTCGGGATCTTCTCGGCGATGTGGAACGAGCATTGCTCGTACAAATCCTCGCGCCTGCATTTGAAGACGCTGCCGACCTCGGCCCCGTGGGTGATCCAAGGCCCGGGCGAAAATGCCGGCGTTATCGACATCGGGGACGGCATGGCCTGCATCTTCAAGATGGAGAGCCACAATCATCCGAGCTTCATCGAGCCCTATCAGGGCGCGACGACCGGCGTCGGCGGCATCCTGCGCGACGTGTTCACCATGGGCGCGCGCCCCATCGCCGCTCTCAACGCCCTGCGGTTCGGCGCTCCGGAGCATCCCAAGACGCGCCGCCTCGTCGCGGGCGTGGTGGCCGGCATCGGCGGCTACGGCAATTCCTTCGGCGTGCCGACCGTGGGCGGGCAAACGGGCTTTCACACGCGCTATGACGGCAACATCCTCGTCAATGCGATGGCGGTCGGCATCGCCAAGACGGACGAGATCTTCTACGCCAAGGCCACCGGCGTGGGGAATCCCATCGTCTATCTCGGTTCCAAGACCGGCCGCGACGGCATCCACGGCGCGTCGATGGCCTCGGCCGCCTTCGACGACAAGTCGGACGAGAAGCGCCCGACCGTGCAGGTCGGCGACCCCTTCGCCGAAAAGCTGCTGCTCGAGGCCTGCCTCGAACTGATGCAGACAGGCTCGGTCATCGCCATTCAGGACATGGGCGCGGCCGGCCTGACCTGCTCGGCCGTGGAGATGGGCGCGAAGGGCGATCTCGGCGTGGAGCTGCACCTCGAAAACGTGCCCTGCCGCGAGGAGGGCATGTCGGCCTACGAGATGATGCTGTCGGAGAGCCAGGAGCGCATGCTCATGGTGCTCGACCCCGCCAAGGAGGCGCAGGCCGAAGCGATCTTCCGCAAATGGGGGCTCGATTTCGCGGTGATCGGCTTCACCACCGACACGCTGCGCTTCGTGGTGAAGCACAACGGCGAGGTGATGGCGGACCTGCCGATCAAGGAACTCGGCGACGAGGCGCCGCTTTATGATCGCCCGCACATCGCCGGCGCGTTCCTGCCGAATATCCCGGCCGAGTCGGTGACGCCGCCGATGTCGACGGCCGACGCGCTGGTGCGGCTGATCGGCTCGCCCGACATGTGTTCGAAGCGGTGGATCTGGGAGCAATATGACCACCTGATCCTCGGCAACACGGTGCAGAAGCCGGGCGGCGACGCCGCGATCGTGCGCGTGCTCGACGGGCCGAAGGGTCTCGCCATGACCTGCGACGTGACCCCGCGCTATTGCGAGGCCGACCCGTTCGAGGGCGGCAAACAGGCGGTGGCCGAGGCCTGGCGCAACATCACGGCGGTCGGCGGATTGCCGTTGGCGATCACCGACAACCTCAATTTCGGCAATCCGGAGCGGCCGGACGTGATGGGCCAGTTCGTCGGGTGCATCCGCGGCATCGGCGAGGCCTGCCGCGCCTTATCGTTCCCCGTCGTGTCCGGCAACGTGTCGCTCTACAACGAGACCAACGGCGTCGGCATTCTGCCCACTCCGGCCATCGGCGGCGTCGGCCTGCTCGACGACGTGAGCGTTCACGCCACCATCGCCTTCAAGGCGGCGGGCGAAAGCGTCGTGCTGGTCGGCGATACCACGGGCCATGTCGGCCAGTCGGCATGGCTGCGCGACGTGTGCGGACGGGAGGAGGGCGCACCTCCGCCGGTCGATCTCGCGACCGAGAAGCGCAACGGCGACTTCGTGCGCGGGCTGATAACCTCGGGCCGCGTGAACACGGTGCACGATCTCTCGGACGGCGGTCTCGCGGTCGGGTTGGCGGAAATGGCGCTGGCGGGGCGCATCGGCGCGACCGTCGCCCCGCCGACGGGCGCGCCCGTCGCGCACGGGTTCTGGTTCGGCGAGGATCAGGCGCGCTACCTGCTGGCGACGCCGTCCGGGGAAGCCGAGCGCATCCTCGCGGAGGCGAAGGCGGCGGGCGTTCCGGCCGTCGTGATCGGCACGACGGGCGGCGATGCGTTGACCCTCGGCGCGGAGACGCCCATATCCTTGCAGACGCTGCGCACCGCGCACGAAAATTGGCTGCCCGACTACATGGCGGGCCGGGCCGCCTGAGGAGAGACGAACACATGGCGATGGACGCGCGCGACATCGAGCGCATGATCAAGGACGCGCTGCCCGACGCCCTCATCGAGATCAAGGATCTCGCGGGCGACGGCGACCACTATTCGGCGACCGTGAAATCGGCGGCCTTCACCGGCAAGACGCGGGTGCAGCAGCACCAGATGGTCTATGCCGCGCTGAAGGGCAACATGGGGGGCGTGCTGCACGCCCTTGCGCTGACAACCGGGCCGATCGACAACTGAAGCAACCGAGCGGGACGCGCGCCGCGCGCCGCCTCCTGTGAAAGAGGACGAACCATGAGCATTCAGGAACGGATCCGCGACGACATCGCCGCCAACGACGTGGTGCTGTTCATGAAGGGAACCCCGCAGTTCCCCATGTGCGGCTTCTCCGGCCAGGTAGTGCAGATTCTGGACTATCTCGGCGTGCCCTATAAGGGCGTTAACGTGCTGGAATCCGACGAAATCCGTCAGGGCATCAAGGAATTCAGCAACTGGCCGACGATCCCGCAGCTCTACGTGAAGGGCGAGTTCGTGGGCGGCTGCGACATCGTCCGCGAGATGTTCCAGTCGGGCGAGCTGCAGACGCACATGACGCAGAGCGGCCTCGAGGTGAAGGCTCCCGTGAAGGCCTGAGAGTTTTTGCCGGGTTGCGAAAGGCCGCCTTCGGGCGGCCTTTTTCGTTTCAGCGCGCCATGGCCGCGCGGATCATCGCCAAGGCGTCTTCGGAATCCCAATGCGCAGCGCCCGCCATTTCACCGAGCACGCAGCCTTCGCGGTCGATCAAAATCGTCGTGGGGAGGCCCGTGACCTTGCCCGCGCCCCGCAATTGCTGGAACACCTTGCCCTCAGGATCGGTGCGCAATGCGAGCGAGACGATGCCGGTTTCGTTCAGCCAACGCGGCACGCGGTCAAGATTGCGGGTGTCCATGTTGAGCGCCAGCACCTCGAAATCCGGGCCGCCGAGCGTCTTCTGCAGGGCGTCGAGCGCCGGCATCTCTTCGCGGCACGGCACGCACCAAGTCGCCCAGAGATTGAACAGCACCACGCGGCCCTTCAGGTCGCTCAATTTGCCCGCCCCCTGCGGGGTCGTGAAGGCGATGTCGGCCAGCGGCTCGGGCCGTTTGGACATCTTCAACGCCGCCACTTCGCCCTTCGAGAACGGCGCGACCCGCTCGGCCACTTGGGCGGAGCCTGCGCAGGCGGCCGCCGCCGCATTGCCGGCGGGGCGTTTCGTCCCGTATAGGACGGCCGCGACGAGGCCCGCGCCCGCAAGGGCGACGACGGCCGCGATGATGAGATTTCGGCTGCGGGACATCGGGTCTCCGGCCCGCTCGGGGGCGTGGGTATGAGCAACAAGATGTGGGGCGGACGCTTCGAAAGCGCACCGGCCGCGATCATGGAAGAGATCAACGCCTCGATCGATTTCGACAAGGCCCTTTGGCGTCAGGACATCCGCGGCTCTCGCGCGCACCTCGCGATGCTCGCGAAGCAGGGCATCATAGCGCAGGCCGACGCCGATGCGATCATGGCCGGTCTCGGCAAGGTCGAGGGCGAGATCGAAAGCGGGTCCTTCACCTTCACCCGCGCCCTCGAAGACATTCACATGAACGTCGAGTCGCGGCTGGCGGAGATCGTGGGACCGAATGCCGGGCGGCTGCACACCGCGCGCTCGCGCAACGATCAGGTCGCCACCGATATGCGGCTCTGGGTGCGCGACACCGTCGACGACCTCTGCGCGCAGGTTCTCGACCTGCAGACGGTGATGGCGGAGAAGGCGCTCGCCTTCGCGGGCACGGTGATGCCGGGCTTCACGCATCTGCAATCGGCCCAACCCGTCACCTTCGGCCATCATCTTCTGGCCTATGTGGAAATGCTCGGCCGCGACCGGGGCCGATTCTCGGATGCGCGCAGGCGCATGAACGAATGCCCGCTCGGGGCGGCCGCGCTGGCCGGGACGTCCTTCCCCATCGACCGCTTCGCGACCGCCGCCGCGCTCGGCTTCGACCGGCCGACGGCGAATTCGCTCGACAGCGTGTCCGACCGCGACTTCGCGCTCGAGTCGCTCGCGGCCGCCTCGATCTGCGCCATGCATCTGTCGCGTCTGGCCGAGGAGATCGTGATCTGGACGACGCCGCAATTCGCGTTCGTGGCGCTTTCGGACAAGTTCACGACCGGTTCGTCGATCATGCCGCAAAAGCGCAATCCCGATGCCGCCGAACTCGTGCGCGCCAAGTCGGGGCGCATCATCGGCGCGCTGACCGGGTTGCTCGTGGTGATGAAGGGCCTGCCGCTCGCCTATGCCAAGGACATGCAAGAAGACAAGGAAGGCACGTTCGACGCGCTGCGTTCGCTGTCGCTCTGCATCGCCGCCACGGCCGGCATGGTGCGCGACATGGAACCCGACGCGAAGGTCATGAAGAAGGCGGCGGGTGCGGGCTACGCGACCGCCACCGACCTCGCCGATTGGCTCGTTAGGACGCTGAAGATGCCGTTCCGCGACGCGCACCACGTCACCGGCCGCATCGTCGGGCTCGCGTCCGACCGCAAGATCGGCTTGGAGAAGCTGACGCTCGCCGACATGCAGGGCGTCGAGCCGCGGATTACGGATGCGGTGTTTGCGGTGCTCGGCGTGGACAAATCGGTGAAGAGCCGTACCAGCTACGGCGGCACGGCTCCGGCCAATGTGCGCGCGCAGGCCAAGCGCGCGCTCGCGCGGCTGAAGAAGGACGCGGCGAAGGCCGTTTCCGCGTGATGCTCAAGTTCCGCTCGCGCCCGGCGCGGCGCGGGTTATGATCCAGCGCATTCTCGGAGCCCGTGCCGTGCCGATTCCGTCCCGACCCCTTCTGATCCTCGCGATCGCCCTGATGGCGACCGGCCTTTCGGCCTGCGGCCGTCGCGGGCCGCTGGAGCCGCCGCCCGTCGCGTCGGGCGGCGCGCCCGTCGTGCCTGCCGCACAGCCGCAGGACGAGGATGACGCGGACGCGAACTCGCCGATGGATGCGATCCCGAGCGTCGCCCCGCCTCCGTCGCAGGACAGGGCCTCGCGTCGCGGCTTCACCGTCCCCAAGCGCCCGTTCATCCTCGACCCGCTGCTCTGAGGCATCCGAAATGCACCATTTCGAACATCGCGACGGCGTGATGTATGCCGAGGGCGTCGATTTGCGCCGCATCGCGGCCGAGGTCGGAACGCCGTTTTACTGCTACTCGACGGCGACGCTCGAACGGCATTTCCGCGTGTTCTCCGAGGCGTTCCGGGGCATGGACGCCTTGGTCTGCTACGCCATGAAGGCGAATTCCAATCAGGCCGTGCTGAAGACCTTGGCACGCCTCGGCGCAGGCATGGACGTGGTGTCGGGCGGCGAACTGCGCCGCGCAAGGGCGGCGGGCGTGCCCGCATCGCGGATCACCTTCTCGGGCGTCGGCAAGACGGAGGCCGAGATCGCTCTCGCGCTCGACGAGGACATCCTCTGCTTCAACGTGGAGTCCGAGCCCGAATTGCTGAAGCTGTCCGCCATTGCCGCGGCGCGCGGCATGCGGGCGCGCATCGCGATCCGGGTGAACCCGGACGTCGACGCCAAGACCCACGCCAAGATTTCGACCGGCAAGTCCGAGAACAAGTTCGGCATTCCGATCTCGAAGGCCCGGGCCGTCTACAAGGAAGCGGGCGCGCTGCCCGGCATCGTCGTGACCGGCGTCGACATGCATATCGGCAGTCAGATCACCGATCTGCAGCCCTTCGACGACGCTTTCGCCTTGCTGCGCGACTTCGTGCACGAGCTGCGCGAGGACGGCCATCCGATCGATCATCTCGATCTCGGCGGCGGGCTCGGCGTGCCGTATCGCGAAGACAATGAACCGCCTCCGCATCCCGAGCTTTATGCGGAGATCGTACGCAAGAACACGGCGGAGCTCGGCTGCAAGCTGGTGTTCGAGCCGGGTCGTCTCATCGTCGCCAATGCGGGCGTGCTCGTCACCGAAGTCGTCTACGTGAAGGAAGGCGAAGGCCGCACCTTCGTCATCGTCGATGCGGCGATGAACGATCTGATCCGTCCGACGCTCTACGAGGCGCATCACGACATCAAGCCCGTGACCTTGCCCGCCGCCGACGCGCCGCGCGTCACGGCCGACGTGGTCGGTCCGGTCTGCGAGACGGGCGATTATTTGGCGCAGGGCCGTGAAATGTCGCGCCCGGTACCCGGCGATCTGCTCGCCGTGATGACGGCGGGCGCTTATGGCGCGGTGCAGGCGGGCACCTACAATACGCGTCCTCTCGTGCCGGAAGTGCTGGTGAAGGACGACGTCTTCGCGGTCATCCGCCCGCGCATGAGCGTGGACGAACTCATCGCTCTCGACCGCGTTCCGGCTTGGTTGAACGGCTGACGAACTTCGTCTTGCCGCGACGTCGGGCCGCAGAAAGCGGCCGGCGATCCGGGGCGGGCCATGTTAGCCTTGCTTCTCCAGCGAGGACGAGCAGATGGTGCGCGACCCCGAAAGCCCCGACGTCGACCGCCGCCTCGGCGTATCCGCGGCCCTGTTGCGCCGAGCCGCCGCCGTCGTCTCGTTCGAGCGCCTGTGGCCCTGGATCGTGGCCGCGCTCGTCGTCCTCGCCCTGTTCCTTGCGGTGTCCTTTGCCGGCGTGTGGCTTTCGATGCCGGGATGGGCGCGGGCCGCGGGCGTGCTTGCGTTCGCGGCCGCGGCCGCCGGTTGCCTCGCGGTCGGTTTGCGCAAGTCGCGCATCCGCGACCGGGATGCCTTGGCGCGATTGGACCGTGATGCGGGTGAACCCCACCGGATCGCCACCGATCTCGCCGACGATCTCGCGTCGCCCGATGCCGACGTGGCGACGCGGGCCTTGTGGGCGGCTCATCGCAAGCGCCTGGCCGACAAGGCGGCACGGCTGAAGGTCGCGCCTCCCGCGCCCCGTCTGGAGCTGCGCGACGCTTATGCGCTTCGCTTCGGCGCGGCACTGGCCTTGGTGACGGCGGCCATCGTGGCCGGACCGGAGCGCGAGGCGCGCCTGATGGCCGCATTCGATTGGGATGGCCGGAGCGTGACCGCCGTGGGCCCGCGGCTCGACGGCTGGGTCAATCCCCCGGTCTATACCCGCGTGCCGCCGATGATCCTCGACATGCGCAAGGCCGAAGGCGGTACGCTGCAATTGCGCGTGCCCGTGCGCTCCGAAATCGTGATCCGGGGTACGGGCACGGACCCCGTCGAGGCGCGCGCGTCGGGCGGATTGGAGAAGGGCGAAGCCAAGCCGCAGGACGCCGGAATCGAGCATCGCTTCACTTTGACCGGCGACGCGACCCTGACGATCCGCGTGCGGCGGACGACCACGACTGTGACGCTGGCCGCCGTGCCCGACCTGCCGCCGACCGTGCGGCTCGTCGAGGAGCCCGCGACGGACGCCAAGGGCATGCTGACGCTCGGGGCGGGCTTCGAGGACGATTACGGCGTCGCCACCGGTGAAGCGGCGATCCTCGGACCGGTGCGCGACGGACCGAAGGGTGAACCCCGCAAACCGCTCGTGCCGCCTCCTTCTTTGCCGCTCGCCTTGGGGGCCGATGCACGCGGGGGCGATGTCAAATCGACTTTCGACCTGAAGGATCACCCGTGGGGCGGGGTCGAGATCGACGCGCGGCTCGTCGTGCGCGACGATGCGGGGCAGGAAGGCCGCAGCGAGGCGTTCCGCATGACCCTGCCGAAACGGGCCTTCACGGAGCCCTTGGCCAAGGCGCTGGCCGAGCAGAGGCGCGATCTCGTCGTCGCGCCGGGCGACAAGGCGCGCGTGCGGGAAGCGCTGAACGCGCTGATGATCGAGCCCGCACGTTTTACGCCCGATCTCTCCGTCTATCTCGGCCTGCGCAAGGCGGTGCGGGATCTGAAGACGGCAGAAACGGACCCTGCGCTGCTCGAAGTCGCCGACTTCTTGTGGGAGATGGCGCTGCGCATCGAGGAGGGCACCACCTCCGACGCCGAAAAGGCGCTGCGGGCCGCCGAACAGGCTTTGCGCGAGGCGATGGAACGCGGGGCGTCGCCGGAAGAGTTGAAGCGGCTCATGGACGAAATGCGTCAGGCCATGAACCGTTACATGCAGGAATTGGCCGAGAAGATGCTGCGCGATCCGAACCGGCAGGATCCGGCGCAACGCGACCCGAGCAACGAGCGCATGCTCTCGCAGCGCGACCTCGATTCCATGATGGACAAGATGGAACGCGCCATGCGGGACGGCCGTATGGCGGACGCGCAGCAGATGCTCGACCAGATGCGCAATCTCATGCGCGATTTGAAGAATGCCCGGCCTATGCGTGACCCGCAGGGTCGCGAAATGCAGCAGGCGCTCGACGAACTCGAGCGCATGACCCGCGAGCAGCAAGGGCTTCGCGACGAGACCTTCCGCGACGGCCAACGCCGCCGCGAGGAGCAGCGGCGCAACCGGCAGCAGCAAGGCCAGCGGGGTCAACAGGGTCAGCAGGGCGAACAGGGCGAGCAGGGCGAAAACGGGCAGCCGGGCGATCTCGCGGAGCGCCAGCAGGATCTTCGCCGCCGTCTCGAAGAGATGCGCCGGCGCATGCAGCAGGGCATGGGCGAAGAGCCCGAGGGACTCGGCGAGGCCGAAGGCGAGATGGGCCGCGCGCAAGGCGCGCTCGGGCGCAACGCGGACGGCGAAGCGGTCGACGCGCAGGGCAAGGCGCTCGAGAACCTTCGCAAGGGTGCACAGGGCCTTGCCCGCAAGATGCAGGAGCGCGGCAACGGCAACGAGATGGGAGAGGGCGAGCCGGGCGGGGAGCCGAACGGCGAAGCGCGCGGCCGCGCCGACAACGGCGAGCGCAACCGCGATCCGCTCGGCCGCGACATGCCCAGCCGCGAAGCCGATGACCGCGCGCGGCTGCAGGAAGGCGGCAAGAAGGGAACGCTCGAACTTCGCGCCCGCGAGGTGCTGGAAGAGCTCCGCCGCCGTCTCGGCGAGTCCGAGCGGCCCAAGGGAGAACTCGACTACCTCCAGCGGCTCATCGATCCAAGAGAAGTTCTGCCTCGCGAAGTTCTGCCGCGCTGAGCTTTCGCCGCGCGGAAGCGGCTGCGGGGATCGCGCTTCTCCGGCTTGCGGCGCAGCGCCGTCCCGTTCGATAAGGGCCGCAAGCGAAGAGCCGGAGTTTCTTCATGGACGCGATCGACATTCTCGTTCCTGTCGCTACGGCGGCGGTGGCCGTCGTGCTGCTGCTCGGGCTCGTCAACATGATGCGCGGCGGCAGCCCCAACCGGTCCCAGACCCTGATGCGGTGGCGCGTCATCCTGCAATTCGTGGCCATCATCATCGCGATGACCGCGATCTGGCTGAAGTCGTCGTGAAGCCGAGATCACGCCTTGCGGTTCCTCTCTGGTAAGTTACGTTACGTAATGTATGTGCCGGAGGGGAGTCGGGGAGCAAGCATGCCGAGATCGGTCTTCGCGTTCATGGTCCTTTCGTTTCTCGCGGCGCTCGCCTTGACGGGCGTCTCGCCCGCCGTCGCCGAAGAGACGCTGCATGGCTGGGATTTCCGCATCGGCGTTTTCGCCCATGATCCCGGTTCACCCGAAAAGGGCGACGTCGACGTCAATCTGGAGGTCGTTTCGTCGCGCCTGTTTGCGGCCGATCCCAAATGGGCGGCCTTCGTGCCGCGCGCGCATCTCGGGTCCACCATCAATACCGGCGGCAATACCAGCCATATCCATACGGGCCTGACTTGGACCTTCGACGTCACCAAGCTGGTCTTCGTGGAAGGGTCGGTCGGGTTGGCCTTGCATGACGGGGAGAACCGCGTGCGCAACGGCAGCGACCGCGCGCTGCTCGGATGCACCTGGAGCTTCCGGGAATCCGGGTCGCTCGGCCTTCGCCTCACCGAACGGCTGAGCGCGATGGGCACCATCGAGCATCTTTCGAACGCCGGCCTTTGCGAAAAGAACCGCGGCTTGACGAATTTCGGCGTGCGGCTCGGCTACGCCTTCTGAAACTGACGCTTCTCGTCTCCCGAGACCGCGCTATATGGGTGCGCAAAGACAAGAGGCACCCATGGTCGTTTTGAACCGCATCTACACCCGCACCGGCGACAACGGAACGACGGCGCTCGGCTCCGGCGAGCGACGGCCGAAATTCGATCTGCGCGTCGAATCCTACGGTACCGTCGACGAGACGAACGCGGTGCTCGGATTGGCGCGGCTGCATACGGCGGGCACGGAGCCGTTGGTGGACGCCATGCTCGGCCGCATCCAGAACGATCTCTTCGACCTCGGGGCGGACCTTTGCACCCCGGATACGGGCGAGCCGCTGCCCTATGAGCCTCTCCGCATCATTCCGTCGCAGGTCGATCGCCTCGAGTCGGAAATCGACCAGCTCAATGCAGAGTTGAAGCCTTTGCGGTCCTTCGTTCTGCCGGGCGGATCCGCATCCGCGGCATATCTGCATCAGGCCCGGACGGTGAGCCGGCGCGCCGAACGGCTGATGGTGGAACTGGCGGCACGGCCCGGTGAAGTCGTGGGACCGGCGGCGCTGAAATACGTCAACCGCCTTTCCGATTTCCTGTTCGTGGCTTCGCGCTACGTGAACCGTCGCGGCGAGGGCGACGTGTTGTGGGTTCCCGGCCAAAACCGCTGAGCGCGCGACGCGGGAAACCATTCAGAGGAATGAGCATTTCGGCGCGTTGACAACGCTTCCGACCGACGATTACGGTCCCTTCATGAATGAGGGGCGGCGCTGGTTTGCCGTCGCCCTTTCGCGCGCGCCTCAACGAAGACGACGGCACGTGCGCCTCAACGAAGACAACGGACAGGGTGCGCGCCTCGGCTCGGCCGTCGCCCGGAGGAAGACCGAATGAAAATCCTCGTCCCCGTGAAGCGGGTCGTCGACTACAACGTGAAGATCCGCGTGAAGCCGGACGGCAGCGGCGTCGAACTCGCCAACGTGAAGATGTCGATGAACCCCTTCGACGAGATCGCCGTCGAAGAAGCGATCCGTCTCCGCGAGGCGGGCAAGGCCACCGAAATCGTCGTCGTGTCCATCGGGCCGGCGCAGGCGGCCGAGACGATCCGCACGGCCCTCGCCATGGGCGCGGACCGCGGCATCCTCGTGAAGACCGACGCGACGGTGGAGCCGCTTGCGGTGGCCAAGATCCTCAAGGCGATCATGGACGCCGAGGCCCCGGGCCTCGTGATCATGGGCAAGCAGGCCATCGACGACGATTGCAACGCGACCGGCCAGATGCTCGGCGCATTGACGGGTCGTCCGCAGGGCACCTTCGCCTCGAAGGTCGATCTCGGCGCAGAAACGGTCGCCGTCACCCGCGAAGTCGACGGGGGCCTGCAGACGGTCGAGCTCAAGCTGCCGGCCATCGTCACGACGGACCTGCGTCTGAACGAGCCGCGCTACGCCTCGCTTCCCAACATCATGAAAGCGAAGAAGAAGCCCATCGACGAGAAGACGCCCGACGATTACGGCGTGAACGTCTCGCCGCGCCTCACGGTGCTGAAGACCGCCGAGCCCTCGTCCCGCAAGGCGGGCGCGAAGGTGGGTTCGGTCGCCGAACTCGTTCAGAAGCTCAAGACCGAAGCGGGAGTGCTCTGACATGGCCGCATTGCTCATCGCAGATCATGACGGCGCTTCGATCAAGGACGCGACCGCCAAGGCCCTGACGGCTGCCCGCGCCCTCGGCGGTCCCGTGCACGTGCTCGTCGCAGGCTCCGGCTGTGCCGCCGCCGCCGAAGCCGCCGCCAAGCTCGAAGGCGTCGAAAAAGTCCTCGTCGTCGACGCGCCGGCCTTCGCGCACCAGCTCGCCGAGCCGATGGCCGACCTCGTCGCCTCGCTGGCGGGGCCCTATGACGCGCTGCTCGCCGCGGCCACCTCGAACGGCAAGAATATGATGCCGCGCGTTGCGGCGCTGCTCGACGTGATGCAGATCTCCGACATCATCAAGGTGGTCGGCCCGGACACGTTCGAACGCCCGATCTATGCCGGCAACGCGTTGCAGACCGTGCAGTCGTCGGACGCGAAGAAGGTCATCACGGTCCGCACCGCCGCCTTCCAGCCGACGGGTGCAGGCGGATCGGCGACGGTCGAAGCGGTGACGCCGACCGCCGATCCGGCGCTCTCGTCCTTCAAGGGCGAGGAGTTGTCGAAGTCGGACCGGCCGGAGTTGACCTCCGCCCGCGTCATCATCTCCGGCGGCCGCGCGATGCAGAACGCCGAGAACTTCAAGACCTATATCGAGCCCGTGGCGGATCGCCTCGGCGCGGCGATGGGCGCGTCCCGTGCGGCGGTCGACGCCGGCTACGCTCCGAACGATTGGCAGGTCGGCCAGACCGGCAAGGTCGTGGCGCCCGATCTCTACATCGCGGTGGGCATCTCCGGCGCGATCCAGCATCTGGCCGGCATGAAGGACTCCAAGGTGATCGTCGCGATCAACAAGGACGAGGAGGCCCCGATCTTTCAGGTGGCGGATTACGGCCTCGTCGGCGATCTCTTCACCCTCCTGCCCGAGCTCGAAAAAGAGCTCGCCAAGGGCTGACGCACAGCGTGCCGCGCTCTCCGGCGCGGCACTTCTTCATCAAGGCGCGACGCGCAAGCAGGTCTCATGTCCATCGAAATTCGCAAGATCGGCATCATCGGCGCGGGGCAGATGGGCAACGGCATCGCCCAAGTCTGCGCCACGTCGGGCTTCGACGTCGTGCTGCATGATATGAACGAGGAGCGCATCCACGCCGGTCTCGCCACCATCAACGGCAACCTCGCCAAGCTGGTCGGCCGCGGCGCGCTGGATGAAGAGGCGCGGCAGGGCGCGTTGACGCGCATCGCCGCCGGGCCGGGACTGGACGATCTGGGCCAGTGCGACATCGTCATCGAGGCCGCGACCGAAAACGAAGACGTCAAGCGCCGCATCTTCCAGGCTCTGAGCCCGGTATTGAAGCCGGACGCGATGATGGCGTCGAATACGTCGTCCATCTCGATCACGCGCCTCGCCTCGGTGACCGACCGCCCTGAGCGCTTCATCGGCATCCATTTCATGAACCCCGTCCCGCGCATGCAGCTCGTCGAGCTGATCCGCGGCATCGCGACGGAAGACCCGACCTTCGAGGCGGCGCGCACGTTCATTCTCGCGCTCGGCAAGACGGTGACGACGGCGGAGGATTTTCCCGCCTTCATCGTCAACCGTATCCTCCTGCCGATGATCAACGAGGCGATCTACACGCTCTATGAAGGCGTGGGCTCGGTGGACGCCATCGACACGGCCATGCGGCTCGGCGCGAATCACCCGATGGGTCCGCTGCAGCTCGCCGACTTCATCGGCCTCGATACCTGCCTCTCGGTGATGCAGGTGCTGCACGAAGGCTTGGCCGACTCGAAATATCGTCCGTGCCCGCTGCTGGTGAAATATGTCGAGGCCGGCTGGCTCGGCCGCAAGGCCATGCGCGGCTTCTACGATTATCGCGGCGAAAAGCCCGTCCCGACGCGTTGAGCGACCCTGCGGCGGGCTCGGCCGCCTGAGGGCGGCCGCACTGCGCTGCGGCTTTCCGCCCCGTTTCGGGGCGTCTTCACATTGTCGTCTTGCGAGCGTTAGACTGTGCTTCGCCGAATGGTCCCTATCGGGATCCAACAGGGGAGTCGGTCGGTGACGATCCACGTCAACCCGCCCGTATCGCCGGACGCCTGCCCGGCTTTGGTACTCAACGCCGATTACCGTCCGTTGAGCTATTACCCGCTGTCGCTTTGGAGCTGGCAGGACGCCGTCAAGGCGGTGTTCCTCGACCGAGTGAACATCATCGCGTCCTACGACCGTACGATCCGAAGTCCCAGCTCGGAATTCCGGCTGCCGTCGGTGGTCTGCCTGAAGAGTTACGTCAAACCGTCGCGGCACCCGGCCTTCACCCGATTCAACGTCTTCCTGCGCGACCGCTTCACCTGCCAATATTGCAACATCCGCGAGGATCTGACCTTCGATCACGTGCTGCCGCGCTCGAAGGGCGGCCAGACGACATGGGAGAACGTCGTCGCCGCCTGTTCGCCCTGCAATCTGCGCAAGAGCGATAGGCTGCCGCGCGACGTCGGCATGTTCCCGATGCAAAAGCCCTACGCCCCGACGGTGCAGGACTTGCACCGCAACGGCCGCTTGTTCCCGCCCAACTATCTGCACGACAGCTGGCTGGACTATCTCTACTGGGACACCGAACTGGAGCCCTGAGCCCGCCATGCGGCCGTTGCGGCCAGCAAGCCCAGCCCGCCCGCGATCACGGCGTTCCAAGCGGCCAACGACAATCCGAAGATGCGCATGGCGACCTCGTCGCACCGGATCACCTTCACGGTGGACAGCTGCTTGAGAAAATCCTGCATTCCGAGCTGTGCCGGCATCGGGCCGGAACAGTCGGTCGGCCCTTTCCAAAGTCCCCATTCGACGCCCGCGTGATAGGCGCCCATTCCCGATGCCGCGAAGAAGGCGAGGGCCGTCAGCCCGAGCAATGCGGCGGTCGGGCGCGAACCGCGCGCGGCCGAGAACAGGGCCAGCGCCGCAATCGGCAGGCCGACGTAATAGGGAATGCGCTGCTCGAGGCAGAGCGGGCAGGGCTTTATGCCCAAAACGACTTCGATGAACCACGCGCCCGCAATCGTCGCGCCGCCCGCGAGCAGCACGATCGTCGCCGCCGTCCGCGGCGCGAAAAGGTCGCGGTCCTGAATCACAGCAGCTTTCCGAGCGCCACGAAACCGAGCACGACGACCGCGACCATTCCCGCCGCCACCGCCCCGAGGTTCTTTTCCACGAAGGCTTTTATCGGGCCTCCGAAGCGGTTGAACAGGCCCGCGAGAATGAAGAAACGTGCTCCGCGCGTGATGGCGGAGAGCAGGACGAAGAGCGGGAAATTGTAATCCATCGCGCCCGATACGATGGTGACCACCTTGTACGGGATGGGCGTCAGTCCCTTCACGAGAATGAAGGTCGCGCCCCATTCGGCATAGAAGGCGCGGACGGAATCGATCTTCGCACCGTAGCCGTAGAGGTTGAGCAGCCACAGCCCGACGCTGTCGAACAGCAGATGGCCGATCGCGTAACCCGCAACTCCGCCGCAGACCGAAGCCACCGTGCAGATCGCCGCGTAGTGGAAGGCCTTTTGCGGTCGCGCCAACGACATCGGCGCCAGCATCACGTCAGGCGGGACGGGGAAGAACGAGCTTTCGGCGAAGGAGACCGCGGCAAGCGCCCATGTGGCCCGAGGCCCGGCCGCAAGGGCGACCGTCCGGTCATAGAGGCGTCTCAGCATGAG
The DNA here is from genome assembly GCA_027489535.1 of Hyphomicrobiales bacterium. Lineage (GTDB taxonomy): Bacteria > Pseudomonadota > Alphaproteobacteria > Rhizobiales > Beijerinckiaceae > JAIXZO01. Next base: position 349,763 of record JAIXZO010000001.1, read on the forward strand.
GGCGGGCTCCCGGTGGGCTTCGTTCAATGCGCCGGCGGCTCTCCGGTTCCGGCCTCGCCCGCGCTTCTCGGCACGATGCACCGGCACGACTGAACAAGCGGTTTCCGTGCCTGCGTGCGTGACCCGCCGAGGTGCCGCGCGAATTGGATGGTGCCCCTGGCCGGAATCGAACCAGCACTCCTTGCGGAAACCGATTTTGAGTCGGTCGCGTCTACCAGTTCCGCCACAGGGGCAACGCGCGGTGTTCTTACACCAGAGCGATGAGGTCGCCTAGATGGTCCGAAGTCTCCCGAGACGCTTTCCGCCTCCTCCCCCAGGACGCGCTTTCCGGCCTTTTCCCGCTCCAGCCCCATTGTTTGCCGAATTGTAAAAGGTGCGGTGATCCGAAGCGCCGAGCAAGGCGTAATCCCTTCATCTAGGGAGGCGTTCATGGGCGAGATCGCTGGGGTAAGGCGGACCTTCGTAAAGGCCGCGATGAATGCACCGTTCTTGACCCGCGAGGACGAGCATGCGCTTGCCGTCCGCTGGAAGGATCTCAAGGACGAACGTGCTCTGCACGCCCTGGCCGCGGCGCATATGCGCCTCGTCATCGCCATTGCGGCCCGTTTCCGGCATTACGGGCTCCCGATGGCCGATCTCATCCAGGAAGGTCACGTCGGCCTTCTCGAAGCCGGCGCCCGCTTCGATCCCGATCGTGAAGTCCGCTTCTCCACCTATGCGACTTGGTGGATTCGCGCCTCGATCCAAGACTACATCCTCCGCAATTGGTCCATCGTGCGCGGCGGCACCAGCTCCGCGCAGAAGGCGTTGTTCTTCAATCTTCGGCGCTTGCGTGCACGTTTGACGCAGAGCGCGGCCGCGGACCCCAGCATCGACATCCACGGCAGCATCGCCGAGGCCGTCGGCGTGTCCCGCGCCGACGTCGCCTTGATGGAAGTGCGGATGTCCGGTTCCGACATGTCGCTGAATGCGCCTTTGACGGAAAGCGACGGCGCCGGTGCGAGCGAGCGCATGGACTTCCTCGTCGACACCGCGGCCTTGCCCGACGAGACGGTCGGCGACGCCATCGACTCGGAGCGTCGCGTCACATGGCTCCGTTCCGCCATGACGGTGCTTTCGGAACGCGAGCTCAACATTCTGCGCGCCCGCCGTCTCTCGGAGGAAAGCGCCACGCTCGAAGCTCTCGGCGACCGTTTGGGCATCTCCAAGGAGCGCGTCCGCCAGATCGAAAGCCGCGCGTTGGAAAAGCTGAAGCGGGCACTGATCGAGCAGTTTCCCGGCGTCCAACCCGCGCTCGTCTGACGTCTATTCCGTCACGATCTTGTAGGAGCGCCCCGTCGTCACCGTGGGGCTTTCCAACCCGTTGAGCACGAGAAAGCGCTCGAGCGGTCGCTCCGTCGCCATGGCGCGAACGAAGGCCTCGGCCGTTTCGCCGCCCCGGGCCGTTACGCTGCGCAGCATCAACGGCCGAGCGCGCGCGGCTTCGTCCGCCGTCAGAATTCGGAAGCTGTCGAGCGTCGCACGAAAGCTGCGATCGATGTCGGGCGTCAGTTCGCGCGCGGCGAAGATGAAGCGGTGCACCACGTCGCCCTGTCGTACCGCTGCAAGACGGAAGCTCCAATCCGAGCCTGCGGCTATGGCGGTGGCTGCGGGCAGGCCGTTGACCATGAGGGTTTCCACCCTCCCCATGCTCACCCCGTCCATCCAGCCTCTGCCGATCACGTCCTCGGGCGATCCGCCGGCTTTGACGCTGTCGAAGCGAAGGGCCGCCGAACGGCCGGGGATGATGCCGATCACGGCTTGGGGAGAATTCTCCATCACGGTGCCATCGGGCGCGACGAACGAAAAACCGAGCACGGGGTGGATGAAGCGTCGCTCGCGGATCAGCCCCGCTTGGGAATCGTCGCCATAGATGATGCCGTCGACGGCCGCCAACCAGGTCGCGCGTTCGGTCTCCCGGTCGGCGAGAACGCCTTTGGGTGCGGCGCGTGCGGCGGCCAGCGCCCTCTGCATGCGCTCGGGCGGGCTGGGATGGCTCGACAGGAAGTTCATACCTGACCGCTTGCGGGCTTCGCCCGTGGACGCGGCACGAAACGCAGCGTCTCGCCCGAGCGACTCGAGAAAACGCACGGCGCCGAACGGATCGAACCCCGCTTTGGCCGTCATCATCACGCCGATTTCGTCGGCTTCGAGTTCCTGCGCCCTCGAGAACCCGGCAATCCCCACGCGATTGCGCATTTGGATCAATTCGCTGCCCGCGCGGTCGTCGAGAACCTCGGCGACGACCTGTTCCACGATGGCCGACCGCCGTTCGAGTTCCGCGCGCTGCAGGGCGTGGCGCGCGGTGACGTGGGCCACCTCATGCGCCATGACCGCCGCGACCTCGGACGTGTCGTTGGCCAGCGCCAACAATCCGCGCGTGATGAACAGGTCGCCGCCGGGCAGCGCGAAGGCGTTGGGCGCCGGGGAATTCAGAATGGTGACGCGATAGCTGCGGCCCGGCTCGTCGCTCGCTGCCACAAGTCGGCGTACGACGTCGTCCAGCAAGGCGCGGACGGCCGGCGCGCGATACTCGCCCCCGAAGGTCGCCAGCAGCCGCGCGCGTTCCCGGTCGAAGCCCTGATCGACGCCCGTCCCGACCAGCCGGGGAGCGGCTGACGGAATCAGCGTCTTTGCGGATTCGCCGGCGCAGCCGGCGAGAGCGAGCGCGCATGCCAAAGCGAGCGCGCGATGTGCGCGCTTGAACCGTCCCGCAATGCGGACGATGGCCGTTCCCCTCACGCGTCCTGCTCCTCCGTCGACCGTGCGCCCGACGGATGACGTTTCATCGACGAAACCCTAAATGCCCCGCCCCGCCGCCACGTTCAACCCCGCCTTCCGCCCGAGCCGTTCCGGGCCGTAGCTCGCCCCGCGACACTGGAAGCCCCGTGTCCGGCATGATATCTCCTGCGGGCGTGGTCCCGTAGCTCAGCAGGATAGAGCATCAGTTTCCTAAACTGAGGGTCACTGGTTCGAATCCAGTCGGGATCACCAATCTCTCCCCGTCGAAAACGCGGATGGAAGCCTTGGCGAGGTACGACGTCCCGTAGAATCCGAGCGACATTCCCGTGCGGGGGGGCACTAAGCTCATGATTTTTAGAATAGATTTGCCGACGCCATGCGACGAACATTGTGAAGATCAAAGATCCGGTTTAGTAGACTGTTCCCAACAAGATTGAATCTTGTACGGGCTGAAAATGTTGAGGATTCAGAGTAGTATGGTTCGAGCGTTTCTCTTTGCGTGCTGCATCACGGTGACGTCCGGCATCCCGGCCGGTGCCGCCGATCTCGTCGGCAACAAGGTCCCGTCCAAGACTGGTTCGGCGCCGCCGGCCGCGCCGCAACCAGCCGAGCATTGGGCGGGCTTCTATGCGGGCGCGCATGCGGGCTACGGCTTCGGGAACATCGAAGCTCGAGATCTCGAAGACGGCAGCAAGTTGAAATACGACAACACCGGTCTCACGGGCGGCGTTCATGCGGGTTACAACTTCACAACGGGACCCTGGGTCCTCGGGCTCGAAGGCGAGATCAACGTCTCGGGCGTCGCCGGGAGGAAGTTCGATGCCGATACAGATGATTTTGGACAAGTCGAATCCGCGACCCTCAAGACCTCGTTCCCTTGGCTCGCTTCCTTTGGTCCCCGCGTCGGTTACTCCGTCGGAAATGCGCTGTTGTATGCGGCCGGCGGTGTAGCCTTCGGTCAGGATCGCATGAAGGTGACCGAGAGCGACGGCGACAGCCAGAAAAAGACGGAAACTCGGATCGGTTTCAGCGTCGGCGGCGGTGTGGAATACGCGTTGGACAAGCGGTGGTCGGTCCGTTCGGACTACCGTTATTTCAACCTTGGTCGGAAAACCTATCGGGATTCGGATCCCGAAATCGGCGATCTAGGCGGAGTTCGACTCAAGGCGGACGCTCATACGATCCGCGTAGGTCTGACCTATTCGTTCGGGAGTATCCGCTGACAGCAAGCCGTGGCTTCGGCCCCGGTTCGTTGTTCCGCCGGCAAGAGATTCGTTTCGAGATGATCAGAGCGGTGACGGAGAACCCGGATAGCTCTCGGGCTCCGAAACAGTTCGGAAGAGGCTAGTCATGCGTTCCTTTGCCGTCGTTTTCATGCTGCTCGCGAGCCTCGCCGCTGCGTCGGCCCAGTCGATGTCGGACGAGGCCTTCGGCCGGCATGTCGGCGAACACTTCCGCAGCGGTTCCCCCTCGGGAAAGCATTCGGAGCTTGCGATAAGGGTCGTGGCGCTGCCGACCGGCGAATTGGTCGCTCCCCGTATCCCGGTTCCCGCCGCCGATGACGGTTGGGCGAATTCCCACCTTCTGATCGGCTGCAACGAGGCGGTCGAGACGAAGCCTTGGAGAGCCTATCGTCTCACCGCGAGTTCGAGCTTTACGCATTTCGACGACACCGAGGCGTTCGAAACGCGGCAGGCGCCGCGCTTCGTCGTCATGTTGGAATCCTGCCGGCTGGAGGAAGAGGCAGCCGCGCCCGGCGATCCCGCCGCCCTGCGGGAACGGAACTTGGCGCTGCGCCACGCGCCCGAAAATCTTCACGTCGGCCCGACCTTCGTCTGCTCGGATCCGTCCAAATGTTCGGGTCTCGCCCGGACGGTTCTTGCAGAAAGCGCGGCTCCGCATCTGCTCGGCCCGGCAGACATCGCGTTGGTCCAGCCCTATCAGGTGCTTCGTCACGCATTTCCGGTGGACCGGCAAAAGCTGCGGGCGGAAAGCGGGGCCTTCACGGAGGCCGTCGTCAAGGAATGCCGGATTCCGAAACGCATCACCGCCGAAAATCCCCACGGCAACCCCGAAGGCACGGAACGCTATGCGCCGTGCATCGCGAAGGCCTATGAGCGTCAACGCGGGATCTGGTTGAATGCCGTCGCCGCCCTTCCCACGGCCGGCGCGCTTGAAGAGGCGCGCCGGCCTGCCGTCGAACATCGTTTCCTGCAATTCCTGCTGAAGTTTCACGGCTATTTGCCGGAGACCACCCGGATCGACGGCGCCTACGGGGAGGCGACGCGGACCGCCGTCGTCGCCGCGCAGACCGCGGCGGGCCTGCCGACCGACGGCTTCATGAGCGACGCTCTGGCTCGCCTGCTCGAAAGCAAGCCGTAAGCTTTCGGGACGCGTCCTTGAACGTTCAGCCGATTGCACAGTCCTCGGCGTCTTTCTTTTCGGTGACGTGGGTGCTCAAGCTCTCGTGACCCCCCATCGAATTTTCTCCGTTCCAACGCCCGGAGGGGCCGTTGAAACTCATGGAGGCAGGGAGTGACGTCTTCTCACTCTCCTGAATCCTGCGGCATGAATATTGCTGCGCCGTCCGTTCAATTTCGTTTCGATTGGACGGGACATGGTCGCGATCACGCCGGGATATCGGATTTCCCCTGCCGCCATAACGACGAAGGCCGGCAACATCATCGCGATGCCCGCCCCCAAGACGTCCGCCGTCAAGGTTCAGCTCTCGCCGGCTGCAAAGGGCATATCGGCGCTTCAGACCGTCACGTTTTCCGACCTCACCTCCGGCAAATTCGACCTGAGCAGCCGGGAGAAAATCCAGAAGGTCTTCGCTCGCCCGATCACCGTCGATCTCCGAAAGGCATTGTCGTCGATCGCCGAGGATCCGGCATTGCGCGATGCGCTCAAGTCGCTGGCCGATGCGGGCCGTCTCGGCAGCCTCAAGGGCCAAGGCGTCGACGTCGTCACGCCGGGCCAGGTCGAATTGTTGAGCAGCGACGTCATCGCCAAACTGGAAGGCACGCTCGACGTCAGACTGTCGGGCGAGGCCTCCGGCACCGCAGTCTACGCGCCCGTTCTCAACGCGATCGCGACTGCCGGAAAGGTTTCCGTCGTCTCCACGGCCTCTCCCTTCGCAAATTATCCGGTCAGCTTGGAGCAGTTGACGGCCGCCGGGCCCGCCTTCTGGGGTCGTTTCAAGGGAAATCTCGAAATCAAGGGAACGGCCGATCTCTTCGGGTCACAAGCGGGCTGGACCGCGGTGACCACGCTCGACAATTTCAGGAACGCGAAATACGCCCTGACGCAGGCGGACGGCGTCACGCCCGTCGCGTCGAAGGACGCCAAGCTTTCGCTGACCTACGCGCAATTCGTCAAAGGCCGACACCTCATCGCGAAGTTCAACGCGGCTCCGGCCGTGTCGGTCACCGACGTACCGGCAATTCGGGCCTTGGAGGTTGCATCGCTCGCAGGCGTCGCATCGGTTTCCGTTCGCGACAAAGCTTCCGAGATCGTAAAATACGGCAGCGAGCTGGAACGTCTTTCCGTCCGTGACAAGTTGGGTGCCGTCACGTCCGCGATGGGCGAGGATTTGAGACTCTCGGGGAAACAGCTCGAACGCATGCCGACCGCGCTCGGCAAATTGAGCAATGCGTCGTTTTACGTGTCGGACGGCCCTTTCTCGCCGAAGACCTACGCGAAAATAACGCAAAGCACGGCGGAGCGTATGGCCTCGCGGGTCGATCTTTCAGGTCCGTATTTGGAAATAGAGTCGTCGTTCGACGCGATCGCCACGCTCGACGCGGCGGGGAAGCTCGGCAACATCACCGTTGCGGGCCGGTTCCCGGAGGCCGTCAGCATCCCTGCAACCTCTCTGGCCCGCGGTGGAGCGGCCATGGAGCGGCTTCTGGCGGCAGCGCCGTCGTCCACGAAAATTCAACCCACGGGTTCGGCAAGCGTGGCGGAAGCCCTCGCCGTTCTCGATCGTCCGGCGCTGAGGGATCGACTGCCCAAGGGTGCCCTGTCGATCGTCGAGGACGGGTCGACGCTGCCTTCCTCGGGCTTCGTGGACCTCGCGACGACCGCATCGGACAAAATCCGCAAGCTTGCCGTCACGGGGCCGTTGCGGGTCGCTCAGCTCGCCGACCTTCAGGGGACGGCCTTCGCGGACAAGGTCGTCGGGCTCCGCATTGCGGACGATATCCGGTCCATAGCTGCGTCGACGGCCGATTTCACAGGTCCGATGATCGGATCGATCGAAGCTCAGGGGATTCTGCCGCTGGACGAACTGGCTTCGTTCGCGACCTCCTCGGACGTGCAAGCGGCAGCAAAACTCTCGAAAATCGCGAGCGGAATCCGTGTCGCGGGTCCGGCCGCGGATCTCGCAGGCGGCACCGGAAGCGCGGCAGACCTTGTTCGAAAGGCCGCGGGCGCCGACAAATTGCGCCTGTTGACGGTCACGGACGTGTCGCCGTCCGGGACCGGCGCTTTCGATTGGTTGTCTTCGGGGACGCCCAAGATCAGGCATGCATTGGAGATCGTCGGGACTTCAACTCAAATTCTCGACGGCAAAGAGGCGATCCGCGCGCGCGCCGCGGCAGGCAACGTCTCTGCCGTCAAAATCACGAACGCGGTGACGCCCGCCGATCTCGCGCAACTCGATTGGGTGCCGGCCACCGGCGTAGCACTGTCCGTGCCGGTAGTCGGAACGGCCGCCGCCGTCATGGCGGACGCCCCGGCCCTCGTTCAAGCCGCACGCAACGGCAGTCTCGCCTCATTGGCGATCGACGGTGCGCTTCCGTTGACTGCGGCGCCTTCGCTCGGTCCGGCCGTTCTCGGCTTGGTCGCCGGCGGCACGCTTCTGTCGGGAACGCCCTCGGACGCCCTCGCGAGCATGGACGCGTTGTCGGATCGGGCGCTGCTTTCGACGATAGCGCAGATCCGACTCACCGGTTCGATGATGCCGTCCGATCTCGCGAAGTTCGAGACCGGCGTCTTGGCCAAGACGACGGATTTCCGGATCGTCGGCTCGGCGTCCGAAGTCATCGGGATCATGGGTCAACTCGATGCCTTCGCCGCCGGAGGAAGGCTTCTCGACGTTGCGATCGTGGGTCCGCTGAGCGTTGCGGATCGGGCCAAATTCACCGCTTCGGTGCTCGACAAGCTCTCGTCGTGACAGCAGCAAAATCTTCGGTGACCGGCAGGTCCTGAAATGATTGCGGCGTCTGAATCATAGTCTCCGGAAGCAATCGGTGCGAGCCGTCGGCGAGATCGTCCCAATCCGGGTCTCCAAACGGATATTGCGCCCATCATTGTCTGGATTTGCATCGAGAGACGATTGCATATGAAGATCGCTGTATTGCTCTCCGGGAGACCGACGTCGTGGACGCACTGAAGAAGATCTTGCTGGCTGCGTTGCTCGCCTTTGCGCCCGTCGCGTCTTGGGCCTGCAGCGGGCCGGATTGCGCCGGAACGCTTGCATACGAGGCGTTCGGCGACGTCAAATCTCCCAAGAGCCTCGTCGTCTTCCTTCACGGTTCCGTGTCCGCGGGCGGTCCTGCCGACTACATGTACGGCCCGGCGCGGCGGTTCGCGGAAGCTCATCCCGACGTCGTGGCGGTCGCGCTTCTCGCCCCCGGCTATTACGACCGCAAGGGCAAGCGCAGCGCGGGTTCGGACGCCGGCCGCCGTCTGTCCGACGATACGGACGAGATCATTCCGGCGCTCGAAGAGCTCCGCCGACGCTACAAGCCCCGCAAGATGTTCGTGTTCGGCCATTCTAAGGGCGCGATGAACATGGGCGGCGTCCTGGCCAAAAAGCCCGGTCTCGCGGACGGCGCAGTTCTGCTGGCCGGCATCTACGACATTCCCGCGCTCGCCGAATATCGCCGCCGCGCGCAAAACGGCGTGTCCACCATCGACATGGTGAACCGTATCCCGAAAAGCGCACGCATCGTTCTGGTGCATGGCGACGTGGACAAGGACGTGCCGCTTTCGCAATCCGTCGACTTCGAGAAGAAGGCAAAGGCTGCCGGCGTGCAGGTCCGCCTGATCGCCCTCGAAGGGGTCGGGCACGATTTCAACGGCCCGCTCTCGGCGACCGGGATTGACGCGCTCGACGCGCTCGTGCGCTGATGCCCCGCAACACCCGCGCGTGAACAAGATGCGGCCGTCCGGCAAATCGGTGAAGTCCGCCATCGGCTCCGCAGGGCGCGGCGCCGTCGGCGCGGTCATGCATCTCGATCAGATCGTCAGCTTTCTGAAGAACACGGCTGTGCTGTTCTTCTTCGCGATGATGGCTCCCTTCGTCTACAATCTGCTCAGCAAGAGCACGATCGTGGTGCAGGAGGTCTCGGTCCCGCAGGATCTCGAAGCGCGCGGTTTGACCGGCCGCGTCTTCTCCCAGCGCGTGATCGACAAGATCCTGGAAATCGCCAACTACACCGAGCTGCTCAAGGAGCGCGAGGACGTCTACGGCCTCGCCAAGAAGAACCAGCGACCCGACATCGATCTTCCGATCACCGTCTTCGGCATCAATTTCGAAACGCTGTTGAGCTTCCTCAAGACCGCCGCCGGCGGGCAGGACATCCGCGTCGTGGGCGAAGTCGTCACGGAGCTTCCGGCCGACGAGGAAAAGAAGACCCCCGCGAAATACGGCGTGCGCTTCCGCGTCGCCAAGGTCGGCACGGTCTATCGCAGCGCCGCGCCCACCGCGACGCTGGACGAGCTCGCGGACAAGGCCGCCTTCGGGGTGATGGAGGAATATGAGCCCATCACCATGGCCTATTATTATCGCGGCAAGCGCGATTTCGAGAACGCCTTCCGCATGACTGAAAAGGCGCTGCTGAAGCGCCGGCCCGGCGATGAGGTGTGGGCGCACTTCCTGCGCGGGCTGATCGAGAGCGATCAGGGCCGCTGGAAATCCGCCGAGGAAGAATTTCGCTTCGTGCTGGAGCGCAATCCGGATTTCCCGCGGGCACGCAGCAATCTGAGCCGCGTTCTGCGCCGGGGAGGAGACCTGCCGGCGGCCTTGGAAGAGGCCGAGCGCGCCCTCGTCTCCGAGTCGACCCTGTTCCAGAGCTATCACAACAAGGCCTTGGCGCTCGTCGGCCTGAACCGTCATGACGAGGCGCTGGTCTGGCTGAAGAAGGCGGAGGAGGTCGATTCGACGAGCGAGCTCGTCCAGCTCGAACTGGCGGATTTCTACCGCTCGCGCGCGGGCGCGCAGGAACTCGCCCTCAAGCATTACCGCCTCGCCGCCGACCTGAAACCGGACAATTCGCGCATCTACGCCAATTGGGCGGGGATGCTGGGCGATCTCGGGCGCTGGGACGAGGCCGAAAAGGTCACGCTGAAGGCCCTCTCCTTCAACGCCAGGAACGGTATCGCGCTCGGTTATCTCGGCTACATCGCGTTGGAGCGTCGGGACATCGTCAAGGCGCAGCGGTTCTATACCGAGGCCTATGCCGCCGACCCCACTTACTTCCGCGCGCATATCGGGCTGGGGCGGGTCGCGATGGCGGAGAGGGATTTCGGCAAGGCCGAGGAGCTTTTCGCCCGCGCCTTGGCGGAAAGCCCGCGCTGGTGGGACATCTTCAAATTCCAAGGCGATCTGATGTTGCTGCGCGGACGCCACGACGAGGCCGAGGCGAAATGGAAGCGAGCCTTGGAGATCAATCCCCGCGCCGCCGACGTCGAAGCCCGCTTCGCGCATCTTGCACTTCATCGCGGCGACGAGGCGAAGGCGCAGCGGCATGCCGCCCGCGCCGCGCAGATGTCGCCCGGGTTGTTCAAGGATGCCGAATACGTTTTGAAGACGTGGGAGATCCACTGAGATCCCGCCGGCGCCGCGGCCCCACTTTCCCCGAGGCGGGGAAGAGTGCTAAGCCGCGCGGGTTGCGCTCGTACATTCCGCGCGCGGCCCCGTTTCAACCAGCGCGAGGCGTTGCATGTTCACTCTTCTCATCGGCAAGAAGCCCGTGGCGGTCATCGACGCGCCCGAGTCCGACGCCCGCGAATTGCTCGAGCAGGACGAGTTCCACGAGGATCTCGGCGAGCTCATGAGCGAAGGCAAGCCGCTCTGGAACGGCCGCGAAAAGCTTACGCTTCGTCCCTCCACCGAGGAGGAAGTTCAGGAGTTCGAGCAGGGCGCGTTCGACGACGACGACGAGGAGGACGATGAAGAGCTCCTCGAAGGCGCGACCGTCTATTTCCTCGTCCCGATCGACGACGACGAGGACGAAGACGAAGAAGACGCCGGCTGACGACCTCGGCGGACCTCCGTTCGGAGGTCCGCCTTTCGTCCCTTCAAGTCGTCCCGATCAGCTCTTGCCGCCCTTGCCGTCGCCCCGGTCGATGCCCGCGAGGCGTTCGGCGATCAGGCACACGGATGCGGTATCCAACTCCGCTCCGCCCTGCGAATAGGCCGCGTAGTAGTACTGCGAGGCAGCCGCGAACATCGGCAGGGGTGCGCGCACCTCGCGTCCGAAATCCGAGATGATCGAGAGATCCTTCAGATGGGTCTTCACGGTAGCGGTAACGTTGTCGTAGCGCCCCGCCACCATCTGCGGTCCGCGCACTTGGAACATGCGGCTCGAGCCCGCGCTGTCCTGCAGCACGTCATATATCAGCGACGGATCGAGCCCGGCCTTCTGCCCGTAGGCGAAGGCTTCCGCCGCGGCCACGTTGTGGATGGTCACGAGGTGGTTGGCCAGAAACTTCATCTTGCTGCCGTGCCCGAAGGGGCCGACATAGACCTGCTTGCGCGACATGCCCTCGAACACGGCCGCGCATTTGCGGTAGGCCGCCTCGTCGCCCGAACCGAGCACCACGAGATCCTTCACGGCCGCCTGCGCGCCCGTGCCCGAGACGGGGCAATCGAGCAGGATCTGCCCTCCCGCCTGCATCGCGTCATGCGCGCGGGTCTTCACGTCCAGCGACATCGTGCTCATCTCGATGGCGACCAGCCCCTTGCGGGCGGAGGTCTGCAGGCCCGAAGGGCCGGCCGTCACGTCGTCCAGCGCCGCCGGGGTCGGCAGCGACAGGATCGCCACGTCCACCGCATCGGCCACCTCGCGCGGGGAGCCGACCACCTCGCCGCCCAGCGCCTTCAACGCCGCCTTCGCGGGTTCGGACACGTCGAAACCGACGACGCGAAAGCCCGCGGCGCGCAAGTGCTTGGCCATCGCCCCGCCCATGATGCCCAACCCGACGACGCCTACCACCTTGTCCATGCGTTCATTCCCTCATCATTGCAGAAGCCGGATCATCGCCCGGTCGATCACGCCCGTCCGGGGACGAGCCCCGCCGAGAATGCCGACGCTACCACGCGGCCGCGCAAGAGGAAGGAACGTCGGCGCACGCCCGGCATGCGGGAGCGGGGCGGGACGACGTCCCGCGAAGCTCAAATATGCGTCAGTCCGCCCCGTTCGGGTGCAGCGGCCGCCTCGGGCGTGATCGGTATGACGCCATTTCCGGCCGCCGAGCCCTGCTGCGACCCCTGAAACAAAGCGGCGCATGGCGCGGCATGAATTCTGCCTTGCTTCATCCGGGCCGAGAGTCGGCCGGATGGGAAGTGCAGCATGAAGACCGTTCTGGATCAGATTTCATCGCGCGTCGCGGCGCGGGACGCGGACCGTGGCCGGCGCGGTTTCCGCACGGGTTCGCTGTTGGCAGGCGCGCTCTTGTCCGCCCTTCTGGCCGGTGCGGCCGTACCCGCACAGGCGCAGGGCACCTTGCGCATCGGCATGACCGCGGCCGACATTCCCCTGACGACGGGTCAGACCGACAACGGCGGCGAGGGCCAGCGCTTTCTCGGCTTCACCGCCTATGACGCCTTGGTGAACTGGGACCTTTCGAGTGCGACCAAGCCGTCCGAACTCGTCCCCGGCCTCGCCGCGTCATGGTCGGTGGATGCGACGGACAAGACCAAATGGACCTTCAAGATGCGGCCGGGCGTGAAGTTTCACGACGGCAGCGACTTCACCGCCGAGGCGGTGGCGTGGAACCTCGACAAGCTCTTGGTGCAGACCGCGCCGCACTATGATCCGCGCCAATCGGCGCAGGGCCGCTCGCGCATTCCCGCAGTGGCGAGTTGGCGCGCGGTGGACGCGCTGACTTTGGAAATCGTCACCAAGGTGCCGGACGCGACGCTGCCCTATCAGCTCGCTTGGATCATGATCTCCTCGCCCGCCAATTGGGAGAAGCAGGGCAAGAGCTGGGAGAACGTCGCCAAGTCGCCGTCGGGCACCGGCCCGTGGAAGATCGTCAATTTCGTCCCGCGCGAGCGCGTCGAACTCGTCCCGAACCCGGATTATTGGGACAAGGCCCGCGTGCCCAAGCTCGACCGCCTCGTGCTCATCCCGTTGCCGGAGGCGAACACCCGCACCGCCGCGCTGCGCTCGGGTCAGGTCGATTGGATCGAGGCCCCGGCCCCCGATGCGGTACCCTCGCTGAAGAAGGCGGGTTTCGACATCGTCACCAATTCCTACCCTCACAACTGGACTTGGCATTTCTCCCGCGTCGAAGGCTCGCCGTGGAACGACGTGCGCATCCGCAAGGCTGCCAATCTCGCGGTCGACCGCGAGGGCCTCAAGGAATTGCTCGGCGGCCTCATGATTCCGGCCGAAGGCTTCTTCCCGCCCGGCCATCAATGGTTCGGCAAGCCGAGCTTCAAGGTCACGCGCGACGTCGCCGCCGCGAGGAAGCTGATGGCCGAGGCCGGTTACGGCCCCGACAAGCCGCTCAAGACCAAGATCATGATCTCGACCTCCGGTTCCGGCCAGATGCAGCCGCTGCCGATGAACGAGTTCGTGCAGCAGAACCTCGCCGAGATCGGGATTCAGGTCGAGTTCGAGGTGCTGGAATGGAACACGCTGATCACCACTTGGCGTGCGGGCGCGAAGCATGAAAGCTCCGCCGGCCGGTCCGGCATGAATTACAGCTACTTCATCCAGGACCCCTTCACCGGCTTCATCCGCCATCTGCAATGCAATCTCGCCCCGCCGGCCGGCACCAATTGGGGTTATTACTGCGACCCGGAGATGGACAAGTTGTTCGACGGCGTCCGCAACACGTTCGACCCCGCGGCGCAGACGGCCATCCTGCAGAAGATCCACGAAAAATACGTCGACGAGGCGCTGTTCCTGATGATCACGCATGACGTCAACCCGCGTGCGATGAGCACCAAGGTGAAGGGCTTCGTGCAGGCGCAGAACTGGTTTCAGGACTTCTCCCCGATCACGATGGCCAAGTGATCGCTCTCGGGACTGCGGTTCGCATGTCCCCGCATGATGATGTTGCCCCTCCGCGCCGCCCGCGCGGAGGGTTTTTTCCCGCTTTGCCGGGCCGGGCGGTGAACGCATGAAGCTGCTGCTCGTTAACCCGAACACCAATGCACGCACCACGGCGGCGATGGTGGACATCCTGCGCGGTGCCGCCCCGGTCGGGGTGGAGGTGCACGGCATCACCGCACCCTCGGGCCCGCCGATGATCATCGAGGAGCCCGATCTGCTCCGGGCGGAATCCGTTGTGGCGGGGATGCTGCCTGAGATCGTCGCCCTCTCCCCCGACGCCGTCGTCGTCGCCGCCTTCGGCGATCCGGGCTTGCAGGCGCTCAGGAGCGCTTTGTCCGTGCCCGTCGTCGGGATCGGCGAGGCGGGACTGACGGAAGCCGCGTCCTTCGGCCCCTTCGCGGTCGTGACGACGACGCCCGGCCTCGTCGGTTCAATCGCCCGCATGGCCGCCGATTGCGGACATGGCGGGCTGTTTCGCGGCGTGTTCCTGACCGACGGCGACCCGACTGAACTGACGGCCGATCCGCCGGCACTCGCCGAAGCGCTCGAAGCCGCGTGTCTGCGGGCCCGCGACGAGGCGGGCGTCGCCGCCGTCGTCATCGGCGGCGGCCCCTTGGCGACGGCCGCGCGACGTCTTTCGGCCACGCTCGCCTTTCCCGTCGTCGAACCGCTGCCGGCCGCATTGCGGGCCGCGAGGCGGGCGGCGCGCGGCCCGTAGCCGCTTCGGTTCAAAGCCCGTTTCGAGTTGTCCGACCCGCATCCGCGCCCTAGCTTGAACGCAACGAAAGTCGGGGAGGACATACATGACGAACGCAATCGATCGCCGCAGCGTGACGGCCGGGCTGCTCGCCGCGATGGTGCTGCCGGGTGCGGCGCGCGCGCAGGAGTTTCCGAAAGGGCGCACCATCAAGCTCGTGGTGCCGTTCCCGCCCGGCGGCGCGACGGACGTCATCGGCCGCATCATGGCCGACAAGATGGGCCAAAACTGGGGTGCGACGATCACGGTCGAAAATCGCCCGGGTGCAGGCGGCAATATCGGCGTCGATGCGGTCGCGAAATCCGAGACCAACGGCGACACCTTCCTCATCGTGTCGGTCGGCATGGCGACGAACCGCTATCTCTACGCCCGCATCAACTACGACCCCGTCGCCGACTTCGTCCCCGTCTCCCTCGTCGCCATGGTGCCGAACCTGCTCGTGGTCGGAAAGCACCTGCCCGTGAACAGCGTGGCCGAGCTGATCGATTACGCCAAGAAGAACCCCGGCAAGCTGAATTACGGCTCCTCGGGCGTCGGCACCTCGGTGCATCTGTCTGGCGAGCTGTTCCAGAAGCTCACCGGCACCTCGATGACGCATGTGCCCTATCGCGGCACGGCGCAGGCGACGCAAGACCTGCTGGGCGGCCGCATCGACCTGATGTTCGACAATATCAGCCAGATCCTCCCGCAGGTGCAGGCCGGAAACGTCAAGGCGCTCGGCATCACCACGGCCAAACGCTCGCCCGTGACGCCGGAATTCGTGCCGGTGGCGGAAACGGTGCCCGGCTTCGACGTGTCGTCCTGGTTCGCGCTTTATCTGCCCTCCAAGACGCCCGCGCCGATCATAGCCCAATATGCGGGCGCCGCGCGCGCCGCCGCGCAGGATGCCGACGTGCGGCGCAAGCTGGAGGCCACCGGCGCCGTCGTGGTCGGCTCCTCGCAGGAGGAGCTTGCGGGCTTCCTGCAAAGCGAGATGAAGACCTGGGGCGAACTCATCCGCACCGCCGGCATCAAGGTGGATTGATCGAGCGGGGCGGGAAGACCCGCCCCGTTCTTGCGGGCCTCGGCGGGGAGACCCGCCCCGTTTTCATGGCCGCCTGCCGAGCGCGGGGCCGCGCGGGTTGACCTTCGGGGCGCGGACGGCGAGCTTGGGCGCAAGAAACGCAGCCGAGGAAACCGCCCATGTCCCGCATCGAGCGCATCGTCGCCGATCATTACCTGATCCCGCTCCCCGAAGTCCTGTCGGACTCCATGCACGGGGCCATGACGGTGTTCGAAGTGATCACCGCCCGAATCACCGACTCGGACGGTGCCACGGGCATGGGCTGGGCCTTTACCTGCGGCACCAACGGCGCGGCGGCGCATGCCAACATCGTGCGCGATCTCGCGCCGGGGATGATCGGCACGGACGCCGACCTCATCGAAGCGCGTTGGCGCGAGAATTGGTGGCGGCTGCATTACGGCGGCCGCGGCGGCTCTGCCTCGCTCGCCGTCTCCGCCGTCGACATCGCGCTGTGGGACCTGAAGGGCAAGAAGGCGAACATGCCGCTGTGGCGGCTGCTCGGCGGCTTCGATCCCAAGGTGCCGGTCTATGCCGGCGGCATCGATCTCGATTTCCCGCTCGAAAAACTGCTGAAGCAGACCGAAGGCAATCTCGCCAAGGGCTTCCGCGCCATCAAGATGAAGGTCGGCCGCGCCAACCTGTCCGAGGACGTCGCCCGCGTGAAGGCCATGCGCGACTTTCTCGGCGACGGCTTCCCGCTGATGGTCGACGCGAACATGAAATGGACGACCGACGAGGCGATTCGCGCCGCGCGCCGCTTCCGCGATTTCGACCTCGTCTGGATGGAAGAGCCGATGATCCCGGACGATTTCGGCGGCTATGTCCGCCTCGTCCGCGAGGGCGGCATCCCCATCGCGCAGGGCGAAAATCTGCATACGCTGCATGAGTTCGGCCATCTGATGCAGTCGGGCGGCGTCACCTTCCCCGAGCCCGACGTCACCAATTGCGGCGGCATCACCGTCTTCATGAAGGTCGGCCACATGGCCGAAGCCCTCAACCTGCCCGTCACCTCGCACGGCGCGCATGACGTCACCGTGCAATTGATGGCCGCGCTGCCGAACCGCAGCTACATGGAGGCCCACGGCTTCGGGCTCGAGCGGTTCCTCAACCGCGCCTTGGAGATCAAGGACGGATTCGCCACCGCGCCGAGCGATCCCGGCCACGGCCTCGATTTCGATTGGGCGGGCTTGGAGAAACTCCGCGCCTAAGGCGAGACGCGGCAGCGCGCCACCGCCTCCGCCAAGCGCCGTTCTTCGTCTGCGGAGAGCGGCGCGAGGCGGTTCGCAAGCAGAGGACTCCCCGCGAGATCCTCGACGATGCAGCTGCAGGCCCGCGCGCATGGAGCGGGCTCTCCGCCCGTCGCGATGCATTGCGCCGTGCAACTTCCGGCGAAATCCGCGCCGGTCGCGGGCGAGGGGCGCGCGATCCCGGTCTGCACCGCCGTCCAGACCAGCCCGATCAGGATCGGTTGGTGCAGCAGATAGAAGGCGAGGCCGTGACGGCCCGCGCCGGCGAGCATCCGCGCCGGCAAGGCCGTCGGTCCGCGGGCAAGCACGTCACGCGTTTTTTCCCATCCGAGAAGACGTCTTCCGGCTGCGATGCCCAGAAGCGTCCATCCGAGCCACGGCAGCAGCGGCACGAAATCATTGCTGCGGGGCGGGGCCGGCGACAGTCCCGTCCAGAGCAGTGCCGGATTCGAGAAGATCGGGTGACTGAAAGCGGCCGGCAAAGCGAAGGCTGCTCCGGCCAGAGCGACGAGCATCGCGCCGGGAAGCCGAAGCAGCGCAAGTCCGATCAGGCTCGCCGCCGCGATGTGGTGGAGAATGCCGAAATAAATCGTGCCTTCCGGGAAGGCGATCAGCGTCGCTAGCGTGATCAGGGCCGCGGCGCCGGCGATGCGCGCGATGCGAAGTCCCTGACGGCGTGGGTCGACGCCGCGCTGCGTCGCGAGCACGAGGCTGACGCCGACGAGAAACAGGAAGCTCGCGGCGATGGAGCGCGCGAACCACGCCCATGGCGGCGAGGCCACCGGGTCGAGCGCGATCAAGCCGAAAAAGCTCAGATCCCAGGTGAAGTGGTAGACCGC
The DNA here is from genome assembly GCA_027489535.1 of Hyphomicrobiales bacterium. Taxonomy (GTDB): domain Bacteria; phylum Pseudomonadota; class Alphaproteobacteria; order Rhizobiales; family Beijerinckiaceae; genus JAIXZO01. Next base: position 367,744 of record JAIXZO010000001.1, read on the forward strand.
CATCGCGACGAGCGCGGCGCCGCGCGCGACGTCGATGCCGGGGAGGCGGAAGGGCGAAGGCGTCGGTTCGGCGGGTTTCATCTCGGCGACGTTATCTTTCTCCGGCGGAGCGCGCGAGAGCGGCGCTTGCACGGTGGCCCGCGCGAGCCGAAAAGGACGGGTCATCATTTCGGGTCACTCGATGCAAGTGCTTTCGCAAGTGTTTTCCGTCTATCTCCTCGCCGCGGTCGCCGAAATCGCAGGATGCTTCGCCTTCTGGGCCTGGCTGCGCCTCGGCGCGCCCGCGTGGTGGGCGGCGGCGGGCACCGTGAGCCTCGTCGCCTTCGCGGCGCTCCTCACCCGCATCGAGTCGGATTTCGCGGGCCGCGCCTTCGCCGCTTACGGCGGCGTCTATATCGCGGCGTCGCTTTTGTGGATGATGCTCGTCGAGGGCCGTCGTCCGGATGTTTGGGACGTCACGGGGGCGGCGCTTTGCTTGGCGGGCGCGGCCGTGATCCTGCTCGTCCCGCGTTCGGGCTGAGCCGAACTCCGTCATTGCCGCCGGAACGAAAAAGGCCGCCCGGAGGCGGCCTTTTGGAATGCGTGACCTGCTCCGGGTCAGGCGGCGAGCGCCTTGCGCACGTCGCCGACCTGCGCGAGCCGCTCGGCTGCGCGCATGCGGGCGGCGTCCGACGCCGCCGCGGCCACGTCGGCCTGCGCGGCCTTGAGCTCGGCCTCGAAGACCCCGTCGGTCATCTCGGCGGCGGGCACGGCCCGCTCGGCGAGAATGGTCATGCCCGTGCCCGACACGTCGGCGAAGCCGCCGCGGACATAGAGGCGCGAGACCTGACCGGCCGCGTCGGTGATGACGATCAGGCCGGGACGGAGCGACGAGATCAGCTTGGCGTGGCCCGCGCCGACGGCGAAATCGCCTTCGGAGCCGGGCACGACGACCTGCTGGACGTCACCGGAGAACACCAGGTTCTCCGGCGAGACGAGTTCGAACGGGAAGACGGCCATCGCCGGTCTCCTTCAGTTGGATCAGGCCGCTTCGGCGGCGAGCTTCCGGGCCTTTTCGACCGCTTCCTCGATGGTGCCGACCATGTAGAAGGCGGCTTCGGGGAGGTGGTCGTACTTGCCGGCGCAGAGGTCCTTGAAGCCCTTGATGGTGTCGGCCAGCGACACGAGCTTGCCCGGCGAACCCGTGAACACTTCCGCGACGTGGAAGGGCTGCGACAGGAAGCGCTCGATCTTGCGGGCGCGGGCGACGGTGAGCTTGTCCTCTTCGGACAGCTCGTCCATGCCCAGGATCGCGATGATGTCCTGCAGCGACTTGTAGCGCTGAAGGATCGACTGAACCTGACGGGCGATGCCGTAATGCTCGTCGCCCACGATCAGCGGCGAGAGCATGCGCGAGGTGGAGTCGAGCGGGTCCACGGCCGGGTAGATGCCCTTTTCCGCGATCGAGCGCGACAGCACGGTCGTGGCGTCGAGATGGGCGAAGGAGGCGGCCGGGGCCGGGTCGGTCAAGTCGTCCGCCGGCACGTAAATGGCCTGCACCGAGGTGATCGAACCCTTGGTCGTGGTCGTGATGCGTTCCTGCAGCGCGCCCATGTCGGTGGCGAGCGTCGGCTGATAGCCCACCGCCGAGGGGATGCGGCCGAGAAGCGCGGACACTTCCGAGCCCGCCTGCGTGAAGCGGAAGATGTTGTCCACGAAGAACAGCACGTCCATGCCCTGGTCGCGGAAATTCTCGGCGACGGTCAGGCCGGTGAGCGCGACGCGGGCGCGCGCGCCCGGAGGCTCGTTCATCTGGCCGTAGACGAGGGCGCACTTGGAGCCTTCGCCGCCGCCATGCTTGTTCACGCCGGACTCGATCATCTCATGATAGAGGTCGTTGCCCTCGCGGGTGCGCTCGCCGACGCCGGCGAACACCGAATAGCCGCCGTGAGCCTTCGCGACGTTGTTGATCAGTTCCATGATCAGCACGGTCTTGCCGACGCCCGCGCCGCCGAACAGGCCGATCTTGCCGCCCTTGGCGTAGGGAGCGAGCAGGTCGACGACCTTGATGCCCGTCTCGAGGATCTGCGCTTCGGTGGACTGTTCGGCATAGGTCGGCGCGTCGGCGTGGATCGAGCGCATGCCTTCCGCCTGCACGGGGCCGGCTTCGTCCACCGGCTCGCCGATGACGTTGATGATGCGGCCGAGCGTGCCGAGACCGACGGGCACCTGGATCGGTGCGCCGGTGTCGCGGACGGGACGACCGCGGACGAGACCTTCCGTCGTGTCCATCGAAATGGTGCGCACGGAGTTTTCGCCGAGATGCTGCGCCACTTCGAGAACGAGGCGGCTGCCGTTGTTCTCGGTTTCGAGCGCGTTCAGAATCTCGGGCAGGTGTCCGTCGAACTGCACGTCGACGACGGCGCCGATCACCTGAGTGACGCGGCCGGTAGGCGCGGTTGTGTTGGCCATGGTGCTGTCCTCGGTCTTTTTGCGGTCAGAGCGCTTCGGCGCCCGAAATGATTTCGATCAGTTCCTTGGTGATCATCGCCTGACGAGAACGGTTGTACTTCATCGTCTGCTTCTTGATCATCTCGCCCGCATTGCGGGTAGCGGAGTCCATCGCGCTCATGCGTGCGCCCTGTTCGGACGCGGCGTTTTCCAGAAGCGCCCGGAAGACCTGCATGGAAAGGTTGCGCGGCAGCAGCTCGGCGAGGATTTCGGCCTCGTCGGGCTCGTATTCGTACGGGGCCGGGTCTTCGCCGGCGACCGCTTCGGGAATTTCGGCCGGGATCATCTGCAGCGCCGTCGGGATCTGGGCGATCACCGAGCGGAAGCGCGAGAAGAAGATCGTGCAGACGTCGAACTCGCCCGCCTCGAACATCGCGATGATGCGGCGGCCGATCTCGTCCGCGTTCTCGAAGGCGATGTTGCGGATGGCGCGCAGCTCGATCAGGTCGATGATCTGCTTCTCGAACTGGCGCTTGAGGACGTCGTTGCCCTTCTTGCCGACGCAGAGGATCTTGACGGTCTTGCCTTCCGCCAGCAGCGCCGTGGCGCGTTCGCGGGCGATGCGGGCGATCGACGAGTTGAAGCCGCCGCACAGGCCGCGTTCGGCCGTGAACACGACGAGCAGATGCACCTTGTCGTCGCCCGTTCCCGTCAGGAGACGCGGAGCGGAGGGGTTGCCCGCCACGCCCTGCGCCACATTGGCGAGAACCTTGTTCATCCGCTCGGCATAGGGGCGCGCGGCTTCGGCCGCCATCTGGGCGCGACGGAGCTTTGCCGCCGCGACCATCTGCATGGCCTTCGTGATCTTCTGCGTCGCCTTAACCGAGGCGATGCGATTGCGTAGGTCCTTCAGCGAAGGCATGCGCCGCCCCTTTCAGGAATTACGCGAAGGACTTGGCGAAGGCGTCGACGACGTCCTTCAGCTTCTTGCCCGATTCGTCCGACAGGTCCTTCGACGTGCGGATCGTTTCGAGCAGGTCCTTATGCTTGGTGTGCAGCACGCCGAGCAGCCCGTCCTCGAAGGCGCGGACCCGGTTGACCGGGATCGCGTCGAGATAGCCGTTCACGCCGGCATAGATCACCGCGACCTGCTCTTCCGACTGAAGCGGCGCGAATTGCGGCTGCTTCAGCAGTTCGGTCAGGCGGGCGCCGCGGTTGAGCAGGCGCTGCGTGGTGGCGTCGAGATCGCCGCCGAACTGCGCGAAGGCCGCCATCTCGCGGTACTGCGCCAGCTCGCCCTTGATCTTGCCCGCGACCTTCTTCATCGCCTTGGTCTGCGCGGCGGAGCCGACGCGGGACACCGACAGGCCGACGTTCACCGCGGGGCGGATGCCCTGGTAGAACAGGTCGGTCTCGAGGAAGATCTGGCCGTCGGTGATCGAGATCACGTTGGTCGGGATATAGGCCGACACGTCGTTGGCCTGCGTCTCGATGACCGGCAGCGCCGTCAGCGAGCCCGAACCGTTGTCCTTCGACAGCTTCGCGGCGCGCTCGAGCAGACGCGAGTGGAGATAGAACACGTCGCCCGGATAGGCTTCGCGGCCCGGAGGACGGCGCAGCAGCAGCGACATCTGACGATAGGCGACGGCCTGCTTGGAGAGGTCGTCATAGATGATGACGGCATGCATGCCGTTGTCGCGGAAATACTCGCCCATGGTGCAGCCGGTGAACGGCGCGAGGAACTGCATGGGGGCCGGGTCGGACGCGGTGGCCGCGACGATGATCGAATATTCCAGCGCGCCCTGCTCTTCGAGCACCTTCACGAACTGCGCGACGGTCGAACGCTTCTGGCCGACGGCGACGTAGACGCAATAGAGCTTCTGCGTCTCGTCGGTGCCCTTGTTGGCGGCCTTCTGGTTCAGGATCGTGTCGAGCGCAATCGCGGTCTTGCCGGTCTGGCGGTCGCCGATGACCAACTCGCGCTGGCCGCGGCCGATCGGGATCAGCGCGTCCACGGCCTTGAGGCCGGTCGACATGGGCTCGTGCACGGACTGACGGGGAATGATGCCCGGAGCCTTCACGTCGACGCGCATGCGCTTGTCGGCCTTGATCGGGCCCTTGCCGTCGATCGGGTTGCCGAGCGCGTCCACGACGCGGCCGAGCAGGCCCTTGCCGACGGGGGCGTCCACGATCGCGCCGGTGCGCTTGACCGTCTGGCCTTCCTTGATGTCGCGGTCGGAGCCGAAGATCACGATGCCGACGTTGTCGGTCTCGAGGTTCAGCGCCATGCCGCGCACGCCGTTCTCGAACTCGACCATCTCGCCCGCCTGGACGTTGTCGAGCCCGTAGGCGCGCGCGATGCCGTCACCGACGGACAGCACCTGGCCCACTTCGGTGACCTCGGCCTCGGACCCGAAATTCTTGATCTGGTCCTTGAGGATCGCGGAGATTTCTGCGGCGCGGATATCCATCAGCCGACCTCTTTCATCGCAGTACGAATGCCGTTGAGCTTGGTGCGCAGCGAGGCGTCGACCATCTTGGAGCCGAGCTTCACCACGATTCCGCCGATGATGGAGGGATCGACCTTCACGTCGATTGCCACGCCTTCACCGGCCACGTCCTTCAATGCCTTGCGGATGTCGCCCATCACCGCGTCGGAGGGCTGGTCCGCCACCGTCACCTGGGCGCGCACGACGCCGCGCGCGTTGTCGACCAGCGCGCCGTAGGCGCGCACCATGTCGGCCACCGCGAACAGGCGGCGCTTGGCCGCCACGAGCTTCAGGAAGTTCGCCGAGAGCCCCTTGATCCCGACCTTGTCGAGGATCGGGCCCAGAGCCTTGGTCTGCTCCTCGGCGGTGAACACCGGGCTGCGCACGAAGCGCTCGACGTCGGGCTGCGTGGCGATGAGCTGCGCGAAGCGGTCGAGGTCGGCCCGCACCGCGTCGAGCGCGCCGGCTTCGCTCGCCAGCTCGAACAACGCCGTGGCATAGCGCCCCGCCACTCCTGAAACGATCGTGTTCTGTTGCGCCACCGGCCGTCTCTCGAATTGTCTGACCCGACCTGGCTTTTCGCGCCGACAGGCCCGGCTGAGCGGGCACCGACACGAAACCCCGTCTGGTGTGGAACGGACCCCGCCGGAAATCACCGTGCACGCACGGAAATACCCGTTTCGAAGGCCCTGAAGGCGGGGGTGACCTAGCATGAGTATCGGGGGTGCGCAACCCGAACGGGACCGTGCCGGGGGCGACTTTGGGCGTGGTCGGGGAATTGGGCAGTCCGCTGGTTGACCCACGACCGGTCAGGTCTGGTCAAGGTCGACCCGGCGGCTACACTGGAGCCATTTTTGACGTCCAGCGCCGTTACGCTTGACGTATCACGCAAGGGTTTTACGATGGCGATCGTCAGTTATGCCGACGCAAGGACGCCTCGCTTTGCCGAGGGTGATTTCGTCAAGGCGTTCGCCGGTTTCGCCCGAATGGCCGAGAAGCGCCTGGATCGTTTGGAGGCTGCTCATTCCTTGCAGGATCTGACCGGGCCTGCCGGGCAACCGGCTCAAGCAGCTGCGAGGAAGCCGTGAAGGTCAGTACAGTATTCGCATCAACGACCAGTGGCGCATCTGTTTTCGCTGGCCGCACGGCTGGCTGGGACCGCCCGACGTTGAAATCGTAGATTATCATTGAGGACCTATGCCCCGCACGCCCATCCACCCGGGAGAGCACCTCGCCGAGGAACTCGAAACGCTGGGACTTTCCGCGTCCGCCCTGGCCCGGCAACTGCGGGTGCCGACGAACAGGATCACTGGAATCCTGAACGGCCAACGGTCGATCACGGCCGACACGGCGCTCCGGCTTGCCCACTGGTTCGGGACGTCTGCCGAGTTCTGGCTCGACCTTCAGAAACTCTACGAACTGCGAAGGGCCGAGCAAGAGTTGGGCATGGAGATCGCGCAATTGCCGAAGCGCGGGGACAAGGCGGCGTGAAGCTGGGGCAACGCGCCTACAGAAAACTCATCGGATCCACGTCGACTGCCACCCGCACGCTCCCCGTCGCCTTGGGTGCGCGGGCGAGCCAGCCGCGCAGCCAGCCCTGCAGGTCGAACTCGCGCGGGGTCTTCGCCAGCAGGCGGAACCGGTGGCGGCCGCGGATGACGGCGAGCGGGGCTTCGGCAGGGCCGAGCAGCAGCACGTCGGGCGGCGGGTCCGCGCAACGCGCCAGCGCGCGCGCATGGGTTTCGGCCTGCGCGCGGTCGGCCGCCGACACCACCAGCGCGGCGAGCCGGCCGAACGGCGGCAGTCCCGCCGCCTCCCGCATGGCGGTTTCCTCGGCGTAGAATCGCTCCACGTCGCCGGACACCAGCGCCTTCATCACCGGATGGTCCGGCTGGAACGTCTGCACCAGCGCTCGACCGGCCGTATCGCCCCGCCCGGCGCGGCCCGTCACCTGCTGCAGGACCTGGAACGTCCGCTCCGCCGCCCGCGGATCCCCGGACGAAAGGCCGATGTCGCCGTCGACGACGCCGACCAGCGACAGGAAGGGAAAGTTGTGCCCCTTCGCCACCAGCTGCGTGCCGATGACGACGCGGAACTCCCCCGCCGCCACCGCGTCCAGCTCCCGGCGCAGCCGCTCGGTGCCGCCCGGGAAGTCGGAGGAGAGCACCAGCGCGCGGTGGCCGGGAAAGCGCTCCGCTACCTCTTCCGCGAGCCGTTCGACGCCCGGCCCGCACGGGATGAGCGCATCGGCCACGCCGCAGGAGGGGCAGCTTTCCGGTCGCCGCTCGATGTGGCCGCAATGGTGGCAGACGAGCGCGCGGCGGAAGCGATGCTCCACCAGCCACGCGGTGCAGTTGGGGCACTGGAACCGGTGCCCGCAGGCGCGGCACAGCGTCAGCGGCGCATAGCCGCGGCGATTGAGGTAGAGCAGGGCCTGCTCGCCGGCCTCGAGCGTCTGCGTCACCGCCTGCGCCAGGCGGGGCGACAGCCACCGGCCACGCTCGGGCGCGTCGACCCGCATGTCGATCGCGGCGATGGAAGGCAGCGCCCGGCCGCCGAAGCGCGAATCGAGCCGCAGGTGCCGATAGCGGCCTCGCTTCGCGTTGACGCGGCTCTCGATGGAAGGCGTCGCCGAGGCGAGGACGACGGGGCAACCTTCGATCTGGCCGCGCACCACCGCCATGTCGCGGGCATTGTAGTGGACGCCGTCCTCCTGCTTGTAGGCCGCCTCATGCTCCTCGTCGACGACGACGAGGCCCAGCGTCCGGAACGGCAGGAACAGCGCGGAGCGGGCGCCGGCGACCACCAGCGCCTCGCCGGAGGCCACGGCGGCGAAGGTCCGCTCGCGGCGGCGGCCGGCGACGCCGGAATGCCATTCGGCCGGCCTCACGCCGAACCGCTGCTCGAACCGCGCCAGGAACTGCCCGGTGAGGGCGATCTCGGGCATCAGGATCAGCGACTGCCGTCCCGCCCGCACGGCCTCCGCGACGGCCTCGAAATAGACCTCCGTCTTTCCCGAGCCGGTGACGCCCTCCAGCAGCGTCACGCCGAACGACGCCGCCGCGACGGCCCCGACCAGCGCCCGCGCGGCGGCAGCTTGCCCGTCCTCCAGCGCCGTCGTCGCATGGTCGGGGTCAGGCCGGGGCGCGATCGGCGGCGGGGGAATGCCGACGGCCTCCAGCGTGCCCTCGTCGACGAGACCGTCGACGACGCCGACGCTCACCGCGGCCGCCTCCGCCAGGGCCCGTTTGCCGAAGGCGAGGCCGCCTTCCGCCGCCGCGATGACACGCGCCCGGGCGGGCGTCATGCGCTCGGGCGGCGGGCCGACGAGGCGGACGCCGACCTGCATCCGCTCGGGCTCGTCATGGTCGGGCCCGCGCAGGGCCATCCGCAGCACCATGCCGCGCGGCGCCAGCGTATAGCGGGCCACCCACTCGACGAACCGGCGGAGGTTCGGAGCCAGCGGCGGCGAATCGAGCTTGCGGGCCACGCTCTTCAGGTTCGAGGCGCCGGCCGAGACGCGGTCGCGCACCTCCCACACCACGCCCTGCCATTCGCGGGGGCCGAAGGGAACGGCCACCACGTCCCCGGGCGCGAGGTCGAGGTGGGTCGGCACGCTGTAGCTGTAGGTCTGGTCGAGCCCCGTCGGCACCAGCACCTCGGCGACTGTCGCGCCGGGGCGGTCCGCGGGACGATCGGTGGGGTCGGGCTCGGCCATGGGTGAGATCTAGCACCGATTCGGGGGCCGCTAACCCGTCCTTCACCATGACGGCGCACCGTGGCGGGATGCAGACCATGGCCCCCGACCTCGCCGCCGCCCTCGTGCGATGGCGCCGCCACCTCGCCTCCGAGCGGAGGCTCTCGGACAAGACGCTCGACGCCTACGAGCGCGACGTGCGCCAGTTCGCTGCCCACCTCGCGATGCGCGACGGCGATCCGCCGGACCTCGCGGCGGTGCGCCGGCTGCGTCCGGCGGAGCTGCGCGGCTTCATGGCGGAGCGGCGCGCCGGCGGCATCGGCAGCCGCTCCCTGATGCGCAACCTCGCCGGGCTGCGCTCGGCCCTGCGCTTTCTCGAGCGGGAAGGTCTCGCCGACGCCTCGGCGCTCTCGGCGATCCGGGGGCCGAAGATCGCCAAGGGCCTGCCGAAGCCAGTGTCGGCCGTCGCCGCCCGGCGGATGACCGACCCGGACCTGCGGGCGGCGGAGGATCGCGAGACCTGGGTGCTGGTCCGCGACGCCGCCGTCGTCGCGCTGCTCTACGGTTGCGGCCTGCGCATCTCGGAAGCGCTCGGAATCATGGCGAAGGACGCTCCCGCTCCCGGCCGGGACAGCCTCACCGTGATCGGCAAGGGCCGCAAGACGCGGATGGTGCCGGTGTTACCGCAGGTGGCAGCGGCCGTGCAGGACTATGTGAAGATGTGTCCCTGGCCGCTCGAGCCCGACGGCCCGCTGTTTCGCGGCGCCAAGGGCGGGCCGTTGTCGCCGCGGATCATCCAGCTCGCCGTCGAGCGGCTGCGCGGAGCCCTCGGCCTGCCCGATTCGGCCACGCCCCACGCCCTGCGCCACTCCTTCGCCACGCACCTTCTCGCCCGCGGCGGCGAATTGCGCGCCATCCAGGAGCTGCTGGGACACGCCTCGCTCTCCACGACGCAGATCTACACCGAGGTCGACACGTCCCGGCTGCTGGCGGCGTACAAAGCGGCGCATCCGCGGGCATAGGATGACGGCGCGGCCCGGGCGCGAGGTGCTATAGTTCGAAAATGTATACCGATATTCGTTTACGCATACCGCACTCAGGACTCCGTGAGCAGCCGGGGCCACCTCTGGTCGCGGGCTGAGCCTGTGCTACCTTTGGCATGTCGGCGTCGTGCCGATCAGACGAAGGAGTTTCCCCGATGCGCAGAGACCTCCTCGCAGTCCTCGTCGCCGCCGCCGCCCTCGCCGGAGCCGCCGCTCCGGCCGCGGCCGAAGGCGGCTGCTCGAGCTACAAGCCGGTGACGGCTTCATCGAGCCAGGCGACCACGCAGCAGACCGCCTCGGTCCAGACCCAGTCGAAGACCACGGCGCAGTAAGCCTCCGGCGTTTTCGAGACGCAGAAGCCCGGGATGCAACCATCCCGGGCTTTTTTGTCTGGATCCTGCCGCGGGACGCGCGATCAGATGTGGATCGCTCGCTTCTCCACGGCCATGGCCGCCTCCTTGACGGCCTCGCTCATCGTGGGATGGGCGTGGCAGGTGCGCGCAAGGTCCTCGGAGGAGCCGCCGAACTCCATGAGCACCGCCGCCTCGTGGATCATCTCGCCGGCGCCGGCCGCGATGATGTGGACGCCGAGCACGCGGTCGGTGTTGGCGTCGGCCAGTACCTTCACCAGCCCGTCCGACTTGCGCATCGCGCGGGCGCGGCCGTTGGCGGTGAGCGGGAACTTGCCGACCGAATAGGCGACGCCGGCGGCCTTGAGTTCCTCCTCGGTCTTCCCGACCGAGGCGACCTCGGGCATCGTGTAGACGACGCCGGGGATCACGTCGTAGTTCACGTGGCCGGCCTTTCCGGCGAGGATCTCGGCGAGCGCCATGCCCTCGTCCTCGGCCTTGTGGGCGAGCATCGGCCCGCGCACGACGTCGCCGATGGCGAAGATGCCGGGCACATTGGTCTGGAAATGGTCGTCGATGACGACACGGCCGCGCTCCAGCGCGACGCCCGCCTGCTCCAGCCCCAGCCCTTCCGTGTAGGGCCGGCGGCCGATGGCGACGAGCACCACATCGGCCTCCAGCACCTGCGCGTCGCCGCCCTTGGCGGGCTCGACCGTGACCTTCGCGCCGGCCTTGCCCGTCTCGACGCCGGTGACCTTGGAGCCGAGCACGAAGGTCATGCCCTGCTTCTGCAGGATGCGCTGGAACTGCTTGGCGATCTCGTCGTCCATGCCCGGCAGGATGCGGTCGAGATACTCGACGACGGTCACCTGCGAGCCAAGCCGGCGCCACACCGAGCCCATCTCGAGCCCGATCACGCCCGCGCCGACAACGACCATCCGCGCCGGAACCTTCGGCAGCGCGATGGCGCCTGTCGAGGACACGATCGTCTTCTCGTCGATCGTGACGCCCGGCAGCGGCGTGACGTCCGAACCCGTGGCGATGACGATGGCCTTGGTCTCGAGCGTCTGCGACGAGCCGTCCTCCGCCGTCACCTTCACCTGCCCGGGGGCGAGGATCGTCCCGGCGCCGTGGAAGGCGTTGACCTTGTTCTTCTTCAACAAAAAGCCGACGCCGTTGACGTTGGCCGCCACCGTGTCGTCCTTGTGCTTCATCATGCCGGGCAGGTTCAGCTTCGCCTTGCCGACCTCGATGCCCATGTTGACGAAGTCGTGCCCCGCCTCCTCGAACAGGTCGGAGGCGTGCAGCAGCGCCTTGGAGGGGATGCAGCCGATATTCAGGCAGGTCCCGCCATGCGTCTTGCGCTTTTCCACGACGGCGGTCTTCAGCCCGAGCTGCGCGGCGCGGATGGCGCACACATAGCCGCCGGGGCCGGTGCCGATCACGATGAGGTCGTAGGACATTCTGCTTCCCCCTGCCCTTGAGCCGAGGCGCGCGCCGGCCGGGCCGGTACCCTTCTCCCCTGGCGGGAGAAGATGCCCCGAAGGGGCGGATGAGGGGCGTGCGACATGCGCCCCATGACGATGAAGGCCCCCTCATCCGGCCCGCCTTCGGCGGCCCACCTTCTCCCGCAAGGGGAGAAGGGACGCCGGGCTTTGGAGAGGAGAGGCTGAACTCACAGATCCAGAACGAGGCGCGCCGGATCTTCCAGCGCCTCCTTGACGCGCACGAGGAAGGTGACCGCCTCCTTGCCGTCGACGATGCGGTGGTCGTAGCTCAGCGCGAGATACATCATCGGGCGGATCTCGATCTTGCCGCCGACCACCATCGGCCGCTCCTGGATCTTGTGCATGCCCAGGATGCCGGACTGCGGCGCGTTGAGGATCGGCGTCGACATCAGCGAGCCGTAGATGCCGCCATTCGTGATGGTGAAGGTGCCGCCCTGCATCTCGTCGATCTTCAGCTGGCCGTCGCGGGCGCGCTTGCCGTATTCGGCGATCTTCT
>JAIXZO010000005.1 GCA_027489535.1 Hyphomicrobiales bacterium
AGGCTCATAACCTGAAGGTCACAGGTTCAAATCCTGTCCCCGCAACCAAATCTCCCGTTCGACCCACACAACAGCCAAACCAAAAATAACGCCGCCCAATCAGGCGGCTTTTTGCGTTTTGAATACGCATTTTTCTTCCCCGGCCGACACCGCTCGGCAACGGCGCGCCGACAATTCGGCCTCCTTCGCCCTGCGGTCGGCTGCAGGTTCCGCCACCCCACGGATTGACAAGGGGCTCCTCCTCCCAGCATCCACGTCGCGGCGCCGGCAGAAATCGGGCGTGAACGAGAGGCGAGATCATCATGAATACCGCGTCCTCCCTTTCGGATTGCGACCCGACGCGCATGGCTGCGGCCATACGTTTCCTGGCGGTCGATGCCATTCTCGAGGCGGGCGAAGGGCACCAGGGTGTGCCGCTGGGGATGGCCGAGATCGCGACCGCGCTCTTCTTGCGGCACGCAAAATTCGACCCGGCCGATCCGCTATGGCCCGACCGCGACCGCTTCGTGCTTTCGAACGGACACGGTTCGATGCTTCTTTACGCGCTCCTCTGCTTGACCGGTTACGCCAAGATTTCTCTCGACGAGGTGAAGCGGTTCCGCAAGCTCGGCTCGCATTGTGCCGGTCATCCGGAATTCGATCCCGCCGCCGGCATCGAGGTGACGACGGGGCCGCTCGGCCAAGGCATCGGCAATGCGGTCGGCATGGCGATAGCCGAGGAGAATTTGCGCGCGCGTTTCGGCGCAGACGTCTCGGACCACCGCATTTGGGCGTTCGTCGGCGACGGTTGCCTTCAGGAAGGGGTCGGGCAGGAAGCGATCTCGCTTGCCGGCCATCTGCAGCTCGGACGCCTCACCTTCGTATGGGACGACAACCGGATCACCGACGACGGATCCACCGCGCTGTCCATTTCCGAGGACGTGGCGGAGCGTTTTCGCGTGGCGGGCTGGCATGTCGTCGAGGTCGACGGTCATGACGTCAATGCGGTCTCGCGGGCGTTCGACGCAGCGGTCCTCGATCCGCGTCCGTCGCTGCTGGCATGCAAAACGGCGATCGCGCGGGGCATTGCGCGGCTCGAGGGTCGCCGCGGCGGACACAGCGCGCCCATTTTCGCGGAGGACCGTGCCGGAATGGCGGAGACCTTCGGGTGGACCGGCGAACGTTTCGCCGTCCCCGACGATGCCGCCGCCGCCTGGACGACGGTCGGCCGGAGAGGCGCGGCCGAACGTGCGGCCTGGGCCGAGAGGCTGGCTTCGGCCGCTCCGGCCGTGCGTGACGAGTTTCTCCGTTCCGTGGAAGGACGACCCGGCGCGCATGAAAGGGCCGCGTTGCAAGCGGTGCGAAGCGCGGCGTTCGCCGCGTCGGAACCCGTCGCCTTGATCAAGTCGTCCGGCGACGCCTGCGAGGCGCTCTGCACCGCCGCGCCCGACGTCATCGTGGCCTGCGCCGATCTCGAGGCGCCCACCAACCACAAGCGCGGGCTCGCCGCGTTTACGGCCGAGGATCGCGCCGGGCGCTATCTTCATTGCGGCGTTCGCGAACATGTGATGGCCGCGCTCTCGAACGGCATCGCCGCGCATGGCGGCGCGCGGCCGGTCGCGGTCACCTATCTCGCCTTCGCAGATTATCAGCGTCCGTCCATGCGGATGGCCGCATTGATGAAGCTGCCGGTGATCTTCGCCTTCAGCCACGATTCCATCGGCGTCGGACGCAACGGGCCGACGCATCAGCCGGTCGAGATCATCGCCTCGCTGCGCGCGATGCCGGACATGACGGTCATTCGGCCGGCCGATGCGGTCGAGGCCGTTGAAGCGTGGGAGATCGCGGCCTCGCATCGCGAGGGTCCTCTCTCGCTGATCTTCGCCCGACAGGCCGTGCCGCGTCTGCGGAGCGACGCGGACGGCGAAAACCGCACGCGTCGCGGGGCCTATGTGCTTCGCGAGGCCGAGGGCGCGCGCAAGGTCACCTTGATCGCGACAGGTTCGGAGGTGGCGATCGCCGTGGAGGCGCGGGAGCTGCTGCAGCAACGCGGGATCGGCGCGGCGGTCGTGTCCATGCCGTGCTGGAGCCTGTTCGAGCGTCAGGACGCGGCGTATCGGGCCTCGGTGCTCGGGCCTGCGGACGGCGTTCGCGTCGGCATCGAGGCCGCGGTGAAGTTCGGGTGGGAGCGTTGGCTCGGGATCGACGACCCGTTCATCGGCATGACCGGGTTCGGAGCGTCCGGATCGGCCGAGGATTTGTATCGGCATTTCGGCATCACCGCACGAGCGGCGGCGGACGCGGCCGAAAGCGCTCTCGGCAGAAGGACCTGAGAGCGGGCGGCTTCAGAGCGATCCGTCGACGGTCCGAGGTTGAAGGCGGAGTTCCGTCGCGAGCCAATCGGAGAAGGCCCGCAACGGATGGCGCGGCTGCGTGTGCCGCGGATAGACGAGATTGTGCCCGACATAATCGATCGATTTGGACCGGCCGGCGAGCGGGGCGATCAGCCGGCCGGAGGCGAGCTCCTTCTCGGCCAGACGCGTGGATTCCAAGGCGATGCCCATCCCCTCCACGGCGGCCGAAAGGGCCAGAAAGCTTCGGTCGAAGCGTCCGCCGATGCGCGGCACCGCCTCGATCCCGTTGGCGGCGAACCAGTCGATCCATTGCACCTGCTTCGAGTCGCTCTGGATGAGCGGAAGGTCGAGCAGATCGGCGGGCGTTTCGATCAGTCCCGCCATTTCGGGCGCGCACATCGGCGTGATGGTCTCCTCGCCGAGCGGAACGACCACGAGCCCGCCCTGCCGAGGGGGCCCGTAGACGATGTCCGCGTCGAATTCGTCGGCGGTGAAGCGCGTGTAGTCCACGCCCGCGGCAAGCCGCACGTCGATGCCGGGATTGCCGCGCACGAAATCCTTCAGGCGCGGCGTCAGCCACTGCGCGGCGAAGCTCGGGGCGCAGTGCAATCGGAGAAGTTTCGGCGCGCGCGCGGAGATGGCGTCCATCCCGCGGCGGAGATCTTCGAAGGCGCGCCCGACATGACGCATGAGCACTTCACCCTCGTAGGTGAGCCGAACTTGTCGCGTGTCGCGCTCGAACAGCGGGATGCCGAGCGCGTGCTCGAGCTTTCTGACGGCATGGCTGACGGCGCTCGGCGTCACGTTGAGGGCCGCCGAAGCGGCACGGAAGGAGCCCGTTCTGGCCGCGGCTTCGAACACCCTCAGCAATGACAGCGGAACCATTTCGAACATCCCTCAAGTGAATAGGATTCATCAGTTGATGTAAATCATGCGTTTGTCGCGAGCCGCGGGATCGGGAACTCTGGAGCAAGAGAAAAGCGATGCCGGAGGAACGAATGCTGCTCGAGGGGAAGACCGCCGTCATTTCGGGAGCCGCGAGCATGCGCGGCATCGGCCTTGCGGCCGCCCGCCTTTTTGCGGAGCAGGGCGCGCGCGTCGCGATCCTCGATCTCGACGAAGCCGCCGCGACGGCGGCCGCAGCCTCGATCGGGCCGAACCATATCGGCGTCGCCTGCAACGTCACCGACGCGGCCGCGTGCCGCGCCGCCGCCCAAAGGGTGATCGCGGCCTTCGGCCATGTCGACATCCTGGTCAACAATGCCGGCGTGACGCAGCCGGTGAAGACCATGGACATCACGGAGGCCGACTGGCACCGCATCGTCGACGTCAACATGACGGGCGTGCTCTATCTCAGCCAAGCCTTCATCCCCCACATGCGCGAGCGCAAGCGCGGCTCCATCGCCTGTATGTCGTCGGTATCGGCGCAGCGCGGCGGCGGCATCTTCGGCGGCCCGCATTATTCCGCAGCCAAGGCCGGCGTGTTGGGCCTCGCCAAGGCGATGGCGCGCGAGCTCGGCCCCGACAACATCCGCGTGAACTGCGTCACGCCGGGCCTGATCCAGACCGACATCACCGGCGGCATGCTGACGGAACAGATGAAGGTCGAGATCCTCAAGGGAATCCCGCTGAACCGTCTCGGCGACGCGATCGACGTGGCACGGGCCTTCCTGTTCCTCGCGTCGGACCTCTCCTCCTACACGACGGGCGCGGTCATCGACGTGAACGGCGGCATGCTGATCCACTGAGGCGCTCCGGCGCGACGCACGCCCCATTCCCCGATCATCCGACTCCGGAGGCCGACGTGGCACCCTCCAAGGGACACAACAAGCAACTCGCCGAGCACGCCTATCGGGTGCGGCGCAATGCCGTGCTGATGGGCGAAGTGCAAGGGCAGGGCTATATCGCCCAGGCGCTCGACATCGCCGACGTCCTCGCGACGGCCTATTTCCACGCCATGCGGTACCGTCCCGACGATCCCGAATGGGAAGGGCGGGACCGGTTCCTGCTGTCCAACGGCCATTACGCCATCGCGCTCTACGCCGCGCTGATCGAGGCCGGGATCATCCCGCAGGAGGAACTCGAAACTTACGGCAGCGACGAGAGCCGTTTGCCGATGTCGGGCATGGCCTCCTACACGCCGGGCATGGAGATGTCGGGCGGCTCGCTCGGCGTCGGCATGTCGATCGCCGTCGGCATGGCGCTCGGCCTCAAGCGCAAGAAGTCCGACAGCCGGGTCTACATCCTGTTTTCCGACGGCGAACTCGACGAGGGCGCGGTGTGGGAGGCGATGATGTCGGCCGCCCATTACAAGCTCGACAACATCATCGCCGTGGTCGACGTCAACAATCAGCAGGCGGACGGGCCTTCGACGCAGGTGATGGCCTTCGAGCCGCTCGTCGACAAGCTGAAAGCCTTCGGCTGGTTCGTGCAGCGCATCGACGGCAACGACCTCGACGCGGTGGTCGACGCGTTCGACGCGGCCAAGGACCACCCCGAACCGAAGCCGCGGATCATCGTGGCGGATACCCTGATGGGGAAGGGCGTGCCCTTCCTCGAAGCGCGCGAGAAAAACCACTTCATCCGCGTCGACGCCCATGAATGGCAGCTCGCGCTGGCCGCTCTCGAAGAAGGGAGGCGCGCATGAAGCCCGCCGCTCCGCAGCCCTCGGGCAAACCGCGCCTCACCACCTCGGCCATGATCGCCTCCATCGCGGGCGACGGGCAGAAGACGCGGCCGGCACCGTTCGGACATGCTCTCGTCGAGGCCGCGAAAAGCCGCCCCGAGATCCTCGGCATGACGGCCGATCTGGGCAAATACACGGATCTCCACATCTTCGGTCAGGCCTTCCCGGACCGCTACTACCAGATGGGAATGGCCGAGCAGCTTCTCTTCGGCGCGGCTTCGGGCCTCGCCGCCGAGGGCTTCACGCCCTTCGCGACCACCTACGCCGTGTTCGCGACGCGCCGCGCCTACGACTTCATTCACCAGACGATCGCGGAGGAAGACCGCAACGTGAAGATCGTCTGCGCGCTTCCCGGCCTCACCTCCGGCTACGGCCCGAGCCATCAGGCGGCCGAGGATATCGCATTGATGCGGGCCATGCCGAACATGACGGTGATCGACCCGTGCGACGCGCATGAGATCGAGCAGGTCGTGCCGGCCATCGCCGCGCATCGCGGCCCCGTCTACATGCGTCTCCTGCGCGGTCAGGTGCCGGTCGTGCTCGACGAGTACGGCTACACGTTCGAACTCGGCAAGGCGAAGACGCTGCGGGACGGCAACGACGTTCTGATCATCTCGTCGGGCCTGCTCACGATGCGCGCGCTCGAAGCCGCGAAGGAACTGGCGGCCGACCGCATCGGCGTTTCGGTTCTGCACGTGCCGACGATCAAGCCGCTCGACGCCGAGACGATCCTTCGTGAGGCGGGCAAATCCGGCCGCATGGTCGTGGTCGCCGAGAACCACACGGTGGTCGGCGGCCTCGGAGAGGCTGTGGCCGGGCTGCTGATGCGCTCGGGCGTCCACCCGACCTTCCGTCAGATCGGCCTTCCCGACGAATTCCTCGCTGCGGGGGCGCTGCCCACGCTGCACGACCGCTACGGGATCTCGACGTCCGCGATCTCCGCAAAGCTCAAGGAGTGGCTGTCGCGCTGAAGAACCGCCTCAACCCGGCCGAAGAGTCGGGAGGGCCTCGGGTCACCGAGATCGAACGTCCGAAAACATATCCAAGGAGGAAACAATGAAGACCATCATCGACAAGCCGCTTTCGCGCCGCTCCCTGCTTGCGGCCGGCATCATGGCGCCGGCCGTCTTCTCGTTCTCGCGCGGCGCCTCCGCGCAGCAGACCACGCTGTCGCTCGGCCACAACGCCGCACCGACCAATCCGCGCCACATCGCGGCGGAGAAATTCGCCGAAATCGTCAAGGAGAAGACGAGCGGCCGCGTCGTGGTGCGCGTTGCGCCTTCCGAACAGCTCGGCAATGAGGCCTCGCTCCTCACCAGCCTTCGCACCGGCGCGGTCGACATGACCGTCAACAGCCAGGGCTCGACGTCCGCGCTGCTTCCCGAACTGGCCGCGCTCGGCCTGCCGTTCCTGTTCAACTCGCCGGAAGCCGCGTTCAAGCTGCTCGACGGCAGCTTCGGCGGCGTGCTCGAAAAGCGTTTCGCGACGGTGGGCATGGTGCCGCTCGGTTGGTGGGACAACGGCATCCGCCACATCTCGAATTCCAAGCGCTCGATCAACGCTCCCGAGGATCTCAAGGGCCTCAAGATCCGCACGCCGCCGGATCCGATGACCATCGACATCTTCCAAGCGCTGGGCGCGGCCACGCAGCAGATCAGCTTCGGCGAGCTTTATGTCGCGCTTCAGCAGGGCGTGGTGGACGGGCAGGAAAACCCGCTCGCGAACATCGCCTCATCGAAAATCTTCGAGGTGAACCCGTTCATTTCGCTGACCGGCCACAAGTGGGAATCGACCCCCTTCCTGATGTCGCAGATCACTTGGGCCCGCCTCTCCGCCGCGGATCGCGACGTGATCAAGGCGGCCGCCGCCGAGGCGGGCGCGCTGCAGCGCAAGCTCATGGGCGAATTCGACGTGAAGTTCATGGCCGAGTTCAAGGCCAATCCGAAGATCACGATGAACGAGGCCGACAAGGTCGCCTTCCGCAAGGCCTCCGGCTCGGTGGTCGACAATTGGCGCAAGAAGCCCTTCGGCGATTTCGTCGATCAGCTCGTCAAGGCCGCGGGCTGACGTCCCGAGCGAAAAGCCTGCGCCTCCGCCTCGTGCGGGGGCGTTCCGCGCAGGGAAATAGGGGGGATGGAATGGGTGCGGTCGTGCGCTTTGCCGACATCGTCGACGATGTCGTCGGACGTCTTTGTCGCGGGGTGGTGCTCGTCACCATGCTCGCATTGCTCGGGATCATCGGCGTCAACGTCGTCGCCCGCTACCTGTTCGAACAGGGCGGCGTGAACGAGGTCGGCGAAATCCCCGAACTGTTGTTCCCGTGGCTGATCGGCGCGGGGATCGTCCTCGGCGTTCAGCGCGGCGCGCATATCGCCGTCGACTTCATTTCCGAGCGCGTGGGACCCAACGGTCGCGTCGCCCTGATCGTGTTCGTCAACGCGGTGGTGATCGCCACCTATGCCGTCTTGCTCGGACCGGTCCTGCAGATCGCGGACATCACGTCCATCGAGCAGACGCCGCTTCTCAAGCTGCCGCGTTCGATAGGGTTCTACTCCATCGCAGCGACCATCGTGGGCGTGATCGTCGCCACCCTCGCGATCACGCTGCGCGTGCTTGCAGCGGGCGCATCCGCCGCACCCGAATTCGATCCCGAAGAGAGCGTGACATGATCATCGTCCTGATCCTCGTATTTTTCGGGCTCATGTTCCTCGCGGTGCCCGTCGGCCACGTTCTCGTGGCCGCGGCGAGCGCCTCGGTTCTGGCGTCCGGCCATCTGCCCTTGATGATCGTCGTCCAGCAGATGTTCCAGCAGACGCAATCCTTCCCGATGCTGGCGCTGCCCTTCTTCATCCTCTCGGGCAGCCTGATGATGAGCGGCCGCCTCGGCCGCAACATGATCGAATTCGCCACGCTCCTCGTGCAGCGCTACCGCGGCGGCCTGACGTCGACGAGCGTCGTGGGCTCGGCCGTGTTCGGCGGAGTGTCCGGATCGGCCGTCGCCGACGCCACGGCCATCGGCGGCATGTTGATCCCCTGGCAGAAGAAGGCCGGATATCCGCCAGCTTATTGCGCGGCGAACAATGCGGCCGCCTCGACCATCGCGATCCTGATTCCGCCTTCGATCCCGATGATCCTCTACTCGCTGGTGTCGGATGTGTCGGTGAGCGCGCTGTTCTTCGCAGGCGTGTTGCCAGGCCTCATTCTCACGGCCGTTTTCGTGATCGTGAACAATCTCTCCGCCCGCTTGCGGGGTTTCCCGTTCGAGAAGATCCCCTTCGACGGACCGAAGGTTCGCAGCCTCTTCATTCAGGCCGCGCCTGCGCTGGCCATGCCGATCTTCATCCTGCTGTTTCTGCGCTTCGGCATCGCGACCCCGACCGAAGTGTCCGTGCTCGCCGTGCTCTACGCTCTGGCTGCAGGCCTCTTCATCTATCGCGACATGAACTGGTCCCGGTTCTACGCCGCCGTGATTTCCGCGGGCGTGGCCACCGGAGTGGTGATGCTGGTCATCATGGCCTCGGCCGTCGTCGGCTGGATCATGACGATCGAGCAGGTGCCGCAGCTCTTCTCGGAATGGGCGCTCGGCACCCTCAAGGAGCCTTGGCTCATCATCGTCGCCATGAACGTCATCATGCTCATCGCCGGAATGTTCATCGACCTGCCGGCGGCGATCCTTCTGCTCGGTCCGATCTTCGTGCCGCTCGCACGGGTGATCGGGCTCGACCTGACGCAGCTCGGGATCATCATGGTGCTCAACCTCGCGATCGGGCTCTACACCCCGCCCGTGGGCACCACCTTGTTCATCTCGGCCTCCATCGCGCGCACGGCGATCATCGAGACGACCAAGGAGCTTTTCCCGTTCTATGTGATGGCTTTGGCGGTGTTGCTCGCCTTCTCCTACATCCCCGCGCTCACGCTGCACTGATCCGCGCGACCGCCACATCGGAAACGGGGCGGTGAAGCAGCCCCGTTCGTCATCGAGGAACGGGAATATGCATCGCATCGGTTTCGTCGGGTTGGGCGCCATGGGTTCGCTCATGGCGAAGAACCTTCTCGCGAAGGGGTTCGCGGTCGCCGGGTACGACGTGCGCCCCGAAGCCGGGGCGGCCCTCGTCGCGGCTGGCGGCGAAGCCGCTGCGACGCCGGCCGATGCGGCGGCGGGCGCGGATGCGCTCGTGCTGATGGTCGTCAATTCGGCGCAGGCGGAGGCGGTCTTGTTCGAAGCGGGTGCGCTCGCCGCGTTGCCGCCGGGCTCCTGCGTCGTTCTCATGGCCACCTGCCCGCCCGGCGCGGTGCGCGCCGTCGCCGAAAAGGTCGAGGCTTCGGGACGCAAATTCGTCGACGCGCCGGTTTCGGGCGGGACGGCCGGCGCGGGCGCCGCGACGCTCACGATCATGGCCGCGGCGCCCCCCGCGGTGTTCGCGTCGGTTCGGCCGATCCTAGCCGCATTGGGCGACAAGATCTTTCATGTCGGGGAAAGGCCAGGGCAGGGCGCGACGGTGAAGACCGTCAACCAGTTGCTGTGCGGCGTCCACATCGCGGTCTTGGCCGAGTCCTTCGCGCTGGCCGAAAAGGCGGGCGTCGATCTCGAACTCCTGCTGGAAATCATGAGCGGCTCGTCCGCTTCGAGCTGGATGTTGAAGGACCGCGGCCCGCGCATGCTCCAGGACGAGCCGGAAGTTTCGAGCGCGGTCGACATTTTCGTCAAGGATCTCGGGCTCGTCCTCGAAGCGGGCCGCGACCTGAAGACCGCGCTGCCCTTGGCGGCCGGAGCCCACCAGATGTTCCTCGCCGCATCCGGCGCGGACCACGGCCGCGCCGACGACAGTCAGGTCATCCGCTCCTATCGCGCGTTGAACGGCCGGAAAACCTGACCGTAGCGCCCGCCTCAGGCCTCCGCAGTTCCCGCTTCCTGAATCGCCGGACGCGGCTAAGGTTGCTGCGCGCCGACGGGGTGCTGTGCGTGGGGAGCGCGGCGGATGGAACGACCTTACGTGATGACGGTTTCGGGTCCCGTCGAGCCGGAGGCGTTGGGCTCCGTGCTGATGCACGAACATCTCTTGTGCGATCTGACGGCGCCGGCGCGGCGCGGCTCCGGCGAGCCCGAAGTCGAGATCACGCTCGAGAACCATTTCGACGTGAATTACAGCCCCGGCGAGCATCTCGGCAATCACCGCCTGCATGATCGCGACCTCGCGGTGCGCGAATGCGAACTGTTCCGCAAGTCCGGCGGCGGCACGATCGTGGAGATGACGACGGGGGGCATCGGACCCGATCTCGACGGCCTCGTCGAGATTTCGCGGCGCTCGGGCGTGCATGTCGTGGCTTCCGCAGGTTTCTACACCGAGGATTTTCAGGACCCGACGACCTTGGAGCTCTCCGTCGAGGCCATGACGGAAATCATGATCGGCGAAGTCCTGCATGGAGCGCGCGGCACGTCCGTACGCTGCGGCATCATCGGTGAAATCGGATGCTCATGGCCGTTGACGCCGTTCGAGCGGCGTTCGTTGCAGGCGGGCGCGAAGACCCAACGTGCGACGGGCGCGTCGATCACCGTCCATCCGGGCCGTCACCCGCAGGCGCCGCACGAGATCCTCGACATTCTCGACGCGGCGGGCGCGGATCTCTCGCGCGTGATCATCGATCACATGGACCGCACCTATGAATGCGAAGACGCCGAGGTGGTGGGACTGGCGCGGCGCGGCTGCGTCGTCGAATACGACTTCTTCGGCATCGAGGTGTCCAAATACTGGATGGGCGTCGCCGATCTGCCGAATGATTGGATGCGGTTGCGGGCCGTCCGCCGCCTGCTGGATGCCGGGCTCGGGGACCGCGTCGTGCTCGCGCACGACATCTGCACGAGGGCGCGTCTGCAAACGCTGGGCGGACATGGCTACGGCCACCTGCTGCGCAACGTCGTGCCGCTGATGCGCGAGCGCGGGTTTGCGGAAACGGAGATAGAACGGCTGTTCGTGCATACCCCGCGAAGGCTGCTCACCATCGGTTGACCGCCGTCCGTCGAAACCGGGCGGCAAAACCGGCAGACAAGCCCAACTCCGCTCTCCACAGCTGCGTGCAATCTGCATACAGTGTGTTCGGAGAGTTCGGAGATCGACCCGCATGAGCGCCCATTTCGACACCATCATCGCAGGCGGCACCGTCGTGACGGCGGGAGACAGCATCCGCTGCGACATCGGCATCCGCGGCGGGCGCGTCGCGGCGCTGGGGCTCGATCTCGGGACCGCCGACCGGACGGTGGATGCGACGGGCAAGCTCGTGATGCCGGGCGGCATCGACAGCCACGTCCACATCGCGCAGCCCTCGGGCGACGGCATCGTCATGGCCGACGACTTCGAATCCGCCACGCGCTCCGCCGCGCTCGGCGGCACCACGACGGTGCTGCCCTTCGTGCTGCAGGAAAAGGGCAGGCCGCTCCGCGAAACGGTGAACGCCTATCACGCGCTGGCCGAAGGCGCGTGCCACATCGACACGTCGTTTCATCTCATCATCAGCGAGCCGAACGAAGCCGTGCTGGGGCAGCAGCTGCCCGCTCTGGTCGAGGACGGCTACACCTCGTTCAAGATCTTCATGACCTATGAGGGTCTCGCCCTCAACGACCGCGAAATTCTCGAAGTGCTGGATACCGCGCGCAACTGCGGCGCGCTGGTGATGGTGCATTGCGAGAGCTACGACGCGATCCGCTTCATGACGGAGAAGCTGGAAAAGGCGGGCCGCACCGCGCCCAAACATCATGCGACGTCGCGGCCCAAGCTCGTCGAACGCGAAGCCACCCACCGCGCCATCGCCCATGCGGAACTCGTCGATGTGCCGATCATGATCGTCCACGTTTCGAACCGCGAGGCGATCGAGCAGATCCGTTGGGCGCAGCAGCGCGGAATGAAGGTTCTGGCCGAAACCTGCACGCAATATCTCGTGCTGACCGAGGCCGATCTCGACGGCCTCGGGATGGAGGGCGCGAAATATGTCTGCTCCCCGCCGCCGCGCGACCGCGACAGCCAAGAGGCGTGTTGGGACGGCCTGCGCGACGGGGTGTTCAACGTCTTCTCGTCCGATCACTGCCCGTTCCGGTACGAAGACGCCGAAGGCAAGCTCAACCCCAAGGCGAAATCGAGCTTTCGCTGGGTGCCGAACGGCATTCCGGGCGTCGGCGCGCGCTTGGCGGTCCTGTTTTCCGAAGGCGTCAAGAAGGGCCGTATCTCGGCCGAGCAATTCGTGGCCCTCACGGCCACCAACCATGCCCGCACCTACGGCCTGTACCCGCGCAAGGGCACCATCGCGGTCGGTTCGGATGCGGACATCGCGATCTGGGATCCCGAAAAGCGGCTGACTCTGACGCATGAGCACATCCGGGACGGTGCGGATTACACGCCCTATGCCGGCTTGGACATCACCGGCTGGCCCGTGCTGACGATGGTGCGCGGCACCGTGGTGGTCGAGGACGGGGCGCTGGTGGGGCCGAAGGGGCACGGAGTCTATCTGCCGCGCGAACGGTCTCCCTACGCGGCAAAGGTTGCGTCATGAGCGCGACCGAGGACGACGACGCCGGCGCGACTTCGCCTCAGCCGGGCGGCCTGAATCTCTCCAATCAAGCCTATGGCGCGATCTCCGAGATGGTGCGCAGCCGCAAGCTGCGCGGCGGCGACACCATCGTCGAGTCGCGGTTGGCGGAGGCCTTGGGCATCTCGCGGACGCCCCTGCGTGAAGCGCTCCAGCGTCTCGAGGGGGAGGGGCTGGTCATCAAGGGGAGCGGCCGCTCCTATCTCGTCCGCCATGTCGATCTGCGTGAATATCTGCACAGCTTGAAGGTTCGCGAGATCTTGGAGGCCGAGGCCGCGGCGCTGTCCATCGGCCGCATTGCGGCCGGGCGTACGGCCCAACTGCGCCACGAGATCGAAGAACTCCGCCGCGCCGCCAAATATCACACCGATGCGCATTGGCGCTCCGACGACAATCTGCACGGCGCCTATATCGATGCCTGCGGCAACGACGTGCTCGCCCAGATGATCCGCGGACTGCGCGTCACCACGCGCCTGTTCGAGATCGCGCGGCTGTCGGACCGTTTGGAGCCGGATTCCGCCGAGCATCTGGCGATCCTCGATGCGCTCGAAGCGCAGGATGCAGCCGCCGCCCGCCGCGCCGTGGCCGCGCATATCCGCAGCCTCGCCGATTTCGCGCTTGATACGGTGCGCTAGGCGGGCTTCGCCGTCCCGACGCGAAACAGCGCCGCCGGCACGTCCGAAATCATCGGCCGGATGAGATCGCGCGAGAGGCCGCAGGTTTCGAGCAGCAGCACGAATTCGCGCAGGCCGTCCACCGGCGGCGGCAGCAGGAACACGCCGCAATCCCCGCTGAGGACGACGCGTCGCGGATCGGCCGCCTTGATCAGTTCCACCATTTCGGGGGCGGGAACGGGCGTCACCGTGCTCGCCTTCGCGTCGACATGGGTCAGGCCCGCCTGCGTGGCGTGCGACACGAAGAAGAACGAGAATTCCGCATGTGCGCCCGCCGCCACGACCGCACGCACGGTTTCGGCGTCGTAATGGGAGCAGGGCACGAGAACGCGCCCGCATCCTGCCCGTTTCGCGGCTTCCGCCAAGCGCACCGCTTCCGGCCCCGAAACGTGTCCGGTGTTGAAGACGACGTCCGCCGCGGCGGCGAGATCAAGAATTTCGGGCAGCGGGTCGGGCAGCGGGCCCGTTTCCGGCACGAAGAAGCAGCTCTCGACGAACAGGGGGCTGCGGCCCTCCATCATCGCGATGTTGCGGGTGTGGTGCGTCGGCATCGAGAGAAAGCGCGCGCCGGTGCCCGGCCCGTAGCCGTAGGACAGCGCGATCGTCGCAGCTTCCGCGGAGACGCCCCCGGCCGGCGGCTCCATGATGAGCCCGCCGAACACGTCTACGCCCAGATGGCCGAGATGGCGCATCGCGAGCGCGGCCAATCCCGACGAATTGGCGAAATTGTCCATCAGGCCGATGCCGCGCATTCCCGCCGCGGCCGCGTCGCGCACGGCGTCGAACACGTCGATGGAGCGCCCGTTGATGTGCGGGCAGCAATGCACGTGGTTGTCGACGGCGCCGACGAGGAGTTCTGCACCCGGGCGGAGCCGCGGCGGAGCTTGATCGAACATCGGCTGCGGTCCTTCCGGGATGGGTGCGGTCAATGCCGCAGGATCTTGGAGACGAAATCGCGCGTGCGCGGTTCGGTCGGGGCGTCGAAGATGCGGCTCGGCGGTCCGCGTTCGACGATCCGACCGGCATCCATGAAGACGACTTCGCGCGAGACTTCGCGGATGAAGCCCATCTCGTGCGACACGATCAGCATGGTCATGCCTTCGCGGGCGAGAACGCGGATGGTGTCGAGAACCTCGGAGACGAGTTCCGGATCGAGCGCGGCGGTCACTTCGTCGAGCAGCAGGATTTCCGGCCGGAGCGCCAGCGCCCGCGCGATGGCGACGCGCTGCTGCTGGCCGCCGGACAATTCGTCGGGATAGCGGTCGAGCTTGTCGCCGAGACCGACCTTGGCCAGAAGCGCCCGCGCTTCCTCCTCGACCTCCGCCGAAGGGCGTTTCTTGATCTTGGTCGGCGCGATCATGACGTTCTGCAGGACGCTCATGTTCTGGAACAGATTGTATTGCTGGAACACGATGGCGAGCCGGTCGCGCAGGCGCGCGACGGATGCGGCGTCCTTATAATCGACGTTGTCGCCGTCGATCTCGACGCTGCCCGCCGTCGGCGGCGTAAGCCCGACGAGGCTCCGCAGGATCGTGCTTTTGCCGGAACCCGAGGGGCCGATCAGCCCGATCACGTCGCCGGAAGCGACGTCGAGATCGATGCCGTCGAGGACCTTCAAGGATCCGTAGCAGGCCTCAAGACCGGCGATGACGAGACGAGGCAAGGCGGAACTCCAGATGTTTGCCGAGCCGCGACAGCGGCCACGACACCGAGAAATAGGCGACGAGGATCGTGCCGAAGACCAGCACGGCCGAGAAGCCCTTGTTGTTGAGGACCTTGCCCGCGAAGGTCAGCTCGATGACGCCGATCTGCGAGGCCAGCGCCGTATCCTTGATGAACAGCACGAAGAAGCCGAAGGCGGGCGGCAGGATGATGCGCCAAGCCTGCGGAAGGATGACGTAGCGTACGGTATCGAGCATGCCGAAATTCATCGCCGCCGCCGCATCCCACTGGTTGCGGTGCACGGACTCGAATCCGGCCCGGACGATTTCCGCGAGAAAGGCCGAGGCGATCAACGTGACGCTCACCGCGGCGACGCCGAACATCGGCAGGTCGTTGCCCGACAGTTGGACGGCGAAGAACACCAGCATCAAGGTCACGAGGAACGGAATGCGCCGAAAGATCTCGGTGTAGAGAATGCCCAACCACCGAAACGGCGCGACGACCGCCGCGCTCGTCAACCGCAGCAGCGCCAGAAGCGTGCCGAACAGCACGCCGAGCAGGCAGCCGATGGCCGAAAGCGCGACGGTGGCCAAAGCGGCCTTCAGCAGGAAGATAACGTTGTAATAGCTGAAGAAGGACGGGGCCTCCTCGACCAGACGCTCCCACATCACAGAATTCTCATGCGTGCGCGGAACAAGACGGAGCCCGCCACGGCCAGCAGGGCCGAGGCCATCAGCGTGATCGCGATGTAGATGAGCGCCGTGACGGAGAAGATCTCGAGCGAGCGGAACGTCGTCGAGTTGATGTTGAGCGCTTGCCCGGTCAGTTCCTCGACGCCGAACACGGCCGCCATCGAGGTGCCGAGCGTCATCAGGATGAACTGGTTGGACAAAGGCGGAAACAGCACCCGCGCGACATGCGGGAGGATCACGTAGCGGATCTGCTGGCCGCGGGAGAAGCCGAGCACTTCCGCCGCTTCCATTTCCGATTGCCGCCGCGACTCGAAGCCGGCGCGTTGAATTTCGGTGAGATAGGCCCCGGCGTTCAGCGTCATGCCGAGCAGGACGGCGGTGAACGAGGACAGGATGATGCCCATGTCCGGCAGGGCGAAATAGAGGAAGTAGATCTGCACCAGCTGCGGCGTGTTCGTGAAGAACGTCACATAGGCCGATACGGCCTTGCGCGCCGCCGATCCGCCGAAGGTGAGGATCGACGCGCCGACGGTGCCGAGCATCAGGCCGCCGAAGAACGACAGCAGAGCCAGTTCCAAAGACAAGACCGCCCCGCCGAGAAGGCGGGGCAGATGGGGCCAGATCTGGCCGTATTGGAACGTGTAATCAAGCAAGGCGACGCGTCCCGAGGCTCGAGGAGAAATGTCGGGCCGCCGCGGGCGACCCGACTTTCGCGATCAGAAATACGGGGTGAAGCCCGTCGGGTAGAGCATCTTGATGCCGAACCACTTTTCCCACAGCTCGTCGGTCTTGCCGCGGCGATGCAGTTCGAAGATCGCGACGTTCAGCCAATCCTTGAGGCCGGTCGAATTCTTCGCGACGCCGAGGCCGCAGTAATAGACGTCGACCGGGGTCGGCACGACCTTCCAGGCGACCTTGTGCTTGTTCATGTGCTCGCCGACGAAATCCAGCACGTCGAGCATCGCGTCGCCGCGGCCCTGCGCCAAGGCGCGGATCGCGTCGGGGTAGTTGTCGAGCAGCGTGATCTTCGCGTTTTTGAGATTGTCCTCGATGTATTTCACCGGGGTCGATCCGCGCACCTGCACCATCGTGACGGTCGGCTTGTCGAGATCCTTGACGTTGGTGATGTCCTTGCCGTCGAGGGTGAGGACGCCGAACACTTCAGTATGCGCGGGGACGGTGAAGTCGATCACCTTGGCGCGCTCGGGATTGCGCGTCATCGCGCCCATCACGAAATCGATCTTGCCGCTGACGACGAAGGGAATGCGGTCGGGCGAGCCGACCTGAACGACTTCGAGCTTCACGCCGAGCATCTTGGCGATCTCGGTCGCGAAATCGACGTCGAAGCCGACGATCTCGTTCTTCTCGTTGAACTTGCCGAGCGGCGGAAGCGTCGGATTGACGCCCACGCGGATGGTGCCCGACTTGATGATCTCGTCCAAGGGACGCGCCTGTGCTGCGTCTCCCCATGCGAATCCGATCATGGCGGCTGCGGCCGCGACCCCGGCGATCCAACGCTTCATGTTAGAAACCCTTCCCATCACTCGACCGGAGCGCACGGTGGTACGTCCGTTTGCATTGATGGTGGACACTATGTATACGAACTGAAGACATGTAAAGGCGCTCCGCTCGGCCCGCGACTCCCGGGATCGCGCAGGCGGGAGCGCAAGGGCAATCCGATGGCCGATCGCGGTGCAGCTTTCCGACGAACCGAGGGATCACGCCCGAACCTTGTGTCCTTCACCGTGGACGGCATCGAGACGCGTGCGCCCGAGGGCGAGCCGCTCGCGGCCGCATTGGCCGTCGGCGCGCACCTGCAACTGCGCAAAAGCCCTCGCGCGGGCACGCCGCGCGGCGCGTTCTGCTTCATGGGCGTGTGTCAGGAGTGCGTCGTCGAGGTCGACGGCATGAAGCGGCAGGCCTGCATCACCCCGGTCGCCGCGGGGATGCGCGTCGTGCTCGGAGGCGCGTCTTGAATTTCGATTTGATCGTTCTGGGCGGCGGTCCCGCGGGCGGCAATGCGGCGCTCGCCGCCGCCGAAGCGGGTCTCTCGGTCGTCCTGTTCGACGAGCAGCCGACTGCGGGCGGGCAGGTCTGGCGCGCGCCGTGGCCCGGTTTCGATGCGCCCGGCGGTTCGCCCGAGCGGCGCGACGGCGATGCGCTGCGCGCCGCCTTGGCCGCCTCGAACGTCGATCTTCGTTTCGGCCGCAGGGTCTGGTCGGTCGGCGGAAATTTCCGCGTCGATGCCGTCGGCCCGGACGGGAACGAAAGCGCCGAAGCGCCGCGCCTGATCGCGGCGACGGGCGCGCATGAGCGCGTCGTGCCGTTTCCCGGCTGGACGCTGCCCGGCGTCATCGGCCTCGCCGCCGCGACGGTTCTGTTGAAATCCCACGGCGTCGTTCCCGGCTCGCCGGTCGTCGTGGCCGGTTGCGGACCTCTTTTGGCGGGCGTGGCGGCGGGGATCGTCAAGGCGGGCGGCACCGTCGCCGCCGTCGTCGATCTCGCGGGCGCGACCGACTGGATCGCCGCCGTGCCGCGTTTGCTGTCGCGTCCCGCCACGTTCGCGCAGGGCGTCGGTTGGGCGTTGAAGATCGCGGGCGCGCGCGTGCCGATCCATTTCCGCCATGCGGTGCGCCGCGTGGAAGGCGAGGACGGCGCGGAAGCCGTCGTCATCGGTCCCGTCGATGCGGGGGGCGGGAACGCAGCCGGGCCGGAGATCCGCTACGCGATATCCACGCTGGTGGTCGGGCACGGGCTTGTTCCCGGCGCTGAAATCCCGCGTCTCTTCCGGGCCGACATGCGGTTCGACCGCCGTCTCGGCGGCCATGTTCCGGTTCTCGATGCCGAGGGGCGCACGAGCGTGCCGGGGCTCTACGCCACCGGCGACGGCGTCGGCATCCGCGGTGCGGTCGCGGCGACGGACGGGGGGTTGCTCGCGGGCCTCGCCGCCGCGCACGACATGAAGCGTCTCGACGCCGCAGCCTTCGCGGAGCGCGCCGCCCCCGCACGTCGCCGCCTCGCGGGCGTGGCGGGTTTTTCCGACGCGATGGCCGCCATGATGGCGTTGCGGCCGGCACAGGCCTCATCCGTTCCGCCCGAGACGGTCGTCTGTCGTTGCGAGGACGTCACCCGTCGCGAGATCGAGGAGGCGGCCGATTCCGGCGCGACCGAGGTCAATCAGCTCAAGCATTTCACGCGATGCGGCATGGGCCCCTGTCAGGGCCGCATGTGCGGCGACGTCGCGGCCGAGCTTCTCGCGCAGAAGCTGGGCGTCCCCCGCGAGGCCGTCGGCCAATGGACCGCTCGACCGCCGCTGCGGCCCGTCCCGCTCGCCGATCTTCTCGGCCGTTTCGACTATTCCGACATCCCGATTCCGAAGCCCGCACCGCTATGACCCATGTTCATGATCTCGCGGTGGTGGGCGGCGGCGTGCATGGCGCGACCGCGGCCTTGTTCTGTGCCCGGGGCGGCATGGACGTCGCGCTGCTGGATCGCGGCCCGCTGTGCCGCGAAGCCTCGGGCGTCAATGCCGGCACGCTGACGATGCAGATGACGCGCGTCGCGCTGATCCCCTACGCGATGAAGGCCCATGCGATGTGGGCTTCTGCCCCGCAATGGCTCGGCCACGACGTCGGCGTCGTCGTCTGCGACGGGCTGTCTCTGGCCTTCACCGAGCAGGAAGCCGAGATCCTCACCTTCCGGGCGGGCAAGCGCCGGGAAGCGGGCGCGCCCATTTCCATCATCGACGGCAAGGCCGCCAAGCGCATCGAGCCGGGCATCTCCGACGAGGTGCTGATCGCCGGCCATTGCGAGGTGGACGGTTACGCCAACGCCTATCTTACGGGCCTTGCCTATCGCAACGCCCTGCTCGGCGCGGGCGTCTCGCTGCACGAGAACCGGCGCGTCGACGGCGTCGACGTCGGCGACGGCGGCTTCACCCTCTCGACGCCGCAAGGGCCGCTGCGCGCCCGCCGCCTGCTTCTGGCCGGCGGTGTCTGGATCGAGCCGATGCTGGCATGGCTCGGCGTGTCCCTCCCGATCAAGACCCTGGTCAATCAATTGGCCGTCACCGAGCGCGTCGCGCCGGTGATGCGCACGGTGGTCGGCATCGCCAGCGGGCTGTTGTCGCTCAAGCAATACGCCCACGGCACGGTCGTGATCGGCGGCGGCTGGCAGGCTTTGGGTGACCGCGAACGAGGCGGCGTCGAACTCGTGCCGGAACGGCTCGTCGGAAACATGCGGCTGGCCTGCCATGCCATTCCCGCGCTCGCCGGCGCACGCCTCGCCCGTGCTTGGGCCGGGCTCGAGGCCGAAACGCGTGACGCCTTGCCCGCCGCCGGGCCCGTGCCCGGCGTGCCCGACGCCTATGTCTGCGGCAGCGTCCATTCCGGCTATACGAGCGGCCCCTACATCGCCCGCCTGTTGGCGGACCGGATTCTCGGGTCCGAGCCCGAAATGCCGCTCTTCCCCATCGACCGACTCCTCCGACCGGAAGCACCCGAAGGAACCGACGCATGACCGATGCCATGGCCGAACGTTTGAGCGGCATCCATGCGGCCACCATCGTGCCGATGCGCCCCGATTTCACCGTCGACGAAGCGGCCCTCGCCGCGCATATCCGCACCGTGTCGCACACGCCGGGCATTCGCGGCCTGCTCGTCAACGGCCATGCCGGCGAGAACTACGTCCTCTCCTTGGAGGAGAAGCTCTCGGTGCTGCGGACCGCGCGCGCGGTCGCGCCGGCCTCCTGCTTCATCACCTCCGGCGTCAACCACGAGTCCTCGCTCGAAGCCGCCCGCGAAGGTGCGGCGATGGAAGCGGCGGGCGCCGACGCGCTGCTCGTGTTCCCCCCGAATTCATGGGCGCTCGGCCATGCCGACGCGGCCGTCATGCTGCATCACCGCCTGATCCGCGAAGCGACGACGCTGCCCCTGCTCATCTACGGCGCGCCCGTCGGTGCGGGCGCCATGGCCTATGAGCCGGCCGTGCTGCGCGCCGTCGCCGAGGACCGCCGCTTCGTCGCGATCAAGGACGGCAGCTGGGAAGTCGCGCGCTACGAGGGCAACATGCGGCTGCTCAAGGCGCTGCGTCCGGATTTCATCGTCATGGGCTCGGGCGACGAACATCTGCTGACCAGCTACATCATCGGCAGCACCGGCAGTCAGGTGTCGTTGGCCGCCGTGGTGCCCGAGGCGCTCGCCGCCTTGTGGAACGCCGCGAATGCGGGTGACTGGCCGGCCGCACGCGCGGCTCACGAGAACATCTACGCTCTGTCGGTGGCCGTCTATCGCGACGCCCCCGGCGGCCGCGCCACCGCTCGGCTGAAGGCTTGCCTCAAGATCTTGGGACGGCTGGAACATGATTGCGTCCGCCCGCCCCAACCGCCGGCGACGCCGGAGGAGTACAAGGCGCTCGAACGCGCGCTCGCGCCGCTCGTCTGAGCCGGACTAGGACCGTCCGCCGTCGACCGACAGGATTTGTCCGCTGATCCAGCTCGCTTGCGCGCTCGCGAGAAACACGACCGCATCGGCGATGTCTTGCGCGGTTCCGAGGCGGCGGGTGTGGATGCCGGCGAGCAGACGCGCCTGGCCCTCTTCGCCGTAGGATTCCCACTGTTTTTCCGTGCTCGGGTTCGAGCGCACGAAGCCGGGTGCGACGGCGTTGCAGGTGATGCCGAACGGCCCGAGATCTTGGCTCAACTGCTTCGTCAGGCCGACCAAGGCGTGCTTTGCGGCGGTGTAGGCCTGAATGCCCGTGAGGCTCGGGCGCAGGCCCGCGCCCGAAGCGATGTTGACGATCCGACCCGAACCGCCGTTGCGCATGGCGTCCGATGCGGCCTGCGAAAGCCAAAATGCGCCGTCGACATTGGCCTCGAAGATCACGCGCCAGTTCTCGGGCGTGACGGCGGATACGGGTCCGCCGGTCTGGCCCCGCACGCCGCCTGCGGCATTGACGAGAATGTCGAGCCGTCCGGCCGCTTCCGTCACCTTCGCCACCGCGGCATGGCAGGCGTCGCGGTTCCCGACGTCGAGCGCCAAGGGTGTGATGCCCGTCCGCGCTGCGAAGTCGTTCAGGCGGTCCGCGTCCATGTCGGCCGCGAAGACCTTCGCTCCGGCGGCCTGCAGAGCGAGGGCGGTCGCTTGGCCGATGCCTTGGGCCGCCCCGGTGACGAGCGCGACCTTCGGCCCGTCCGGGCCGTCAAAGCGGATGTGCATCTGCGGCCGCCCTGCATGACGCGATCAGGATGTCGAACGTCTCGAAGGACATGGTCCTGCGGCCGTCTTCGATGTCGTGGATCAGTTCGACGAGGCGGCGGGTGGCCGGAGTGGCCACGCCGATCTCCGCGCCCAGTTCGGCGATGATGCCGATCTGCGGGTCGATTTCCGTCTTGCGCTTGCGCACCGCGAGATCGCGATAAATCCCCGAATGGGTCTTCGCCGTGTAGCGGTTGAACTCCGCCAAGGCGGCCACCGAGGCCCGCGCGCCGTCCTCCGACGCCCCCGGCGCGAAGCATGCGGGATCGAAGCCGTTGAAGCCCACGGGCTTCACGCCGCGCGCGGCCGCGACGGCCATCACTTCACGCGCCAGACGGTCGAACACGATGAAACGGCGCGGATCTTCGAAATTGGCCGTCATGGAATCCATGGTGAGGCCGGTGGCGAACAGCATCGAGCCGTAGGCGAGCTTGCCCCACAGATAGCCCCAGACATTGTCGGTCAGCACCGCGTTCGGTTCGAAAAGCTTCAAGAGGTCGAGCATGTCCCGCGTCCGCGGGCGCGTGCTCGCGTCGATCTCGCCGACGACCACGGTGCCCCGGTTGCCGAACAGGATTTCGCCCGGCCCCAGCCAATCGGCGCCGAAATTGACGAAGCATCCCATCGTGCGTTCGGGGCCGAGGGCGCGCGCGATGGCGATCTCGTTCAGGCCGTTTTGGGCCGAGAGCACGAACCCGTCGTCTTCGAGATGCGGCGCAAGTTGGGCCAACGCCGCTTCGGTCGCCTGCGCCTTCACGGCCAGCACGATGACGTCGAACCGCCCGTCGAGCTCCGCAGGCGTCACGGCGGGGATCACTTGGCTGAATTGCTCGACGGGACCGGTCAGGTTCAGCCCGCGCGTGCGGCAGGCCTCGACATGGTCCGGCTCGATGTCGACGAGGAGAATCGGGACGCCCGCCCGTGCCCAATAGGCCGCGAGCGTGCCGCCGATCGCGCCCGCGCCCCAAACGAGAATCGGCTTCGTACGTGTGGTCGCGGCGCTCATGCGACGGCTCCGAGATGGTGCAGCTCATGATGCGTGGCGACGGTCATTTCGCCGGCCGTCGTCACCCAGCCGCGATACATGCCGAGCGTGTTGTAGGGCGCGAGCGGGTCGCCCTCCGCCCCCAGCACGATCATGCCCGCGCCGATGCCGTGGCTCTTCAGCGTCTCGAACACGAGCGTGTTCGATGCTTGCTCCAAGGTCTGGCCGCCGTAGCTCATGCGGGCGGCCACGTCGTAGGCGGCGACCCGGCGGATGAAGATTTCGCCCTGTCCGGTGCAGGAGACGGCGCACACGCCGTCGCGGGCATAGGTGCCCGCGCCGATCACCGGGCTGTCGCCGACGCGGCCGGTCGGCTTGTTGTTGAAGCCTCCGGTGGAGGTGCCGGCGGCGAGACGGCCCTTCGCGTCGCGCGCGACGGCGCCGACGGTGCCGTGCTTTTCGGCCTCGGAGGCCTTCGCCGCCGTGCCGTCGAGGGCGCGGCGCTTGAGGCTCGCCAGCGCTTCGACGCGGCGCTGCGTGGTGAAATAGTCGGGCTGCACCATCGCGAGGCCCGCCTGATCGGCGAAGCGGTCGGCGGCGTCGCCGATGAGCAGAACGGCACGCCCGCCTTCCATCACGGCACGGGCCGCGCGGATGGGGTTGCGCACGCGGCGGACTCCGGCGACCGCGCCCGCGGCGAGCGTCGTGCCGTCCATGATGGAGGCGTCGAGTTCGTGCAGGCCGTCTTCGGTCAGCGCCGCGCCGTAGCCCGCGTTGAAATGCGGGCTGTCTTCCAGCACGAGGATGGTGGATTGCACGGCGTCGAGCGCCGTGCCTCCGGCTTTCAGGATCGCCCAGCCCGCGCGCAGCGCGTCTGCGATGTGTTCGCGGCTTTCGGCCCAATCGGCTTCGGACATGAGGCTGCGGTCCAGCGTTCCGCAGCCTCCGTGCAGGCCAAGCGCAATCCCGGACATGCTTTACTTCGCGGGCTTGATGTTCATGGCCAGCGTGTCTTCGTCGACGCGCGCCTTGATCGTCACCTTGTCCTTCTGCATCGCCCAGGCGGAGCCGACGGCGACGATGGGGAGGCGCTGACGATCGGCTTCCACGAGGGCGTTGGCGTCCTCGAGGAATTTGCGGCGCTTGGTGTCGTCCATCTCCGTGGCGGCGTCCTGCAGCAGCTTGTCCATGGTCGGGTTCTTGTAGCCGAGCACGTTGAACGCGCCCATTTTCTTGTCCTTGTCGTTGGAGTGGACGAGCGAGGACAGCGTGTAATGCGCTTCGCCCGTCAGCGTGCCCCAACCGGACATGGAGAACGAGTATTCCGCGCGCGTCCGGGCCGGGAAGAACACGGCCGCGGGCTGGGCGTTGGCCTGCACGTCGATGCCGATCGCCGCGAGCATCTGGGCGATGCCGGCGCCGACGAGGCTGTCGCCGGGCAGGCGATCCTGCGTGAAGGAGAACTGCGTGCGGAAGCCGTTCGGGTAGCCCGCCTCGGCCAGCAGCTTCTTCGCCGCGGCCGGATCATATTTGCGCGGGCCGAGCGCCTTGTTGAAGCCGAAGATCGAGGACGTGACGAGCTGGTTCACCGGAGCGCCGAGACCCTCCATCGAGACTTCGGCGAGCGTCTTGCGGTCGATCGCCATGTCGATGGCTTGGCGCACGCGGATGTCGGCGAAGGGGTTCTTGTCGAGCGGCGAGCCGTCCTTGGCCGTCGTGTTCAGCGCCTTTTCGCGCATGTCCATCTCGATGTTGAACACATAGACCGTGTCGATGGTCTGCACGTTCAGCTTCGAGTCGCGCTTGAGGGTGGCGACGTCGGTGGCGGGCACGCGGGTGATCAGGTCGAGCTGGCCGGCCTTGAGCTGAGCGACGCGGGCCGCATCGTTCGAGATTTCCTTGCGGACATGGCGGGCCCACGGCTCCTTCGGGCCCCAATAGCCGTCGAAGCGGTCGAGGACGAGATCGCCCTTCGGCTGCCAGGACACGTATTTGTAAGGCCCGGTGCCGATGGCGGCCTTGCCGGAATTGAACGCCTCGTTGGCGCTCTCCTTGGTCAGGCCGGCGGCGGCCTTGGAGGAGACGATGAACAGGCGGATGAAATCGTTCGGAAGGATCGGAGCCGGTCCGTCCGTGATGATGCGGATCGTGTGGGCGTCGATGATCTTCGTCTCCTTCACCCGGCGCACATAGATCGTGGTCGGGTTGGGGCCGGAGACGGTCGGGATGCGCTCGATCGAGAACTTCACGTCCTCGGCCGTGAAGTCCGAGCCGTCATGGAATTTCACGCCCTTGCGCAGCTTGAATTCCCACGTCGTCGGATCGATCACCGACCAGCTTTCGGCGAGCCGCGGCTCGATTTCGAGGCCGTCGCCCGACCAGGTCAGCGTGTCGAAGACATGCTTGAGGGACTCGGCATGCGTGCCGCTGGCGGTGAAGTGCGGGTCGATCGAGTCCGGACCGCCGCGCACGCCGATGGTCAGCGTCTGCGCACCCGCCGGATTTGCCGCGGAGAAGGATACGAGGGCGCTCGCGCAGAGCAGGCCCAGTACAAACGAGCGGCGCGTCGTGGACGACAACAGGCGCATGTGACTCTCCAAATTCCGAGAAACGTTCAGCAAAACGTCAAGTCCGGCGGCCGCGCGCGAGAACTCGCAACAAAGGCCGGAGGCTCATCAAATCACAGGAAATGAAACAGTCAATTCCTTGTGGAACCATTTTTTGCGGATATACTTCGGCCCTGACGACGGGAAGTTCTGAATGGAACGAGTTGAACAGAATAGAGGCAGCCTCGACGCAGCCGCCCTCCCCGACGGGGTGGGCGCGGAAATGCTCGACCGGCAGCGCCTGGATGCGTTCACCCATGCGCGCTTGTGGAAGAATCCGTGCGGTTTTTCGGCGCGCTTCAACTATTTGGCCCTGCGCTACAACGAGCCGCTTTACGGCTGGGTGCTCGAGCGCTTCGGCCTGACCCGCGTCGAATTCGTGGTGGTCTATTCGCTGGCGCTGCAGGACGGCGTGACGGCGAGCGAGATCGCGTCCTCGACGGCGTTTCCGAAAAACACCCTGAGCCGTGCGGTCAACAAACTCGTCGAGAGCGGCGTCGTCGTGCGCCGGACCGACGCGGTCGACCGGCGGCAGCAGTTCCTCTCGTTGTCCGCCGCAGGCCGCGACATCTTCGAGGAAGCCTTGCCGCGCTTCGTCGCGCTCGAAGAAGAAATGCTTGCCCCCTTGAGCCTCGTCGAACGCGAGACCCTGTCCGCGCTCATGGCCAAAGTGGTGCTCGCGATGTTCCATGCCGGGGAAGACCCCGACGCCGATCGATCAGAAAGCTGACGTCATGCGCATTTCCGAGATGAACTGGATGCAGGTCGCCGAGCACGCGAAGCACGACGACCGTGCGGTGCTGCCCGTCGGCTCCACCGAGCAGCACGCCTATCTGAGCCTGTGCGTCGACGCCGTTCTGGCCGAGCGCGTCTCGCTCGACGCCGTGAAGGGCCGCAACATCCCGGTGTTCCCCACCATCAATTACGGGCTCACCCCGAGCTTCGTGGATTATCCGGGCACCGTGACGCTGAAGCTCTCGACGCTGTGCGCGGTCGTGACCGACGTGCTCGACGGCATGGTGCGCTCGGGGTTCCGCCGCATCACCGTCGTCAACGGCCATGGCGGCAATTCGCCCGCGCACGGCGTCGTGCTCGAATGGCTCGACCGCAATCGCGGCGTTCAGGTCAA
This sequence comes from Hyphomicrobiales bacterium, assembly GCA_027489535.1. Lineage (GTDB taxonomy): Bacteria > Pseudomonadota > Alphaproteobacteria > Rhizobiales > Beijerinckiaceae > JAIXZO01. Next base: position 26,600 of record JAIXZO010000005.1, read on the forward strand.
ATGGCACAATTGGTGGAGCGCGCCCAAGACGATGGCGCATGTTCAGCGCATCGATCCCGTGGCGTCGCATGCCTCGTGGATGGAGAACTTCCCCTGGACGCGGCTCGACGGCATCGCCATGCCGCAGGTGCAGAAGCCGATGCTCGAGCTTCAGCGGTTCCAGCAGCTCGATCCCGGCGCGAAGAAGGCGCTGCTCGGCGACGGCAATTACGGCGGCTTCTATCAGCGGCCCGACGAGGAGATGCTCGCCATCTGGCAGACGGCCGTCGAAGAGACGCGCGACGTGATCTGCGACGGCTGGGCCTGATCCGCGCACATGCTGGGCTTCGTGATCCAACGGTTGCTGCAGGCCTTCGTGGTGATGCTCGTCATCTCCATGCTCGTCTTCACGGGCGTGTATGCCGTGGGCAATCCCATCGACGTGCTGATCTCGCCGGACGCGACCCAGCTGATCCGCGAACAGACCATCCGCGCCTACGGCCTCGATCAGCCGCTGTGGAAGCAGTATCTCGATTTCCTCGGGCGGCTGGTGCGGGCCGATTTCGGCCGCTCCTTCATCTTCAACATGCCGGTGCTGGACCTGATCTTCTCGCGCCTGCCCGCCACGCTCGAACTCACGCTCGCCGCCGTTCTCGGCGCCACCCTGCTCGGCGTGCCGCTCGGCATGTATGCCGGCTACCGGCCCGACGGCGTCGCCGCGAAGACGATCATGGCCTTCTCGATCCTCGGCTTTTCGGTGCCGACCTTCTGGATCGGGCTGGTGCTGATCTTCACCTTCGCCGTCTCGCTGGGCTGGTTGCCCGCAGGCGGACGCGGCGCGACGTCCACGCTGTTCGGCGTGCAGTGGAGCTTCCTGACGGGCGACGGCCTGACGCATCTGCTGCTGCCCGCGCTCAACCTGTCGCTGTTCAAATTCGCGATGATGGTGCGGCTGGCCCGGGCCGGCACGCGCGAGATCATGCTGACCGACACCGTCAAATTCGCCCGCGCGGCCGGCGAGAGCGAGTGGACCATCCTCAGCCGCCACGTGCTGCGGCTCATCGCCATCCCGATCGTCACCGTCTTCGGCCTCGAATTCGGCTCGACCCTGGCGTTCGCGGTGGTGACGGAGACGATCTTCTCCTGGCCCGGCGTCGGCAAGCTGATCATCGATTCCATCTCGACGCTCGATCGCCCGGTGATGGTGGCCTATCTGATGCTCGTGGCGTTCTTCTTCATCGCGATCAACTTCACCGTGGACATCGCCTATGCGGCGCTCGATCCACGCCTGCGCACGCGGAAGGCGAGTTGATGAGCGCTCCCCCCGTTCCCGTCAAAGCCTTGGCCGATACCCCGTTCGCGCGGTTTCGCGACGAGTTCAAGACGAGCCCTGTCGCCGTCGCGGCGCTCGGCGTCGTGGTGCTGATCTGCTTCGTCGCGCTGATCGCCCCGCTGATCTCGCCGCAGAACCCCTATGATCTCGCGCGGCTCGTGCTGTCGGACGCGCGGCGTCCGCCCGGTTATGTCGGCTCGGGCGGCTTCACCCATTGGCTCGGCACGGATGCGCAGGGCCGCGACGTGCTGTCGGCCATCCTCTACGGCCTGCGCATCTCGATTCAGATCGGGCTCATCGCCGGCGGCATCGCCTTCGCGCTCGGCGCCACGCTCGGCGCGTTCGCGGCCTATTTCGGCGGCCGGCTCGAAGCGCTCATCATGCGCATCATCGATCTGCAATTGTCGTTTCCGGCCATCCTGCTGGCGCTGGTGCTGGCGGCGGTGCTCGGCCAAGGCAAATGGCCGCTGATCGCCGCGCTCGTCACGGCCCAATACGCCTATTTCGCCCGCACCGCGCACGGGGCCGCCTCCACCGAACGCTCGAAGGATTATGTCGACGCTGCGCTGTCCACGCCGCTCGCCGCCTCCCGCGTCGTGTTCCGCCACATCCTGCCGAATTGCCTGCCGCCCCTGATCGTGGTCGCGACGGTGCAGATCGCCAATTCCATCGCGCTCGAGGCGACCCTGTCTTTTCTCGGCCTCGGCCTGCCGATCACCGAGCCCTCGCTCGGCATGCTCATCGCCAACGGCTTTCAATACATGCTGTCGGGGCGCTACTGGATTTCCATCTACCCCGGCGTGGCGCTCATCGTGCTCATCGTCGCCATCAATCTGGTGGGCGATCAGGTGCGCGATCAGCTCAATCCGAGGCTCAAGCGATGAGCGCGCTGCTGGAAGTCTCGGGCCTCACCACGCGCTTTTCGACGCGCGCGGGCGTCTTGAACGCCGTGGAAGACGTCTCCTTCACGGTCGATGCGGGCGAAATCGTCGGGCTCGTCGGCGAGTCCGGTTCGGGCAAGAGCGTCACCGGCTTTTCCATTCTCGGGCTGATCGATCCCCCGGGCCGGATCGTCTCGGGCTCCGTCAAGCTCGACGGCCGCGAACTCGTCGGGCTGGACCACGGCGCGCTCCGCTCCATGCGCGGCCGCGAGATCGCGATGGTGTTTCAAGATCCCTCCGCCACGCTCAACCCCGTGCTCACCATCGGCGCGCAGATGCAGCTGGCCATCGCCGCGCATGAAAAGCTGAGCGAGCAAGCGGCGGTCGCGCGATGCGTCGAGGTGCTCAACACCGTCGGCATTCCCGATGCCGCCGCCCGCATTCGGGCCTATCCGCATCAATTCTCCGGCGGCATGCGCCAGCGCGTGGCCATCGCCATCGCGCTGCTCAACCGGCCCAAGCTCATCATCTGCGACGAGCCGACCACGGCGCTCGACGTGTCGATTCAGGCGCAGATCCTCACGGAGATGAAGTCGCTCGCCGCGCGTCTCGGCACCGCGATGATCTGGATCAGCCACGATCTCGCCACCGTCTCCTCCGTCGCCTCGCGGATTCTGGTGATGTATGCGGGCCGCCTGATCGAGTCCGGCCCCATCGCCGACGTGCTGCGGACGCCGCGCCACCCCTACACGCTCGGCCTCCTGAACTCGCTGCCCGGCATCGCCGAACCGGGGCAGGATCTCGTGCAGATCCGCGGCGCGATGCCCTCGCTGATTGCTTTGCCGCCCGGCTGCGCCTTCCAACCGCGTTGCGGATTCGCACGCGCGGAATGCGCCACGCGGCCGGAGTTGACGGTGTCCGGCGCGCGCGGCCTGCGGTGCCATTTCCCTCTCGCGGAGGCGGCGGAATGAGCGCGATGCTGGTCGACGTCGTCTCCGTCTCGAAGCGCTTCACCCCGTCCGTCTCGGTCGGCGAGCGCATCGCCGCATGGCTCGGCAGCCCCGTCGAAACGCGCACGGTCCATGCCGTCGACGATGTGTCGTTCCACATCCGCAAGGGCGAAGTGCTCGGGCTGGTCGGCGAATCCGGCTGCGGCAAGTCCACGCTCGGCCGCGTGATCGCGGGCATTCATCCGCCCAGCGCCGGGCGCGCGACCATCGACGGGCTCCCGGTGATGGGGGAGGGGCGCAAGCCTCTCAAAACCACCACCCGCATTCAGATGGTCTTTCAAGATCCCTTCGCCTCGCTCGATCCGCGCATCCGCATCGGCGAGACCATCGGCGAAGGCCCGTTGGCGCACGGCCTCGTCGGCAAGGCCGACGTCCATGCCTATGTCGCGCAATGGCTTGCCGCGGTCGGTCTGCCGGCCGAAGCGGCGGATCGGTTTCCGCACCAGTTTTCCGGCGGGCAGCGCCAGCGCGTAGCCATCGCGCGTGCCCTCGCGATGCAGCCGGACGTGTTGGTGTGCGATGAACCCGTCGCCTCGCTCGACGTCTCGATCCAAGCGCAGATCATCAATCTGTTTCTGAAACTGCGGCGCGAACTCGACGTGACCATGCTGTTCATCAGCCATGATCTCGGCGTCGTGCGGCACATCTCGGACCGCGTCGCGATCATGTATCTCGGCCGCATCGTCGAACTCGGCCCGACCGCTGAAATCTACGACCGTCCGCGCCACCCCTACACCCGCGCGCTGCTCGACAGCGTGCCGAAGCTGGTGACGGGAAGCGACGAACTGGTGACCTTCAAGCCCATTCAGGGCGAGTTGCCGTCGCCGCTGTCGCCGCCGCCGGGCTGCCATTTCCATCTGCGCTGTCCTTCCGCGCAGGCGCGATGCCGGACGGACGCGCCCCGGCTCGACGCCGCCGCGCATTCCGTTTCCTGCCACTTCCCGCTCGCGGCCGGGGAGTAGGCGCAGCCGCCGTTTTCGGCGGCCATTGGCGCGCGTCGATTCCGCCGGCTAGGATGCGGTGCCGTTTCCGTTCGCGTCCCTCGAAAGGCATTCTCATGGACCTGCGCAATCTCGGCCGCTCCGGCCTCCGCGTCTCGACCATCGGGCTCGGATGCAACAATTTCGGCGGGCGGATCGATCTCGAGGCGACGCGTGCGGTGGTGCACAAGGCGCTCGATTGCGGCATCACGCTGTTCGACACGGCGGACGTCTACGGCGAGCGCGGCGGGTCGGAGACCTGCCTCGGCGAAGTGCTGGGCGCGCGCCGCAAGGACATCGTGCTGGCGAGCAAGTTCGGCATGGAGATGGACGACCATGAAATGAAGGGCGGCTCGCGCCGCTACATCATGGCCGCGGTCGAAGCGAGCCTGCGGCGGCTCAAGACCGATTGGATCGACCTCTATCAATATCATCGCCCCGATCCGCTGACCCCGATCGACGAGACCTTGCGCGCGCTCGACGATCTCGTGCGCCAGGGCAAGATTCGATATTTCGGCTGTTCCAACATGTCGGCTTGGCAGGTCGCGGGCGCGCAATGGACCGCGAAGGAGCGGGGCTTCGACGCCTTCATCTCCTGTCAGGACGAGTACAGCCTCGTCGTGCGCGACGCCGAGAAGGACCTGATCCCCGCGGCGCAGGCCTACGGCTTGGGGCTGCTGCCCTATTTCCCGCTGGCGAGCGGGCTGATGACCGGCAAATACCGCCGCAACGCGCCGATGCCCGCCGATGCGCGCCTGACCAAGACGCAGCGCCTCGCCGACCGCTACCTCACCGAAGCCAATTGGGCCAAAACCGAAAAGCTTGCAGATTTCTGCGAGGCGCGCGGCCGCTCGATGGTCGAACTCGCCTTCTCCTGGCTTTTGGCGCAGCCCGCCGTCGCCTCCGTCATCGCCGGGGCGACCAAGCCCGAACAGGTCGAAGCCAATGCGAAGGCGGCGAACTGGGCCTTGTCGGCCGACGACATCGCCGAGATCGACGCCATCACGAAACCCGTCTGAAGTCCCTTCGCGCCGCCGGTCGGAGCGCTCCCGATTCCAGAGAGACGAGCAGGAAAGCCGATGCAGAAGATCGCCGCCTCCCATGTTCTCGATGCCGGCGGCACGCGCCGCGACGTGATTTTGGACATCGAGGGCGGGCTCGTCTCCGCCGTGTCCCCGGCCGGCGGCGCGGCCTGCGAGGACGTCGTCGTGATGCCCGCGCCCGTCAACGCGCATGATCATGCGCGCTCGATGCGCGCCTCGTCCTTCGGCGGTTTCGGCAAGCCGCTGGAAACGTGGATTCACCGTTGGGCGCTGCTGGCCCCGGTCGATCCCTATACCGCCTCGCTCGCGCCCTTCGCCCGCTCGGCCTTGGGCGGGCAGGCCGCGGTGATGAACCACGTCACCCGGCCGATGGGCCTCACCGACCAGCCGACCGAGGCGGCGGAAGTGGCGCGCGCGGCCCTGGACGTCGGCATCCGCCTCGCCTACGGCGTCGGCATGCGCGACATCAACCCCTTGGTGAACGGCCCCGCCGACTCGGTGCTCGACGCGCTCGATCCCGAAACCCGCGCGGAAATCGAGGGCCGCTTTCTCGGCCCCGTAAAACCCCTCGCCGAGCAGATGGCGCTGGTGGATGCGATCGCCGAGCGCATCGAAGGCCCGACGGTGAGCGTGCAATACGCTCCCAACGCCCCGCATTGGTGCTCCGACGCGATGTGGGAAGCCGTCGCCGAAGGATCGGCGCGGACGGGCCGGCGCATCACCACCCATTTTCTCGAGACCAAATATCAGCGCGAATGGGCCGACCGGACCTATCCGCAAGGGATCGTGCGGCGCTTCAAGGAAATGGGCGTGCTGACCTCGCGCCTCACGCTGGCGCATTGCGTCTACGCGCGGCCGGACGAGTTGGAGATGATCGCCGAGGCGGGCTGCACCATTTCGGCCAACACGTCCTCCAACCTTGCGCTGCGGTCCGGCATCGCGCCCGTCGCCGAAATGCTGCGGCGCGGCTGCAAGGTGGCCTTCGGCCTCGACGGTCAGGCCTTCGACGAGGACGACGACGCGCTGCGCGAAATGCGGCTGTTGTGGTCGCTTCACGCCGGATGGGGCTTCGATACGCAGGCCACGACGACCGACATTCTGCGCATCGCCTTCGAGAACGGCCGCGAGGCTTTGGGTGCGCCGAAGGGCGGCACGGTGGCGGCGGGTTCCGCCGCCGATCTGCTCGTGCTCGACCGTGCGGCGCTCGACGAAGACGCCGTGATGGATCTCGACCCGCTCGAACTGATGTTCGCCCGCGCCCGCAAGCAGCATGTGCGCGAATTGATCGTCGCCGGCCGCACCGTGGTCCGCGACGGCAAAGTGCTCGGGGTCGATCTCGACGCGGCTCATCGCGAGTTGCGGGCGCATTACCGCGCCGGATTCGCGGCCCGCACGGGATTGCGCAAGGCTTTGCCGAATTTGGAAGTCGCCGTCCGCAATTTCTACATGCGCAACGGCTGCTGCTGAAGTCGGCCGCTCTAGGTCAGCCGCCCGCGCGCCGCGACGGGCCATTCCCCGACGATCTCGTCGCCGCGCACGGCGACGAAGCTGTCGACCATGTTGACCACGACGCAGACGTGATTGGGGACGATCCGCACCACGTCGCCGATTTGCGGCCGGTCGTTGCAGGCGGAAAGGTCCAAAAAGCCGTGCTCTTCCGCGAAGCGCGCGATCTTGGCCTGCGGATGTTCGAGAATCAGCCCGTGCCCGTCGAGCCCGCCGCCGGTGTCGCTCGTCAGCGTCTTCGAGCCCGAATCCAGAATGCCCCGGTCGGGCGCGGCGCGGCTGACCACGGTGGCGTAGACGGTGAGGGCGCAATCGGCCTCCGTCGCGAGCCCCGCCCGCATCATCATGCGGTCATTATAGATGTAGGTGCCCGCGCGATGCTCCGTCGCGCCCTTGATCGCCCCCAGATTGGCCAGATTCGGCGTCCCGCCGGTGGAGATGATCCGCGCGTCCAGCCCCGCCTCGCGCACGCCCGCCAGCGCCTCGTCCAGAAATCGCTGCGTTTCCGCCATGCGGTCTTCGGGCGGATAGAGCATGAAGCCCGCGAAGGAGAGGCCGGGCCGGGACGCGATGTCCTTGGCGAGCGCCACGGCTTCCGCGACCGTTTCCACGCCGGCGCGCTTGCGTCCGGTATCGCATTCGACGACCACGTCGAGATCGCGCCCGCCGATGCGGGCCGCTTCCGGCAAACCGGCGACCACGGTCGGACTGTCGGCGGCGACCGTCATCTTCGCCCGCGACAGCAACGCGCCTAAGCGGCCCAACTTCTGCTCGCCCAGTATGTTGTAGGTGATGAGAATGTCGTCGAAACCGGCATCCGCCATCACTTCGGCTTCGCCGATCTTCTGGCAGGTCAGCCCCCGCGCCCCCGCCGCGCGCTGCATCGCGGCGACGGCGGGGCTCTTGTGCGTCTTCACGTGCGGCCGGTTGGCCACGCCCGCGGCGTCGCACATCGCCTGAATGCGGGCGACGTTGCGCTCGACGACATCGAGATCGACGACGACGGCGGGAGTGCCGAAGCGGCGCGCGATCTCGGCCTTGAGCGCCGCGACCGTCACGCCGGCTTCACCAGGAAGATGACTTCGATTTCCACCGACATGCGGTTGGGCAGCGAACCCATGCCGACCGCCGAGCGCGCATGGCGTCCGGCATCGCCGAGCACTTCGACGAACAGGTCGGAACAGCCGTTGATCACCTGCGGGTGCTCGCCGAAATCCGGCTCCGCATTCACCATGCCCAGCAGCTTGATCACCGCCTCGATGCGCCCGAGCTCGCCCAAGGCGGCCTTCGCCGTGGCGAGGAGGCCGAGCCCGGTCCGGCGCGCGTCGGCATAGCCTTGCTCGACGGTGTGGTCGCGCCCGAGACGCCCGGTCACGATGCTGCCGTCCTCGCGCCGCGGGCCCTGTCCGGAGAGATAGAGGAGATTGCCGGCGAAACGGTAGGGCACGTAGTTGGCGAGCGGAACCGCGACCTGGGGGAGTACGAGTCCGAGGGCGGCAAGCTTCTCTTCGGGGGTCATCACGTCGTCCTGCATCGTCGGAAAACGTCGACCGTTTTCACGAAAGTGTCCGTTGAAATGGACCGTCATTAAGGGAGAAAGAAGCCGTATTGTCGACCGGAATAACCGTAAGAAGGCCGTGATCAATACAACCCGATCGAGCAATGATCATTGCGTTCCCGCGATTCGTGTCGTCGACGGGGGCGGCGCCAGAACCCGCAACGCGCCCTTGCGGATCGTGAACCGGGCCGGCGTTTCGGTCCGCAATTCCCCGTCCACATTGACGGGCCGCGGCCGCCGCGTCGCGATCTCGAACCAGTCTCCCCGGTTCGCCCGAACGTCCGACCAATGCACATGGCTGCCCGAGCGGAGCGCCCAGGCGATCAGGGCGAGCCGCCAAAGCCGCGTCGTTTCAAGGCTGTAGAGATCCAGCTTCCCGTCGTCGATGGTCGCATCCGGCGCAACGGTCAGCCCGCCCCCGTGATGCCGGCCGTTCCCCACCGCCAACATCAAGCTCCGCGCCGCCGCCGTCCCGAACTCCCCCTCGATCCGCACATAAAAGCTGCGCGACCGCAGAATCACCCGCAGCGCCGTCAGCAGATACCCCCCGCGCCCGAAGCGCCGCTTGGTATCGTCCGACAATTCCGCCGCAAGATCCGCCGAAAGCCCTACGCTCGCCGCGTTCAGAAAAGGAATGCCGTTGACCATCCCGACGTCGACCGCGCGGGGTGCCGCCGTCGCGATGACCTCGACGGCGCGCAGGGGATCGGCGGGGATCTCAAGGGTCCGGGCGAAATCGTTGGCGGTGCCGAGCGGCAGCACGCCCATGACCGGGCCGCCGTCGAGCAGTTCGCGCGCGACCGCGCCCAGCGTGCCGTCCCCTCCGCCGACGACGACGAGACCATGATCCGCGCGGCCGGCACGCGCGGCGCGGGCCAGATCGTCGGCCGGTCCGGCGAGGGTACGGGAAACGACGATGTCGGCTTCCGTCAAAGCGGATGCGATGCGCTCGGGCGAGACGTCTCCCGTGCGGCTTCCCGGATTGATCAACAGAAGCGCGCGGCGCACTCGAACATCCCCCGTCCATCCCCGCTTCCGGCCGAACGGCCGGGCTCGAGACAACGCCCGACGAACGGTCGCGTTCAGGGATGGCGGCCGGGAGGGCGACCGGAACCACCCGTGAAGAAGGGCGTTGAAACGGGGTGAAGCAGCGGGACCGACGGTCGACAGCCGCTCTGCGAGCGTCGGAGGGGTCCGCTGCCGGGCAAAGAACCGGCAAACGGGGGAGGGCGGGCCGAAACGCGGGAGCGGAGTGCCTGTTCCGACGGCGGGTTGCCGCTTCCTTAGCCGCCGCAACCTGTGGAAAACCGGGATAGTGGTCTGATTTGCATGATGTTTTTAAGAAGGTGGGCGGAAATGGAGCCGGTCTGCCGCATTTTCCCGCAGAAGCGTGTTGACTCCTTCCTGCTTGCCCCCCTATAAACCGCCCACACACGGCGACGGCGCGGCCAGATGGTTGTGACGGGATGGCCGGATTTGACGTCTCCCAGCAGGGTTGGCTTGGTGCCGAC
>JAIXZO010000020.1 GCA_027489535.1 Hyphomicrobiales bacterium
CCTTGTGGGCGTCCTTGGGCAGCGTCTCGTCATGGTAGGCACGCGCCGTATCGGGATCGAGCCCCAGATTGAACTGGTCGACCCAGCGGAACTCGAAACGCGCGCGCGACAGCGCGTCGTCGCGCCGCTGCGCCGCCGGGTGGCCCTTGGCGAGGTCGGCGGCGTGGGCCGCGATCTTGTAGGTGATCACGCCCGTCTTCACGTCATCGCGATTGGGGAGCCCGAGATGCTCCTTCGGCGTCACGTAGCAGAGCATCGCGCAGCCGAACCAGCCGATCATCGCCGCGCCGATGCCCGACGTGATGTGATCGTAGCCGGGCGCGATGTCGGTCGTCAGCGGTCCGAGCGTGTAGAAGGGCGCTTCGCCGCAGGCGGCCAGCTGCTTGTCCATGTTGATCTTGATCTTGTGCATCGGCACATGGCCGGGACCCTCGATCATCACCTGCACGTCCTGATCCCAAGCGACCTTGGTCAGCTCGCCCAGCGTCTCCAGCTCCGCGAACTGCGCCGCGTCGTTCGCATCCGCGATCGAACCCGGACGCAACCCGTCGCCGAGCGAGAAGGACACGTCGTAGGCCTTCATGATCTCGCAGATTTCGGCGAAGTTCGTGTAGAGGAAGTTCTCCTTGTGATGCGCCAGGCACCACTTGGCGAGGATCGATCCGCCCCGCGAGACGATGCCCGTCACGCGGTTCGCCGTCAGCGGAATGTAGGGCAGCCGCACGCCCGCATGGATCGTGAAATAATCCACGCCCTGCTCGGCCTGCTCGATCAGCGTGTCGCGGAAGATTTCCCAAGTGAGTTCTTCCGGCTTGCCGCCCACCTTTTCCAGCGCCTGATAGATCGGCACCGTGCCGATCGGCACCGGCGAGTTGCGCATGATCCATTCGCGCGTCGTGTGGATGTTCTTGCCGGTCGACAGGTCCATCACCGTGTCCGCGCCCCAGCGGATCGACCACACCAGCTTCTCGACCTCTTCCGCGATGGACGACGTCACGGCCGAATTGCCGAGATTGGCGTTGATCTTCACGAGGAAGTTGCGGCCGATGATCATCGGCTCGAGTTCGGTGTGGTTGATGTTGGCCGGGATGATGGCGCGACCGCGCGCGATTTCCTGCCGCACGAATTCCGGCGTCACCACGTCCGGCAGTTCCGCACCGAAGCTCTCGCCGTCGCGCTCGGCCGCAGCGTTCGCCTCGGCCCGGCCGAGATTCTCGCGAATGGCGACGTATTCCATCTCGGGCGTGATGATGCCGCGCCGCGCATAGGCGAGCTGCGTCACCGCCGCCCCGGCCTTGGCGCGCAGCGGACGCCGCGTGCCGCGCTCGAACAGCGCATCGAGCTTGCCCAGTTCATGCGGCTTCAGGCCATTGTCTTCAGGCCGCACCTCGCGGCCGTCGTAAGCCTCTACGTCGCCGCGGCCCACGATCCACGAACGGCGAAGTTCGGCGAGGCCCTTGCGCACGTCGACGGCGACATTCACGTCCGTATAGGGACCGGACGAGTCATAGACGCGCAGCGGCGGCTCGCCGGAGCCTGCGGAAATGTCGATCTCGCGCATCGCGACGCGCAGGTCGCGATGGACCTCGCCCTCGACGAAGACCTTGCGGGACGCGGGCAGCGGCCCGGTGGTGACGGTGAAATTCTGGGGCGCGTCGGAATTCTGAGTGGCATCTTGGCGCATGGGTCGTCCCTCGCTTTCGAACGCTCGTCGACGCGGAGGGAGATTCGGGCGCGTTGCGCGGTGCCGGTGATCCCTTCCCTACGCCGGTGCGAGCCGGATCAGGTTCGAAGGGTTTCCGCGCGCCTTGCGGCCGTCGGTGTCTCAGCCCCCTGCCGGGGCACCCCTAGGATACTCGGACCTTCCGCCCGAGCCATGCCGAAGTCAAGCGGAAGCGGAGACCGGCGGCGCGGCCCTCGGCTCTCCCGCCGCATGGTCCGTTTCGAGCATCGCGCGTATGATATGCGTCACCCTTCGTCGGGAGCGTCGTCCAATGAACCGTCGTGAATTCATCGCCGGCCTCGCCTGCCTTTCGGCATCCCCCGCCCTCGCGCAGATGAGCGCCGCCGGCGCCTACCGCTTCTCCTTCAAAGGCCTCCACGCGGAAGAGATCCGCCTGGGAGACCATGCGGGCAAGCCGATCCTCGTCTGCAACACGGCCTCCTTCTGCGGCTTCGCCTCGCAGATGCACGATCTCGAAAAGCTGCACACCCGCTACGCCATGCGCGGCCTGCTCGTTCTCGGCGTCCCGTCCGGCGATTTCGGCGGGCAGGAAGCCGCGACCGAGAAGGAAATCGAGGCGCAGGCCGTCCACCAGTTCGGCATCACCTTCCCGCTGACGGCCAAAGCGAAGGTCCGCGGCGAAGACGCGCATCCCTTCTTCAAATGGGCGCTCGCCGAGAAACCCGCCGACCCGCCCCGCTGGAACTTCCACAAATACCTGATCGACCGTCAGGGCCGCGTGGCCGACGTCTTCTCCACGATGACCAACCCCACCGACGCCAGAGTCATCGCCGCCATCGCCAAGGTCCTCGACGCGAAGGCGTGACGTACGCGGCGTGCCCGTCCTGAAAATGCCCTCAACGTGTCATCCCGGCCGCAGCGAAGCGGAGAGCCGGGACCCAGCTCTTCCCACGGACGAGAGCCCAAAGCACTGGGTCCCGGGTCCGCTATGCGGCCCGGGATGACACATCAGATCCCGAACCGCAGTCGTTGACCGGGATCAGTCTCAAGCCGCCGTCACGCGATGGCGGATGGGGCGGCCGGGGCGCACTTCTTCCACCGCCTCGATGATCGCGTTCGCGTCGATGCCGTGATGGGCATAGAGGTCGCCGATGGTGCCGGTCTGGCCGAAATGCTCCACGCCGAGCGAGCGCACGCGGTGGCCCCGCACGCCGCCCAACCACGCCAACGTCGCCGGGTGCCCGTCGATCACGCTGACGATGGCGCAATCGCGCGACAGCGGCGCGAAAAGCCGCTCGATATGGCTCTCCGCGCGAATCCCGCGCGCCCTTGCCCGCGAGGCCGCCGTCCAGCCCGCATTCAGCCGGTCGGCGGACGTGATCGCCAGCAGACCCACGTCGCGCCGATCCTCCGCGATGAAGCCCGCCGCCGCGATCGCTTCCGGCGCGACCGTGCCGGTATAGGCGATCACGGCCTCGGCATTCGGGCCCGGCTTGCGCAGCCAATAGGCCCCCGCGATCACGTCCTGCGCCAAGGCGGGCGTCATCTCGCGCACGGGCTGGTCCAGCATCCGTGTCGAAAGCCGCAGATACACCGACCCGCCGCCTTCGTCGCGGCCCCAAGCCGTGGGGTCCGCATGGTCCTTGCGCGCGTCGCGCTGCATGTAGTCGAAACCCCAGCGCATGATCGTCGCGAGTTCGTCGACGAAAGCCGGCTCGAACGAAGCGAGGCCGTCCTGCGCCATGCCGATCAACGGCGTCGCGATGGATTGATGCGCCCCGCCCTCCGGCGCGAGCGTGACCCCCGAAGGCGTCGCCACCACCATGAAGCGCGCGTCCTGATAACAGGCGTAATTCAGCGCATCGAGGCCGCGCTTGATGAAGGGGTCGTAGAGCGTGCCGACGGGCAGCAGCCGCTCGCCATGGATGGAATGCGAAAGGCCGAGCGCCGACAGCATGATGAACAGGTTCATCTCGGCGATGCCGAGTTCCAGATGCTGTCCCTTGGGCGAAGCGTCCCACGAGAAGGTCGAGGGGATCTTCTCCTTGCGGAACAGATCGACCTGTTCCTCCCGCGCGAACAGCGCGCGTCGGTTCACCCATCCGCCGAGATTGGTCGAGACGGTCACGTCCGGAGACGTCGTCACCACACGCTCGGCCATCGGATGATCGGAACGCGCCAACTCGCTGAGAACGAGGCCGAATCCCTGCTGCGTCGACATCGACGCCGCCGGCTTGAAATCGAGCTTTTCCGGCACCGGAATGCGCGGCGCCTCGTAACGCCGCCGTCCCTTCTGTACGAAGGGCACGTCCTTCAAGAAGGCTTCGATCTCGGGCTCCGCGAAGGGCATGCCCTCCAGCCGGTCCCATTCATGGCCCGGCCGCACGCCCTGCCGCTCGCGCCAAGCCTCCATCTGCGTGGGCGTCATCAGCCCCGCATGATTGTCCTTGTGGCCTTGGAACGGCAGGCCCATGCCCTTGATCGTATAGGCGATGAAACAGACCGGCCGGTCGTGATCGACGGCCTCGAAGGCGTCGAGCACGGTCGCCATGTCGTGCCCGCCGAGGTTCGACATCAGCGCGAGCAGGGTCTCGTCCGAGCGGCTCTCGATCAGCTGCGTAACCTCGCCCTGATCGCCTATCTCGTCGAGCAACCGTTTGCGGAATGCCGCTCCGCCTTGGAAGCACAGCGCCGCATAAAGCTGGTTCGGGCAGGCATCGATCCAGCGGCGCAGGGCTTCCCCGCCCGGCTCGGCAAAGGCGGCTTCCATCAGCCGCCCGTATTTCAGGATCACGACGTCCCAGCCGAAATTGCGGAACATCGATTCGAACTTCTCCCAAAGCCCCTCGCGGATCACCGCGTCGAGGCTCTGGCGGTTGTAGTCGACGATCCACCAGGTGTTGCGCAGTCCCTGCTTCCACCCGTCGATCAGCGCCTCGTAGATGTTGCCCTCGTCCATCTCCGCGTCGCCCACCAGTGCGATCATGCGGCCTTCGGGCTTGTCCTTCGCCCAGCCGTGCGCGCGCACGTAATCCTGCACGATGGAGGAGAACAGCGTCTGCGCCACGCCGAGGCCGACGGAGCCCGTGGAGAAGTCCACGTCGTCCACGTCCTTGGTACGCGAGGGGTAGGACTGCGCGCCGCCGAAGCCGCGGAAATTCTCCAGCTTCTCGCGCGTCTGATGCCCCAGCAGATATTGGATCGCGTGGAACACCGGGCTCGCATGCGGCTTCACCGCCACCCGGTCCTGCGGGCGCAGTACGCGGAAATACAGCGCCGAGAGGATGGTCGCGAGCGAAGCGGACGACGCCTGATGCCCGCCCACCTTCAACCCGTCGCGATTGGCGCGCACGTGATTGGCGTGGTGGATCGTCCAGGAGGACAGCCACAACACCTTCTTTTCCAAGGCCTGCAGCATGGCGAGGGACGCATCGGAGCGGGGCATGTCGGTCTCCACCTTCGGATGATGAAGCCTAACGCCGGACTTGCGGCATTTTTTCCCGTTCTTTGCCTGACGCGGCGTCATTTTTGGAATAATTTACCCGTCCCGAGACCTGAACGGCAAAATCATTCCCATGATCGAACTCGACGCAACGGACCGCAAAATCCTCGCGGTCCTGCAGACCGACAGCCGCACCACCGTGCAGGACCTCGCCGAGCGGGTCGGCCTGTCCCCCTCCCCGTGCCACCGCCGCGTCAAACGGCTGGAAGAGGCGGGCGTCATCACGCGCTACATCGCGATGATCGACCAGCGCAGCGTCGGCCTTCCCGTCAGCGTCTTCATCTCGATCAAGCTGGAACGCCAGCGCGAAGAGGATCTCGACCGCTTCGCGCGCACCATCCAAGGCTGGCGCGAGGTGCTCGAATGCTACCTCATGACCGGCCCGCGCGATTACCTGCTCCGCGTGGTCGTGGCCGATCTCGCCGCTTATGAGCGCTTCCTGAAGGAAAAGCTGACCCGCATCGACGGCGTCTCCTCCATCGAATCGAGCTTCGCGCTCGATCAGGTCAAATATTCCATCGCCTTGCCGGTTTGAGGGGTCATCAGGGCGTGCGCACGTCCTGCAGCACCTCGTTGCGGCGCAGAAACGGCAGCGTCCACGGCGGGTCGTAATAGGCGAAGGTCGCCTCGCCCGTAGGCTTCAGCCCCTTGCGGCTCATGAAGCCCGCAAGTTCCGCCCGCTGCTCCTCCATCGCGGCATCGGTCCGGAACCCCGAAAAGCGCAGCGCCGCCACCGTGCGCGCCGGCACCGGAACGATGCGGATGCGCGGATCCTTCGGCTTCGGCAAGGTCGCGAGCGTGTATTCGGCGGGCATGATGAAGCGCACCCGCCACCCCGCATCCGCCGCCTGCTGCGTCACCGGCGCGGTCATGGCGATGGACGCGCCCTTGGTGGCGGGGGCCTGCATCACCGGCGCGGTCATCGCGATCTTCGCGGCCGGTTCATTGCCGCCGAAAATGAAACCCGCGAGAAGGCGAAAGCCCGCATTCACCGCCTCGTCCCGCGTCCCGCCAACCGTCACCTCGGCCGCCAATTGCGGCTCGTAGCGCCGCAGTTCGAAAGCGCCGTCGCTTTCCAGCACGCGATATTTCGGTTCCTCGGTGGCCATCACGCGTCCGCCTCCGACGGAAAGAAAAAAGGCGAGAACCAACACGCTCCAAAACCGGATCATCGCGACGCCCTCTCCCGTTCCCCGCCGCCGTCGTGCGGGTCCTTCAAACATGGCGTGCAAACGCCGCGATGGAAGACCGTCACGGAAAAGGCAGGCCCGAAACGAGAAAGGGCAGCCCGGAGGCTGCCCTTTTCGTATCGTCGAGGCCGAGGCCGATCAGCGTGAGTAGAACTCGACGACCAGGTTCGGTTCCATCTGGACCGGGTACGGCACGTCCGCGAGCAGCGGGATGCGCGCGAACTTGGCGGTCATCTTGTTGTGGTCGACCTCGATGTAGTCGGGCGTGTCGCGCTCGGCGAGCGTCGAAGCCTCGAGCACGATGGCGAGCTGCTTGGAAGCCTGCTTCACCTCGATCACGTCGCCGACCTTCACGAGGTAGGACGAGATGTTGACGCGCTTGCCGTTGACGCGGATGTGGCCGTGGTTGACGAACTGGCGGGCCGCGAACGGGGTCGCCACGAACTTCGAACGGTACACCACGGCGTCGAGGCGACGCTCGAGCAGGCCGATCAGGTTCTCGCTGGAGTCGCCGCGCAGGCGGATCGCCTCTTCGTAGTAACGGCGGAACTGCTTCTCGGAGATGTTGGCGTAGTAGCCTTTGAGCTTCTGCTTGGCGCGCAGCTGCGTGCCGAAGTCGGACATCTTGCCCTTGCGGCGCTGGCCGTGCTGGCCGGGGCCGTATTCGCGCTTGTTCACGGGGCTCTTGGGACGGCCCCAGATGTTCTGGCCGAGACGGCGGTCGATCTTGTGCTTCGCCTGAATGCGCTTGGTCATCGCGTTTCCTCGAAAAGGAAGGTTGTGAGGAACGCGCCCTCCTCTGTCCCCCGGAAGGGAGACCGACAGATCCGCGAGGCACGTACGCCACGGGATCACGGGTGCGTCAAACGACAGGGCGAGCCGCAAGGCCCGCCCGTTCGTTGATGCGTCACATAAAGGAGGGGTCGGCGGGTGTCAAACGAACACGACCGAACCGCTTCAATCTCGGCGGCCCTTCAAGAGAACGAAGGCCGCGAAGGCGCGCTTGTCCTTTCCCGCCACGCGGTCGAAGGCCCTGATGGCGGCCTCGACCCGCGCGACCTCGACGAGCACGGAGGAACGGCTGAACCGTGCCGCCGGATCATAGTCCGCGTCGTGCCGCGTCTTCTGAATCGTTGCGAAAAGCTGCGCAAAATCCTGAATGTCTCTGGGGAACGATGAAATTCGCGCGCTTTGACACTGGTTCTTGGCGAAGCCGTGCTCGAGAGAGCGATAGACTTGGGTCCATGCCGGCTTGCTGCGTTCCCTGCCCGCTCCGATCAGCATGTCGGCGCAACATCGCGCCAAAGTATGGAACATGGCATAATACGCCGTGCTGACCGAGCGCCTCAGAAAGGCATGTTTCGGCTTTTTCCCGTCGCCCTTCGCAAGCAGCCTCGCGGCTTCAACGAGATCCTGCGGCTTTACGTGGGTTGGGTGCAGCGCGGTCATCTTGTTCTGAAATGAATGAGAAAATGGGGAATGCATCTTCCTCGGCCTTCAAAAGCGAAGGCCTCACCACGCGGACGACGGACACCAATTCCGCCGCGTTCACCTTGTCCTCGCTGCCGGCGAAAACGACGTCGACGAGCAGCACGCGATCACCATCCATATCGGTCCCGTCGCTGACGCGGACGTCGCGCACGACGAGGCGCGGATACTCTTCGGCCAGCCTCGACCGGATCACGCCTTCGATCTGATCGATGTCGCGCTTCATCGTGAAATGTCTTTCCTCAAATCAGACAATCAGGATGCGCCTTCGACAGGTCTGCCGCAAGTCCGTTCCGCGGCCGAGACGGGAATGCCTCCCACCTCAGCGCTCGGCAATCCCCGCTCCGCCAAAACCCTCTCCAGCCCCGGCGAGAGCGAATGTCCGGAGGTGAACAGCGCCCGCGCGTCGTTGCGTGCCGGCACGCCGGGCACGGCCTCGCCGAGCAACTGAACGACGCGGCGGGCGATGGCCGGCGCGGGGTCGATCCATGTGACGGGCCAGGGCGCGAGAGCTTCGAGTCGCGCGAGCACGAGCGGATAATGGGTGCAGGCCAAAGCCACCACGTCCGTCGCGCCGCCTTCGTCGCGCACGAAGCACGGGGCTATTTCCGCCGCGAGGTCCGCGTCGGACACCGCCTCGCCGCGCATGAAGGCCTCCGCCAGCCCGGCCAGCCGCGGCGCACCCACCAGCGTCACCCGGCAGTCGCCCGCAAAGGTGCGGATCAACTCGGCGGTATATTCCTGCCGCACCGTGCCGGGCGTTCCCAGCACGCTGATCCGCCGCGAGGTCGAGGCCGCCGCGGCGGGCTTCACCGCGGGCACCGTGCCGACGAACGGCACGTCGAAACGCCCGCGCAGCGCCTGCAGCGCAATGGTCGAGGCGGTGTTGCAGGCGATAACGATCAGGTCCGGTGCGACGCGCGCGATCAGCCGCTCCATCACGAGCGTCACCCGCGCGACGAGCTCCGCGTCGCTCAGGCGGCCGTAGGGAAAGCCCGCATCGTCCGCCGCGTAGACGATCCGCGCATCCGGGCGCGCCCGCGCCACATGCGCGTGGACGCTGAGGCCGCCGAGGCCGGAATCGAAGACGAGGATCGTGGGCGAAGCGTCGGGAAAGTTCATGGGCGTGACCGTGCAGCCCTCATAGACCGTCCCGGCGGAAAGATCGACACGCATGCGGCACCCCACGAAACGCCGTCATTTCGCGCCCGCCGGAGTAAAGGTTTCGTTGCCTGCGGGGTCAGTGCGTCCCGGCGAGGATCGCATGCGCCGCCTTGAGCCCTTCCAGAGCCGCGCCGCCCACCGTCATCGCCGCGCCGCCCGCCGTCGCCTCGCCCGCGAATCGGATGCGCCCGGCGACGGGCTTCGCCAATGCCGCGCGCGCGGAGAGATGGCCCGGCCGCACGACGGAATAGGAGCCGTGCGACAGCGGATCGTGCCACCAATCCGCCAACCGGCCGCCGACGAAATGGTCGCGCGCACGCGCCCCCACCACGCCCGCAAAGGCGTCGAGCGCGGCGTAGACCGCTTCCGTCCCGCCCGCCGCACCCAGCGCACGCCCCGTGTCGCCGCCCGTCGTGCCGATCACGATGTCGCGGTCGAACGGCCACATCTCGAACGTCATCGGCCCGCCGGAGGCGAAGTCGATCACGACGAAATCGTCGCCCGGGACGATGTCGAAACGTTCGCCGTCGAAGCGCAGGGCCACCTTGGTCAGCGCGCCCATCGACAGACCCTCGATGGCGCGCACGGTCTCGAGCGGCAGCCCAGGCGTAAATCGAATCGCATCGGCCGCGAGCACGCCCAGCGGCACGGTCACGATGACGTCGGCCGCGCGCAGCACGCCGGCCGGCGTGGCGATCTCGACATGGGTCGGCGCGACATGCACGGCGGAGACCGGGCAATCGAAGCGGATCGGCAGTCCTTCGGCCGCGCGCTGCACAAGCGTGCCGTAACCCAGCGGCACGATGCGGTCGCTGCCGTCCCAAAGCGCCGCGTAATCCAAGCCCGAGACGCGTTCCGGGTTCTCACCGATGGACAGGAGCGCCATGTCGCGCACGGCGACCGTGCCGTCCTCGCCCAGCGACAGCGCCAATTCGGCCAGCGAAGCGTCTCGTCCGCGCCGCTCGGCGCTCTCCAAGACCGACCAGAAGCTTTCACGCGCCCGGCGGCGGCGCTGCATATAGCCCTCGCCCAGCGCCCGGCCGCCGGAATAGGGCCGAAAATGCATCCAGCCCTTCCAAGGCAGCAGTTCGATGCCGTGGCGTTCGGCCCATTCCACCCAAGGATTGCGCTCGGCGAAATGCACGAAGGCCGCGCCCGCGTCGAAGCCGATCCCGAGGGAACGGTCCGTATGGGCCCGCCCGCCGGCGCGGCTGCGGGCCTCGAGCACGATCACGCGCTTGCCTGCATCCGTCAGCGCCCGCGCGGCCGCGATTCCGGCGGCACCCGCTCCGATCACCGCGACGTCGGCCTCGCCTTCGCCGGCCGCAAAGGCGCGACGGCCCAAGGCCGGGGCTGCAATGGCGGCGGCTGCAAGGGTGATCATGCGACGACGGGTCTCTTCAAGGGGCATCGGCAAGACATAGGGCGCGGGACGGCGGAACGCCATGCAGGTCCGCCCGCCACTTTCGAGGGATGCACCGTTTCGGCGCGAGCGACGAACCGCACACGAAAAAGACCTCGCGGTGAGAAAAACCTCATGATGAGGAGGCGCGCAGCGCCGTCTCGAACCATCGAACCACGCTCCGACACGTCCTCGATCTCGCATGGCCTCATCCCCCCGCCCGTCGCGGCGTCCAAGCCCGCGCCGCGCCCGGCGCACGTTCCGTCAGCATCTTCGGCGTCCACGGCACGCCGCCCGGTCCGGCAATGAAGGCGACGGCTCCCGCGCGTTCCCATGTCTGCCGGTCCACCACCGCGGCGGCGGTGTCAGCGCATGCGCGCGTCGCGCTGCGCGGCGTGACCACGATCGTGTCGGGCCTGCATGCTTCCGCGAACGCGGCGGGATCAAACACGAGGACGACGCGTCGTCCCTCCCCCGTCGCCGCCGTGCAGCGCGCCCGGTCGCAGGTCACGCCCTTGCGCAGCGTCGCGTCGTCCACGTCGCGCATGTCGCCGTCCGCGCGCAGCCATTGCTCCAGCGTGAAGGCCCCGAGCGAGCGGCCCGCCACCACCATGCGCCCGTCCGCGCCGCGCACCGCGACGGCCGTCCCGCCCCTGTCCACGAATATGTCCGGCCGCTCGGAGCCGAGCGCGAGCACCACCGCCCCGGCCGCCGCGACGCCGCCGATCCACCGCAAGGGCGAAACCGACAGGGTCAGGATCAGCAAACCCGCCGAGGCCGTCAGCAGCGGCGGCAGCCCGAACGCGGGCACCGCGCGCACCGCCCCCGGCCAACCCGCCACGGTCTTCGCCACCGCCAGCATCGCCTCCACGCCGTAGCCCATCGCCGCCCAGATCGGCCCGTCGAGCCCGAACGGCGTCGCCAATGCGCCGATGAAGGCCGCTGGCATCACGATCAGCGACACGAAAGGCAGCGCCAGCGCATTCCCAACCAGCCCGAAGGCCTGCACGGTGTGGAAGTGATGCAGCGCGAAGGGCGAGGTCGCGGCCTCCGCCACCAGCGTGGTCACCACGATCCCGACCACCGCAACGCGCACCGCGCGCAAGGCCCGCCGCAAAAGCCCCGGCGGCGGTCCCTCCGCCTCGCCGGGCCGCGCGCGCCGCTCCGGCGCACCGGGCACGCGCTCGTAAACGGCGACGAGCGCCGCCACCGCCGCGAACGACATCTGAAAACCGGGGCTCAACAGGGCTTCCGGCTCGAAGGCGAGGAGGATCAGCGCCGTCACCGCCAGATTGCGCATCGAGATGACCTGCCGGTCCACCAGAACCGCGCCGAAAAACACCATCGTCATGATCATGGCGCGCAGCGTCGCAACGTCCGCGCCCGCGAACACGCCGTAGACGACGGCCGCCACCATCGCGCCCGCCGCCGCCCACTTTTTCGTCGGCCGACGCAGCGCCAATCCGCCTGCAAGCGCGAAGCCGATCCGCAGCGTCCAGAACACGAGCCCGGCCGCAATCGCCATGTGCAGCCCGGAAATGGAGACGACGTGATAGATCCCGGCGGCGCGCAGCGCCTCGTTGGTTTCCTCGTCGATCAGCCCGCGCTTGCCCGTCACCAGCGCCGCAGCGACGGCCCCCTTCTGCCCGCCGATCGTCTCCGCGATGCGCAGCGTCAGCGCGTTGCGGAAACGGTCGAGTGCGGCGACGGCGCGCAGATCGAGCGGCAACGGCACGGGCGGCAGAACGTCCACCGCGCCCGCCAAGGAGCCCACCGCCCCGATGCGTTTGAAATAGGCGTCGCGCGAGAAGTCATATCCCCCGGGCCGCACGGCCGAGGGCGGCGGCGACAAACGCCCCGTCGCGGCGATGCGGTCGCCGGCCGCCACGTCCGGCATTTTCGTCACGCCGACGCGGATGCGATAGGGCAGCACCGCTTCCGGCAGTCCTTGGATGGCCGTCGGCCTCACCAGCAGCCGTGCGCCCGCGCCGCGCGGGTCGAGTTCCTCGACGATGCCCTCGATGCGCCCCGCCCGCCCTTCCGCGAGCACCGGCGCGGCGACCGAGGCGGTCCTCGCCGTCGCGGAGAGAAACCCGGCCGACACCGCCGCCAAGGCCAATGCCGCCGCAAACCCGGAGCGGCTGCGGTCACGCAGCGCGACAGCTGCGGCAAGCCCGAGCACGAGGCCCGGCACCGCGATCCATCCGCTCGGCTCCGTCTCCGACGCGAAATAGAACGCCACGCCGAGCATCATTGCGGGCGCGAGCCACAGAAATGGCCGACGTGCGGCTTCCTCCCGCGCGATCCACCCCGCAAGGACGTCCCGCAGCGCAATGTCGCCCGCGAGCAGCGCACGCAGCCGCGGCGGGGCGGACGCGATCCGCGCCGGTCCCTCGTTTCCGACGCCTCGTTCGTCGCCGAACATCGCGGGTGCCCTTAACCTCGTCCGCTTCCGATGCTAGAGGAGGCCCCTCGACCCGGCCGGCACCGCCGGGTCGTGTTTCACCGATCGAACAACCCGAAGCTGCAGAGGGTCCTATGACCGCTCCCGTCGTCACGCGTTTCGCCCCCTCGCCCACCGGCTACCTCCATATCGGCGGCGCGCGCACGGCCCTGTTCAATTGGCTCTACGCCAAGCGTTTCGGCGGCAAGATGTTGCTGCGCATCGAGGATACGGACCGCGAGCGGTCCACCGAGCCGGCGATTCAGGCGATCATCGACGGGCTGAAATGGCTCGGCATCACGTGGGACGACGACGTCGTTTATCAGTTCTCCCGCGCCGAGCGGCATCGCGAAGTGGCGGAAATGCTGCTGGCACAGGGCAAGGCCTATCACTGCTATGCCTCGCAGGAAGAGCTTGCCGAGATGCGCGAGAAGGCCCGAGCCGAGGGCCGCCCGATGCGCTATGACGGCCGCTGGCGCGACCGCGACCCGTCGGAAGCCCCCGCCGGCGTCAAGCCCGTCATCCGCCTCAAGGCCCCGCTCGAAGGCGAGACCGTGGTCGAAGACCGCGTGCAGGGCCGCGTGAGCTGGCAGAACAAGGATCTCGACGACATCGTGCTGCTGCGCTCGGACGGCAACCCGACCTATATGCACGCCGTCGTCGTCGACGATCACGACATGGGCGTCACCCACATCATCCGCGGCGACGACCACCTCACCAACGCCGCGCGCCAGACGCAGATCTATCAGGCCTGCGGCTGGGACGTGCCCAGCATGTCCCACATCCCGCTCATTCACGGCGCGGACGGGGCCAAGCTGTCCAAGCGCCACGGCGCGTTGGGGGTCGAGGCCTATCAGGCCATGGGCTATCTGCCGGCCGCCTTGCGCAACTACCTCGTGCGCCTCGGCTGGAGCCACGGCGATCAGGAGTTCTTCTCCACCGACGAGATGATCGCGCTGTTCGATCTCGACGCCATCGGCCGGTCGCCCGCGCGCTTCGATTTCGCCAAGCTCGAACACGTCAACGGCCACTATATGCGCGCCTCCGACGACGAGACGCTCGTGGCCGCCATCGAAGGTCTGCTGCCGCTCATCGGCGCGGAACGCGGCTGGCCGACCGCGTTCGACGCCGACCTTCGCGCCAAGTTCCTGGCCGCGATGCCGGGGCTGAAGGAGCGTGCCAAGACCCTCGTGGAATTGGTCGACGGCGCCTATTACCTCTATGCGAGCCGTCCGCTCGCGATGGAAGCCAAGGCGCAGGGGCTGCTCGACGACGGCGGCCGCACCCGGCTTGCAGGCATCCTGCCCCGGCTCGAGCTTCTGCCGGAATGGACCGCCGCGGCCACCGAGGCGGCCGTGCGCGAGGAAGCGGAAGCCACCGGAGCGAAACTGGGGCAGATCGCCCAGCCCCTGCGCGCAGCCCTCACGGGGCGCTCGACCTCCCCCGGATTGTTCGACGTGATGGCCGTTTTGGGCCGCGAAGAAAGCCTTGCGCGCCTTCGCGATCAGATCGCGGCCGTCCCGGCCTGAACGCGGGTCCGCCCGTCTTTAGGTGCGGTTGAATGCCCGTTTGAATTGGGCTAGCAACGTCGGAGCTTCCGCGAAAACCGTGAAAGGCGCACGGGCGGTTCGGCCATGCCGAAAAGCCCCCCGAAAAGCCGGGAATTCCGGCGGTTCGGGAAGACGTCCGAACGGGGCGAGCCGGCGTCAACTTCTGCTTGAGGATTCCGTCATGACCGTATCCGCCGCCATTACCGTCTCGGACAAGACGGTCGAGATGCCCGTCAAGGCGGGCACCATCGGCCCGAGCGTCGTCGACATCGCGAAGCTGTATGCCCAGACGGGCATGTTCACCTATGACCCCGGCTTCACCTCCACGGCGAGCTGCGAGTCCAAGATCACCTATATCGACGGCGACGAAGGCGTTCTGCTGTATCGCGGCTACCCCATCGAGCAGCTGGCCGAGCACGGCGACTTCCTCGAAACCTGCTACCTCCTGCTCTACGGCGAGCTGCCGACCCCGGCGCAGAAGGCCGATTTCGACTACCGCGTCACGCGCCACACGATGGTGCACGAGCAGATGATGCGCTTCTTCCAGGGCTTCCGCCGCGACGCCCATCCGATGGCCGTCATGGTCGCCTCGGTCGGCGCGCTCTCCGCCTTCTATCATGACTCGACCGACATTTCGGACCCGCATCAGCGCATGGTCGCCTCCATGCGCATGATCGCGAAGATGCCGACGCTGGCCGCGATGGCCTTCAAATACTCGATCGGTCAGCCCTTCGTGTATCCGCAGAATTCGCTCGATTACTCCTCGAACTTCCTGCGCATGTGCTTCGCGGTCCCCTGCGAAGAGTACAAGCCGAACCCGATCCTCGCCCGCGCGCTCGACCGCATCTTCACGCTGCATGCGGACCATGAGCAGAACGCCTCGACCTCGACGGTTCGTCTTGCCGGTTCCTCCGGCGCGAACCCGTTCGCCTGCGTCGCCGCCGGCATCGCCTGCCTCTGGGGTCCCGCTCATGGCGGCGCCAACGAAGCCGCGCTGCACATGCTCGAAGAGATCGGCACGGTCGACCGCATCCCGGAATATGTCGCCCGCGCCAAGGACAAGAACGACCCGTTCCGCCTGATGGGCTTCGGCCATCGCGTCTACAAGAACTACGATCCGCGCGCCAAGATCATGCAGAAGACCACGCATGAAGTGCTCGGCGAACTCGGCATCAAGGACGACCCGTTGCTTCAGGTCGCCATGGAGCTGGAGCGCATCGCGCTGTCGGACCCCTATTTCGTCGAGAAGAAGCTCTACCCGAACATCGACTTCTATTCGGGCATCACGCTGAAGGCGATGGGCTTCCCGACCTCGATGTTCACCGTGCTGTTCGCCCTCGCCCGCACCGTCGGCTGGATCGCGCAGTGGTCGGAAATGATCGAAGATCCGGGCCAGCGCATCGGCCGTCCCCGCCAGCTCTATACGGGCGAACCCCAGCGCGATTACGTGTCGATCACGCAGCGCTGAAACATCGGTTCACTCGAACCGAAATCCACGCTTATTCAAGCTGAAAAGGGGCCTTAACAGGCCCCTTTTTCGCGTGATCATTACAACTTTCAGGAGTTCACACGGCCCGCGCCGATCGCAATACGATCTCGGCCGCAAGCTCGCTCGGCGGCGCGGCCGTCGCCATCAGCGCGTCGAGGCGAGCCAGCGCGGCGAGCTGTCGGGCCCGTTCGGGGCCGTCCTCCAACAGCGGCAAAACCGCCTCGGCGAGCCGCTCGGGGCTGCACTCCGCCTGGAGCAATTCGGGGATCGCGTTCTCACCAAGGATGAGGTTCGGCAGCACGATCGAGGAGACGGTGATCAGGTATTTGAGCTGCTCCTCGAGCTTCGACACGCGGTAGCCGACCACCATGGGAACCTGCGCGAGCGCCAGTTCCAAGGTCACGGTTCCGGACGCGGCCAAGGCGGCGCGGGCGGAACGGAAGGCCGCGAGCTTGGCGGCTTCCCCGGTCACGATGCGGGGCGAAACCGCCCATCCGGAGACCTTTTCCCGGATTTCCGCTTCGAGATGGGCGACGGCCGGAATGACCACCTCGACATTGCCGCCCCGCGCCGCGGCGATGCGGCCGACGGCCTCGCCGAAGGGCTCGATCAACCGCGCGATCTCGGAACGGCGACTGCCGGGGAGGACGAGCAGAACCGGCGGATCGGCCGCCCTGCGCGCGGATTCCTCCGCGTTCGGGCGCAATTCCGCCAGCCGCTCGGTCAGCGGATGGCCGACATAGGTGCACGCGGGACCGCCCAGCCGCTCATGCGCCGCAGGCTCGAACGGCAGAAGCGCCAGCACGTGATCGGTATAGGCGCGCATGGCCTTGGCCCGCCCCGGCCGCCAAGCCCATACGCTGGGGCTGACATAATCGACGATCCGCAGGTCCGGCAGCGCCTTGCGCACCTTTTTGGCGACGCGATGGGTAAAATCCGGGCTGTCGATGACGACGAGCACGTCCGGCCGCGCGTCGATGATGACGCGCGCAGCGTCGCCGATCCGGCGGAGAACAGTGGGAAGACGCGCCAAAACCGGCAGGATTCCCATCACGGCGATGTCGGAGAGCGGAAAAGCGCTCGCGAGCCCCTCGCCCGCCATACGCTCGCCCCCGACGCCCACGAAGCGGACCTCACGGCCGGCCCGCGCGCGGACCGCCTGCATCAGCTTGAAGCCGAGCTGATCCCCCGAGGCTTCGCCCGCGATCATCCCGACGACGAGAGGCGCGGAACCAGTCATCGCCTCACCCCGAGCACGAAGAGACCCGCCGCGTCCGCCTCGCGGACCATGGCGGCGCGGTCGATCATGACCACGTCGCCTGCGGCGACGGCAATTCCGGCGAGCCCCGCCTTGCGGGCTTCGCCCACGGTCAGGCGACCGACGGCGGGCAGATCGACGCGCCGATCCTGCTCCCGTTTCGCGGCCTTGACGAGGATGCCGGGCGGATCGTCCCGCCGGAGCCGCCCCTTGCGGCGCATGACGGCAACACGCTCCAGCATCGCCCGGGTGCCTTCCGGCCCTTCGACCGCGAGGATCCGGGCGCCCGCCACGACGACGGCCTGCCCGACGTCGAACGACGAAACGGCGTCGAGACAAGCCGCTCCGCAGGCGACCGAGGCGCGGTGCTCCGGCGAGGGCGATACCGCACCCATGACGCCTTCGGGCGCGAGAAGATCGGGAGCCACGGCATCGATCCCGAGCACGGGCCAACCGCGCTCCTCGATAAAGGCGATGACCTCGCGCAGCAGCCCGTCGTCGCCGCGCGACATGAAGCGCGCGATGTCCGCGCGGTTGCGGAAGGCGGAATAAGCGGATGCGAGGGCCATCGGCCCGGGGCGCAGCACGCCGCCGGCCAAGACGACGGCTTCGGGCGCGAGCGTCCCAAGCTTGGCGACGAGCCCGGCCGGATCGAGCATGTCCACGACCGCCGCCGCGACGGAACGGGTCTCCCGCTCCGCAAACCCGCGCAACGCGACGATGGAGGGATCGAAGCCCGCCCGACGCATCGACTGCGCCACCTCGCGCGGAAAGGCCCCGCCTCCGGCGATGACGGCGATGCGGCGCGGCGGGCCGACGGCCATGTCAGCTCTCGTGCGCGTCGCGCGGCGTGCAGATCGAGCGTTCGCCGCCCTGGCGGATGAAGTCGAGGATTTCGTGGATGGTCGAATGCGCCGAGAACTCGGCCGCGACGTCTTCCACGCGCTCCTGCAACGTGCCCTCGTCGGCGAACAGGAGGCGATAGGCGCGGCGGATCTCGTGGATGACCTCGCGCGGAAAACCGCGGCGCTTGAGGCCGACGATGTTGAGGCCGGCGAGATGCGCACGGTTGCCGATGGCGATGCCGTAGGGGATCAGGTCGTTTTCGACTGCGGACAGTCCCCCGATGAAGGAATGCGCCCCGACTCGGCAGAACTGATGCACGGCCGCGCCGCCGCCGATGATGGCGAAATCGCCCACGCGGCAATGGCCGGCCAGCATCACGTTGTTCGAGAAGATGACGTTGTTGCCGATGCGGCAATCATGCGCCACATGCGAATTGGCGAGGAAGACGCAACGGTCGCCGATTTCGGTGACGAGGCCGCCGCCTTCGGTGCCCGGATTCATGGTCACGCCTTCGCGGATCATGCAGTCCTCGCCGATGGACAGCGTGGAAGGCTCGCCGTGGAATTTGAGATCCTGCGGCTGATGTCCGATCGAGGCGAAGGGGAAGATCCGGGTCCGCGCGCCGACGGTGGTGCGGCCCCAAACGGCGACGTGGCTGAGAAGTTCGCAACCGTCGCCGAGCACGACGTCGGGACCGACGGTGCAGAACGGACCGACGACCACGCCCTCGCCGATTTTGGCGGAGGGATCGACGACCGAGAGAGGATGAATGCCTGTCATGCTCATCAATCCATCACGAGCATGGCGCTGAGATCGGCTTCCGCTACGACCTTGCCGTCGACTTTCGCGTCGCCGTGGTACCACCACATATTGGCGCGCTGCTTGATCTTGGTGAGGTGATACTCGACCACATCGCCCGGAACGACGGGCTTGCGGAACTTCACGTTGTCGATGGTCATGAAATACACGACCTTCGGACGCTGAGAGCCGGGCTTGGACGCGACGCAGATCGCGCCCGCGGTCTGGGCCATGCCCTCGATGATCATGACGCCCGGCATGACGGGCCGGCCGGGGAAATGCCCCATGAATTGCGGCTCGTTGATCGTAACGTTCTTGATGCCGACGCAGGACTCATCGCCGTTGATGTCACGGATCTTGTCGACGAGGAGGAACGGATAGCGGTGCGGAAGCAATTCGAGCACCCGCATGATGTCCGCAGAATCAAGCGCAACCGGGACCGTCTCGTTCATCGATTTCTACTCCATGCGTCGCAGGCGGGCCGAACTCAAGCCGTGCCGTCGTCTCGCGACTTGTCTCCCGCGCCACCCTTTTTGGCAAGCGAAGCGAGGATACTGACCTCGCGGAACCATTGTCGTATCGGCTTGGCCGGCGTGCCGCCGTAACGCACGCCCGCAGGCACGTCGCCCGCGATGTTGCTGGCGCCCGCGATCTGCGCGCCCGTCCCGATGCGGGCATGGCCGACGACGCCGACCTGTCCGCCGAGAACAACGTAGTCTTCAAGCGTCGTGGAACCGGAAATGCCGACCTGAGCGACGATGACGCAATGCCGCCCGATGACGACGTTGTGGCCGATCTGCACGAGATTGTCGATTTTCGTGCCTTCGCCGATGATCGTATCGCGGTTCGCGCCGCGGTCGATCGAGGTGTTTGCACCGATTTCGACGTTGTCCTGAATGACGACGCGGCCGACCTGCGGCACCTTGAGATGCTGCGGCCCCATGGCGAAGCCGAAACCGTCCTGCCCGATCCGCGCGCCCCCGTGGATGATCACGTTGTTGCCGATCAAGGTGTGCATCACGGATGCGGACGGCCCGATGGAGCAATTGCGGCCGATCTTGACGCCGGGGCCGATGACCGCGTTGGCGCAGATCACGGTGCCCGAGCCGACTTCCGCGCCGGGGCCGACCACCGCGCCCGGATCGACCGTCACGCCTTGCTCGAAACGCGCGGAGGGATGGACCGTGCTGCCGGGTGCGACGCCGTCCGAACCGAAGAGCGAGCCCGGCTTCATGGCCTCCGGGAACAGGGCCGCCAAAAACGCCGCGACCGCGTGGTAGGGCTTGGCCGTAACGAGCGCGATCGTGCCGGCGGGAACGCGCGCTGCATATTTCGGCGCGACGAGGCAGGCGGCTGCGGCCGTGCCGTCGAGATCATCCGCATAGCGCGGGTTTTCGAGAAAGACGAGATCGCGCGGGCCGGCCCTGTCGAGGGCGGCGACCGAATGAATTTCGCGTGAACCGTCAGCACCCTCCGGGAGGGGCGCGCCGACCATGGCGGCAATTTCGGCCACGCTGAAGACGCGGGCCGGATGGAAGAACACGGCTTCGGACATGGATACCCGCAAAGAAGATCGGCCCGCCGAAGCGGGCCGATCGGGATCAGAAGGTGGTGCCGCCCGAGAACCGGAAGAACTGCGTCCGGTCGTAGGTGTCCTTGGACAAGGGCTTGGCGAAGTCGAAGCGGATCGGGCCGAGCGGCGACGACCAGATCAAGCTGGCGCCGACGGAGGAGCGGATCGTCTTCTCGTCGCGGACGGTGATGCAGGACTGGTAGCCCGAGCCGCTGCAATTGCCGCCGATGACGGACCGGAAGTCTTCCTTGCCTTCATAGCCGAACAGCGTGCCGGCATCGGCGAAGACTGCGCCGCGCATGCCGAGATCGCGGGGCATGCCGAAGATCGGGAACTGCACTTCCGTGCTGCCGCCGAAATAGGTGGTGCCGCCGAGTGCGTTGTTGCGCGGATCGACCGAGATGTCGCGCGGGCCCATGCCGGACGGGGCGAAGCCGCGAACGAGGTTGGGACCCATGAAGAAGTTGTCGATGATGCGCAGATCGTCGCCGAGCAGGTAGCCGCCCTGCGCCTTCACGACGCCGACGATGTCCTCGACGATTTCATGATAGACGCGCGCTTCCGCCGTGGAGCGGACGTAGCGGGCATCGCCGCCGAGACCGGCGACGTCCTGCTTGATTTCGGCATAGAGGCCGGAACGCGGGTTACGCGTGTTGTCGAGCGTGTTGTAGGCGAGCGTGTAACCGCCCATCGACGTCATCGACCGGCCCGACGCTTCCTTCAGCGCAAGCGATGCTTCGCCGTTGTCGATGCAGTTCGGATAGGTGCCGGTTCCCGAGAGCGGAGCGGTACAGTCGTTGTACGGCCGCGACGACGTGTTCGGGATCGAGATCTTCTGCTCGAACAGCGAGTAGCGCAGCTGCGTGCTGACCTCTTCCGTCAAAGCCAGACCGGCGCGAACCGTGCCGCCCGTATTGCGGGACTCGTAACGGGCGTAGCGCGTGTTGTCGCTGATCTTCGAGAACAGGTCGAAGCCGGCGGCGATGCGCTTCTCCATGAAGTAGGGCTCGGTGAACGAGAACTCGATGCCCTTGCTGTATTCGCCCATGGAGCCGGCGAGACGAACGAACTGGCCGCGACCGAGGAAATTGCGCTCGGCGACGGCGACTTCGCCGATGAAGCCTTCCGCCGTGGAGTAGCCGCCCGCGATCGAGAACTGACCGGTGGGCTGATCCTCGACGTCCACGTTCACGACGACGCGGTCGGGCGTGGAGCCCGGCTCGTTGGTGATGCGGACGGTCTTGAAGAAGCCGAGATTGTTCAGGCGACGCTCGGCGCGGTCGACCATCACCTTGTTGTAGGCGTCGCCCTCGCCGAGATCGAATTCGCGGCGGATGACGTAGTCGCGGGTGCGGGTGTTGCCGCGCACGTTGATGCGCTCGACGTAAACGCGCGGACCCTCTTCGACGACGAAGGTCAGGTCGATGGTGGAGGCGGCTGCGTCGCGACGACCGCTCGGGCGGACCTGAGCGAAGGCGTAACCGCGGGAGGCGGCTTCCGTCGTCATCGCGACGAGCGTCTTCTCGACCGCCTCGGCGTTGTAGACGTCGCCCGCCGAGGTCTTCGCCAGCGAGCGCAGACGGTTGGAATCGATGTCGGGGATGCGCGAATCGACGCCGACGGCGCCGACGCGGTACTGCGCGCCCTCTTCGACGGTGATCGTGACGATGTAGCCGGCCTTCGCATCGTCGTAGCGCACGTCGTTAGAGACGACGCGGAAGTCGGCATAGCCGTTCTTCAGGTAGTAGCGGCGGACCTGCTCGAGGTCGGCGGCGATGCGGTCCGGATCATAGACGTCGGACGTCTTCAGCCAGGAGAGGAAGTTGCTCTCGGTGGTCGACATCTGGTCGCGCAGGCGGCCGTCCGAAAACGCCTTGTTGCCGACGAAGTCGATTTCCTTGACGCCGGTCTTGTCGCCCTCGACGACCGTGAACACCACGTCGACGCGGCCGTTTTCAAGCTGCACGGTGCGCGCGGTGACCTGCGCGTTGCCGCGGCCGGAACGCTGGTAGATTTCCTTCACCCGCGCCACGTCGGCATCGAGCTGGGGCTTGCTGAACGGGCCGCGCGCCTTGGAGCGCAGTTCGCCTTCGAGCACTTCGCCCTTAATCTTCTTGTTGCCTTCGAAAACGACGCGGTTGATGACCTCGTTTTCGCGGACCGTGACGACGATGGAGCCGCCGCGACGCGCGACGTCCACGCTGGAGAACAGGCCGGTCGCAACCAGGTCACGACGCGCCTCTTCAGGCGACTGGCCGGTGACGTAGGAACGGATGGTCTCCGTTTCGACGCGCTTGTTGCCCTGCACGACGACGGACTGTGCGAGAGCCGCCGCAGTCCCCGCCAAGAGCGCCGCCATGCCGAAGGCCGCGGAAAGTGCGGTCCGGCCCAGTTTACGCTTGTCGAAGTTCTCGCGAGTCATTCGGGCAACCCTGTCATTGTATCGAGTGCCCCCGCAGGGAGGCGGCACTCTTCCATCAGGCTTCAGCTTCTACCGAGTTTTATCGATCGTGCAAACGGTTGACACGCCATTGACGAAAGATTCGTCGGGGCGTGTCGCTTAAGACACTTAATTTGAGATTAAGCGCCGAACTTACGCAATAGATCGCTGACGATGCCCAAGGCCATCAAGGACATGACGACGGCGAAGCCGACGCGGAAGCTGACTTCCTGAGCACGCTCGCCCAAGGGCTTTCCGCGAATGCCTTCCAGCGCATAGAACATCAGATGTCCGCCGTCGAGCATCGGCACAGGCAACAAGTTGACGAAGCCGATGGCGATGGAAATGACGGCCACGAACTTGACGAATGTTGCGATGCCGTCGCGCAGAGAGTCTCCCGACAGGCGCGCCAACGTAAACGGCCCCGCGAGATCGTCGAACGAGCCCGCGCCGAACAGCAACATCGCGAAGCCGCGCGCATTTTCGCCGATGATCTTGCCGGTATGGACGAAGCCGTAGCCGACGGCGTCCACGAAGTCATAGGAGTCGCGGACGATGTTGGCCTCGGTCGCATCCGGGCGGACGCCGATGAAGCCTGCCTTGCCGGGGCCGAGAAGACCCGGAACGGAGCGCGTGCCCGGCGTCATGGCGACGGACAGCACGCGGCCGTCGCGTTCGATGCCGACGCTGATCGGCTCGCCGGGACGTTCCGCGATCGCTTTCTGCAGCTCGGTGAAGTAGCGCACGTCGCGGCCGTCCACAGAGGCGATGCGGTCGCCCTTGCGCACGCCCGCGACATCGGCGGCACCCGAGGCGACGACGTCGCCCGCGAGGGTGCCCCACCCCTTCGTGCCGTTGATGTAGGCGTCGCCGGAGAACAGAAGCGCCGCCAGAAGGAAGTTGGCGAGCGGGCCCGCGGCGACGATGGCGGTGCGGCGCGGCAAGGTCGCGCCCTGCAGGGTGCGCTTGCGCTGCTCCGGCGTCAGCTGCGCGGCGGCTTCGCCGTCCGGCGTGCTCGCGGCGTCGGCATCGCCCAAGAATTTGACGTACCCCCCGAGCGGAACGGCGGCGATGCGCCAACGCGTGCCGTGGGAATCATACCGGTGCCAAAGCTCCTTGCCGAAACCGATGGAGAAGGTTTCGACCGTGACGCCCGCCATCCGCGCGACTTTGAAATGACCGTATTCGTGCACGAACACGATGACGACCAGAAGGCCGATGAACGGCACGACGTAACTCAGCAGCATCGTGGGCAGGTCGGCCAGGAACGACATCGAGGGCAATGCTCCGGGAGCGAAGAACGGTGCGATCCTGCAGGATCAATGTGCAGGATATGGGGCGGCCGACCGCTCATGTCCAACCGTCTCGCGCCGCACGCTGCGGTCCACCTCCAGCCAATCGTCGAGATGGGCGGGCTTGGAATTGGAACGCGCGAACCGCTCGAGCATCGCCTCGACCGTGCGCGGAATGCTGCCGAAGGTGCA
Organism: Hyphomicrobiales bacterium; assembly: GCA_027489535.1. Lineage (GTDB taxonomy): Bacteria > Pseudomonadota > Alphaproteobacteria > Rhizobiales > Beijerinckiaceae > JAIXZO01. The sequence continues at coordinate 24,312 of JAIXZO010000020.1, forward strand.
GCGGCCCTCCAGAAACGACGCCACGGCGATCTCGTTGGCCGCGTTGAGAACCGTCGGCATGATGCCGCCGTCGGCCAGAGCGGCGCGCGCAAGGCGGAGTGCAGGGAAGCGGACGGGATCGGGCTCGAGGAAGTCCAGCCGCGAGATGGCGGCCAGATCGAGCGTGCGAGCGCCGGAACGGATGCGCTCGGGATGCGACAGGCAATGCGCGATGGGCACCCGCATGTCCGGCACCGCCATCCCCGCCGTGACCGATCCGTCGACGAAGGACACGAGGCCGTGGACGATGCTTTGCGGGTGGACGAGCACGTCGAGCCGGTCCGCCGCGACGCCGAACAGATGATGCGCCTCGATCAGCTCCAAGCCCTTGTTCATCATGGAGGCCGAGTCGATGGTGACTTTCGCGCCCATCGACCAATTGGGATGCGCCAACGCCTCGGCGCGGGTGGCGGCATCGATGCGCGCCGCGTCCCAGGTGCGGAACGGCCCGCCGGAGGCCGTCAGCGTCATGCGGTCGATCTCGGCGGCGGTGTGCCGCCCCAGAGCTTGGAAGATCGCGTTGTGCTCGGAATCGAGAGGAAGAACCTCCGCCCCGGTCTCGCGGGCCTTGCGCATGAATTCCGCGCCGGCGCAGACGAGGCACTCCTTGTTGGCGAGCGCGATGCGCCGCCCTGCGGCAACGGCCGCGTAGGTGGGACGCACGCCAGCCGTGCCGACGATGGCGGCGATGACCAGATCGGACGGATGCAGCGCCGCCTCGATGACGGCCGCCTCCCCCGCCCCGCTCGCGATGCCCGTGCCCGCGAGCGCTTCCGCAAGCGCGGGGCCGAGCGAGGCGTCGCCGACGGCGGCGAAATCGACGCGGAACTCGCGCGCGACGGCGGCAAGTCCGGCGACGTCGCTGCCCGCGGCGACGGCCGAAATGCGGTAACGGTCGGGGTGGATGCGGACGATGTCGAGCGTGGACGTGCCGATGGAACCGGTCGCGCCCAAGATCACCAGAGATTTCATTGCAGAACGTCGCCCCCGAATAGACCCGCGGCCGCAGCGAGCATCAGCAGCGCGCAGACGGCGACGAAGGAATCGAGCCGGTCCAGCACGCCGCCGTGGCCGGGAATGAGGTGCCCCGAATCCTTGACGCCGAAGCGGCGCTTCATCGCCGACTCGAAGAGATCGCCCCCCGCGGACGTAAGAGAGGCCACCAGACTGAGCGCCAACAGCGCCGCGCCCGTAAACCAGCCCTGCCCCGCGGCGGCTCCGCCGAAGCGCACGACGAGGAACGCCGCGCCGACGCCGGCGACGAGCCCGCCGACGAAGCCGGACCACGTTTTCTTGGGTGAAACGCTCGGCCACAATTTCGGCCCGCCGACCGAACGGCCGACGAAGTAAGCGGCGATGTCGCTGCCCCACACGACGGCGAAGATCCAGAGGATCGCCACAAGCCCGTGAGCGGGATCGGCCCGCAGCGCGACGGGCACGACGGCGATGAGGCCGGCATAGAGGCCGCCGAACGCGGCCCATGCGCGCGGTACCGGCTTGGGAACGGCGGCCGCGGCGAAGAGGCCTCCGACGAGCGGCAGGATCATCAGGCCCGGCGAAAGGCGGCCGGCGGTTTCGGCCAGGACGCCGCCCGCCGCGACGGCCGCGCCCATCGCGAGCCATATGAGATCGCGACGGCGACCTTCTACGCCGATGAGGCCGAGCCATTCCCGTGCGGCGACGACGCCCGCGGCCGTCCAGAACAGCGCGAAGGGCCAACCGCCGAAGATCGCGGTGCCCACGGCCACGCCCGCCATGACGACGCCCGACGCCACCCGCGCGGCGAGTTCGGAGCGCGCGCCCGGAACGGCGGCGGATGCCATTACGGCTGTGCTCCCACGACCGTCAGGCCGCCGTAGCGCCGATCGCGGCGGCGATACTCGTCGATGGCATCCTCGAGATCGCGACGCTCGAATTCCGGCCAGCGCACGGGCGAGAAGACGAATTCGGCATAGGCGGCCTGCCACAGCAGGAAATTGGACAGCCGCATTTCCCCGGATGTCCGAATCACGAGGTCGGGATCGGGGATGCCGGCCGTGTCGAGACGCGCGGACAAGGCGGCGTCGTCGAGCGCTTCGATCGGCAACCGTCCCTCGGCCACGTCGCGTGCGGCCTGAACGGCCGCGCGCACGATCTCGTCGCGCGAGCCGTAGTTGAAGGCGATGAGCAAAGTGAGTCCGGTATTGGCCTCGGTGAGCAGCTCGGATTCGGCGAACAAAGACAGGATGTCCTCGGCGAGGCCGGTGCGGTCTCCGATAAAGCGGATCCGCACGTTCTTGGCGTGCATGTCGGCCGTGTCGGCACGAATGAAGCGGCGCAGAAGCATCAGGAGTGCGGAGACTTCCGCCGGCGGACGCCGCCAATTCTCCGACGAGAAACTGTAGACCGTCAGATAGCCGATGCCGAGTTCGCGGGCGGCTTGAATGGTGCGGCGCAGAGCGTCGAGACCGCGACGATGACCTTCCGCGCGGGGGAGCCCGCGCGATTCGGCCCAGCGGCCGTTGCCGTCCATGATGATGGCGACGTGACGCGGCACGCCTTCGGGGGCGGAGCGGGAAGCCGTTTCGGTCGATCCGTTCATGCTCGGCCCCCGCGTTCGCAGGTTTACACCTGCATGATTTCCTTTTCCTTCGAAGCCAGCGCCTGATCGATTTCGACGACGGACTGATCGGTGGCCTTTTGCACCTGCTCGGACGCCTTCTCGAAATCGTCGCGCGCCATGTCGCCGTCCTTCTCGAGCTTCTTCAGGAGATCGAGGCCGTCGCGACGGACGTGGCGCACCGCGACGCGGGCTTCTTCCGCATACTTATGCGCAACCTTCACCATTTCCTTACGACGCTGCTCGTTGAGCTCCGGAATCCGGATGCGCATCGTCTGGCCTTCGGTGCTCGGGTTGAGGCCGAGATCGGAGTCGCGGATCGCCTTTTCCACGGCGGAGACCATCGAACGGTCCCACACCTGCACGGAGAGCATGCGCGGCTCGGGCACGTTGACGGTGGCCACCTGATTGAGCGGCATCATCGAACCATAAGCGTCGACCATGATCGGATCGAGAATGTTCGCGGAAGCGCGGCCGGTCCGAAGACTGGCGAGGTCGTTGCGGAACGACTGAATTGCGCCCTGCATGCGGCGCTTCAGGTCGGCAAGATCGAAAGTCGCGCTCATCGTGTCGTCGTCCACGGTCGTTGATGGTGTCGTAAGAAGGGATTAAGCCCCCCGGCCGGCGGGTTCAAGGGGTGACGAGGGTGGCCGGGGCATCACCCTTCAGGATGCGGGTGATCGCACCGGAAGCATGAGCCGACCCGACGAGGATGGAAAGGCGGTTCTCGCGGGCCAAGGCGAAGGCCGCGGTGTCCATCACCTTCAGATCCTGCCGGATCGCGTCGTCATGGGTGAGCCGGTCGAAGCGCACGGCGCTCGGATCCTTGTTCGGATCGGCCGAATAGACGCCGTCCACCTGCGTGGCCTTCAAGACGGCGTCGCATTTGAGCTCGATGGCGCGCAGCACGGCCGCCGTGTCGGTGGTGAAGAACGGGCTGCCGGTGCCGCCGCCGAGCACGACGATGCGGCCCTTGGAGAGATGGTGAAGCGCCGTCTGGCGGGCATAGGTCTCGCAGATGGTCGGCATCGCGACGGCGGACATCGTGCGTGCGCTCGCACCGGCGGCTTCGAGCGCGCCTTCCAGCGCGATGGAATTCATGATGGTGGCGAGCATGCCCATAGAATCGGCGGTGGCCCGGTCGATCCAGCCGGCCGCGCCGACCTTGGCGCCGCGGATGATGTTGCCGCCGCCGATGACGACCGAAATTTCGTAGCCGGACTGCGAGGCGGCCGCGAGATCGGCTGCCAGCGTCGACAGGGTTTGCGGATGGAGCCAGTACCCGTCGGGTGCAAGAAGCGCTTCACCGGACAGTTTCACGAGAACTCGTTTGAAACCCGCCATCGTCGCGCCTTTCGTCTTGTCGCCATGCCCCGCCGAAACGGGGCCCTCATAAGAAAAGGGCGGCACCATGTGCCGCCCTTTCGGTATTCGTCAGGCCTGACCGCCGGCCGCCGCGGCCACTTCGGCCGCGAAATCCGATTCCTGTTTTTCGATCCCCTCGCCGAGGGCGAAGCGGATGAAGCCCTTCAGCGCGACCGGACCGCCGATGCGGCCTTCGCTCTCCTTGACGGCCTGAGCGACCGTCTTGGAAGGATCGTGGATGAAGGACTGCTCGAGGAGGCAGACTTCCTTGTAGTAGGTCTTGAGGCCGCTCTCGACGATCTTTTCGAGCACGTTGGCGGGCTTGCCGGCGTTCTTTTCCGCCAACACGGCCTTTTCACGCTCCAGCACCGACGGATCGATGCCCGAAGCGTCGAGCGCCTGCGGGTTCGCCGCAGCGACGTGCATGGCGATCATGCGGCCGAGCGCGGCGAGTTCGTCCGCCTTGCCGGTCGACTCGAGCGCGACGAGCACGCCGATCTTGCCGAGGCCGTCGCCGACGGAGCCGTGGATGTACTGGCCGACGACGCCCTGCGAGACCGACAGCGAAGCGCCGCGGCGCAGCGTCATGTTCTCGCCGATGGTGGCGATGGCGTTGGCGACCGCTTCCTCGACCTTGCCGCCGCCCGGATAGGCGGCCGACTTGAGAACTTCGGCATCCGCCGAGCCGGCAAGCGCGACGCCCGCGATGTTGCGGACGAGGGCCTGGAAGGCTTCATTGCGGGCGACGAAGTCGGTCTCGGAATTCACCTCGACGACCACGCCCTTGGTGCCGGAGACCGCGAGGCCGACGAGGCCCTCGGCGGCGACGCGGCCGGACTTCTTGGCGGCCTTGGCGAGACCCTTGGTGCGAAGCCAATCGATCGCGGCTTCGACGTCGCCGTTCGACGCTTCGAGCGCCGCCTTGCAGTCCATCATGCCGGCGCCGGTCTTCTCGCGAAGTTCCTTGACGGTTGCGGCGGTGATGTTCGCCATCGGTATCGTCCTCTCGTGTTCGGATACGGGACGGCGGCGGAGTTGCCGCCGCCGCCGTTCCTGAAAATCAGTGTCTCCGCTTCGATGAAGCGGTCTTCAACGGTTCGATCAGGCCGCTTCGGCGTCGAGCAGACCGCGGGCCAAAGCCGACCAACCGTCGCGGGCGACGCGGCCGTTGAGCTTCAGCTCGGTGTCGAGCGCTTCCGCATCGGCCGGGGTCATGGCGGCGACCTGCCAGTAGTGGAAGATGCCGGCATCGTTGAGCTTGCCCGCCAGCTGCGGGCCGACGCCCGCGAGCTTGGTGAGGTCGTCCGGAGCGCCGCGCGGGGCGGCCAGACGCTCGAAAGCCTCTCCCGTGGGAGCGCCGAGCACTTCCGGGGGAAGCTCTTCGACGATCGGAGCGGCGAAGGCGCCGACGTCCACGCCCGAATTGCCCTGACCGCGCGAGATGCCGTCAAGAGCGGCGCGGGCGATGAGGTCGCAATAGAGCGAGATCGCGCGGCCGGCGTCGTCGTTGCCGGGAACGGCGAAGGTGATGCCGTCCGGATCGCAGTTCGTGTCGATGATGGCGGCGACCGGGATGCCGAGGCGCTGGGCCTCCTTGATCGCGAGCGCTTCCTTATTCGTGTCGATCACGAAGATCAGGTCGGGCGTGCCGCCCATGTCGCGGATGCCGCCGAGAGCGCGGTCCAGCTTTTCCTTCTCACGAGCGAGCATCAGGCGCTCTTTCTTCGTGAGGCCGGTCGCGCCGGAGGCGAGCAGCTCGTCGACCTTGCGCAGACGCTGGATCGAGCCGGAAATGGTCTTCCAGTTGGTCAGCATGCCGCCGAGCCAGCGGGAATTGACGTAGTACTGGGCGGAGCGACGCGCCGCATCGGCGATCGCATCCTGCGCCTGACGCTTGGTGCCCACGAAGAGCACGCGGCCGCCGGCGGCGACGGTGTCCGACACGGCCTGCAGGGCGCGGTACAGCGCCGGAACCGACTGGGCCAGGTCGATGATGTGGACGTTGTTGCGGGTGCCGAAGATGTAGGGCGCCATCTTCGGGTTCCAGCGGTGAGACTGGTGGCCGAAATGGGCGCCGGCTTCGAGCAGCTGACGCATGGAAAAATCGGGCAGAGCCATAGTGTTCGTTCTCCGGTTCAGACCTCCGCGAAGACGTGAACCGGGGTTGCCGGTCACCGGACAGGCCGAAGCCTTTTCTCCGCGTGTGGGATGGCCGGGGTCATAGCCGCAGGCGCGGTGAAACGCAAGCGCGCGGCCGAAATCTTCGGCTGCGCCCGCGCGTCGTCCGAGCCTTAAGCCGCCTCGACCGAGATCACGCCCGGCACGGCCTTCAGCGCGCCCGCCACCTGCGGCGTGGCGCGGTAGCCGCCGGGGAGCTTCAATTCGACCTCGCGGCGGCCCTCGTCGAGCATCAGAACGAGGATGACCTCGCCGTCCCCGCGCTCCTTCAGCCGTTCGGCGACGCTCGCGATGGGCTTCTCGTCGCGCAGGAACACGCGGAGCGATTGCGGCAGCTTGGCCGCCGCAGCATCCAACGTCTCCGCGCCGACGATGCGCGAGCGCACGTCCTCGCCTTCGACGTTGGCCTGCAGCGTGAGCAGGACCGCCCTGCCCGGCTCCAACAGATCGCGATATTGGTTGAGGCCCTCGGAAAAGATGATGGCCTCGAACTGGCCGCTTTGATCGGACAGCGAGAAGATGCCCATCTTCGAGCCGGATTTGGTGCGACGCTCCTGCCGGTCGAGGACGGTGGCTGCCACGCGGCCCATGCCCGCGCCCTGCTTCACGGCGCGCACGAATTCCGTGTAGCGCTGCGAACGGAGCTTCTTCAGCGCGCTCTCGTATTCGTCCAGCGGATGCCCGGTGAGGAAGAAGCCGATGGCGTCGAATTCGCGTTGCAGGCGCTCCGCCGGCAGCCACGGCTCATAGGCCCCGATGCGCAGCGGTTCGGGCGCGCCGAGGCCGCCGAAGATGTCGCCCTGCCCGGCGGCCGCCTGCTCCTGCGAGCGGTTGGCCTCCGCCACGATCGAATCGATGGCGGCGACGGCGCGGGCGCGGTCGGGCTCGATCTCGTCGAAGGCTCCGGCCGCGATGAGCCCCTCGATGGTGCGCTTGTTGACCATGCGCGGATTGAGCCGCCGGGCGAAATCGCCGAGATCGCGGAAGGGGCCGTCCTTGCGCGCGGCGATGATGCTTTCGACCGCCTGCCGGCCGACGCCCTTCACGGCGGCGAGCGCGTAGCGGATCGCGCCCTCATGCACCTCGAACACGACGCCCGAGCGGTTGATGGACGGGGGCTCGACGCGGATGCCGAGGCGCTGGGCCTCACGACGGAATTCGGAGAGCTTGTCGGTGTTCGACATGTCGAGAATCATCGACGCGGCGATGAATTCGACCGGGTAATTAGCCTTGAGATAGGCCGTTTGGTACGAGACCACGGCATAGGCGGCGGCGTGGGATTTGTTGAAGCCGTAATCCGCGAATTTCGCCAAGAGGTCGAAGATCGCGTTCGCTTCCTCGGACGTCAGCCCGCCCTCGACGGCGCCCTTCACGAAGCGCTCGCGTTGCGCGTCCATCTCGGACTTGATCTTCTTGCCCATGGCGCGGCGCAGCAGGTCCGCCTCGCCGAGCGAATAGCCGGACAGGAGCTGGGCGATCTGCATCACCTGCTCCTGATAGATGATGACGCCCTGCGTCTCGCGGAGCACGGGCTCCAGCTTGGCGTGGATGTATTCGGGCTGCTCCAGGCCGTTCTTGCGGGCGTTGTAGACTGGGATGTTGGCCATCGGGCCCGGACGATAGAGCGCGACCAGCGCGATGATGTCCTCGAGCCGGTCGGCCTTCATGTCCGCGAGCGCCTTGCGCATGCCCGCGCTTTCCACCTGGAACACGCCGACCGTCTCGCCGCGGCCGAGCATCTCGTAGGTCTTCGCGTCGTCGAGCGGCAGGCCGGACAGGTCGACCTCGACGCCGCGCGCTTCCTTGATCAGCTTCACGGCCGTCTGCAGGACCGTCAGCGTCTTGAGGCCGAGGAAGTCGAACTTCACGAGGCCCGCGGGCTCCACCCATTTCATGTTGAACTGGGTGACGGGCATGTCGGATTTCGGGTCGCGGTAGAGCGGCACGATCTCGTCGAGCGGGCGGTCGCCGATGACGATGCCGGCCGCATGAGTCGAGGCGTGGCGGTAGAGGCCTTCGAGCGTCTTGCAGATGTCGAGCATGCGCGCGACGACGGGCTCTTCATCGGCCGCAGCCTGCAGCTTGGGCTCGCCCTCGATAGCCTGCACGAGCGTGACCGGATTGGCCGGGTTCTGGGGCACCAGCTTGGTGAGCTTGTCGACCTGGCCGTAGGGCATCTGCAGCACGCGGCCGACGTCGCGCATCACGCCGCGCGCCAACAGCGTGCCGAAGGTGATGATCTGGGCGACGCGGTCGGTGCCGTATTTGTGCTGGACGTAGCGGATGACCTCGTCGCGCCGGTCCTGACAGAAGTCGATGTCGAAGTCGGGCATCGACACGCGTTCGGGGTTCAGGAACCGCTCGAACAGCAGGCCGAAGCGCAGCGGATCGAGATCGGTGATCGTGGTGGAATAGGCGACGAGCGAGCCCGCGCCGGAGCCGCGGCCCGGCCCGACGGGAATGTCGTGCGCCTTGGCCCACTGAATAAAGTCAGCCACGATAAGAAAGTAGCCCGGGAAGTTCATCCGTTTGATGACAGACAATTCGAAATCGAGCCGCGTCCGGTAATCTTCTTCCGTCAGCCCCGGGGCCATGCCGTGCGCGGCGAGGCGGCGGGTGAGGCCCTCATGCGCCATGCGGTCAAGTTCGACGCCTTCGTCCTCGTCGCCCGCCGTGAAACGCGGCAGGATCGGCTTCTGCGTGCGCGGACGGAAAGCGCAGCGCATCGCGATTTCGACGGTATTCGCCGCCGCCTCCGGCAAATCCGCAAAAATTTCCAGCATTTCCGCGCGCGTCTTGAAGTCGTGTGCGGGCGTCACGCGGCGGCGCTGCTCGTCGGCGACGACGCGGCCTTCGGCGATGGCCAGCAAGGCGTCATGCGCGCCATAATCGTCGGGCTTCGAGAAGTAGGCCTCGTTGGTGCCGACGATGGGCAGCCCCATGCGATAGGCGAGATCCAGCAGGCGCGGCTCCACCGTGCGCTCGGAGTCGGCGCCGTGACGCTGGATCTCGACATAGAGCCGGTCGCCGAACACGTCGAACAGACGCCGCAGCCGCGCTTCGGCGAGATCGTCTTGGCCTTGAAGCATCGGCCCGTCGATGGGGCCGTCCGGACCGCCGGTCAGGACGATGAGCCCGCCCGATGACGCGAACAGGTCATCGATCAGAACATGCGGATCCTCGCCCGGCGGCGTGTTCATATAGGCGCGCGAGCCGAGGCGCATGAGATTGGCGTAGCCTTCGGCGGAGGCGGCCAGCAGCACGAGCGTGGGGCGGCGCGCCTGCACCACGGGGCCGCGGCCGGGGGCGCGGTCGTCGCCGATCTCGACGGCGAGATCGATGCCGATGATGGGCTGAATGCCCGCCCCGGCCATCTTCTCGGAGAACTCGAGGGCACCGAAAAGATTGTTGGTGTCGGTGAGCGCAAGGGCCGGCATCCGGTCCTTCAACGCGAGCTTTTTAAGGTCGTCGATCCGCAACGCCCCCTCCAGCAGCGAGAAGGAGGAGTGGACGTGCAAATGCACAAATCCGACGTCGGACAGAATGCGACTCACGGGATGACCTCGAATGAAGAGTCCCGATCATGGCGATCCTCGGCGCGGGGTCCAGAGCCCCCTCGCCCGGATCGGTGGACAACCCTCAGATGGCGGCCGCCCAGGCGACGACCATGGCGACGAAGGCTCCGATGGCGGCGAGTTCGGTCACGTCCTCGATGAATGCGGTGATCACTAAAGCTCTCCCTTATTCCGTTGTAGGGCCACAGTGTTCCTGTTTTGTTCTTTTAGCAAGACCCCGTGTTTCGGGGCATTCGCGAACGGTGAACGAAAACTTAATCCAGCTCGACGACGACGCCGTCGCGAAGCGTGACGCGACGGTCCATGCGCGACGCCAGTTCGAGATTGTGGGTGGCGACGACGGCCGCCAGACGCGACACCCGGGTGAGCGCCAAAAGGGTGTCGAACACGCGCGCGGAGGTCTTCGGGTCGAGATTGCCGGTCGGCTCGTCGGCCAGCAGGATGCGCGGACGATTGGCGACGGCGCGGGCGATGGCGACGCGCTGCTGCTCGCCGCCCGAGAGTTCGGACGGACGATGTTCCAACCGCTCCCCGAGCCCGAGAAAGCCGAGGATCTCGCGGGCGCGCTGCGCCGCCTCGTCGCGAGCCAGTCCGCCGATGAGCTGCGGCATCATCACGTTTTCGAGCGCGGTGAATTCCGGCAGCAGGCGGTGGGATTGATAGACGAAGCCGATCTCGTCCCGCCGCATGGCGGTGCGCCCGTCGTCGTCGAGCGACAATGTCGGCCGGCCGCCGACATAGACCTCGCCCGCGTCGGGCTTCTCGAGCAGTCCCGCGATCTGCAGCAGGGTCGATTTGCCGGTACCCGACGGCGCGATCAGCGCCACGGTCTGGCCGGGCCATATCGCGAGGTCGGCCTGCCGAAGCACGTCGATGGTGCGTTCGGCATCCGTGAAGCGGCGTTCGATCTGCCAGAGAAAGAGGACGGGCTGCGGAATGGATTCGGGCATGTCGCTCCCCTCACTCGTACCGGAGGGCTTCGACGGGATCGAGCCGCGCCGCGCGCCATGCCGGGTAGATGGTCGCGAGCAGCGACAGCGTCAGCGCCATCAGCACGACGGTGACGACCTCGCGCGGATCGACCTGCGAGGGAAGCCGGCTAAGGAAGTAGAACTCGGCCGGGAAGAGGTTCGTGTCCGTCATGCGCGAGAAGAAGTCGCGCAGCGTCTCCACGTTGACCGCGACGACGATGCCGAGCAGCAGGCCCGCCAGAGTACCCACGACCCCGATGGCGGCGCCGGTGATGAGGAAGATGCGCAGGATGGCCCCGCGCGTCGCGCCCATGGTGCGCAGAATGGCGATGTCCGCGCTCTTGTCCTTCACCAGCATGATGAGGCCGGAGACGATGTTGAGGGCGGCGACGAGCACGATCAGCGTGAGGATGAGGAACATGACGTTCCGCTCGACCTGCAGCACGCCGAAGAAGGTGCGGTTGCGCATGCGCCAGTCGGAGATGATCACCGGGCGCTCGATGGCCTGATCGATGGCGGCGCGCGCGCCCTCCACCATGTCGGGATCACGCAGGAACACCTCGATCGCGCTCGCGTCCCCGTCGCGGCCGAAATAGGCCTGAGCTTCGCCGAGCGGCATGTAGACGAAGGCGGAGTCGAATTCCGACATGCCGACTTCGTAGACGGCGCGGACGGGATAGGTCTTCACGCGCGGCGTGGTGCCGAAGGGCGTTTGCGGGCCGCGCGGCGCGGTCAGCGTCAGCCCGTCGCCGGGACGCAGGAAGAGCTGCTCTGCGAGGCGTTTGCCGATGACGACGCCCTGCCCCTCGTCGAAGCCGTGCAGCGTGCCCATGCGGATGTTGCCCGCGATGGAGGGGACGCGCTTGATGTCCTCCTCGCGCACGCCGCGCACGAGAATGCCGCCGGCGTTCACGGGGGACGAAGCGAGAGCTTGGCCTTCCACCAGCGGCATGGCGAGCGTGACGCCCGGCAGGGCCGCGATGCGGGAGGCCACGTCGGAGAAGTCGGTGAGCGGGCGCTCCATGCCCGACACGAAGACATGGCCGTTCACGCCGAGGATCTTGTCGAGCAGTTCCTTGCGGAAGCCGTTCATCACCGACAGCACGATGATGAGCGTAGCCACGCCGAGCATGATGCCGAGGAACGAAAAGCCGGCGATGACGGAGATGAAGCCCTCGCGCCGCCGCGCGCGCAGATAACGGCCCGCCACGAGCCATTCGAACGCCGCGAACGGACGCGTCGCCGAGACCTTGGCGGCGACGGGAGCGGCGACGGTTTCGGCGGCGCTCTCGCTCATGCGCGTCAGGCCGAGAGCCGGACGACGGCGTCTTCGACGGAAAGCAGCATGCGCTCGCCGGTTGCACGACGCTTGAGCTCCACCTTGCCTTCGGCGAGGCTCTTGGGGCCGACCATGACCTGCCAGGGCAGACCGATGAGATCGGCGGTGGCGAATTTCGCGCCGGCCCGGTCGTCGCGGTCGTCATAGAGGACGTCGACGCCGCGTGCGCCGAGCGCGCGATAGATGGTTTCACAGGCCGCGTCGGTGCTCGAATCGCCGACCTTGAGGTTCATCAGCGCGACCTTGAAGGGCGCGACCTCCTCCGGCCACACGATGCCCTGCTCGTCGTGGAAGGCCTCGACCAGCGCCGCGACAAGGCGGCTGGGGCCGATGCCGTAAGAGCCCATATGCACCGGCCGGTCCTGCCCGTCGGGGCCCGTGACGCGGGCGTTCATCGGCTCGGAATATTTGGTGCCGAAATAGAAGATGTGGCCCACCTCGATGCCGCGCGCGGAGACCTTGCGGTCTTCCGGAACGCCCGCGAAGGCGGCCTCGTCATGCATTTCGGACGTCGCGGCATAGGGCGTCGTCCAAGCGTCGAAGATGCTCTGCAGACCGGCGACGTCGTCGAAATCCGTGTCCGCGGAGGGAATCGGCATGTCGAGCACGGTCTTGTCGCAATGCACCTCGCTCTCGCCGGTGGAGGCGAGAATGATGAATTCATGGCTGAGATTGCCGCCGATGGGGCCCGTGTCGGCGCGCATCGGCACGGAGGTCAGGCCCATGCGGGCGAAAGTGCGCAGATAGGCGACGAACATGCGGTTGTAGGCGTGGCGCGCGGCGGCCTCGTCCACGTCGAAGGAATAGGCGTCCTTCATCAGGAATTCGCGCGAGCGCATGGTGCCGAAGCGCGGACGGATCTCGTCGCGGAACTTCCATTGCAGGTGGTAGAGGTTCAGCGGCAGATCCTTGTAGGAGCGCACATAGCCCCGGAAGATCTCCGTGATCATCTCTTCGTTGGTCGGGCCGAACAGCATTTCCCGGTCGTGCCGATCCTTGATGCGCAGCATTTCCTTGCCGTAGGCCTCGTAGCGATTCGACTCGCGCCACAGGTCCGCCGACTGGATGGTGGGCATCAGCAATTCGACCGCGCCGGAGCGATTCTGCTCCTCGCGGATCAGCGCCGTCACTTTATTGAGCACGCGCAGGCCGAGCGGCAGCCACGCATAGATCCCCGCCGACTCCTGACGCACCAGACCGGCGCGCAGCATCAGGCGGTGCGAAGCGATCTCCGCCTCCTTGGGCGTTTCGCGCAGGATCGGGAGAAAATAACGGGACAGACGCATGGAATGACCGGAAAAAGAGGGGTGGCCGGAAGCGGGCCTTCGAGCCGTTCAACCGCATCGGCAGGCAAAACACAAGGCGCGGACGCGGCAGTCGACGCTTGATGCACGTCAGGAAGGCAAACGGCGGAAAATTCGCCTCATGTCTTCTATAAGATAGTGACACGCCCATTTTGCTGCGCTAGTTTCGCCCCACTCGAAAAAAGGCCCGCCGCCGAAAGGCGCAGCAGAGGTCCAGGTCTCGGGAGGAGGAGAGCCGACGCAGTTCAGGGACGAAGAGCCCGAGCCGTCCGAAAGGTCGGCAGCCGCGACGGTCCGATGAGGGATGCAAAAGAAGCAGGGCGAAAGCCCTGCTTTTTTCTTGCCCTTCACTCTCTACGGCAACCGCGGGAAATCAGTTCACGAAATCCCACAGAAAAAGCGCGAGCCCGGTGACCGGCACGGACACGGCCGTGGTGATGAGCACCTTGCGCCACATCATCGGCTTGACCGGGGCACCCGGATCGCTGCCCTCGGGCAAGGCCTCGCCCGCCTCGTCGGGATTGCGGACCCCGATCGGCAGGATGATGAACAGCATCAGCCACCAGACGATGAAGAAGAGCGCGATGGCGCTGCCGATCGGCATCAGGCTTGCTCCAATTCGACGAGCGTGCCGTCGAAATCCTTGGGGTGAAGAAACAGCACGGGCTTGCCGTGCGCGCCGATCTTGGGTTCGCCGTTGCCGAGAATGCGGGCGCCCCCGGCCTTAAGCTTGTCGCGTGCCGCGATGATGTCGTCGACCTCGTAGCAGACATGGTGCATGCCGCCGTCCGCATTGCGCTCGAGGAACTTCGCGATGGGCGAATCCGCGCCGAGCGGGTGCAGCAGTTCGATCTTGGTGTTCGGCAATTCAATGAACACGACCGTGACGCCATGCTCCGGCTGAGGCAGCGCGGGCGACACCTTCGCGCCGAGCATGTCGCGATAGCTCGCGACGGCGGCGTCCAGATCCTTCACCGCGATGGCCACGTGATTCAAACGTCCGATCATGCCGGCTCCCCTCGCTTCGCCTGTTTCACCGCCGATCTATAACCGAGCGCGGGGGCGATGCGCATGCACTTTTCGGCGCAGGGCCGGAGACCGCGGGCCATGAGGCCCGCGACCTTAGGCACGCGTCAGATCGTGATGACCTGCACGTGGCAAGTGGGCTTCTTGCCCCAGGCTTGGGACACGGTGCCGCGAACGGCCCGTTCGATGGCGTTTTCGAGCATGTCGGGGTCGCGGCGCTTCTGCTTGGGCAAGCCGTCGATGACCGCAAAGACGGCCTCCTCGACGATGTCCTCGAAGCTGCGGCCCTCGCGCGAGACCTGCGGCAGGCCCGTGACGGCCAGCGCCACGTCGCCCAGCACTTCTCCGCGCGAGTCGATGGCGAGGCCGACGGAGATGACGCCCGCGAAGGACAGGCGGCGACGCTCGGGGATGGCCTGATCGGCGGCGTCCACGACGACGTTGCCGTCCTTGTAGAGCCTCCCCGACGAGACGGTCTCGATGACTTCCGGATCGCCCGGGGCCAAGCGCAGCATCTCGCCGTTCTCGATCTTCACGGGGAACGGCACGCCGATGCGGCGCGCGAGCTTGCGATGCTCTTCGAGATGCAACGCCTCGCCATGCGCCGGCACGGAGATTTTGGGCCGGACCCAAGAATACATCCGCTCCATCTCGCCCCGACGCGGATGACCCGAGACGTGGACGAGGCGGTCGCGGTCGGTGATAACCTCGATGCCCTGATGCACGAGCCCGTTGACGATCCGGCCGATGGCCTTCTCGTTGCCGGGAATGGTGCGCGAGGACAGGATCACCCGGTCGCCGGGCGACAGCGCGATGTCGGGATGGTTGTCGGTGGCGACGCGCGCCAAGGCCGCGCGGGGTTCGCCCTGGCTGCCCGTGAGCAGCGCCACGACCTTGTCGCGCGGCAGGTAGCCGTAGGCGTCCGAGCCGCGGAATTCCGGCAGGCCGTCGAGAAAGCCGAGTTCGCGGGAGACTTGAATGACCCGGTCCATCGCGCGGCCGACGGCGACGACTTCGCGGCCGTTGGCGTAAGCCGCAAGGGCCACGGCGCGCAGGCGCGCGACGTTGGAGGCGAAGGTGGTGACGGCGACGCGGTGCTTGGATTCGGCGATGATCTCGCCGAGCGATTGCGCGACCTCGGTCTCGCTGGGGCTGATGCCTTCGCGGATGACGTTGGTGGAATCGCAGACGATGGCGAGCACGCCCTCGTCGCCGATGGCGCGCAGCCGCGCCTCGTCGGTCGGCCGGCCGAGAACCGGCGTCTCATCGATCTTCCAGTCGCCCGTATGCACGACGGTGCCGAGCGGGGTGCGGATGGCGAGCGCGGTGGCTTCGGGGATCGAATGGGCGACGGCGATGAACTCGACGTCGAACGCGCCGATATTCAGGCGTTGCCCCTGCTCGACGACGTTCATCGGGATCTTGTGCGCGCCCGGCTCCTGGAAGCGGCGGACTTCCAAAAGATCGGCCGCGAAACGCGTGGCGTAGACGGGTGCCTTGAGGCGCGGCCACAATTCCATCAGCGCGCCGATATGGTCTTCATGCGCATGCGTGATGATGATGCCGTCGAGCTTGTCGCGCTTGCTTTCGAGAAAGCGCAGATCGGGCAGGATCAGATCGACGCCGGGCAGGTCGTCGCCCGCGAAGCTGACGCCGCAATCGACGAGCAACCAGCGCCGGCTCTTGGCCGGGCCGTAGCCGTAAAGGCCGGCATTCATGCCGATTTCGCCGAGCCCGCCGAGCGGGAGAAAGACGAAATCTTCGTTCGCGGCCTGAGCCATCATGGTCCTTTCGCGACCGCCGGGGGCGGTTCATGGGAGCCGAAAAAGACGTCGCCGGCCTCGATGGAGATCGTTTCCGATCCGCAGGCGAGCAGCAGCCGTCCGTCGGCATCGATATCTCGGAACACGCCGGAGCGTTCCCCGTCGGGCCGTCTGACGCGGATCGGCGCGCCCAGCCCGTGGGCGCGTCCCAACCATTCGGCCCGGATGGCGGGGAATCCCGCGCCGCGGTTCCAGAGCGCGAGACGTTCCGCGAACTCCGTCCGAAGCGCCGCGAAGAGTTCGTCCGCGTCGCTCGCAAGCCCCGCGGCGGCGAGGTCGATCGCGGGATAGGGCGTATCGGACGGATGCGCAATGCAATTCACGCCGATGCCGACCGCGACCACGAGACGCCCCTGCCCGTCCTGCCCGCCCTCGACGAGGAGCCCGGAGAGCTTCGCGCCGTCGAGCAGCAGATCGTTCGGCCATTTCAACCGCAGGCGAGGCCCGGCAGCCGTAAGCTTCTCGGCAGCCGCGTGGATCGCGACACCCGCGACGAAGCCGAGTTGAGGCGCGACGCGCGACGCGCAGGGGTCGACCAAGGCGAGGCTGGCGTGGAGGTTGCCGTGCGGAGAGGACCAGACCCGCCCGCTGCGGCCGCGGCCCGTCGCCTGCATTCCCGCGACGACCCAGACATTGCCGCGACCCGCGCGGGCATGGGCCAGCGCCGCATCATTGGTGGAACCGATCTCGGCGTGCCGTTCGACCGAGAAGTCCGAAGCGCCGGTCGCACCCACGTCAGAAGAGCGACTTCGCCGCCGCTCCCGCCGCATTCACCAGCGGCGCGGGCCAGAGCCAGAACACGAAGACGAAGACGCCGGACGCCAGAACGACCGCCCGAACGCTCGCGGAGGCCGGCTCGAACGCGCCCTTCGGCTCGTCGAAATACATGATCTTGACGAGGCGGAGATAGTAGTAGGTGCCGATGACGCTGGTGACGACGCCGATGACGGCGAGGGTCAGCAGATTGGCCTTCACGGCCGCGGCGAAGACGTACCACTTGGCGAAAAAGCCCGCGAGCGGCGGAATGCCCGCCAACGAGAACAGCAGCATCGCGAAGACGAAGGCCATGAAGGGATTGGTCCGCGCCAGACCCGCGAGATCGTCGATGTCCTCGACGTAGGCGCCGGCCCGCTTCATCGACAGGACGACGGCGAAGGAGCCGAGCGTCATGACGAGATAGATGGCCATATAGGTCGCGACGCCCTGCACGCCCTCGGCGGTGCCTGCCGCGAGGCCGACCAGCGCGAAGCCGACATGGCCGATGGACGAATATGCGAGCAGGCGCTTGATGTTGCGCTGCCCGATGGCCGCGAACGCGCCGAGACCCATCGACGCGATGGAGATGAACACGACGATCTGCTGCCACTGGCCGGTGATGCCCGGGAACGCCGTGATGACCACGCGCACCAAGAGTGCGATGGCCGCGATCTTGGGGGCTGCGGCGAAGAAGGCGGTGACGGGCGTCGGTGCGCCCTCATACACGTCCGGCGTCCACATGTGGAACGGCACGGCCGATATCTTGAAGGCGAGACCGGCCATGACGAAGACGAGGCCGAAGATGACGCCCGTGCCCGCATCCGCCTTCAGCGCGAGGGCGATGCCCTCAAAGGACACCGAACCGGTGAAGCCGTAAACGAGCGAAGCGCCGTAGAGCAGCATGCCCGACGAGAGCGCGCCCAGAACGAAATATTTCAGGCCCGCTTCGGTCGAACGCTCGTCGTCGCGGTTGATGGAGGCGATGACGTAGAGCGCGAGGCTGGAAAGCTCCAAGCCCATATACATGGCGATCAGGTCGTTCGCCGAGATCATCAGCATCATGCCGAGCGTGGACAGCAGGATGAGGATGGGGAACTCGAACTGCTGCACCTTTTCGCGGCGCATGTAGTCGCCCGACATCACGAGCGCGACGGCCGAGCCGAGCAGCATCGCGATCTTCATGAAGCGGCTGAAGCCGTCGATGACGAAGGCCCCGTTGAAGGTCACGAAGCGCCCGGCAGGCTGCATCGCCACCATCACGGCGGCGGCGAGCACCAGCCCGAGCGTCGCTGTGGTGACGGTTCCGGTCGCGCGGTCGCCCCGGAAGGCTCCGAACAGCACGAGCGCCATCACCCCGAGGGCGAGGAGAATTTCGGGGAGCGCGGGCCCCAGAGCCGGAACGGCGGCGATGGTCGACGACATCGTGACTGACCTCAGGGAGCGAACGCGACAGTCTTGACGACCGTGGACACGGCCGTCTGCGCGGATTTCAGGAGCGCCTCGGTGGACGGGGCGAAGACGTCGAGGATGCCGTTGGGCTGCACGCCGTACCAGATCGTCAGCGCGACGAGCGGCAGCAGCAGCGCCATCTCGCGGGCGTTCAGATCGGCGATGCCCTTGAGCTCGGGCTTCTCGAGCTTGCCGAACACGACGCGGGCATAGAGCCAGAGCGCGTAGCAGGCCGAGAGGATGACGCCGGTCGTCGCGATCATCGCGACCCAGGTGTTGGCGCGGAACGCGCCGAGCAGCGTCAGGAACTCGCCGACGAAGCCGGACGTGCCGGGCAGCCCGACATTGGCCATGGTGAACACCATGAACACGGTCGCGTAGATCGGCATCCGGTGCACGAGGCCGCCATAGGCCTTGATCTCGCGGGTGTGCATCCGGTCGTAGATGACGCCGACGCAGAGGAACAGCGCGCCCGACACGATTCCGTGCGAGACCATCTGGTACATCGCGCCCTGGATGCCCTGCGGGGTCAGCGTGAAAAGACCCATCGTGACGAAGCCCATATGGGCGACCGACGAATAGGCGATCAGCTTCTTGATGTCCTCCTGCATCAGCGCCACCAGCGAGGTGTAGACGATGGCGACGACCGAGAGCGCGAACATGAACGGCGCGAAATAGGCCGAAGCGTCCGGGAACATCGGGATCGAGAAGCGGATGAAGCCGTAGCCGCCCATCTTCAGGAGGATCGCCGCGAGGATCACCGAACCCGCCGTCGGCGCTTCCACGTGCGCGTCGGGCAGCCAGGTGTGGACCGGCCACATCGGCATCTTCACCGCGAAGGACGCGAAGAAGGCGAGCCAGAGCCAGGTCTGCATGCCGGCCGGGAACTTGTAGGCGAGCAACGTCGGGATGTCGGTCGTCCCCGCCGTCCAATACATCGCCATGATGGCGACGAGCATCAGCAGCGAGCCGAGCAGCGTGTAGAGGAAGAATTTGAAGCTCGCATAGATGCGGCGCTTGCCGCCCCAGATGCCGATGATCAGGAACATCGGGATCAGGCCGGCTTCGAAGAACAGGGAGAACAGCACGAGATCGAGCGCGGCGAACACGCCGATCATCAGCGTTTCAAGCACCAGAAACGCGATCATGTATTCCTTGACGCGCTTCTCCACGCCCCACGACGCCACGATGCAGAAGGGCATCAGGAAGGTCGTGAGCATGATGAAGGGCATCGAGAAGCCGTCGACGCCGAGCTTGAAAACGATCGTCTCCGACAGCCACGCCCCCTGCTCGACGAGCTGGAAGGCTGCCGACGACGCATCGAACCGGTTCCACGCCACGAGCGACAGCACGAAGGTCGCAACCGTCGCGAACAGTGCCGTCCAGCGGATGTTCTTGAGGCCGCTTTCGCTGTCGCCGTTGGTCAGCAGGATGAGGACGCAGCCGATGATCGGAAGCAGCAGCAGGCCCGAAAGAAGGTGATCGAGCATCAGTGCGCTCCCCCGAACATCGTCCACGTCACGAAGGCGGCGACGCCGATGAGCATGGCGAAGGCGTAGTGATAGACGTAACCGGTCTGCAGGCGGACGACGGCGTTCGTCACGTCCACGACGCGCGCCGAAATGCCGTCCGGGCCGAGCCCGTCGATGACCATGCCGTCGCCCTTCTTCCACAGGAAGCGCCCGAGCATCTTGGCCGGACGGACGAACAGGAAGTCGTAGAGCTCGTCGAAATACCACTTGTTCAGCAGAAAATCGTAGAGCAGCGGCTGGCTGCGGGCCAATTGGCCGGGCAGTTCGGGGCTCTTGATGTAGAAGAGCCACGCCAATGCGAAGCCCGCGACCATCATCACGAAGGGCGACCAGACGACCCATTTCGGCACGTCGTGCATCGCGTGCAGGACATGGTTGTCCTTGCCCGTGAACAGCGCCGTCTTGAAGAAGGCCTCGTAGCCGTGGCCGATGAAGGCGTCGTGGAAGGCGATGCCCGCAAACAGCGCGCCGAAGGCCAGCAGCGCGAGCGGCACCAGCATCACCAACGGCGACTCGTGCGGCTGATGCGCGCCGTGGCCGTGGCCGTGATCGTCATGCGCGTGATCGTCATGCGCCGCATGGGCATGGGCGTGGGCGTGATCGTCGTGATGCGCGCCCTCCCCGGCCCAGCGCGCCGGACCCGCGAAGGTCGTGAAGAACAGACGCCAGGAGTAGAACGACGTCATGAAAGCGGTGACGACGAGAAGGATGAAGGCGTAGCCCCACGGCCCGGCATGGGACGCATAGACGCTCTCGATGATCGCGTCCTTCGAGTAATAGCCTGCGGTCAGCGGGAATCCCGTCAGCGCCAACGTGCCGATCAGCATCATCGCGCCGGTGAAGGGGATCTTCTTGAACAGGCCGCCCATGCGGCGGATGTCCTGCTCGTGATGCATCGCATGGATCACCGAGCCCGCGCCCAAGAACAGCAGCGCCTTGAAGAAGGCATGCGTGAACAGGTGGAAGATGCCGGCCGAATAGGCCCCCGCCCCGAGCGCGGCGAACATGAAGCCGAGCTGCGAGCAGGTGGAATAGGCGATCACGCGCTTGATGTCGTTTTGCACCAGCCCGATCGTGCCGGCGAAGAACGCCGTCGTCGCGCCGACGAACATGACGACCGCGAGAGCATTCGGCGCGGCTTCGAACAACGGCGAGAGGCGCGCGACCATGAAAACGCCCGCCGTCACCATGGTCGCGGCATGGATGAGGGCCGAAACGGGGGTCGGGCCTTCCATCGCATCCGGCAGCCATGTGTGCAGCAGGAACTGCGCCGACTTGCCCATCGCGCCCATGAACAGCAGCAGGCAGGTCAGGTTGACGGCGTTCCAGTCGGTGCCGAGGAAGTGGAACTTCAGGCCCGCGATTTCGGGCACCTTGGCGAAGACGGCGTCGAAGCCGACCGAGCCCGTCAGCACGAAGACGAGGAAAATGCCGAGCGCGAAGCCGAAATCGCCGACGCGATTGACGATGAAGGCCTTCATCGCCGCGGCGATGGCGGTGGGCTTCTCGTACCAGAAGCCGAT
This sequence comes from Hyphomicrobiales bacterium, assembly GCA_027489535.1. Lineage (GTDB taxonomy): Bacteria > Pseudomonadota > Alphaproteobacteria > Rhizobiales > Beijerinckiaceae > JAIXZO01. The sequence continues at coordinate 45,791 of JAIXZO010000020.1, forward strand.
GAGGAGATAGGAGGCGAGGCCCACGCCCTCCCAGCCGAAGAACATCTGCACGAGGTTGTCGGCCGTCACCAGCATCAGCATGGCGAAGGTGAACAGCGAGAGATAGGCGAAGAAGCGCGGCCGGGCCGGATCTTCGTGCATGTAGCCGATGGAGTAGAGGTGCACGAGCGCCGACACGGAATTGACGACGACGAGCATCACGGCCGTCATCGTGTCGATGCGCAGCGACCAGTCGACGATCAAGGCGCCCGAGGTGATCCACGGCGCGAGCTTGACCGTGTAGGCCCCGCGGCCGAAGCCGACGTCGAAGAACACGATCCACGACAGAACCGCGCCGATGATGAGGAAACCCGTCGTGACGATCTCGCTCGGCCGGGGACCGAGCACGCGGCCGAACAGGCCGGCGATGAGAAAGCCGAGAAGCGGAAGAAAGACGATCGCCTGTACCATCGCGCCGTCAGCCCTTCATCACGTTGATGTCTTCGACCGCGATCGACCCGCGATTGCGGTAGAACACGACCAGAATGGCGAGGCCGATGGCCGCCTCCGCCGCCGCGACCGTCAGGATCAGCAGCGCGAAGACCTGACCGACCAGATCGCCCGAAAAGGTGGAGAACGCCACGAGGTTGATGTTGACCGCGAGCAGGATGAGCTCGATCGACATCAGGATGACGATGACGTTCTTGCGGTTCACGAAGATGCCGAACACGCCGAGCGTGAACAGCATGGCCGCGACCGTCAGATAATGGCTGAGCCCGATTTCCATTCCCGCCTCACACGCCCTGCCGAGAGGGAACTTTTTTGACTTCCATCGCCGTCGCCTTCGTCCGCGCGACCTGATCCTCGATGCTCTGGCGCTTGACGCCCGCCTTGTGGCGCAGCGTGAGAACGATCGCGCCGATCATGGCGACGAGCAGGATCAGCCCGGAAATCTGGAAGAAGTAGACATATTGCGTGTAGAGCACGCGCCCGAGCGCCTCGGTGTTGGACACGAGCGCATCGGGCCGCGGGGCCGCCGCCGCGACCGTCTTCAGCTTGGTCGGGTCGACGAAGCGGGTCGTCAGCACCAGCACCAGCTCGATCAGGAACACGATCGCGAGCAGCGCGCCGAGCGGAAGGTAGCTGAGAAAGCCCTGCCGAAGCTCGGCGAAGTCCACGTCGAGCATCATCACGACGAACAGGAACAGCACCGCCACCGCGCCCACATAGACGACCACGAGGATCATCGCGAGGAACTCGGCGCCCATGAGCAGGAACAGCCCCGCCGCGTTCACGAACGCGAGGATCAGGAACAGGACCGAATGAACGGGATTGCGCGACGCGACGACCATGAAGGCCGACGCGACGGTGACGCCCGCGAAGAGGTAGAAAAAGGCCGCAGCCACATTCATCAGGGACGCCCCCGAAGGTCGCCGCAGCGACCTCTCCCGAACCATGCGACCCCTTCGAGAAAAGGGCCGCTTTGCCTTTCCAAGGCCCGCCGCAAGGCGAGCCGCCCGTCTATAGACCCCGATTCCGCACCGGACAACCCGACTTACCGGTAGGGTGCATCCATGCGGATGTTGCGCTGGATCTCGCGTTCCCAACGCGCGCCGTTGTCGAGCAGCTTGTCCTTGTCGAAGAACAGCTCCTCACGCGTTTCCGTCGCGAATTCGAAATTCGGACCTTCCACGATGGCGTCCACCGGGCAGGCCTCCTGACAGAAGCCGCAATAGATGCACTTCGTCATGTCGATGTCGTAGCGGGTCGTGCGCCGCGTGCCGTCGTTGCGGCGCGGACCGGCCTCGATCGTAATCGCCTGCGCCGGGCAGATCGCCTCGCAGAGCTTGCACGCGATGCAGCGTTCCTCGCCGTTGGGATAGCGGCGCAAGGCATGCTCGCCGCGGAAGCGCGGCGAGACCGGGTTCTTTTCGAACGGATAGTTGATGGTCGCCTTGGGCTTGAAGAAATAACGCATCGAAAGCGCGAACGCCGACACGAATTCCTTCAACAAAAGCGACTGCGCAGCCTGTGCGAGCCTCATCGTCCCTCACCCGTCTTCATCCGCGCCCGCCATAGGACGCGCCGACCCAAAATCCGATGATCGGGAACGCCCCGACCGTCATCACCAGCACGACCAGCCGCAGAATGCCGATCTTGCGTTCGAATACGTCCCGCTCCGCCACCGTCTCGGACCTGTCGAGCTTGCGAAGCTTCGCTTCGACCACCCCGACCACGATGCGGTAATCGGCATAGCCGACGACCGCTCCGATCAAAGCCCCGAGGAATGCCGCGGGAGGAAAATCCACGGCCTCAGCCGTGGACCAGAAATTTCAGCACGCCCGCGACGACCACGACCATGACGAGCGACAGCGGCAGGAACACCTTCCAGCCCAGTCGCATCAATTGGTCGTAGCGGTAGCGCGGCACGAAGGCCTTCACCATGGCGAACATGAAGAAGACCAGAGACATCTTCAGGCCGAACCATACGATCCCCGGCACCCAGTTGAGCGGGGCGACGTCGAACGGCGGCAGCCAGCCTCCGAGGAACAGGATCGTGGTCAGCGCGCACATGGTCATGATGGCCACGTATTCGCCGAGCATGAACAGCAGATACGGCGTGGACGCGTATTCCACCATGTAGCCCGCCACCAGCTCCGACTCCGCTTCCGGAAGGTCGAAGGGCGGGCGGTTCGTCTCGGCCAGCGCCGAGATGAAGAAGATGACGAACATCGGGAACAGCGGCAGCCAGTACCAGCCGAACATGCCGAATTTCGTGTCCTGCGCGCGGATGATCTCGTTGAGGTTCAACGAGCCGGCGCAGAGCAGCACGGTGATGATCACGAAGCCGATCGAGACCTCGTAGGACACCATCTGCGCCGCCGAGCGCAGCGCGCCGAGGAACGGGTACTTCGAATTGGAAGCCCAGCCGCCCATGATGATGCCGTACACGCCGAGCGACGAGATGGCGAAGATGTAGAGGATGCCGACATTGAGATCGGCCACCGCCCAACCGTCCGCCACCGGGATGACGGCCCAGGCGGCGAGCGCCAGCGTCGCGGTGACGAGCGGGGCGAGCAGGAACACGCCTTTGTTCGCGCCGGCCGGGATCATCGGCTCCTTGACGGCGAATTTCAGCAGGTCCGCGAAGGACTGCAGCAGGCCGAACGCGCCCACCACGTTGGGGCCGCGGCGCAGCTGCACGGCCGCCCAGATCTTGCGGTCGGCCAGCAGCGCATAGGCGATGTAGATCAGGAGCGCGGAGATCACGAGCAGGCTCTTGCCCACCATGATCGCGATCGCGATGAACCAGTCGAAGGCGGTCACGGCGCGCTCTCCTTACTCGGCCGCCGCGGGCATGCGCCCGGACGCCAATGCGGAACAATCGGCCATGATGGCCGAGGCCCGCGCGATGGGGTTCGTCAGATAGAGATCGTCGACGGCGCCGCGGAACGCGGCCTTGTCCGTCGCGCCGCCGAGCGCGGCCAGTGCCGCGACGTCCGCCGCTTCGCCCGCCGCGACCGCGCCGATCGAGGCCATGTGCGGATGCGCCGCGAACAGCGCCTTGCGCAGGTCGCCGATGGAGTCGAAGGGCAGCTTTGCGCCGAGCACGTCGGACAGCGCACGCAGGATCGCCCAATCCTCGCGGGCGTCGCCCGGCGGGAAGCCCGCGCGGTTGGCGAGCTGCACGCGGCCTTCGGTGTTCACGTAGAGGCCGGACTTCTCGGTATAGGCCGCGCCGGGCAGGATGACGTCGGCGCGATGCGCGCCCTTGTCGCCATGCGTGCCCTGATAGACGACGAAGGCTCCCGCCCCGACTTCGATTTCGTCGGCCCCGAGCAGGAACAGCACGTCCAGCGCGCCCGCCGCAGCCATCGCCTTCGCGTCGAGACCGCCCTCGTCCGGCACGAGGCCGAGATCGAGTGCGCCGACGCGCGAGGCGGCCGTGTGAAGCACGGACAGACCGTTCCAGCCCTCGCTCGGCTCCGTCGCCGAGCCGGCGATCTTCGCCGCGAGCGACAGCACCGCGAGACCGTCGGCGCGCGTCAGAGCGCCCTGCCCGACGATCACCAGCGGACGCTTCGCCTTGGCGAGCGTCTCGGAAAACGCGCTCTTTCCGGATGCGACTTCGCCAAGCGTTTCAGGGCCCGCGCCGAGATCCTTCACGTCATAGGTGAGGTCTGCGGTTTCGCCGATGCGGGCGATGGAGACGCCGCCCATGCGCCAACGCTTGCGGATGCGGGCGTTGAGGACGGGGGCTTCCTTGCGCGGGTTGGTGCCCACGAGAAGGATCGCGTCCGCGTCTTCGATGCCCTGCACGGTCGCATTGAACAGGTAGGAAGCACGGCCGAATTTCGGGTGAAGCGCGGTGCCGTCCTGCCGGCCGTCGACGTTCTTCGAGCCGAGCTTCTCCATGAGCAGCTTCAGCGCGAACATCTCTTCGACGGCGGCGAGATCGCCCGCGATGGCGCCGATGCGCTCGGGCTTGGCGGCCTTCACCTTGGCGGCGACGGCGGCGAAGGCTTCGCCCCAAGACGCCGGACGCAGCTTGCCGTTTTCACGCAGGTAAGGACGGTCGAGGCGCTGGCTGCGCAGTCCGTCCCAGATGAATCGGGTCTTGTCGGAAATCCACTCCTCGTTCACCGCCTCGTTGAGACGGGGAAGGATGCGCATCACCTCGCGGCCGCGCGCATCGACGCGGATCGCCGAACCCAGCGCGTCCATCACGTCGACGGATTCGGTCTTCGACAGTTCCCACGGCCGTGCCTTGAAGGCGTAGGGCTTGGAGGTCAGCGCGCCGACCGGGCAGAGATCGATGACGTTGCCCTGCAATTCCGAGGACATCGCCTTTTCGAGGTAGGACGTGATTTCCATGTCCTCGCCGCGGCCGATGGCGCCGAGGTCGGAGACGCCGGCGACTTCCGTCGAGAAGCGGACGCAGCGCGTGCACTGGATGCAGCGGTTCATCTGCGTCTTCACAAGCGGGCCGATATATTTGTCCTCGACCGCGCGCTTGTTCTCGGCGAAGCGCGACGTATCGACGCCGTAGACCATCGCCTGATCCTGCAGGTCGCACTCGCCGCCCTGATCGCAGATCGGGCAATCGAGCGGATGGTTGATCAGCAGGAATTCCATCACGCCTTCGCGCGCCTTCTTCACCATGGGCGAAGTGGTCAGCACGACCGGCGGTTCGCCGTTCGGGCCGGGGCGGAGGTCGCGCACCGACATGGCGCAGGAGGCCGTCGGCTTCGGCGGGCCGCCCTTCACCTCGACGAGGCACATCCGGCAATTGCCGGCGATGGAGAGACGCTCATGGAAGCAGAAACGCGGAACCTCGGCCCCCGCGGCCTCGCAGGCCTGCAGGATCGTGTAGTCCGGCGGAACGTCGATCTCGGTGCCGTCGACGATGAGCTTGGTCATACGGATAGATCCTGAGTTCGCGTCCGCCCCTCGATGGCGGCGGATGCGTTTAGGTTTTCGGCATCACGCAACGCGCGGAATAACGGACTTCCCGCTGCGCTTCCATGTATACCGGACGCCGTTCCCCCGCCGTGAACACGATAAGACGGTGGTTTAAATCCCCGCAAAGCTGCTTCTTTGACGCGTCGACATAGGCGGCCACTTGATTGTCGATAGCCCGAAGCCGAGGCCAACCGAAACTGCCTCCCTCCGGCGAAGGCACGTCGTGCAGGACGACTTGGAAGTCTCCGTCCTTGGAACGCGGCGTTGCCGTGATCCTGTACGAGCTCGGCGGCTGCTCGCCGTAGATCGTCTCGCTGAGGGACTTCGTCCGATGGACGGGCATCTTGCTCTCGCCGAACAGGGGATCCTTGTACGTAATCGTATCTACCTGAGTCACGCATGCCGTCAGCAAGAGTGCAGCGAGCGTGGACGCCGCACTCGCCTTGATAAGCCGTGTAAATCCACGATTTTGCATCGTTCGTTGTCCCGAATTCATTAAAGAAATCGGCAACGCAGATCGATCCGGTCATACGTTCGCTCCGACGAGCGAACGCACTTCTACGCTCATACTGCCCGGCAATTTGATCTGCCTTCGCCATGGAACGCCTCACTCACTCGGCCGCGATGCGGACGGGATCGGAATGCGGATTGGCGGAGTAGTCGTCGATCCGCTTCTCGATCTCGTGGCGGAAGTGACGGATCAGGCCTTGGATCGGCCACGCCGCGGCATCGCCGAGCGCGCAGATGGTGTGGCCTTCGATCTGCTTCGTCACTTCGAGCAGCATGTCGATCTCGCGCTTCTGGGCGCGGCCCTCGGCCATGCGGTTCATCACGCGCCACATCCAGCCCGTGCCCTCGCGGCACGGCGTGCACTGGCCGCAGCTCTCATGTTTGTAGAAATAGCTGATGCGCGCGATGGCCCGGACGATGTCGGTCGACTTGTCCCTCACGATCCCAGCCGCCGTGCCGAGGCCGGAGCCGAGGCCGCGCAAGGTGTCGAAATCCATATGCGCGTCGACGATCTGCTCGGCGGGCACCATCGGAACGGACGACCCGCCCGGGATCACCGCCATCAGATTGTCCCAGCCGCCGCGCATGCCGCCGCAATGCTTTTCGATCAGCTCGCGGAACGTGATTCCGAGTTCTTCCTCGACGTTGCAGGGCTTGTTCACGTGGCCGGAGATGCAGAACAGCTTCGTGCCGGTATTGTTGGGACGGCCGAGCGCCGAGAACCAGCCGCCGCCGCGACGCAGGATCGTGCCCGCCACCGCGATGGATTCGACGTTGTTCACCGTGGTCGGGCAGCCGTAGAGGCCCATATTGGCGGGGAACGGGGGCTTGAGGCGCGGCTGACCCTTCTTGCCCTCGAGGCTCTCGAGCAGCGCGGTTTCTTCGCCGCAGATGTAAGCGCCCGCGCCGTGATGGACGTAGATGTCGAACGGCCAGCCGTGCAGGTTGCTCTTGCCGACGAGGTTCTTGGCGTAGGCCTCGTCGACGGCCTTCTGCAGCGCCTCGCGCTCGGCGATGTATTCGCCGCGCACATAGATGTAGCAGGCATGCGCGCCCATCGCGAAGGACGCGATCAGGCAGCCCTCGATGAGAAGATGCGGATCGTTCCGCATGATCTCGCGATCCTTGCAGGTGCCGGGCTCGGACTCATCGGCGTTCACGACGAGATAATGCGGACGCCCGTCCGACTGCTTGGGCATGAACGACCATTTAAGGCCGGTCGGGAAGCCCGCGCCGCCGCGGCCGCGCAGCCCCGACTTCTTCATCTCGTCGACGATCCAGTCCCGGCCCTTTTCCAGCAGGAACTTGGTGCCGTCCCAAGCGCCGCGCTTCAGCGCGCCGTCGAGGAAGGGCGAGTGCCGTCCGTAGAGATTGGTGAAGATGCGATCCTTGTCCTGCAGCATCGCCATCAATCCTTCGACTCGTCGGCCGCGTCGGCCTTCTTGCGGGTCCGCTTCTTGGCGCCTTCCAACGGGGTCGCCGCATAAGATGTCGGCTTGTCGCCGAGCGGCAGTTCAGGCTCCTGCGAAGCGGGCTTCTCGGAGCCGGTCTTCACCGGATCGGCGGCCTTGGCCGTCTTCGCCTTGGAGACGGGGGACTTGCCTTCGGCCACGCGATGCGCGGGCGTGTCGGTCGCCTGCTCGGGCCGGGCGGAGGACGGCTTGGCCGGCTTCGGCTCGGCCGCCGCCTGCGCGGCGATGGCCTGCGTGTCGACCGGGGCTTCGGCCTTGGCGGCCTCTTCCTCGAAGCGCTTGCGCCAAGCGCCGACGACGGAACCGTCATACAGCGACGGATCCACCAAGGTCGCGAGATCCCCCACGGCTTCGGACGCAGTGCGCCCGATCTGCGAGCCCTTCTTCACCGGGCGGCCGGCGGCAAGATCGTCGAGCAGCTTGGAGAAGCTCTCGGGCGTCAGGTCTTCGTAATAGTCGTTGTTGATCTGCACCATCGGCGCGTTGCAGCAAGCGCCGAGGCACTCGACTTCCAGCCACGAGAAATTGCCGTCGGGCGTGACGTGGCGTTGATCGCCGATGCGGCTCTCGCAGACCTTCACGATGTCGCCCGCGCCGCGCAGACGGCACGGGGTGGTGCCGCAGAGCTGCACGAAGAACCGGCCTACCGGCTCCAGATTGAACATCGTGTAGAAGGTCGCGACTTCCAGCACCCGGATATAGGGCATGCCGAGCATGTCGCCGACATATTCGATGGCCGATTTGGGCAGCCAATAGTCGTGCTGCTCCTGCGCGCGCCACAGCAGCGGGATCACCGCGGAGGCCTGTCGCCCCTCGGGATATTTCGCGACGATGGTCTGCGCCCAAGCGAGATTGTCCGCGTTGAACGCGAAGCTCGCGGGCTGGATCGCCTCGGGTGCCAGTCTGCGGACGGCCATGCCTATACTTCCCTTCGACGCGCCGATCGGACGATCAGCGGTCCACTTCCCCGAACACGATGTCGAGCGAACCCAAGATGGCGGAGACGTCCGCCAGCATGTGACCGCGACACATGAAGTCCATCGCCTGCAGATGCGCGAAACCCGGAGCCCGGATGCGGCACCGATACGGCTTGTTCGATCCGTCGCCGATCAGATAGACGCCGAATTCGCCCTTGGGCGCTTCGACTGCGGCGTAGACCTCGCCCTCGGGCACGTGGAAGCCCTCGGTGTACAATTTGAAGTGATGGATGAGCGATTCCATCGAACGCTTCATCTCGCTGCGCTTGGGCGGCACGACCTTGCCGTCCGTCGTCGAGAACGGCCCCTGCCCGGCCGGCGAACGCAGCAATTCGCAGCACTGCTTCATGATGCGGACCGACTGGCGCATCTCTTCCATGCGGATGCAGTAGCGGTCGTAGCAATCGCCGTTCTTGCCGATCGGAATGTCGAATTCCAGCTCTTCGTAGCACTCGTAGGGCTGCGACTTGCGCAAATCCCACGGCGCGCCGGAGCCGCGCACCATCACGCCCGAGAAGCCCCAGGCCCAGCACTGGTCGAGCGACACGACGCCGATGTCGACGTTGCGCTGCTTGAAGATGCGGTTGTCGGTCAGCAGCGTCTCGAGATCGTCGCAGGTCTGCAGGAACGGGTCGCACCAAGCATAGATATCGTCGACGAGCTTGGGCGGCAGATCCTGATGCACGCCGCCGGGCCGGACATAGGCCGCATGCATGCGCGCGCCCGAGGCCCGCTCGTAGAACACCATCAGCTTCTCGCGCTCTTCGAAGCCCCACAGCGGAGGCGTCAGCGCGCCGACGTCCATCGCCTGCGTCGTCACGTTCAGCAGATGCGAGAGGATGCGGCCTATCTCCGAATAGAGCACGCGGATGAGCTGCCCGCGCTTCGGAACCGAAATGCCCAGGAGCTTCTCCACCGCGAGGCAGTAGGCATGCTCCTGATTCATCGGCGCGACGTAATCGAGGCGGTCGAAGTAGGGCAGCGCCTGAAGGTAGGTCTTGGCCTCGATCAGCTTCTCGGTGCCGCGATGAAGCAGCCCGATATGCGGGTCGACGCGCTCGACGACTTCGCCGTCGAGCTCCAACACGAGACGAAGCACCCCGTGCGCCGCCGGATGCTGCGGCCCGAAGTTGATCGAAAAATTCCGGATGGCATGTTCGGTCATGGCGCGCTCACTGCTTCGCCTTCTCGTCGCCCGGAAGGACGTAATCGGTGCCCTCCCACGGCGAGAGGAAGTCGAACTGGCGGAATTCCTGGGTCAGCTTGACCGGCTCGTAGACCACACGCTTCTGCTCGTCGTCGTAACGGACTTCGACATAGCCGGTGAGCGGGAAGTCCTTGCGGAGCGGATAGCCCTCGAAGCCGTAATCCGTGAGGATGCGGCGCAGGTCCGGGTGGCCCGTGAAGAGCACGCCGTACATGTCGTAGGCCTCGCGCTCGAACCAGTCGGCGCAAGGGAACACGTCGATGCTGGACGCCACGGGCGTACGCTCGTCGGTGGCCGTCTTCACGCGGATGCGGCGGTTGAACTTCGGCGACAGCAGGTGCCACACCACGTCGAACCGATGTTCGCGGGCCGGATAGTCGACGGCCGTCAGGTCGATGAAAGACACGTAGCGGAGCTTCGGGTCGTCGCGCAGACTGCGCAGAACGGCGACGACGCTGCCCCGATCGACCTCGATCGTCAGCTCGCCATACGCCGTCGAAACGCCGATCACGGCATCGCCGAAAGCCTGGCCGACGTAATCGCCGACTTCGTGGTCACCGATCATGTGCTGCGTGTCCATGGGTCGTTCCCCCGTCCCGGTCCCGGCTCAGCGTTCGATGGTGCCGACACGACGGATCTTCTTTTGGAGAAGAAGAACGCCGTAGAGCAGCGCCTCGGCCGTGGGCGGGCAGCCCGGCACGTAGATGTCGATCGGCACGATGCGGTCGCAGCCGCGCACGACGGAATAGGAATAGTGGTAATAGCCGCCGCCGTTGGCGCAGGAGCCCATCGAGATGACGTAGCGCGGCTCCGGCATCTGGTCGTAGACCTTGCGCAGCGCGGGAGCCATCTTGTTGGTCAGCGTGCCCGCGACGATCATCACGTCCGACTGGCGGGGTGAGGCGCGCGGCGCGAAGCCGAAGCGCTCGGCGTCGTAGCGCGGCATGGACATCTGCATCATCTCGACCGCGCAGCATGCGAGGCCGAACGTCATCCACATCAAAGAGCCCGTGCGGGCCCACTGGATGAGATCGTCCGTCGAGGTGACGAGGAAGCCCTTGTCGGCCAGCTCGTTGTTGATGTCGACGAAATAGGGATCGTTCGCGCCCACCGGCTTGCCGGTGTTCGGATCGATGATTCCCTTGGCGGCCGGCGCGACCAGCGTGCCGGAGGCGTTCTCCTGCATCAGTCCCATTCCAGCGCACCTTTCTTCCACTCGTAGACGAAGCCGATGGTGAGGACCCCGAGGAAGATCATCATCGACCAGAAGCCGAAGGTGCCGACTTCCTGAAAAGCAGCCGCCCACGGGAACAGGAAGGCCACTTCGAGGTCGAAGATGATGAACAGGATCGACACGAGATAGAACCGCACGTCGAATTTCATGCGTGCGTCGTCGAAAGCGTTGAAGCCGCACTCGTAGGCGGAAAGCTTTTCGGGATCGGGATTCTGATAGGCGACGATGAACGGCGCCACGATGAGGGCTGCGGAGATGAGCAGCGCCACCCCCATGAAGATGACCAGCGGGAGGTAGTCCTGCAAGAGGCTCGGCATCGGATGTCCCCCGTCCTTCGTTCGGTCCCCCCCGTCCGAAGGCGAATTCGCCCACGCTTCGGAGGAACCCGTAGGAAACTCGTCGAAAAACGAGCTTTTCCGGCCGCTCCGAGCGACGGGGGAGGCTTAGCCCACCGAATGCACCGGCGCAAGCCGGCAAAGGGCCTCACTTCGTATCGGGTCGCCGCCTTCGGGTCCGCCGCCCGCGGCGGGTCGACGCCGGGCGGAGGCTCTGCATAATGCCGCCTCTCCGGGCCTTGCGCCCGATGCAGAAGACCGAAGGGGACGCAGGACTCGCATGGGCAATCAGATCGATCTCAAGGGCCGCACGGCCGTCGTCACCGGCGGCGCGCAGGGAATCGGCTTCGCCGTGGCTAAGCGCTTCGTCGAGTCCGGCGCGGCCGTCGCGCTGTGGGACAAGGACGGCGAGCTCGCGCGCAAGGCGGCGGCCGAGCTTTCAACCATGGGTCGTGCCCTCGCGGTCGAACTCGACCAGACCGATTTCGAAGCCGTCGTGGCCGCCGAGAAACATACCCGCGAGACGCTCGGTCCCGTCGACATTCTTGTGAACAACGCGGGCATCGCCGGCCCCAACGCCCCCGTGGCCGATTACCCGGTCGACGCTTGGCGGCAGATCATCGACATCGACCTGAACGGCGTCTTCTATTGCTGCAAGGCGGTGGTGCCGAGCATGACGGAGCGCGGCTACGGCCGCATCGTCAACATCGCCTCCATCGCGGGCAAGGAGGGCAATCCGAACGCCTCCGCCTATTCCGCAGCCAAGGCGGGCGTGATCGCCCTTACCAAGTCGCTCGGCAAGGAACTCGCGGGCAAGGACATCGCGGTGAACTGCGTCACCCCGGCGGCCGCCAAGACGCGAATCTTCGACCAGATGAAGCAGGAGCACATCGACTACATGCTCTCGCGGATTCCCCGCGCCCGCTTCCTGCAGGTCGACGAAGCCGCGAACATGATCGCCTGGCTCGCCTCCGCGGAGAATTCGTTCACCACGGGCGCGGTTTTCGATCTCTCGGGCGGTCGCGCGACCTACTGAGCTGCGATCCTTCGAGACGCGGCCCTCGGCCGCTCCTCAGGATGAGGTTTTCGTGGGGATGGCGTCTTCGGTGCGGAGACGCCTCACTCGAGGCCCTCATCCCGACGAGGGGCTCTACCGGGGCCCGCGCCCGGAAGTGGGGCTCCAGCAGAAAACCTCATCCTGAGGAGGCGCAAAGCGCCGTCTCGAAGGACCGCACGACGCGATCACCCGACGATTTTCGATCATGACTTTGAAGCTTGTTCAAAACGCCTTCTTTTCCTTCAGGAAAAGTGGCGCGAGAGACGGGGCTCGAACCCGCGACCTCCGGCGTGACAGGCCGGCGCTCTAACCAACTGAGCTACTCCCGCAGACGTCGACTTGTCGTCGCCGCGATGGCCGTGGGGATAAGCGACCCCCCTCGCCCTGTCAAGCGGCCGGCGCGAATTCGGACTCGGCCGGGAACCCGGATCGGCCGACCGGACCCAGCGCGCGCAGCGCATTGAGGATGACGGCCACGTCGATGGCTTCCTGCAGCAGCGCTCCCGCAACCGGCGTGATCAACCCGAACGCGGCCGCGACCATGGCGGCGACCGACAAGGCGATGCCCGCGACGACGCTCTGGCGGGCGATCGCGACGGTGCGCTTCGCCACCGCGAACGCCGCCGGAATGCGGTCGAGCCTGTCGCCCACGAGCACGGCGTCCGCCGCTTCCGAAGAGGCCCCGGCACCCCTCCCCGCCAAGGCGATGCCGACGTCTGCCGCCGCCAAGGCGGGGGCGTCGTTGATTCCGTCGCCGATCATCACCACCGTGCCGTGCCGCGCGCGTGCAGCCCCGACCGCTTCGACCTTTCCGGCCGGAGACACGTCCGCAATCACCTCGTCGACCGGTAGTCCGGCGGTGATTCCCAGCGCGACTTCGCGCCGGTCGCCCGTCACGAGAACGATTCGGTTTACCCCCGCCGCACGAAATGCGGCAAGGGCGGCGGCGGCTTCGGGGCGGATCGGGTCCGTGAAGAGCACTGCCCCGGCCGCCGCGCCGTCCACGGCGATCCAAAGGCCGAGATCGGCGTGGTCCGGCGACGGCAGGTCTTCGGGACGTTCGATCATGCGCCCCACGAAATCGCGCCCGCCGATGACGACCGTGCGGCCCGCCACGATTCCGGCCACGCCTTCTCCCGCGATTTCCTCGACGGCGTCGGGGCGCGGCAGCGCCAAGCCGCGGCGTCGTGCGGCATCCGCCGTGGCGGCCGAGACGACGTGCTTGGAGCCCTGCGCCAGCGCGCCGGCGAGGAGCAGCAACTCCGCCTCGCTCCAAGGCGCACAGGGGACCACGACGGCGACCTCGGGCCGCCCTGCGGTCAAAGTCCCGGTCTTGTCGATCAGCACGGTTCCCACGCGCCCCAGCGCCTCCAAGGCCGCCGCGGTCTTCACCAGCAGGCCCAGCTTCGCCGTCCGCGACAGCCCCGCAACGAGCGCCACCGGAACCGCGAGAATCAAGGGGCAAGGCGTGGCGACGACGAGCACGGCGAGCGCCCGGCGGGGATCGCCCGAAAAGAACCAGCCCGCCCCCGCCAGCAGCAGGGTGACGGCCAGAAAGCCCAGCGCGTAGCGCTCGGCCATGCGCGTGAAGGGGGCCTTGGAGGCCTGCGCCGTCTCCACCAGCCGCACGATGCCGGCATAGGCGCTCTCGGAGGCGGGCCGCGCGGCGCGCATGGTGAAGGCCGAGCCCGCATTCACCGAACCGCTGATGACGCCGCCGTCCTCCTCGCGAACGACCGGCATCGATTCTCCGGTCATCACGGATTCGTCGACGAGCGCCTTGCCGTGTTCCACCTCGCCGTCGACGGGGATGACTTCGCCGGGCCGTACATAGACGCGGTCTCCCGCGACGACGGATTCGACGGGGACGCTGACGAGCCCTTCGGCCGTGACGGTTTCCGCCGTGCGCGGCGCGCGCGACACCAAGGCGCGGATCGCGCCCGCGGCACGGTTGCGGGCATAGCGCTCCAGCATCTGCCCGCCCGCATACATCAAGGCGACGATGGCGCCCGCCAGCGGCTCGCCCAGAACCAACGCGCCGCCCATGGCGAGCGCGGCGATGATGTCGAGGCCGGTCTCGCCCTGCCGCAGGCTCGTGACGATGACCCACAGCAGGCGAAGCGCCACCCCGGCGGTTCCCGCGGCCCACAGTTTCGAGGCAAGCGCGCCCTCGCCCCATGCCATTGCGAGGCCGCCGCCGACGAGCGCGAAAAGCGCTCCGGCAAAGCCGAGGGGTTCGGGATCGAAGCGAAAGGTCATCGACAGTCCCGCGTTGAAGACGGACGGACCGGGGGAGAAGCATGCGGACCGCATCGGGCGGTCCGTCGAATCGAAACGGAGCCTCGGGATCCGAGGCTCCGTTGTTCGGTGGTGGGCGGTGACGGGCTCGAACCGCCGACCCTCTCGGTGTAAACGAGATGCTCTACCAACTGAGCTAACCGCCCTCTCGCCTCTCCATATCGGAGCGACCGCGCCCGATGCAAGCGCGCGGGACGGCGAAGACGCGACCCCGCGAACGGGGTCCGCGGCTTACTTGCCGTTGACGGCCGACTTGAGGCCGGCGCCGGCCTTGAACTTCGGCGCGATCGACGCGGCGGTCGCGATCGTCTCGCCCGTGCGCGGGTTGCGCGCGGTGCCGGCGGGGCGCTTGGTGACGGCGAAGGTGCCGAAGCCCACGAGGCGAACTTCTTCGCCCTTCTTCAGGGTCGACGTGATGGCGTCGAGAACCGCGTCCACGGCAGCAGCGGCCTGGGACTTGGTGATGTCGGTCTGGTCCGCGACGGCCGCGACGAGATCGCCCTTGTTCATAGGATGTCTCCTTCAAGCAAAATGAAACGCCGTCGAATCGACGTCGTGCGGGAGATTGATCGTCCGCCGAGCGGTCAAGCGCAAGCTGCAAAGTCCCGAAAAGCCTTATTTTCCTTGGAAAACAGAATAAAAAAGCGACAAAAAAGCCCTCGGAACCGGGTTCCGAGGGCTCGATGTCTACCCGATACGGGTCAGTGAGCGACGATGCCGGCCGATTCGTCGTCCGTCACCACCGGCGCCGCCGCCGGTTTGGAAAGGTCTTCCTCCCACGTGATGGCGACGGGCTGACGCACGAGAGCCTGCTTCAGCACCTCGTCCATGCGCGAAACCGGGATGATTTCGAGCCCGTTCTTCACGTTGGCCGGGATGTCCGCCAAGTCCTTGGCGTTGTCCTCGGGGATGAGCACCGTCTTCACGCCGCCGCGCAGCGCCGCGAGGAGCTTCTCCTTGAGGCCGCCGATGGGTAGCACGCGACCGCGCAGCGTCACCTCGCCGGTCATCGCGATGTCCTTGCGCACCGGGATGCCGGTCAGCACGGACACGATCGCCGTGGCCATCGCGATGCCCGCCGACGGGCCGTCCTTCGGAGTGGCCCCCTCGGGAACGTGCACGTGGATGTCGCGCCGCTCGAAAAGCGGCGGCTCGACGCCGATGTCCAAAGCCCTGGAGCGCACATAGGAGGCCGCAGCGGAGATGGACTCCTTCATCACGTCCTTGAGATTGCCCGTGACGGTCATCTTGCCGCGGCCGGGCATCAGCAGGCCTTCGATGGTCAGCAGCTCGCCGCCCACTTCCGTCCAGGCGAGGCCCGTGACCACGCCGACCTGGTCCTCCTCCTCCGTCTCACCGAACCGGAACTTCGGCACGCCGAGATAGTCGGGAAGGTTCTTCTCGGAGACGGTGACCGAGGTCTTCTTGGACAGGATGATTTCCTTGACCGCCTTGCGGGCGAGGTTGGAAATCTCACGGGCCAAGTTGCGGACGCCCGCTTCCCGCGTGTAGCGGCGGATGAGCATCATCAAGGCGTCGTCGTCGATCGTCCATTCCTTGTGCGCCAGCCCATGCTTGGTCATGGCCTCGGGAATGAGGTGGCGACGGGCGATCTCGGCCTTCTCGTCCTCGGTGTAACCCGCGATGCGGATCACTTCCATGCGGTCGAGCAGCGGCGCCGGGATGTTGAGCGTGTTCGCCGTGGTCACGAACATCACGTTCGACAGGTCGTAGTCGACCTCGAGGTAATGATCGTTGAACGAGGCGTTCTGCTCGGGATCGAGCACCTCCAGCAGCGCGGACGACGGATCGCCGCGGAAATCCATGCCCATCTTGTCGATCTCGTCGAGCAGGAAGAGCGGATTTTGCGTCTTGGCCTTGCGCATCGACTGGATGACCTTGCCGGGCATCGAGCCGATATAGGTGCGGCGGTGACCGCGGATCTCGGCTTCGTCGCGTACGCCGCCGAGCGACATGCGGACGAATTCACGCCCGGTCGCCTTGGCGATGGACTTGCCGAGCGAGGTCTTGCCGACGCCGGGAGGACCGACGAGGCACAGGATCGGGCCCGTCAGCTTGTTCGCGCGGCTCTGCACCGCGAGATATTCGACGATCCGCTCCTTGACCTTGTCGAGGCCGAAGTGATCGTTGTCGAGCACCTCCTGCGCCGCGGCCAGATCCTTGCGCACCTTGGAGCGACGACCCCAGGGCAGCGAGAGCATCCAATCGAGATAGTTGCGCACGACCGTCGCTTCCGCGGACATCGGCGACATCTGGCGAAGCTTCTTCAGCTCCGCCTGCGCCTTCTCGCGGGCTTCCTTCGTCAGCTTGGTCTTCTCTATCTTCTCTTCGATCTCGGACAGTTCGTCGCGGCCGTCCTCGTCGCCGAGCTCCTTCTGGATCGCCTTCATCTGCTCGTTGAGGTAGTACTCGCGCTGCGTCTTCTCCATCTGCCGCTTCACGCGGGTCCGGATGCGCTTTTCCACCTGCAGCACGGAGATTTCGCTCTCCATGAAGCCGAGCACGCGCTCGAGGCGCTTGGCCACGTCGACCAGCTCCAGCACGCTCTGCTTGTCGGCGATCTTGACGGCGAGATGCGAGGCGATGGTGTCGCCGAGCTTGGAGTAATCCTCGATCTGACCGACGGCGGCCACGACTTCGGGCGACACCTTCTTGTTGAGCTTCACATAGCTCTCGAATTCGGTGACGACCGAGCGCGCCAGCGCCTCGGCTTCGATCGGGTTCGGCACGAGATCGCCGAGCACTTCGGCTTCGGCCTCGTAATACTCGTCGGAGCGGACATAGCTGCGCACCTTGGCGCGCGCGACGCCCTCGACGAGCACCTTCACCGTGCCGTCGGGCAGCTTCAGCAGCTGCAGCACGCTGGCGAGGGTGCCGATGGTGTAGATCGCCTCCGTGGCCGGATCGTCGTCGCCCGCATTCTGCTGCGTGGCGAGAAGGATCAGCTTCTCGGACTTCACGACCTCTTCGAGCGCACGGATCGACTTCTCGCGGCCGACGAAGAGCGGCACGATCATGTGCGGGAAGACGACGATGTCGCGAAGAGGAAGAACGGGGTAGCTGTCGACCGTTCCGGCCCCGACGGCGGGGCGCTGTCTCGGCTGGCTCATCTGAAACGTCCTTGTCTGCGGCGCTCCCTCATGCGTCTCGCGGAGACCGCACGGAAAGCCCTTTACAGCGGGATTAGACGCCCGCGACGCCTTGCGTTCCGGATCCTTCGCAAGAGGCCCCGCACGGGCGGAACGCCTTGGAGGAAGCAACCCGGAACGATCGTCAGATGGGTCTCCGACCGGCGGCTTTCAAGCCGGTCGGATGCCGCGGAGGGGAGCCTCAGGCGCTGGAGGCCGCCTCTCCGCCCTTGTCGGAGTAGATGTAGAGCGGGCGCGACTTGCCCTCGACGACTTCCGCCGAGATGACGACCTGTTCGCAGCCTTCGAGGCTCGGCAGGTCGTACATGGTCTCGAGCAGGATGCCCTCCATGATGGAGCGCAGGCCGCGGGCGCCGGTCTTCCGCTCGATCGCCTTCTTCGCGATCATCGAGACCGCGTCGTCGGCGAAGGTGAGCTCGGTATCCTCCATCTCGAAGAGACGCTGATACTGCTTCACCAGCGCGTTCTTCGGTTCGGTGAGGATGCGCTTGAGCGCCGGCTCGTCGAGATCCTCGAGCGTCGCGATCACCGGAAGGCGACCGACGAATTCCGGGATCAGGCCGAACTTCAGCAGATCCTCGGGCTCGACCTCGCGGAAGATCGCGCCCGTGCGGCGGTCGTCCGGGGCTTCGACATGGGCCGCGAAGCCGATCGAAGTGCCCTTGCCGCGGGCCGTGATAATGCGCTCGAGACCCGCGAACGCGCCGCCCACGATGAACAGGATGTTCGTCGTGTCGACCTGCAGGAACTCCTGCTGCGGATGCTTGCGCCCGCCCTGCGGCGGCACGGAGGCGACGGTGCCTTCCATGATCTTCAGCAGGGCCTGCTGCACGCCCTCGCCCGAGACGTCCCTCGTGATGGAGGGATTGTCGGACTTGCGGTAAATCTTGTCGATTTCGTCGATGTACACGATGCCGCGCTGCGCACGCTCGACATTGTAGTCGGACGCCTGCAGCAGCTTCAGGATGATGTTCTCGACGTCCTCGCCGACATAGCCGGCTTCGGTGAGGGTCGTCGCGTCCGCCATCGTGAACGGCACGTCGAGGATGCGCGCCAGGGTCTGCGCCAGCAGCGTCTTGCCGGAACCCGTGGGGCCGACCAGCAGGATGTTGGACTTGGCGAGTTCGACGTCATTGTGCTTCGTCGCGTGGTTCAACCGCTTGTAGTGGTTGTGAACCGCGACGGAGAGCACCTTCTTGGCGTGGTCCTGGCCGATCACGTAGTCATCGAGAACCTTGCGGATCTCCTTGGGGGTCGGCACCCCGTCCCGCGACTTCACCAGCGAGGATTTGTTCTCCTCGCGGATGATGTCCATGCACAGCTCGACGCACTCGTCGCAGATGAACACCGTGGGACCGGCGATCAGCTTGCGGACCTCATGCTGGCTCTTGCCGCAGAACGAGCAGTACAGCGTGCTCTTCGAATCGCCGCCGCCGACTTTGCTCATGGCAATCCTCCACTCGACCGGCACGAGAACGGACCACTGTCGCCTCGGCCGTCAGTCAGGTTATGGGGTCGGAACCTAAGAAACGGTAGCGCTTCAAAGGTCCTTCCCGGGGACAATCCCCACCGGCTGGAAATCCTTGCGGATTCGTCGCCATGCCCGACGATGCAAACATGGTGCCGGACGGGGATCAATAGGCTGCATTCCCGATGGTCCGGGAGAATGCAGGATGGAAACCGGAAACCGTCGCGGCCCGTTCCGGAGGCAGGCAACGCCGCGACGGCGTCGAGATCACGCTCAGGCCGCGTCGACCGGACGCTTCTCCATCACCTGGTCGACGATGCCGAAGGCTTTCGCGCCTTCGGCCGTCATGAAGTTGTCGCGCTCGAGGGCCTCCTCGATCGCCTTGTAGTCCTTGCCCGTATGCTTCTCGTAGATCTCGTTGAGGCGGCGCTTCAGGCTCTCCACCTCGCGGGCATGAATCAGGATGTCCGTCACCTGGCCCTGGTACCCGCCCGACGGCTGGTGGACCATGATCCGGGCGTTGGGGAGCGCAAAGCGCATGCCCGGCTCGCCGGCCGCCAACAGAAGCGAGCCCATGGACGCCGCCTGGCCGACGCACAGCGTGGACACGGGGGGGCGGATGAACTGCATCGTGTCGTAGATCGCCAGCCCGGAGGTCACGATGCCGCCCGGCGAGTTGATGTAGATGGAGATCTCCTTCTTCGGATTCTCCGACTCCAGGAAGAGGAGCTGCGCCACCACGAGCGACGCCATGTTGTCCTCGACCGGACCAGTCAGGAAGATCACGCGCTCGCGCAGCAGGCGTGAATAAATGTCGAAGGCGCGCTCACCGCGGTTCGACTGCTCCACGACCATCGGCACGAGCATGCTGTTGTAGACTTCGATCGGATCGCGCATCGCCGTGCCCTGTTTTTTGATTCGTCTCGTGCGCCCCGGTCCGACGCACAGGTCCAACATAATGACGAGAGCCGGCCACGCAATGGGGCCGGCTCCCGTTGGTTTACGATCGGGTGTCCGAACCGCGGACCCGGGCCCGGCGTGCGCCGGGGCCTCACGGGGCCGGGTCGCCGATTACTCGGTTGCGTTTTCGCCCGTCTTTGCGGCGCTTTTGCGGGCACGCGGCTTCTTGGCGGGCTTTTCGCCCTCCTCCGCGGCAGCCTGCTTCTCCTCGCCGTCGCTTTCGTCGAGCAGCTCTTCCTTGGACACGGCCTTCTCGGTCACCGTCGCGGACGCGAGGATGTGATCGACGACCTTGTCCTCGAACAGCGGGGCGCGGATCTCGGCCAGCGCCTGCGGGTTCTTCCGGTAGAAGTCCCACACCATCTTTTCCTGGCCGGGGAACTGGCGCGCGCGCTCCACGAGGGCCGCCGACAATTCCTCGTCCGTCACCTGCACCTTCGCCGCGTCGCCGATTTCCGCGAGCACGAGGCCCAGGCGGACGCGGCGTTCGGCGATCTTCTGGTACTCTGCGCGGGCCTCCTCCTCGGTCGTGTCCTCGTCCGCGAAGGTCTTGCCCTGCTCCGTCATGTCGTTTTGCACCTGCCGCCAGATGTTCTCGAACTCCTGGTTCAGGAGCGAGGGGGGCAGCTCGAACGTGTACTGCTTGTCCAGCGCGTCGAGCAGCTGGCGCTTCAGCTTCCGGCGCGAAACGGAGGCGTACTCGCGGCCGATGGAGTCGCGGATCGCGTCCTTCAGCTTGTCGAGGCTCTCCATGCCGAAGGTCTTGGCCAGCTCGTCGTCGATGGCGACGGCGCCGGGCGCCTGCACGTCCTTCACGGAGACCTCGAAGGAGGCCGCCTTGCCGGCGAGCTCGGCCGAGCCGTAGTTCGGCGGGAAGGTGACGTTGACCGTCCGCGTCTCACCCTTCGTGGCCCCGACGAGCTGTTCCTCGAACCCAGGGATGAACCCGCCCGAGCCGAGATCCACCGAGATGTCGGCGCCCGTGCCGCCCTCGAACGCCACGCCGTCGATCGTGCCGACGAAGTCGACGATCACCCGGTCGCCGGTCTCGGCCGCCGGAGCGTCGCCTTCCTTCGGGCTGTAGGGCCGGTTCTGGCCGGCCATCCGCTCCAGCGCCCCGTCGACGTCGGCCGCGGGAACCTCGGTCGTCTCGCGGGTCACCGCGAGGCCGGCGAAGTCGGCCAGCTCGAACTTCGGGAGCACCTCGAGCGACACCGTGTAGGAGAGGTCGCCGCGCGCTTCCATGGCCGCCTCGACGGAGGCCTTGTCCTCGGGGAACTCGATCTTCGGCTCCAGCGCGAGCTTGAGGCCGTTGTCCTCGACGATCTTGCGGTTGGCCTCGTTGACGAGGTTCTGCAGCACATCGCCCATGACCGAGCGGCCGTAGACGCGGCGCAGGTGCTGCACCGGCACCTTGCCGGGGCGGAAGCCGTTGATGCGCACCTTGTCCTTGAGGTCGACGAGCTCGTTCGTCAGGCGCTCTTCGAGATCCTTGGCGAGAAGCGTGACCGAGAACTGGCGCTTCAGCCCCTCCGACAGTGTTTGCGTGACCTGCATGATTGGACGTGCCTTCGCGACAAGAGACCCAGAAACCATGAAACGGGGCAAGACCCGCCGACGGCGGCGGTTCTGGTGCGGGCGGAGGGACTTGAACCCACACGACTTGCGTCACCGGAACCTAAATCCGGCGCGTCTACCAGTTCCGCCACGCCCGCAAGCGCAAGTACGCCCCGCCGCGGGGGCGTCCCCGCGAGGTGGCGCGCTCTATAGCATGGCGGCAGCCGCGCGCCACCGAAAAAACGGCCGGCCGCCGGCGGCCCCGGGGGCGCGGTGGCGGCTCGCATCCACGGGCGGCTCATGGCACAACGGGACGTCAACGGCCTCCCGGACCGCCCGATGGATTCGCCCCTGAAGCCCTCCCCCTCCCGAACGCGTCCCATATGCCGCCCGGACGTGCCGGCGACCGACCGGCGCAGCGTCGTCGCCGGCCTCGGCGCTCTCCTCGCGGTGCCGGCGCTGCCTGCCGCGTCGCAGGCCCAGGTCGCCGCTCCGGCTGCGCCGTCTGCGGCCATGCCGGCCGACGGGCTGCCCACCGTCCTGCTGGAGGCCAAGCCGTCCCTCGTCGCGTTCGCGGCCGGTCAGGAAACCCAGCTCTGGACGTTCGGCGGCCGCGCGCCCGGGCCGGAGATCCGGGCCAGGCGCGGCGAGAACTTCCGGGCAAGGCTCGTCAACGGGATCGCGCGCCCCGTCTCACTGCACTGGCACGGCGTGCGGGCCGCGAACGAGGCCGACGGCGTCACGGGGCTGACGGGAGAGGCCGTTGCGCCGGGCGCGACGGCGGACATCCGCTTTTCCCCGCCCGACGCCGGCACCTTCATCTATCGTCCGCTCGTGCCCGGATCCTCGGGGGAGCTGCAGGAGCGCGGCCTCGCCGGCGTGTTCGCGGTCTCCGAGGACTCCCCGCCTGCCGTCGATCTCGACCGCATCGTCGCCGTGGACGACTGGCGGCTCGAGCCGGACGGACGGCATGCGCCGTTCGGCGAGGCCGCCGAGCGTGCCGGCGCCGGACGACTGGGCACGGTCCTCACCGTCAACGGAGTGCGCGCGCCGCTGAAGATCGCCGCGCCGCCCGGCGCGCGGATCCGGCTGCGGCTCGCCAACCTGTGCAACGCCCGGCTGATGCGCATCCGCTTCGACGCCATCAAGGCCTATGTGATCGCCGTCGACAGCCAGCCCACCGACACCTTCGAGCCGCTGCGCTCCACCCTCCCCTTCGCGCCGGGCTCGCGCTACGACGTGATCTTCGACGTGCCCGCCGAACCCGGCGCGACCGGCGCGGTGACGGCGCTGCTGGGCGAGGGCCTGCCGCTCGTCCAGGTGACCGCCGAGGGCGATCCCGCGGTCACGAAGCGCCCGGTGCTGCCGCCAGTCGGCCCGCTGGCCCCCAACAAGCTCCTGCCCGAGGCGATCGCCCTGCAACGCGCGCAGCGCGGCAACGTCGTCATCGAGGGCGGGCTGCGACCGTCGGCGGGCGCCGGCGCCGGCTGGAACGGCGATCCGCAGCGCATCTGGACGATCAATGGCGTGGCGGGCCCCGTGTCGGGCGAGAAGTTCGGCAAGCCGGTCCTCTCGGTGAAGCGCGGCACGCCGGTCGTGCTCGCCATGACGAACCGCACAGCCTTTCCACAGGCCATCCACATCCATGGCCACAGCTTTCGCCTGCTGCACGCCTTCGACGACGGCTGGGAGCCCTATTGGCTGGACACCATGATCCTGCTGGAGAACCAGACGCAGCGGATCACCTTCGTCGCCGACAACAAGGGCCGCTGGCTCATCGGCTCCACGGTGCTCGAGCGCCTCGACACCGGGCTGTCCTGCTGGTTCGAGGTGACGTGAGCGCCAGCCGCTAGACAGGCTCCGCGAAGAGGTCGCGCAACACGCCGCGCAGCGCGTCCGGCAGGTCCTCGGCAATCAGCCCGGGGCCCGCCGCCGTCCCCGCCGCCGCGTGCATCCACACCGCCGCGGCCGCGGCCTCGTAGGCCGGAACCACCTGCGCCAGCAGCCCGCCGACCATGCCCGCCAGCACGTCGCCGGAGCCCGCCGTCGCGAGCCAGGGCGTTCCGTTGGCGTTGATGGCGGCCCGCCCATCCGGCGCAGCGATCACCGTGTCGGCGCCCTTGAGCACGACCACCGCTCCGGTTGCCCGCGCCGCCGCGCGCGTGCGCTCGAGCTTGGATTCCGGTCGAAGAACCTCGGGCATGCCGCGGAACAGACTCGCGAACTCGCCGTCGTGCGGCGTCAGGACGACGCCCTGCCCCGGTCCGCCGCCGCGATTCGCGACCAGCGCCGCCAGCCCCGCCGCATCGCCGCCGAAGCTCGCCAGCGCGTCGGCGTCGAGTACCGCGTGGCGGCCGGCGGCCAGCGCGGCGACGACGCGCCGGCGCGTCTCTTCGCCGACGCCGGCGGCCGGGCCGAGCACGAGCGCGTTGCGTCGCGGATCGGCGGCCAGCAGGTCGGCCCAGCCGGTCGCCCCATCGCACCGGCGCACCATCACCGCGTCGAGCGCCGCGGCATGCGCGGCCAGCGCGTCGGACGGGCTGGCGACCGTCACCAGCCCCGCGCCGATCCGCAGCGCGGCCCGGGCGGCCAGACGGGCGGCGCCGGAGCCCTCGATCCCGCCCGAGAGAACGAGGACATGCCCGCGCCCGTACTTGTGCCCGGCCTCGACGGGCGGCCGGACTGCGCCGCACCAGAGCGTCGGCGCGTTGCGACGGGCCATGGGCCCGATCGCCTCCAGCACGTCGTCGCGGATTCCGATGTCGGCGACGCGGACCCGGCCGCAGAGCGCGCGGCCCGGATAGAGGAGATGCCCCGGCTTGAGGCGGAAGAACGTCACCGTCTCGCTGGCCGCCACGGCGTCGCCCAGCACATGCCCCGTGTCGCCGCTGACCCCGGACGGCACGTCGACGGCCACGACCGGCACGCTCGCCGCGCGCACCGCGCGCAGGGCCGCCAGCGCCTCGCCGTCGACCGCACGCGACAGTCCGGCGCCGAACACGGCGTCGATGACCACATCGGCCGCGGCGGGGTCGGCAGCCGCCAGCGGCGGCGCCTCGCCCTTCCACTGCCCTGCCGCCCAGGCCGCGTCGCCGGACAGTCCCGCTCTTTCGCCCAGAAGATGCAGCGCGACGCGGTACCCGCGCTGGACGAGCACGCGGGCGGCGACGAAGCCGTCGCCGCCGTTGTTGCCGGGACCGCACAATACGAGCACGCGCGATCCGGTCGGCCACCGGCGCGCCACGACGTCCGCCACCGCGCGCCCTGCCTTCTCCATCAGGGAGGAACCGGGCGTGCCGCCGGCGATGGTCAGGCGGTCCGCCTCGGCCATCTCCCGCGTGGTCAGGAGTTCATCCATCTGCCGTTCTCCCGTGCCTCAGCTTGAGGCAATCAGTCGACGCTCCGGTCGCCCGCGCCCCGCAGCCGGGCATGGTTTCGCCCACGCCGCGGACAACTGCACAAAACACAGGCACGCAGTGCCCAAGCCCGCGCCACGCCGTCCGCCTGTCCGGAGGCGGTCCCGGTGTGCCCGCGATCCGGGCAATATCGCGATGGCGGTCCGGCATGGTTGATGCTAAGCAGCCTGCGTCGTGAAGAGGGCGTCGCGCGTCGCCCGCAACGACCGTAGCAGCGGGCGTGCGATGAAGAAAATCGAAGCGATCATCAAGCCGTTCAAGCTCGACGACGTGAAGGAGGCCCTTCAGGACGTCGGCCTGCAGGGCATCACCGTGACCGAGGCCAAGGGCTTCGGCCGGCAGAAGGGCCATACCGAGCTCTACCGTGGCGCGGAATACGTGGTCGACTTCCTGCCCAAGGTGAAGATCGAGATCGTTCTGCCCGACGACATGGTCGAGCGCGCCGTCGACGCCATCCGCCGCGCCGCCCAGACGGGCCGCATCGGCGATGGCAAGATTTTTGTATCACCCGTCGAGGAGGCGATCCGCATCCGGACCGGCGAGACCGGCCTGGACGCGATCTGACGCCGCATCGACCCCGGCTGCCGCGTCCGCGCGCGGCCGGACCCCACCACCGAGACCCAGATCTTTCAGAGGGAACTTACTGATGAAGACCGCCAAGGATGTCCTCAAGGCGATCAAGGAAAACGACATCAAGTATGTCGACTTCCGGTTCACCGACCCGCGCGGCAAGTGGCAGCACGTCACCTTCGACGTCTCCATGATCGATGAAGACATCTTTGCCGAAGGCACGATGTTCGACGGCTCCTCGATCGCCGGCTGGAAGGCGATCAACGAGTCCGACATGACGCTGATGCCCGATCCGGCGACGGCGCAGATGGATCCGTTCTTCGCGGCGTCGACCCTGTCGATCATCTGCGACGTGCTCGAGCCGACCACCGGCGAGCCCTACCCCCGCGAGCCGCGCGGCATGGCCAAGAAGGCCGAGGCGTACCTGAAGTCGACCGGCATCGGCGACACCATCTTCGTCGGCCCC
>JAIXZO010000003.1 GCA_027489535.1 Hyphomicrobiales bacterium
AGGTCGCCGCGTTCGAGACGGCCGATCTCGCGGCCATGACGACCGCTCAGATCGCGGCGATGACGACCGCGCAGGTCGCGTCGCTGACCTCCGACCAGATCGTCGCGCTCGGCACCGCACAGGCGGCCGCCTTGACGACCGCCCAGACGGCTGCATTGACCACCGCACAGGTCGCGGCGCTTGAAACCGCCGATTTGGCGGCCATGAAGACGAGCCAGATCGCGGCGCTGAAGACCACGCAGGTCGCGGCGATGACGTCGGACCAGATCGTCGCGCTCGGTACCGCGCAGGCGGCCGCGCTGACCACGGCGCAGACGGCGGCTTTGACGACCGAACAGGTCGCAGCGCTCCAGACGGCCGATTTGGCCGCCATGTCGACGGCCCAGATCGCCGCGCTGAAGACCGCGCAGATCGCCGTCCTCACGACCGATCAGATGGTTGCGCTGACGACCGCGCAGACCGCCGCGCTCACCACGGCCCAAACGGCCGCCCTGAGCACGGAGCAGATCGCGGCGTTGGAGACTCGCGACCTCGCCGCCTTGACGACCGCGCAGGTCGCCGCGCTGAAGACCGCGCAAGTGGCCGCGATGACCACCGCGCAGACGGTGGCGCTGACCACCGCGCAGGCCGCCGCCCTGAGCACGGCCCAAACGGCAGCCCTGACCACGGAACAGGTCGCGGCGCTTGAAACCGCCGATTTGGCGGCCATGAAGACGAGCCAGATCGCCGCGATGACGACCGATCAGGTCGCGGCCCTCGGCACGGCACAGACTGCGGCGCTCACAACGGCTCAGATCGGCGCCCTGACGACGGCGCAGACGGCCGCGCTCGAAACCGCCGATCTCGCGGCCATGACGACCGCCCAGATCGCGACGATGAGCACGGC
Organism: Hyphomicrobiales bacterium; assembly: GCA_027489535.1. Lineage (GTDB taxonomy): Bacteria > Pseudomonadota > Alphaproteobacteria > Rhizobiales > Beijerinckiaceae > JAIXZO01. Next base: position 887 of record JAIXZO010000003.1, read on the forward strand.
GCAGATCGCCGCGATGACGACCGATCAGGTCGTGGGCTTGAGCACGGCCCAGACCGCCGCGCTCTCGACCGCGCAGGTTGCTGCGATGACGACCGCTCAGGTCGCGGCGCTGGAGACGGCCGACGTGGCCGGCCTCAAGACCGCCCAGATCGCCGCGCTGAAGACCGCGCAGGTCGCAGCGATGACCACAGATCAGGTGGTCGCGCTGACCACCGCGCAGGCCGCGGCGATGACGACCGCTCAGGTCGCCGCGATGACGACCGATCAGATCGTCGCGCTCACCACCGCACAGACGGCGGCTCTGACCACGGCCCAGGCTTCGGCTTTGACCACGGCCCAGATCGCGGCTTTGGAGACGGCCGACCTCGCCGCCCTGAAGTCGACCCAGATCGCGGCGCTCCGCACCGCGCAGGTCGCGGCGATGACGACGGACCAGATCGTGGCGCTCGGCACGGCGCAGGCGGCCGCCCTGACCACGGCGCAGACCGCGGCCTTGACCACCGAACAGATCGCGGCGCTTGAAACCGTCGACCTCGCGGCGATGACGACGGCCCAGACCGCCGCGCTGAAGACCGCGCAGGTCGCAGCGATGACGACCGACCAGATCGCGGCGCTGACCACCGCGCAGACGGTCGCGTTGACCACGGCACAGACGGCGGCCTTGACCACCGATCAGGTGGCGGCGCTCGAAACGCGTGATCTCGCGGCGATGACGACGGCGCAGATCGCGGCCTTCAAGACGGCGCAGATCGCCGCCATGACGACCGACCAGATCGTCGCGCTCACCACCGCGCAGACTGCGGCCTTGACCACGGCGCAGACTGCCGCTCTCACCACCGACCAGATCGCGGCACTCGAAACCCGTGACTTGGCGGCGTTGACCACGGCGCAGACGGCGGCGATGACGACCAGCCAGGTCGCAGCGCTGACGACGGCCCAGACGGTCGCCTTGACCACGGCACAGGCCTCGGCCCTCACGACGGCGCAGACCGCCGCCCTGACGACGGCGCAGGTCGCGGCCCTCGAAACGCGCGATCTGGCGGCCATGTCCACGGCGCAGATCGCCGCGATGACCACCGACCAGATCGTGGCGCTGACCACCGCGCAGGCGGCGGGTCTCACGACCGCGCAGATCTCGGCCATGACGACGGCGCAGGTCGCGGCGATGGAAACGAGCGACCTCTCGGCGCTCTCCACCGCCCAGGTCGCGGCCATGAGGACGGCGCAGATCGCCGCCTTGACCACGGATCAGGTGGTTGCTCTCGGCACGGCGCAAGCCGCGGCCCTGACCACGGCCCAAATCGCTGCGCTGACGACCGATCAGGTCGCGGCTCTCGAGACGACCGATCTTGCTGCGCTGAAGACGAGCCAGATCGCCGCGCTCAAGACTGCGCAGACGGCCGCGCTGAGCACCGACCAGATCGTGGCGCTGACCACCGCGCAGACCGCCGGTCTGACCACCGCGCAGATCGCGGCCCTGACCACGGATCAGCTCGTGACGATGGAGACCCGCGACGTTGCGGCGCTCACCACGGCGCAAACTGCGGCACTCAAGACGGCGCAGGTCGCCGCGATGACGACCGCACAGGCCGTCGCCCTGTCTACGGCGCAGGTCGCCGCGATGACGACGGCACAGATCGCCGCCATGACGACCGACCAGCTCGTCGCCCTGAGCACCGCGCAGGCCGCGGCGCTGACGACGGCCCAAACGGCCGCCCTCACGACCGATCAGGTCGCGGCGCTCGAGACGGCCGATCTCGCAGCCTTGAAGACGGCACAGATCGCCGCGCTCAAGACGGCACAGGTCGCGGCCATGACCACGGCGCAGATCGTCGCCCTGAGCACCGCACAAGCGGCGGCGATGACGTCCGCTCAGATCGGCGCTCTGACCACGGATCAGGTCGCCGCCTTGGAGACCGCCGATCTCGCGGCTCTGACCACGGCGCAAATCGCCGGGTTCAAGACCGCTCAGATCGAGGTCATGACGACCGACCAGATCGTCGCGCTGAGCACCGCTCAGGCCGCTGCCCTGACCACCGCGCAGACCGCGGCCTTGACCACGGCTCAGGTCGCCGCCTTGGAAACGCGTGATCTCGCCGCCATGACGACCGCACAGGCGGCGACCCTGACCACGGATCAGACCGCAGCGCTGACGACCGACCAGATCGTGGCGCTGACCACGGCACAATCGGCCGTCCTGACGACCGCACAGACCGCAGCCCTGACGACGGCTCAGGTCGCCGCCTTGGAAACGCGTGATCTCGCCGCCATGAGGACGGCACAGATCGCGGCGCTGACGACCGATCAGATCGTGGCGCTGAGCACCGCTCAGGCTGCGGCCCTGACGACGGCGCAGATCGCGGCGATGACCACCGATCAGGTCGCCGCGCTCGAAACCGCCGATCTGGCGGCCATGACGAACGCTCAAGTCGCGGCGATGACGACCGCACAGGTCGCCGCGATGACGACCGACCAGATCGTCGCCTTGAGCACCGCGCAGGTGGCGGGCCTCACGACGGCGCAGACCGCCGGAATGACGACCAGCCAGATCGCCGCCATGGAGACGGCCGACTTGGCCGCGCTCAAGACGAGCCAGATCGCAGGCTTGAAGACCGCCCAGGTCGCGGCGCTGACCACGGAGCAGGTCGTGGCGATGGGGACCGCGCAGGCGGCCGCCATGACCACCGCCCAGATTGCGGCGCTCACGACCGACCAGACCGCGGCCTTGGAAACGCGTGACCTGGCCGCCATGACCACGGCCCAGATCGCCGCGATGTCGACCGATCAAGTCGCTTCGCTGACGACGGCGCAGACGGTCGCGCTGACCACGGCTCAGATTTCGGCCCTGTCGACGGCTCAGACCGCGGCACTGACCACCGACCAGATCGGCGCCTTGGAAACGCGCGACCTGGCGGCGATGACCACCGCCCAAGTCGCCGCGCTGACCACCGCGCAGGTCGCCGCCATGACGACCGATCAGATCGTCGCCATCGGCACCGGCCAGATCTCCGCGCTTTCCACCGCGCAGGTCGCCGCCCTGACGACCGATCAGGTTCCAGCTCTCGAAACCCGTGACTTGGCCGTCATGACGACCGCCCAGATCGCCGCCCTGACCACGGATCAGGTCGTGGCGCTGACGACGGCTCAGGCTGCGGCTCTGACCACGGCCCAAACGGTTGCCCTGACCACCGGCCAAATCTCGGCCATGGAGACGGCGGACGTCGCAGCCCTGAAGTCCACACAGATCGCCGCGATGACGACCGCTCAGGTGGCCGCCATGACGACCGATCAGGTGGCGGCGCTGACGACGGCTCAGGCTGCGGCGCTGACGACCGCGCAGGTTGCGGCTCTGACGACCGATCAGGTCGTGGCTTTGGCCACGTCTCAGGTTTCCAACCTGACCACGGCGCAAGTCGCGGCACTGACCACCGCTCAGGTGGCCGCCATGGAGACGGCCGACCTCGCCGCGCTGAAATCCACGCAGATCGCCGTCATGACGACCGCTCAGGTCGCCGCGATGACGACCGATCAAGTGGTGGCGCTGACGACGGCTCAGACTGCGGCTCTGACGACGGCTCAAACTGCAGCTCTGACGACGGATCAAGTATCCGCGATGGAGACGGCGGACGTCGCAGCCCTGAAGTCCACGCAGATCGCCGCCATGACGACCGCTCAGGTCGCCGCGATGACGACCGATCAGGTCGTGGCGCTCGGGACGGCACAGGCCACGGCTCTGACCACCGCCCAGACGGCGGCCCTGACGACGGACCAGGTTGCCGCCCTTGAAACGGCCGATCTCGTCGCCCTCAAGGCGACCCAGATCGCGGCCATGTCTACGGCTCAGGTCGCGGCATTGACCACCGCTCAGACGGCGGCCTTGACCACCGCTCAGGTGGTCGCCCTGACCACGGCCCAGACCGCCGCCTTGACCACGGATCAGGTGGTGGCGCTGACGACGGCTCAGACTGCGGCCCTGACCACCGCCCAGACGGCCGCGTTGACCACCGACCAGGTGGCGGCCATGGAGACGGCCGACGTCGCCGCCCTGAAGTCCACCCAGATCGCCGCCATGACGACCGCTCAAGTGGCCGCCATGACGACCGATCAGGTCGTGGCGCTGACGACGGCTCAGGCGGCGGCTCTGACCACGGCCCAGACGGCGGCTATGACGACCGATCAGGTCGTCGCTTTGGCCACGTCTCAGGTTTCCAACCTGACCACGGCGCAAGTCGCGGCACTGACCACCGCTCAGGTGGCCGCCATGGAGACGGCCGACCTCGCCGCGCTGAAATCCACCCAGATCGCCGTCATGACGACCGCTCAGGTCGCCGCCATGACGACCGATCAGGTCGTGGCGCTGACGACGGCTCAGGCGGCGGCTCTGACCACGGCCCAGACGGCGGCTTTGACGACGGACCAAGTGTCCGCGATGGAGACGGCGGACGTCGCAGCCCTGAAGTCGACCCAGATCGCCGCCATGACGACCGCTCAAGTGGCCGCCATGACGACCGATCAGGTGGTGGCCCTCGGGACGGCGCAGGTCGCGGCCATGACCACGGCTCAAGTTGCGGCTCTGACGACCGATCAGGTCGAGGCCATGGAGACGGCCGATCTCGTCGCCCTCAAGGCGACCCAGATCGCGGCCATGTCCACGGATCAGGTCGCGGCCCTGACCACGGCTCAGACGGCGGCCTTGACCACGACGCAAGTCGCGGCACTGACCACGGCCCAGACCGCCGCCCTCACGACCGACCAGGTCGTGGCGCTGACGACGGCTCAGGCTGCGGCCCTGACGACGGCCCAAACGGTTGCCCTGACCACGGGCCAAATCTCGGCCATGGAGACGGCGGACGTCGCAGCCCTGAAGTCCACCCAGATCGCCGCGATGACGACCGCTCAGGTGGCCGCCATGACGACCGATCAGGTGGTGGCCCTCGGGACGGCGCAGGTCGCGGCCATGACCACGGCGCAGGTTGCGGCTCTGTCGACCGATCAGGTCGAGGCCATGGAGACGGCCGATCTCGTCGCCCTCAAGGCGACCCAGATCGCGGCCATGTCCACGGCTCAGGTCGCGGCTTTGACCACCGCTCAGACGGCGGCCTTGACGACGGCTCAGGTGGTCGCTTTGACCACGGCCCAGACCGCCGCCCTGTCCACGGATCAGGTGGTGGCTCTCGGCACCGCTCAGGCGGCGGCTCTGACCACGGCCCAGACCGCGGCACTGACCACCGATCAGGTGGCGGCCATGGAAACGGCGGACGTAGCAGCCCTGAAGTCGACCCAGATCGCCGCGATGACGACCGCTCAGGTGGCCGCCATGACGACGGATCAGGTGGTGGCCCTCGGGACGGCGCAGGTCGCGGCCATGACCACGGCTCAAATTGCGGCTCTGACGACCGATCAGGTCGAGGCCTTGGAGACGGCCGATCTCGTCGCCCTCAAGGCGACCCAGATCGCGGCCATGTCCACGGCTCAAGTCGCGGCCCTGACCACGGCTCAGACGGCGGCCTTGACGACCGCTCAGGTCGTCGCCCTGACCACGGCCCAGACCGCCGCCCTCACGACCGACCAGGTCGTGGCGCTGACGACGGCTCAGGCTGCGGCCATGACGACGGCCCAGACGGTCGCCCTGACCACCGGCCAAATCTCGGCCATGGAGACGGCGGACGTCGCAGCCCTGAAGTCCACGCAGATCGCCGCCATGACGACAGCCCAGGTGGCCGCCATGACGACGGATCAGGTGGCGGCGCTCGGGACGGCGCAGGTCGCGGCCATGACCACCGCTCAGACCGCGGCAATGACCACCGATCAGGTGGCGGCACTCGAGACTGCGGATCTCGCAGCCCTCAGGACCGCACAGGTCGCGGCGATGACGACCGCTCAGGTCTCCGCGATGTCGACGGCCCAGATCGCGGCTTTGACCACGGCACAGGCCGGCGCACTCACCACGGCACAGACCGCGGCCTTGACCACGGCTCAGGTCGCCGCGTTGGAGACGGCGGATCTGGCGGCGATGAAGGCTACGCAGATCGCGTCGCTGACGTCGGACCAGATCGCGGCGCTCGGAACCGGGCAGACGGCGGCGCTCACCACCGCTCAGGTGGCGGCACTGACGACGGCGCAGGTCGCCGCGCTCGAAACCGCGGATCTGGCCGCTCTGACCACCGCACAGATCGCGGTGATGACGACCGCTCAGATCACGTCGCTCGACACGGTGCAGACTCAGGCTCTCACGACGGACCAGATCGTGGCTCTCACGACGGCCCAGACGGCGGCCCTGACGACGACGCAAGTCGCGGCGCTGACCACGTCTCAGATCGCGTCTCTCGAAACCCGAGACGTCGCGGCCCTGAAGACCGCTCAGATCGTGGCTCTCTCCACGGAACAGATCGACGCCCTGACCACGCAACAGGCCGCCGCTCTGACCACCGCTCAAAAGAACGCGATGACCACCGAGCAAACGGCGGCGCTGGCCTAAGACTCTCGAGGCGGATCTCCGGATCCGCCTCGAGGCCTCCCCTCAACCAACCCGACGGAGTCGGCGATGACGCAGCTTTCAGCTTCGATGTTCGGCACGGACGAGACGGCACTTCCGCTCGAAACCGTGCTCGAGGAACTCATCGCCGACGGCATCACGGAGGAGCATTTCTCGATGCTGTTCGGCCTCTTGCGAAAGAACGTCCGCAGCGCGGGCGTGCATTGCGCGCGGGGCGATTTTGAGGAGCGGACCGCCGCGGCTCACGCGGCCATCGACGTGGCGGTGTTCCTACGCCGGCATTTGAAGGCGGACCGGAATCATCCCTTCAACGGCGCGCTCGACCGTTTCTATCTCGCGATCCATCGCCGCATCGCGGATGCGTGCCGAGACGGGAAAGCCGACGACTTCTTCAATCTGGAGGCCGCGATCGACAGGCTTGCCGCCTCGGTCCTGTCCAAGACTTTCCTTGAACGTTGCTTCGAACAGAGCGAAATCGCGCCGCGCGCCTTCACGGCGTTCTTGACCGGCGTACTGACGCGGGACGACGCATCGCGGATGGTCGAGGACGAGACGGCCACGGTTCACTGACGGCCGCCGAGCGGCGGCGGCGGCTCAGATCCATCCGCCGTCGACGACATATTGCTGATTGGTGCAGGCCCCCGCTTCGTCGGATGCGAGGAAGAGAACGAGCTTGGCGACGTCTTCGGGGACGAGGCGGCGCTTGAGGCATTGATCCTTCATCAATTGAGCCTCCGCCTCGGGCGTCAGCCAAAGATCGAGCTGGCGCTGCGTCATGATCCATCCGGGTGCGACGGCGTTCACGCGGACGCCGAAGGCGCCGTAATCGCGCGCCAGGGATCGCGTGAGGCCCAAAACAGCGGATTTCGAGGCGGTATAGATCGCCATTCCGCCGACTCCGGCCATCCACGACACGGACCCCATGTTGATGATGGAGCCGCCGCCGAGAGACTTCATGTCGTCGAGCACGGCTTGGGCGCAAAAGAACTGATGCTTGAGATTGACGGCGATGATGCGGTCGAAATCCTCGCTCGTCACGTCGGGCGTCGGATGGCGCTTGTCGTTCGCGGCATTGTTGACGAGAACGGAAATCGGGCCGAGGGCCGTCCGGATGCGCTCGATCGCGGCTCTCAGGGCATCCACGTCGGTCAGATCGCAGCGCTCGTAATGCACCGCCGTGCCCTGCCCCGCCATTTCCTCGCAAAGCGCGCGGGACGGCTCTTCGGCGATGTCGATGAAGGCGGTGCGCGCCTTCTGGCGTGCGAAGGCCCGCGTCATCGCCTCGCCGATTCCGCTGCCGCCCCCGGTGACGAGAACGACTCGACCTTCGAGGTCCGGATAAATCGCGCCCGTCGCAATGGCCATGAGAAACGCCCGTCTTTGCTCCGCAGCCTAAACCGCGGAACAGGGGAAGAGTTCAGGAAGCATGGAGCCGGCCGCAAATCGACGCTCCCGGCGAGCCTTGTGGAGGAGATGTATCTTTATCCGAACAATAGTTTCTTTTTGAGCTCGAGCCGTAGTATATGACGCCGAGTACATTGTATCTGCGTAAAGGGTCGGACGATGAACAGCATGGAACGGCCGCTTGAACCGCCGAGGCTGCAGTCCCTCCTGTCGTTCTTTCTTGTGATCGACGGGGTGAGGCGTACGCTCGGTTTGGATATCGAAGAAGCGCTGCTCTATCTCGGAATCGGCTATCTGAACACCGAACGCATTCAGAAACTCGGCAGCCGCGGCTATATCGCTGCCACCAACGTCTCCTCTGCGGCCGATTTCGTGAATTTGCCGAAGGAGACCGCTCGACGCAAAATTGCCCGCTTGGTGGAAGGCGGCCTGGTCGTCAACAGCGGCGGCATCGTGGTCAGCGACATCACGCGCTGGTTTCAGTTCATCGAGCAATTGCCGGTCCGCGGCGACGGACGGGGCTGAAGCCCCTCACCGCGATCAGGACGCCGGCGGACTTCCGCCGCCCGTAAGCTGGGCGAGCAAGGCCGCGTTGGGATCGGGCTTCGGGAAGAGGATCGTCATGATCTCTTCCATCTCTTCTTCGGATTCGTGCGTCCAATCCTCCGGCAGCGGCGGCGCCTTGCCCTGCGCGACGCCGAAAGCGTAGGTGGAGAAGTTCTTCGCCGCATTCACGGCCCGCAACGGATCGCGCGGACGCCCCTTGAGCAGACCGCCGAACAACGGAGCCTTGTTGCGCTTGGTGCGCAGGTTCTCGTAGTTGGCCGTGTAGTAGACGAACGCGTGCAGAAGCATGTCCACGTCGTCGACGTTCACCGATTCGATGAACACAAGAATGCGTTCGACGCCCTTGATCAGATCGACGGAAAGTTGATCGGTGTCGTAGATCTCGTCGAAGGAAGCGGCCATCGCATCAGCCACCTCTTCAGCCGCGTCCGTTCCGGACAGGAACCGCCGCGCCGTTTGCGCGACCATCATGTCGAATACGAACTGCGGAGGCCCCTTATCGGAACTCATGACAGAACCTCTCTACGTGCGCCCGACCAATGCGCGATCTCAACGCCTATTGTCTTTACGCCATTTCGTGAACCATACGGAAGCACGTTCTTGAGTTGATGCAACTTCTGCGGGCGAAAGTCCCTTGATCAGGGCGTCGCGACGACGCCGAGCATTCGCCTGCCCGGCCGCCACGGCCAAGGAAGCCCAGTAATATCCTTCCTTGTTGTCCTCGAAGCCGAATTCGGGCGCAAAGCTCATCGACATGAGAACCAAGGCGCGGTCGTCCCCGCCCTCCTCGCCCGCTTTTTGGAGTCGGGCGCGGATCCACTCCATGATCTTTTTCTGCGCTGCCGGCTCGACGGATTTGAGCATGGCCTCGCGGGCCTTCGGCGCCTTCGGATGGCCGCCGATCGCGGCCAACGTCACCCATCGCATGGCATCCTGGAAATTCTGGGGGACTGCGACGCCGTGCCAGTAGAACAGCGAGAGATTGAACTGCCCGTCCGGATCGCCCGCTTCGGCGGCGACGCGTGCCGCGGCGACCGCGCCCGCCATGTCGCGATCTTGGAGAAGTTGCCCGACGTCGGGCCGGGCCGGTTCGGAGGCCGCCGCGCGTTGAACGCACGATGCAATGCCGACGGAGACGACGGCGACGGCAAAAACCGCGCGCATTTTTTCGAGTACCGGAAAAAGGCCCACGCCATGCAACTCCGACCGGAACGCCGTTCGCCCCGGCGCATTTGTGCGTGATCGAAATGGTCCGCAACAGCCGGTTTCGGGTTTGATTTGCGCCAATTCGGGTCTTCTTTTCGATTCTGCGCTTTTTATTTCAATAAGGGTCGCATCGAGAGCTAAAGAACCCGATCGGGCGACCGTCATAACAACCGGGGAAACTCCCTGTCGGGAGGATGGATCATGGTTGGCTATATCAAATTCGACGGGCCGGGAACGGCAACCGGACAAGTATCGAACGCCGTCACGCGCGCCGAGCTGAACGTCAGCCCGGCTCACGCCGCGGAGCTGCCGGACGTCGCCGTTTCGGCTTCGGCCAAAGCTCAGGCGCTCCCGCCTGAGTTTCAGCCGCAGGTCGTTACGCTCGGCTCGGTTCGGTCCGAATCCGAGGCGATTCATCACTCCGAAGAGCGCGACAAGATGCTGGCCGAGATCGAGGCCAAGCTTCTGGTCGGACGAACCGACATCCGGAAGGACCGGGCCCCCGGCGGCATCGAAGAATTGCTGGCGCGCGCCGACGCCGCGATGGACCCGTCCGCGGACGAGGAGCCCGAAATCGAGATCAAGCTGCCGGGATCGGGCACCTCCGAACCGGCTCAGGTCAAGCGCGACGCGCATGGCGACCGCGATCACATTCTCGAGAAGGTGGAGAATGCGCTGAACCGCATCGGGCGTTTGCGCCGCGAACTCGCGATTTCGAAGAACGAACGCTACGACCGGCTCCTCGCGCTGACCGCTTCGGTCAGCGGGTTGAATTTCGCGCGCAGCCGCATCGCGGACAGCGATTTCAGCATCGCCTCGGCCTCCGACACCGTCGACATGATCATGGCCAACGTGAAGACGGCGGTCGTCGCACACGGCAAGGCCTCCGCGGACATCGTAAGATTGGTGATCGGTTCCTGATCCGACGGGAGAAACTGAAGCGCTCGGAGCGGACGCGTGCGGGCGCATCAATTCTTCAAGCTCGCGCTCCAGGTCGTCATGAAGTCGGTGAGGGAGCTTTGCGTCCGCTTGCCCTGATTGACGATGGAATCCATCGTCGCGAACTGCTTGATGTAGCGATCGCGCAGCTTGGACATGCGGTCGTCGAGTTTGACCTGCTCTTCTTCCACCTTGCCGATTTCGGTGGTGGCGTTCTTGGAAACGGCCTTCAAAGGCGAGCTTGAGCTCTCGACGGTCGTCAGCATTTCCGTGAAGCGCTCGATCATGCCCTTTGCATATTTCACGGTATAGGTCGTCCCCGTCGCGGCGCTTGCGGAGAGCGTCGCCGGGATTTTCAGGACCATTCCCGCCACGTTCGTTCCGGCCGCCCCGGTCAACGCGGTCCCGCTCAGGGTCGCCGCAGAGCCGTTGAGCGTCCAACTCGACGTGCCGGTCTTCGCGAGCTGGTATTGTCCGGGAACCGTGGCCGTCGTCGTGGATGAAAACGAGATAGAGCTGTCGGACACGTCGCGCTTCGACGCCATGACGGCTTCGATCCATTCCGGATTGGTCTTGAGCACGCTCGCAAAGCGGGTGGTGTCGAGCGAAAGCTTGCCGTCACGGTTCGTCTTTACGCCGATGTCGGCGAGCGTCCGCGTCTCCGTGTCGTAGCCGGTCACCGACTGGGTGGTGAAACGGCGCAATTGACCCAGCAACGTGTTGCCGATCGAGGAATTCGAAAGGCCGCCGCGCTTGCTCGCGTCGCGGTCGTATTGTCCCTCGGTCTTCACCGTTTCGACCATCAAATTGAAGCCGGCGATCAATGTCGTGACCGCCGTCGTCAATGCGTCGTTGTCCGTGACGGATTCCACGGTGACGGCGGACGATCCCGTCAACGCGGAAACCGTCAGGCTCGCGCCGTCGATCGCGTCCGTGAAGACGTTGCTCGACGACGTCACCGTCGTCCCGTCGATGTCGATGACCGCGTCGGTGCCCGTTGCGCTTGCGCCGGTCAGAAGGCCGTCGCTCACGGCGTCGCCGTTGGAATTCGTCATCGACGTCGTGAAATTGAACGCGCTTCCGGTGTCGCGCTTCACCGCCAAGGTGTATTCGGCGGGCGTACCCGAATTGGTCTTCACGATCGAAGCGGAAAAGCCCGACACCGCATTGATGGAGTCGCGCAGGCTCGTCAGCGTGGTGGTGGAATCGATCGAGAACGACGTCGCGACGCCGGTTGCGGTGTCGGTGAATTGAAGGGTGCGCGAGAGTCCGTCCGATCCGAGGAGCGAGCCCGTCGTGCTGCTCACGCCCTTGAGCGCGACGGATGCCGAGGTCGCGAGACTGGTGACCGATACGGACGCCGAGAACGAGCGCGCCGGATAGCCGTTGGGAAAATCGATGGCGACCTTGGTCGCGTCCGAAGAACGCGATACGCGCTGCAATCGGGTGGCGTCGCCGAGATCCTGAAGCGCGGACTTGAACGTCGCGACGGCGTTGAGGACCTTCCCCACGGATGAAACCTTGGCCTCTGCCGCAGTCTTGCGCGTGGTGAGGGCGGATTGCTGCGCCTGCTTCGTCGCATCGACGATGCTCGTCGCAAGGTTCTGAATGTCTACGCCGGAGCCTGCGTTCATCGCGGTGATGATGCTCTGGCCGGCACCCGAGGTGCCCGAAACTGTAGACATCGCTCTCCCTTTCGATCGACCGACCCGGCGGAATTTCATCCGTCCGGGACATCCGATTACAGCAAGTCTCGTGCCGGCGGAGCGGCCTCGAATCGAAAAGGGGCGAGCCGAGTTTTACCCCAGGCCCGCCCCGATCAACCCGAAGGAAGAAGGCTTACTTCAGAAGCGACAGCACGAGCTGGGGCTGCTGGTTGGCCTGAGCAAGCATGGCGGTGCTGGCCTGCTTGATGATCTGCGTGCGCGTCAGTTCCGCAGTCGTCTCGGCGAAGTCGGTATCCTGAATGCGGCTGCGCGACTGGGCGGTGTTGGTCGAGATGTTGGTCAGGTTGTCGACCGTGTACTGGAGCCGGTTGATCACCGCGCCGATGGAAGCGCGCTGCGACGAGACATAGTCCAGAGCCAAGTCGATCAATTCGATTGCGGACTGGGCTGCGGTCTTGGTGGTGATCGAAGCGTTCAGGCCGATGCCGGTGGAGGCGCCGGACGTCGTTGCCGTCGTGTCCGCCGAGAAGGCGCCGATCGTGACCGAGATCGTCTGGCCGGAATTGGCGCCGACCTGGTAGGTGAAGGCGACGCTTGCGCTGGTGCCGAGAAGGGCGGTGGCGTTCCACTCCGAGTTGGTCGCGATCTTGGAGATTTCGGTAGTCAGAGCCGAGTATTCGAGGTTCAGGTAGGTACGGTCGTCGGAGTTGTTCGTGTCGTTCGCGGACTGGACGGCGAGTTCGCGCATCCGCTGCAGCATGTTGGTGACTTCGATCGACGCGCCGTCGGCCGTCTGCAGCATCGAGATCGCGTCGTTGGAATTGCGGACGGCCTGGTTGAGGCCGCGGATCTGGGCGGTCATGCGGGTCGAGATCGCGAGGCCGGCGGCGTCATCCTTGGCCGAGTTGATGCGCGAGCCGGTGGAGAGGCGCTCCATCGCCGTGGTCATCTGACGATCGACCTTGGACAGGGCGTTCTGGGCAACCAGGGCATTCACGTTCGTGTTGATGACGGGCATAACTTCTCTCCTTGCGAGGGGGTGGCCTGTGGGGTCCACCCCCTAAAGCCTGATGCTTCCGAACTGTTGCGGCCTGTCCAAGTTTTGGTCCGGCCTCGTAGCCATGAGAACGGACGCAGCGCGGAAACCTTTAGGAGCAGAACTCGTCGGCGTGCGTTTTTTTGATTTTTCATGCGAAGCCGCGGATTCACGTGTCCGACGTTCGGCAATTCTTGAGTACGCAAACAAAAAGGAGGCCGAAGCCTCCTTTTCTTTATCGCGTCACTATGGGCCGTTACGAAAACCGGGTGAGCGCCGAGGGATGCAGGATTTTTTTCGGGTCGATGCCGAACCCCTTCGCACGACGGGAATGGAACAAGGCCTTGTCCTCGCCCCTCACCGACTTCTTCTCCTTCTCGTAGTCGACTTCGACGAGAAGCGAGTTCGGATCTGACCGGAGCACGCCCGTGGCCGCGGCGACCGCGCTGAGTTCCGTGTCGGCGTAGTGGGAGTGATATCCGGGGAAGAAGAGACGTCCGTAGAGCTCTTCGGCCCAGGAGCGCCTGACCATGCCGAAAGCCGCGAGATTGCCGAACCACTTGCCGTCGTTGAAGGCGAAGAGATCGCCGCCTTCCTGCATGGCTTCGAGGGCGATGCGCAGCCAATCACGCCCGGCGAAGGCGTCTTCGGCGACGTAGCCGAACCATCGACCCGAGGTTCTCGCGAAGACGTCGTTGGCGACGTTGATGAAGCCGCGACGCTCGCGGTCTTCGAACACCACCACCTCGAAGCCCTTCACGCCGCTGCGTGCCGCGATCTGCTCGGAGACGCGGGCCGCCGCTTCGGCATCGACCGAGGGGAGCACGAAGACCGTCTCGGCGGCAGGAGCCGCGCGTTCCAGTTCGGCGAGATCGGAAAACTTGAATACGCCGCGAGGACGCGTGCGAAGCGCCGGAACGGCGATCGCCGCTTCGGCCTTTTCGGGCTTGGCAAGATAATCGTGCCACGCCGTGCGCAGCGCAGTCGCCAGATTGGCCCCGAAGCGCGGACCGTCGCACAGCGGCGAGGCTGCGACCTGCGGACGGATGCGGGGACGCAGCTCCGCGATGCGGGCATGGTCCGAGGCGAGCGCCACCGCCGTCTCAACATAGGCGTCCCAGCTCTCGCAGACGAATTCCGGGAAACCGGCATTGACCAGATGCGTGGCCGAATGGCGACCCGCGAAGGTCGGACCGGGATAGGTGATGACCGGCACGCCCATCCAAAGCGCCTCGCATGTCGTGAGGCCGCCGGAATAGGGCCAAGGATCGAGCGCGATGTCGATCCGGTTGTAGCTGTCCATCAGGAGGACGTGGGATGCCTCGCCTTCGAATTGAATCCGCTCGGCGGATACGCCGTGTCGGGCGAGCACTTCGAGGATCGGCGCGTTGAACTCGTCATAGGCGTAGTGCTTGCTCTTGAGCAGCAGACGACTGTCGGGAACGGCGGTGAGAATGCGCGCCCATTGCTCAAGAATAGCGGGGTTCGTCTTGATAGGGTTGTTGAAGCAGCCGAACGTGACGTGTCCGTTCTTGAGCACCGGCGCTTCGCCCACCGGGGGCGCATAGCGCGGCGGCATGTAGCAGATGTAGTCGTCGGGAAGCCGGATCAGCTTCTCCGTATAGAAACGGTCATGGCCCTCGGGCGTCTCGATCGCGTCGCTGATGAGATAGTCGACGGCGGGAATGCCGGAGGTGTTGAACAGGCCGCCGACCCATTTGACGATGACGGGGGCGGGCTCGCGGGCGATGACCTTGAGGCGATTGCCCGCCGCGTGGCCGCTGAGTTCGATCAGGATGTCGATTTCATCGTCGCGGATGAGCGCTTCGACCAGATCGTCGCCGTAGATGTCGATCAGCTTCCAGGACGTCGCCTTGGCTTTCAGCCGCCGGGTGATCTCGTCGACGGATTGGGACGTCGTATAGAAATAGAGGTCGAATTGATCGGCCGGCAGATTTTCGAGACCGAGCGTGATCATCGCGCCCACCGGATGCTGGCGGAACCCGCCGGACATCAGGCCTATGCGCAGCTTGCGGTCGGGGTCGCGATCCTTCGGGACCGCGCGAACGACTTCGCCGAGGGGCGCGTAGATCGGCCCCCAGCGCAGGTGTTCCTGGAAGATCTCCTCCTGCGTCCGCTCCGGATTGTAATGCATCGACATGAGATAGCCGCTGAGCAGGCTCGGATCGCGCGTATCGGCGATCACGCGGGCGAAGTGCTTCTCGCTTTCGTCGAAACGGCCTTGATCTCCGAGGATGCTCGCGAGGTTCATCCGAACGCCGGAAGCCTCTTCGCTGATCTCCAATGCCTTCATGAAGCAGGCTTCGGCATCCCGCAGCGCGCTTTCGGCACGAAACGAGAGGCCCTTGCGATTGAGCGCGGCAAGATTGACGGGATCGCGTTCGAGTATGGCGTCATAGAGTTCGCGTGCGGCGGCGTATTCGGCGAGCACGTCGAGCGTGTGCGCCAATTCCATGGACGCTTCGGTGTGTTCCGGATCGGCTGCGACGACCGGCATGAGGACGCGCCGCGAGTCGTTCGGACGACCGATCTTGCGCAGCGTCTTGCCCTTCAGGACCGAGGCCTCGTGATCGTCGGGATCGATGGCAAGCAGCGCGTCGAGTTCTTCGACCGTCGCGAGATAGCGCTGCCGGTCGAACATCATCGACGCAAGATTGAAGCGCGCTTCGACGTTGGCGGGATTTTCGGCGAGCGCGAGGCGGAAATTCTCTTCGGCCGCGTCGAGCCTGCCGAGTTGCCGGAAAATGATAGCGAGATTGTTGAAGCAGTCGGCATCCTTGCCGCTGCGCTCGATGACGCGGCAGAACAGTTCGACGGCCTCTTCGAGCCGGCCCAGCTTCATGGTCGCGATGCCCGCCAGCTTGAGGGCTTCGACGTTTTCGGGATCGAGCGCGAGCACGCGCGCGGCGTAGTCGGAGGCCGCGACGTGATCGAGGCGAGTAAGCCCGCAACGGGCCGCGCCGAGCAAGGCGTCGAGGTTCGATGAATCGCTCTGCAGGACGGTCTCGAACGCGACCGCCGCTTCGTCGAGACGATCGACCCGCTGCAGGGCTGCGGCGAGATTGCAGCGGACGCGATGCGCGGCGGCGTCGAGCGCGAGGGCGCGTTCATAGCACCTGATCGCGACGTCGAATTCGCCCTGTTCCATATGCATCAGGCCGGCGATGTTGAGGAAATCGACATCGTCGGCGGCAACGGTCGCAGCGGACGCAAAGGCATCGAGCGCGTCGCTTTCGCGACCGGCGCGCGCGTAAAGCGTCCCGAGATGCCGAAGAATTTCAGGATTGTCCGGCGCGAGACCCGCGGCGGTTTCCATCCATTCGACGGCCTCGTCGAGCGCGCCCAACGCGGCGAAACCGACGGCGGCATTGGCGTAGGGAGCGGCCGAGGTCGGGTCGGCGGCGATCGATCGGGCGAAGGCCTCGACGGCACCGCGGTAGTCGCCGAGAGCGTGCAGCTCGATTCCGCGGGCAAGGGCCGCCGCGGCATCCCGGTCGACCGCCGCGGCCGATGCGAAGTCCTTGTCCGACACGATGCCGTTCATCCCGCTCTCCCGTTCAGTCCGTCGATTACTGCTTGAGAAGCGACAGAATGGTCTGCGGCTGCTGGTTGGCCTGCGCCAACATCGCCGTGGCCGCCTGCTTGATGATCTGCTCGCGGGCCAGATCGGACGTTTCCTTGGCGAAGTCCGTATCGAGAATGCGGCTGCGCGACTGGGACGTATTGATCGACACGTTCGTCAGATTGTCGATGGTGTAGGCCAATCGGTTGATCATGGCGCCGAGCGACGCGCGTCCCGCGGACACGTAGTCGAGCGCCGTATCGATGGCCGACAAGGCGGTGTCGGCGTCGGTGCTGGTCGAGATGCCGCCGGCGGCTCCGTAACCGATGCCGTCCGTGGCATTGCTGGCGCTGGATGCGGACCCGACAAAATTGCCGATGGCGAGAGAAACCGTCTGGCCGGAATTGGCGCCGATCTGGAACACGAAGGTCGTCGTCGCATTCAGGATGTTCTTGGCGTTCCACTCGGTCGTGTTGGCGATGCGCGTGATTTCGTCTCCGAGCTGCTGGAACTCCAAATGGAGAAAGCCGCGATCGGTGTCGTTGTTGGTGTCGTTTCGCGATTGCACGGCCAGTTCGCGCATGCGCTGCAACATGTTCGTGATTTCGATGGTCGCGCCGTCGGCGGTCTGCAGCATCGAGATCGCGTCGTTGGCGTTGCGCACGGCCTGATCGAGACCGCGGATCTGGGACGTCATGCGGTTCGAGATCGCGAGGCCCGCAGCATCGTCCTTGGCGGAGTTGATGCGCTTGCCCGTGGACAACCGCTCCATTTCGGTCGCGAGCCTGCGATCGACCTTGGTGAGCGCGTCGCGGGACACGAGCGCATTGATATTCGTATTGATGACCGACATGAAGCTGCTCCGAAGCGGTTCCTTCGTTGTACGTCCCGCTTCATCAGCAATTGCCGTGCCAAATACAACCTGTTGATTAATCTAGATATTTTCCCGACATCCGTGGCTACGCCCGGATTCGGAGCGTCGCTGCGGCCGATGTTCGGTGCCTGCCGGCCGCACACCGCACTTGCCGCGCGGGCGACGGAGGCTACTGTCGCAACCGTCGTTCCGCACGCGATGCGTGCAGATGCAATGAAAGCGCTTTCGAATGTCCGCTCCCGTGTTGCAGAAGCTGAAGTCCCTCGACCTGGCCGCATTGACGGAGCCGGAACGGCAATCGGCCATTCTCGAAGCGAAGACGCAGTTGGAGGTTCTGAGCGCGGTCAAGAACCCCGACGCCGACGTGCTGGCCCAACGGATCGAGTATCTCAAGCTCTGGCATGCATTGGCCAAGCTGCGCGTCGTCGACGTGCAGAACGACGTCGCTCCGCCCGATCCCATGCCCGAGGTGGAGCGGATGTTTCCGGCCGAGATCGCCGATCCCGAGACGCACGAGGAGCCTCACGACGAGAACAGGACCGAGCCGGAACTCGATACCGAGGGGAGCGACATCGCGGGGTTCGTCGCCGTACGCCTGATCGAGGCGGGAACGCTGCGCGGCATGCGCCTGCCCATGGGCATCGTCATCGACGTCGCGCCGGAAGATGCGGATCACCTGATCGAAACGGGCAAAGCCCGGTTGCTCGAAGAGGGCGAAGGGCGCGGCTGACGCTTAGATCCGCGCGCCTTCCGATGCATCGCGACCCGACGCGTCCAACATTTTCGGCGAGTCCGACCCGCCCGCCGGCGAGTTCGACATCACGCTGAGGAATTTGGCCACGGTTTCGGCCCCGACCGGCGCACCCGTATCGGGAGCCGCATCGCCGGAGGGCTTCGCGCCGACCGCCATCGCCGCCGCTTCGGACGTGATGACGCCGACCGTCGGGGGCGGCGAAGAAGCGACGGGAGTCGAAACGGTCGCGCGCAGGGAACTCGAAATGGCCTTGAACGCTGGCTCGGCGCCTTTGGCCAAGCTCTTCGCACCGTCGACCACCGCCGAAGCGACGGCCATCAATTCGGTCGTCGGCTTCCCGACGCCTTCGAATTTCTTGGCGAAACGATCATAGACCTCGCCGAAGGACGCAGGTTTGCCGCCGGGGAAGAAGATCGAAGGATTGGCTTCGGCCGCCTTGGGCAGCGCCGCCGCGGCGGACGCACTCGGCGACTGACGCATCCCGTTGAGGAATTTCGCCGCGCCGCCTGCACCGAGGAAATGGGCGAGATAGAGCTCGGTCGCGCCGACTTGAGGCGTGCCTGCGGCCTGCAGGGCGCGGGCGTTTTCACTCGCGAATTCCGCGGCCATGCGCGTCGCGATCTGCGGGTCTTTGCGCAGCTTCAGGATGTCCGCCCTGTCGCCGGGCGTGGCATTGCCGGATTCCAGCTTGCGCGCCTGTTCGCCGAGGCCGTGGCTCGGACCGTAGCGACGAACCATGGTCAACCACGTGTCGTCGATGAACTGGAAGAGGCCGGTGGCGGAACTCGAGGAGGCTTTGGCGTCGGGATTCAAGCCGCTCTCGACCTGCGCTTGCCGCAGCAGGAAGCCGAAATCGGCCCCCGTATCGAGCGCCGCGGTCTTGATCGTCGCCGTCACCGCTTCGCGGGACGACGCAACGCTGCCTACCTGCATCGACTGCACTCCTTCAAACCTTCCTGCTCACATCAGCAACTTCCGTACCAATCGACCCCGAGACGTCGCCCAAAACGGGACGTGCCGGGAAAATAAACGGGTTCAGCGCCATCTCCGGCGATGATGCGGACTTGGCCGGGGCTGGAAGAAGACTAAGTTGAAAAGAGCGCAGCCCGCACGCCCGAGGATCGATGGATACGCTTTTGCTCGCCTCCGCCGCTGCACTGCTCGCGATCCTGATCGTCGTCTTGCTGGTCTATTTCCAAAACCAGCAGGTCAGGCAGCTTCAAGGCATTTACGACCGTCTCGGCCGGATGAAGACGCCCCCGAAGCCGCGCGACGATCCCGAAGCCTTGCGGCAGGAACGCGCATCCCATGTCGGTGCGCTCGTGATGCTCGAAGCGGATTTGAACCGGACCGGCCGCGACGCTACGCCGGAGGAATTGAACGGCGTCGACGCGGCCCGCGCGGCGATCAAGGCGCTCAACGAGCGCATCGTGACCGCGGACGATTGGCGCGGTCCGCCCTTCGATCTCGAATGGTCGGAAATCTTCGAGCAGATGCCGGCGACCAAGCGGCAGTTCTTGGCTGCCGAACTCGATCAGGGCGATCAGCGCAAGTAATTGAACAGCGTCGCTTCGGTAATCTTGACGAAGGACGCCTGCGACGCTTCCAAGCTCAGCAATTTCTGCTTCAGCTCCGTCACGGCCTTTTCCATGTCCGTATCCTGGAGGGATGAAAGGCTCGTCTTCGTGATCAGCGACGAGGCGTCGTTGGCCGTCTGCTGCCCGTCCAGCTTGGCGAGGCGGCTGCCGGCGATCGTTTGATACGTCGTGAAATGATTGACGGCCGCGGTCATGGAACCCAGTTCCTCGCCGAGGTTCATGCCGGCGCGCAGCTTCGCCACCGACGTGCTCACGATCTCGAAGATCGAGGCGGGAGCCTTCCCCTCGCGCGGAATGCGCATGAAGACTTCGTCGCCGTTGCTGCCGGTGACCGCCTTGATGCCGTCGGCGATTTCGATCTCGCGACGGCCCTGATCGCCGCGATATTCGATCTCGCCCGAAGAATCCGCCGCGAAAGGCGCACTCTTCACGCGGTAGCCGCCGAACATGTATTCGCCGTCGCCGTCGCGCGTGTTGCCGAGCGAGGCGAGTTGTTCGGCCAGTTGCTCCATCTCGATCGCCACGGTGTTCTTGTCGGCCTGCCCGAGCGTGTCCGACGAACCTTGGATGGCCAATTCCTGCAGTCGGATGGAAATGTTGACCGTCTGCGAAAGCACGTTTTCTTCGAGCGTCAGGCGTTGCTGCCCCGCATCGATGTTGCGCTTGAACTGGTCGAGGCCGCTTTGACGATTTTCGAGCCGTGAAGCCTGCGTGAAGGCGACGGGATCGTCCGACGGCTTGGCAAGGCGCTTGCCGGTGGCGATCTGCTGCTGAAGCTCGGCGCTCGACTGCTGGAGGCGCGAGAGGTTTTCGAGCTGCGAACGATAGAATTGCTTGCTGCTGATCTGCACGGCCGCGCTCCTAGAAGGTCTTCAGGATGGTCGAGAACATTTCGCGGGCGGCCATCACCACCTGCGCAGCGGCCTGATAGGCCTGCTGGAAGCGGATCAGGTCCGCGGCTTCGTCGTCGAGATTGACGCCGGTCTTGCCTTCATACGAGGCCTTGAGGTCGGAGGCGGCGCGTGCCGCGGAGGTGGCGGCCAAATTGGCCACCTGCCCCGACGAGCCGATCTTGGCCGCTGCAGCGAGATAGGCGTCTTGGAACGATCCGGAGTTCGGACCGAAAGCGTCCTTCAAGCGGAGACCGGCGAGCAGCAACGCATTGCGCGAGTCGCCCGTCCGCGTCGTGTCCTTGACCACCGCGAAGGTGTCGCCGGTCTGCGGAACGCCGGAAAGTCGGAACCGGACGCCCTGGTATTCGATGGGCTCGCCGTCCTTGAACGAGCGATGCGCCAAGCTGACGCCGGTCGCACGATCGAAGATCTCCACACGATCGCCCGAGATCACGGTGACGTCGAAATCGGGAGCTTCGGGGTCGACGCGTCGGATGTCGGCCGGAAAGCGGCCGACGATGTCGCGCTTGGTCCCGTCGCTGCGCATGAGCACGAGGAGATCTTCCGGCGCGGCGCCGGTCATGGTCACCGCACCGCCGACGCGCGAAACGCTTTTGGAGGCGTCGACCTTCGTCTGCGTCGCATCGGTGACGGTCGAGGTGATGCGAAGTTCCGCGCCGACGCGTTCGACCGTCAGATCCGCACCACGGAAACCGAGATCGGCGGCGGCGGTACGTTCGGCCGCCGTCCTCGCGACGATGCGCATGGACGTGTCGGTCGACCGGAGCCGCATCTTTCCGTCGGCATCCGTGGACCATGTTACCGTCGCGCCGGAGGTCGAACTCGTGTAGCTCCCGCTCCGACCGGTGAGATCGATCGTTTCGATGGATCCGCCAAGATTGATCGCGACGTCACGTCCGGCGGCGACTGCATTCGGATCAGCCGCGCCCGCAGCCGACAGCGTGACCGTAAGCGTTCCGGTGAGGCCTAGATCCGCGGCATCGGCGCCGGAGAATGTAACGCTCGGACCGCCGTCGGCGGCCAGATGCTTCGGCATGAAGAGATTGACGGCAAGTCCGTTCGCGCCGTCATTGGACAATTCGAAGCGAAGATCCGTTCCGTCGACGACGGTAAAGGTCCCGCTCTGAAGGAAGGTGCCTTTGATGACGCTTCCGTCCGCGGCCTTCTCGTCCGGCGTCTTTGCACGCTCGAAGCGGACCTCGTGCACGACGCCGCCGACCGAAACGGTGAAGCTGCGAATGTCGGTCTCGGCGGAGGTCGCCGGCAAAGTGAAGGCCGCCCCGCTGACGGTGCGCATGGTGGCGGAGGAATCGAGCGCAGCTTGAAGCTTGGCGGCGACTGCCTCGGAACCGAGCCCCGCCACCGCGTCGCCTGCCAGGCGGACGGCAGGCATGCCCGACACGTCCAAAGCGTAGACTGCACCCGCAAGCGGAAGGCCGGCCCCGTCGCGCTGGACGCTGTCGGTCTCCGGGAACGCGGACACCGTGACACGGCGCACGCCGTCGCTTCCGAGCGACACAGCGAGGGGCGAGGAGCTTTCGACGAAGCTCATGCCGCGATAGCCCGCCGTTTGAGACGGCGTCATATAAACGGCGTCTGCGGTGAAGCCGTTGGCTTCCGTCAGCAGAGCCGCACGGTCGGCTATCGACAATTCGGGGCCGGAGAGCTGACGGCCCTCACGGGTGAAGATCATCAGGTCCGCCGCATCCGCAGGGGCTTCGAGCGGGCTCGTGGAACGCGTGATGCCCGCGATCGAGAATTCGGCCAGCTTCGCCGTGCCCAGCGCGTTGATCGTGAGGATCCCCGCAGCCGAGGAAGCGAAAAGATCGCCGTCATATCCGGCCGAAGCGAGAGCATCGTTGATGCCGGCGGCAAACGAAGCGGCGCTGCCGTCTCGCAACGTGAAATCCAGCGTGACCGCTGCGGTCTCCGGTTCGACGCGCAGGGTGATCTGCGACGTGGTCTGCGCGACGATTTCCTTCTCGCCGATGACGAAGGCGGCGGCAGAAAGACTTCGCAGCGACGCCAGATTCACGGCGGATGCACCGGACGGAATCGTCGCGACGACCCCGTTTCGGGCAAGCCCCAAGGCGCCGGACGGGGACAGCGACTGCGACAAGACCTCTTGAATCTGCGGCAATGCGGGCGGAGGCGTGGCGGCACGAGCCGTCTCGATCTGCACTTCCGCCGTGCCGGTGTTGGACGTCGACGCGTCAGCATAGCGCGGCAGCGCGGCGGCAAGCTTGGCTGGATCGTCGATCAACAGCCGAATGCCCTGCGCCGCCTTGTCGAGCGGCGACACCGTAAACGTGTCGCGATCCTCGGCCTTGCCGGTGAACTCCATCCGGATGCCGTCGATCGTGACGGAGGTGCGGCCGCTGACCGAAACATTCGCCGACGTCACGGTCCAAAGATCGGAATCCGCGTCGAACGTTGCGGTGTATTCACGGTTGACGAGCGCTCCGGCGGCCGAAAGATCGACCACGATTTCGGCACTGCCGCGATTGCCGCTCCCGGCCTTTCCGGCAAGGCTTTCGGTGGAAAACATCGCTCCGCCCGGCGCGCCCGCAAGGTCGACGCCCTCGCGGTGCTGGGCGTTCATCATGTCGGCGAACGCGACCGCGAGGCGGTTGATGTCGTCGCGGACGACGAGGGCCTGACGGTGATATTCGAGCGCGCCGGCGACCGCGCCGCCGGTCAGCTCGTTGGTGGCGGTGTTGGATCCATAAGGATCGACGACGATTTCGATGCGCTCGCCGACGGTCGCGATCCCGAGGATCGAGGAGCGGTTTCCCGTCACCAATTGCGGTCCGCTGGTCGTCTGTCCGAGGAAGACGTCGACCGCGCCGGTGGATTGTTCGCGCACCGTGACGCCGACGAGGGCGCTCAATTCCCCGAGCAGCTTGTCGCGTTGGTCGAGCAGATCGTTGGAGGGCCGACTGCCGCCGCGTGCGAGATCGCCGTTCAGCCGCGCAATTTGAGCCGTGAGGACGTTGGCTTGATCGAGCCCTGCGGAGACGCCCGATTTGGCGGAGTCGATCTCGGAGGCGACGACAGAATCCTGCACGCGGAATTGCGTGACGACCTGATCGGCGGCATCGACGACCGAGTAGCGGGCGGGCATCGAAGTCGGCGAGGAGGCGAGATCCTGCAACCGCCCGAAGAAGTCGTCGACCGCGGTGTTGATGTTGGACGGCGTGGTGAGCAGGCCCTTCTCGAGCCGGCCGATGCCGTCGGCCAAAGCCTCGGCGCGGTTCGAGGCCGAGACGGAGGTCCACATGCGGGCTTGGAGGAAGGAGTCGCTTGCGCGCTTGACGACGTCCACGAGAACGCCGCCGCCGCCCGTCGCGGTCAGCGAGGTCGGCGTCGCCGCGCGCTCGCCGACGGTGTTCAAGGTCGCGCTGCGGCGGGCATAGCCCTCCGTGTTCGCGTTCACGATATTGTTGCCGGTGACCTCGAGCGACTTGCGATAGGCCGCAAGCCCGGAGGCTCCGATGCCCAGAATGTCCGCCACTCTCTGATCCTTTCCCGCGTTTCGCGCGCCGAAGCCGTCGAATTACCGCTTCGTCTTCGCGACGTTCGGGTCGTAGGCGCGCTTGATCGCGTCCGCGAGGCCGAGGTTCATCTTCTTGGTGGCGAGGTCGGCATAGGACTGGTCGAGCATCGTGCGGAAGGGCGCCTGCCCCTCCCCGTCGAACAGGCCGTCGCCGAGCTTCGCCTCGTGCATCTGCTTCATCATGGTCTGCAGGAACAGGGCCTCGAAGGCCTTGCCCGCCTGATCCATCGTCGGCTTCTTGCCGAACTGCTTCGTCTCCGCCAGCGAGGCGGCGTCGGAGGCGTTCATGGCGCGCGGCGCGGTGATCGAGCTCATCGGAGGTCCTCAGATCACGATCAGGTCGGCATGGAGCGCGCCGGCCTGCTTCAGGGCTTCGAGGATGGCGACGAGATCGCTCGGCGACGCGCCGACATTGTTGACCGCATCGACGATGTTGGAGAGCTCCACGCCCGGCGCAAACAGGAAGGTGCGGGCGGGCGGGGCGCTGACGTCGATCTGGCTGTCCTGCGTGACGACGGTCTGGCCGCCGGGAGGTGCCGCGTTGCCGGGATTGTTGCCCTGCACGTTCACGCCGGAATTCGGCTGCGAGACGTTCTGGTTTTCCTTGATGCGGACCGTGAGGCTGCCGTGCGACACCGCCGCCGGCGTGACGCGGACGCCTTCGCCGATGACGATCGTTCCCGTGCGCGAATTGACGATCACGCGCGCCGGCGGGGAGGCGGATTCGACCCGGATCTCTTCGAGCACCGCCATGAAGGCGACGCGCTGATTGACGTCCTTCGGCGCGGCGACGCGCACCGTGGTGGCGTCGAGCGCGTAGGCCGTGCCCTTGCCGAGTTCACGGTCGATGGCCTTGGCGAGCCGGCTCGACGTGGAAAAGTCGGGAACGTTCAGGTTGAGCATCATCGCGGGCGACGAGTCGAAGGGCGTCGCCACGGTGCGCTCGACGGTCGCACCGCCGGGGATGCGCCCGACCGTCGGGATGTTCACCGACACCTTGGAGCCGTCATTGCCCGTGATGCCGAGGCCGCCGACGGCGAGGTTGCCCTGCGCCATGGCGTAGGTCTCGTTGTCGGCGCCTACGAGCTGCGTCATCAGCAGGCTGCCGCCGCGAAGGCTGCCGGCCTTGCCGATGGCCGAAACGGTGACGTCGATCTTCTGGCCGGGCTTGGCGAAGGGCGGCAGCTCGGCCGTCACCATCACCGCCGCGGCGTTCTTGGCATTGAGCGCGTTCGCGTCGACCGTCAGGCCGAAGCGCGCGACCATGCTCTGCATGCTTTGCAGCGTGGCGGCGACGTTGCCGTCGCCCGTGCCGTTGAGGCCGACGACGATGCCGTACCCGACGATCTGGTTGGAGCGGACGCCGGCCACGGAGGCGAGATCCTTGATCCGGCTCGTCACCTCCGTCCGGCCGTCCGCTTGCGCGGGGCCGCCGAACGCGAAGAGCGCGGCGATGACGATCGGGAGAGAGAGGGAGCGGGTCATGGAATGTCCTCGGATCACATCGGCGCGATGGCGCTGAAGAAGCGGCCGAGCCAGTTTTGCTTGGACGCGTCATGCACGTCGCCGGTGCCCGTATAGGTGATGGTGGCCTGCGCGATGCGGCTCGACTCGACGGTGTTGCCGGGCCGGATGTCTTCGGGGCGCACGAGGCCCGCCACGCGGACGAATTCCTCGCCCTGATTGAGCGTGAGCGCCTTTTCGCCCTGCACCCACATGTTCCCGTTCTCGTAGACGCGGGTGACCATGACGGTGATCGAGCCGCGGATCGAGTTGCTCTGATTGGCGGCGCCCTGTCCCGTGAAGGATTGGTCCGTCGACATGTCGAAATTGGTGCTGTTGCGGACCTGGGGGATGTTCAGACCCATTTTTCCGAACAGCGCGCTGGGCAAGCCGACGGAGAAGTCGCCGCTGCGGCTCAGGCTCGCGTCGTTCGACTTCGATGCCGCCATCGTCTCGACCAGGTTGATCGTCAGCACGTCGCCGACGCTGCGGGCGCGGCGGTCTCCGACGAAGAAGCCCGACTGCGAACCAGAATAGATCGCGCCGTCCGGGCGCTTTTCGCGCGTCGAGACGATGCTGTCGTAGTCCTGCCGGAAATCGGCGGAGGTCTTGGCCTCGCGCTGGGCGGAACAGCCCGCGGCGAGAAGGGTCGCGCAGAGGACGAGGGTGCGGCCGAATGTCATTTTCGCGATCCTCAGATGTTCTGGGTCAGGAAGCGCATCATGCCGTCGACCGACGAGATCGCCTTCGAGTTGACCTCGTAGGCGCGCTGCGTCTCGATCATGTTCACGAGCTCTTCGACGACGTTGACGTTGGATGATTCCAGCGAGCCCTGAAGCAGCTTGCCGATGCCGTTGGTGCTGGGAGCGCCGATGGTCGCGTCGCCGGACGCGGGCGTCGCGAGGGCGAAGGACTCGCCCATCGGCTTCAGGCCCGCCGGGTTGGCGAAGGTCGCCAGTTCGATCGTGCCCGCCTGCTCGAGCGCGGTCTGCCCGGGGATGGCGACCGAAACGATGCCGTCGTTGCCGACCGTGATCGAAGTGGCGTTCGCGGGAATGGTGATCGCCGGCTCGAGGGGATAACCGTTCGCGGTGACGATCTGGCCGGTCGAGTTGCGCGAGAAGTTGCCCGCCCGCGTGTAGCCCACCTGCCCGTTCGGCATCAGCACCTGAAAGAAGCCGGGGCCGTCGACGGTGAGGTCGAGCGAGTTGTCCGTGTTGATGATGTTGCCCTGCGTGTAGAGCTTTTCCGAGGACACGATGCGCACGCCGGTGCCGACCGCGAGGCCGGTGGGGAGCTGCGTGTTCTGGGACGTCTGCGCGCCGACCTCTCGGGTGTTCTGATAGAGCAGCGTCTCGAAATTGGCGCGGTCGCGCTTGAAGCCGACGGTGTTCACGTTGGCCAAGTTGTTCGAGATCACGCTCATGCGCGTTTGCTGCGCGTTCAAGCCGGTCTTCGCTACGTGCAGTGCGTCGCTCATGGCGTATCCACCCTCTGTCGGTATATCGACGGTCGCATCAGCGATCCGTCCGCATCAATCGAGCCGTCTCGGAGTCGAGGTCCTTCGCCATCGTGATGAGTTTCACCTTCATCTCGTAAGCGCGGGAGATTTCGATCATTTCGACCATGGATTCGATCGAATTGACGTTGCTCGACTCCAGGAACCCTGACGAAAGGCCGACATTCGCGTCGGCCGGCGGGATCACCCCGCTCTCGGGACGGAGGAACCCGTCCAATCCCTTTACAATTTCCGTGCCGGCCAAGGAGACCATTCGAACGCGCCCCACCGCCACGGCCGCCGCGCCCTGTTCGCCGCCTACGGGGGCGATCGAAATCGTCCCGTCCCGCGCCACTTCGATGCGCTCGTAGGGCGGGACCGTGATCGGCCCGGCATCGCCCATGATGAGAACGTTCTCGCCGTTGCGGAGCAGCCGGTCCTGCCCGACGGTGAAGTCGCCGCGGCGCGTCAGCACCTCGTCGCCGTTCAGGGCGCGGGCAGCGATGAAGCCGGGGCCGTCGACGGCGGTGTCGAGCGCGCGATCGGTCGGGATCAGCGTCGCAGGCGTCGTGTCGACCACGTTCTTGCCGCGACCGGCGAAGACGCGGTCTTCGAGCCCGTCATGCTTGAGATAGAACGACGTCATCGTGCTTCCGACGTCGCGTCGGAAACCGATCGTGTTTTGGTTCGCCAAGTTCGATGCGATGATGCGCTGGTTGTCGGCCAGCAACCGCATCGAATTCAGGGCGACCTGAGCCATCCTGTCCATCGGGTACTCCTGTCGGGAATCCAACGTTTCCTAGGCGGGAACGCGGATCCGCAAGGTACCTTTCAAGTTCCGTGCCGGCCGGGTCCGCATAAGCGAAAGCCCCGAAGCCAAGGGCTTTCGGGGCTTTCGCCGGCGCATCGGAAAGGTAGACCGCAGGCCACGGGACGGTAGCCCCGACGCGGTCGGATCAGCGGGATCAGCCGCGGATCTGAATGATCGTATTCGTCAGCGTGGTCGTGGTTTCGATCGCCTTCGCATTCGCCTGGAAGTTTCTCTGGGCGGTGATGAGGTTCACGAGCTCCTCGGTGATGTCCACGTTCGAACGTTCCAGCGAACCCGACTGGATCGTGCCGAAGCCGTCGGAACCCGGTTCGCCGAGCAGCGGATCGCCCGAGACCGACGTCGCCACATAGTTCGCGTTGCCGACCTGCTTGAGGCCGTTCGGGTTGGCGAAGTTCGACAAGATGATCTTGCCGAGCGCTTGCGTGCGGCCGTTGGTGTAGTTGGCGCGCACGGTGCCGGAGGCGTCGATGTCCAGACCGTCGAGGCGGCCGGACGGATATCCGTCCTGCTCCAGCGAGAGCACCGAGAACGGCTGCGAGTACTGGGTCGAGAACTTGCCGTAGTCGATGGTCAGCCGGATCAAGTCCGAACCGTTGGACGGGTCGAAGGGCGAGTAGATCACGCCTTCCTTCGGCGAGATGAGCTTGCCGAAGGTATCGAAGGTCAGCTCGCCTTGGTCGAGATAGAGCGGGAACCAGTTCTGCTGCTTCGTGGGCTTCTGCGTGACGATTTCACCGTTCTCGTCGATGTAGAGCAGGTTGCCTTCGGCGTCGGTGGCCTGTTCGAGATTGGTGATGATCGGCACCTGACCACGCGTCTGCACGACGTCGCGCAAACCGAAATTCGGGTGACCCACCACGTTGATCTGCGAGGAGCTGCCGGTCGTGCCGGACGTGAAGACGAGGCGGTTGTTGTCCGGATCGAACTTCACCGTCACGCCGCTGACCGTACGTCCCGTCGCCGGGTCCTCGATCTGGTTGACGCGTTCCTGAATGGCGGCGGCGAAAGTTTCGCCGGTATAGGCGCGGACGGGAAGCGCGATGGTGCCGACGATGCCGTCGACGGTGAAGGTCATGATGTTTTCACCGAGCGTCTCGTTCAGCACGAAGGTCTGGTTCAGCGGCACGATGGCGCGGTTGCCCACCGCCATGGCGGACGTGGACGCGAGTCCCTTGCCCGAAACGGTATTGACCACAAGGCCGGAGCCGATGCCGAGAAGGTAGTTCGTGCCGCCCAAGAACGGGGCGTCATCGTCCGTGCCGAGGACCGCGGTGCCGAGTTCCAGCCCGGCGACGCTGCCGGTCTTCGAGTCGCCGGTCACCGCCTCGCTGCTGAGGATGGTTCCGTCGACGCGGAAGGTCGAGGTGAAGCGGGAGCCGTCCGCGAAACCCTTCAGCAGGAGTCGCCCCGAACTCGCGGTCAGAGCGAAAGCTTCGGTACCCTCGGCGAGATCTTCGATTTCGCCGCCGTCGGAACTGAATGCGGCGGCTACTGCGGTCGCGAGAGCCGCGCCGGCCAGGGCAGTGGTGCCGGAATTGGTATAGGTGAAGCTCTTTCCGCGGATTTCGACGGTGAGCGTCTTGTTGGCGGCCAGAGACACGGACGTGAGGTCGAAGCTGTCGACCTGCGCGACGGGCTCGTCGGTCAGCTGAGCACGGCCCACGCGGATCTTGCTGTCTTCGCCGGTCTTGCCGGAGACGAAGCTGAACTGGCGCGAGTCCTTGTTGTAGGCGACCGAGATGCCGAAGCGGTGATCGAGCGGGTCGAGAATGTACTCGCCGTCCGGCACGAGATCGTTGCCCACCCACTGCGTTCCCGCGCGGATCAGCGTGTCGGTGCTGACCGCCTTCAGCGGCACGCCGATGCTGGAGCCGGTGACGGGCTCGTTGGGAACGAAGACCTGGAAGCTGTTGAAGCGGGCCGGGAGTTCGTTCGCGCTCGGGCCGATCTGGTTGCGGTTGGCGCTGAAGGTCAACGCACGATTGGCCACGTCATAACCGACCGTGATCGGCCAGGTGGTCGGGTCGTCGTTGTCGACCCAGGTGTCGCCGGCCTTGCCGAGGTCGGCATAGCGAAGGTTCATCTGCTCGTTCAGCTTGGTCTGCACGAGCTTGATGAGTTCGGATCGGGTAAGCTGGAGGTCACGGTTGGGGGCGACGGCGCCCGATCCGTCGACTGCGGTGCCGACCGCGCCGGCCGAGCCCAACAGATCGATCTCGATCGGCTCGTCGAGGCCCTGCGGATTGCCGTCCTCGTCGAGCTTGAACAGGTCGAGACGAACGATGTCGTTGCCGGGCACGACCGTGGCCGTCGCACCGGTCCCGCGGACATAGGTGTCCGTGATCTTCACGTATTTGTCGTCGCCGAAGGCCTCGTTGACCGCGCGGGTCATCTCGGCGGCCAGCTCGGTACCGGTATATTTTCCGGCCTTGATGCTGATGGTGACGGGCTCGGAGCCGTCCACCGCGATGGTGAACATGTCGTTGCCCCAGAAGGGCGGGTTCGAGTCCGGCGTCTCGCCGGCCGCGAGCTGACCTTCCTTGGTTTCGGCCCAACGCGCCGAGTCCGTGATGATTTCGACCTTGTTGCTGTCCGTGTCGCCGAAGTCGAAGCCGATGTTCTTCATCATCGAGCCGACCACGGCGGACGGCGAGGAAGGTTCCTTCGTGTCCTGCTGGTCGAGCTTGTAGAGCGGATGCGCCGCGCCCGTCTGGAACGCGGAGTCGATGGACTGCGGATCCGACGTCACTTGGCCGAACTTGTTGATGTAAAGCGTGCTGCCCTGCTCGTCCTTGGCCGCGATGAGCGCCGGATCAAGCTGCTTGTCGCCCACGTAAACGTAGGTCTGCCACTTGTTGGTCGGCGAGGTCTCGGTCGCGTTGCTCGTCTTCACGTAATAGATCGTGGCGATGGTCGGGTTGCCGAGCGAGTCGTAAATCGTGATCGAGGTCGAGCGGTTGAAGGTCGCGGCGTCATCCTTGTTGAAGCTGTAGGGATTGGTCGCGGTGTATTTCGCGTTCTTCGGAATGATCTCCGCGTCCGCAGGCAGGTTCAGACCCAGTTCGATCTTCGTCGTCGCTTCCGGCAGGCCGGAGTTCACGGGCAGCTGAAGATTGCGGGCGCTGTCGATGCCCGTCGCGATCACCGAGCCGTCGTCGTTGACCGGGAAGACCTGCATGTACTGCCCCTTCGAGTCGACGACGTATCGGTCGTTGTTGACGCTGAAGGAGCCGTTGCGGGTGTAGACGGTCTGGCTGGACGTGAGGCTCGGCTTCATCGCGAAGAAGCCCTGGCCGGTAATCGCCAAGTCGAGCGCGTTCAGCGAGGCTTGGATGTTGCCCTGCGTGAACTGCTGCTTCACGGACTTGAGAATGGTACCCGAACCGATCGCGCTGCCGGCGTTCTGCAACGGCGAAGTGGCGAAGATGTCGCCGAACTCGGCACGGGCGCGTTTGAAGCCCGTGGTGCCGACGTTCGCGACGTTGTTCGAGATGGTGGCGATGTCGGCCTGCGCGCCGTTGAGGCCGGTCAGTGAGGTATAGAAGGACATGGTCTTGCTCGCTTGACTGGGTGTTGGGCCGAAGGCTCAGTATTTGATGCTCTTGATGTCGCCGAACTTCACCGTGCCGGCACCGCCGACCGTGAAGGTCATTTCGTCGAGGCTCGACGCGACCTTGGCTTCCGTGATCGGTCCGTAGACGTCGACCGCCGCCGCGCTCGACGTGCCGCCCTGCTTCATCGTGGCCGTGACGACGTAACGCTGCTTGCCGACCGTCGCGCCCTTCTCGTCCTTGCCGTCCCACGAGAAGCCTACGAGGCCCGCGGCGTTGGGGCCGAGTTCCATCGTCTTCACGAGGGCGCCCTGCTCGGTCGAGATGTTGACGGTGACCCCGGTCGCGGATTTTTCGAGATCGATCGCGCCGCTGATCGCACCGGCTTCGTCGGCCAGCGCGGTATTGCCGGGCACGAGGACGGTGCGGCCGACGAAGGTGGCCGCCGTCGCGATGCGGTTCTGCGAAATCTCGGTCGCAACGCCCGACACCGTGGTGTTGAGCTGCTGGATGCCGGTCACCGTCGAGAACTGCGCCATCTGCGCGATCATCTGGTCGTTCGACTGCGGCGCGAACGGGTCCTGATTGGACAGCTGCGCCGTCATCAGCTTGAGGAAGTCTTCCTGACCCAAGGAGGACTTGGCCTTGGGCGCGTCGGTGCTCTGCTTCTTGACGCCGAGCTTGGACAGCAGGGAGTCGAGCGTCTGCTGCGAGTCGGTCTGGTTGACGGTAGCCATCGGTTCTACTCCGCGTCTTATTTACCGATGCTGATGGTCTTCAGCATCAGCGTCTTGGCAGTTGAAAGGACTTCGATGTTGTTCTGGTACTGACGAGAAGCTTCGAGCATGTCGACGAGCTCCTCGTTGCTGTCCACGTTCGACGCGAAGACGTATCCGTCCTTGTCGGCGAGCGGGTGATGGGGTTGGAAACGCTTCTCGGGCGCCGTCTGCGAACGCGCGATCGACACCGTATCGACGGTGGCCACGCCGTTGTTGTCGGCGGCCTTGGCATAGACCGTCTCGAACACCGGGCGCATGGCGCGATAGGCTTCGTCCGGCGTTCCGGCGACGGTGCTCGCATTCGCGAGGTTCGACGCCACGGTGTTGAGGCGAACCTGCTGGGCGGCCATCGCACGGCCGGACACTTCGAAGATGTTGAGGGATTTCATCACTCGCCCCGCAATGCGCTGCGCAGACCGCGCATGCGGTCGGCCAGGAACTGAAGCGACATCTCGTAACGGACGGCGTTCTCGGAGAACTGCACCTGCTCGACATGCAATTCGACGGTGTTGCCGTCGAGCGAGGGCGAAACCGGCAGTCGGTACAGCGCGTCGTTGCCGACGGCGGCGGTTCCGAGCGAGGCATGCTTGATGTTGGTGGTGGCGAGTTCGCCGCCGACGCCCACGGCCTGCTTGTATTCGGACGCGAAATCGATGTCGCGCGCCTTGAAGTTCGGCGTCGCCGCGTTGGCGATGTTGGAGCCGAGAATTTCCATGCGCTTGCCGCGCAGCGAGAGCGCTGCGGCCTGCGGCCTGAGGAAGTCGTCGAGAACGGTCATGGTGGCCTCGAGGGACGGGCGGAAACTGCTTTCCGTCCCTCATTCAGCAATTGTCGTGCCGGCTTTTCAGGCGCCGGTCACTTCACCACGAAACTAGTGATAAGCACCTCATCGATAAGCTTTATTTTCTCGCGCTCGATGATGAAGGCATTCAGGACATCGGCAATCCGACCCGCGATCATGGGCTGAGCGTCGGGCTTGGACGCGACCGCGTAGGTGAGTTCCGAGAGGGAGGCCAGAAGTTCGGCGCGCAGCGCCGTCTTGTGCGTGGTGAGTATTGCCTCCGCCTGCGGCCCGTAGCGCGTGCCGACGCTGACCTCGATCATGATGAAGCGGACGCTGCGGCCGAGATTGGAGACGAACTCCTCGCCGAGCGGGATGTAGCGGTGCGCGACGGGGCTCGGGCCGGAAGGCGGCTGCACCTGCAATGTCGGCTTGGGCGGTCCTGCGGCGGCGATCGCGGCGGCGCGGCGCTGCTCGGCGATTTGGCGCAGTTTCGCTTCGTCGGAGCGCTTCTGCATGACGATTCCGGCGGCGATCCCGCCGGACAGCAAAGCGACGATGAGGATCGCGATGGCGAACGGGCCGGTCGCAAGCGCCTTGAGTTTGCCGATCATCAGACCCAACCGCCGCCGCGCGGCGTCTTCTTGGCGTCGGCGCTCATGAACCCGCGGATCGCCTGAGCGAAGGCCGCCCCCTTGGCGCTCGTCGCGCGACGCTCGACCGCCTCGGCGCCGGTGCGACGCAGGACGATGTCGCCGGCGGAGTCGGGTTTTTCGACGCGGTAATGGGGATAGCGTTCGACCAGCGCCTCGAGGGCTGCGACAAAATCTTCGCGGGTCATGACGTCGGCAGGCCTCTTACGCGAACACTTCGAACTGTCGGCGGCGATCCGCCACCGATGTCGGCATGGCCGAAACGAAAGCGTAGCGCGTCGCCGCCTGATGATGAACATAAACCGGATCGAACGCGATCCGCGCATCCAGCCGGGATGCCGCGGGCACCGCATCCGAAGGCGCGCCGCGCGGATGATGCAGGACCATCGGTCCGTCCGGACCGCGCGGGCGATCTCCGCCCCATGCAGGCAGTGCGGCAGGGCGGGCTCGGAACTGAGCGAAGGCATCGGCGGTTTCGGGCGCCGCACCGTCCGCGGAGCGTTCCGGCTCTTCCGTTCCGGGAACCGGACGCGCCGTTTCCGCCCTCGCGGCGAGGGACAATCCCCGCCTTTGGGCGCCGGCGTCGAACGGCGAGCCGACCACGGGCGGGCGGCTCGGATCCGCGGACGTGAAGACCATGGAGATCCTCGATTTCGGACGGCAAGCATCTCATCGCGCGATGCGACGGAATCATTACCCGAAATCGAGTGGAAAGTCGAAGTCGATCGATATTGCGTCTCGACGACTTGGGCCGTTTTCAGCGGATCAAAGTTTCCGTCGCCGACCGCAGCATGTCCGAGGCCGTCTGCATGGCGCGGGCATTGCCGTTATAGGCCTGTTGCGCGCGAACCATGCCCAACAACTCGGTCGTGATGTCGACGTTGGCTGCCTCCAAGGCGCCCTGCCGGATGTTGCCCATCCCGTCCTTTGTGGGGGCTCCGAAGCGGGGAGCGCCCGAAGAGACGGTTTCCACCACCTTGCTGCCGCCCGTGCTCCTCAAGCCTCCGTCGTTGCGGAAGTCGGCCATCGCCACGGTACCGACCGGGATGTTTTTGCCGTTCGGCGTGGTCACCTGAATGCGGCCGGCCGAGTCGATGGAAAGGCCTGCGACGGCCGCCGGGTTGTTGCCCACCGCGGCGAGTACGTTGAGCGGCTGCGGATCGCCGCCGATCATGTTGCCCTGCAGGGTCTTGTAGCCGAGCAGAGGATTTCCGGCCTGATCGACGAGGCGACCGGCCGCGTCCATCGAGAGGCGTC
The DNA here is from genome assembly GCA_027489535.1 of Hyphomicrobiales bacterium. Classification (GTDB taxonomy): domain Bacteria; phylum Pseudomonadota; class Alphaproteobacteria; order Rhizobiales; family Beijerinckiaceae; genus JAIXZO01. The sequence goes on from JAIXZO010000003.1 coordinate 36,335, forward strand.
CGGCGCGCGAAAAGCTCATCGAGCCCTCGCCGTTTTCACTCTTGGCGCTGCCGAAAGCGAAGTAGCCGCCGCCTTCGATGGCGATGTCGAGGCTGCCCGAGGTCTCCGTCAAGGATCCCTGGCTGTTGCTGCGGCGCACGTCCACCGTCAGCGCACCCCGCCCGGGCTCGATGCCAGGCCGATTGGCGCCTTCGCCGGGGATCAACTCCTGGAACTGCGCGGTCGACCGTTTGAAGCCTACCGTGCTGGCGTTGGACAGGTTGTTCGAAATGACGTTGAGGTCTTTCGAGGCGGCCATCAGGCCGGTGAGGGAGGTCTTCATCATGGCTGTGCGCCCCTTCAGGTTCGGAGCAGATGCAGCAAGAGGCATGCCAATCCGAAATGCCTCTTCGCATGCACCGCTTGCTTTCCTTTCCGGACGTTTGCGCGTAGCCAAGGCGCAATCAGTGCAGCGTTCGGACCTTCCATGCTGAAGTCCAAGACCTTGGCGGGCCTCAGTGCGAAAGCCCGCCGCACCGCAGAGGTGCCCCGCCCCGTCGCGTCCGCGCGAGCCGGGCTGATCGCGCTCATCGACGAATTCTGGCGCTACTGGTGCAATCCCGACGACTATTCCTATGTCGAGAAGCGGCTCGATCCCGTCTCGGGCAAGCTGCAGCAGGTCCATGTCGCGGCGCGCTGGCGCGACGACCACCCGCTTCTGACGGTCGAAGACGGGCTCACCGTCCTCTCGATCCGTTGGGGCGACCGCCTGCTGCCTCTGACCGCGCGCGGCGAGCAGGAAATCATCCTCGAAGTCGCCACCCGCGACGTGGTCGAACAGCTTCTCGCCGAGATCAAGCACGCCGTGAAGAGCGGCGCGCGCGACACTCACCTCGTTCCGGCCGACGTCGCCTTGCCGAGCCCCGACGCGAACGACTGAGTTCAGCGGTCGCGTACGAAAAGCACGTAGAGCCTTCGTGACCGCTCCGTGCGGCCATAGGCACGGAAGGTCGTCAGGTCCACCGACCACCACCGGCCCGGCACGAGCCCGTTTTCCTCGCTCGTCCAATAGCCGGCCGCGGGAATGCCGGCCATCAGGCGATGAACGGCGGGTCGAGGGCAGTCCGAGCATCGCAGCGTGGCGATCTCGTCGCGCGTCGGCAAACGCCACCCTTCCCTCCCGCTCGGATCGGCAAGGCGGATCAGAGAGGGGAGATCGTCCAGCGGCACCGCGAGCGCGGTACCGGCGCAGACCGTCGTCGTCCATTTTTGCCCGACGGCGCAGCGTTGCCATTCGAGATTGCGCTCGAGATCGAGCAGCCTGTCCCCGCGCGGCACGATGATCGCGGAGGACGTCTCGTCGGCCGCGGCAAAGGCGACGGACATCGCCGACGCGACGAGCAAGACGACGGCGACGTCGAGAAATCGACGCAGATGAGTGAAGACGCGGAACATGCGCCGAGTTTTCGACCGGTCGTCCCCGAAGCGCAAGCCGCACCTTGCGCGGGCACGGGTATCCAGGTTGGCCCGAGACTTGCTGAAACGGAGACGGCCCGACACGGGTCGAAGGATTTCCGTCATGGACGCAGCGACCCTCATCGGCATCGGCGCAGCCCTCGGGCTCATCACGTGGGCGGCGGCTTCGGCCTCCTCGCTCTCGGCCTATATCGACCTTCCCTCGGCGCTGATCGTGCTGGGCGGGACGTTCTTCACGGTGCTCGCGCGCTCCACCATCGCCGATTTCACGGGGTCCCTGCGCAGCTTCGGGCGTTCTTTCCGCGAGGAAAATCCCGATGCGCAAAACACCATCGACCGCTTGGCCGATATCTCCCTTCGCGCGCGGCGGGAAGGGTATGCGGCTCTCGAATCCGAGGTCGTGACCGACCCCTTCTTCGAGCGCGGCCTGCATCTGATCATCGACGGCGCCGATCACGACAAGCTGGTCTTCCTGCTCGACAAGGAGATCGAAGCGGCAGAACTTCGTCATTCCGCTCAGATCGACGTCTGGCAGACATGGGTCGACGTGGGCCCGGCGATGGGCATGATCGGCACGCTGGTCGGTCTCGTCGCCATGCTCGGCAACATGCAGGATCCCAAGATGATCGGGCCGGCGATGGGAACGGCGATCCTGACCACGCTTTACGGTGCCATCGTCGCCAACGTCATCGGCCTGCCGATCGCGTCCAAGCTGCGCACCCGCGCCGCCGCGGACATCGCCCATCGCCGCCTCGTGATGCACGGCCTCGCGGCCGTCGCGCGCGGCGACAGTCCGCGCGTGCTGCGCGAAGGGCTGTCGGCCGGTCTTGCGCTGCGCGGCACGCCCGCGCTGGCGGTGGTGAAATGAAATTCGCCCGCGCCCTCCCCGCCCGCATCCGCACGACGGGCTTCGCCGCCCCGCCGCACCGCACGCCGTGGATGGTCACCTTCGCGGACATGTCGCTGCTGCTGATGGCTTTCTTCATCATGCAATTGTCGGTGTCTGACCATTCGGCCAAGACGACGCGCGCGTCCGGCTCCCTTGCCGACGCCGCAGGCCCGCGGATCGTGCCGGTGGTGGGCTCGGCGCCCAACGCGCTGGCGGGCGACGGCCCCGGCTTCGAGACCTTCGACGCGACCGACCCCGCCCGCGCGGGCCTCGCGCTCGGCCGTGCTTTGGCCGAAGGCCGCGTCGAGATCGTACGCATCGGCGAGTCTCTCGCACTCCACTTCACGGCCTTGGAAGAGCGCGGCAAGGACGAAAACGAGTTGAAGCGCCGCACCGCCGACGCCCTCGAAGCCCTCGCCCGCCTCTCCGTGGCCCGCGACCGCCGCGCCGCACCGGCAGACTGATCTCTCCCCGACCCGTCATTGCGAGCGAAAGCGAAGCAATCCAGCCGAAGGCCGCCGGAGAAGCTGATCCTCAGCCGCTCCACACCATCGAGCGCGCCGCTCTGGATTGCCGCGTCGCTACGCTCCTCGCAATGACGGAAGAGGGCGGCATCGCTCCACGACGCAGGCCGGCAAGGCCAAAGCCCTCATGCCGGGAGGCGCAAAGCGCCGTCTCGAACCACGCTCGACGTCCCCACGACAAGACGTCCCCACGACAACAAGCAACGCGCCGACACCCGCCGCATCGTCATTGCGAGCGAAAGCGAAGCAATCCAGCTGAGGACCGCCGGAGAAGCTGAACCTCCGCCGCTCTGCACTACCGAGCGCGCGGCCCGGATGGCCGCGTCGCTCCGCTCCCGCAATGACGGAAAAAGGGCGGCAACGTCCACGACGCGGCCGCCCGATCCAAATCCCTCTTGCCGGGAGGCGCCACGCGCCGTCTCCCAGCGCGGGTCAGTCCTCTTCGGACATCCACTCTCTGAGCTTGGCCAAGGCCGCCTTCTTGATCTGGGAGATGCGGCCGACGGTGACTTGCAGCACCTCGCCGATCTCTTCCAGATTCAGCTCCTCGACGAAGTAGAGCTGCAGCACCAGCGCGTCGCGCTCCGGCAGCCGCTTGAGCATCTCGACGAGCCGGCGACGGGTTTCGTCGTCCAGCAGCGCGCGCTCGGGCGTCGGCCCGCTGTCGGCGAACCACACCGAGTGATCGTCGTAGATCTCCTCGAGCGAGCGTTGGCCGACGGGCGCGATGCGGTCGCGCCAGGAGTGGTATTCGGCGACGCTGATGCCGAGTTCGAGGGCCACCTTGTCATGGTCCGTGGGATCGTCCCCGGCGGCCTCGACCCGCTTCTGCGCCTCTTTGATGCGCTCGCGACGCTCCACCGCGGTGCGGGTGAGCGCGAGATTGCCGCGCAGATGATCGACCAGCGAGCCGCGGATTCGGACGGCCGCATAGGAGCCGAACGTCGCTTCGCCTGTGTCCTGAAACCGCTGGGCGGCTTCCACCAGCGCGGTCATGCCGATCTGGATCAGGTCCTCGACGTCGAACAGGTCGCGGACGCGGCCGTGTACCTGCCAGGCGAGCTTGCGCGCCAGGGGCATGTGGGTTCGGACGCGCTCGGCGATCTCGCGCGCGTCGTTCGTCACCATGGGATACGAACGGATGTTCACGGAAGGGCCTCCGCTTTGCGTGCCGTTGCGCGGGCATAGGGGAAGAAGCCGCCGGACTTGTCGTCGACGGGCGGGGCCGCCTTGGACGTCAGCACCTGCGCGAGCCGGTCGATGGCGCGCGCGGCGGGCGAGTCCGGATAGGCGATCAGCAGCGGCACGCGCTGCGTCACCGCTTGAACGAGCCGGGGATCCTGCGGGACGCTGCCGATGTGATGCAGGTTGGCCGACAGGAACTTGTCGGTGATGGCGCGGAAGCGCTTGAAGATCTCGGCGCCGTGCGCCTCGTCCCGCGCGCGGTTGACCACCACGTCGAAATTCATCCGGCCGGTCTCCTGATGGAGCACCTTGATCGCCGCATAGGCGTCGACGAAGGCCGTCGGTTCGCCGACGACCACCACGACCACGCGGTCGCTCGCCTCGACGAAGTCCACGACGTTGGCCTCGATGCCCGCCGCGGTATCGACGACGAGCGTATCGACGTCGTCGGACAGGTCGCGGAAGGAGGCGATGATGCGGTGCCGGTTTTCCGGCGAAAGATCCATCAGTTCGGAGAGGCCGCTGCCGCCCGCGACGAGCTTCAAGCCCGCCGGTCCGTCGGCGAGGATGTCGCGCAAGGGCGTGTCGGAGCTGAACGCGTCCGCCATCGTGCGTTGCGCCTTGCAACCCAGCACGATGTGCGCGTTGGCGAGCGCCAGATCGGCGTCGAACAACGCCACGCGCTCCTTGCGGCGTTGCAGGGCGATGGCGAGATTGGCGGCGATGTTGGTCTTGCCGACGCCGCCTTTGCCGCTCGTGATCGCGATGGACTGAGGACGCTTCATAGGACTTTCTCTCAGTTCACGCGGGCGGAGACGGCGCCGGGCAGCGTCGCGAGGATGAGTTCTTCGAGCATCGCATGGTCGGGCTCGGAAAGGCCCCGCACGAGGTGGGGGTTATGGGCGAGCCAGGCGATTCCGGGGCCGCGCGCGCCCAGACGGCTCAGCGCTGTCATGGTGACGCGGGATTCGTCGAGCTTGGTCAGCGCCAGCGCATCCATGTTCGGATAGCGGTCGAGTGTCGCGTCGATGGATTCGGCCGAGAGGTTCGCCGCCACCACGCCGCAGCGCACGATCGGGGCGAGCTGGTCGGCACGCTCCTCGAGCACCGAGAGCAGTTCGCTGCACTCGTCGGGATTGCTCGGCATGTCGATGAACATCGACAGGCGGCGGCCGGCGCTCTGCGCGAGGTTCGACAGCTGCCCGGTCTGTTCCACGTCGAGCACCGGCACGTCCAGGATGCGGCCGTGCGCCCGCAGCTGTTCGGCCGCGCCGAGGCGGTTCATGTCGGCGTTCACGAAGGCGATCTTCTCGTCGGGCAGGCGCATGCGCAGCCGTGCGGCGAGCTGGGCGAGCAACGTCGTCTTGCCCGACCCCGAAGGTCCGAGCGTCACGACCACGCGCGGGCCGTCCGTCAGGATCGGCGGACGCTTGTGCAGCATTCGGCGGGCGAGGAACTCGGCGAAGCGCTTGTCGGAGTCCTCGGGCGCGACCGAACCGGCCTGCGCCAGAAACGCCGGGATCAACGACTTGAGGCCGCCGAGCATGATCTCGGAGCTGAGCATGGACTTGATCTCGCGGACCGAGCTCTCGAGCGCATCGAAGCGCTTGGGGTCGAAATCCGGGGCGCGAGGAGCGGCAGGCGCAGTCGCCGGAGCCTTTTGCGGCGTGGCGGTCGCCTGCACCGGGGGGCGCGGCGGGTGGCCGAGCGGCGACTGCGGGCGCGGCTGGGGGATCGGCGAGCGGAGCGCCTCGCGTCCCTCGGCCAGAAGCCGAGCGAAGTGGTCGCGCTTCGGATCGGCCGTCACGGGAGCCGGAGGAGCTTCGCCGAGAGGCTTGCTCATGGCGGCCGGGGCGTCGTCTTCCGCCGCATTGCGGTGGCCGGCGATGATCTCGATGCCGCCCGCCACCTTGCGGGTGGAGAGGATCACGGCGTCGTGACCCAGCTCCTTGGTGATCTTGGCCATCGCCTCGCGGCTGTCCTCGGCGAACACTTTGGTACGGTGCATCATGGCTCAGTCCTCACGCGGTTCCGCCGATGACGGCGACGACGTTGATCCGTTTGTTGTCCGGAATTTCCCTGACCGACAGCACGAGCCCGTCCGGGACCGCCTGACGGACGAGGGAGGCCAGCTCCCGCCGAAGAACCGGCGAGGTGACCACGACCAGCGTCTTGCCCTGTTCGGACAACACGCCGCTCTGCTGCTGGAAGGATTCGACGAGTTTGCGGGCGAGGCCCGGCTCGATGGTGAAGCCGCCGCCCTGGCGACCGTTCTGGATGATCAGCTGCTCGAGGCCTGCGTCGAGCGTGATCACCGACAGCGGCTCCTTGGGGGAGCTGACGCGCTGTACGATCATGGGGGCGAGGGCGATGCGGGCGATGTCGACCAGTTCGTCGGGCTCGCGGGTCTTGGCACCGGCCAGCGCTTCGAGAATGCGGCGGAGATCGGCGATGGTGATCTGCTCGGCCACCAGCGACTTGAGGATCTGAGTCAGCATGGCGAGCGGGATGAGCTTCGGCACGAGGCCGGAGACGAGGCTCGGCGCGGACTTGGCGACGTGGTCGAGCAGGATCTGCACGTCGTCCTGACCGAGCAGGTCGGCGGCGTTCAGCGTCAGCAGATGATGCAGATGCGTCGCGATCACGGTGCTCGGGTCGACGACGGTGTAGTCGGCGGCCACGGCGCGTGACTTCTCCGACGGGTCGATCCACACGGCGTCGAAGCCGAAGGTGGGGTCCTTCACCTTTTCGCCGGGCAGCACGAGGTTCGAGCGGCCGCTCTGGATGGCGAGCAGCTTGTTCGGCATCACGGTGTCTTCCGCGACGACGACGCCGGCGATGGTGATGCGGTAGGTCGAGGGCTGGAAGGCGAGGTTGTCGCGGATGCGGACGGAGGGAACGATGAAGCCGACGTCGCGGGACACGTTCTTGCGGATGCCGGTGATGCGGGCGACGAGAGCGCTCTTGCCCTCGTCCTCGATCAGCGGGATCAGCCCGTAGCCGACCTCGAGAAGCAGCGGCACCGAGTTGGAGACGTCGTCGACCGTCAGCTGATCGTCGTCCTTTTTGCCGTCCTCCGCTTCGTCGCCTTCGCCGGCGGCATCGACCTTCTTGGGGGCCGAAGCGATGTTGCCGGCGTAACGGGCGAAGAGGAAGGAAAGGCCCGCCGCAACCAGGAAGAACAAGTTCGGCATTCCGGGAACGACGCCGATGAGTGCGAGGATGCCGGCGGCGGCATACCAGGCGCGGCTGTTGCCGATCTGCCGGATGAGCTGCTCGGTGAGATCGTTGGACGCCGAGTCGCGCGTCACGATCACCGCGGTGGCGATCGAGAGCAGCAGAGACGGGATCTGCGCGACGAGGCCGTCGCCGATGGAAAGGGTGAGATAGGTCTGCGCAGCCTTGGAGAACGACAGCCCGTGCTGCGCCACGCCGATGATGAGGCCGCCGAAGATGTTGATGCCGACGATCATCAATCCGGCGATCGCGTCGCCCTTCACGAACTTCGTCGCGCCGTCCATCGAACCGTAGAAGTCCGATTCCTGCGCGACTTCCGCACGGCGGGCGCGGGCCTGATCGGGGGTCAGCAATCCGGCATTGAGATCGGCGTCGATCGCCATCTGCTTGCCCGGCATCGCGTCGAGGGTGAAGCGCGCGGTCACTTCCGAGACGCGGCCGGTACCCTTCACGATCACGGCCATGTTGATGATGATCAGCACGATGAACACGATCATGCCGACGACGTAGTTGCCGCCGATCACGAAGTGTCCGAAGGCCTCGATCACCCGGCCCGCGGCGTCCGTTCCTTCATGCCCCTTCACCAGCACCACGCGGGTGGATGCGATGTTGAGGGCGAGGCGCAGGATGGTCGCGAAGAGAAGAACGGTGGGGAACGAGGAGAATTCCAGCGGGCGATGCGTGTTGACGCTGACCAGCAGCACCGCCAGCGCGATCACGATGTTCATCGTGAAGAAGACGTCGAGCATCAACGGCGGGATCGGCACGACCATCATGCAGATCAGCGCGACGAGCGCGACCGGAAGCACGAGGGATTTTGCGCCCCCGAAAGGTCCGGTCTGTTGGGATGTCGACACCGCGTCGGTCACTCGTCCGGCTCCATCGTCGAAAAACCGTCGTTTCGGGCGCTTTGCCCTTGGTTTTTCGTGTTTTCGACCGGTCATGCCGGCCCTCGGACAGGGGTTTTGCAAAGGCCGTGCCGGCGCTTCCCGACACCCGCCAGGCTCGCGGCACGGTTTTTGCTGAACCCCTCCCGAACCGAACTTTTCGGAAGGTGAGTGCCGTGAAACGACTGTTTGCCGTCATCCTGACCGGAGCCCTCGCGGGCGGATGCACATCCGCCATGGAATCCGGGCCCCGCCTTTCCGCCGACGGCCCGCCTCTGCGCGGCATCGGCTACGCCACCATTTCCATTCAGCCGGGCTCCACCGCCCAGCAGAAGCAGTTGATGGCCATCCGCGCGTCGCGTCTCGCCGCGATGCGGGAGCTGGCGGAGCGCATTCACGGCCTGCAGGTCGAGAGCAACACGTCGATCGGCGAAGGCCGCGTCTATTCCGACAACCTCCGCGCCTCGGTCGCCGGCATCGTGCGCAATGCGCGGGTGGTCAGCATCACTCCGGTGCGCAACGCGCTCTACGAGACGATCCTCGAGGTCGACGTCGCAGAGGTGAACGCGCTGCGCTCCTCCAGCCGACCCCTCTGGCAGTGAGGTCCGTCATGCGGTTGCGCATTCCCTCCCTTCTCGTCGCGATCGGCGGAGCCCTTTGCGTCGTCTCGGCGTCTCCGGCGTCGGCCGGAATGAGGCTCGTTCAGGGCGAAGGATATGCGGCGATCGCGGGAAACGACGTCGCCGGCGCCCGCAAGGCAGCGCTTGCCGAAGCGCTTTACAACGCGGCAGGCCGCGTGAAATCCAAAGTGCGCGGCGCGGGTCACCTTTCCACTTACGGGGTCATGACCGAAGAAACGTCGGTACTCGTCGAAGGAACCCTTCGCGACCACCGCATCGTCTCCGAGCACCGCGAACGCGGGCGCTACGTCGTCGTGATCGAGGCCTTGGCGGATGCCGACGGGGAGTCCTGCGGGACCAAAAAGGTCGATCTGGACGTACGTCCGATCACCGTGCGCGTCGCCCCCGGTTTGTCGGGAGCCATCGTCAAGGCCGCGAACGAGAGCATCAACCGGGGCGTCTCCGGCCTCGCCGCCGGCTCGAACTTCCGCGCGACCGACAATCGCGACATGCCCTTGCCCGGCGGTCCGGACGACGCGGCGCGCAATTACGCCCACATCCTCAACGCCGCCGCTCCCAATCCCTCGGGCTACATGATTTCCGGCTCGCTCATCGTCGAACGCCGCCGCGGCGGCAATGCGGTGATGGAGAACACCGAGATCGTCGGAACCCTGACGTTGAAGCTGCGCGACAACGCGACCGGTTCCGTTATCGAAACACTGGTCAACACCCATTCCCTGCCCGAGCGCAATCGCGTGTGGGGCACCGACATCGACTTCGGCGGCTCGTCGGGATCGCCCGACTTCGCGCCGCTGTGGCAGTCGGCCGTGGCGGATCTCGACGCGAAGCTCGGCTGCCGGCCGCTGCGCGCCAAGGTTCTCGACGTGAACGCCGGCCTCGTCACCCTTTCCGCCGGCGCGGAGCACGGCATTCGCGCGGGCGACTACTTCCTGCTCGACGTGCAGGGCCGTCGTTCCGGCAATTGGCAGGTCATCAAGATCGAACAGACATCTCCCACCATGGCCTGGGGTCGGACGCTGAAGACGACGCCCGCCGTTCCGGTCAACGCCATGGTCACGTTGCTGCAATGACCCGGAGACGCCCCATGATCGCGAAATTTCTCCGTTTGATCCCCGTCTTCGCGCTTCTCGCGTCGGCGTCGGCCGCACGCGCCGCAGCCGAGGAATGGTCTTCCGAGGACGTCCGTCGCGTCGTGCGCGAATGGCTCGACGCGAGCGGGCGCACCTCCGTATCCGACGACGCGATCGGCGCGATCGACGACCGCCTGCGCATTCCGGCCTGCGGCGAGACACCGGCCGTCGTTCCGCGCAGCGCCCGGAGCACGAGCTATACCGTCCGCTGCTCGGGCCCGACCCCGTGGGATTACACGGTCCGCATCGACGTCGACGCCAAGCGTACGACGCCTCTCTCCGTGACCGGCCCCTCGCGCAAGCCGTCGGGCACGGAGGAATGGCGCGTCGTCGTCGTCAAAGCCAATCTGGCCGCCGGCGCGACCCTGGGCCCCGACGTTCTCGAGGAACGCCCCGTGGACGCCGCGCCGGGCGCGACCGCCATCCGCTCCATCAAGGAAGCCACGGGGCTGCGTCTGCTCGCCGCCGTCGCTCCCGGCGCGGTGCTGACCACGCGCAACGTGGCGCGCGCGCCCCATCTCATGAAGGGCGAGCCGGTGACGATCGTCTCCGGCGGCTCGGGATTCGAAGTCAGCATGCCCGGACGGGCGGAAGCCGACGGGTATGAGGGCACGCTCGTGTCTGTGAAAAACTTGCGATCCGGAACGGTTCTCGTCGGAAGACTTGGACCGGGCGGCATCGTCGCTGTAAGGTGAAGGACCAAAGAAAATGGATTCGACCGCTAAAGGCTTGGCCTCGACGACCGTCTTCTTTGCCGACAAGAGGTTCGCCATGATTGACGGCATTCGCAGCAAGATCGCAACGATGGACACGGCGGCGCGCAAAGGCGCCAAGGTGAACGACGTCGCGTCGACCCCGACCCAGACGGCCGAGGCGACCACGGTTCAGATTTCGACCACCCGGGACCCGCTCGGCGCCAAGGCGCCCATCGATTCCGACAAGGTGTCGGCGATCCGTGACGCCATTCGGAACAACTCCTATCCGATCGACTTCCAAAAGCTCGCCGATCGCATGATCGAATCCGATCTTCTCCGCGGCGGCGCAGGCCGCTGACGGGGAAACCCGCTGAATTCGGGGAGACGCGTTCTGAACGCTCTCGACGCTCTGGGCACAGCCGTTTCGGATCTGGAAACCGCACTTGAAGCGGGCGACGTCGGCACCATCGACGTCGCCGTTTCGCGTTTGCGCGGACTGATCGAAGAGCGCACCGCCTTCGGCGCCACGCCGGCGGACCGCGCCGCGGTCGTCGCGCTCGACGACCGTCTCCGCTCTCTCGAAGGGGCTTTGATCGCTCGCCTCGACGTGCGCGACGCCACCCCGCACGCCTTCACCTATTCCCGCAAGAGCCTGCGCGGATCGGACCGCTGAGCATGGACGTCCTCAATACCGTTCTTCCCTATCTGATGCTGGCGGGCCTCGTCGCGGTGATCGCAGTCGCCGTCGCGGCGGCCAAGCGGCTCGTCGCCATCGCCGATCAGATCGCCAAGGTGGATCGCGGCATCGCTCTGCTTACGGATCGCATCAGCGCCGTCGAGACGGATCTTTCGCGCGCCCGCATCACGCAGGAAGCCGCCTTCGCCGAACATCTCCGTCAGGTCCGCGCCGACGTGAAGGCGGTGGAATTGCAGCTGGGCGACAATCGAGAAAACCCCGAAGCCATCGAGACCGCGATCCGTCTCGTGCGCGAGGGTCTGGAATCCGACGAGATCATCACCCGGACGGGCCTGTCTCAGGAAGTCGTGGAATCGATCGTCCTGTTCCACGGACTGCGCTGATCGGGCCTCACTGCTCCGCCGCAAGCTTCGCGGCGGCCGCAGCCGCCTCCAAAGCCTTGGCCTTTTCCAGCTTCAGGCGTTCCATGGTCGCCACCTCCAGCTTGGCGGCATCGCCCGACGCGGCGAGCGCGAGGCGCGCCGTCGGCAGCCAGCCCTGTTTGGCCGCAGCGTCGCGCAGCAGCGAGGCGCCGCCCATCGCGACCGTCAACACGCTCGTTGCATAAGCGAGCAGAAACGGGATGGGGCCCATCGCGGCGGCCAGCCCGTAGACCAGCGCCGTCGCCGCCGTAAGCTGCCACAGCCGGAATCGCGAAAACGCGATCGGCGGCAGGAGCGACCAGACGACCGACGTCCGGTCCGGCAGCACGATCATGCCCTTGCCGCGCTGGAGCGCTCCGTGAAACGTCGGCCAATCCGCCTCTTCGGAGGGAATGTCGATGCCCTCCAACGGCCGCGCGCGGATGAACTCCGCACCTTCGAGCCCTGCCCCGACGGCGAGCTTGAAGACCACGGGTTCGCGCACGACGAGAAGCCATTCGTGGCGGCCGAGAAGCTTGAGGACGCTTTCCGCCTCGATCGCTTCGGAAGGTGCGTGTCTCCCGAAACGCAGGATCACGTCGCCTGGAATCAGCCCGATGCGCTCGGCTCTCGAGCCGCGCGCCACGCTTTCCACTTCCACCGCGTCGTCGAGCGAAACCGGGGCGACGGTCAAAGTCGGCGTTCCGTCACGGGTAACGCAGCATCGGCACGGCGGCTTCGCGGGGACGTGCCGGGGTCTGGACGCGCGCCCTCTCGGCCTGCTCCGTCCGGACGGTCTGCGCCCGCTGAGTCTGGGCCATCGCGTCGAGACGCGTGAGGATGTCCTTGATGCCCGCCGCGCTCGACTGCTGGTTCACCGTCGCGGTCAATTGCGCGATCGCCGCCTTGTTCGCGGCCGCCAATTCGTCGACCACCACCTTCACGCCGGCGGGAATCTTTTCACCGGAAGCGGCGAGCGCGTCCATGCGCGCCGCCAAGTTCTTCTCGGCTGCGGCCAAGGTCTCGAACGACTTCTTCAACTCGTCGCCGCGCACCTTGAGAACCGCGAGGCTCTGCGCCGTGATGCCCGCCGATTCCTCGATGCGCTTGGCCGTCTGAGTAAGACCGTTGATCTCGTCGGCGAACACGGACAAGGCGTCCTTGTTGACCTTCGAGAGGTTCTCGAACCGCGTCAGCGAGTGGTTGTAGAGGATGATGCCGGCCGCCAATGCGCCGCCCGCGACCACGAGGATCAGCACGCCCGTATAGAGCAGGATCATGCCGGACTTGCGCGAGCCGTCGATGAGCGTCTTCACCTGTTTCTTGAGACGCTGGATCTCCTGCGCCGCATCGGTGGCGGTGCCGGCCGCGGCCAGCGCGATTTGGATGGTCTCGTCGATCTGCGGGGCCGCCGCGGGGGCGGGTTTGGGCGCGCTCATGGGTGAGCTCCATTCTGGGCCCGGCCTTGGGACCGGGCGACGCGGCGGCGGCAAGGCTCGCCGGATGCGGAGGCGACTTCGAGCGCGGGCAGTCGCCGCGACGTGAAGCCGAACGAGAGGCACGAATAAGGTTGCCGCGCGTCATGGGTGACGACGAAGGAGCGGCAGCCGAAACAATTGGGCGAGCGATGGCCGGCGTCAGGCATTCTTGTCCGTCTCCCTGCGACCGTTGGCGTCGAAGCGCAGTTCGCTCGGCACCTCGATCTCCGGCGGGTCGCCTTCCGCGCCCGACTGCAGCACGAAGCCGAGCACCGTCGCCACGGCGCGGTACAACTCGGTATGGATCTCCTGGCCGATCTCGCTCGTGTAGTAGAGCGCGCGGGCGAGGAGCGGATAGCTGAGCACGGGCAAGCCCGCCTCCGACGCCTTTTCGCGGATCTGCTGGGCCACCTTTTCGGTGCCCTTGGCCACGATGGTCGGCGCGCTTCCGTCCTTGAAGTCGTAGCGCAGCGCGATGGCGAAATGGCTCGGATTGGTGATCACCACCTGCGCGTCCGACACGTTCGCGACGGAACCGCGTTCGGAGGCCTCGCGCTGCATGCGGCGGATCTTCTGCTTCACCTCCGGCGAGCCTTCGCTCTGCTTGTGCTCGTCCTTCATGTCCTGCTTGGACATGCGCAGCTGGTCGGTATGCCGTTTCCATTGCAGAAACACGTCCACCGCCGCCACGACGGCCGCGCCCCCGACCAGCACGACGAAGGTCAGCACGGCCAGTTCGCCCACATTGTCGAGCGCGCGCTCCATCGGCAGTTCGGCGAGGCCGAGGATCGCCGGCAGCTTGTCGACGAGGAAATACACGCCCACCGCGCCCACCAGCGCGACCTTGAGGATCGACTTGCCCAGCTCCTTGATCGCGTTCATGCCGAACATGCGGCCGAGCCCGGCCACCGGCGAAATCCGACTGCCCTTGAAGGACAGGTTCTTCACGATGAAGTGGAACCCGCCGAATACCGTCTGCGCGCCGATGATCGCGAAGATCAGCGGAATGGAGAAGACGAAGATCACGATCAGCGCAGGCGTGAGCCGCTCGCCGAGGATGGTCGTCAGCGGCACGTCGCGCGCGAGGATTTCGCCGAAATCCAGTCCCATGCGGAATCCGCCGGAAATCTCGCCGAAATAATACCGGCCGCCGACCATGAACTGCAGCGCGCCCATCAGCATGACGACGCCGAGGATCAACTCCTTCGACGTCAAAACCTGCCCGTCTTCCAGCGCTTGCTGGAGGCGGCGCTCCGTCGGTTCTTCCGTTTTTTCCTGATCGCTGTCTTCGGCCATCAGCCGCGTCCCCCGGCAAGAACGGTCTCGCGCATGCGCTTGGCGACCTCTTCGAGCAGTCCGGACATGCCGGCGGCCACATTGGGCACCGACACGAGCAGCAGCGTCAGCCCGACAAGGATGGTGACCGGGAAACCGACGGAGAAGATGTTCATCTGCGGCGCGACGCGCGTCAGCATGCCGATGGTCAGGTTGGCGAGGGTCAACGCCACGATGATCGGCAAGGCCAGCAGGAAAGAGGCCGAGAACAGCAGCCCGCCCGCCTGCACGATCGACTGGAACATCTTGGGCTCCAGCCCCGTGCCGCCGATGGGGAGCACGACGAAGCTGGCCCCGATCTGCCGGATGAGAATGTGATGCCCGTCGAGCGAGAGGAAGACGAGGATCATCAGCACCGCGAGGAACTGCGCAATCACCGGCGACTGCATGCCGGTCTGCGGATCGACCATCGCGGCGAAGCCCAAGCCCATCGCGAACGAAATCTGTTCGCCCGCCACCGCAACCGCGGCGAAGGCGATCTGCACGACGAAGCCGATGGCGATTCCGATCAAGGCTTCGCGCGCGACCGCCAAGGCGCCCTGCACCGTCAGCAGATCGATCTGCGGCACCGGTACCACGCCGACGAGAACGCCCGCGATGCCCAAGGTAAGCAGGATGCGCATGGGCGTCGAGACGGAGCCCGCGGAATAGATCGGTGCGGCCAGCATCATCGCCGAGATGCGGACCGACACCAGAAAGAAGGCGGCCAAGCCCTGGAACAGCGCTGTGTCCTGAAGAACGATCATCGCCCGACCTTCGCGATCTCGGTGAACACCGATTGGAAGAAGGTCGTCATCGTGGACATCATGAACGGCGCGGAGAGCGCCAGCACCGCGAACACGATCAGCAGTTTCGGTACGAAGGCCAGCGTCGCCTCGTTGATCGAAGTCGCCGCCTGAAACACGCCGATCACCAACCCCGCCACCAAGGCGGCCGCCAGCACCGGCCCCACGAGCAGAAGCGTGCTCATCAGGGTCTCGCGACCGATCATGATGAACTGCTCGTAGAACATGGCTAGTTCAACCTCGTGAAGCTCTCGACGAGCGAGGTCACCGTCAGCGCCCAGCCGTTCACCACCACGAACAGCAACAGCTTGAACGGCAGCGATACGATCATCGGCGAGAGCATCATCATGCCCAGCGACATCAGCACGCTGGCGACCACGAGATCGATCACGAGAAACGGCAGAAACAGCAGGAAGCCGATGGTGAACGCCGTCCGCAGCTCGCTCATGATGAAGGCGGGCACGGCCACCGTCAGCGGCACGGCCTCGGGGCCGGCATAGCCCGCGTCGCCGCGCAGTTCCGCGATGGCGAGGATGTCGCTCTGGCGCGTCTGGCGCATCATGAAGCTCTTCATGACGTCGGCCGCGCGCATGCCGGCATCCTCCACGGACATGCGGCCCTGCGAATAGGGCGTAAACGCGGTGTCGTTGATCTCGCGGAACGTCGGCGTCATCACGAACAGCGTCATGAACAGCGCGAGGCCGACGAGCACCTGGTTGGGCGGCGTCTGCTGGGTGCCGAGCGCCTGACGCAGGATCGACAGCGTGATGATGATGCGGGTGAAGCTGGTCGTCACGAGCAGCAGCGACGGCAGGACCGTCAGCACCGTCATCAGGATCAACGCCTGCAGGGACAGCGACAGCGATTGCCCGCCGCCGGGCGCACCGTCGAGCTTCAGCACCGGAATGTCGAACGGCGATTGCTGCGCCAACGCGGGCGCAGCAATCAAGACGGCGGCGGCGGCCGCGAGAACGAGAAGCGGCTTCAGACGACGGGGGGCGGACACGGCGGCTCCTCCGTCGCTTTGGAAAGCACCTGCATGGTCTGCACGCCGCTGCGGTCCAGTCCGCACAGCACGCGCAGGCCGTCGACCTCCACCACCGCCAGCCGCGCGCCGGAGCCGAGATCGGCCGTGGCACGCACGGCGATGACGCCGGACACGAAGCGCCGGTTCAGCTTGTCGCGAAAGCGCATCAGCACGAAAGCGACCGCCAGCAATCCCGCGAAGAACAGGACGAGGCCGACTATTTCCGACGCGTAACCGGCCATGGGGTTCATAGGCTCTTGAGGCGCTGTTCGGGAGAGATGATTTCGGTGAAGCGGATGCCGAGACGCTCGCCGACGAGCACGACCTCGCCCTTCGCCAACAGGGTGCCGTTGACGAAGATGTCGAGGTGCTCGCCCGCAAGCCGCTCCAATTCGACCACCGAGCCCTCGTTGAGCTTCAAGAGGTCGCGGATGGAAATCTTGGTGCCGCCGACCTCGACCGTCAGCTTCACCTCGATGTTCTCGAGGATCCTCAGATTGTCGGGCGTCGCGTCGTCGGACATGGGGTGCGGTCTTTCCGTAAACAGTCGTGGCTCAGTCGGTCACGCAGACGGCCATCTTGCCGTCGCGTTCGCCGATGGTTGCGTTGAAGAGCGGCTGGCCCTCGACATAGACCTTCACGCGCTCGAACGCGGGGATGTCGACGACCATGCCGGGGCGAAGTTGCAGCAGCTCGCTGATGTTGATGCTCGGCTCGGCGATGCGCGGCGCGAAGTTCAGCGTCACGTTCATCAACGCTTCGCGCAGCTTGCCTTCCCAGGCTTCGTCGCGGCCGTCGCCGACGCGCTGGATCTTGCTGCGCAGCAACGGGGCGACCTGCTTCAGCGCCTGAAGCGGATAGAGAATGTCGATCGTCGCCGGATTGGCGAACGGCAGCTGCACCACGAAGGAGCACACGACGACCTGATCCGAGCCCTCGACGAAGGAGGTGAAGGCCGGGTTCATCTCGCTCGACATGAACTCGAAATTGACCGGGTAGATGTCGCGCCAAGCGTCTTCGAGAGCGCGCAGGCAGCCGTCGACGACGATCTGGATCAGGCGCTCTTCGGTGGGGGTGAACTCCGAGGCGCGGGTGATCGGGCTGTCGCCGCTGCCGCCGAAGAAGCTGTTGACCAGAATGCTGACGAGCCGCGGCGGGATCGTCATCAGGATGCTGCCCTTGAGCGCATCCACCCGGGCGGTGTTCAAGCTCAGGAAGCTGTCGACGCCCATCAGATAGTTTTCGAACTTCCGCGTCTCGGGCGGCAGCGTCGTGATGCGGGGCGAAAAACGCAGCATCGGCAGCAGCACGCCGCGCATCACGCGGCCGAGCCGCTCGTTGATCAAACGCAGCGTGTAGAGGTCGCCCAACAAGCTCGCGTCGTCCGCCCCGAAGGTGAACGGCCGATACTCCTCGCCGGGCGTGATGCCCGAGCCGGCATCGAGGGACCCGTCGTTGAGTCCGTCGATGAGGGCCGAAACTTCTTCGTTGCTGAGTTTACGCGTACTCGACATCTGAACTTTTACTGCATCACGAGGGCGGTGATGTAGACGTTGGCGATGCCGCCGAAGTCGACACGTTCCGTGAGAACTCTGTTGATGGCGTCACGGATGACGTTCTGCAAGCGCTTCCTGTTGTCCATTCCGGCAATCTCGGCTTCGGCCTGCTCGCCGAGCACCGCCAGAACTTCCGCACGGATCGCGACTTCGTGCTTCTGTACGTTTTCGATCACGGATTTGTCGTACTGCGTCGAAAGCCCGAGGCTGACCTGAACGAAGCGGCGCGAGCCCTTCAGATTGGTCGTGAAGTTGCCGGGGAATTCGAAATAGGTGGTGACGAACTTCTCGACCGGAGGCACGGGCTTGCCGCCCGGTGCCGCAGGCGCCGCCTTGTCGTCCTTCTTCGCGTCTTTTCCGTGGTCGTCCTTCTTGGCGTCGTGGCCCTCGTCCGCCTTGCGCTCGATGACGATCGCGAGCGGATTTTCTTCGGCGGGCTTGGTCACCTTCATGAAGACGATGCCGCCGGCCACGCCGGCGCCCAGAAGCGCGATGGCTCCCACCGTCATGACCAAGATCTTGACGATCGGCAGCTTCTTTTTTTCTTGAGGTTCAGCGGCTTCTTGACTCACGGCACATTCCTCACGCGGTCACTTCGATGGAGAAGGTGCCCACCAGGTCCGCATTGCGCGAGACGGTCTGGGGCGCATAGGGCCGTTGCGGCGCACGCCGGCCCTCCTCCTCGTTCCGGCTGTCGACATCGAAGCCGGACAAAACAAAACCTTCGCGGCCGAGCGCGTCGCGCAGCCCGGCTTCGCCGGATTGCAGCGCGTCCTCGGCCTCGCCGTTGACGGCACGCATGGAGATGCGGACCTTTTGTCCGTCCAGCGCCATGCGAATCACCACCTGCCCGAGATGCGGGGGATAGAGTGAAATGCGGACTTCGTCGCGGCCCTGCCGCATCGCGGCCAGAACTTGGCGTTCCACCGCGCGCGATCGCAGATCGGCCATAAGCGCTTCGGCGGCGCGGCTCGCTTCGGGCGCACCCGAACCTGCCGCCGCCTGAACGGTCACGTTGATGCGCTCTGCCGCCTCGAAACGCGGGAGCGGCGCCGGCGGCACGAAGTCGACGGCGTCGGTCGCCGCAGGTGCCGCGAAGGCCGAGTCGGTCACGTTGCGCGACACGACGGCGGCGTCGGACGAGGCGGCCTCGGCCGCGCGCAGCATGTCCACGAGTTCGGCGGCGATGTCCGGACCGGCTTCGAAAGCCGCACCGTCTTCGGCCGCGATCGGGTTTCCTGATTCACGTCGGCCGTTGAAGTCGAAACCGGCATCCGGAAGGGCCGAGACGGGCTGCGCGGGCCGGTCGAACGCGTCCGAGGCGGCAGGAGAGCCGGCGTCCCGGTCGGAATCGGCAGGTCGGGCGACGGCGGCGACGCTCGCCTTCTTCGTCTTGGAAAGGTCGTCGGAAGCGGCGACGGCCGAGGGTGCCGCAGCGACGGCGGCCGTCGCGGCATCGGCGGGCATCTCGTCGTCGACGACCACGGCCGCACGTTCGGACGCCGTATCCGCAGGTTTGACGCTCGGAGCTTCGGCGGCACCGGGCAGGCTGTCGGGATCCGCGTCGGCAGGAGGCGCGGCAGAAGTTGCAGCGGATGACGCGGCGCGCGACGGCGCAGCCGCAACGGCAGCATCCGGAACCTCGACGCTTTGCGTCTCTGCGTCTTCGGCGGGATGATCGGTCTCGGAACCGACGGCCGCGGCCTGCATCAAGGCAGCCGTCTCCGATGCAGCGACATCGCCGCCGGCGACGGTCGCCGGGACCGTCTCGGGTGCCGTGGCTTCGTCGTCAGGAGATGTATCGGAGCGGACCGCATCGAGATCGGCGACTTCGCCGCTCAGGGCCTTCGAGGTCGACACAGGAACGTCGCCGCCCGCTTCGACTGCCTGCGCCGGAGCGGCGACGACGACGGGCGGCTGGAATGTCGGGGGCACGACGGGAGTGCCCGCATTTTCGACGGGCGTTTCGACGGGAACGTCGTCGAGCGACGGCTGGACCGGAGCCTGCGGCGAGACGAGCATCGCCGTCTCCGCATAGGCCGCCACGTCGTCGAGAGCCTCGACCGGGATTTCCAAGACTGCAGGAGCGTCGGCCTCGGCGACGTCCTCGTCGCCGACCTGCAGAGCCGCGACCGTTACCAGAAGAGCGGGACCGAGGTCCGCTGCTTCGTCGATTTCGGCCGGAGGTGCGGCGGTGACGCCCTTCTCGGCGACCGCGCCTGCGGCGAACAGCGCCGCGATGGTCGCATCGACCGTCGCATCCGGCTCGGCCGCGTCGACCGAAGCCGTCGCATCGTCCGGCATGACGGCATCGTCCGTCGACAATCCGTCGGCATCGGCCGAAGTCGCGCCCGTCAGCGCCAAAAGGTCGAACGGAACGCCCGACGCGGAAGGCATCGTCGAACCGACGATGCCCGCATCGCCGATGTCGGACGCGCCTCGGGGCGCCCCCTGTCGAACCGCCGTCGCTTCAACCACGCTTGCAGCCTCTCGAATTCAATGTCTCGGCCTGTTGCAGCAAGCTTCGTGCCACTCACGGACGGCGGGTCGGCATCAGGGCTTCGCGGATCGCTTCGCGCTCGGCGGCTTCCTCGGAGCGGGCGCGCAGCGCCTCTTCTTCGAGCTTCTCGATCTGGCGCTTTCGCTCGGCCAACATGCCGGCGATGCGGACGCGCTCGGTGTCGAGCACGTCGCGGCGGGCGGTGTCCACCTGCCGTCTTTCGTTGAGGCGCCCGACGATGTCGTTGACGCCCCGATATTCCACGACGCTCAGGTCGGGCATGCGCAGATGCTCGCGATAGCCGCCTTCGAGCATGCCGACCTGCTCGAGACGCTGGTCGAGACGCGTGATCTCGGTCTGAAGCCGCATGGCCTCGCGGCGGATCTCGTTCATCTTGATCGTGCGGCTCAGCGTGTAGAGCGTGATCATCCGCGATTTGCTCACGGCATCACCTGCTGCAGCCGGGCCTCGCTCTCGACGAAGCCGGAGCGTTCGTCGGTCGATTGCGTGATGAAGCCGAGCAGTTGCGGATAGATCTGGAAGGCGGTGTCGAGTTCCGGATCCTGCCCCTGCTGATAGCCGCCGAGCAGCATCAGATCCCGGTTCTGGTCCCACAGGCTCAGATACCGCCTGAACCGCCGCGCCCGCGCGGCATGGCTCGGCGAGACGCAGTCGTTCATCGTGCGGCTGATCGAAGCTCCGAGGTCGATGGCGGGATAGATGCCTTGTTCGGCCTGCTTGCGCGACAGCACGATATGGCCGTCCAGAATGGCGCGCGCCGCGTCCACGATGGGGTCGTTGGTCGTGTCGTCGCCGTCCGCCAGCACCGTATAGATCGCCGAAATGCCGCCGCCGGTGTCGCCGTCGAGGCCCGCACGTTCCAGCAATCCGCCGATCAGCGAGATCACCGAAGGCGGATAGCCCTTGGTCGTCGGATGTTCGCCGAGCGCCAGCCCCAATTCGCGCTGCGCATGCGCCACGCGGGTCAAGGAGTCGACCATCAGCAGCACGTTCTTGCCCTGCGCCCGGAAATATTCGGCATAGGCCGTCGCCCGGTGCACCCCGCGGATGCGGAGCACGGGCGAATGATCCGCCGGCACCGCCACCACGATCGTGTGGGCGAAGGACGGCGATTTCGACAGCTCTTCCACGAAGCCCGAAACCTCGCGGCCGCGCTCGCCGATCAACCCGATCACCACGATGTCGGCCGAGGTGTAGCGGGCGATGGTGGACAGCAGAGACGATTTTCCGACGCCGCTGCCCGCGATGATGCCGACGCGCTGGCCGATGCCCACCGTCAGCAGCGCGTTGATCGCGCGCACGCCGGTATCGAGCACATGCTTCACCGGCCTGCGGCGCAGCGGGTTCACGCGTTCCCCGCGCAACGGCCACACGTCCGGCAGATGCGGCGGCGGGCCGTCGTCGAGCAGGTTTCCCGCGCCGTCGAACACCCGGCCGAGCAGCCCGTCCCCGGCCGGCACCACGTCGATGCGGCGCACCGTCTCCACCCGCGCGCCGGCGACCAGATTGGCGCTTCCGCCCGTCAGCACCAGCACGGTGTAGTCGTCGAGAAAGCCGATCACCTCGGCCGTCGCCCAAGCCCCGCCTTCGCATTCGATGCGGCACTCGTTGCCGACCGGCGCGGGGAAGGCGCTGGCATGCACGATCTGGCCGTCGAACCGCTTCACGCGTCCGACGGCATGCACGGCGCGCGAGGCGCGTGCGGCGTCGAGGCGGCGGTCGAGGATCGCGCTCGGATCGTACATCCGGCTACTCCGGCACGCCGTCGAGATGCGGGGAGTCCTGATATTCGAGATCGCGCGAGATCAGGCGGAATGCGCCGGCAGGCACGTCGTGATCCTCGATCACCCTGATCGTCGCGAACAGCGGATCGCCCTTCAGCGCGTCGCCCAAGGTGGCGGCGTCGCGTGCGTTCAGAGACAGCGTGAACTCCGCGCCCGAGCGCGTGAACAGATCGGCCGAGCGGCGGATGCGCTCCATGAAGCTCTGCGGCATTTCGGCCAGCATCGTCCCGGCGAGGTCCTGCGCGATGCGGCGCACATGACGCGCCACGACCACCGCATTCGCATCGGCGGCCTCGGCCGCGGCTTCCAGCAGTCCCGCCTCGATGCGGCGGACGGCTTCGAGCGCCTCCTGCAGTTCCGCCCGCGCGGCGGCGACGCCCTCGTGATAGCCCTTCACGCGGCCTTCCTCGCGCGCATTCTCGATCGCCTGCACGATCTCGTCGGCCGAGGGGCCGTCATGCTGCGGCGGGGGCGGAGGAGGCGGCGGCAGATGTTCTTCTTCGGCGGCCGGAGCGGGCGCTTCCTGCGCCGCGACGTCCTCCGCCGCGGCCTCTTCGGCCTGCGTCTCCCCTTCCGGCGTCGGCAAGGACGCGTTCGGGTCGAGGACCGGATATTTCGCCTTCGACCAGGGCACGAACGACGAGTCGCCGTTGCGCACGAGGCTCGCGGTTTCCTTGTACTCGCCGTCGCGCTTCATCAGCGCGGCGACGTCGCCCGGCTTCAGGCGGCGTTCCGTCTCAGACATAATCGTCGCCGCGGCCGGCCAGCACCATCGTGCCCGCATCCGAGAGGCGGCGCGCGGTCGCGATGATGGCCTTCTGGGCTTCCTGCACCTCGGTCACGCGCATCGGCCCCTTCGCTTCCATCTCGTCGATGATGGAGGCGGCGGCGCGCTGCGACATGCAGCCGAGAATCTTGTCGCGCAGGCGCTCGTCCGCGCCCTTGAGCGCGACGGCGAGCTGCTCGGCTTCGACGTTCCGCATGAGCACGCCGAGGCTCTTGTCGTCGACCATGATGAGGTTTTCGAACACGAACATGCTTTCCTGAATGCTCTGCATCAGGTTCTTGTCCGCCTTCAGCAGCGACTTCATGATGCGCTGCTCGGTCGCGGTCTGCGTGAAGTTCATGATCTTCGCGGCCGCCTTGATGCCGCCGACCTTCGAGGCGCGCAGCGACGTGTTCGCCTGGAACTGCATCTGCATCACGCGTTCGAGCTGTTCGATGGCTTCGGGCTGCACGGAGTCGAGCGTCGCGACGCGCTGGATCACCTCATGCTGCAGCGCGTCCGGCAGCAGCACCAGCACGTCGGCCGCCACCGCGTAATCGAGATGCGCGATGATGATGCCGATGATCTGCGGATGCTCGCCCTCGATCATTTCCGCGATCGAGCGCGCGTCCATCCATTGCAGGATGTCGATGCCCTTGGCGCTGTGCGAGGGCGTGATGCGGGTCAGCACGCTGCCCGCCTTGTCGTCGCCGAGCGCCTTCACCAGCACGCGGCGGATATAGGCGTCCGCGCCCAAGCCGATGCTCGTCTGCGCCTTGATGATCGACAGGAACTCGTCGAGCACCTGATTGACCGTGCGCTGATCGACGTCGGCCACCGAATACATGGCGCTGCCGAGCTGCTGCACCTCGCGGGGCGAGAGATTCTTCAGGATCTCGGCGGCCTCGTCCTCGCCCAGCAGGAGCATCAGGATCGCGCATTTCTGCGTTCCCGAGAGCAGCTGATAGCCGCTTTCGAGTTCCTGTTCGGCGACGACTTCGAGAGCTTGTTCGGCCATGACGCAGGACTTTCCTCAGGCCAGATCGCGCTGGATCAGAGACTTGAGCACGGCGGTAACGCGATTCGCGTCGTCCCCGACCAGCATTCTGATGAGCATGACCTTGTCGTCATAGGTATTTGCAGTGTCAAGCAGCTCGGGCGAGATGCCGGACTTCTTCGGCTTGAGCCGAGCCTTGATGTCGTCGAGGGTTTCGCCCTCGCGCACTTCGATCGTCTCGCCTTCGCCGGTCAACGGTTCGTCGTTCATCGCCGAATACTCGGCCGTCGTCAGCAGGCGATTGAGGAAGGGACGCAGCGCACCGAGCACGATCACGGCCAGGATCAGGAGAACGACGACCTGCTTGATCGCATCTTCCAACCAAGGCGCGTCGTACCAGCTGCGGGCGGCCATCGGGGCCTCTTCCGCGAAGGACTTCGACATGATGGCGACCTTGTCGCCGCGCGCCGCGTCGAAGCCGACGGCTTCCTGCAGCAACTGCGTCAGGTGGCCGCGCTCTTCTTCCGAGAGAGGCTTTTCAACCATCACGCCGTTGGCGTCCGCCACCTTGGGCGAGCGCAGCAGCACGGCGACGGAGACGCGCTTCACTTCGCCGAGAGCGGGCTTGGTCGAGCGGACTTCGCGGCTGACTTCGAAATTGCGCAGCGAGGTGCTGGAGCGGCTGCGGGCGGTGTCGGCTGCGGCCGCGCCTGCGGCTGCGGGCGGCGTGTTGGTGGCCTGCGGCGCCGGCGGCGGCTGGTTGGCCGTCGCGCCCGGAATGCCGCGCGCCTTGCCGTCGCTCGATTCCTGCGAGCTTTCCTGCTGGCTGCGAAGCGCTTGCTGGGAAGGATCGAAGAATTCGCGGGTCTGTTCGGTGCGCGTGAAGTCCATCTCCACGTTCACTTCGGTATTGACGTTGCCGAGGCCGATCACCGGGTTCAGCAGGTTCATCACCCGCTCGCGCAGGATCTTCTCCACGCGCATCTTGTGCTCGAGCTTCTGAGCGGTCAGGCCCAGCTCCGTGTCGCGCTGCGGCTGCGTCAGAAGGCTGCCGAACTGGTCCACCACCGTCACGTTCGCGACGGGCAGGAACGGCACGCTGGAGCTGACGAGGTGCACGACGGACTGAACCTGTCCGTTGGACAGGCTGCGGCCGGGCGAAAGCTTGAGGAACACCGAGGCGGTCGGCGGCGACTGATCGCGCACGAAGGCGGAGCGTTCCGGAACGGCGAGATGGACCCGCGCGCCTTCGACGTCGCGGATCTCCATGATCGACCGGGCGAGTTCGGTTTCCTGCGCCTGCTTCAGCTTCGCCTGCTCGACCGACCGGCTGGTGCCCATCGGGAGCTGCGTCAGGAGCTCGTAGCCGCTGACGGACGCTTTCGGCAATCCGCTCGCGGCGAGCAGCATCTTGGCGCGGTGGAAATCGGTGCGCGGCACGCTGACCTGACCCGTCGCCGAGTCGAGATGCGCCTTCACGCCCTGATCGTTGAGCTGCTGCAGGACCTGCGCCTTGTCCTCTTCACCGAGCTTGGGGAACAGCGTGACCATCGCGGGTTCGCGCAGCATCAGGATGAGCACGAGGCCGAGCAGGATCACCATCGACACGAGGATCATCGGCGCCGAGCGCACGAGCGCCGGCTGCCGGATGAACGCGTTGAAGGACGACATCGCCTGAAGGGCGCGTCCGCCCGCGGGGCTCATCGAACCCGTCTGCGGCAGGGACATCACGTCGGTATCGGCCATGGTCTGAACTCCGGATCACTCGTTGCAGGACAAAAGACGCTCGGGGCGTCAGACCGGCATCGAGACGATATCCTTGTAAGCGCTGAGCAATTTGTTGCGGATCTGCATGGTCGCTTCGAAGGCGATCGAGGATTTCTCGCGGGCCAGCATCACCTTGGTGACGTCGACCTCTTCGCCGGCTTCGAAGGCCTGCGTGATGCGCGAGGACTCGTTCTGCATCTTCGCGACTTCGTTGACGGCGTTTTTCATCTGCGACGCGAAGCCGACGTCCGGCTGGCCCTGCGGCTTCAGCTTGGATACGGCGCGGCCCAGAATGTCGCCGGCAAGGCCGGTGGGGGCGATCATCGTCATCGGAAAGACTCCTCGTCGATTTCGGCGATCAACCGGCGACGGCTTGCAGCCGGCGCGGCGCTTCCATCCGGGGGACCGGGCGGATCAGCTCGAGCGGATCGATCATCAGATGTTCGGGTTCGATGCTGCGGCCGCCGGAGAGGACGAGCGCGCGCTGGAGCACGTTCTCGAGTTCGCGGACATTGCCCGGCCAATCATGGTTTTCGATCTTGTCGATGGCCGCCTCGTTCAGCGACGGCATGTTCGGGAAACCGCCGACATGCTTGGCGAGGAGGCAGATCGCGATCGGCAGGATGTCGCCGGGGCGGTCGTTGAGCGACTGCGTGGCGAGGGGGAATACGTTCAGGCGGTAATAAAGGTCCTCGCGGAAACGACCGGCCTTCACCTCGTCCATCATGTAGCGGTTCGAGGTGGCGATGACGCGGACGTCGACGGGGACGGGCTTGGAACCGCCGAGCGGGGTGACTTCCTTTTCCTGCAGGACGCGCAGGAACTTGGCCTGCAGATGCATGGCCATTTCGGAAACTTCGTCGAGCAGCAGCGTGCCGCCGTCGGCGGCGCGGAAGATGCCCTTGTTCGGCTGATGCGCGCCGGTGAAGGCGCCGCGCTCATATCCGAACAGCACGGCTTCCAGCATCGAGTCCGGCACTGCGGCGCAGTTGACGGCGATGAAGGGCTCGCGCTTGCGGCTCGAAGCGTTGTGCAGGAATTTCGAGATCACTTCCTTGCCGGTGCCCGTGGGGCCGACCAGCATCACGGTCACGTCGCTCTGGGCCACGCGGCGGGCCAGACGGAGAAGGTTCAACGTCTGCGGGTCGCCGGCGGCGGCGCCCTGCTCCTCGTCGACGAAACGGGCCACGACCTCGGCGGCGAAGCGCCAACCGTCGACCGCGGGGGTCACCTTGAGGACCGAGCCGTTGAACTCGCCCTTCACGGAGAAGGTCTCGCCGGGCTCGTCGAGCACCGCGATCTTCTCGGCCTTGAGATTGCGGCACCAGGTTGCGAACCCGGTTCCGTCCTTGGCCAACTGCTTGGCGGCGGTATGGGAGAGAAGCAGGCCGCAGCGCGTCCATGCATCCGTCTTCAACGTGCCGAGGCTCTTCACGTCCGAGGTCACGACGTCATAGCCGCGCATGTGCAGGTGGGTGATCCAAGCCTCGCGGTCGGACAATCCGTCGGTCAGGCACAAAACCGTGTTCATGAGAGCGCTCCGTTGGTCACTCGTGTTCGGAGGGACAAGAGCAACGACCGTGCCGACTTTTGCCGACGCCCCTCCGACGGGGGCCTCCCGGACATCGTTAACGGGGCGTAAACGCTTGTTGCTCAACGGGAATTTTACGCTTCCTCAAATCGTCGAAAATGCAGCAATCTGGGGTTACTAAATCGTAATGAACAATATTCCCGGTTGTGGTGCACGAAACGCGGCCGATTCCCGTCGGGCGTCCTTGAGCATGCCCTTCCCTTGAGTCAAAAAATCGACATGGCCGTGTCGTGATCCTTCGACGGGCCGGGCGTGAGGCGTGCGTACGTGAAGAGACAGGACGTCGAGCGTTATCTCGATCTGCCCAGCGCCGGCATGCGCGAGGTCGTCCATATGGTGGGCCGCGTCGCACCGCTGGGGACGACCGTGTTCATCAACGGCCCCTCGGGCAGCGGCAAGGAATTCGTCGCCCGCGCCATCCACCTGATGTCCAAGCGTGCGACCGGCCCCTTCGTGCCCGTCAATTGCGGCGCCATCCCGCGCGACCTCCTCGAAGGCGAGTTGTTCGGCAGCGAGCGCGGAGCCTTCACCGGTTCGGTGAAGACCCGGCAAGGCCTGATGGAGATCGCCTCGGGCGGCACGCTCTTTCTCGACGAAATCGGCGACATGCCGTTGGAGATGCAGGTCAAGATGCTGCGCGT
This sequence comes from Hyphomicrobiales bacterium, assembly GCA_027489535.1. GTDB lineage: Bacteria > Pseudomonadota > Alphaproteobacteria > Rhizobiales > Beijerinckiaceae > JAIXZO01. Next base: position 64,324 of record JAIXZO010000003.1, read on the forward strand.
ACTCGAAGAGCGCAGCTTCACCCGCGTCGGCGGCGAAAAGCCGATCAAGGTCGACATCCGCTTCGTCTGCGCCACGCACCGCGATCTTGAAAAGCTGATCGACGCCCAGAGCTTCCGCGAAGACCTGTTCTACCGCATCAACGTCTTCCCGATCACGATCCCCTCGCTCGACGAGCGCACGGACGACATCCCCACCCTCGTCGCGCTCATTCTCGAACGCTTCAAGGCTCAGGGATTCCACAGCACCCCGAACCTGACGCCCGGCGCGGTGGCGGCCCTGCAGGCCGCCGCATGGCCGGGCAACGTCCGCCAACTGCGCAACGTGCTCGAGCGCGCGGGCGTCCTGTTCGGCGACAGACCGGTCGACGCCGCCATGATCTCGCGATTGGTGAAGCCCTCGCCGCGGATCGACCGCAAGGCGGAGGCGGATGCGTTGTGGGAGGCCGCCGACGGTCTGGACGCCGTCGCCCCGTCCCCCGCGATCGCGGCGCAACCCGCGCCTCCCCTCTTCCACGCCGATGCGCCGCCCATGGATTTGGACGACGCGCTGGACGAGGCGTTCGAGGATGCGGGCAAGCCCATTCTCGTGCCGCCCATCATCGCGGCGACGCCCGCGCGCGGCACGCCGAAGGAAGAAATCGACATTCGCGACGTCATGCGCCGCGCGCAGAAATTCAGCCTGCGCGACTACATGGCCAGAATGGAATCGGAATTCATCCGCGCGGCATTGCAGGATTCCGGCGGTTCGGTCAGCGGCGCGGCGCGCATCCTGGGTTTCCAGCGCACCACGCTTATCGAGAAGATCCGAAAGTTCTCGATCGACCGGCCGGACCAGACGATCGACTGAAACCGGATCAGGCCGCCTTGGCGGCCCCGATCACGGTCCAAGCTTCCGCGATCTCCGCGATGGTCTTGCGGACTTCCACGAGTTCGTCGGGCGCATTCTCCCGCGCGGCGGCGATCAGCTTGCGGCGCGCCCAGTCATAAACCTGCGCCAGCGACACCGCGATTTCGCCGCCCTTCTCGAAGTCGAGGCTGGACGAGAGCACGTAGATGATCGACAGCGCCTTCGAGGAGGCCGTCGAGCGGAGGGCGAGGTCTCCCGCCTCCATCGCCAGACCCGTGCGGTCCAGCATCACCAGCAACTCGTCGAAGAGGATTTGAACGAGCCGATGCGGGTCGGCGCCGTCGACCAGAAAGTTCTGTTCGGCCTGCTGATAAGCCCGCAGGGCGTTCTGGTACTTCATCGTCCGTCTCTCCGGTTCGGGTCGCAACAATGAGAACGGTCGTCCGCACCGGATCTTTAGCGACTTTCGTGCGACGCGCGCCGCGGCCGTGAAAAAGGCCGGCACGGGACTTGCTGCATCGGTCTCGAAACAGACTTGTCGGCGAGGAATTCAAAATGCTGTCGATCACGATGTCCGGGCTGCGCGCGGCTCAAAAAGAACTCAACGTTACGTCGAACAATCTCGCGAACGCCGCCACGACCGGATTCAAGCGCTCCGACGCGAACTTCGTGGACATGTTCCCGAACGATCCGACGGCCAATCCCAAGACCAGCGTCGGTTCCGGCACCGCCGTCGATCTCGTCTCGCGCGACACCAGTCAGGGCGCGATGAAATCCACCGGACGCGTCACCGATCTCGCGATCGCCGGCCGCGGCTACTTCGTCATCCAGTCCCCTCCGAGCGAGACGGGCGACGGTACGGAAGCGCCCGCCACGTTCTTCACCCGCGCCGGCAACTTCAACCTCGATTCCGAAGGCCGGATGATCGACTCCAACGGCAGCCGCCTGCAGGGCTATGCCATCGAGGACGGCGCGCGCGCGTCGACCCTCTCGTCCCTCGTCATCCCGCCGTACAACTCGACCTACAACGACGACGGCAGCCTCAAGAACACCGCCATGCTCCAGACGATCTCGATCGACGGCAAGGGGCTGATCCAGGCGACCTATTCCGACAACGTCCAGCTCGCCGTCGGCAACATCGCCGTCGCGAATTTCCGCAACGACTCGGCGCTGCGGCCCGTGGGCAACACCGACTTCGTCGTCACCGGCGAAAGCGGCGAACCGGCCTACTCCATCGCCGGCGCACCGCAGGCGGGCGACGTCATGTCCGGCACGCTGGAACAGGCCAACGTGGACATCACCAACGAGTTGATGACCATGCTGCGCGCCCAGCAGGTCTACAACGGCAACGCCCGCATGCTGCAGACCGAAGTCGAAATCGCCTCGCGCATCATCGACAAGCTCTGACGTCGGCATCAGCGAAAGTACCGGATCGTGACGAATCGAGCCGTTTCATGCGAATTCTTCGTTCCGCGCTCGGGCGTTGTTTGCCCGGACGGAGGGACGAGCATGCGCAGCGTGGTTTGGGCGTCGATCTTGAGCGTGATGATTGCGGCCGGCGCCGCGCCCGCCGCAAGCCAATCCACCGTCGACGACGGCCGACGCGAATCCGCCAAGGGCAACGCCATCGGCGCGCTGCACATCTGGCGGCCGCTGGCGGAGAAGGGCGGCGCGGAAGCGCAGTTCCTGATGGGTTGGGCGCTTGAATACGGCCAAGGCATCGCCGCCGACCCGAAGGAAGCGATGCGCTGGTACCGGCGCGCCGCCGATCAGGGAGACGCCCGCGCCCAGTCGAACATCGGCCTGATGTACGACGTCGGCCTCGGCGTGCCGCAGGATCAACGTGAAGCCGCGCGCTGGTACGCCATGGCGGCCGAAAACGGCAATGCGGCCGCGCAGTTCAACTTGGGCTGGCTGCATCAGAACGGGACCGGAGTCGCACAAGACTTCGAAAAGGCCGCGGCCCTCTATGCGAAAGCCGCCGAACAGGGCAATGCTGCCGCTTGGTACAACTTGGGATTGTTGTACGAAGACGGAACAGGCGTGCCGAAGGATCCGGTCCGGGCGCATATGTGGTTCAACTTGGCCGGTTCCGGGCTTCCCCCGGAGCAGGCTTCCCTCGCCGTCCGCAGCCGAGAGGCCCTGGCGGCGACGATGACGTCCGAACAGGTCCGGCTTGCGCTCGGTATGGCGCAAAGCTGCACCAAGGCCGAATTCAAGGCGTGCTGACCCTTTCGGGGGATGCCGGCACATGAGCGGGGCCGACGCGGAAACCGCGCGGCCTTTCGTCTAAAAAAGAATGCGGCGTCCGCAGGAAGGCGGGCGGCGCGGGTGGGGTAAGCGATGTTTACGATTGTCGGTCTCGTGATCGTGATGGCCGCGATGTTCGGCGTGTTCGCGTTCCACGGCGGCGACCTGACGCCGATCATCAAGGCGGCTCCGTTCGAGCTCGCCTCGATCGGCGGCGCGGCGGTGGGCGCGATGCTCATGGGCAACAGCATGGACGTCATCAAGGGCGTCGGCGGCGGCTTCGGCAAGGTGCTCAAGGGCCCGCAATACCACAAGCAGGACTATCTCGACGTCATCTTCCTCGTCTCGAAGCTGATGAAGATCCTGCGCGTGGACGGTCCCGTCGCGCTCGAAGCGCATGTCGAGAACCCCGAAGGCAGCCCCATCTTCGGCGAATATCCGAAGCTGCTGAAGGACTCGACGCTGATCCACATGATCACCGACACCGTCCGCCTGATGGTCGTTTCCTCGGGCGGGCTCAACGCCTATGCCGTCGACGACGTCATGGACAACGCGCTCAAGACCCACCACCACGAAGTGCTCCGCCCGGTCGAAGCCTTGGCCGCCATGGCGGGCGCCTGCCCGGCGCTCGGCATCGTGGCCTGCGTGCTCGGCGTGGTGAAGACCATGGGCTCCATCGACCAGCCGCCCGCCATTCTCGGCGGCCTCATCGGCTCGGCGCTCGTCGGCACCATGCTCGGCGTGCTCCTCGCCTACGGCGTCATCGAGCCGATCGGCAACCGTCTGAAGCAGGTCATCGAAGCCGACGGCGAGATCTATCAGGTCGTGAAGCAGATCATCGTCGCCACCCTGCACGGTCATCCGCAGCCGCTCGTCATCGAAGCCGCCCGTTCGGGCATCAGCCACCACAACCAGCCCAGCTTCGCCGAAGTGTTCGACGGGTTGAGGGGCAAGTAACGATGGCCGACGAGAAGCCGAAAAAGGGTGCGGCCGAGGTCCCGGTCGCGCCCATCATCATCAAGAAGATCCAAGGCGGGCACGGCGGCGCGCATGGCGGCGCGTGGAAGATCGCGCTCGCCGACATGATGACCGCCATGATGGCGTTCTTTCTTCTGATGTGGCTGCTCGGCGCGACCACCGAGGCGCAGCGCAAGAGCATCGCGGACTATTTCAAGCCGACGCCCAAGAGCCTCGTGCAGACCGGCCAGATGGCCGGCTCCAACGGCGTGCTCGGCGGCCGCTCGATCCTCGATCCCGAGGGCATGCCCAGCTCGGCGTTCCAGACCAGTCTCATGGACACGATGGTCCCCAAGGACACCGAGGGCGGCAAGGACCGCGACCGCGGCTCCGAGACCGACCCCTCCGACAAGGACGACGAGTCCGAAGCCAAAGGCGGCCCCTCCGAAGGCGAGGGCAAGGGCGGCCAGACGGGCGACGCCGGCAAGGCGGGCTCCGGCAAGGGCGCGGAAGGCCAGAAGTCCGGCGGAACCGGCGGCGAGGTCTCCGAAGAAGAGAAGAAAAAGATCGCCGCCGACGTCGAACAGAAGAAATTCGATCAGGTCGAAAAGGACCTGATGCAGCGGCTCAGTCAGGACAAGTCGCTGGCCGACCTGCAGGGGCAGGTGCGCCTCGTGCGCGAAAAGGACGGGCTGCGCATCGAGATCATCGACAAGGCCGAATTCTCGATGTTCTCGCTCGGCACCACCCGCCTGCTGCCGCGCGCACAATCGCTCATCGAGGCGGTCGCGAAATCCGTGGCGGACATGGAAAACAAGATCGTCGTGCGCGGCCACACCGACAGTCTCGCCTTCAGCCCGGGCGACACGCGCAACAACTGGACGCTCTCGGCCGAGCGCGCGGAAAGCACGCGGCAATTGCTGGAGAAGCGCGGCGTCGCCGGCGAACGCTTCACCCGCATCGAGGGCGTGGCGGACAAGGAGCCCTTCACCGGCACCGACCCGCTGGACCCGCGCAACCGCCGCATCAGCATCACCGTGAAATACAACGAGAGCGGCGGCTGATCGCGCGACGCTTTCGACCCGCCCGTCTCGACAAAGAAAAAGCCCGGCTTTCGCCGGGCTTTTTCATGAACCTGAAGAGGCGTCCGCGTTCAGCGCGGCGCCATGATCATGACCATCTGACGGCCTTCGAGCATCGGCTCGGATTCGACCTTGGATACGTCCGCCATTTCGGCGCGCACGCGGTCAAGCACCTTCATGCCGAGGTCCTGATGCGCCATTTCGCGGCCGCGGAAGCGCAGGGTGATCTTCACCTTGTCGCCTTCCTCGAAGAAGCGGCGAACGGCCTTCATCTTGACCTCGTAATCGTGGTCGTCGATGCCGGGGCGGAGCTTGATCTCCTTCACCTCGACCGTCTTCTGCTTCTTGCGGGCCTCGGCGGCCTTCTTCTGCTGGTCGAACTTGAACCGACCATGATCGAGGATCTTGCAGACCGGGGGCGCCGAATTCGGCGAAATCTCCACCAGGTCGAGCCCGGCGTCTTCGGCGAGCTTGAGGGCGTCGAAAAACGGCACTACGCCTTGGTTCGCACCGGTTTCATCGATCAATTGCACTTCACGAACGCCGCGGATGTCGCGGTTGGCGCGGGGACCGTCCTTCTGGGGGACGGGCGCTGCTCTCATCGGTCTGCGAATGGCTCGTATCTCCTGTTACGGGGCCGCGCCATGAGCGGCGTCGGGCCCCTGCCGTCGACGACAGAGGAAATTCGCAGAACTTGGTCGGAAGTCAACCGACGGAAGAGCTGCGACGTCCGCTATTCTGCATCGCGCCGCCCGAGAGCAGCGCGGCATAAACGTCCAAGGTCTCCGAAACCATGCCCTCGAGCGAAAAATGCGCCTCGACGTGACGGCGGGCGCGCTCGCCCAAAGCGTCCCGCGCGCTCGCCCCGAGCGAGAGCGCCTCGGCCAAGGCCACCGCCAACGCGCCCGCATCGCCGGGCTTCACGCGCCACCCCGTGCGGGCGGCGGCGGCGACTTGCGGCGGCGCGAGCACCGTCTCGGGCACCGCGCCGAGATCGCTCACCACCACGGCCGTCCCCAAAGCCTGCGCTTCCACCGCCGACCTGCCGAACGCCTCCGGCTCGGTGGACGGGACGGCGACGACCGAAGCCGCGAGCAAGGCCGCGGGCATGTCGCTGCAATGCCCCACGCGCCGCACGATGCCGCCGAGGCCGCGTTCGGACGCCAGCGCGTCGATTTCGCGGACATAGGCTTCGCGCCCCTGCGGATCGCCCGCGAGCACCACCGCAAGATCGCGCACGCCGGCATCGACCAGCAGTCGCGCCGCTTCGATGAGAACGGAATGACCCTTCCAGCCCGTCAGGCGGGCGGCCAGCAGCACAATGCGCTCATGCGGCTCGACGCCCCAGGCGCGGCGCAGACGGTCCACGCGCTCGGCCGGCACCGCCGCGGGCGAGAACGCCCGCAGATCGGTACCGCGATGGATCACGCGCACCTTGTCGCCCGCGAAGGCATGGTTCCGCGCGATCAGCCCCGCCGTGTAATGCGAATTGGCGATCACGGCGTCGCCGCGCGCCATCACCGAATTGTAGAGGATCTTCACGGCCGAGCGGCCGGAATAGCTGCCGGCATAGGTCGTCACGAAGGGCAGCTTCAACAGCCCGCTCGCCGCCAAGGCGCTCCATGCCGGAGCGCGCGAACGCGCGTGGATCAGGTCCACGCCCTCCTCCGTGCAGATGCGCGCGAGGCCGCGGATATTGGCCAGCATCTGCAGAGGGTTCTTGCTCTTTGCGGGAAAGGGGATCCAAACCCCGCCCTTGGCCTGCAATTCGCCGACGAGCCGGCCGCCTTCGGTCGCCACCAGCGCCCTTGCGCCCGCTCCCGCGATGCCCTCGGCCACGTCCACCGCCGTCCGCTCGACGCCGCCCGCGCCGAGTTCCGGCACGACCTGCAGGATCGTGCGTCCCTCCAGGGGCGAACGCCCTGCGGAAGCAAAGGGGTTGGGCGAGACGTATCGCATCATCCGTTCGGGCGGTGTAAGCAGCGCAGCATCATGCGACAGGTGTAGAATGACCGTGAATGATCCGCAATTTCTGGACGTGGGAACCGCCGCCGATCTTCGCCGCCTCGCGTGGCGGCGGCGCGAGGGGCGCGGCCCGGCCGTCGTCTGGCTCGGCGGATTCCGATCCGACATGCTGGCGACCAAGGCCGCCGCGCTCGACGCCTGGGCGCAACGCACCGGCCGCGCGTTCGTCCGCTTCGATTATTCCGGGCACGGCGAGTCCGAAGGACGGTTCGAGGACGGCACCATCTCACGCTGGACGGCGGACGCCCTCGCCGTTCTCGACGCCCTCGTCGCCGACGCGCCGATCCTCGTCGGCTCGTCCATGGGCGGGTGGATCGCGCTGCTGATCGCCCGCGAGCGGGCGCGGCGCGGACTGCCTCCGCTCGCGGGACTGGTGCTGATCGCGCCTGCGGTCGACTTCACGGAGCGGCTGATGTGGGAGCATTTCCACGAGCCCGTCCGACGTCAGGTCATGGAGGAAGGCACGTTCCTGCGTCCCTCCGCCTATGGCGACCCCTACCCGATCACGCGGGCGCTCATCGAGGACGGACGCAAGAACCTGCTGTTCGACGCGCCGATCCTGCCCGGCGCTCCGGTCCATATCCTTCAGGGCATGCAGGATCCCGACGTGCCGTGGAAGCATGCGATGACGCTGGTCGAGCATCTGCCCGGCGACGAAACGGTCATCACCCTCATCAAGGACGGCGATCACCGCCTGAGCCGCGACGAGGACGTCGAACGCCTCATCGCCGCCGTCGAGGGAATCGCCTGAACCCGATCAGGCGATCACTTCCACCTGCCGCCGCATCCGGTCCGCGACCGAGGCGAGGTCGTGCATGGTGGCCGAAAGCTCTTCGGTCGAGGTCGCGTTTGACCGGCTGATCTGGCCGAGCTGCTCCATCGAGGCGTTGATTTCGGTCACCGTCGCTTCGGTCTCCTCAACCGCCGCGCTCACCGACATCATCAGGCCGGCATTGACGCGGGCACTCTCCTGGAAGCTCGCGATGATCTCGTTCACGGCTTCCGCCGAGCCGCTGATCGAGCGCACGTCCGTGATGATCTGCTCCACCGAGGCGGCGATTTCGCCGGCCGAACGGGCCACGTTGTCCGCCAGCGTCTGCACCTCGTTCGCCACCACGGCGAAGCCGCGGCCGACCTCGCCGGCATTGGCCGCCTCGATCTGCGCGTTGAGGGACAGCAGGTTCGTCTTGCGGGAGATGCCGTCGATCACCTGCGTGATCTGGCGGATCTGCTCGCTCGCCTCGGCGCTGCGCGCGACGATGGCGGACAGCGTCGCGACGCGGGCAAGTCCCTCCACCGACAGCTTTTCAAGCGAACCGGCATTGTCGCGCGCCGTCATCGAGTTCGAATTGATCTCGGAAATCGCGCGTACACTTTGGCCGATGGCCGTGCCGACCTGCTGCAAGGCCGAGACCTGCTGCGCGACGCCTTCGGCGATCTGGCGGATGGCGGACGAGGCTTCGCCCGAAGCGCCGGCGATCTGCGTGGCGTTGGTGCGGACGTCGGTAGCGACCTGCTTGGTCTGCGCGACCATGCGGCTCTGCTCTTCCTCGAGTTTCACGCGGGCGCGCGCGCCCTCGAGGAAGACCGCAAGGGCGCGGTTGATGTCGCCGATCTCGTCGCCGCGTTCCTGCGCGCCGACCACGGTGTTAAGGTCGCCCGCGGCAAGGCCGCGCATGGCGACGATGGCGCTGCGGAGCGGTCCGACGACGCCGGCGGCGACGACTTGATAGACGATCAAAAAGGCCAGCAGGAACAACACGCCCGCAACGGCGAGCGTCGAGAGACGGTTCGAGACGAAGCCGTCGATGCGCAGCGTCAGAAGCCGGTCGAGCTCCGCCGCCGATGCAGCCGCGAAGGTTTCGGACGCCCGCGCCATATCGCGCTCGGCGGCCGCGAAGACGTCCGCCTTCACCAGCTTTGCGGGGCTGTCGACCACCTTGTCGGGGACGAGCGCGAGCAGCTTCGCGGTCGCGGCGTCGAGTGCTGTGAGGGTGGGCGTGAGGTTGCGCTTCACGGATCCGTCGGCATTGCCGCGCATGCCGGCGGCCGCGCCGCCGTCGATGCCTTCCAGCGCCGTCACGATGCCCGCGCGGGCGATCAGCAGGTTGACCGCGTCCACCGGATCGACGGCGGGCTTGGCCGCCATCGCCTTGACGAGGTCGCGCAATTCGGCCGCCGCATCGACGATTTCCGGCATGCGGACGACGACGATTTCCATGACGTAATAGCTGTCGAGATCGGGATCGAGGATCAGATTCGATTGATCGCCGACATGGCGGACGAGGGTCTTCGTCGCGGCGCGCACGGCGGCGCGGGACGCGGATGTGTCTGAGGTTTCGAGGTTTTTCACCGCGGCGCGCAGCGCCTGCAGGCGGGACTCGGTGTCGAGCGTCGCGCCGTGATCCTTCTGGACCTTGGCGAGCCCGGCGATCGCGGAGGACGTGCGGGCGGCCGTTCCGGGGGCGGGATCGTTGACCGCGGTCGCGACGTTGCGCAGCGCCGAAAGATAGGCCGAGCCGACCAGTTCCTTCTCCGCGAAGGCGATGGAGACGTTCTGTGCGCCGATCAGGCTGTGCAGCAGGTAGACGACCGGGAGGAGGAACGCGAGGTATGAAAGACCGAGGCGACGACCGACGGAAAGCGACTTGAACACTGAGCGGACTCTATTGCTGCGGAGATGACCAAAATTCGCGCATCCTGCTGAAAATTACAACAAAAGGTTGCAATGTTGGCGCTCAATTATCGCATCATTCAGGGTGAAACAGACCCGAATGTCCGATTATTCGGGTCCGTCTTCTTCTCACGGACGATACGTCACACCATCGTCTCGACTTGACGACGCATATTGTCCGCCACCGAAGCGAGATCGTGCATCGTCGCCGACAGTTCTTCGGTCGATGCGGCGTTCGAGCGGCTGATCTGGCCGATCTGGTCCATCGAGGCGTTGATTTCGGTGACGGTCGCTTCCGTCTCCTCCACCGCCGCGCTGACCGACATCATCAGGTTGGCGTTGGTGCGGGCGCTGTCCTGGAACTGGGCGATGATCTCGTTGACCGCTTCCGCCGAGCCGGTGATCGACTTCACGTCGGTGATGATCTGCTCGACCGAGGAGGCGATTTCGCTGGCGGAACGGGCGACGTTGTCGGCCAAGGTCTGGACCTCGTTGGCGACCACGGCGAAGCCGCGGCCGACTTCGCCGGCGTTCGCCGCTTCGATCTGCGCATTGAGCGAAAGCAGGTTCGTCTTGCGCGAAATCGCGTCGATCACCTGCGTGATCTGACGGATCTGTTCGCTCGCCTCGGCGCTGCGGGCGACGATCGCGGACAGGGTCGCGACGCGGGTGAGGCCTTCCTGCGAGAGGGTCTGCAGCGAGCCCGCATTGTCGCGCGCCGTCATGGCGTTGGCATTGATTTCATTGATCGCGCGGACGCTCTGGCCGATGGCCGTGCCGACCTGCTGGAGCGCCGAAACCTGCTGCTGAACGCCTTGGGCGATCTGCTGAATGGCGGAGGAGGCTTCGGTCGCCGCGCCGGCGACCTGGCTCGCATTGGTCTGCACGCCGCGCGCGACCTGCTTGGTCTGCTCGACCATGACCTGCTGCTCGTCGACGAGCTTGCGGCGCTCGCGCTCCGCCTGCGTGAAGACGCCGAGCGCGCGGCTGATGTCGCCGATTTCGTCCGCACGTTCCAGACCGGCGACGGCGATGCTCACGTCGCCTTCCGAGAGGCGGCGCATGCCGTCCACGGCCGAGCGCAGAGGACGCAGCAACAGCACTTCCAGACCGAAGCCGATGCCGACGATGACGGCGAGCGTGAGCAGCGCGACCACGTTGAGCTTGACGTTGGCCGAAGCCAGGTTCGCCGAACCCGCGGCGCTCTCGCCATCGAATTGCGTGCCGAGCACTTCGCGGTACTTGTCGAGCGGTTCGCGGATCTTCTGGGACGTGTCGTCGATCTTGTCGTCCAGTCCTTCGAACGCCACGACGTTCTTCGCCTTGATGGCGGTGCGAAGGTCGGTCTTGATCATGGCGACGAGGGACGACCAGTCGGCGAGGAGCTGCGCGCTGCTCGCGGGCGCGTCCGGCCCGATGATGCGCGGCAGGCTCTTCTTCATCTCGGCGTCGAACGCCTCGATCTCCTTGAGATCCTCTTCGTTGATGTCGCCGCGCTTCGCGGCCACGATGGCGTCCATGGCGTGCAGCGTGGTCTTGAGGACCATCGTCTCAGCATCGGCCAAGGCGGAAATCCGGCTGCGCGCCTCGATGAACTCGTCGAAGGTACGGGAGGTCTCGCGGTTCACGGAGGTCGCATAAAGCGCCATGGCCCCGACGATGACGCCGATGAAGACGAGGCCCGCGATCATCTTGGATCGAACCGTGGTCCACATGCACTCTACTCCTGCCGTTCCCGCACAACCGCGCGGCTCACGCTTGCCGCTGCGCGAGCATACATACAACCGCAACAAGCTGAATGCACAAATTTACATCTTCAAGATGTAAGACTGATCCGCGCACGGACGCTGCGGCCGCCGTCGAAATATTCGAAGCGGTCGGACACGGACTTGATGAGCGCGACGCCGCGATTGCTGAGCGCTTCGCCGGACAAGGTCGTGTCGACCGCGGCATGATCCCAACCGTCGCCCGAATCCTGCACCGTGACCGTGACGTGCCCGGTGCCGCCGCCGTCGCCCTCGTAGTCGAGCGTGACGTCGATCTCACCCTCGGAAAGGTCCAGCAGACGGCGCTGCCGTTCCTCGGCGAAGCGCAGGAAGCCCATGGGGCCCTTCTTCATCGCGGAATCGAGCTTGAGCACGCCGTGTTCGAGCGCGTTCGTCAGCAATTCGTCCAGAACCGTCAGCAGCATGGTGCGCGTCGAGACGGAGTGGATGGCCGAAATCTGCTCGATGATGCCCGGCACGATGCCGCTGCGCTTCAATTCGGGGGCGGTGAGCTTGAAGGAGACCGACCAGCGCCGGATGGTGTTTTCCAGTTCCGGCGCCGTCATCGGCGCGAGATCCTTGTGGTCGGGCGGGCGGATGCCGACCTCGACGACGGTGAAGTCGTCCTGCGCGCGGAAGCCGCCGGAGAAAGCCTCGGCTTCGGAGATGATCTGCGTGAGATAACGCTCGGGCTTCAGCCGGCGCGCAAAGATCGCGTCGAGCCGCGCCGGACCGAATTCGGCCCGTTCGGGGCTCTTCATTTCGGTGAGGCCGTCCGAGTAGAGCACGATGACTTCGCCCGGCTCGGCCGAGGTCACGGTGGCGTCCACCGTGAGCGAGTCGCTGGCGACGATGCCGAGCGGGAAGCTCGACGAGCGCACGCGCACGCGCACGTCGCCGCGACGGTCGATCAGCATGAAGTCGGGCAGGCCCGCATTGAACATGCGGACGGTCTTCGTATCGGTATCGACCTCGACGAGACCCATCGCGCAGAACATCGAGACCGGCAGCGACGCCTTGACCACCGCATTCAGCTTTTTGACGGCGTCGACGAAATCGAGCCCCGTGCGGGCGACCTCGTAGAACGCGTCGGCAAAGGGGATCGCGCCGAGTGCGGCCGGGATGCCGTGACCCATGAAGTCGCAGAGCACGACGAAGGACCGGCCGGTGTCGGGGACCGCGTCGAACAACACGAGATCGCCGTTCAGGAGGCCGCGCGGCGACGAGCGATAGCGGATGGACTGCTTGCCGACCGAGGCATGGCCGAGCGCCTTGGCGAAGACGGAACGCAGGAACTTGCTGTCGCGCTCCAGTTCCTTGTTCTCCTCCATCAACCCCGTGAAGTTGATGGCGCCGTAACGGCTGCGGCGCACCTCCGCGAGCGACTTCAACGTCGCCCCGAGCCGCCGGGCGGAGAAGGGTTCGACGAGATAATCGTCGAAGACCGTGCCCTCGGGCAGGCCCGCGAGATCGCTTTCGTCCCCGCAGATCAGGCAGGTGGAAACGATCAGGTCCTTGATGCCGGCGATCTTCTTCAGAAGTTCGGCGGTATCGGCCGGATTCGACAGGCGAACGAGCACCGCCACGGGACGGACGGCCGAGCAACGCTCGGCCGCACCCGCCGCGGAGGGCAGTTCATCCACGTCGAAGCCAGCCTGGTTGATCAGGTAACGGCACGAGGATCGCGACAACATGTTGTCGTCGATCAGCATGATCATGTCGCTTGCGCCGCCGCTCATCGCTTGCGTGCCGTCACTCGGCCGCGACGGTGAACAGGCGATGGAAGTTCGCCATGGAGATCACCTGACCGATCGGGCTCGTCATGTCGGGCACGATGAGCACGACCTTGTCCGGGCCCATCTCCTCGCGGGCCATGAGCAGCATGCCCAAGGTCGACGAGTTGATGTATTCGGCCGACGAGAAATCGACCCGACACAGGCTGATTTCGCTCAGGAACGGCCGGTACGCGGCGGTGAATTCGGAATAGGTCGTCACGTCGAGATGACCGTGCATCTCGATGGTAAGGACCTGCGACTTCTGATCGAGGGAAGAGTAAATCGGCATGGACGTCCCTTAGAGCTTTTCGACTTCTGAAATCTGGAGGGTGTCGATGTTGGTCGCGATCGGCGACTGCAGCTCCTTGGCCTCGTCTTCCAGCCACTTGAGCTGGGTGTCGAGCTTGCGGAGGCCCTGCAGGCCGCTGCGGATCTGTTCGAGACCTTCGTCGATGGACTTCGACAGGGTCTCGATGTTCTCCTTCAACGCCGGACGGATGGCGCTGAGCACTTCGCCGCGGAGCTGGCTCTGGCGCGTGGAGAGGTTCTTCTGCGCTTCGAGCTGCTCGAAGCGGCGCAAGGTTTCCTCGCGCACCCGCAGCATGCTGGAAATGACGCCGGTCATGGCTTCGCGCGCCGCGATGCTGTCGTGCAGGCGGCACAGCGTGCCGACCTGCGCCATCAGCACGGGGCGGTCGAGCGGCCAAGGCTGCACGACGTCGACGACGTTGGAGGCGGTCATCGTCTCGACTTCGGCGTTGGGCACCAGAGCCATGAAGCCCGAGAGCTTGTGCTCGGCGGCCATCGCGGAAACCTGCGCGGCGGTGCCCTGCAGGATCAGGACGGACCCCTTCAGCTCGTCGGACGAGGCGGCGTCGGCGACGGCGACGTGGCCGGTGCGGTAGCCCGAAAGCTGAAGCCAACCCGTCACCATCGACCCCACGTCGGGGTCGGACGAGACCACCGTTATTTTATGCAGCGAAACAGAGTTCATGATGTGACCCTTCTTCAACGTCACGACGAAACGAGGGGGGAAAGACGATCGAGATCCGGGATCAGGCAGAGCCCGCCGCCGGTGAGAAAGCCGCCGCGCAGGGCGCCGCCGCTCAATGCGGCGAGCCGTTCCCGCCAAGCGGGAACGTCGACGACGCGCTCGATGCCGACGACGCGGTCCACGGCCAAGGCGCCGAGCACGACGTCGGCCGCGTCGCGCAGGATCAGCCACGTGCGCGCCGCGGCGGCGCTCGAACGCTCCATGCCGGGCAGCGTCAGGCCCGGCACGAATTCGTTCTTGATGAGCAGGCCCGCGCGGCCCGGCATCTCCGCGGCCTCGGCGGTCTCTTCATCTTCGAGCCGCGCGACGGAATCGACCGGCAAGGCGAGCATGAGCGCGCCCGTCTTGACCACGAGATAGGCGACGGACAGGTCCGTGACGGCGTCGGGCGATGTCGTCCAGGGATCGTCGTTCATGCGATCCTCACATCTCCGCATGGGCCATGCGGCCCATGAGACCGTCGACGTCGACGATCAGGATGAGTTTGCCGTCGCCGCTCACGGTGGCGCTGAACAAATAGGGGGAGCGCCGTACGAGCGGGTGCGGCTTGGTGAGGAACATCTCCTCGCGCCGCACGACGGCATCGACGATGAGGCCGATGCGGCGCTCGCCGGCGGAGACGACGACGAACATCACGCGCTCGTCGGTCTTGCTCTCGCCGCCCATCAGGATCGAGTTGAGGTGATGGAGCGGCAGCACGTGCCCGCGCAGCAGATGCACCTTCTGATCGTGGAGATCGCGGATCTCGCTGCGGTCGACCTGCTGGACCTCGTCGACGTAGCGGCTCGGAATGCCGATCTGGTGATCGCCGATCCGCACCACGAGCGTGTTCTGGATGGCGGCGCTGATGGGCAGCGTGATGTCGAAGGTGGTGCCCTTGCCGGGCTCGCTCGACACCAGCACCTTGCCGCCGATGCTGACGACGGCCGTGCGCACGATGTCCATGCCGACGCCGCGGCCCGAGGTCTCCGTCACCGCCGCGGCGGTGGAGAAGCCCGGCTCGAAGATGAACTGGATGATCTGCTCGTTGCTCATCGCGGCGAGCTTTTCGGCCGTGGTCAGGCCGCGCTCGACGGCCTTCTGGCCGACGCGCTGGACGTTGATGCCGCGGCCGTCGTCGATGACAGACAGCTTCGCCTCGCCGCCCTGCTGGACGGCGGCGAGCGTCAGCATCGCCTGCGCCGACTTGCCCGCCGCGATGCGGTCGGCCGGCGTTTCGAGGCCGTGGTCCACCGCGTTGCGCACGATGTGGATCAGGGGGTCGACGAGCGCCTCGATGATGCTCTTGTCCACCACCGTCTCGCCGCCCGTCATGACGAAGCGGACGTCCTTGCCCTGCAGCGCGCCGAGGTCGCGCACGATGCGCGGCAGGCGGGCGAAGAGGTTGGAGAGCGGCAGCACGCGGAGATCGAGCGCGGTTTCCTGCAGCAGCGAGAGATGCCGGGAGAACTCGCCCTGAATGCCCTGAAGCCGGCTGCGGTTGTCCTGAAGGACGTTGCGGACCTCTTCGAGCAGCGCGACTTCCTCGCGCATGCCCTTGGCCCCGAGGCGTCGACCGACATCGGCGACGCTGTCGAGCAGACGACCGAGATTGTCGTCCTGCAGCATCACCGAGAGGCGCGAGCGCACGCTGACGAGGCAGCCGACCTGCGACATGAAGCCGTCGAGCGCCGCGGCACTGACGCGCAGCTGCGTGAGGGCGGGGGTGGGCGTGATGGCGCCCGAGGTTTCGACGGGGGGCGCGTCCGGCCGCGCTTCGACGACCTGTGCGGTCTCGTCGAGACGCGTCACCGCGCGGCTTTCGACCACGATGGAGGGGCCGACGACGGCCTCCAGCTCGCGCACCAGTTCGCCCGGGTTCTCGGACGTGAAGACGAGGAATTCGAACAGCGTCTCGTCGCCCGAGATCACCGACCGGCTGATCGAGGACAGGGCCTTGGAGCGGACCCAGCCGAGGAACTGCTTGGCGGAGGCCGCGTCGTAGTTCAGGTCGATGGTGATCAGGACGGCGTTGAGCGTGCCGTCGCGGACGGCTTCGAGCTGATCGTAATATTCATGCGAGATGCACAGCGCGAACTCGTCGTGCAGCCCGTGATCCTTGAGGAATTGGGCGACGTCGAAGCTCGGCGCGACGACGATCGACGGATCCGGCTCGGCGGCGGGCGGCGGGGCAAGCTCGGTGCGCAGGTCGAAGGCGTCGCCCGAGTCGTCGAGGCTGACGAGGCGGTCGTAAAGGCGGTCGCGGACGCCGTCGAGATCGACCAGCAGGTCGGCCAGCGCGATGCCCACGTCGGAAGCGGCGGCCGCGACGGAGAGACGGTCGCAGAGCGCGGTCTGGGCGTTGCGGTCGTCGGCGAACACCAAGAGCCGGTCGATGACGCGCAAGCCGTCCCACAGGTCGGCGATGACGTCCGCGAGCTGATCCTCGGAGAGATCGACCAGCGAGACGTTGAGATCGAGCGCGGACAGCGGAGCGGCGATGGCCTGCGCCATCGCCTCGCCGTGCGCGGGCGGGCGCAGCGAGAGGGCGGAGCCGCCGAGATCGACGCCGAACGCGGCTTCGACCTGACGCAGTTCCTGACCGATGCGGGCGAGCTTGGCGATGCGCTCGTCGTCGGTGGCGGGGATCTTGCGCGCGACTTCGTCGGCCAGGGCTTCGAGCACGTCCGTGAGCGCGCTCAGGCCGGCGTCGCCGCAGCGGATGGCGAGCGAGCGGGCTTCCTTGGCGGTGCTGCGGTTGAGCGCGGCGGGGGCGGCGTCGAGGCAATAGGCTGCGATGCGCTCGACCATGCGCGCGACGTCGGGGCCGAAATCGTCGAGCGCGCGCATCAGCACGTCGAGCGGATCGGGCTCCTCCTCGACCGCTTCGGCGACCGGCTCGGGCGCCGCCGGGGCGGCGGCCGCGGGGGCCGCGCCGCCGTCGCGCGAGAAGCGCTGATACGCGTTGTCGAGCGAGAGCAACAGGGCGTTGTCGGCCGGCGAGTCCGAACGCGCGGCCGTGACCTGCTCGTGCAGGCTCGACAGCATGTCGTTGGCGCGCTGGAGAAGCTGCACCATGTCCGTGACCAGCGGCACGCCCTTGTCGCGCACGAGACCGAGGATGTCCTCGCATCGATGGGCGACCGACTCCATGCCGGTGAGACCCATCGCCTTGGACAGACCCTTGATCGAATGCATCGAGCGGAAAAGCTGCGAAATGCCGTCATTGCCGACCGGGCCTTCGAGGGCCTGCGTCAGCAACCGTTCGATCTGCTGGAGATGCTCGGCACATTCGACGCCGAACTGCTCCCAGAAGAAATCCATCGACATTCACGCCACTCCTGCTCGACGACCGGGGTCGTCCTTCGGCCGTTCGGCCGCTCGTCAGCCCTTGGCGACCCTGCGGATCGTCGAGGTGATCAGGTGTCCGCGCTTGGACTCGAGATCGAGGCTGACCGCGCCCGACGGTTTCGCGATCACGTCGGCCGCGCCGAGCGCCTTGGCCTCGATGGCCTTCGGCGAACCCGCCTGCGCCACGGAGGACAGGATCACGACCTTGGTCTTGCTGATGAGCTTGAGGCGCTTGAGCGTCTCGATGCCGTCCATCACCGGCATCTCGATGTCGAGCAGGACGACGTCCGGCTCGAGCTCGCGGACGCGGGCCAGGGCGTCCTTGCCGTTGTCGGCGGTGCCGACCACTTCGAGGTTGGGGTCGCTGGAGACGATTTCGGTGACGAGCATCTGCATCATCACCGAGTCGTCGACCACCAGTACTTTGATCGCCATTGTTTTTCTCTCTGTCCCGGTCAGTAAGCCGCCGGCCTGATGACCGGTTTGTTGAACGGATTTGATGAAGCCATCTTGCCGAGCGCGACGCCGATCTCGGCGAGGCCGAGGGTCTGGCTGACGCAACCCGTGCGGATCGCCGATTCGGGCATTCCGCCGACGATGCAGGTGTCGGGGATCTGGGCGAGGATCGGCATGCCCTTGGCCGCCATGTCCTGCGAACCCTTCGCGCCGTCGCTGCCCATGCCGGTCAGCACGACGCCGACGCCCGAACGGGTCTGGGCGGCGGCGGATTCGAACAGGAGATCGACGGACGGATAGACGACGACCTTCGGATCGGGCGACACGCGCAGGCGCAGCGTCTTGTCGAAGGCGCGTTCGACCCGCGAGTTCTGCCCGCCCGGGCAGATCACGACGTCGCCCGGCGAGAGCGTCATCCGGTCCTTGCCCTCGATCACGTTGTGGCCGGACTTGCGGGCGAGATGCTCGGCGAAGCCGCCGGTGAAGGCCGCGCCCATGTGCTGCGCCACGATGACGGGGCAGTTGAGCACGGGCATCGCGCCCAGAACTTCGATGAACTGACGCGGCCCGCCCGTCGACACGCCGATCACCACCACCTCGGGCGGCGAGGACGGCATGCGCGGACGCGGGACGGGCGGGGGATAAGCGGGCTTCGCGATGCCGTAATCCGACCCGACGGGGGCCGGGCGGGTGCTCGGCGCACCCTCGACGGCCACGCGCGTCGGCGAGGCGGGCGTACGGCGACGGTGCTCGGACCAGTAGACGATCTTGTTGATGAGATCGCGCTCGATCTCGACGATGTCGAGTTGCACGAAGGAGCTGGACTTGGAGATGTAGTCGACCGCGCCGGCGTCCATCGCCTCGAAGGTCGCCTTCGCGCCCTGCTGGGTGAGGCTGGAGACCATGATCACGGAGGCCGGGGCCTGCTTCATGATCGCGGCCGTGGCCTCGACGCCGTTCATGTCCGGCATCTCGATGTCCATCGTGATGACGTCGGGCTTGAGCTTGATCGCAAGCTCCAACCCTTCCTTGCCCGAGCGCGCCTCGCCGACGATCTCGATGCGGGTCTCGCTTTCGATCATCTTGCGGATGGCCACCCGCATGAAGGCCGAGTCGTCGACGATGAGGACGCGTATCGACATGATCAGTTCACTCCGGCCGGATGAGTCTTCGGGGCGGCGCGAAGGATTTCGTCGGGCGTCAGCAGCGTCGCGATTTCGCCGTTCAGCACGGTGTAGGCGGTCGAGGAACCGACGAGCGTCTCGAAGGAGTCCTGCGCGACCTGACGGAACCCGATTAGGCGGTCGATGCCGAGCAGATAGCCGACGCCGTTGAACTGGAACTCCGCCCAGAAGGGCCGCTCCAACGTATCGACCGGGGAGTCGGGCTGCAGCGAGACCACGGCCGCGAAGCGCTGGTCGACCTCGGCCAGCACCGTGCGGCCCTGATCGCCCTGAATGGCGCTCGGCGAGAAGATCACGCCCGCGCTCGAACGGATGCCTTCGATCATCTGCGGATCGAGAAGGTAAGCCTTCGCGCCGATCCGCAGGCCGAGATAGTTCGGCAGGATCGTCGTGACGGCGACCTCGGTCTCGACGGCGTGTTCCGCCTGATCGTCGGCGATCAGTTCCGCGATGGCGGAGGGCGTGAGGATGGTCGCGGGCTCGTCGCTGCCCTTCGCCTCGTCCATGAAGGACACGAAGCCCGCCCAGTAGCGGCCCCGGTCGGACGACGAACCGAAGGGCACGCAGTCGCGGATGCCGAGGATCGAGTCGACGGCCAGGGCGTAGCGACCCTTGTTGCCGCGCAGCAGTACGACGTCGACGCTTTCAGGACCGGGCTTTCCGAACAGGAGCATGCAGGCGCACACCGTCGGAATGCCGGAGCCGTGCGACCAGTAGCGCCCGCGCAAGGCGCCGTCCTGCGCGGCGTTGTTGGTCGGCACCACGTCCCGGTCGACCTGCACCACGTCGGAGAGTTCGACGGCATAGGTGCGGCCGTTGACGGAGGCCAGCAGGTAGGGATGCGCGATCTCGGCCGCCTCGGCGAGCTTGATCGACTTGTCTTCGACGTCGGCCAAGCGGGCATGCTGGATCGTCAGGTCGTTCCACGCGGCGGAGAGCGCGGCTTCGGCGACGGCTTCGACGTCCACGATCAACACGACGAGATCGTCATGCATGACCTCGGTGACGCCGTCCGTACCGGTGGCGGCGGCTTCTTCGGTATCGACGGAGACGGAGCGGCGCACGGAATCGACCAACATCGCCACGATGCCGGCGGAGGTGCGGACGGTCACCGCATAGGGGCGGTAGATCGCGGAACGGGGGTCGGTGACGAGGCCCAGATCGACCGCCGGGATGATTTCGGTATCGACGACCACGAGGCCCGCGATGGGGGCGGGAGCGCCCGGCAGGGGGGTGACTTCGGTGATTTCGAGCGTACGGGCGATCCGACTCATCGGAATTGCCACGATACGGCCGGCGACGTCGGCGAGCAGCGCGTCCATGTGTCTCCTCGCACCTTTCGGTCGAACCGTGCGCCCGAAGGGCGTCGGTCGGTCCATTGCGTTGTCGCGACGTCGGAGCGGAGAGCGGCGGAGCCGCTCGCCGGGCCCGTCAGTCGCGGGTGTAGTAGCTCAGGCCGTCGACCTGATGGAGGCGGAAGATTTCCGCGCCCTTCAGGCTGTCCGTGGGTCCGAACAGGACCATGCCGTTCGTCGCCATCGCGCGCTGCAGCATGCGGAACACCTGCAACCGGTTGGCGTCGTTCATGTAGATCAGGACGTTGCGGCAGAAGATGAAGTCGAAATCCCGCTCCGGCGGCGCACCGGAGAGCAGGTTGAAGTGCTTGAAGCGCACGGCCTGCCGGATGTTCGGCAGCACCCGCAGTTCCTCGATGATCCGCATGCCCTCGCGCAACGTCGTCTTGTTGAAATGCGAGAGAATGTAGTCGGGCGCGTTGCGGAAGGAGCCGAGCCCCTCGGTGCGGTAGACGGCCTGTTCGGCGCGCGCGAGCGCCTGCCGGGAAATGTCGGTGCCGAGCACCTCGACGTTCATCGCTGCGGCCTGACGTCCGATCTTCGGGTCGGTCGCCAAGGTCGCGAGGACGTCGGACACGATGATCGCGAGGGTATAGGCCTCTTCGCCCGTCGAGCACGCGGCAGACCACAGCCGCAGCGTCATGCGCCCTTCGGCGATGCGCTTGCGGATCATGGCCGGCAGCAGATCGCGCCGGAACTGCTCGAGCTGGCGTTCGTCGCGGTAGAAATACGTCTCGTGAACGGTGAGTTGCTCGACGAGATCGAGATGAGCGGGATGGCGATCCGCCATCACCTCGTAACCGACGATCCACTGTTCGACGTGTTCGGACGCGCCCACCTTCGCGAGCGCATTGGCGAGCTTGTCGTAGAGGCGCCCCGACAACATGATTCCGGTGGTGTTCTCGACCACCTTCGCGACGCGGATCAGTTGCGCTTCGGACGGACCGCCGCGCGACGAGGAAGATCCCGCGGACGCAAAGGAGACTTCGGCGCGGCCGTTGGTTGCCGCGAAGGGGGAGACGTAGATCCCGTCGGCCGCAGGCGCGGTCGGGCGGGGCTTCACCGCAGACCCGAAAGACGAACCGCCGCCGGCAGATGCTGCACCGCTCGAGCCGGAACCGGCCGAGCCTGCACCGCCCATGACCCCTCCGGCCATGAACGAGCGCAAATCGGCAAGCGACTTGTCGAGCGCTTGAAGTTTCTGGTCGAGGTCGCTCGCCATCAGCTACGCTCGGAGCCCTCGCGTTGGCGCAGCTCCTGCACGTCGCGCAGCGTGCCGCTGGCCATGCGCGAGAGGTCCACCATGGTCGCGGCGATCTCTTCGGCGGCCGTGGAGCTGGCGAGACCGATCTCGCCGAGCGACTCCATGCTCTTGCTGACGCTGCCGACGTTGCGCTGCTGCGTATCCATGTTGCGGGACACGTCCACCATCAGGTCGCGGATCGCCTTGGAGCGATCGCCGAGCGCTCCGATGTCGCGCTCCAGCGCATTGGCCACCGCGATGCCCTGATCGGCAACGCGCTGCGCCTCCTTCACGATCTCGGTGATGTCCTGCACGGAGGTGTTGCTCTGGTCGGCCAGCTTGCCGACTTCGGCGGCGACGACGGAGAAGCCCGCGCCTTCGCGCGACGTGGCCTTGCTCGCCTGAATGGCGGCATTGACGGCCAGAAGCGTGGTCTGCTCCGCGATGCGCTCGGCATATTCGGCGAGCTTGCCGATCTTGGCCGAGTTCGTCTTGATCATGTCCATCATGCGGCCGAGTTCGCGCATGCGGTCCTGGCCGAGGCTCACGGCATCGACGTTTTCGGAGCTCTGCTTGGCCGCGGTCTGCACCACGGTCGCGATCTGGTTGGTCGTCTCGCGGGTTTCACCGAGCGCATGGCCGACGTCGCGGATGACCTGGATCTGCACCTGCGCGCCGTCCGAGATCTGCGTGATGGCGGTGGCGGCCTCCTGCGCGGCGCGCGCCACTTCCGTCGCGGTGCGCTCGGTGCCGGCGAACTGTTCCAGCTGACGGCGCTTCATCGCGTCGAAATAGGCCCCGACGGAGAAGGTCATGTCGAGGAAGAGGATGCGGGTGAGCATGTTCAACGCTTCCCGGCGGGCGCCGGGCATGCGGAACGCGTCATGCACGATGCCCTGCATCAGGCAGAGCGCGACGCCGTAGGCGGCGCTGGACGAGCTGGGATCGAGGCCGATCTTGAGATGGGCGTTGCCGACGCGGGTGACGCGTTCGATGTAGGACGGCCCGAACTCCATGGCGAAGATCGACGCCCAATGGTCGCGCTGACGCTTCTTGAGATAGTCGACGCGGTTTTCGACGAGCTTGCTCATCGTGGCGGCGCGCGCGATCTCTTCGTAGAAAGCCTGCAGCACGCCGTCGAGCTTCGGCTCGATGATCTGCCACACCTTCTGGGCCACCGGCTTGCCGGACTGCGACAGACCGAGGAACCGAAGACGCTCTTCGAGTTCCGCTTCGACGGTCATCGTAATCGCTGTCATGACTCGAACTCTCCGGAGTATTTTGGGCTTTGCGTGCAGACGCTCGGTGCGGCCGCTACTCGTTGCGCATGGTGGCGAAGATGCTGCGGCAGATCAGAAGCGCGGCTTCCGGCGAGTTGGTGAACTTCGCGGCGATGACCGGCTTGGGGAAGAGCATGCAGGTCGTGCCCGTCAGCGCCGTCGCCGTGAACAGCTGCGGCGTCCCGTCGAACAGCGCGCTCTCGCCGAAGATTTCGTTCTCGCCGAGCGTGGCGATGACCTTGCTCTCGCCGTTGGCCGTGCGCGACAGCTGAACCGCCCCGGACTTGATGAGGTAAAACTCGCGCGGCTCCTCGCCCTCCTTGAAGATGACTTCACGGGGCATGAAGCTGATCGTGCCGACTTTGACGGCTGCGGTGCTCATGACTGTAGAATCCTGTCGGCCTGCATCGCGTTCACCACAAGTCCGGATAGAGCTGCGTGATGCGCTCGCAAGAAATGCGGATGATCGCCTGAAGAAAGGCGTCGGTCTGCGACACCGAGTCCGTGATGTAGTCGTCGGGGATCAAGATCAGCTGCGAATCCTTGGTGCAGCGTGCGTCGTTGACGCGGCCGCGCTTCGCGATGATGTCGATGACGCCGAAGAGCCGGCCCGGGCGGATCTGCTGGACCAAAGGCGAACCCGAGCTCTTGCGGATCTCGATTCCGCCGGTCAACAGCAGAAAGGACCGGTCGGCCGGATCGCCTTCCTTGTAGGCGTATTCGCCGCCCTTCAAGGAAATCCGGGGGAATTCGGAAAGCATGGGCCTCAACCGTATGAATGTTCAGCGATGGCGCGAGACGACGTCGGAAGTGTCCGGGCCGTTCCGCCGCGCTCGACGTTGTAGCTCGTATAGAGCGTAGTTTGGAATACCGACAATCAAAAATTGTGTGCCCGCATTGGGTAGCTTGGTGGCGCGTGGGCAGAGAATCCGAAATGGGCCGCATCTGCCGACATGTCGCAGCGGCGGAAAAATGCAGCAATTCGATTTCTTCAACAGTTGCAGACACATCATTCAAGTGTCGGATGTTTGACACGTCATGCGCGATAGTTGGCGTTGAACAAGCATGTCGTGTAACAGCGTGAAATACCGCTCAGCACGATCCATAGGGATGACATGTCCGCACGTTCGATCATCGCAGCCGTCTTCACCGTTCTGCTCGCTGCCGGCAGCGCATCCGCCCAGGGAAAACATGAGGGTCCGGCCAAGGCGTGGGCCGAAAAGAACCTCAAGACGTGGATGGCCGATCCGGTCGTTCAAAACGAGATCAAGGCCCAGAACGTGAGGCATGCCGGCCTGACGCAGGCCGACATCGACCGCATGGACAATGCATGGATCGCGGAAGTGAAGACCTCGACGCGCCCGACCGTCGACAAGGTCAACGCCAATCCGGCTTCGCCGATCCTGAAGAAGCTTCAGGCGGACTCGAAGGGCCTCATCACCGAGTTCTTCATCATGGACAACAGGGGCCTGAACGTCGCCCAAAGCAATCCGACTTCGGATTACTGGCAGGGCGACGAAGCAAAGTGGCAGAAGACCTATCTCGTCGGCCCCGCGACGGTCTTCGTCGACAGCGTGAACCGCGACGAATCCACGCAGCTCTTCCAGACGCAGGTCAGCATGACCGTCGTCGACGACAAGGGCGCGGCGATCGGCGCGGTCACGGTGGGCCTGAACGTCGAACTGCTTCTCCAGTAACGAAAAACGGTTTTCGGCAGGGCTTCGGCGTCCGAAGCCCGCCCCACCCCATGCGAGTGATTCATTCGATGAGCGCCATTCAAAGCCTTCCCGCGTCCCCGGCTTCCGGGACCGGCAGACCCTCCGGAACGGCGGGATTTGCCGCCGGCGGTTCCGTTTCCGTGAAACTGGCCGCCGTCATCGCCGTCATCATGATCGTGGCGACGCTCGTGGCCGAAGTTCTTCTGATCGGCGCGCGCAGCGATGCCGGCCGCAAGGACTTCAACGAGAACAAGCTGCTGGCGACGACGCTGACGGCCGATCAGATCAGCGGCGCGTTGCGATGGGATCGCCCCGAGGCCATCGCGCCCGTCCTCTCCGGCGTCGCCGCGATGGACGGATCGGACTTCGCCAACGCCGTCGCGCTCAACGAAAAGGGCGTCAAGGTCGCGGCGCTGGCCGAGGGACGCTACGCCGCGCATCCGGGCCTCGAACAGTTCGCCGCCGGGAGCGTGCAGAGCCTGCGGGCGGGCAAGCCCGTCATCCGCTTCGACGACGGACACATGCTGGTGGCCGTCGCGGTGCGCGCCGGCAAGGATCGGGAATATGTGGGCGCCTTGGCGATGGCGTTCGCGTTGGACGAACTCAACGGCGAGCTTCGCAGCGCCGCCGTTCAATCCACGATCTTCGGCGTCGTCTTCCTCGCCCTCGTGATCGGGCTGCTCGTGATCGCGGTGCGCCGCGTGGTGAGCCGTCCGCTGGTCGAGCTGTCGGCCGCCATCGACGCGCTTGCCGCCGGCCGCTCGGTCGCCGTCCCCGGCGCGGATCGCGCCGACGAGATCGGGCGGATCGCGCGGGCGGTGCAGGTGTTCGCGGGAGCGGACGTCGAGCGCCGGGTGCTGGCGGACAAACAGGCCGCCACCTCGCGCGAGGTGTCGCGTCTCGCGGCGGGCGTGATGGCCAATGCCAACCGCGTGGCGGATGCGGCGGCCGACACGACGCGGTCGCTCCAGCAGCTCGCGCTGGGCGCCTCGCAGCAGGCGAGCGCCCTGCAGCAGGTCGCCTCGGCCCTCAACCAAAGCAATCGCGCGATCACGGAGATCAGCCAGAACGCGCTGGCCACCCGCAAGAGCGCGACGACGATCAGCGAGCGGACCGAAGAGGGCCGCAAGAGGCTCGGCGAACTGACCGAATTGACGCTGCGCACGCAGGAGACGAGCACGCAGATTTCCGAGGTGACCAAGGTCATCAACGAAATCTCGCGCAAGACCAACCTCTTGTCGCTGAACGCGCGCATCGAGGCCGCGAATGCGGGCGAGAGCGGCCGCGGCTTCGGCGTGGTGGCGAACGAGGTCGAGGTGCTCTCGCACAATGTGGCGGGATCGGCCGAGGACATCGCGCAGAAGGTCGAGCAGATCCTGGGCGATGCGCGGCTCAGCGCGGAGGCGGCCCGCTCCGTCGGCGCGACCATCGACGCGCTGCGCGACGACATCCGCAACAATGTCGAGATGATGAGCTCGATCAGCGCCGCGGTGGAACAGACTGAGGTGACGATCACGGAGCTGAACGCCTCCTTCAAGGAGATCGATCAGGTTATCCAGGGCAACAGCACCGCTATGGAGCGCATGTCGAGCGCGATGGGCGACTTGAGCCGGCTCGCCGACGCCATGCGCAGCGAATTGTCGGATCTGGAGAAGGCGACCGTCTGAGCGACCGCCCTCCCGTCAATCCCCGACGGCCGCTCCCTCGCGGCGGCCGTCGGCGCCTCCCGAAAGACCTTGCGGCCCGATCAGGATCGCCTGCGTGCCGGACGTCATGTCGCCCGCGGTGACGACGTGCCCGAGCGCCTCGAGCGCGGCCTTCCAGCCGCCCGTCTCCGCACCCGCCTCCACCAGCGTCGACCCGTTCAGATTGGCGATGTTGCCGAAATCGACCGCCTGCTGCGGATCGAGCTTCCAATCGAGCACCGCGACGACGGTCTTGGCGACGTAGCCGATGATCAACGCGCCCCCGGCCGCCCCGACCAGCAGCACCGGCTTGCCCTCCGCATCGAACACGACGGTCGGCGACATGGAACTGCGCGGCCGCTTGCCGGGCTCGACGCGATTGGCGACGGGGCGGCCCTCCGCTTCCGGCACGAAGGCGAAATCGGTCATCTGATTGTTGAGCAGGAAGCCGCCGGCCGTCATCAGCCGGGCGCCGAACGCGTCCTCGATGCTCGTGGTCATCGACACGGCGTTGCCCTCGGCATCGACCGCGGCAAGATGGCTCGTGCCGGTCTCGATCTCTTCGGAGGGCGCGAACAGCAGGCCGCGACGCCGCGGAGGATCGCCGGGCTGCGCGCGGCCCATCGCGCGGGCGGGATCGATCAACCGGCCGCGCGCGAGCAGGTAGTCGGGGTCGAGCAGACCGTCCACCGGCACCGAGACGAAGGCGGGATCGGCGACGAAGAGATTGCGGTCGGCGAAGGCGAGCCGTCCCGCCTCGGCCAGCAGATGACCCGCCGCAGGGCTCGGCCCGAATGCGGCGAGATCATGCGGTTCCAGGAAGGACAGGATCTGCAGCACCGCGATGCCGCCTGAACTCGGCGGGCCCATGCCGCAGACGCGCCACACGCGATACGGCCCGCAAACGGCATCGCGCTCGACGGCCGCGTAGCGGCGCAGATCCTCCCGCGACAGATCGCCCGGGGCGGCGGGATGACCTGCGACGGTCGCCACGACGTCGTCGGCGATCGGCCCTTCGTAGAAAGCCTTCGCGCCTTCGCGCGCGAGGATGCGGAAGGTGTCGGCCAAGGCGGGATTGCGCAGGGTTGCGCCGACGGATTTGGGGGTGCCGTCCGGTTCGAAGAAAACGGCGGCGGCGCGCGGATCGGCCTTCAGGGCGGTCTCGCGGCGGAGCAGGCCGTTCAGGCGCGGAGAAACGGCGAAGCCCTCTTCGGCGAGACGAACGGCGGGCGCGAACAGATCGGCCCAAGGCAACCGTCCGCCGGCGGCATGGGCGGCTTCGAGGAGACGCAGCGTGCCGGGCACGCCGACGGACCGGCCGCCCACGACCGCCTCGCGGAACGGCACGGGAGTGCCGTCAGGCTTGAGGAAACGGTCGGGTCGGGCCGCTTCGGGCGCGGCCTCGCGGCCGTCATAGCTGCGCAGACGCTTCTCGCCGGCGCTCCATGCCAGCATGAACGCGCCGCCGCCGATGCCCGAGCTTTGCGGCTCGACGACGTTGAGCACCAGCTGCATGGCAACCGCCGCATCGACGGCCGTACCGCCGCGACGCAGCATCTCGCGCCCCGCAGCAGCAGCCAGCGGGTTGGCCGCCGTCGCCATCATGGTGCGGGCCGTCCCGGCGTTCCGCACCGATCGCCCGGTTGCAGCCTCCGGCGCGGTCGGCATTCCCTGCGCGAAGGCCCCGGTCGAGAGCAGGGCGGCCGCAATCAGGGTCGTGGCAAAGGCCTTGCGCCGCATGGTTCATCTCCTTCGGAGCGTCACCTTAGCGCGGTGCGCCGGCGGCGCGAACCGAAGCCGCGCGCATGAAAAAGGGCGCCGCCGGGCGCCCTTTTGAATTCGACCGGAACGGAGCGCTTATTGCGGCAACGGAGCCGGGCTGTCCGACAGCGTGCGGAGATAGGCGAGAATGTCGGCGCGCTTCGCGCCGTCGGCCAAGCCCGCATAGCCCATCGAAGTGCCGGGGAGGTAAGCCTTCGGGTTGGCGATGAAGCCGTCGAGCGTAGCGAAATCCCACTTTTCACCCTTGGCGGCACGCTCCTTGAGGGCCGCCGAATAGTTGAAGCCCGCAGCCGCGCCCTTGGGCCGTTCAACGACGCCGTAAAGCGCGGGGCCGATCTTGTTCGCGCCGCCCTTCTCGAAGGAGTGGCAGGAGGCGCAGGCCTTGGCGCCGGTTTCGCCCTTCTTGGCGTCGGCGGCGGCCATGCGCACCGGCAGCGGCACCGCTGCGGCGGCAGGGGCAGCAGCAGCCGCAGTGGCGGCGACGGGCTCTGCGGTGGGGAGTTCGTAGCCGGCGACCACGGGGCGCTTCGGCGTGAAGATCATGTCCGCGACGATGCCGATGCCCATCGCAAAGAGCAGAGTGCCCAGTACGGCGCCCGCGATCTTGTTGAACTCGAAGGAATCCATGCTCTCAGCTCCGAACCCGGCGGCGCGGCGACCGGCGGCCGGCGCGCAAAACAGGCCGCAAAGGCGCGACCGGGCGGATGATTACCCGCTTTGCCGCGCGCTTGGCAACTCGTATAAGCACGGCCGCGCTTGATACTTTTTGCCGCTTCGCCCTCGTCTTACGGTTCGCCCCGCATGTCCGACCCCGTCATTCTCATTCCCGCGCGCATGGCGTCCACACGCCTGCCCGAGAAGCCGCTGGCCGACATCCACGGCGAGCCGATGATCGTGCATGTATGGCGGCGGGCCATCGAGTCGGGCGTCGGCCCCGTGGTCGTGGCGACGGACGAGCCGCGGGTGGTCGAAGCGATCGAACGCGTGGGCGGCATCGCCGTGATGACGCGGGCCGATCACCCCTCCGGTTCCGACCGCATCTTCGAGGCGTTGCAGACCTTCGACCCGGAAGGACGCCACGACGTGGTGGTGAACGTGCAGGGCGACCTGCCGACCATCGACCCGCGCGCCATCGCCGCATCCGTGCCGCCGCTGTCGGACCCCTTCGTGGACATCGCGACGCTCGCCGTCGAGATCACCCGCGAATCCGAGAAGACGGACCCGAACGTGGTCAAGCCGGTCGCCACGCCCGTGGGCCCCGGCCGCCTGCGCGCACTGTATTTCACGCGCGCCACCGCCCCCACCGGCCCCGGGCCGCTGTATCATCACGTCGGCCTCTACGCGTATCGCCGCAAGGCGTTGGAACGCTTCGTGGCGCTGCCGCCCTCCCCTCTCGAATTGCGCGAGCGCCTCGAGCAGTTGCGCGCCTTGGAAGCGGGGATGCGCATCGACGTCGTCCTGATCGACGACATGCCGCTGGGCGTCGACACCCCTCACGATCTCGAACGCGCGCGGACGATCCTCGCCGCACGCCGGAGCCATTGACGATGACGCAATCCGCAGCCGCCGCCGGACTGATCGCCTATCAGGGCGAGCCGGGAGCGAATTCCGACATCGCCTGCCGAGACATGTTCCCGGACCGGACGCCGCTGCCCTGCGCGTCGTTCGAGGACGCCTTCAGCGCGATCATCGAGGGCAAGGCCGAACTCGGCATGATCCCGATCGAGAACTCGATCGCGGGACGCGTGGCGGACATCCACCATTTTCTGCCCCGCTCGGGCCTGCGCATCGTCGGCGAATATTTCCTGCCGATCCATTTCCAGTTGCTGGGCATTCCCGGCGCGCGCATCGAAGACCTGAAGACCGTGCACAGCCACGTCCACGCGCTCGGCCAATGCCGCAACATCATGCGGCAATACGGGCTGAAGCCCGTGGTGGCCGGCGACACGGCGGGATCGGCCCGCGAAGTCTCGGAATGGAAGGACCCCACCCGCGCCTCGCTCGCCACCGCGCTCGCCGCCGACATCTACGGCCTCGACGTGCTCGCGAAGAACGTGGAAGACGAGGCGCACAACACGACCCGCTTCGTCGTGCTGTCGAAGACGCCCGACTGGCCGAAGCCCGGCAGCGGGCCGCTCGTCACCACCTTCTTGTTCCGCGTGCGCAACGTACCGGCCGCGCTCTACAAGGCGTTGGGGGGCTTCGCCACCAACGGCGTGAACATGAGCAAGCTCGAAAGCTACATGGTGAACGGCGAATTCTCGGCCACGCAGTTCCTCGCCGACGTGGACGGCCATCCCGAAGATCCGGGCCTCAAGCTCGCGCTGGAGGAACTCGCCTTCTTCTCGAAGGAAGTCACGATTCTGGGCTGCTATCCGGCCCATCCGTTCCGCATCGAGTCCCGCACGAACGGCGACTGAAAGAGCGGAATCGTACGCAGAACGCGCGCTTTATCCCCAGTTTAGGGCAAGTGACCGCAGCGGGTGCGGAACTGCGCGGATTGTCTTGAATTTATCTTACAATCGATGAATACGTCTGCTGCGAAAGAGTTTTTCGACTCTTCACATAAAAGCGCCGTTTTCCAGCAGTACGGTCAAGTAATGCAATCTCCAAAAATCGACGCCGCGCGTTTGATGACCCTACGTAAGCAGATACGGGAGATCATTCCGTTCTGTGAAACTTTCGTGACCTATGACGTAATGTTGCTGATCATCGCTGCCGATGATGCTGGTATTGCGATCAATATAAAGGCGATCAATGCCCTTTTGCCGCACAGCGCGAGCTATATGCGGCAGATATTCCGGACGCTCGAAAACGACGACATGATCAAAATGAACCGCGACCCTGCCGATAAGCGCAACGTCGTCGTGAAGCCTTCGGAAAAGATGCGGGCGGCCTTCGGCGCCTATTGCCGGCGTGCCGAAGACGCGCTCTTCAACGAAGACGCGGCCGACCTGTTCGACGTGCGCAAGGCGCTCGCCGAACTCGACTGAGATTACGGCTTCGGCCGGAGTTTGCTCGGATTACGGCGTTTCGCCGTCATGAGCCCAAGCGCGCAGCAGATGATGCGCGATGGCGACGGGGGGCGGACATGAGAAGCCTGCCGCATGCGTGCCCGCCAACATGTGCTTCACGTCTTCGCGCGTGAACCAGCGGCAATCTTCCAGCTCGTCGTAATCCACCACGAGCTCCTCCGTCAGCGCCTCGGCGATGCATCCGATCATCAGCGACGAGGGGAACGGCCAAGGCTGCGACGCCAGATAGCGCACCTTGCCGGTGCGGATGCCGGACTCCTCGAACAGCTCGCGGCGTACGGCGTCTTCCATCGTCTCGCCCGGCTCGATGAAGCCGGCAAGGCAGGAATAGATGCCGGGCAGGAAGCGCGCCTGACGCCCCATGACGCAGCGGTCGCCCTTCACCACGAGCATGATCGCGACCGGGTCGGGGCGGGGGAAATGCTGCGCGCCGCAGCCGGCGCATTCGCGCTTCCAACCGGCCGCGCCCATCGTGGTGCGTTCGCCGCAGCGTGCGCAGAAGCCGTGGCGACGGTGCCAATCCAGCAGGCTCTTGCCTTCGGCGTAGATGCCGAGCGTGGCGGGATCGAGCAGCCCCTGCGTTGCGAGGCTGCGGAGGTCGAGGGCTGCGACGTCGTCCCGGCCCTGCAATGTCTCCGGTTCGAGCGTGTCGATCAGCACGCCGAAGACGGGGCCGCGGTCGTCCGTGCCGAGAAACACGGTTTCCTGCGCCGTCCCGATGCGCTCCGCCGCGGCGAAATCGAAAAACGCGTCGAGGCCGTTGCCGGTATTGCGCAGGATCGGCACGTCGCCCGCCACCAAGATCGTCCGCGCCGTGGGTGCCGCGCGCCATGCCGCGAAGCTCTCCGCGGAATCGCGCTGGGCCGCGAGACGGTCGAGAGGATTGGCGGAGTAACCGGTATCGGCGGAACGCTCGGAACGCATGCGGGGGATGTCCTTGAAGTGAAGCGGCCGCAGTCAACCCGAGACGCCGCCGCGGAGCAAGCGGAGAAGCGGGGCGGCGGGTGCGGGATCGGGTGGGTGGAGGTGCTTCATCCGTCATTGCGAGGAGCGGAGCGACGCGGCAATCCAGGGGCCGCGGGCCCGGTGGTTCGGAGCGGCGGGCCTGCGGGTCGGGCGTCCGCCATCAGCCGGATTGCTTCGCTATCGCTCGCAATGACGGTCATGACGTCCCGGAAGCTCGGGCCTCTACTCCCGGACCGCCGCGGCGTGGCCCGCCTCCAAGTCGAAGGCGGCGGCGAAGAGGGCGCGGGTGTAGTCGGTTTTCGGGGCGTTGAAGATCTCCGCCGCCGGGCCTTGTTCCACCACCCGGCCGTCCTGCATTACGATGATGCTGGAGGCGAGCGCGCGGACGACCTTCAAATCGTGGCTGATGAAAAGATAGGCCAAGTTGCGCCGGCGCTGGAGGTCGCGGAGCAGATCGACGATCTGCGCCTGCACCGACATGTCGAGCGCGGAGGTCGGCTCGTCGAGCACGATGAATTTCGGTTCGAGCGCCATGGCGCGGGCGATGGCGATGCGCTGGCGCTGGCCGCCGGAGAATTCGTGCGGGTAACGGTCCATCGCGGAAGGGTCGAGCCCCACGTCGATGAGCGCGCGGGCGACGATCTCGCGCCGCTCGTCGAGAGACAGGCCCTTGGCCTGCACGCTCAGGCCCTCGGCGACGATTTCGGCCACCGAAAGCCGCGGCGAGAGCGAGCCGAAGGGGTCCTGAAACACCACCTGCATGTCGCGGCGCAGCGGACGCATTTCGGAGGAGGACAGCCCGTCGATGCGGCGGCCGAGATGCAGCACGGGGCCTTCGGAGGCGATCAGCCGCAACAGCGCCAGCCCGAGCGTGGTCTTGCCGGAGCCGGACTCGCCGACCACGCCGACCGTCTCGCCCTCGCGGACGACGACGGAGATGCCGTCCACCGCCTTGATGTGGCCGACGGTCTTCTTGAACAGCCCGCGTTTGATGGGGAACCAGACCTTCAGGTCCGCGCCTTCGATGACGACCGGCGCTTCGGGATGCGGCTCCGCGGGCTCGCCCTTGGGTTCGGCATCGAGCAGCTTGCGGGTATAGGCGTGGGCGGGCGCGGAGAAGACCTGAGCGGTCGGCCCCTCCTCCACGATCTTGCCCTGCGTCATTACGCAGACGCGGTCGGCGATGCGGCGGACGATGCCGAGATCATGCGTGATGAACAGCATCGCCATGCCGAGCCGCGTCTGGAGTTCCTTCAGCAGTTTGAGGATCTGCGCCTGAACCGTGACGTCGAGCGCGGTGGTGGGCTCGTCGGCGATCAGCAGGTCGGGCTCGTTGGCCAAGGCCATCGCGATCATCACGCGCTGGCGCTGGCCGCCGGAGAGTTGGTGCGGGAAGGCGTCGAGGCGGGTTTCGGGATCGCGGATGCCGACCTCGGTCAGCAGTTCGACGATGCGCGCGCGGGCGGCCGCGCCGCTCAGGCCCTTGTGCAGCGAGAGGATTTCGCCGACCTGCCGCTCCACCGTGTGCAGCGGATTGAGCGAGGTCATCGGCTCCTGAAACACCATGGTGATCGCGTTGCCGCGCACCTTGCGCATCGCGTCCTCGTCGGCCGCGATCAGGTCCTCGCCCTTGAACAGCACCTGCCCCGAAGGATGCGACGCGGCGGGGTAGTTCAGCAGCTTCAGCACGGAAAGGGCGGTGACGGACTTGCCGGAGCCGGATTCGCCGACAAGCGCCAAAGTCTCGCCGCGCGCGATGTCGAACGACACCCCGTTCACGGCCAAGGACGTCTTCCCGCCTTGGCGGAAGGCGACCGAGAGATCGCGGACGGAGAGGAGGGGGACGGTCGTCATGCGAACGTCTTTCGCGGGTCGAAGGCGTCGCGGACGGCTTCGCCGATGAAGATCAGCAGCGACAGCATCACCGCGATGACGAGGAAGCCCGCCAGACCCAACCAAGGGGCGGAGAGGTTGCTCTTGCCCTGCAGCAGCAATTCGCCCAGCGAGGCCGTGCCCGGCGGCAGGCCGAAGCCGAGGAAATCGAGCGAGGTCAGGGTGGTGATCGAGCCGTTGAGGATGAAGGGCAGGAAGGTGAGTGTCGCGGTCATGGCGTTGGGCAGCACGTGCTTGGCCATGATCGTCGCGTCGGTGAGGCCCAGCGCCTTCGCGGCGCGGACGTAATCGAAATTGCGCGTGCGCAGGAATTCCGCCCGCACCACATGCACCAGCGCCACCCATGAGAACAGCAGCAGGATGCCGAGCAACGTGAAGAAGGACGGCGCGAAGAAATTCGACAGGATCATCAGGAGATACAGCGTCGGGATCGCCGACCAGATCTCGATGAAGCGCTGCATGTAGAGGTCGATCCGGCCGCCGAAATAGCCCTGCACCGCGCCCGCGGCGATGCCGACGACGGAGGACAGGCCGGCCAGCACCAGCCCGAACAGCACCGAGATGCGGAAGCCGTAGATGACGCGCGCCAGCACGTCGCGACCGCCGTCGTCGGTGCCGAGCCAGTTCCATTCGAGGTCGCGGCAGCCGGTGCCGCCGCGCTTCTCCGCCACGGGGCGGCACACCGCGTCCTTCAGCATCCATGTCGGGGCGGCCGGGGCGGCGGTGGGGAGGTCTAGATTGATCGTGTTGGGCGCGAAACGC
The DNA here is from genome assembly GCA_027489535.1 of Hyphomicrobiales bacterium. Lineage (GTDB taxonomy): Bacteria > Pseudomonadota > Alphaproteobacteria > Rhizobiales > Beijerinckiaceae > JAIXZO01. Next base: position 99,443 of record JAIXZO010000003.1, read on the forward strand.
ACGAGCGGCCAGATCGCGAAGCCTTCGGCGGCGATCTCGTCGGCGATCACCGGGTCGCGATAATCGGTCTTGGCGAGGAAGCCGCCGAACTTCTCTTCGGGGTAATCGACGAACACCGGGAACAGGTGCTCGCCCTTGTACTGCACGTAGATCGGCCGGTCGTTGGCGATGAACTCCGCGAACAGCGACAGGCCGAACAGCAGCAGGAACACCCACAGCGACCACCAGCCGCGGCGGTTGGCGCGGAAGTTCACCAAGCGGCGCTCGTTGATCGGCGAGAGGTTGAACAGGCCCTTGCGCGGCAGCGGCGGGGCGAGCTTGACGACGGGCGCTTCCACTCAGGCCTCCCGCGTCTCGAAATCGATGCGCGGATCGATCCATGTATAGGTCAGGTCCGAGGCGAGGTTCACCAGCAGGCCGACCAGCGAGAAGATGTAGAGATTGGCGAAGACCACCGCGTAATCGCGATTGATGATCGACTCGAAGGAGAGCAGCCCGAGGCCGTCGAGCGAGAACACCGTCTCGATCAGCAGCGAGCCGGTGAAGAAGGCGTGTATGAACGCGCCGGGGAAGCCTGCGATGACGATGAGCATGGCGTTGCGGAAGACGTGGCCGTACAGCACCTGCGTTTCCGTCAGGCCCTTCATGCGCGCCGTCAGCACGTATTGCTTGCGGATTTCCTCGAGGAACGAGTTCTTGGTCAGCAGCGTGGACGTCGCGAACGCGCCGAGCGCCATCGCGAGGATCGGCAACGCGATGTGGTGGACGTAGTCGACGACCTGCAGATACCAGGGCAGCGCCGCGAAATTCTCGGAGGTCAGCCCGCGCAGGGGGAAAAACGGCAGGAAGGACGAGCCCTCGCCGAACAGCACGATCAGCAGGATGGCGAACAGGAAGCCGGGAATCGCGTAGCCGACGATAACCACGGCCGAGGTCCAGGTGTCGAAGCGCGAGCCGTCCTTCATCGCCTTGCGGATGCCGAGCGGAATCGAGATCGCGTAGGACAGTAGCGTCATCCAAAGCCCGAGCGAGATCGAGACCGGCAGCTTTTCCTTGATGAGGGTGAGCACCTGCACGTCGCGGAAATAGCTCTTGCCGAAATCGAAGCGCAGATAGTTCCACAGCATCGTGACGAAGCGTTCGGGCGCGGGCTTGTCGAAGCCGAATTGCGCTTCCAGCTGCTTGATGAAGGCCGGATCGAGCCCCTGCGCGCCGCGATATTTCGAGGCCCCCGCCTCGGCGCCGCCGCCGGGCTGCTGCATCCCCGCCTGCCCCGTAAAATCGCCGGCCCCGCCCGCGATGCGCGATGTGGCCGAGGCGTCGTTGCCCTGCAATTGCGCAAGCACACGCTCGACGGGGCCGCCGGGCGCGAACTGCACGATGACGAATGAAATCAGCATGATGCCCAGCAAGGTCGGGATCATCAGCAGCACACGGCGCGCGACATAGGCGAGCATGGTTCAGTTCCCGCCCGGCGTTTCGGGTCCGCGTTCGCTCTGCGTCGTCATCCGCCTCTGCCGATTCGCTTCGCCTTGGCTTCGTCATACCACCAGATGGAGGGGAAGGACGACGCGCCGTAGAGGGGCATGAGGTCGGGCTTGCCGAAGCGGTCCCAGCGGGCGGTGCGCTCCTTGTCGTAGGTCCATTGCGGCACGACGTAGTCGCCGGCCAGCAGCACGCGGTCGAGCGCCTTCACCGCCGCCGTCAGCTCCTCGCGGCTCTTGGCGAAGATCACGCGGTCGATCAGCGCGTCGACGCCTGCATCCTTGATGCCCGCCGTGTTGCGCGAGCCCGGCCGATCCGGCGCGCCGGAGCCCCAATATTCACGCTGCTCGTTGCCGGGCGACAGGGACTGCGCCCACAGGTCCGTCGTGACGTCGAAGTCGAAATCGCGCATCCGATTCTCATATTGCGCGGGATCGACGATGCGCACGCCGACGCCGATGCCGAGCCGCTCCAGCGAGGGCTTCAGAAACAGGAGCACCCGCTCGAAGGTGGAATCGTACGCCAGCAGTTCGATGGTCAGCTGCTTGCCCGCGGCATTGACGCGCTTGCCGTCCTTGATCTGCCAGCCCGCTTCCTTCAGCAGCCGGTCCGCCTCGCGCAGATTGTTGCGCACCGCTTCGGGCGAACCCGTTTGCGGGTTGCGGTACGGCGTGGTGAACACGGCGGCGGGCACCTTGTCGCGCACGCTTTCGAGGATCTCCTTTTCCAAGCCTTCCGGCAGGCCGGAAGACGCGAGTTCCGTCCCCTCGTAGAAGCTCGCGATGCGCTTGTAGGCCCCGTAGAACACCGTCTTGTTCATCTCCTCGAAGTCGAAGGCGAGGTTGAACGCGCGGCGGACGCGCTGGTCCTTGAAGGTGTCGCGGCGCAGGTTGAAGACAAAGGCCTGCATCACGCCTTGGGCACGCTGCGGGAACTCCTCGCGGATCACGCGGCCTTCTTTAACGGCCGGAAAATCATAGGCCGTGGCCCAGTTCTTGGCGCTGTTCTCGCGACGGAAGTCGTATTGATCGCCCTTGAACGCCTCCACGAGCACGGTCGTGTCGCGGAAATACTCGAAGCGCTGTTCGTCGAAATTATACTGGCCCACCCGGACCGGCAGGTCCTTGCCCCAGTAATCGGCGACGCGTTCATAGACGGCCGAACGCGGAGCGGACGCCGCCTTCATGCGGTAGGGGCCGGAGCCGAGCGGCGCTTCCAGCGTGGTTTGGGAGATGTCGCGGCGCTTGCCGTCCGGCCCCGCGCCTTCCCACCAATGTTTCGGCATGACGAAGAACTGCCCGACGATCTGCGGCAGTTCGCGGTTGCCGGGCTGGTCGAAGGTGAAGGTCACCTCCCGCTCGCCGGTCTTCTCGGCCTTCACTACGTGCTGGTAGTAGAAGGCGTAGCGCGGCGAGAGCTTCTTGACCGTGTCGAAGGAAAAGACCACGTCCTCCGGTGTCACCGGCTTGCCGTCATGCCACCGCGCCTCGGCGCGCAGCCGATAGGTGACGGCGGAGAAATCTTCGGGAAAGCGCATGGCCTCGGCGAGCAGGCCGTAGACGGTGGAGACCTCGTCCTGCGAGGTGACGGTGAGCGTCTCGTAGACGAGCCCGACGCCGCCCTCCAACTGCCCCTTCACGCCCGCGACGACCGGGTTCAAGTTGTCGAACCCGCCCATGCCCGCGCTGCGCACCGTGCCGCCCTTGGGGGCATTCGGGTTCACATAGTCGAAATGCTTGAAGCCGGGTCCGTATTTGGGCTCGCCCATCAAGGTGGAGGCATGTTTCCACCCGTCCGCCTGCGCGACCGCAGGTCCTGCAGGCGCGAGCGCCGCAGTGAGTATCATGAAGCTGAGGGCAAGAGCTCGGGGGAGAAAGGCTCGGGCGCGCATGAAGCCTCCGGTTCGGGCAGGGTATTCGCCCGCGATTATGTCGCTTTTCGGCCGGGTCGGAAGGGGGCGGGTAAAGGGGGCCGGTTTACATCGCCGTGCGCTGGCGCATCGCGGCCGCCAGCGTGCCCTCGTCGAGATAATCGAGTTCGCCCCCGACCGGCACGCCGTGCGCGAGCCGGCTCACCTTCACGCCGTGCGGCGCGAGGAGTTCGGTGACGTAATGCGCGGTGGTCTGCCCGTCGACGGTGGCGTTGAGCGCGAGGATCACCTCGCGGATTTCGCCCTCGGCCACGCGGGCGATGAGCCGGTCGAGGCTCAAATCCTTCGGGCCGACGCCGTCCAGAGGTGAAAGCACGCCGCCGAGCACGTGATATTGCCCCGTCGTCGCATTGGCGCGTTCGAGCGCCCAAAGGTCGGCGACGTCCTCGACCACGACCAGCGTCGTCGGGTCGCGCCGCTCGTCGCGGCACAGCGTGCAGGGATCGGACGTATCGACGTTGCCGCAGGTGGTGCAGGTGAGGATGCGCTCGTTGGCCACCCGCATCGCCTCCGCGAGGGGCCCAAGCAGTTGCTCGCGCTTCTTGATCAACTGCAGCGCCGCCCTCCGCGCCGAGCGCGGCCCGAGGCCGGGCACGCGGGCCAGAAGCTGGATCAATCGTTCGATTTCGGGGCCGGTGACGGAAGCCATGATGATCCGAATCGCTGCACGACGTCCGTCATAACGCCGGACGGCGGAGTTGCGAAACGGGGGTCCTTCGAGACGCGGGCTTCGCCCGCTCCTCAGGATGAGGGGTGGCGAGGCGGCGGGATGGTTGCGGCGGGTGGCGGAACGTGCGGCGCATGGCGCGGCGTGCCTTGGATACCCCTCATGGTGAGGAGCACCGCGAAGCGGGGCGTCTCGAACCATCCTGGCGCGGCGGCCGAAAACCTCGTGGTTCGAGACGGCGCGCTGCGCATCCTCACCATGAGGTTTTCAGCAAGAGCGCGGCGTCGGGGATTCTTCTCGGAGCGAAGAAAACCCACCCTCCTCAGAACAGCTTCATCCCCGGAGGGATCGGCAGGCCGGCGGTGAGGGCGCCCATTTTGTCTTGGACCATGCGTTCGCCCTTGCCGCGCGCGTCGTTCAAGGCGGCGAGGATGAGGTCTTCGAGGATGTCCTTTTCGTCGACGCGCACGAGGCTGTCGTCGATGGCGATGGAGCGGATCGTGCCCTTGGCGGTTGCGACGACCTTTACCATGCCGCCGCCGGATGCGCCTTCGACCTCCGTGGCTTCGAGTTCGGCCTGTGCGTCGGCAAGCTTTTGCTGCATCGCCTGCACCTGCTTCATCATGCCGAACACGTCTTTCATGCCTCGCTCCAGTTCTTCGTCTCGGGGGTCAGTCGTCGTCGTCCAAAAGATTGAAATCGAAGTCGACGGGACCGCCGTCCTCGTCGCCGTCGGTCGGCGCGGGCGCGGCTTCGGTCGCGGGGTCGGCGGCGTCGCGGATGGCGACGATCTGCGCGCCGGGGAAGCGGTCCATCACGGCCTGCACGAGCGGATGCGCGCGCACGCCGGTGAGCCGCTCGCTCTTGGCCGCTTCGGCGGCGGCGCGCAGCGTCGGCGCGCCTTCGTCCGACGACAGCGCCACGATCCAGCGTCGGCCGGTCCATTCGGAGATCTTGCGGGAGAGGTCGGCCGCCAATTGCGGCGAGGCGCCCTCCGCCGGTGCGAATTCCAAGCGCCCGTCCTCGAAGCGCACCAATTGCACGTCGCGCTCCAGCGCGATCTTCATCGCCACGTCGCGCTTCTCGTCGGCCAACGCCACGAGGTCTTTGAACGTCTCGAGCCGCATCGCGGTCGCGGTCGCCGGGGCTGCGGCCGCGGGCATGGGCCGGGGCTCGCTGCGCGCCGCCACCGCGAGGCCGCCGCGGCTCGCCGTCTCTCCGCCGCCGCGCGGGGCGGGCGCGGGGCCGCCGGAGCCGCCCGCACCGCCGCCCGACTGGTCGAAGGCGCGCAGCGCGTCCTCGGGCGAGGGCATGTCGGAGGCGTGGGCGATGCGGATCAGCAGCATTTCTGCCGCCGCCACCGGCCGTGCCGAATCCATGACCTCGCGATGGCCCTTGAGCAGCATCTGCCAGGCGCGCGACAGCACGCGCATCGGCAGCACGGTCATGGCCAGCCCGCGCTCGCGCTCGGCTTCGGAGACCGCCCCGTCGGCGGCGGCTTCCGGCACCACCTTCAACCGCGTGACGAAATGGGTGAACTCGGCGAGATCGGCCACGACGGAAGCCGGGTCAGCGCCGGAGTCGTACTGATCGCGCAATTCCTTCAGCGCCGCCGCCACGTCGCCGCGCATCACCGCTTCGAACAGGTCGATGACGCGCGTGCGGTCGGCGAGTCCGAGCATGACGCGGACGGTGTCGGCGTCGATATGCCCGCCGCCATGCGCGATCGCCTGATCGAGCAGCGAGAGGGAATCGCGCACCGAGCCCTCGGCGGCACGCGCCAGCAACGCCAGCGCCTCGCCCTCGACCGTGACGCCTTCCTTGTCGCAGATGCCGCGCAGATGGTTCATCAGCACGCCGGATTCGACGCGGCGCAGGTCGAACCGCTGGCAGCGCGAGAGGATCGTCACCGGCACCTGCCGGATTTCCGTCGTCGCGAACACGAATTTGGCGTGCGGCGGCGGCTCCTCCAGAGTCTTGAGGAACGCGTTGAACGCGCTCTTCGAGAGCATGTGCACTTCGTCGATGATGTAGACCTTGTAGCGCGCGGAGATCGGCGCATAACGCACGCCGTCATTGATCTGGCGCACGTCGTCGACGCCGGTATGCGAGGCGGCGTCCATCTCCAGAATGTCGACGTGGCGCGATTCCATGATGGCGCGGCAATGCACGCCCTCTTCCTGCAGCGACACGGTGGGCCCGCCGGTGCCGTCCTCGCGCTGGAAGTTGAGCCCGCGCGCGAGAATGCGCGCCGTCGTCGTCTTGCCCACGCCGCGCACGCCCGTGAGGATCCACGCCTGCGGAATGCGGCCCGTGCTGAACGCGTTCGCGAGCGTGCGCACAATCGCGTCCTGACCGATCAGGTCTTCGAAGCGCTGCGGGCGGTATTTGCGGGCGAGCACGCGATAGGCGCCCGGCGCGATAATGGCGGGGGCGGCCGGCGAGGCTGCGGCGGGCGGCGCGTCGAAACCGGGCAATCCCGGCTCGAGCGCGGGGTCCGGCGGCGCGGCGTGCTGTTCGATTTCTTCGGTCATCGGCCCCGGTCGCGTTCAGGCCGGCCCGCGCGCGCCGAACGGGGTGCGTCCGGGCGCAAGCGGCACATGAAGAAGGTGGAAGACCGGCAGCGACCCGCCCGATCCCGTTGGGGCTGCTTCCTTCCGGACCTGACCCGATTGGCGAGTGGAACGTCCACCACCGGCCTCCCGCGACTTATATCGGCGATCGCGGATCGGATGACAAGCGCGGGAAGGACGGGAAACGGGCCGGCGCGGCTGCGCCCCTCCGCCGAAAAGCGGTCTCCCGCGCCGCTCATGCTTCGTTCAGCTTCACGGGTCATAACTGCGCGGATGTCGCGGGGCGGTCGCGGCGGGGGTATGGTCATCGCAATGGTTCAGCGTCGCGCGTTCTTGATCGTGCTCGACTCCTTCGGCTGCGGCGCGGCGGAGGATGCGGCCGCGTTCGGCGACGAGGGCGCGGATACGCTCGGCCATATTGCGGAGGCCTGCGCGCGCGGCGACGGCGACCGCGCCGGGCAGCGCGCCGGACCGCTGAACCTGCCCTTCATGGGCGCGCTCGGTCTCGGTCTTGCGGGCGAAGCCTCCACGGGGCGCTTTCCGCCGGGCCTGCCGCGCCCCGCCGTCACGCGCGGGGGCTGGGGTTACGCGGTCGAAAAATCCATCGGCAAGGACACGCCGTCGGGCCATTGGGAACTTGCGGGCGCGCCGAATACGCGGCGTTGGGGCTACTTCCCGAATACCGTTCCCGCGTTCCCGCCCGCCCTCACCGCCGCCTTCGTGCGCGAGGCGAAACTGCCGGGCATATTGGGGGACCGTCACGCCTCGGGCACGCAGATCCTCGACGATTTCGGCGCGGAGCATGTGCGGACCGGAAAGCCGATCTGCTACACCTCGGTCGACAGCGTGCTGCAGATCGCGGCCCATGAGGAGACGTTCGGCCTCGAACGCCTCTACGAATGCTGCCGCATCATGCGCCGCCTCGTCGATCCGCTGGGCATCGGCCGCGTCATCGCGCGGCCCTTCGTCGGAAACAGCGAAACCGGCTTCGTGCGCACCGCGCATCGCAAGGATTACTCGGTCAGCCCGCCTCCCGGCACGCTGCTCGACCGCGCCGCGGAGGCCGGTCGCTCCATCGTCAGCGTCGGCAAGATCGGCGACATCTTCGCCCATCGCAACACCGGCCGCGAGGTGAAGGCGGCGGGCAACGGGGCGCTGTTCGACGCCATGCTCGACGAGGTGCGCACTTTGCCCGAAGGCGGCTTCCTGTTCGCCAACTTCGTCGATTTCGATACGGAATTCGGCCATCGCCGCGACATTCCCGGCTATGCCGCCGCCTTGGAGGCCTTCGACGCACGACTGCCGGAGCTCGACGCAGCGCTGCGGCCCGGCGATCTCGTCGTGCTCACCGCCGATCACGGCAACGATCCCTCGTTCCGCGGCACCGACCACACGCGCGAACATGTGCCGGTGCTGACTTTCGGACCGGACGTTCCGCCCGCTAAGATCGGCCGATGCGAAACCTTCGCCGCCGTCGGCGCTTTGGTCTCGCGCCATCTCGGCCTGCCCGATCCCGGGGGGCTCTGAACGGCGGGAGCAGAATGTGGGACAGGTCACCGAACGCGTCACGGTCGTCGATCATCCGCTCGTGCAACACAAGCTCACCTTGCTGCGCGACAAGACCCGCTCCACCGCCGATTTCCGCCGATTGATGAACGAGATCGGGATGTTCCTCGCCTACGAGGTCACCCGGGATCTGCCGCTCGCGACGCGCGAGATCGAGACGCCGATCGAGCGCATGTCCGCGCCCGTCATCGCCGGCAAGAAGCTGGTCTTCGCGCCGATCCTGCGCGCGGGCATCGGCTTTCTCGACGGCATGCTCACGCTGGTGCCCTCGGCGCGCGTCGCCCATATCGGCCTCTACCGCGATCCCGAGACGCTCGAAGCGGTGGAGTATTACTTCAAGGCCCCGTCCGACGTGGCGGAGCGCCTCGTCGTGGTCATGGACCCGATGCTGGCGACCGCCAATTCCGCCGTCGCCGCGATCACGCGGTTGAAGGAACGCGGCGTGGTCGACATGCGCTTCGTATGCCTGCTCGCCGCGCCCGAAGGCATCGCGAAACTGCGCGCCGCTCATCCCGACGTCCCGATCTGGACGGCCGCGATCGACGCCCGCCTCAACGACCACGGCTACATCGTCCCGGGCTTGGGCGATGCCGGCGACAGGATGTATGGAACCAAGTGATTTCAGAGGCTTACCGCGCAGCAATTTTTGGTGCGGATTTATGCTGCGCTGCAGCAATTGCGGTAACGCAGCCGCGTGTCATCCCGGCCGAAGCGCCGGGACCCAGCCTTGTTCCACGACGCCCGTAAGCCTAGGTCCCGGGTCGGCTGACGCCGCCCGGGATGACAATCACGGTTCCGCGGAAGCCCTCCCGCAGACCCTCATGGTGAGGAGCCCCGCAAAGCGGGGCGTCTCGAACCACGTGGTGCGGCACCGTCCTTCGAGACGCGGGCTTTGCCCGCTCCTCAGGATGAGGGCTTTGGTGGGTGGAAGACCGGCTGAGTTGGATGAAGGCTCGTCGGAGAAACGCGGTACGCTCCCCGCGTATCCTCATGGTGAGGAGGAGCACAGCGCCGTCTCGAACCATCGAACCGTCGACCCACCCGACACGTGCAGTGCCGTCCCTCAGTGCACGCTCACCGTCTCGAGATCGTTCTCCCACGCATTCGCCAGCGCGGCGTCGCGGGAGTCGGTGATCATGATGGGCGAGCCGTCGGCGGCGAGCAGGGCGAAGAGGTCGAGGCCGGGGTCGAGATCGGGTGCGCCGGGGAAGATGCGGGGCACGTCGTCGGAGCGGATCGCCTTCACATAGGCGAGCTTGCCGTCGCCGAGTTCGGCGAGAGCCTGCAACGTCATGGCGTCGGGTTGAAACTTGGTCGTGACGTTCATCGCACCCTCCTATGAGCGGCGGCGAATTGCGGGGGAGTTCTCGAAGGCGTCCCGAAGCCCGAGATCAGTCGCGCGCGACGATGTCGATGGTGCGCACGATGCGTTCGGGTTCGGGCTTCACGAGGTCCACGGACAGAAGTCCGTTCGTCAGATCGGCGCCCAAGACCTCCATGCCGTCGACCAGCAGGAAGGCCTTCTGGAACTGCCGCGCGGCGATGCCGCGATGCAGGTAATGACGTTCCTTGTCGTCGGTCTGACGCCCGCGAATGACCAATTGGCCTCCCTCGAGCGTCACTTCCAGCTGGTCGCGGGTGAAGCCCGCCACGGCCAACGTGATGCGCAAACGTTCCGGAAGCCGGTCGGTTCGTGCGAGACGTTCGATGTTGTACGGGGGATACCCGTCGGAGGCGGCCTTCGCGACGCGGTCGAGCGCGCGTTCGATTTCGTCGAAGCCGAGCAGCAGCGGAGAAGACAAGGCCGGGACCCTGGACATGATGCGAAGCCCTCATGAGGCACTTCGGGGAAAGAGCCCGCCGAGGCGGCACTCCTGCGGCCCCACGGCCGCCCGCTGAATATGGCCGTGCCTCCGACGCGCTTCAAGAGCCGCTATGCGTCGTTTCGGGTCCCCGCGGAGCCGGAATGATTGCACGGGGACCGTCGGGGTGCTTTGTATCGGTTTAAATCCACCGGCAGGGCCTTTTCACGATGAAGACCATCGACGTCCTCGGCTTCGGCGAACCCCTGATGGAGCTCAACGCCGTCACGCGCGGCGGCGAGGCCGTGTTCCTGCCGGGCTTCGGCGGCGATACGTCCAACGCCGTGATCGCGGCGGCGCGGCAGGGCGCGGCGACGGCATTCTTTACCGCGCTGGGCGAGGACGCGTTCGGTCGTGATTTTCAGGCTTTGTGGGATCGCGAGGGCGTCGATCGGTCGCGCGTGCTGATGCCCGAGGGCGGACGCACGGGCATCTATTTCATCACCCATGGGCCGGACGGGCACGAATTCACCTATCTGCGCGCCGGCTCCGCCGCGAGCCTCGTCGGCCCGGCCGATCTGCCGCGCGATCTCATCGCGGCCTCGCGCGTGCTGCATGTGTCGGGCATCAGCCAAGGCATCTCGTCGGTCGCCGCCGACGCCGTGTTCGAGGCCGTCGCCCATGCCCGCGCGTCCGGCACCGTCGTCAGCTACGACACCAATCTGCGGCTGCGGCTTTGGCCGCTGGAGCGCGCCCGCGCCATCATCCATGCGGCCGTCGCCCAGAGCGACGTCTGCCTGCCCGGCCTCGACGACGCGCGCCGGCTCACCGGGCTCGACCGGGCCGAAGACGTCTGCGACCTCTATCTCGGCATGGGCTGCGGCCTCGTGGCGCTCACCATGGGCAAGGACGGCACCATGGTCGCCGTGCCCGGCGAGCGCCGCCTCATCCCCGCCCGCCCGGTCGAGGCCGTGGACGCGACGGGGGCGGGCGACACGTTCGACGGCGCGTTCCTGGCCGAATGGCTGCGCAACGGCCGCGACCCGTTCGCCGCCGCCGCCTATGCCAATGCCGCCGCAGCGCTCTCCACCTTGGGATACGGCGCGGTGGCACCGATCCCGAAGCGCGAAGCGGTCGAGGCCTTCATTCGAGGATGAGACCGCAATCCCGCGCCGAAATCCGCCGGAAAAGCACCGCTTTCGCCGTTGACCAGCGCAACATTATAACATTACGGTCCCGGCATCGTTCATAGGATTGCCGAGCTCATGTTCCGCCGCACCGCCCTCTCCCTCGCCGTCTATCTCGCTTTGTCGGCCGCATTCGCGTCCCGCGCGGTCGTCGCGCAGTCGGCGCCGGTCGAAGTCGTGGCCAGCTTCACGATCTTGGCGGACGTAGTGCGGGAAGTCGGCGGGGAGCGCGTGCGCGCCGTCTCGCTGGTGCCGGAGAACGGCGACGCCCATGTCTTCGAGGCGAAGCCCGCGGACGTCGCGACGGTCTCCAAGGCACGCGTCGTGGTCGTCCACGGCATCGGCTTCGACCGCTGGACCGAGCGGCTGCTGCGCGCCGCGAAATTCTCGGGCGAGACCGTCGTCGCGGCGCGGACCGTGCGCCCCGCCACCGACGGCGGCAAGAACGACCCCCACGCTTGGCAGAACCCGGCCAACGTCAAGCTCTATGCCGCCGAGATCCGCGACGGATTGAGCAAGGCGGACCCTGCGGGGGCGGAGCATTATGCCCGCCGCACCGCCGATTACGTCGCCCGGCTGGACGCGCTCGACGCCGAAATCCGCGCGCTCTTCGCCGCCGTTCCGGCCGAGCGCCGCCGCATCGTCACCTCGCATGACGCCTTCACGCGCTTCGGCGAGGCTTACGGCATCGCCTTCCTCGCGCCGCAAGGCGTGAGCACCGAGGCCGAGGCGAGCGCCAAGGACGTCGCCGCGCTCATCCGCCAGATCCGCGCGCAAAAGGCGGGCGCGATCTTTCTGGAAAACATGTCGGACCCGCGCATGGTCGAACAGATCGCCCGCGAAACCGGCGCGAAAGTGGGCGGCACGCTCTACGGCGACGCGCTGGGCGGCCCCGTCCAAACCTATGTCGACATGATGCGCCACAACGCCCGCGCCATCGCGGCCGCCTTGAACTGATCCCGCCCGGATCGGACGGGTCCCCGGGCGAAAAGGTCGCCCGGCGGCAAGCTTCCCTGTCCGGGCGGGGCGTGCCACCCTATCTCCGGGGGATCACTCCGGAGGTTTCGTCATGCCCGTCACGCGTATCCCGCCCGTCCCGTCGTCCGAAATCACGCCGCGCGACGTCTGGATGAACCGCCGCACGCTGCTGGCGGGAGCCGCCGGCACGATCGCGGCGTCGTCGCTGCCGGGCACGGCATGGGCCGCCCCGGTCATCGAGCCGCTCTCCGCCCCGCGCAATCCGGCCTTCGCGCCGTCGGACCAGCCGACCGACAAGAAGCTGGCGACCACCTACAACAATTACTACGAGTTCGGCACCGGCAAGGCCGATCCGGCCCGCAACGCGCACACGCTCAAGGTCCGGCCTTGGACGGTCGAGATCGTCGGCGAGGTCGCCAAGCCGCGCACCGTCGGCATCGAGGACCTGCTGAAGATGGCGATGGAGGAGCGCGTCTACCGCTTCCGCTGCGTCGAGGCGTGGTCGATGGTGGTGCCGTGGGTCGGTTTCGAGTTCAACAAGCTCGCCGCCTTGGTCGAGCCCACGAGCCGCGCCAAATACGTGCGCTTCACCACCGCCGCCCGCCCCGACGAGATGGAAGGGCTGCGCGCCTCCCGCGCCGCGCTCGACTGGCCCTATACCGAGGGCCTGCGCATCGACGAGGCCATGCACCCGCTGACGATGCTGACGCTCGGGATGTACGGCGAGACGCTGCCCAACCAGAACGGCGCGCCCGTGCGCATCGTGGTGCCGTGGAAATACGGCTACAAGAGCGCCAAATCGCTCGTGCGCATCGAGTTTCTCGAGAAGCAGCCGGTCAGCAGCTGGACCAAGGCGGCCATGCACGAATACGGCTTCTACTCCAACGTGAACCCCGAAGTGGACCATCCGCGCTGGAGCCAGAGCCGCGAGCGCCTGCTGCCCGGCCTGTTCGCGAGCCGCAAGACCGAGATGTTCAACGGCTATGCCGAGCAGGTCGCCTCGCTCTATGCCGGCATGGATCTCAAGGCGAACCACTGATGTCGCGCGTCGCGGCCCTGCCCGTTCCGCCTTGGCGGGCGACGGTCGAGGCCGCGCTCGCACGCCGGGGCGTCGTCGCCGGCCTCAAGGCGGTCATCGTCGCGTTGGCGCTGTTTCCTCTGGCGACCATCGCCTGGGCGATGCTGTTCGATCCCGCGATGCTGGGCGCCAATCCGGCCGAAACCATAATTCGGACGACCGGCGACCGCACGCTGCAATTCCTGCTCTACTCGCTGGCGATCACGCCGCTGCGGCGCATCACCGGCATCGGCGGCTTGATCAAGTTTCGGCGCATGCTGGGGCTGTTCGCCTTCTTCTACGGCGTGGTGCACCTCTCGTCCTATGTCGGGTTCGACCGGTTTTTCGTGCTCGACGAAATCGTCAAGGACGTCGTCAAGCGACCCTTCATCACCGTCGGCTTCGCCGCCTTGGTGCTGATGACGCCGCTCGCCGTCACTTCCACCAAGGGCTGGATCAAGCGGCTCGGCGGCCCGGCATGGAATCGGCTGCACAAGCTCGTCTATGCCGTCGCCATCTTGGGCGTCGTGCATTATTGGTGGTTGGTGAAGCGCGATCTGACGTGGCCCGCGATTTACGGTGCCGTGCTTGCGGTTCTGCTCGCTTGGCGTTTCATGAAGGCCCGTACGGTTCGCACGCGCACCGTACGGAATTGAATTCACGACCCTTTTCGACGACGACCAAGGCAATTTCCGGTGTTCGACACGAGTGCTCCCCTCCTGCAGTTCCTGCGTTTCCTCGTGCTCCTCGGCGTCGTGCTCACGCTCCTGCACGTCATCGTCGAAGACCTTCGCCGCTTCAGGATCACCAATCGCTCCGTCGCGATCCTGACGGGACTCTTCGTCGCATGGATCCTGATCCACCGGGACTGGTCGGGCTTGGCCGTTCACGCGGCTTTCGGGGGCGTCATGTTCGCGGTCCTGCTCGGCATGTACGCGTTGCGGCTGATGGGCGGAGGGGACGTGAAGCTGCTTGCGGTCGCCTTTTTGTGGCTGGGCCATGAGGCGTCGCTCGTCTTCACGCTCGGCATGGCCGCCTTCACGCTGATCTACGTGGTCGCCGCCCGCATGAAATGGCTGCCCGCCCGGCCCTCCGACAAAGGCCTGCGCATCCCCTTCGGCCCCAGCATCGCCGCAGCTTGGATCGCCACGATCTTCATCGTCGCACCGCTCTGACCGAAAGCATCGCGACTCCGTCATTCGGAACCGCCATTCGGCCTTGAAGACAACGGCCCAAATCGCATAAACAAAGGCGGTAGCGGAGTGATGTGATGACGCCGAAGCTGCTTGCCGGCAATTATGCCGAGGAAGAACTTCTCGAGACGTTCATGGGCGTCGCCGATCAGACCGATTGGCGTAAGCCGATCGTCGCCGTCATTCCCTTGCGTATGTTCGGCGAGGTCGCGACCGCAGTCGAAGCCTTCACCGCCACCAAGCTCGAAATCGTCGAACTGCTCCCCGAGCAGATGGTCCGCGTCCGCGCGGACGGCTACGACGCGCGCGCCGTCAAGGACGACTGAACGCTCGGGCGAAGGCCGCGCGATCCGCGAGCGACCTCACTGCGCTCCGAAGCGATAATTCACGCCGATCTTGAAGACTTCGCCCACGACGTCCGCAGCAATCAGGTTGTCGGTATCCACGAGATAATGGGCGCGCCCCAAATCATAGTGGGAAAATTCCGCCTTGACGGACCATCGGCTCGTCAGCGCCTGCTCGACGCCGAAGCCGACGACCCAACCGAAACGGGTTTTTTCGCTGCCCGCGACGGTGCCGTTTGCGCTGCGGATCGTTTCGATCTTCACGCGGCCCACCGCGCTGCCGATCGTCGCGTAGTACAAGGTGTTCCCCGCCGTCGTGCCGATGCGGGCGCGCAGCGAAGCGAGACCGTCGATGTCGGAACGACATTTGTACCGCGACGACGGACAACGCTTCTCTCCCTCGATATCGGAGAAATCGGCATCCGCTTCCAAGCCGAGCACGAACGATCCCGTCTCGAAACCGTAGCCGACCTGACCGCCGCCGACAGCGCCGCGCGTATAGTGGTCGACGGTTTTCCCGTTGGAGTAGGCCCAATCGGTCCTTCCCCAACCATAACCGGCATGCAGGCCGACATAGGGTCGGGCCCAAGCGGGCCGCTCGACGGGCGAAGCAGGCTCGGCCGCGAGCGCCGCAGGCGACCAAGCAGTCAGGGCAAGCACCCCCGACAAAATTCCGACGAGCACGTTCATTCCGGGTCTCACGCACGCACGTTGCGCGGGGCCGCGGCAAGCGGACGGACGAAGCCCCACGTTCCGAGCAGCTATAGCCGACCGGCGGGAACGGTCCAGCCCAAGCTTACGACGTCCCCGGAAAAAACCGGGTTCGAGACCGCCATGAAGCGTCGATGATCAATTGGAGGAAGTTTGGTGGAGCCAGGCGGAATCGAACCGCCGACCTCTTGAATGCCATTCAAGCGCTCTCCCAACTGAGCTATGGCCCCACTGAACGGCGGGGTTTGGGGACCCCGCCCGGGTTCGCCTTGCGGCGAATTACGTCTTGCGACGACCGCCCGTCGTCCGGCGGTGCGTCCCTATAGCCGCGAGTCGCGGCGGCATCAAGCCTCTTCGTCGTCTTCGATGTCGCCGTCGATCAGATCGGCCACGTCGTCGTCGCCTTCTTCCTCTTCCTCGAGGAAGTCGTCGTCCGGCACGATGTCGTCTTCGGCGTCGACGTCCTCCACGACCGGATCCTTGCCGGCCTCTTCGGCTTCGACCTCGTCGAGCGAAACGATTTCCGGACCGGCCGGATCGATTTCGATCTCTTCTTCTTCCGGCGCGGCGCGCTTTGCCTCGGCGCGTCCGCGGGTCAGAGCGACCGGCTGGAACACCGCGGAGCAGCGAGGACACGTGATCGGGTCCTTGCCGAGATCATAAAACTTCGCACCGCAGCTTCCGCACAGGCGCTTTGTGCCGAGTTCAGGTTTCACCACGGGTCGCACCCTCTCGTTCAAACGACGGCGCTCCGGTTAAGCGGGCTTCCGGCACCCGTCAACTCGGAATCGCCCCGGCAGCGATAAAAGCCCGAAACTCTTCGACGGATGCGTCGGGCCGCGACGCATGCTAAGGCCCCGCCGTCGCACTCCGCAACAAGGCCCGCAACGTCCATGTCGCACGATCACGCCGGTTCGCCCCGTCCCCTCTCGGCCCGCCCCGTGCGCGGCCTTTCCGGCCGCGTGCGCCCGCCCGGCGACAAGTCGATTTCGCACCGCTCGATGATTCTCGGCCTGTTGAGCGTCGGCGAAACCGTCGTAAGCGGACTGCTGGAAGGCGACGACGTGCTGCGCACCGCCGACGCGTGCCGCGCCCTCGGGGCGCGCATCGTCCGCACCGGCGAAGGCGCGTGGACGATCTCCGGCGTCGGCATCGGCGGATTGCGCAGCCCCGACGCGGTGCTCGATTTCGGCAATGCGGGCACGGGCTCGCGGCTGATGATGGGCGTCGTCGGCGGCCATGACGTCACCGCCTCCTTCGACGGCGACGCGTCCCTGCGCAAACGGCCGATGCGCCGAATCCTCGATCCGCTGATGCTGATGGGCGCGGAGGTGGTGTCGCAGGCCGAAGGCGGCCGCTGCCCGATCACCATCAAGGGCGCCGCCGAGCCCAACCCGATCGAGTACCGCACGCCCGTGGCCTCCGCGCAGATCAAGTCGGCCGTGCTGCTGGCGGCGCTCAACGCCCCCGGCGAAACGACGGTCATCGAGGCCGAGGCCTCCCGCGACCATACCGAAAAGATGCTCGCTTATTTCGGCGCGTCCCTAACGGTGACGCCCGAAGGCGCGCATGGCCGCCGCATCGTGCTGAAGGGCCGTCCCGAACTGTCGCCGCGCCCGATCATGGTGCCGGTCGACCCCTCCTCCGCCGCCTTCCCCCTCGTCGCGGCGCTGGTCGTGCCCGGATCGGAGATCGTGATCGAAGGCATGATGATGAACCCGCTGCGCATCGGCCTGCTCACGACGCTTCGCGAGATGGGCGCGGACATCGTCGAACTCGACCGCCGCATCGAAGGCGGCGAGGAGGTGGCGGATCTGCGCGTGCGGGCTTCGACGCTGAAGGGCGTGGACGTCCCGGCCGCCCGCGCGCCTTCGATGATCGACGAATATCCCGTCCTCGCCGTCGCGGCGGCCTTTGCCGAGGGCGAGACGCGGATGCGCGGGCTTCAGGAACTCCGCGTCAAGGAGAGCGACCGCCTGCAGGCCGTCGCCGACGGGCTCGCCGCGAACGGCGTCGATCACGCGATCGACGGCGACGACCTGATCGTGCGGGGCGGCGCGGGGACCGTGCGCGGCGGCGGCACCGTGGCGACGCATCTCGATCACCGCATCGCCATGAGCTTCCTCGTCATGGGCTGCGCCTCGTCAAAGCCCGTCACGGTCGACGACGACCGCATGATCGCCACCAGCTTCCCGAGCTTCTCGCCGCTGATGACCGGTCTCGGCGCGGATTTCGCGTGATGATCATCGCCATCGACGGACCCGCGGCGTCGGGCAAGGGCACGCTGGGCAAGCGCATCGCCGACCATTTCGGTCTCGCCCATCTCGACACCGGCCTGCTCTACCGCGCGGTCGCACGGGCGCTCCTCGATGCGGGCCGTCCGCTCGACGACGTGGCTGCGGCCACCCTCGCCGCCGAACGGCTCGACGTCGAAAGCCTCGACGAGAACCGCCTGCGCGGCGCGGAGATGGGCGAGGCGGCGTCCGTCGTCGCGGCCCTGCCGATGGTGCGCGCAGCGCTCGTGGATCTGCAGCGCCGCTTCGCGGGTCGTCCCGAAGGCGCGGTACTCGACGGGCGCGACATCGGCACGGTCATCTGCCCCGACGCGCCGGTGAAGATCTTCGTCACGGCGACCCCGGAGGAACGCGCTTCCCGCCGCCATCGCGAACTGGTGCGCCGCGGCGAAGAGGTCGCCTACGAGACCGTGCTGGCCGACATCCGCCGACGCGACGCGCGCGACGCCGGCCGCACCAGCGCGCCGCTTGCGGCCGCGCCCGACGCGCGCTTGCTCGACACCACCGATTTGGATATAGAAGCCGCATTCCGGGCGGCGGTTTCCATCGTGGAAAACATGACGGCATCGTCGCTGCGGGCAGGCTGATCGAGGATCGACCGGGGCGGGAACCTTCGCGCCCCTTTCGCCATTCGCGGCATGCCCTTCGGTTTGATCAGTAAAAGCGCTTCCGATCGTCGATCGCCGCGCCGGCCCGTCCCTTCGGGGGCGGTCGATGGACCTCACGGCCATCGCCGACGATGGGAAGCATCCGGAAACACGAACCCGCCGGCGCGAGGCCCCATCGGGGCCCATCAGGAGAACACATGGCCGTTCAGACCCATAACCCGAGCCGCGAAGATTTCGCTTCGCTCCTCGAAGAATCCTTCTCCCGTTCCGAGGCCCTCGAGGGCTCGGTCATCAAGGGTCGCGTCGTCGCGATCGAGAAGGACATGGCCGTCGTCGACCTCGGTCTGAAGACCGAAGGGCGCGTCGCGCTGAAGGAATTCGCCGGACCGGGCCGCGAAGGCGTCCCCGGCGTGGGCGACGAAGTCGAGGTCTATCTCGACCGCATGGAGAACGCCCTCGGCGAGGCCGTCATCTCCCGCGAGAAGGCGCGTCGCGAAGAGAGCTGGGTCAAGCTCGAAGTCGCGTTCGACAAGCAGGAGAAGGTCACGGGCGTGATCTTCAACCAGGTCAAGGGCGGCTACACCGTCGATCTCGACGGCGCCGTGGCCTTCCTGCCGCGCTCGCAGGTCGACATCCGTCCGATCCGCGACGTCGGCCCGCTCATGAACGTGCCGCAGCCCTTCCAGATCCTCAAGATGGATCGCCGTCGCGGCAACATCGTCGTGTCGCGCCGCACCGTCCTCGAAGAGACCCGCGCGGAGGCTCGTTCGGAGCTCGTCGCGAACCTCGAAGAAGGTCAGGTCGTGGACGGCGTGGTCAAGAACATCACCGAATACGGTGCGTTCGTCGACCTCGGCGGCATCGACGGCCTGCTCCATGTCACCGACATGGCATGGCGTCGCGTCAACCATCCGTCCGAGGTCGTGACCATCGGCCAGACGGTCAAGGTCAAGATCATCAAGATCAACCAGGACACGCACCGCATCTCG